>NZ_JAUXYL010000022.1 GCF_030694375.1 Algoriphagus sp.
TAACCCAAAAGAACCAAAAGGTCAAGATTTGCCAAAGCTCCCACCGCACAAGGCCGAACGCTGGCTCGCTGGCAAATCCTCCCACCGCGCCCTTCCGATCGATGTTTTGTTTACGCAGACTAAATCAAACGTGGTTTTACAGTTATTGACTTACTTGGTGTGCAAAACCCTGTCATTTCCATTTTGTATGTTCGCAGAATATTTTAGACTCAGGGTGACTGGAGTCGAAGTGTCAGGCTGACACCTACAGTCCTTTTGAGACAGCTTCTTTTTTGTCCAATTCCTTTGCCTTTAGACTGTTGTCTACCGGGTAGGCATACATAGATAGGAAGCTTTTTACCAAAACTGGATTGCTGGTATCAACTTTTCCAAGCAGTCTTTTTTCGAAAGCCTCTTTTTCATCTTTTGTATAATAGCTCGAAAAATTATCACTGCCGTAGAGCAAGTCATGGGCGATATAATTACTCGGCCAAAGCTTGTATCCGCCCCAGATTTTAACATCGATGAGCGATGCCAATTGTGATAGCTTTTCGGATTGGGAGATTTCCAATGCTGAGATTGCTTTAATCTCCTGATCGATTACTCCATTTACCTGAATGTGGATTCGCTTTTTTGTCCCCAAAAGTCCCCGAAGAAGGTTGACAAAGTCCTCATTTTCGTGCTTGATGTATTTTTCATCTCTGGATTTAGCTAAAAGTTCAGGCATCTTCAGGATATCTGTTGGGTCATATTCATAAGATATAGATACCGGAACCAGCCTTATTTTCTCAAAAAATCCAAAGGGATTATCGCCATCCTCAGCTAGGGTCAGCATCTTGAGAACACCCTTTTGGGTGACGTCATTTCCGTCTTTGGTTCTGCCTTCCCGTTGGGCAGTCCATACCGAACGATTTTCATTTAGCAATGACTTGCGGATATATTCGGATACCATCAGGGAACTTTCAAAAAGAGCCCGGCCGGTTAATCCCCTTCGAATCGCAAAATTTCGATTGAGGCGGGAAAGCGTGTGAAGGAAAGGTTTTTTGATCAAATTATCTCCAATTGCCGAAGTAGTCATGACCAAGCCTTTTTCATAAATGCAGGCATTTAACAAAGAAGTGTCCAGGATGATGTCCCGGTGATTGGAAACAAACAAATAGGCCGTATTGGGTTCAAGGGCTTCAAAGCCTCCGGTAGTCAATCCATCGGAGCTTTTCTCCAATACCATCATCAAGGCAGGATAAATAAAATTAATCTGGAAATCCCGCAGCGAGTGAGTGTGTCGCATCAGGTCTTTCCAGTGAGATGGATTGTCATTGGGGAAAGTAAAATTCATCATGGCCTCCAGCATCGGATCGTCAATGATCTGACGAATCGCCGCATTGGCTTCGGCTTCATAAAAAGGTCTTATCGGATCAAATTTGGACATAGTGGGGGATTATGCTTTCGCAAAAAGCAAAAATTAGCTGAATAATTGAAGTGAAATTTCCCGGATAGGTCCTTGTTTCGGGTATTTATTCCCGCTTTAGATATCGATCAAAGAACAAAAGATGAACGGGTAAGGCCTCTGTCCAATAGGGCCAAGTATGTGCTCCTGGCCGCTCAATGTATTCATGTGGAGTGCCATTTTCCAGAAGCAGTTGGTGGATTTGCCGATTGGTTTCGATCAGGAAATCATCTACACCGCAGTCAAGGATCAGCGCCAAACCATTGGCTTTCATTCGGTCTACTAAGCCAACTGCGGTAAAGGTACTGAATTCTGGCCCATCGTAGTTTAGGTCTTGTCCGAGCATATCTTGTTGCCCCTGCAGACGGAGTGTTCTGAATTCGGCGGGCACTTTCCACATTCGCGTATCGATATTCATTACCCCGCTCATACTGCCGGCGGCAATAAATAATTCCGGGTGTTTTGCTGAAAGAGTGATCGCACCATGGCCTCCCATCGATAGCCCGGTGATAGCCCGGGATTCCCTTTTTGCCAAGGTTCTAAAATTTTTGTCAATATGAGGAATCAGCTCGGAAGTAATGTAGGTCTCATATCTGACTGAGTCCAGCATGGGGCTGTCGTAATAATAACTGGCAGGCCCTACCCCCGGTGTCACGATGATCAGGTTATATTCCTCTGCCATTCGCCCTACGACTCCGGGTTCGCTTACATTTCGATGCCAGTCACTGAATGCGCCGCTTCCGCCATGAAGCAGGTAAATCACAGGGTATTTCCCAGTGCTTTTGTGATAGGAAGAGGGAGTCGTAACAGCAGCTTTCAGATGCTTCTTCATTGCCGGGCTGTAGACCTGAATGGTGTCTGTTTTCCCTTGCGAGAAAACCAAAATCGGAAAAAGGAAGAGGAGTAAACTGAGGCGGATCTTCATGGGTGTTAGGTTTGGATGGATCTGGAAATCTGAAATTTTTTCCGAGTATGTTATAAAACGCCTATCGATCAAAGCGAGTGGCATCGTGATTTTACAAATCTACATTTATTCAATCAAGGAAGAGTAAAGGAAGTTCTTTCACTTTTCATTGCTGCTGAGCGAATGATCTGTTTTCTTATACTTTCCCTTAAGTTCGTCTAAGACGGATTTTTTCCATAGGGGCACACCCGTGATGTAAGAAGCTCGGCCCAATAAATGTGCTCCTACAGGTGCAGTCAGTAGGATAAAGAAAATTATGGCTAAAATCCGGGTACTGACAGAAGTTTCCTGAAAATAAACTGCTGCCGAAGCCAGAATCAATCCTATGCCCAGAGTCGCTGCTTTAGTGGTGACGGAGATCCGAAGGTAAAGGTCGGGCATCCGAACTAGTCCAATGGCGGCCAAAAGAACGAACAGTGAGCCAAGGCTCATCAGGAGTAATATGATTATTTCATTCATTGTTTCGTTTTTTTTCGAGGTAGTAGGAAAATGCCACGGTGCTGAGGAATGCGATCAACGCAAGAATCATGGCGATATCGAGAAATGTAGATTGGTTTACGATAATGCTGTAAACCGCGATTATACCGATTCCGGTGGTGATCAGGAGATCCAGCGCAATCACCCGGTCGGAGATACTTGGCCCTTTGAGAAACCTGTAAAAAATCAGGATTACCGAAAGGGTCAGAATAGGCAATATGACATAATATAAATAGGCGTAAATCATCTCAATATGGCTAATAACCTTCGTTCGAATCCATTTTGGATGTCTCGAATAAATTTTTCTTTGTCACCAATATACATCGCATGGATGTACAATACTTTTCGGTCTGTCGATACATCCAGGCTGCAAGTGCCGGGAGTGAGTGAAATCAAATTTGCTAGGAGGGTGATTTCAAAATCCGATTTGGCCTCCAGCGGATATCTGACTATGCCGGGTTTCATGGTGCTTTTGGGAGTCATCACCTCGATGGCGACCTGAATGTTGGCTTTGGTTAATTCGGCCAGAAAGAAAAGCACAAAGCCGATCGTTTTGGGGGCTATCCTGAAGTATTTTCTGTTTTCTGAATTCAGGCTGATGATCCACATGATCGCAAAACTCATCAGAAATCCAAACAGGGTATTTGCCAGGGAGAAATTCCCACTGAGGGCTAACCACACGAAGGTCAAAAGTAGGTTCATCAGAAAAGGTGTCCTCATGTCAGTTTGATTTTTCTCCCAAGACTATTGTAATATAAGTACTTACATCGCTGAGTTCTCCACTGATTCGTTCTGAAAGTGCCTGAATAGGCCCAGCCCCAAAACCAATCCCCAGCGAAAGTATGCTGAGAAAAATTATTGGAATCAAAATGAGAATCTTTTCGCGCTGAGTATGCGCTTCGAAAAACCTAAAATTTGCTGGAGGATTTGTCACTTCTTTTTTCTTCCAAAATACCTCCGCCCAAACTTTGGCGATAATGAACAGCGTCATAAAGCTGCCAAATAGAATGAAGCCGATCAATACATAATTCCCGGTTTCCAAACCTCCCAATATCAGGGAGAGCTTAGGCCAAAAGCCGGAAAGGGGAGGGATCCCCACCAGGGAAAACAAGGGCACAGCCATCAACAAACTTAAGAGCGGATAGCGGGCATACATTTCTCCCATGCGCTTGATATTACTCGTCCCATTGATCCGATAGAGCAGACCGCCGACCATGAAGAGATTTGCCTTGACCACGATGTCGTGAATCATGTAAAATATAGCTCCGGTGAGCGCTAGTGTGGAACCCATTCCCAGTCCCGCTACCATGAACCCGATATGGCAGATGATGAGGTAGGAGAATATTTTCTGAAGATTGCGCTGTACCAAAGCACCCACTGCTCCACTGAAAAGTGTGAGCATAGCCACGCCCATCAGGACATTTTCCAGAAAGGGATCGAGCGTGAAAATCAAAGTAAAAACCCGGATCATGGCATATACTCCCACTTTCGTCAGCAAGCCACCAAAAATTGCCGCTACAGCATGCGGAGGAGTATGGTAAGAGGCTGGCAACCAAAAATAAAGGGGGAACACCGCTGATTTTATCCCAAATCCCACAAAGAAGATCATCGCACAGATGTTGACGAGTGTTTTGTCTTCGATCGCAGCGATTTTTAGTGAAAGATCGGCCATGTTTAAGGTGCCGGTAATTCCGTAGAGCACCGCGATTGCGGTGAGGAATATCACCGATGCGAGAATATTCAGGGTAAAGTATTTTACTGCGCCTTCGATTTGTGCTTTTTCACCTCCGATGGTGAGTAAAACAAAAGAACTGATGATAATGATTTCAAACCAAACATAGAGATTGAAAATGTCACCGGCCAAAAAGGATCCGCAAAGTCCCATAAACAGAAAATGGAGAATGGGAAAGAACCCAAATCTTGCCCTTGCATTGACAATCGATCCCGCGGCGAAAACGGAAATAGCCAAACCCAAAATCCCGGTAAGTAGCACCAGTGTTGCAGACAAAGTATCCGAAACCAGTGTAATGCCATAGGGCGCTTCCCAATTGCCAGCCTGAATGACCATGGTGCCATTTTGCCACACCTGACTAAAAAGCACAATAGAAAAAATCAAGGCTATCGAGCTGCCGATAATGCTCAGGATCCGCTGTGCCATGACTTTCTTCCACAGAAACATGAGCATCACGGAGATTAGAAACTGAAGAAGGATGGGTG
Organism: Algoriphagus sp.; assembly: GCF_030694375.1. GTDB lineage: Bacteria > Bacteroidota > Bacteroidia > Cytophagales > Cyclobacteriaceae > Algoriphagus. The sequence goes on from NZ_JAUXYL010000022.1 coordinate 5,085, forward strand.
CTATAACTAAGTATGAACTCACGCGTTTTCGTCGGTTGTATTCATTTCGTCTAGATCATCTGTTTTGACCACTTTATATGCCCGCTTGATCAGTACAATGGCAAAGGATTGAAGACCAAAACTGATGACAATGGCAGTTAAAATCAAGGCTTGGGGAAGTGGTGCTGCAAATACTTCTCCTAAAACAGCGGGTCCATCGGGTATGACAGGAGGCTTTCCTTTGGTGATTCCTCCCAAGAGGAAAATCAAAAGATTAACGCCGTTGCCCAATAAAATCAGGCCAAGAATGAGTTTGACTAAACTTCGCCTTAGAATCATGTAAATCCCTGCGGCGTAGAGTACCCCAGTCATCAGAGCAAGTAGGATTTCCATTTTTAAGCAGATTCAGATATGGTGAAAATAATGGTGAGCGTGACCCCTATGACCACGAGGTACACTCCGATATCAAAAAACAGCGCACTTCCGATCATTCCTATTACAGGGATCGCTTCGTCATACCAAAGTCCAGTCATGAATGGAAGGCCAAATATACCGGGGGCGAGCCCACTTATCACCGCCAGCGTAAGTCCTACAGGCATCAAAAATCCCGGGTGTGTGCTGAGGAGCGATTTGGTGTTTTCGAGTCCATTTGCAAAAGCATGTAAAACAAAGGCAATGGAAGCAATCAGTCCACCGATGAAGCCACCTCCAGGAAGGTAATGCCCTCTCAGGAGAATAAACACTGAAAATAACAGCAAGAGCGGCAAAAGGTAATTGGATGCTGTCCTTAAAATAAGAGTCTTCATGGCGTTTGCATAATTGGTTATCGGATTCTCTCCCTACTTTTCAACCGTAATTTCATCAGTCCAAACACCCCAAGTGCTGCGATGACCAGTACCGTAATTTCCACCAGGGTGTCCATTCCTCTGAAATCCACTAAAATTACGTTGACCACATTTTTTCCTTTGGCAAGTTTGTAAGCATTGGCCGAATAGTACTCGCTCACTTCCGATACCACCGGGTTGGAAAGCACTCCCAAAGCGAGAAGAGTGATCATTCCTCCAAATCCCAAAGCCACAATTCCATCTCTGACTCGTACCCGAGAATCGGAAAAAGGCAAATATTTCGGTAGCCTATACAGTACAAGTACAAATAAAATCACCGTCAAGGTATCAATGGCGAATTGAGTCATGGCGAGGTCAGGGGCACTGTAAAATACAAAAAGAAGACAAAGCGAATAGCCGACTACCCCCATCGCTGCCACGGCCGTGAGTCGGGAGCCGGTAAATACGGTGAACACAATGGCGCTAAGCATGATCGCCATGATTCCAGTTTCATATAAAGTCAGCTCCAAGAGCTGACTGAAATCTATGTTGGGATGGAAATTTCCCCACATTCCATACCCTATAAGCGCCATTAGGAATAGGAGGATTACCAGAATATAGTTTCGCAAGTAACCGTTCTGAACCAGTCCAGTCCACAAAGAGGAAAAACGGAAGGTGAGCGATCCCAGTCCTTCAAAAAAGGCCAAAGGAGAGTATTTTTCCCATTTCAACATCAGTTCTTCTCGATTCAGACTGGGTTTGAGTAGAAAGAATAATCCCAGTCCCAGCCCGATTGTCGTGGCACTGAGGGCCAGCACGGTGTTAAACCCATGCCAAAGTTTGAGTTCCAACGCATAATCCTGAATGCCTAATGCCACTAGGGCAGGAGCGATAAGTGAATTACTGATCAAGCCCGGAGCCAACCCAATCACCAGGCAAAGTGTAGCTAGAATCAAAGTAGGCACCCAAAGTCTGGGAGATCCGGCTTGGAGATCTTTATACTTAGTTGGGAGGGGACCTATGAATGGGCGGAGGCCTGCAAGAAAACCGGCGAATAACAGCATCACATTGGTACTCACCAAAGCAACTGTAGAAATCAAAGGGAATATGCCGGTATGCATGGAAGCTTCATAAATCAGGTCTTTTCCTATAAATCCAAAGCTCGGCGGAATCCCTGCATTGGACAGCGCAGCCAGAAATCCGGCCACTGCAACAGGAAGCATCACTTTGCGCAAACCAGAGAGTTCACTCACATTTCGGGTATGTGCAGCATGGTCGATTATTCCGGTCATAAGAAACAGCGTGGCCTTGTACAGCGCATGAACCAGCAGAAAAACCAAGCCAGCAAGCATGGCTTCTTCAGTCCCCAAGCCAATAAGAAATACCAAAATCCCCAAAGCTGATACGGTGGAGTAGGCGAGGATGCTTTTCAGATCGTCTCTGAAAAGTGTCTGAAATGCGGCATACACCATCGTCGCACCACCCACACACCAGAGACTGTAATGCCAGAATTCCGAACCCGAGAATGCAGGACTCAGTCGGAATAGAAGATAAATACCCGCCTTGACCATGGTAGCCGAATGCAGGTAAGTAGATACGGGCGTCGGTGCCTTCATCGCACCTGGCAACCAAAAGTGAAATGGGAACTGTGCAGATTTGGTAAATGCGGCTCCAAAAATCAGAAAGACTACTGCCATAAAAAAGGAATGATCCTGAATCAGGGTGGAAGATTGAAGCATGTCCACGATGCTGAAACTGTCTGTGATTCCATGGATGACCAGCCCTGCCGCCAAAAGACAAAGCCCGCCAAGACCAGTGACTGAAAGTGCAATGAGGGCAGATTTTCTGGAAGCAGGATCTTCATTATTGAAACCAATCAAAAAGAAAGAACTGATACTGGTAAGCTCCCAAAACAGAAATAGGGTGATTAGATTCTCAGAGAGTACCAATCCAAGCATGGCGCCCATAAACAGGCAGAGAAAGCCGAAAAACCGGTCTAAATAGACATGTCCTTTGAGGTAATAGGAGGTATAAACAAATACCATGGTCCCGACTCCTGTGATCATCAAGGCAAAGATCAAAGACAAACCATCCAGATTGAAGTCGAGGTTTATCCCCAGTTGCGGCACCCATTGATTACGCTCAAGTATGGCCCTATCAATTACCTGTGGGATTTTTTGCAGAAAAAAAATGAATAAGGCCAAGGGCAATACAGAAAGTAAAATGCTCCACTTTCCTTTCAATACTTTTCCGAAAGGGACTAGGAAAAGCGCAAAAATAAAACCCGAAAGGACTGCTAATAGCATAAAGCTTAGTTTCTAATTTTTTTCAATTTATGATAATTTGCTTAGCCCATGACACAGGTATTGAAAATCAAGATGAAATTTTACGGGAGCAAACCTGCAGGGAAGACCTTTCATTTGGTAATAAAAGGAGTCCTCTTTAGAGATAGATGGATATGAACCTGAATGCCCCTTGGTTAGTTCAGTAAAAAATAGATTGGCCAAAGGCAATAAAAAAGCCATTCAAGTTCTTGAATGGCTTTGTGGGCCCACTTGGAATCGAACCAAGCACCTACTGATTATGAGTCAGTTGCTCTAACCGAATGAGCTATAGGCCCCTGCTAATTATTTTTAAGCCCCTACTGCCCCGATGGATCGGGGGAGTCTTTGCTCTAACCTCCCGATTTTCAAGGGGAGAGCTATAGGCCCTTCTCAAACCTCAAATTTGTTGCTCAATTAGCCGCAAACCTTGGTTTTGGGAGTGCAATGTTACATATTTGAGTTCATATACACAACCTGTTTTGCGAATGAAAAATGCGATTGATGCTGACTTTTTGATCTTTGACCTCGGTAATGTGATTATCGATATTGATTATCAACGATCTCTGAATCTGATTAAAACATTGGTGTCTCCTTCATTCTATTCGCGAGTTGATGCTTTTTACAGCACTGATTTTCACAAAGCTTATGAAAAGGGGCTGATTGATTCTCCGACTTTTCGGGATGAGGTCAGAAGTTATTTTCAGCAGGATTGGGATGATCATAAAGTCGATGAGCTCTGGAATAGCCTACTTGGAAAAATACCTGCCGAAAGATTGGACTTGGTGTCAAAATTAAAGCAAAACTATCAGGTGGGAGTCCTGAGCAATACCAATGAAATTCATATCGAAGCCGTTAACAAAATGTTAAGATCTGATTTTGGACTGGAGCGATTTGATGCGCTTTTTGATTGGGTCTTCTACAGTCATGAAATGGGGCAGGCAAAACCCTCACAGGAAATTTATTTCCAAATGCTTGGTGAATTAGGTGCCTTGCCCGATCGGGTGGTGTTTTTTGATGATTTGGAAGAAAATGTGAAAGGCGCAGCTTCAATAGGAATTCAGGCAGTTCAGGTGACCGGTCCGAATGTGATCTTTGATTATTTCGGCAATGTTTAAACCCAAAGAGTACCTCATTCACGGATTGCTTTTTGTTTTGACACTGATCACCACCACTTTGGCTGGAGGGGAATGGGTTTATGGCAAATCTGTGGTAGCCGATGGGGATTCATTTCTCACATGGGAGTATTTTCTGAAGTCCATGGCTTTTTCCATTCCCTTTGTGGGCATTCTTCTCATTCACGAATTAGGACACTTTTTTACTTCGGTGTATCATAAGGTGAAGTGTAGTTTGCCTTATTTCATCCCTGCTTGGTTGGGCTTTATCGGTGCGCCATCAATAGGGACTTTTGGAGCTATCATCCGGATGAAAACGCATGTAGACAGTCGAAAAAAATTCTTTGATATAGGTGTTGCAGGCCCAATTGCGGGCTTTGTAATTGCTTTAGGCGTATTGATTTATGGTTTTTCCACACTACCGCCTGCAGACTACATTTATGCGATACATCCGGAATATGCCAATCCTGATTTTGAAGGATACGGAGAAGATGTCTTAGATTTTGAGTTAGGTGGGAATTTTCTTTTTTGGGCTTTGGGAGAGCTTTTTGCTGATCCGGATCGGATGCCTGCCATGTCGGAAGTAATTCATTACCCATTCCTTTTTGCCGGATATTTGGCACTTTTCTTCACTGCACTTAATCTGCTGCCGATTGGTCAGTTGGATGGAGGGCATGTGGTTTTTGGATTGTTTCCCAAGCATCACAAGCAGATTTCAATTGCTGTTTTCACACTCTTTCTAGCGTATGCCGGAGTAGGCATGATCAGTCCGTTGATGCCGGTGGAGGAGCTGATGATTCGAATACCGATTTATGTAGGGTTCCTGTATCTCTGCTATTCCCGAACTGACTTTACGCTACAAACCAAACTCAGTATTGTGCTTACACTTGCCGCCGTGCAGTATTCACTTGCATTTTTCAAACCGGAGTGGGAGGGGTATCAAGGTTGGCTCTTTTTTGCTTTCCTCTTGGGTAGGGTGATGGGGCTCAGACATCCTGAGGTGTCGGGGATAAAACCTTTGGATACTAATAGAAAAATAATCGGCTGGATAGCGATTTTAATTTTCGCACTTTGCTTTTCTCCAAAGCCCTTTATTTTCACCTAAGAAAAATCCCGAGCCTGAATGAACAAACTCGGGATTTTAATTATAGCGCCCGGTAAGCTAATATTCCGCCCAGGACATTGCGGACTTTGCTGTATCCTTTACTTTCCATGAATTTCTTGGCGTTTCCACTTCGGGCACCGGATCTGCAGTGGACGATAATCTCATCGTCTTTGTGCTTTTCCAGTTCCGAAAGTCGATGAGGTAATTCTCCCAAAGGTATATTTTGAGCTCCAAGGTTGTCCTCTTCAAATTCCCACTCTTCTCTGACGTCCAGGAAATGAAATTTCTGTCCTTTGTCCAGACGTTCTTTGAGTTCTGCAACGGTTATATCTTCCATATTATTTGGTCACTAAGATTCGAAATGATTTGGGTCCGGATTCAGAAAACAGATTAATGACGTAAACTCCCGGCCGCTGTCCCTCAAAATTAACAATTTCCCCTTCACTGTTCCGTTCTCTCGGCAAGAAAATCTGCCTACCAAAGGAATCGAAAATGATGATTTCTGAAAATTGACCTTCCACAGTAAGACGGTTTACCACCGGATTTGGAAAAATTCTGAATGAAGAAGAAGGAATTTCACTCTGTTCAAAAGGTGCCGCCAGAGATACATGCGGACGGATCATCAATGAGCCTTTTACTTCCTTATTTTGCACCCAACCTCCTCCGACATTATAATAGATTTTATCTCCCTGATCATTGACCTTGTCCAAGCCGACGTGAATAAACTCATTGGAAAATTGGGTAAACCCGACAAAAAACTCCCCACTCACCCGGAGATTGGTATCAAGGGAATAGTAACTGAAGTCTTGACCAGGGGTCCGTTCAGGAATCAGAGATTCTTTTGAGAAAATCGGTTTTTGCTGGAGCTCATCCCATACGACAATGTCAATGGGTTGATTCGCTTGACTGGCATTGGTGAAATTAATTGATAGTCCTTTCAGGAAGACCGGTTCAGGAGCATCATACTTTACGGCCAATTGTCCGGACCGCTGATTGATACCTGCAGAATAATCTGCGGAACCATTATCATAGGCAAAGAAATCCCGGATTGGAAAAACGGTTTTCACGGTGTCGTTTTGCCTATAGTCTACCGAGGTGTAGCGCAGGGTATCCCCATTTTGAATTTGAAACAAAAATCCATCCCCGGAGGTAAGCGAGGTGCTGATTACCAAGTCTGTTTCGCTGAGAGGAACCGGTATTTCGGTAAAATTTCGGCTGATAAAGGATCTCCTTTCGAGGGAATTCGGAACAGGATTAAAGGGGGTATCATCGTTGACGATAAGAAGTGGATTACCCAGAATGTTTTCAAACTGAATGGAGTATTCCATAGATCGGAACCTGTTTTCAAGGTTTAAGAATTCATTCTGTATTTCGGTCCATTTGCCTAGTTGAGCTTTTTGCAGCAACTCCAGTGGATAAGCACTGTAGTCTCCCAATCTGACTTGATTTCGTCCCGTCAGCGCACGATCCCGATAGGTTAGATCAGTTGCATTTCGATTGAAATTCAAATACACATAATCTACCAACCAACTGTCAAATGGTCCAACCTGTCTGCCATTTGAAAAAAAGCGAAACTGAAATCCTGCATGTTGCCATTCCGGTCGGATACGGATGATCTCCTGATTGAAAAGGTTTCTGTTGAGGTTTTCACCGCCCTGCTGAACCCAAATTGTGATCCAACTTCCCAAGCCATCCAAAACTTGTAAGGTGAGCCGATCATTGGAGTCCGGTGCTTCGGCTTTTCCTCCAGCCTGCCAGAAAAAACTCAGAAATAGGCTTCCCTGTTGCGCTGAAGAAAGAGTTGCTAAATTAAAAGGTTTACTGGTAAGGAAATCGCCTTCTCCCTGATCACGAATTTGATTTGAATAGGGTTTGCCATTTTGGTCTACCCCATTAAAAAGGATCGCTCCTAATGAAGGAGGGTTTTGACCAATGGTTTCAGTGTACGAGGCACCTTGCACGGTCCACTTTAGCGTATCGATACCTTTGGAAAAATCATCCCAAAAGGGAAGTGTGTTTTGATTTTGAACCTTTGCTGATATCGATTGACTTGGGTTAGACGTGAATTTTTGTTGATGAATAGGGGCGAATTCTACAAACTGGGCGTAACTATATTGACCCTGACCAAAAAAGAAGACAAGGCAAATAAAATAGGTCCAGTTGTTTAAAATCTTTTTCAATCGTTTAATCTTTGGCTATCCAAATGTTGATCAATTCACCTGTTCTTACTTGCATTCCCGAAGGGGGAGCCTGCAAAAACACCCTTCCGGGTGAGACAGAATCTGTGGAGGAATATTTCTTATTTCCCACTCTGAGGCCGGAACCTAGGATCAAAAATTCAGCTTCTTCTTCTTCCAATCCATTCAGTTCAGGCACAAAAAGCAGCTGATTTCCCATTCCGTCACCCACCACTAAATCGATGGTAGCTCCTTTTGGAATTTCAAATCCCTCCCTGATACTCACCCCTCGATACCGTTGTTCCAAGACCACATTGATTCCAATATCAGGGACATACACGATGTCACCACGCTCCAATCCGATGTTAGCGAGGATTTCCTGTACGTTTTTCAAAGGCATATTGACCAAATTGGGCATCTTGATAATCGGCGCATTTCTGGCATTTAAGGTAAGATAGACTTTTCGGCCTGTTTTGACCTGAGAATTGGATTCGGGAATTTGTTTTAATACTGCCAGAGCCGGTAACTCCGTGCTAAACCCCGAGTCTATGGATACTTCATATTGAAGCCCTGATTTCTCCAGTAATTGACTGGCTTCGCGGTAGTTGTAACCAGATAGGTCCGGTATGGAGACAGTTTCACCGTGATGGGTATAGAATGGGAGGTAAACCTTCAAGAATAGAAATCCAAGAAAGGCAGTTATGCTGAGAATGATCAGCAGATTAAAGAGGATTTTTTTGAGGGAAGTACTGAATGAATTCATTGAAGCGGATATGTCTGACTAAGATAATGGGATTTTTGATCGATCAAGGAACAAAAATGCTAAAAACAACTCAGAGCGATAGGCAAAAAATAAGCCGAAGCCTAAGACTTCAGCTTATTTAAGATCAATTAATGATCAATCGCTTGATTTCCTGCAGTGAATTACTGTTGATTCGGATGATATAGACGCCAGTTCTGAATAGTTGCGTACTGAAAGTGTAGGTTTGGTTTAATGTTCCGAGATATGCTACCTCGTGGACCACCGCACCTGTCGCAGAAATAATCTGAATAGTAACCTCTTCTCTGACAGGAAGGTTAAAGGCCAGGTTGAAGAATTCTCGGGCTGGATTTGGGAACAAAATACTTGAGCCTTGGCCGGGAATTACAGGGTTTGGATTTGCATTGAGAAACAACTCGATATTATCCAGATAAACGGGGCTATTGGTACTTCCTGCAATATTCAGAACAAAAGCTAATCTAACTGCCGATGCATTGGCCCCGGCAAATGGGGTAAGATTGACAAAAATTCGCTTGTAATCTCCGGAACTGTTTGGATTGGCACCTCCAGCTGAAACCGTAGCTAGTTCCTGACCTACTGCTGACCATGCTGCTGAATAAGTAACGCCACCATCCGAACTGGCCAGAAGCGATAAACGAGTGGAAGGGTCAACTTGTCCTGCTGCTAAGTCGAAGAAAACACTAGCCTGTCGAGTCCCCCTCAAATCAAATGAGGGCGAGCCCAGCCAATAACTATTGCCTGAGACACCATTTTCAAGACGAGCCACATTATTGGAACCCGTACCATTGGTGATGGGAATAATATTCCAGGATGGAAGATCATTTTCCGGGTTGATGGTTAGCCAAGGACTCAGGTTTGTACTGATATTGAAATTCTGCCTCCAGGGTACTGGGATAGTGTCAGGATTTTCGAGATGGTATCTGCTAAGGACGAAAGGCACTTTGGGATTTTGATCAAAGTTCGCTTCGCGAGTGGAATACCGTAATCGATTTTTACCATCATTTGTGGAGTTGTTGATGTCCAGATCAAGCTTCTCTCCAGGGGCAAGGTTAATTTCAGATACCAGATAAGTCTCGGAGATTAAGCTGTTGGTAGTACGGGTAAATAGGAATTTTGAAAAAGGGAGGTTCCCAGTATTGGAAACCCTGATCAGCTCCTCTTTGTGATTCCCTGAACTGATTGGAGTCGGCTTCAGGATCTCCTCAACTTTCACATCGTATCTCAGCTCTTCTGATGGAAGAATCCTGATATTTCTGAGATAAATGTTGTTGCCGTAGGAATTACGGGTCGTAATAGAAACCCGCACCTTACCTAAGGCTTGGAAGTCTTTTAGGTTGAATAATTCCGTTCGAAATTGAGAATTTGAGCTTGGGATAAATTCATCCAAAGTTGGAGGGGAAGTTTCCAGCCTCGCACCTGATTTTCTATAGTTAACATTGACCAGGTCAAAATTTGACCCGCAATCTTCAGATACCGAGATGATCAGTTCATCTTGGAATCCAGCTTGATTGTAGGGTGCGTGCGCTACTTCAAAGACCAATTGTGCATTTGGATACTTGGCTAGGTCTACAATAGGTGAAATAAAAAAATCCAATTGTCCCGGTCCTTCATATTCGTAATGTCGGATGTAAACCACAGGCTGAATCTGTCCATCTATGGTGACATTTCGTTTTTCCCAGGTAAAAGATTGATCAGGATTGTTGATCACCCAGTCACTTGGGAAATTTTGAACAGAAAACGTGTAGGGAAGATTGATCTCTCCTTGCAGTACGGGACTTGAGGTTTTGGAATTATTTTCAGCATTTTGATCAGTCTGATCATTGACTTGCGTGATTTTAAATTCCAGTTGATTGTTTCCTGCAGCCAATTCAATCGGGCTGAAGGTTAGGATCGCTTTTTCTCCTGTTTTCAAATTGAGTGTAAATCTTCTGCTTTCGACGACAATACCATTTCTGATAAACTCTATTCGGGCCGAAGTGACATTCATTGAACCTGCATTGAGCACTTCCACCTGCGGTGAAATAATCAGTTCACAAAGTGCATCGACGGGTTGGATTATTCTGAAAAGTGCGAGATCTCTATCGACCAAAATTGGGTTTTGAGTCGCTCTATTATTCACCAAGGTGACGCGCCGCGGACTATTTTCCAATACCACATTGAATCGATCAACCTGACCTCTTGTGAATAGATTCATACAGGCATCGGGTGTATAATCCATATAGTTTTGGATCATATCATTTGATTCACAGGAGAACCTACTCGGGTTGGTATTGCAAACAGTATTTGAATTATCCTGAAGAGGTGTGTCTGTCACAAAATCATCCACCCCGCAGCCACCATCTCCCCATATATGACGAAGCCCAAAAAAGTGTCCCACTTCATGCGTGGCAGTTCTTCCCCGCGAAGCAGAAGTAGCATTACCACCCACTCCAAAAAAACGATAATCTATCGTAACTCCATCGGTAATGGACGGAGTTGGGGAGAAGTTTAGTCCCGGAAGATTCGATATGGGAAAAGAAGCATATCCAATAAATGGCTGAACCAAGGGAACTACATACATATTTAAGTATTCTTCCGGGTTCCATTGGCTTAGCTGTCCGATCAGTGTCGCATCGGTATTGGGATCATAAGCGTTTTTTGTCCCAAGCAATCGGACAATTCCAGTCGTGGGAAGTCCATTTGGGTCTTGTTTAGCCAGTACAAATTCGATGTTTGAATCCGCAGCAACAGGCAGAAATTCGGCAGGGGTCCTATTGGCATCTGCATTCAATCTTCTGAAATCTTCGTTTAGAATTCGTATCTGTTCGAAGATCTGAGAATCAGGAATATTTGCTCCTGAACCCACAGAGGAGCCATTGTGAATGACATGTACCACAATAGGGATTAACCTTGGGCCTTCCTGAGTTCTAAGAATCTGAGGTGTACTTTGTTTGATCTGGATTTTTGTATTTATCCAATCTTCAAAAAAGGCTTTTGAACCAAAATACCCCATCTCCTTTTCGATCATTGTTTCGATCAGGGTATGGGCACATTTTTCACTGTGGGTGTGTGAGGATGCAGAACCGAAATTCTGAGTCACATCCATGGAAGTTATTTTCTGTCCGTAAGCGCTTGTCGAAAAAAACAGTAATCCCTTCAGGAATAGAATTACACCAAAAAACTGTAAACCTTTTCTCATTCGGCAGGCAAGATCAAGCAACAGTAAGGTTGACTGCTTCTACTCTGGTAATTTCCGGAATTGCCCGTTTGATTGCCTCCTCAACTCCAGCTTTCAAAGTCATAGAAGACATGGGGCAAGAACCGCAGTTACCCATCATTTCGATTTTAAGAACCAAATCTTCTGTCAGTTCTACAACTCGAACATTCCCTCCGTCGGCTTCCAAATAGGGTCTGATGGTATCCAGTGCAAATTCAATTTTCTCTCTAAGTCCAGCTTCCATTTTCTTTATGCTTTTACTTCTACAACTGATGTTTTTTGGCTTGAAGCATTTCGGATGGCGATCTGTCTTGCGATAGTTTCAGCTAAACCCATGTATGCATCTTTGGTCATTCCATTTTTCAAAACGGCCGGATATCCCGTATCTCCACTTTCCCTAATACTTTGTACAATTGGTATCTCACCCAAAAACGGAACATCATATTTTTCAGCTAACTTTTTTCCGCCTTCTTTTCCAAAAATGTAATATTTGTTTTCAGGCAATTCTTCGGGTGTAAAATAAGCCATATTTTCAACAACACCTAGGATGGGAACGTTAATTTGTGGCTGCCTGAACATGGATAAACCTTTGTTTGCATCCGCCAGAGCTACTTTTTGAGGGGTAGTGACGATTACAGCTCCGGTAACAGGTACAGTCTGAACCATCGTCAAATGAATATCCGAGGTACCTGGAGGCAGATCAATGAGTAAATAATCAAGCTCTCCCCATTCAACATCCTGAATAAATTGTCTCAAAGCAGAGCTAGCCATAGGGCCTCTCCACACTACCGCACTATCTGTAGGGGTCAAAAAACCTATGGACATCAATTTAACCCCGTATTGTGTGATGGGAATGATGATATTTTTTTCGCCTACTTTTTTGACTGAAGGCTGCTCGCCTTCGACATTGAACATGGTAGGAACTGAGGGCCCTGAAATGTCTGCATCGATTAAGCCTACTTTGGCACCCAATTGGGCCAAAGCCACAGCTAAATTTACAGCTGTGGTGGATTTTCCCACACCACCTTTGCCGGAGGCAATTGCAATAATGTTTTTTACTTCCGGAAGAATCGGCGTAGCATTCCGGACAGTCGTGACCTCAGATGTCATGCTAATATCCCATTCCCAATCCTTCCCATGATCTTGATTGAGTACTTCCAGACAATTGTTTTTGATTACTTCTTTTAGTGGGCAAGCAGGAGTAGTGAGGACGACCTTGAAGCTTACTTTCTTTCCCTCGATGATGATTCCCTGAATCATTCCAAGCGAAACCAAATCTCGCTTGAGGTCAGGATCTTCCACTCTTGAGAGTGATTTCTTTATTGATTCTGCAGTCAATTGCATGCTTAATATTAAATTTTTCGCAAGTTACTTCAAGATTGTGGGTTTAGAAAACCACACTAGGGCCTTATCAGAGGGAAACTCAGACCTCACACAAATAGTTCTTGCTTTTCCTCCTTCCTAATCCAAACTCAGCGATTAACTTTGTTTCCAATCCTATTTCCATGAGCATTAGTAAGCTGACTTCCGATAAAGTAAAAGAACGAGCCGACATCGTGGAGGTGGTGGGGGATTACGTGCCTTTGAAGAAAAAAGGACAAAATATGTGGGCATGCTGTCCCTTTCATGGAGAAAAGTCACCTTCGTTTTCGGTTTCACCAGCCAAACAGATTTACAAATGCTTTGGATGTGGAAAAGCAGGTGATCCGATTCAGTTTGTGATGGATATCGAAGGGGTGGGCTTTCAGGAAGCCATTCGTCACCTCGCCGGAAAATATGGAATAGAAGTAGAAGAAGACGAAGCCCGTACTCCAGAGCAGAATCTGGAACAGAACGAACGGGAAAGTCTGTTCATCGCCTTAAATTTTGCCAAGGATTTTTTTGTAAAAAACCTGCAGACTGAGGAAGGCAGATCCATTGGATTGAGCTATTTCAAGGAAAGGGGCTTTAATCCACAGATCATAGAAAAGTTTGATCTTGGATATGCCTTGGATGGATGGGATCATTTTTTGAAGGCTGCCAAAGCTGCCGGATTTGAAGAGGAAATTTTGCTGAAGGCGGGACTTATCTTGCAAAAGGAAGGAGATCCAAACAGATTATATGACCGCTTTCGGGGTCGAGTTACCTTTGCCATACACAATATCAGTGGCAAGCCCATCGGTTTTGGGGCTCGGATTCTGACTAAGGAAAAGAACCAACCCAAGTACATCAACTCCCCTGAGACGCCGATATATCACAAGAGCGATGTGCTTTATGGGATGTTTCAGGCTAAAAAGGCTATTCGGGATCTCGATAATTGCTTTTTGGTTGAAGGGTATACGGACGTTATTTCCATGCATTTGTCCGGAATTGAAAATGTTGTTTCTTCCTCAGGGACTTCGCTGACAGAGGGACAAATCAAACTCATCAAGCGCTTTACCAATCAGGTTACGGTCCTGTATGATGGGGATGCGGCAGGCATTAAAGCTTCGATCCGGGGTATAGATTTGCTTCTAGAAGGTGGACTCAATGTCAAAGCGGTGGTTTTTCCCGATGGAGACGATCCGGACAGTTATTCAAGAAAAGTAGGGTCACAAGCTTTTCAGGATTATCTGAAGGAAAACAGTCGGGATTTCATTGGTTTTAAAATTGGCCTGTATCAGGAAGAGTTTGCAAGAGATCCAATCCGCAAAGCTGAGGTAATCCGTGAAATCGTTCAAAGTATCGGTAAAATCCCTGATCCGATTATCAGATCAGTTTATGCAAAGGAGGCATCGGGGCTTTTGCAGATCGAGGAAGAAATCATTCATTCGGAGCTAAATAAGTCTCTGATAAAGAGTCAAAAGGATCATTTTCAAAAAGTAAAGGAAGAGGAAGAGGCAGTAGCTAAAGAAATTGAGCAATCTGAAATTATATCAAATCTAAAAAGGGTTCCTAACCTTATTTCCGATGCGCTATTTGATTCAGAAAGGAAACTTATTTCTTTTTTGATAAAATATGGGCATTTGAAAATGGGAGAGGAAATTTTTGCATATCAATATATTTATGATGAACTAAATGGTGTGACATTGCTGGATGAAAGCAATCAAGATTTGATGTATTCAAGTCTTATTCACTTTAATTCAACTCAGGAAGAATTTTACAATTCTCCTCAATTTCAAAGATTAAAAAAGGAGCTTAAAGACTTGATCTACGGTTTTTTGTTTGAGAAGTATTCAATTTCTGAAACTTGGAAGACTCATGGAATTTTTATAGAGGAAATTCATGATAAGCTCGATTCAGCCCTGTTTGAAACTATCTCACTTTATAAGAGAGATAGGGTTGAACAACTTATTAATGAGGAGCGGAAAAACCTAAAATTTAATGATTCTGAAGGGTTGGTTGATGAAAGTATCAGAATAATTCAAAGTCTTTTAGAAATAAGGAAAAAGCTGGATGAGCCATTAGCGATTGTAAAAAGACGTTGACCAAACTTTCTTTGGTTCATTCCGGTTTTATTCGGAAAGCGCCTAACTTGCGCTTCTAATTATCAATCCAAAAACTACCCAAGTGGAAAACTACACCCTAGACCCGATTGAAGATGCCATTGAAGCCATCAAAAACGGTGCAGTCATCATTGTTGTCGACGATGAAGACCGCGAAAATGAAGGTGATTTTGTCTGTGCAGCTGAAAAGATAACCCCTGAAATTGTGAATTTCATGGCCACACACGGTCGTGGATTGATCTGTGCGCCCCTCATCGAGGATCGTTGTGAACAGCTTGGACTTGAATTAATGGTAGGTAACAACACCGCCGCTTTTGAGACTCCGTTCACAGTATCTGTGGATTTGGTGGGACATGGATGCACCACGGGAATTTCCGCATCGGATAGAGCCAAGACAATCAAGGCTTTAATCGATGATTCGATTCATCCCAGTGAACTGGGTAAACCGGGTCACATTTTCCCATTAAAAGCGAAACGAGGCGGGGTACTCAGAAGAGCCGGACATACAGAAGCGGCGATTGATTTTGCCAGATTGGCAGGATTGTCCCCCGCGGGTGTTTTGGTAGAAATCATGAATGAAGATGGCACTATGGCCCGACTTCCTGACTTGGTGCAAGTGGCCAAGCGCTTCAATCTCAAGTTGGTTTCCATCAAGGATTTGATCGCCTATCGGCTAAAAAACGAATCCTTAATTAAGCGTGAAATCGGCGTTGAACTACCGACTACTTGGGGGGACTTTGATTTAATCGCATTCAGACAAACCAATACCCAAGAGATTCACATGGCTTTGATCAAAGGAACTTGGGATCCAAATGAGCCTGTTCTGGTACGAGTTCACTCTTCATGTGTCACGGGTGATATTTTCGGGAGCTGTAAGTGTGATTGTGGTCCGCAGCTCCATACTGCGATGCAAATGGTCGAAAGAGAAGGAAAAGGAGTAGTGCTCTATATGAATCAGGAAGGCAGGGGAATTGGACTGATCAATAAGCTCAAAGCGTACAAACTTCAGGAACAAGGCATGGATACCGTGCAGGCTAATCTTGCCTTGGGTCTACCCATGGACAGTCGAGACTACGGAGTTGGAGCTCAGATTTTGAGAGATTTGGGAGTAGGTAAAATCCGTCTTATATCTAACAATCCTCAGAAAAGAGTAGGTTTACTTGGGTACGGTTTGGAAATTATTGAGCAGGTGCCTATTGAGATTCAACCTAACCCACACAACGAGAAGTATCTTACGACCAAAAGAGATAAAATGGGACACAACATTCTTAAATAAGAGAAAGTTGTGAATCTAAAGAAAAGAGAGCGGTGGATTTGGAAACCCATTTTGACTTAGGCCGTTTACTTTTAGTACGATGAGCACCATGAAAAAAACTTTAGTTACATTATGTTTTATTCTTTTGGGAATAGCTGCGGTCTATGCCCAGAATAGTCAGTTCCCATCTCAAGTTTGGCACAAAGGAAATATTTATTTCAATGATGGTATGTCAACTTCGGGTTTGATCAAGTATGACCTAGATAATAATCTGGTGCAACTACAAACTGAAACCGTGGATACTTTTACGGCCTCGAATGTATCAAATTTTGAAATCTTTGATGAAATATTCGGAGGGATTCGGAAATTTTACAGTTTGCCCTATGCCATAAACGGTGAGTATGAAACACCTACATTCTTTGAGGTTTTGACCGAAGGAAATGATCTTGCGCTCCTTTGTCGGGAGTATATCGCCACAGATACCCGAGGGATGAACAACTGGGGCCCTATGGGCATGAATCCTTTCTGGGGCCCTCAAAACAACTTCGGTTACCGCCTTGCTTTCAATTTTTACTTTTTCAATAACGGTCGAATGCAGCGCTACAGCCTGAAAAAGAAGGATCTTTTCTCCATGCTTCCGGGCTACGATGATGAGATTAATCTTTTCATGAGAAAAAACAGACTGGAGCACGACAAACGCGGAGATTTGCTTAGAATTACCGCCTATTACAACGAATTAAAGAACTGATTTTTATGTCCAAACCGCTCATCCTCGTCTCCAATGACGATGGAATCACCTCCAAAGGTATCCGAGTATTAGTTTCAGTGATGAAAAAAATAGGAGATGTGGTCGTAGTAGCTCCGGATAGTCCACAGTCTGGAATGGGGCATGCCATCACAATAGGAGAGACGCTTAGACTTTACGAAGAAGATATTTTTGAAGATGTCCTGGCATTCAAATCCAGTGGAACACCGGCTGATTGTGTGAAGTTGGCCAAACACTATGTCTTAAAAGACCGCACTCCGGATCTGGTTGTAAGTGGGATTAATCATGGTTCCAATACCTCCATTTCTGTTTTGTATTCAGGAACGATGTCAGCAGCGATAGAAGGAGCGCTTGAAGGTCTTCCTTCTATCGGATTCAGTCTTTGTGATTATTCCTCAAAAGCGGATTTTTCGCACGTGGAAGAGTGGGTCGAGAAAATTGCCCGACAGGTTTTAGAAAGGGGAATAGCCAAGGGGGTTGCCCTGAATGTGAATTTTCCGCCAAAGCGAAATGAAGCGATTAAAGGTATAAAAATCTGTCGGCAGGCAGATGCCAAATGGCAAGAGGAGTTTGCTGAGCGTTTTGACCCTACCGGCAGAAAATACTTCTGGATGGCGGGAAACTTTGTGAATTTTGACAAAGGGGAAGACAACGACGAGTGGGCAATTGCAAACAATTACATATCAATTGTGCCATGTCAATACGACCTCACAGCACATCATGCAATTACTCAAATCAACAAAGACTGGGATTGGGATAATCTGAAGTAAAGTAAAAGGGTGCTTTTTTAATTTTTTCCATAAAGATTATCAATCGTGACTTTGATTATCTTTATTTTGTTTAAAGTTCTCATCTACAAAACCATCGTGAGTCGCCCGATTCTTCATTTAGTTCCTTTCTTTTTTCTTTTCATTTATTCCGGATTTAGTTTTTCACAAACTGCTTCTGTGGATAGTCTCAAATCGCTTTTACCGGGTAAGTCGGCGCAAGAAGAGGTTATTTTACTCAACCAAATCGCCACTTCTATTCGTGAAAGTTCACAAAAGGAGGCATTGGATTATTCTCACAAGGCTGATTCGCTGGCAAAAATGCTTGGAGATCTTTCGGGTCAAAGTCGGGCATTGGAAAATATTGGTTGGGTTTATTACCGACAGGGTCAGTGGCAAAAATCTTTCGAATATTCAGAGCGGGCGTATGATTTGGCGATGCAGGCAAATGATCAGCTTCAGGCAGCCAGATTGATGAATAATATGGGTGCGCTTTATTATGAACAGCAAAACTTTCAACTAGCCATTCTTCAATTCAAAAAGGGCTATGAGTTGGCAACGAAAGTAAATGACCTTGCTACCAGAATCCGTTCGCTAAATAATGTTGCGCTTAATTTGGTTCAATCCAATCAGCTTGATTCTGCAATGGCCTATGCCAGACTTTCTATCAAGTTAAACGAAAACGCAGGCTCTCCCTATCTCACATCCTTTGCTAATCGGGTGATTGGGGATGTGTATTTAGCTAAAGGAAACTATGATTCCGCACAGGCGATTTATGTTCGTGCGCTTGACATGGCACAAACTCAAGGAGTGAAATCATTTGAGGCGGGAGTCTTACATCGACTTGGAAATGCCTACTTAATGGCAGGAAAGCTAGATCAAGCCGAAAAATTATTGCGTTACTCCATTGACCTTTGTGGCGAAAATGGATTTTTGGATGAGCTTTCTAAAAGTCATCGGTATTTATCTCAGGTCTATGAGGCAAGGGGAAATATCCAAGAGGCATTTTTTCATCAATCGCAGTACTTGGTGTTGAATGATTCGCTGCTCAATAAATCTAACCGCGACCGGCTTGCGCTGCTTCAGAATATGTTTGAAAAAAATCTGGAGGAATCAGAATTGGAGCTATTGAAGGCTCAAAATGAAAATCAGGCCTACCGACTGGAAACATCTCGCCGTTACACAATCTTTTTTGCGATCACTGCTTTTTTGGTTGGAATATTAGGACTTAGGCTTTTTTTCCTGAATAAAAACGTGAGATCAATCAACGCAGACCTTATTGCCCAACAGCAAAAAATCGAGGAGCAAAATTTGGCTCTGGAAAATCAATCAGGTCAACTTCTTGAAATGAATGAGACTAAAAACAAACTTTTTTCCATTCTTGGTCACGACTTGAGAGGTCCAATATCACAGGTCAAATCAGTGGTAGATTTATTATTGGCAGGGCATCTTACCAAAGAAGAATTTACAGAGCTCCTACTTCTTTTAAATAAAGACATTGACTCGGTCAATTTCACATTAAATAATACTTTGAAGTGGTCCATGTCTCAAATGGATGGTTTTCAGGTAAATCCGTCCACTTTTGACCTTAGAGAAGTGGTGGATAATTCTTTGAACTTACTTCAAGCCTCATTTAATGAGAAAAAGCTGACCATTTTCAATCAAATGGAATCGAAAGTTGAAATTTTTGCTGACCAGGATTTGATTGAGGTGGTGGTTAGAAATATCCTCAACAATGCTGTAAAGTTTTCAAATGATGGGGATGCCGTGACCATCTATTCTGATACTGATGATCATTGGGCGTATTGGTGCGTACTTGATCAGGGAGTCGGAATGAATGATGAACAGATCAAAATATTATTGACTGACTCTTACTCCTTAACCAAATCTAAACCTGGTACAAAAAACGAAAAGGGTTCGGGATTGGGGCTTCAATTAGCGAAGGAATTTACACGCAAATGTGGAGGCGAGATTACGATAGATAGTCACCCAGGTCACGGGACTAAATTTTGCGTTAAACTTCCTCGCACCGAATCAGCTCTTCAAGCTCAAGCCGTCAAGTGTGAGAAAGTGTTCAAGACTTAGCTCATTTTGTAAAATACCCAATTCCTTCATGGTTTTGATGGCTGTTTCAAGTTCTTCCCGAGAGACAATTCCCTCCGTACACCAACGGGTTTGTTCTAACCATCTTTCGACGTCGATTAGATCCAGGTGATAAAAAGCTGCCAATGTTGCCGCACGGTTTTCATGTTTGCTGAATGCTTTAGAAATCTGGTAAACTTTGTCCCTAAGCTCAAAAATCACATCGCCAAATTCAGATAAGGCTTTTTCGGATGCAACCATTACAAAACAAGGCCAAGGACTTGGGACTTCCCCAATGCGCTTCATGGTTCCACTTTTCACAAGGGCTGCGGTTGTGTACTTTTCCCATAGAAAAATCCCATCGTTGCCCCTGTCCATGACTTCTTTTGCTCCTTCCATATTTCCGATCATTTCAAAAGTCAATTCTTCAAGCTTCCAGCCTTCCCGTCTTGCCAATACCAACGCCATCAAGTGAGAACCTGATCCCATCCGACTGACTAAAAAATGCTTTTTATTTAACTCATAAAGTGAATTTACAGGGGATTTTGCCCGGATGTGAATGCCCCAATTCAATGGGGTTTCTACATGATAGCCGATCATTTTTGCAGGGTTTCCAGCTTCAAAATCCTTGAGAAAACTTTCCGTCAGGAGAATGGCAATGTCCGCTTCATCATTTCTCAGGGCAAGATTCATTTGGCCCGAACCACGGGATTCGTCAATCCATTGAATTTCCACACCTTTTTCTTTGAGCGGTTGATCTTTTTCCAAAAGGCGGAATGGGAAATTGAAATGTTCTGGAACTCCGACGATACGTAGGGTTTTCATAGAGCGAAAGGTTTAAATCTAAAGTAACAAAAGCCGATCCCGGATGAAATCGGCTTTTGTGATTTAGTAAAAGTTAGGAGTCGTGAGTGGCTTTACGATCTGTAATTAATAGATTGGAAAAACCCGCCAAAATCAGAAGTGTGCCTGCTAGAAGCATGGTATTGATCACAGCTTCACCAAACAGTAACTTGTAAAGGAAATTGACTCCACCGAGTGCGGCGATGATTTGAGGGATGACAATGAACATGTTGAAAATCCCCATGTAAACTCCCATTTTCTTAGCATTGACCGAACTGGACAACATCGCGTAGGGCATGGATAAGATACTTGCCCAGGCAATCCCCACCAGCGAAAAGCAAATATGGAGCATCCAAGGTTCTGTTATAAAATAGATCAGGATAAAACCAAATCCACCTGCGATCAAACTTACCATGTGAAGAAGCCTACGGTTGATTTTGATTTTGGAAGCCACAAAAGCAAGAATTAAAGCGTAAAACATGGAAACTAATCCATAAGTCCCGAGATAATTCCCGACACTATCCGCGGCATTGTTGTATTCGACAGAAGTGGTATCTGTGGCCCCGAAAATATGTTCTGTTATGGCTGGAGTCGCAAAACTCCACATGGTAAAAAATGCAAACCAGGAGAAAAACTGGACAACTCCCAGCTGCTTCATCACCGTTGGCATTTCCGCTATATTTTTCAAAATCTCGCTAAAACCACTAAAAAATCCAGTTTTTAAAGATTTTTCACGCTCAAATTCTTCCAAATTCTCGGGAGGATATTCGTCTGTGGTCAGGATGGTATATAATATTGAACTAAACAGCACGAAGGCACCAATTCCAAAAGCGTATTTCACTGAATCCGGTACCACCCCTTCAGCAGCTGTGTTGGGGATGCCAATCTCAGTCATCAGCCAAGGCAGGTTTGAGGCCACCCAAGTGCCAATTCCGATGATCAGCGTTTGCACGACAAATCCATAGGAGCGTTGGGAATCCGGAAGCTTATCTGCCACCAAAGCGCGAAATGGCTCCATCGAAATGTTAATTGAGGCATCCAAAATCCATAGTGCACCGGCTGCCATCCACAAAGCAGAAGAGTAGGGGGCAAAAAACAAAGCAATAGTACTAAAAACCGCTCCGATGAAAAAGAAGGGTTTTCTTCGTCCGAATTTTGGATGCCAAGTTCGGTCACTCAAGTAACCCACTATTGGCTGAACCAACAATCCTGTCAAGGGAGCAGCGATCCATAGCAGGGGTATCGCGTCTTTGTCGGCGCCCAGTGTTTGAAATATTCGGGACATGAATCCTCCCTGCAGGGCGAATCCAAATTGAATCCCAAGGAATCCAAAACTCATGTTCCAGATTTGCCAGAAACTGAGTTTTACTTTGTTTTCAGTCATTTTTGGGCGGAAAGGTTAGGGTTTATTTTTGGAGTAATTCAATTCAATCCCTCAATCTCAAAAACCTCATTTAGGAGATTCAATTCCAAAAAGGGAAGATTTTTGATTTTAAAATAAGGGTGATCTTGTTCAGGCAAGGGATCAAATTCCGTCAGTTTTCCGAGGAATGCGAAGTCTTCGGTCTTAAGATGAATTTCCTCAGTGCCTATCTTGACAGTATTACTTGAAAATCCATGAAAATAGATTTTGAGTTTTTTATAGTCACTGGGGTAATTCCCTTCCGGATTTTCGAATTTTAGAGTTCCGGTGGCGGGGTCATAACGGATGATCCGTTTCATAAACTCTCCGGATAGATATTCCATGCCTTCTCCGGCATCTTCGTAATGCAGGTATTCAGAGCCGGTTTTTCCTTTATATACATGGAACCTTAGCACCTCGTCATGTGCGTATTCTGTTGATTCTACATCGGATTGCATGGCAAAGACCTGACCTGATTTGACATAGACCGGCAGGTAATTGATCGGACAATCCTGGTAGATAGTCTGACCTCCGGAGTGCTTGTGGTCTGAAAATAGATAGTACCACTCACCCTCCGGCAGATAGACTTTGGTGATTTCTTTAAAACTTTCCACCGGAGCGATTAAAAATGAATCGCAGAACAGGTACTGATTTTGGAAAGCCGTGTGATAGATGTTTTGATCCTGTGTAAACTGAACTGCCAAGCTTTCGGCAAGGGGAAGACCTGAACTACTGCTGGAGTAGAATTTGCTGTAAATGGTGGGTAGCAGTCTATAGCGAAGCTTCATGTAATTTCGGCTGATTCCCTCCACTTCTTCACCAAAAGCCCAAGGTTCGGCATCATTGCTGTTGATCATAGAGTGCGCACGGTAAAAAGGCGAAAAAGCGCCAATACTCATCCAACGCGCAAAGAGCGACTTGCTTGCTTCTCCTGCAAACCCTCCAACATCATAACCTGAAAAGGAAACTCCGCTCAATCCAAGACTGTTGACCAATCGAATGCCTGCCAGCATATGGTCCTCGGAGGCGACATTGTCTCCAGTCCAAGCTGCTGCATAGCGTTGAATGCCTGAAAATCCGGATCGAGTGAGGACAAATGGTCGTTTGTTGGGGTTTTGAAGTGCTGCTCCTTCTTGAGCACTTCGGGCCATTTGCATTCCGTAGATATTTCTGGCTTTCCGATGGGAAGCTTTTTCGCCCTCAAATTCAAATTCGATCAGATTGGGGGTGAACTGCCCCCAAGAGGCTGGTTCGTTCATGTCTGTCCAGAATCCGTCCACACCTGCTTCGGTGTAGAACGCCATTTTTTCGGCCCACCACCTGCGGGTTTCTTCTTTGGTGAAATCAGGAAAAGCACACCAGCCCGGCCAAACTTGACCCTCGTAAGTTTGGCCGTCAGGGTATTTTACCAGAAGATCTTTTTCCAAACCCTCTTCAAAAGGCAAATACCCTTTCTGAGTTTTTATTCCGGGATCCATGATGACTACGACTTTGAATCCCTTTTCTTTGAGGCGGGAGATCATCGATTTGGGATCGGGAAATTTTTCTCCATCAAAAGTGAAAACCTTGTATCCTTCCATGTGGTGGATATCCAGATAAATCACGTCAGCAGGCATTTTTTTATCCCTGAAAGTCTGCGCTACGGTGTAAACTTCGGACTCCGGATAGTAGGAATAGCGACATTGCTGAAATCCCAAGGCCCATTTCGGAGGCATTTGCATTCTGCCTGTCAGCCAGGTGTATGAGCTGATGATTTCTCCGACAGTTGGCTGATGGATGAAATAATAGTCCAAATCTCCATCCTCAGCACTGAAATAAACAAAACGGTTGGTGGACGCTCCGAAGTTAAAGACGGTTTTATGGGTGTTGTCAAAGAAAATCCCATAGGCACCTTTGTCATGAATGCCCATATAAAAGGGGATACTCATATAAAGTGGATCATCCCCAATGCCGTAAGCAAAGTAATCGGTATTCCAGTTGGTATAGGCCCTTCCAGACCGATTGAGGTTTCCGGTTTTCTCTCCCAAGCCAATGAATTTCTCGTCTTTTTGTACCTGCTTGTAAGAAGTAACCTCAGACCCGATCCAAGAGACGCCAAGAGAGTCATCGGCATTTATCAGGTTTCCTTTCGAGTCAAAATAGGAAAGGGAGAAGCTATTCAAATCCAGAGACATCATTATGCCCGCAGTTGAAAGATGTAGATAATCATCCTTTTCAACTAAGGAAAATTTCACTTGGTCAGGCGAAGTAATTACGGAATAGGGGTTGGACTCAAATGAATCAAACCTGCTAGCCTGGATCCGTATAATTCCATCTTGATAAATCGTAATCCGAAATTGGGCAAGGTCACTTTTGCCTTCCAGCCCAACTGCTGTCTGCTGCCATTGGGTGATTTTACCAAAACCTCGGTGACGGGCCGAATTGCGAGATAAATTAGAAGCCGAGGAGGGACTATTCATGTATTAAATTGTTGGTAATTCGATAGCGAACTTCGCTAAGTTAAAGAGGAAACTCAAAATAAAAATTGGGTTTAAATGCCATTTAGCAGGTGATTATCCGCTTTAAAAAACGGAAAAGCCTCATTTGAATAAAATTTGACCTATTCAAACGTTTGCATTTTTGAAAATGAAAATTCAGAAAAAGGCAAACATTTTTTATCGGACAGAGGACTTCCGTATCAAAAGCTCCGTTTCCAGCACTACAGAATTGGAATATTCACCTAACTGGATCTTTTTTTCGATCAAATCCAACAGGATTTCAGTTGCCTTGGCTCCCAGATTAAACCCAGGCTGGGAAACAGAGGAAAGGCTAGGGTCTATCATTGAGCAAAATTGCCAATTGCTGAAACCTACAATCCCCACGTCTTCGGGAACGCGTAGACCGGCAGCTTTGCAAGCCAACATTGCACCTACGGCAGCCATGTCGTTGTTTGCGAAAAATGCGTCAGGCTTTGTTGAGAAAGTTTCTAAAATTTCAGCAGTGATTTTTTGAGCTTCATCGTCAGTCCCTTTGTTACACTCTACTATAAATCCGGGATCCGGCGTAAATCCATGATGGATTAAAGCATCGGTATAGCCTCTGGCCCTTTCTTGCGAGATTTTGAGATTGGATGGGCCAGATAAATGCGCAATTCTTCGATAGCCCTGTTGAAGTAAATGCTTGGTAGCTTCGAAGGCACCGCTATAATCATCCACTGTGACAGTGATTGCATTATCAATGTCTGGAACCCGATCAAAAAAAACGATAGGAAAACCTTTTTCCAATAGATTGCTGAAGTGCTCAAAGTCCGTTGTTTCTTTTGAAAAGCTCACCAAAACCCCGTCAATCTGATTGGACAGCATCGTGGCAATGCTTGATTTTTCGCGAACAAGTTTTTCATTGGTTTGTGTGAGGATGACATTATATCCACGGGCAAATGCAACTTCCTCAATCCCACTGATTACTGTTGAAAAAAAGAAATGCACCACTTCTGGGATAATCACCCCAATTGTGAAGGATCTACTTTTCCTTAATGAAAGCGCAATCGCATTTGGCCGATAGTCCATTTTCTCGGCGAGTTCTTTTACTTTCCTTTTAGTTTCATCGCTGATTCCCGGATAGTCTTTTAGCGCTCTTGAAACGGTGGAAGTGGAGACATTGAGCTCCCTAGCTATATCCTTGATTGTGATTTGTTCGAGCCTCATAAATTATACTATTCCCAGAATTTTTTATTCGACCTCCAAAATACTCTGTTTTTATTTGGCGCAATCGATTTTTGACCAACTTTTTAAAGTACTGAAAAATAAATAATTAAAAGAAAAAATATCTTGGTTATGCAATCGTCACCGCAATCGTCTGCATTAATTTTTTCTTTCAAGACCACTGATTAAGTGTTGCATAAGACCTATTTCTGCTTTAAGTTTTCCTTCGGGCAAGTACAAATGGTTTTGTTTTTTGCCTTGACTTAAGAGTTTTTCTCCTAAAAAATTGAAAAAATTTAACAATTCGAAGATTAAGAAATTACTCAACTTAAACTCAAAATCTATGAAAGTACTTCAACGAATCAAGTGGATGGCAGTGGTTATCCCAGCCCTTTGGGCATGTGATATCTATGAAATGCCCCCAATCATTCCACAAACTGGCTCAACCATCTCCAGCCCTGCGCCAGGAGCGGTAGTTGTTTTGAAAAAAGACAATGCTGATAAAACTGACCTGGAATTCATTTTAACTGCAGCAGACTTTGGTACTCCGGGGACTGTGAAATATCAGCTGCAAATGGATCTGCCGAGCTCTAATTTTGCAGCTCCGGTTAATCTGGGTGCAGAGACAGAGTCTAATATTGTGAAGGTAAACGTAAAAGCGCTTAATGATGCCTTGTTGGCAAAAGGTTTGCCTTTTGCAAAAGCCGCTAACGTAGCGTTCCGTGTGAAGGCATCGATAAATCTCGCGCTTTCTCCTATCATTGGTGAGGTCACTACCTTATCCGTGACACCTTATGATGCTACGGTTGCGATTCCACTGATGTATGTACCGGGAGACTATCAAGGTTGGGATCCTGCCAATCCTAAGACAGTTCTTTTCTCTGAGAATTTTGACAAGAAATTCAAAGGCTTTGTGCACATCCTTGGGGGTTCAAGAGAGTTTAAGTTAAATGAAGGACCAAATTGGGATGTAAACTATGGTGACAATGGTGCTAACAATACGCTTGACCGAGATGGAGATAACATCAAAGTTGCAGCCGATGGGACCTATGAAATCAATGTGGATTTGACCGCAAAGACATATACTATTGGAGCAGTGAAAAGATGGGGTATTGTAGGTGATGCTACTCCCGGAGGTTGGGATGCAGATACACCAATGAATGTATTTGAAAAAGTGACTAACTCACTGAAAATAACCACTGACCTCAAAGCGGGTGAGCTGAAATTCAGAGCGAATAATAACTGGGATTTCAACTTCGGTGGAAGCAATGGTGTACTTACAGCAGGTGGGGCAAATATTGCCGTTGCTTCGGCAGGCAATTATACCATAACCCTGTCTTTTGGACCGGCAGGCGCAGTCACTTATACTTTAGTTAAGAATTAATCAGGTCTTTTCTGCCTGAATTTTCTAATTTTATTTAATCCGGTTTTCTGGTGTAATTCCGGAAAACCGGATATTCGTTTTGATTAACCCTAATTATGTTAAAAAAACTATCGCTGGTTCTTTCCCCGGTCTTTTTGCTTTTCCTCAATTTTTCAGGTTTTGCACAAGTCACTACCGAACCAGCCATTCCCAGTGCTGCTTCAAGTGTCAAAATCATCTATGACGCTTCCAAGGGGACTACAGGTCTGAAGGATTGTAATTGTGATGTGTACATTCATATCGGGGCTGTCACCGGAGGACCTACCTCGACCACATGGACGATTGTGCCTTTTCAGTGGGGGACTACCAATCCTGCTGCAAAAATGACCAAAGTTGCCGGTCAGACTAATAGTTACACTTTTGAGCTTACTCCAAATACGTTTTTTCAAAACCCCAACAACCTGACCATTCATCGATTGGGAATGGTTTTTAGAAATGGTGATGGAACAAAGGAAGGGAAAGACAGCTCAAATGGAGATTTTTTTATCACCCTGTCTCAAGGATTTGATGTGGCTTTTACTACACCTCAGGCGGCTGGTTCAGTTTCCTTGGAAATAGGAGAAAGCTTTGAATTCAAGGCCGCCTCGACTGAGGCCGCCGATTTAAGCTTTGAGCTAGATGGTGTTAAAGTGGCCGAAGCCCTAAACTCACAGGAAATTGCATTCAAATTTACCGCTGTCCAAGCGGGAAATTTCACGCTGGTAGCCAAAGCAAAAAAGGGTGCCGAGGAAGATTCACAAACTGTAAACATTATTGTTTTTGCACCTTCGGAAACGGCTGCACTACCGACAGGAGCAAGACTTGGGATCAATTATTTATCAGAC
The DNA here is from genome assembly GCF_030694375.1 of Algoriphagus sp. Taxonomy (GTDB): domain Bacteria; phylum Bacteroidota; class Bacteroidia; order Cytophagales; family Cyclobacteriaceae; genus Algoriphagus. The sequence continues at coordinate 33,089 of NZ_JAUXYL010000022.1, forward strand.
ACCGAAGTGATTTTGGCTTTACAGGCACCGGGCAAAAATATCGTGCATGTGATTGGTGATTTCAATGACTGGAAGGTACTTCCTGAATTTCAAATGAAACGAACCTCAGATAAGGAGGTCTTCTGGTTGAAAATTTCAAACCTGATTCCAAAGCTAGAGTACATTTTTCAATATTTAGTGGATGGGTCAATCCGAATTGGTGACCCTTATGCGGACAAGACATCCGATCCTTTCAACGATCAGGAAATCATCCAACAAAACCGATATCCAGGTCTTAAAGGCTATCCTGTCGGTAAGACCGAATTTCAGGCGACTTATCTACAAACTGCACAGGATTCCTACCTCTGGAAAAATCTTTCCTATCCAAAACCTAAGCCGGAGGAATTAGTCGTATACGAACTCTTGGTTCGGGACTTTGATGAGAAAAGAACCTACAATGCCGTAATCGATCGCTTGGATTACCTTAAGGAACTGGGAATAAATGCCATCGAATTGATGCCGGTAGGGGAATTTGAAGGCAACCTTTCCTGGGGTTATAATCCTTCGTTCTTCTTTGCACCTGACAAATATTACGGAACCAAAAATGACCTCAAGCGACTGATCGATGAGGCACATGGAAGAGGAATCGTAATCATTTTGGATATAGTACTCAATCATGCCTTCGGCCAAAATCCTATGGTCCGACTATACAATGACGGAGACTATGGTGCTCCGACTTTAGACAGTCCTTGGTTTAATCGTGTCGCAACACATCCGTTTAATGTTGGTTACGACTTCAACCATGAAAGTAAGTACACCAAAGCTTTTGTTGACTCAGTGAATAATTACTGGCTCACCGAATACAAGGTTGACGGATTTCGTTTCGACCTTTCCAAGGGTTTTACCCAAGTCAATTCGGGCAACAATGTGGGCATTTGGTCACAATACGATCCTTCTCGAATCAAAATCTGGAAGCATATCTACGACCGGATCAAAGCAAACCACCCCGATGTTTATGTGATTTTGGAGCATTTATCTGACAATGAAGAGGAGAAGGAATTAGCCAATTATGGGATGATGTTCTGGGGAAACATCAACTTTGATTTCCGTGAGCTGGCAAAAGGGCAAAACAAAAATATAGATTATGCCTATTATAAAAATAGAGGCTGGAATAAGAGTCATTTGATCGCTTACCAGGAGTCACACGATGAGGAACGGGTGATGTGGGAAACCTTGAATTTCGGTGCAACTTCTCCACTTAACCTGAAGAATCTGGAAAATGCCGTAAACAGAAATCAGCTTTTGGCCGCTTTTTACTTTGGAATACCCGGTCCCAAAATGATCTGGCAGTTTGGAGAGTTTGGTTATGATCAAGAACTCAATAATGACAGATTGGGAATCAAACCTACGAAATGGGACTACCTTAACAATCCCGAAAGACAACGATTATTTAAGCTGTATCAGGAAATGATTAAGTTGAAGAGCAAATATAAAGCCTTCAATTCACCTGAAAAAGCCACCCTCAACCTCGGGGCAGGGATCAAGTCAATCCTCCTCGAACATCCTGATATGGATGTGGTAATGCATGGGAATTTCGGATTGGCTACAGCCGGAAATGCTTCAGTTTCTTTTCCGAAATCCGGCAAGTGGTACAATTACTTCACCGGTGAAGAATTGACACTTTCAGGAACTACACTGTCAGTGAATTTTCGCCCAAATGAATTTGTCCTATATACCAGCAAAAAACTTCCATTGCCTGAAAAGGGAATATTGCAGCAGGATTTTGTGACTTCACTGCCGGAAGTTGTTCCTCAGGGAACCTTTAGAGTTTATCCGGTTCCTGCTTCTTCCAAATTATCCGTAGAGCTTCCGCAGGATATGATTCAGGCCAATTATCGGGTGGTAGATATGGCCGGAAGAGTGGTTTTTGACGGACAAACCGAGCAAGGGGAGCACATTTTAGATTTTGATCTAAGCGGAATTCAGGCAGGGATTTATATCTTTGAGGCTTTCGATGCCAAACGAGTGCTGCACAAGCGCTTCATCAAAGAATAACCAAACCTAATTCAGATTATGAAATGCCCAAGAGAAAAGCTTCTCATATAACGAGATGATTATCCAGGGCATTCCATAAGGCCTACAAAAAACAATTTAAAATCTTATGAAATTTAAACCAGGAGTAAAATACGGAAACGAGCTTCGCGACCTGTATGCCTACGCAAAAGAAAACGAATTTGCGATGCCCGCGGTCAATGTGATCGGATCCAATTCAGTGAATGCCGTGCTGGAGACAGCCAAAAAAGTAAATTCCCCTGTGATCATTCAGTTTTCGAATGGTGGGGCGCAGTTTTATGCCGGCAAAGGTCTGGCAAATGATAAGCAACAAGCCAGTATTGCCGGTGGAATTTCCGGTGCGCATCACGTGCATCAAATGGCCGAAGCCTATGGCGTTCCGGTGATTTTGCATACTGATCATGCAGCATTGAAGTTATTGCCTTGGATCGATGGCTTATTGGAAGCTGGCAAAGCCTACCATGCAGCTTATAAAAGACCGCTATACAGCTCACACATGCTGGATCTTTCTGAAGAGCCGCTACACGAAAACGTAGAAATTTCCTGTAAATACTTCACTGAATTTGCTAAGCTGGACATGGCGATCGAGATCGAACTGGGTGTGACTGGTGGTGAGGAAGATGGGGTGGATAATTCAGACGTAGATTCTTCGAAGCTTTACACGCAACCAGAAGAAGTAGCTTATGCTTATGAGCATTTGAAGGAAATCGGAGATCTGTTTACCATTGCCGCTGCTTTTGGCAATGTGCATGGTGTTTACAAGCCGGGAAATGTAAGCTTGAAGCCAATCATTTTGAAAAACTCTCAAGATTTCATCAATCAGAAATACGGAACAACAGGTAAGCCATTGAACTTCGTGTTCCATGGTGGATCAGGTTCCACTGTAGAGGAAATCCGGGAAGCAAATAGCTATGGATCGATTAAGATGAATATCGATACGGACATGCAATGGGCGATGTGGGAAGGTATCCTCAATTATTACAAGAAAAACGAAGGCTATCTGCAGACCCAATTGGGGAATCCAGATGGACCGGATAGCCCAAACAAGAAATACTACGATCCCCGCAACTGGTTGAGAAAAGGCGAAGAGAACTTTGTGAAGCGTCTCGAGCTTGCTTTTGACATGCTGAATGCCGTAGGGAGAAATTAATTTCTAGACCAATTAATCTTTGAAAAAGTCACTTAAACAGGTGACTTTTTCTTTTCCCAATTTAATTATGAAAAGAAACCTGCTAACCATTTCAATTTTGGCACTTGCTGTTTTTTCCTCCTGCGAAAAAAAGGTAGCACCCGAAGTCAAAAACTATTGGCCTCAGGCCGGTGTGACCTATGAGATTTTTGTTCAGTCATTTTATGATTCCAATGGTGACAGCATCGGAGATTTTAATGGAGTCACTCAGAAGTTGGATTATGTGAAAGAGTTGGGCGCTAATGCGATCTGGTTTATGCCAATCATGCCTTCCCCAACTTACCATAAATATGATGTGACGGATTACAAGGCCGTTCATCCCGACTATGGTACTATGGAAGATTTCAAAAATCTCCTTGATGAGGCACACAAGCGCGATATTAAAATCGTTGTTGACCTGATTATCAACCATACCGGAAGCGATCACCCTTGGTTTCTGGAAGCCAAATCCGGTCGGGATAATCCATACCGGGATTATTATGTTTGGGCTCAGAAAGATACTATTGCTGATTTTTTGAATAAAAAAACGATCACACTAGACTCGGATAATATCAGACAATGGCATGATCCGGGACAGGGAGAAGATTTTTACTACGGATTTTTCTGGGGAGGAATGCCGGATCTCAATTTTGATAATCCCAAAGTTCGGGAGGAAATTTACGACGTCGGAAGGTTTTGGCTGGAAGAAATAGGCGTGGACGGATTCCGCTTGGATGCGGCTAAGCATATATTCCCGGATGATCGTCCGCTGGATAATCACGAGTTTTGGAAGGAATTTCGCTCAAAAATGGAAGCCATCAAGCCGGATGTTTATCTGGTAGGCGAGGTATATGACAAAAAGGAAGTTGTGGCTCCATACCTACCGGGTCTGCCTGCCCTTTTTAATTTTGATTTCCACTACACGCTTTTGGAGACGATGAATACTGAGAACGGGATGCTTTTGGCTAAAAAACAAAAAGAAGTTCTCGATTTTTATCAAGCCATTACCCCAAGTTTTATTGATGCTACCTTTTCTTCCAATCACGATCAACCTCGAATTCTGAATGAATTGGGTTCAGATTCCAAGAAATACAAACAGGCTATTTCTATTCTTCTAACCATGCCTGGGGCGCCTTATCTGTATTATGGAGAGGAGATCGGAATGCTAGGGTTGAAACCCGATGAGCACATTCGCGAGCCTTTTCTTTGGGACATAAAAGCCAAAGACACTGGTAGGGCTCAATGGATCAAGGCGAAATATTCCAAAGATTCGACAGTGACTCCTTTGGCTCAGCAGAGAATGGATCCAAACAGCTATTTCAATCACTACAAAAATCTTATTCAACTCAGAAATTCTTATCCGGCTTTAGCGGTTGGGTCACTTACTCTTCCGGAATCAGAACTGCAAAAAACGGTGATGGCCTATTTCCGAAAATCAGGTGACCAGGAGATTTTTGTGGTTCACAATGTGGGAAAAGAAGAGGTGGAAATTGATTTACCTGCTGGATTCAAAGCTGTGATTTTCAGTTTGGGAGAAAGCGAGGAAAAAGCAGACAAATTGAAATTGTCCGGAAACTCAAGTAGGGTTTATTTGAAATAATTTGTAAAAAGAGTTAGACTCTCAAAAGGCCCGGAATTGATATTTCGGGCCTTTTTTTTTATTCCTTTTTTATAAGTTTTCGTGATATGCCCAAGCCGAAATTATAGAAGTTGCCATCAAAATCAGACACGAAATAGTGGAGCCCTCCTTCAGGTCGAATTACCCAACCATCGCCAAAATTTATCCCAAAACCAAAATTCAATTTTAAGAGTCCATCATCAATCCCACTACCTTCTTCTAAAGAAATCATATAGCTTGGAGAGAGATTAAGCGTCACTTTTTCACCAAGAGGAAGGGAGAATATTAAGGTTGGGTCTGTCATCCAGTTTTTATCAGCGCCATCTCCAAAATTGAATCCTACAGGAAGGTAAAACGCGAATTTTCCACTTTCACTTGAGAATTTTGGTCCAATCGTCAAGCCATTTATTCCATCACCCTTACCTTCATTAAAATTGAATCGGTCATATCTGACGCGAAGTTCAGTCAAATTGCTTAACCCAAGCCCGGATTGAAAACCAAAATTGTTGAAAATCTTGTTACTTTCTCCATCGTATGCTACTCCGACATTGGAATAAAATGCAGTCATTTCCGCATTCCCTTTTCCTACAGATCTCGCTCCTTGAAAATTGGAAGAAAATTGGGCCAGACTGTTGGTTGAAATTGAAAGTAAGCTTCCTACTGCTAAGAAAACTACCAGAACTCTTTTTAGATTTTTCATTTTGTATTTGTCGGTGATTATAGTGCTGACACCGCACTTTTTTGTGTTGGGTTTTTGAAAAAAGGGAAGGCCTTGTGTGATCAAGAATTTCCCTAAGTGATATTAAAAAGATGGAATAGGACCATGCCTTTGAAAAAGCTGAAGCCAGAATTCATTTTTAGGTTTTTCACCGGATTAGAGGGGAGGTTTCTGAATATTTAGTGAAAATCCGGTATTTTTTTTCAGTCAAAGTCCTTATATGGCAAAAATTGATAATTGAGTCCGGGTAGATCAATTGCTCCAACCCAGTTCAATAAGTCTTTTTAGAGAGTTGTTTTTTTGGTAAAAGATCCCCGATTCGATTTTTGCATTCTTTTGAATAAAGCTTAGATTTAAGTGACTGTAAGTCTTCCATTTAGCCCGCAAACCATTAAGGCGATGATTTTTTGAACTGCCTTGTGGATTGCAGGAATTTTTCATTAAACCAATTTTTAAAACCTAACGCACCATGTCAACATTCAAAATCAGGTTAAGAGGTCAGGAGCTTCCCAAAGAAATTTTCCAGCTGGAGGATCAGGCACTTGGCTATTACGATGTCACCAAAACTTTCACGGTCGAAAGCTCCACACGGAGTGATGTTCCGGAACATATCTTGGAACTTGCACAGGATGAAATCCTTGAGCTGGACTTTGAGGACAATACATTTTGGCTCGGAGACGCAGATTCGGTCAAGCAAATTTTTGCCAAAGAACTCAAACGAAGCGGGGATAGTGAGGAGATTTACCTATCAGGCACTATTGAAACCGACGAGCAGGATCGAAGCCTCGTGCAGAAAGTAGCGATCAAAGCTGCCAAGGTTTTTGTGAAAAATAAAGTCATCCGACCCGGAATTAAAAACCTGGCTATTAAAGCTGAAAATGCTGCATTGAAGTTTGCCGGGAAGACCGTGGAAGATGATAAAGCCGCAGTGCTGCTTTCTGTTTCCAAAGATTTTGATTTGGCCGAGGCTGATTTTTCGAAACTGGATCATGCTAAAAAAAGTCTTTTGCTAATTCACGGTACAGGCTCTTCATCCTTGGGTTCTTTTGGAGAAATGAAAGGGACAGAGGAGTGGGGTAGGCTCGTTGATTACTACGGAGCGTCCAATCTTCTGGCCCTGCAGCACCGCACGCTTACCTGTAGTCCCTTGCAAAACGTTTTGGCTACTCTGGAATCCCTTCCAAATGGGATCGTTCTGGATTTGATTACCCATTCCCGGGGAGGTTTAGTGGCTGATTTGCTGGCCAGATTTGCGGCTCATCCGGATGGGTTTGGGGAAGATGAGTTGGAAGTGTTAAAAAAAAGTGAGCGTAAAATCGACTTGGATACGATTGCTAAGATTTCCAAGGTACTCATATCCAAATCCATAAAAATCGACCGGGTGGTCCGGGTAGCCTGTCCTGCCAATGGCACTACGCTTGCATCCAAGCGGATGGACATGTTCCTCAATGTGATCATCAATTTGATCGGTGCGGCAATCGGAGGCACTACCAATCCAGTTTTTGCCACGATGAAAGAGCTGGTATTGGCCTCTATCGAAACCAAGGATGATGTCACGGTGCTTCCAGGTTTGGAGTCAATGAATCCCGAATCTCCATTCATCAAAGTGCTTAATTTCCAAGGAACAGAAAGGGAAATCGATTCTCAGCTAATCGTCATAGCAGGAAGCAGTGAGCTGAGTTTGGCATTTAAGAGTTTGGTAGTGTTGGTTGGGAAGTTCTTTTTTCGGGGGAAAAATGACCTCGTGGTAGACACCGCGAGTATGGAGTTTGGAGCAAAGCGAATTCCGGGAAATGTCTACCTCTATCTGGAAGAAACAGGCAAGATTGACCATATTACCTATTTCAAAACTCCAAAAATCCGTAAAACCATTCAAACCGGGCTTCTCGGAAGGCTGGAAGAATTTTCAGGGAAAAATAGGACCGATGGAATTACTTTCCTCCGCAGTGGTGATCGGGGAGGCTTCGTATTGGAAGGTGGCAGGTACACCGGGACCGAAGTGAGTGGCAAAAAACCAATTCTGATCTTACTTCCCGGAATCATGGGTTCCAATTTGAAGGACAAGAATGATTTACTTTGGATCCAATATGGGCGATTTTTAAGAGGTCATCTGAAATATCTCAAACCCCACGATAAAGATTGTATTGACCCGGATTCACTGATCAAAACTTCCTATAAGAATCTGGGGGAATACCTGAGCAAAAACTACGACGTGGTTGCTTTTCCGTTTGATTGGAGGCTTAGTATGGAAGGAAATGCGGCCCTTTTGAATGAAAAAGTAAAGGAGCTCCTGAGCTTTGGACAACCGATTAAAATGGTTGGGCACAGTATGGGGGGAGTTTTGACACGTGATTTTATCCTGTATCATCCGGATACCTATCAAGCGCTAAATTCACTTCCCGGCTTTAAAATATTGTTTTTAGGTTCCCCATTGGGAGGTTCTTATCGGATTCCCTATGTACTATTTGGTAAAGATGGAATTATCAAACTTTTGGCAAAAATCGACATCAAAAACTCTTCAAAAGACCTTTTGAGTGTCTTTGTGAATTTTCCGGGTATTCTTGCATTGCTACCCCTAAACAAATCCGGGAAGCATGATTTTTCCGAAAGGTCATTTTGGGAAAAACTGCGCAAGGCCTCGGGAGACGACTCTTGGCCTATTCCCAACGAGACAGATCTCAAGAATTTTGGCAAGTACCAAGAGCTGATATTACAGCAGGAACATAAAATCAACTACGACAATATTTACTACATCGCGGGACAGAGTCGACAGAAAAAGTTCACAATCTCTGATCTGGAAATCAAAGATGGACAGCTGATTTTCCATGCAACCCATCAAGGAGATGAAAGTGTGACCTGGGAAAGCGGTATTCCTAAAGGTATTTTGGATCGCAATCATTTTTACTACGCCAATGTCACCCATGGAGGGCTTTCTACTGAAAAGAAGATTTTTGGAGCGATAGAGGATATTTTAAATCAAGGAAAAACCGGACGCTTACAAAATTCACTTCCCAAAGTCCGAGGCGACGAGAAAGATTTCCTTGCCCAAGAGGAAGAAATCTTTGATCTCAGCGAAGAAAATACCATCAATATGCTGCTTGGGCTAGGCGAGGATGGGGAGCTCAGAGATCACGAAGCTCCAATTCAGGTGAAAGTTTGCCATGGCGATTTGGTGTTTGCAGATTATCCGGTGTTGGCAGGGCATTTTCAGTTTGACGCGGTATTGACCACGGAGAAGGTGATTGACGGAAAACTGAATGGGGAACTCTCAAGATTGCTGAGCTTGGGATTATATCCCGGCCCCATCGGCACTCATCAGATAGTGATGGCCAAGGATGTGTCCAATACAGACAAGCACTTCAAAGGCACAGTGGTAGTTGGGATGGGTATTCCGGGTGAATTGACTCCTTATCAATTGATGTTGACCGTTTCCAAAGGAATCTCAAGATACCTCACGATTCGAAATGTCAGTGCCGATGAAGATGAAGACTCAGACCAAATCGAAACCAAGGAAATTATGGGCATCTCCATTATTGCTTTGGCCAACTCCTACGGAGGTTTTTCTAACGACACATCCATCCGATCGATCATTTTGGGGATTCAGGATGCGAACCGAAATATTAAAAAAACCTATGGGGGTAAGGTTAAGGTGATCGAAGAAATCGAGATCATAGAACTCTTTCATGATCGTGCTTTGGGAATATTGAGGACTGTCAAAAATCTCGAACAGGATGAAAGCAGGGAATACAATATCAGTGTTCCCCATCTTTCTTTAAGCAAAAAAGTAGGGCGTTTATCCCGAATTCCTTTTGATAACACAGCAGACTGGTGGACCCGAATCAAGGTGACTGAGGACTCAGAGGAAAATGTAAGCAGGGGATTTTCCAGGAAAATTCTCATGGCCATGGCCACCAATGGTGCAAGCGAAAAAGAAGTGCCACTTCAGGCAAATGTGAGAAATATCGAGACTTTGCTGGATGGGATGACTCATAAGAATCAATATGAGCCTGAAATCGCCAAGACCATGTTTGAACTGTTGATTCCATTCGAATTTAAAGAGGATCTCAAGCGACAGAACAATATTACTTGGGTTTTGGATAAACGGACTGCAAATTTTCCCTGGGAAATGCTTCAGGAGGATATCAATGGTCTTCCACTTTGCATCCATGCGGGGATGGTGCGGCAGTTGTCCACACCAAATTTCCGCAAAAATGTCACCAATGTTCAGGATAAAAGAGCACTTGTGGTTGGCGATCCTGAATTGAAAGGCTTTATGCCACAGCTTAAAGGTGCCGAAAAAGAGGGGGGGTTGGTGACGGATAAACTTAAAAGCAGTGGATTTGAGACGCAAAGCTTAATCAAAAGTGGAGCACCAGAGATTATTCTGAAGCTTTTTACCCAGAATTATAAAATCATTCACCTTGCCGGTCATGGAGTATTCAGCCAGGATGCGGACAAAGGGTCGGGTATGGTCATTGGAAACGGAAATTTTCTGACCACGAGCGATATCGCTCAGATGAGCAAAGTTCCTGAATTTGTCTTTGTGAATTGCTGCTATTTGGGCCAAATCGACAGCAAAGCCGAGGATGCCAATCAGTACAGAAACCGGCTTGCAGCCAATATTGGGACGCAACTCATTGAAATCGGAGTCAAAGCAGTGATTGTAGCAGGCTGGGCAATCGATGATTCGGCTGCGTATGATTTCTGTGAAAAATTCTACGACTGTCTGCTTAGTGGCGTCCCATTTGGTGAGGCTACCAAATCAGCCAGAAAATTGATCTTTGAACGCTATAAGGGACGGACCAATACTTGGGGGGCATATCAGTGTTATGGCGATCCATTTTACAAGTTGGATGGGCTAGGTTCTTCGCAGAGATCAAGTCAGAAATTCTATCTACTTGAAGAAATAGAACTGGAGTTATACAATATGATTTATTCGCTAGAGTCCAAAAATCTAAGCAATGAACATGCACTCAAAAAGCTCCAAATTCTGGAAGAGGCATTGAAGCAATCCAATCTTTCCAGTGATAAAATTTTGGAATACAAGGCCGAAGTGTATAACAAGATCGGAGATTATAGCAGAGCGATTTCACTTTATGAAAAGCTGATCAGACTCGAAAAAGCAGGCTATTCATTCAGAGCAATGGAGCAATATTGTAATATCACCTGCAAATATTGGGTGGAGGAATTTTCCAGATTTCCGAAAAAAAGAGAAGAGGCGATCAAAGGAATCGAGCACGCTATTTTGAGGCTGAATAGTCTTTTGGCGCTAGGTGCTACAGCAGAGCGGTTCAGTCTTTTGGGTAGTGCTTATAAGCGTAAATTGATGCTTTTAAAAGCCGGAAATAAAGAGGAATTTATCCAGACCTTAGAAAATTCTTCAAAAGCTTATTTTGAAGCAGCGATGATTGCGGATTTTAAAACATCCTACCCTATCAATAATGGCGTTCAGCTTGGGCGAATCCATCAACTCATTACTGCTAAGGAATTTGTTTTAGATGGGAAGTCCAGAGTGAATTTCGGGAAATTAATCGCTGATTTAGAAAAGCTGATCCAGTCCAACCCTAAAGAAAAAAAGGATTATTGGGATTTAGTAGCCGAAACTAATCTTTCACTTTCAAGAATAGTAATTGACAAAAAGCCAGCTAAGAAGGATTGGGAGCAATTGAAAAACTCCTACGCCGAAGTCTGGATAAAAGCAGGAAGCACCTCAGACAAAAAGGCTGAGGAAGAGCATTTGGAAGTGTTGATAAAAGGGTTGGAATTGGGAGAATCTGAAGAAGCCAAAGTTTTGAAGGAGTCTTTGAAAAACCTCAAGATGGGATTTGGAGATGGAGTGTGATACAAAAGTCTAAGATTAAGGAAATCCTCTAAAATAAAAGACCCGCAGAATATTTCGCGGGTCTTTTGGTTAGGTTGACAGGATATTTGCAACTCTCAGATCATCTTCATCGACTTTCTTGTCATCCACGATGGCTTTGACAATTGGCGTAAATACCACTTTGTGATTAATCAGTCCTGCCATGACATCGTATTTGCCCTGCATCAGACCTTCTACTGCGGCTACACCAAGCTTGGAGGCAAGCAGCCTGTCAAAGGAAGTTGGTGCTCCGCCACGCTGTAAGTGTCCCAGGATAGTCACCTTAATATCATAATAGGGCAGGAATTTTTTCACTTTATCGGCGATCTCTTGCGCTGAACCACTTTTTCCACCTTCGGCTACAATTACGATGTTTGAAGTTTTCATCGCCTTGGTTCTAGATTTCAGCTTTTCTATCAGTGATTCGATTGGAGTTTTATTCTCCGGGATGAGTATGGCCGCCGCGGCACTTCCGATTCCTGCATTCACTGCTATAAAACCGGCATCTCTACCCATTACCTCCACAAAAAATAGTCTGTCATGTGACGTAGCTGTATCTCGGATTTTGTCAATTGCCTCTATTGCCGTATTGCATGCCGTATCGAAACCAATCGTAGAATCTGTCCCTGAGAGGTCATTGTCAATTGTTCCCGGAAGACCGATAGCCGGAATCCCATATTCTTGGTAAAATAAATGTGCTCCGGTGAGTGAGCCATCTCCACCAATGACAATCAGCGCATCGATTCCATGGGCTTTTAAATTGGCATAGGCCTTTTTCCTTCCTTCCGGTGTTCGAAATTCTTCGCTTCGTGCAGACTTCAGGAATGTCCCTCCTCGTTCCAATACATGGGTGATGTTTCTGGAATCAAGTTTTTTAATGTCATTTTGGATCATTCCTTCGTAACCACGATAGATCCCATACATATCAAGATTGTAATAAAATCCGGCTCGGACAGCGGCACGAATTGCAGCATTCATTCCGGGAGCATCTCCACCTGAGGTGAGTACGCCAATTTTTTTTATGGTTTTAAGTTCCATTTAAGTGTCAGTTAGTGCTTTAAACATGAGCGCTGCAGTCGCTGGATTTGTTGCCAATGGGATATTGTGTACATCACAAATCCGCATAAGCATTTGTACATCAGGCTCGTGAGGATGTCTGTCAAGGGGATCGCGAAAGAAAATTACTGCAGTTAGTTTTTTTTCGGCTGCCATGGCAGCAATTTGAGCATCTCCACCCAAAGGACCTGAGAGCAGTCGTTCTACTTCAAATCCCGCTCTTTCGATATGGGAACCGGTGGTGCCGGTAGCTACAAGATCAATATCAACACGGTGAAGTGCGTCACGGAATCCACTTAAAAAATGAACCATGTCAGCTTTTTTGCCATCATGGGCGATCAGGGCAATTTTCATGAACAGGTGATAATAGGTTTGATCCAAAGGTAGGAAAAATTCGCATTTCCCTTCTCAGGCAAGAGTTTAAAGACTCAATTATGTAAATGAGATTGTAAAATGATTGGTTCATTTTCCTACAGACTAAGCTTTCACTTCCTTAGAGAAATTTCCATTATTTGATCTCAATAGCTATCCGGTCCGAGAATGCTTATAGTGAGGTCTTCCCCTCCAGCATGAGTAAAAATGCATATTCCAGAGCCAATTCCTTTAGTGCATTGAATCTTCCCGAAGCCCCACCATGACCAGCCTCCATATTGGTATCCAATAGAAGTAGATTTTGATCTGTTTTCATAGCTCTCAATTTAGCCACCCACTTGGTCGGTTCCCAATATTGAACTTGCGAATCGTGCAATCCTGAAGTGACGAGGAGGTTGGGATAGGCTTTTGCTTCCACATTGTCATAGGGAGAGTAGGAAAGCATGTAATCGTAGTATTCCTTTTCTTTTGGATTTCCCCATTCCTGAAATTCGCCCGTGGTCAATGGGATACTTTCATCCAGCATCGTGGTCACCACGTCCACAAATGGAACATTGGCAATGGCTCCATTGAAAAGGTCTGGTCTGAGATTAAGTATTGCACCGACGAGTAATCCGCCTGCACTTCCGCCCATTGCATAAAGGTGAGCAGGTGAGGTGTAGTTTTCTGTGATCAAATGTTCCGCACAGGTGATGAAATCGGTAAACGTATTCCGTTTGTTAAGCATCTTTCCCTGCTCATACCAGTGCCTTCCCAGGTCTTCACCTCCCCGGATATGTGCGATCGCAAAGACAAATCCCCGATCTAAAAGACTTAATCGATTGCTGGAAAAATAGGCGTCCATGCTGTAGCCATAGGATCCATAGGAGTAGAATAGGAGTGGGCTTTGGCCATTTTTTATGAAAAGTGATTTTCTGTAGACCAAAGAAATCGGAACCAATGTCCCATCTGAAGCCTTTGCCCAAATCCGCTCCGAGTGATAAAGATTGGGATCATGACCTCCCACTACTTCTTGCTGCTTGAGTAAAGTCTTTTCACCGGAAATCATATCGTAATCAAAAACAGAGCTTGGAGTTACCAACGAATTGTATCCGAAACGGAGAATATCCGTTTCAAATTCAGGATTGGTGCTGACCCAAGCGGTATATGTTTCATCATCAAATTTCAATGAATAACCTTCTTTCTTCCAAGGCTTTATTTGAATCTGTGTTAAGCCATTGGTCCGTTCCTGTGTGACCAGATAGTTGGAGAATAGCTCGAAATCTTCCAAGAGCACTTCCGATCGATGGCCAATCACATCAATCCAATTTTCTTTTCCGGGTTGAGAAATCGGTGTTTTGACGAGTTTGAAATTTTGAGCATTCTCATTGGTTTTGATCCAAAAAAACTCCTCAAAATGATCGGCGGCATATTCCAAATACGGTATCCGTGCTTGAAGAATCTGAAATTCACCCTGGGGTTGATCCGATTTCAGGAATCTCATTTCTGAAGAAATCGAACTTTCGGAATGAATAAAGAGGTATTCTTCTGTTTTGGATTTGTGTACCATGCAGGAGAATTCCTCATCAGTTTCCTCAAAAATTAATTGATCTTCTGACGGGTTCGAACCGAGAGCATGTTTGTAAATCCGGTGAGAACGGAGTGTTTCAGGATCTTGTTTGGAGTAAAAAAGCGTCCGATTGTCGGCTGCCCACACAAGATTTCCAGTGATTTCAGAAATGGATTCGGCTAAAATTTCACCTGTTGCCAAGTTTTTAAAATGAATTGTATAAATCCTTCTTCCAACCTCATCAGCTGCAAAAGCAAGAATTTTTTGATCGGGTGAAGTCGCTGTTCCACCAACTTGATAAAATGATTTTCCCTTTGCCAGGTCGTTTACATCCAGGATGATTTCTTCAGGTCCTTCCTGCGAACCCTTTTTTCGGCAATAGATTGGATATTCCCCCCCTTTTTCATAGCGGACATACCAATAGTAACCAGACTTGAAGTAGGGAACAGTCTGATCATCCTCTTTAATCCTGCCTTTCATCTCTGCGAAAAGTTCCTTTTGGAATTCCTCAGTGGGCTTCATCACCTCTTTCAGAAAGGAGTTTTCAGCATTGAGGTATTCAATTACTTCCGGGTTTTCACGATCATTCATCCAATAATAGGGATCGATTCGCTGATGACTATGGATTTCTAAAAGTTGGGGTTTCTTTGGAGCGATTGGGGCTTGCATTCTCGATATTTTGTCTGCAAGGTTAATAAAAAATCAAGGACCTTGGTTCAAATTAATTTTCAATAGTGATTTTGAATTTTTTAGAACCGAATAAATCATCCCCGGACTTTTGTTAATCAGTATAATTTTCAGAATATTAGTTTTCACATCAACCAACCTTATGTTTTTATGGGAATGCTAAAAGAGTTTAAAGAATTTGCCGTAAAAGGCAATGTAATTGATCTGGCTGTAGCTGTGATCATCGGTGGAGCTTTCGGAAAGATTGTCTCTTCATTTGTCAATGATATCGTCATGCCACCTATCGGACTATTGATCGGAGGCGTTGACTTTAAGGATTTGAATATCATTTTGAAAGATGCGACGACAGATGCCGCTGGTGAAGCGGTAGCAGCAGTTACCTTGAATTATGGTATGTTCATCCAGAATGTGATTGATTTTGCCATAATCGCATTTGTAATCTTCCTTGCGATCAAAGGAATAAATAACCTAAGCAAGAAAAAAGAAGAGGCACCTGCACCTCCGCCACCGCCACCTGCTCCTACAGCTTCAGAGAAGCTTTTGGAAGAAATCAGAGATTTACTGAAAAAGCAATAAAATACGGCCCTGAAGTGAATTCAGGGCCGTATTTTTTTAATTTCCTCCTCTACCTCTTTGATAAAGTTGCCGGTTAAAATCCCGTGCAATGTTGTTTAGCATGAGAATTTGTTTGGATGACAATACCTTGGACACCTCATTGACAAAGCCTTTTTCTTTTTCAAGTAATTCAGATTGAAGTTTCAGCCGTTGCTGAATCCGAGATTTTGCCTCATCTTCACCGACTGTTTCCACTCCTCTCCCCAATTCGGATATTTGACGCATGGTCTTTTCCCGCTGATCATTATATTGATTGAAGATCGGCCAGAATTTCTCTGCTTGTTCAGGCTTCAGATCAAGTCTAGTGGTTATAAAGGCAATTCGTGCGGCTTGAAGTTTTTCCTGATCTACAGGAGGTCGCTGTGCCAAGGCACTTGTACCAATTCCGAGTAGTAGGATAATTGCAATTAGATATAGCTTATTCATGTGTTTATAATTTTTTCTTTAAGGCCACATGCCCGCCTGTAGTCGGACAGGGAATCTCGCATGGTCGATAATCATCCCAGTGTGTGACTTTTTAGTCATGCCTGTCTGCCTCAGGCAGGCTCGATTTCATCTTATTATAATTTAATATTTAAAGGTCATCCCGCTGAGAACTATCGGAGCATCCGGGGGAATTTCGTAGGGTTGATTCTCAATTTGCAGAGGTTCTCTCGAAACTTACTTGATTTCGCAATTTTTTAAAACCAGTTAAGTTCATCTTCTAGCCATAGGTCTTCGGACAGCGGCATTTCCTCATTTATTATTTGATCGAGTATGGCATTGGGATCATCAGCCATGCTCAGAATGTCTTCAGCTGTCCAGACATTGCTTTCTATATAGAGAATAGCTTCTTCTTCATAGGTAAGTTGCTCATAGTTGGGTTTGATTAAATCAGTCTGCCATATCAGACCCAATCCAAGGATCACCACCGCCGCAGCTGCATACTTTATCCAAATTTGCATCTTGGGTTTCTTAGCCTTTTTCAGAATCTGATCGGGCAGCCGATCAAAATATCCTTCAGGAGCTTCGAAGTCTTTTAATTTTGGCAATTGATTCATAGTAGGTTAGACATTGGTGATGGAGTAAAGTTTATTCTGACAAAACGAATTGTTCAATTTTTTTAACAGCATGGTGGTAGCTGGCTTTTAAAGCGCCGACACTTGTGCCGGTAATTTCAGCCATCTGCTCGTAGGTAAGTTCTTCCTGATATTTCAAGTGGAACACCAGTCTTTGTTTGTCAGGCAGTTTCAGTAAGGCTTTTTGAAGGAGAATTTGAATTTGATCCCCATTTAGACTTCCGGGTTGATCAAGGAAAGACTCCAGTTTTTCTTGATGATCCTCCAGCGAAAATGAAAATCTTTTTTTCTTTTTCTCCAGAAAAGTCAGGGCCTCATTTGTGGCAATTCGGTATAGCCAGGTGAAAATCGCTGCATTTCCCTCAAACTTATCCAGATAACGATACGCTTTGATGAAGGTGTTCTGAGTGAGGTCATCGGCATCTTCATGAATGAGGACCATTCTTCGGATGACCTGATAGACTCTCCGCTGATAAGTTTCGATCAATTTTCTGAATCCAAGTTCCTTGGTGAAAGGTGAGCGGATTTGTTCCAGAAGTTGTTGATCGGTGGGTGTCATACTTGAGTCCTTAGACTTGGAGGTCAATGGAGGGTTTAATCAAACTAAAAAAGAGCCAGAACTTCTGACTCTTTTCCTGAGTTGATCCCATCAAATTTCTAAAATGTAATCTAAGATCCCTGCGTTTTTGCCTTTTGGCCGTGTGACTAGCAGCGGCAGACTGTCATTGAACTGAATCAATCGCTCGGCCATACTGCCTATAAAAAGTGCCGTGGCAGCGGTTCTTCCTTTTGCGCCAATGATGATTCCATCAGCCCCGATTTCGAGGGCTTTGGAAACAATTTCCTGAACAGGGTCATCATCGTCATCTTTGGTATAGATCGGTGTGATCTTAATCCCTTTCGTGTCGATTTTCCGAATAAATTTTTTATAGTTTATCTCAGCGTGCATTTTCATGATTTCGGTAAATTCCTCATAGCTTTTGCCAGTGAAATGATAGCCGCTGGGTACAGAAAATACATTTTGGCAAACAATCTCAGTTTTTCCACCATGCTTTGCCGCAATCATGATGGCTTCTTCCAGCGCATCTTTGGAATAATCAGAAAAATCACTTGGCACAAGTAATTTTGAGACTCTTGGTTTGGATCCTTCCGGTACAATCAGAAGAGAGCAACTGGCCCTTCTTGCCAGCCTCTGAGAAGCTACACCGGTGCCGGGTAGATCGACTTTTCGGCCGATGATGATCATATCAGCTGACTTTTCTTCGGCAAGCTTCAGGATTTTTTTAGAGAGGTTGCCTTCCTTGACCACAAAGCTGATCATCACTCCTTTAATTTCTTTGAAATGTTGCTGAACCAATTTCTCCATTGCTTCTTTCCGCTCATTGATCATATTTTCGATCAGGTTGGGAAATTCCTCCAAGACTTCTTTAGGAATGGATAGGTTTTTTATGACGGTGGAAAAGTAGATTTTCTTGGTTTGATTGACTCTTGCGATAAATGAAGCATATTCAATCAGCGTCTGATCCAGAGGGGTCTGATCGAGACAAACAATCAATTTCTTAATCAGGTACATAGTACTGGGGGTTTGACTTGCAAAGTTAAGTTGAAGTAGATGAATCTATCGAAAAATTCGCAAAATAAAATTTTGATTTTTTAGACGGCAGCGGATAAATCCTGTTTTACAGCAAATTTGATCGCATTTGTAAAAAAATAAAATTTGGTGGTAAACATTTGACCACAAATGAAAGGAGTAAGGATTTTTTCCTGAGCGGGTCTTAAAACCCGTTTTTTTTAAACACTACCGATTCCATATCGTATATTTGAGGAGTCCGGGTCGCCGACTTGTTCAAACTTCACAAATTAATTACAATTACGAGTGAAGCCCCCTCCAAAAACAGGCCTCAGTCTTTTCTTTACCGAAAAGGCCCTCGCCCAAAACGCAGGATAACAGTGGAAGTTTGCGGATTTAAGGCAGCTCAAATCTTGTCAGTACGGAGGTTTGTAACACTCTAAGACCCGGACTTTTTCAGCTTACTTTTTAGCCAGTTCCATTCGTCCTGCCCAACGTTGGCTATCATCGACCAGAAAAAAAACATTCCAACGATCAAAATTGATTTGATTCCGGCCATGAGCAAGGGTTGAACCCCATCCAGGTAAAAATCTCTCAAAGCAAAGATCATAACCCCGACAAAAAGAATTTTCAGTGTTTCATAACTGAAAGGATCCAATTGAAGCTTGATTTTGAGATAGCCATACTTTACCAGATTAAAAGCCAGCATCACAGAAGCTGAACCGATTGCAGCACCTTCGATTCCATAGATCGGAATCAGCCAATAGTTTACCCCTATGATTAGAATACTCATTGCAATGGTGAGCACAAGATTGAAGCGGTAATATTTCGAAAAAACCAAAATCTCACTGTTGACAGAGAAGGCCACATCGAAAATTTTCCCTAAAGCGATATAAAAGACCACATACTTTCCTGCTTGGTAGATTTCGCGGTTGGGCACATAATGATAAATACTGTCAATATTGGACCAAATCAAAGCGAATAAGAGTAAGCAGATGTAAAGTTGCCGATTGGAAATCTGCCGATAGAGTTTGTTGATTTCCCCGATCTGATCTTTGGCGAAATGATCCGCAATCACCGGCATAGCTACTTGAGAAATCGCTCTTCGGGGCAGTTCCACCACTAAAGCCATGTAAAAAGCGATGGAATAAATGGCATTTGCTTCCAAGCTTACCATTGAACTGACCATGATGCTGTCGATCTTCATGATCAGGGTAGAAGCAGCTGTGGCCAAGAAGGTGATTAAGCTAAATCGAATAAACGAGCTTCTAAATCCCGGAGGAAAGTTTTTCCAGTTGAAATCAATATGGACTTTGCCCAGCCATATCAAATAGGCTAAAACTCCGAGTAAAGCCATGCCATAAACGACTACAAGACCAAGCATCACCTCATCAAAATTGATCCAGCCGAGCAGATAGACCCCCACCAGGACAGAGGTAAGTAGCCGCAGGAAAACTTCTCTAAAAAATGTCGGAATTGCTATTTTCAGATAGGATCGGCTATACGCATCCATTACGCTACTCAACAAGGCAAAAAGGGTAATCAGTAAAACTACACCCAGGAAGTTGAGTACTTCGGGGGAGTTGGTAGCGAATAATCCCATGATTTGGGATTTGAATCCAAAGAATATAAGGGTCACTGCACTGAAGCCCAAAAGAGAAAGCGCAAGACTGTAGGAAAGAAAGGCGGATTGATTTTGCTCCAGCTTAGGAAAAAACCGGGTGATCCCATGTCCGACACCCAATTGGGCAAATGGAACGAAGAGTAACCCGAGATCCTGAATGGTTCGGAAGGTCCCCAATTCGGTGGCGTCAAGTGCATAAGGATAGAGCCAAAGGACATTGATATAGCCCAATAGTACACCGATGTAGGAAAAAATGGTGGTTTGGATACTTTGTTGGGCGATTTTACTCATCGCTGAAAAGTATAAAAAAAATGGGAATTCATAAGATTTCCCGAGATTTTATGGTTTTGCGCATTTGTCGCAGCCGGGTTGAGTTTTAGGTTTGAAAAAATACTTTTTCCCCAAATAAACCAAAGCCGCAAATACCAAAATTCCGACACTTATTTCCTGCCACATTTTAAGAGAAGATTTGATAAGTGATCAATGCCATGACATAAGCCAATATAGTCATGTAAGCTGTCTGAATTAACGGCCATTTCCAGCTTTTCGTTTCTCTTTTCACGATCGCCAAGGTGCTCATGCACTGCATGGCAAAGACATAAAACACCATTAAAGAGAAGGAAGATGCTCTGTTGAAAGTCTTCTCTCCGGTATTGGAATTGATCTGCTGATCTAACTTTTCGCGGATAGTCAAGTCATTTTCCAAATCCCCACCGATGCTGTAGATTGTTGCCATAGTGGCTATAAATACCTCTCTGGCTGCAAATGAAGTAATCAGGGCAATTCCGATTTTCCAATCATATCCTAAAGGTTTGATTACCGGTTCAATCGCTCTGCCCATGATGCCGATGAAGGAATTTTCCAATAATTGGGCAGTAGTTTCGGCTTCAATTTCTGTGATTTGAGTTTCGTCGGTCACGGATTCAAGTCTTGCCTGTCCTTCCATTCGGATTTGATCCATTCTGGACGGAGGACCGTAAGAGGCCAAAACCCACAGGATAATTGAAATTGCCAGAATAACTTTTCCTGCTTCGAATACGAAGGTTTTTGATTTCTCAAACATCGTGATGCCCACATCACTCCATCTTGGGATTCGATAGGGGGGTAGTTCGGACAAAAGAAAACTCTTTTCAGTAGTTTTTAAAATGAATTTCAGAAGTAGGGCTGTGCCCAAAACCCCAAAAATCCCAAGGAGATAGAGGCTTAGTAAAGCCAAAGCTTGAAGGTTGATGAATCCTAAGACTACTTCATCCGGCACAGTCAGGCCAATCAAAATAATGTAAACCGGCAATCGGGCAGAGCAGCTCATCAGTGGAGTAACCAATATGGTGATCATCTTCTCTTTCCAATTGGAAATATTTCGGGCTGCCATCACACCGGGGATTGCACAGGCAACACCTGATACGAGAGGAACAATACTTTTGCCATGAAGTCCAAAAGGGCGCATCCAGCGATCCATCAAGAAAACAACTCTGGACATGTATCCTGTATCTTCTAAAATTGCCAAAAAGCCAAATAGAATTGCAATCTGCGGGATGAATATAACCACACCCCCAATTCCCGGGATAAGCCCTTCGGCCAAAAGGCGGGTAAGAGGGCCATCCGGAAGCATGGTTCCAATACTTGCGCTGATATTTGCGAAAAGCCCGTCAATGAGATCCATTGGATAGGCAGCCCAAGAAAAGATCGTCTGAAAAATCAAAAGTAAAATGGCTACAAAAATCACATACCCGAAAACAGGATGAAGGAATACCTGATCCAGATTGGAGCTTGGCTTAGGTTCTGATTTTTTAAAAAGCGCTTTGGTGACGAGGTCGGTTATTTTTCGATACCTGATCTTGGTTTCTTCCAATTGTGCTTCCTCCAAATCAAAATTTGAAGTTTGAATGAGATTTTCTAACCAATCACGGTCTGTTGCAGGTATTGCTTTATCTTTTGACCCGAAACGGATCATCTGATAGGCCTGATAGTGATTTTCAAGTTCAAATTTCTCAAGGACCTGATTCAGCATTTCCGAAGGAATGACCTGCTGTATGTCTATGAAACCGGGTGCTTTGCGGAAGTTCCGTTGACTGATCAGGTTTTTAACCTCTTCGAGTCCTTTTTGATTTCGGGCATCTGTGGAAAGGATAGGAACTCCAATAGACTTGAACAGCTCGAAAGTTTTGATTTCAATATTTCTCTTTTCAGCCAAATCAGCCATGTTGAGTATCAAAGCCAAATTGACTCCGAGATCTATTAACTGGGTTGCAAGAAATAGGCCTCTTGAAAGCTGGGAAGAATCAATAACCATCAATACGTAATCGGGCTTTGCTTCAAGCTTAGTCTGATTCAGTACCCGATGTGCGATGATTTCATCTTCGGAATTTGGAAATAGGCTGTAAGTGCCCGGCAAATCCAGAATTTCAAAAGTTTCTCCATTGATCTGAACAGAGCCGCTTTTTTTGTCAACAGTTACCCCTGGATAATTTCCGATTTTCTGGTTCAGACCTGTCAGGTAATTGAAAATGGTCGATTTACCAACATTCGGATTCCCCACCAAGGCTATCCTAGTCGTCAATGTTTTTTTGGAAAGGGTTGCTTCGGACATGAATTCAAATCAGTTCAACGCGGATCAGGGCAGCTTCGGATTTCCGGAGTGCCAAAAGAGTTTCTTCCATTAAGAATGCCATTGGTCCGCCTGACGGGGCCTGATATCGGAGACTTATTTGTCTTCCAGGAAGAAATCCCAATTCCAATAGATTGATTTTTAAAGGAGAGGATAGTATTTCTACTATTTTTCCTGATTTGTTTAAGGGAAGGCTGTCAGCTGTCATGGGTCTAAATTCTCCTTTCGGCAAAAATAGTACTATTTGGAATGAATCTAATGAAAAATAAAGAAGATTTTTATCAGGTTTTCCACCTATTGAACATTTAGAATTTGATCGGTAAGTAAAAATTCCTGAGCGTCATCAAAAACGAGTCGAATGGTGAATTTGAGCCGAAGTTCTTTTCCGGGATTTTGTAATAATCCGATTTTAAAAGAATCTTCAAAGGTAAGTTTTCGACCTAAACCTGTAAATTCTGCGATGGGGACCACCCCATTATTGAAAACTCGATTTATCCCAACCAGTGAAGTTATCTTTTCCCCGATAGGGTATTTCGTACCATCGGCCAAAGTAAATTCTCCTTCGTTGATGATCTCGATCAAGTTTAATTCGTTTTTGCTTGTATCTGGAGCAGGACTGCAAGCAAAGGCAAATCCCGGATTTCTGAGGCCTTCCCACCCAACTTTAGCTTGAGAAGTGAATTTGATATCCTTGATTTCCAAGGATATAAAAATCTGATCAAAGTTTCGGCTTTGAGTCTTGAGAATTTCATTGCCGGAACCATCTACCGTTCTCGTGGCAAATGATTCAATGACAAACTCCCGAGGTTTGGAAACGGGGCCGCATCCGCAGGAATCGTTGCCGCAGAATAATCCACAACTCATCGGCAACAGCGCCATAAAAGAGAATAAACTGAACGTGGTTAAAATTCTTTTTGAATGGCTATTCATTAAAATAGAATGTTAAAAATTGCCTTTGATTCCAAACGTTAAATTTCTACCGCTTGCTACAATTCCCGAACTGTAGGGCCTGTATCGTTTATCACCGATGTTTTCGATGCCTGCCATTAGTTTTATTCCTTTCCATAGCTCCAATCCACCATTAAAATTGAAAATGGTCCAATTGGGAGAATAAGGATTCCCATTGCTATCCTTTGCATAGATGGCGGGCTTGCCTTTTTCTTCTTCAGGCATGTCTTCGAAAGATCGCTCAGCACTGTACGCAGAGGTCAATTCCAGTGTCAGTCTTTTTGAGCTATACGTTAAACGCGTGAGTCCAAATGCCGGCGCTGCATGTCTGGAAGGACTTGTAGATTCATCATCCAATTCTTCCGTTCCACGTTGCCAGTTGTATCGGGAAATGAGCAAAAGTTTTTTGCTGATGGAGACTTCTATACCAGTCTGTATCCCATATACTTTTACAAAGGCTGCATTTTGTAGCGCAAAAATCTGACTGGGCTCACCTTCATAGTCGATTACTGAACGCCCGTCTAAGGTTGCCGGACGACGAACCATGGCCCGGTCAAGCAATGTGTAAAACGTGGTTAAATCTACGCTTACCCGATTTTGAAAATGTTTATGAAAGTTTACCTCAGCGTTGTAGGCGTATTCCGGTTTTAAATCAGGATTTGGAACCATCACAGTGCCGGGTTCAGAATCAAAGATTTTTCCTGAATCATCCACATTGGGAGCTCTGAACCCTGTCGAAAGCAATGGAGCAATAGACATGGAAGGCTCAGGTTTGAAAATCACCCCCACATTTCCGGTGATGGAATGATATCGGTTTTTTGACGATGAAAATGGAAGTGGAAAGAATTCCAGATTGTTGGTGAAATCAGCTGTTAAACTGTTGTAATTGTACCGGAGTGCAGTTTGGAATTGAAAAGCTCCAGAAATTTTTGCCTGATAATTACCATAAGCCGCAATTGAAGCCCAATCCGCATTCGGATATCTCGCGGAGGCTGAAGTGGATTGACTATTGGTAATATCCGTGACCGAGCCCATTGAGCTGACCTTGTTTAGCACCGATTCAAACCCATAAGTCAGGAAATTGTCCAGGTTTAAATGCTTGAGAAAATCTGCATTCAGAGAAAAGGCATTGACTTTTTCTAACCTATTAAACTCTTCAGTTTTTCCAAATCGTCGATCTATCCGACTTTCCTCAAATAACTGATGCGCAGCTATCAGCTTCACCTGATCAAACCATTTTCTTTCGGCGGTGTGGGTCAGTTTGAGTGTATTCATCATCCAGGTTTGGGGTCCGTAGTCCCAACGCGCAAAACGGAATGAACCGTCTCTTTTCTCAATTAGCCGGTCATACCTGGGAATATCAGTGGACTTGCTGTAATGAAATCCATAGTCCCACACAGTTCTTTGACTGGCTTGAAACCGTATTTTTTGCATCAGGTTAATTTGCCGGTAACCACTCCCAACTTGAATTAATGGGTTTGGATTTAGAATTAAGAGATCCCTACCATCTTCTGAGGTTTGATAGTCAGTTCGAAGGTAAGATTCAGGTCCATTTTTGTTGCCCATCCTCAGTTCGCCGAAGTCAAAATGGGTAGCACTGCTGAGAAAAGCCCATTTTCCGGAGCCATACGAAAGATCAGTGTGAAAAGTCTTTTCCGAATATGCCGAAGAAAACCGACCCAAAACATTTCCTGAAATGGTTTTTTCATTCAGTTTGGGCGTAAGTGTTTCAAAAGCCATCACACCTCCAATAGCATCAGACCCGTACATCACCGACCCTGGCCCAAATAGGATTTCTGTAGTCTGAATGGCAAAGGGATCGAGGGAGATTACATTTTGAAGATTTCCGCTTCGAAAAATCGCTGTATTCATTCTCACTCCGTCTACTGCATAAAGCAGGCGGTTGGCCGAGAATCCGCGGATCATCGGGCTACCTCCACCCAACTGACTTTTTTGAATAAATACCTCTCCACTGCTTCCGAGCCAATCAGCACTGGTAGACGGAGCGCGTAATGTTTGCTCTTTCGAATCAAGTTGCCGCACTTTGCCCGGGATATCTTGATTAGATTGTTTCCATCGAGACGTAGCGATGATTGCGATGTCTAAGGTGATTTGGCTGGGTGTGAGTTCGATTTTAAATTGAAAGGAAGAAAGACTTTCCCAGGACACCGTCTTTGACTCAAACCCCAATAACTGAAGGATGATTGATTCCTGGTTTTTGAATAGCCCAATCTCAGCTTTTCCTTGTGAATCAGTGATAATACTTCTGGCCGGATCTTTTGAATAAATCAAAACGCCACTCAATGGTTGATTGCTTCCGGATTCGATTACCAAGATTTGTTGCGCAACTAAAAAATGGACCCCCAATCCAAAGAATAAACCAATTGCCGAAATGTATTTTTTCATAAAATCCAATGCATTGCAAAGTTAAAAGAAAGCAAAGAAACCTTAGAGGTGGAAATTGACGAATGGTTTTTCACTTTTTCAAGAGAGTTTTGAATTAATTTGATCTTAACCTAAGATATTTGATCTAAGTGTGAATTAATAGTCACTAAATCAGGAAATTAACTTCAGTTTTTCTTTGAGATATCTGTGGATTTTACTTAGCTTCATCTACTATTTTTCAGTTTTTAATCGGTTTCGTTGAGAAGTTTTTAGTGTAGACCGGGATCAATTTTTAATTGGAAATAGATTTTTCATCAACCTTTTTTTTTTCGCTCATGGAAAAAGACCAATTAAACTCACTATTGACTGAAGTATTCGGACACCTTCAGCTCACTGATGCCCAAGATGTCAAACTTTGGAATGAAGGGCTTCCACTTATGGCAAGGAGTCTTTTATTTACCGAAAATCCTCAGGTCAGATCCGATGCATTTAGTTTTGAAAGATCTCAGCTTTTTGCAAAGGAGCCAATCAAGCCTCAGCAGATGGAAAAGATCCGCGAGGTGATCGAAAAAGCCGAAGTCAAAGAAAAGGAACCTGAGCTAAGACCTTATGTGCGTGAGGTTCCGGTCCGCTCAACTCAAATCGGCAGAAGTGTTCCCGCCTGGGCTGCCGGTGCAAAAGTGGAAAAAACAATCGGGCCTCTGATTAGAGATGATGGGAGAGTAGTGGCTATAGATTTTTATAGAGTTGTGAAGCTTTTGGGGATTTATCAACAAAATAGCCCCCTGCCGGTGATCCTGTTTCAAGCTGAATTTCAGGACAGAAAGTTGAAGCTAGCCACTGCTCCTCCGGTAGAAGTTACCAAAGATTACAAAGTTGTGGCGGGCAGCGTTTGGATTCGGTGTGATATGCTCGCTCAAAATGCCCCAAACAATCGATATGCAGGTCTGAGGGTGAGATCAGGAATAATCCAACTAAGTCAGAATCCAGTTCTGCAAAATGGAAAACTCGTATTGGGAGCCCAGACTGGGGTTCAGGTTTCTTTGGCTTTGGATAAGACTGCAAGCGAGTCTTACTCCAAAAAGAAATATGGAAAGGATGCCGTAGCTGTGAAAGTCAAAACTCCAGAAAACCTTTCATTTTCATTTACAGGTGTTTCCAAAGCCCAAATCTCATCCGTAGGAAGTGGAGGATCCGAACTGTATGGACAGGATTTTTCTTTTCAGCAAAAAAATGCTGCCCCTACTTATTACTCACAGCTTAGTCGCTTATTGATTCCCATGGCTTCCAACCAGTCGGAGATTAAGCCTATAAGCCTAAAAAGCTCCCTGATCGAAATTCATGAAAACGCCCCTATAAAATCAACTGCTTGGGCGATTCCTGCCGCAGAACTTGATGTGAATAATCCCTTAGAGGTAGGGGGCTCCGGGGGCTTTTTATTGGAAGGGAAACCCGGACTCAAATTTACTTGGCAAGGATTGGAGGCGAAAAATCTAAAACTTCAACAGCCCCTCATTTTAATAGATCCGGGAAGAATTGGTCTGTCAGATCTAGTGGCTGAGGGAGAGGGTGCATTTCAAGAATTTGAGCATTGGAAAGATGAACAAAATGAGCATGGAACTAGCTTAAGCATATTTTTGGGAAAGAAAACCTCCCTGATTTACAATTCATTGGCGGAAGGAGTAGAGATGATCGCAGCTACAGTCAATGCTACGCACAATGTGGATCGTCCTGTTACAGTGAATGGACTTCCTGTTGAGGTAAAGACAAAGGATAGCTTGTTGGTTTTGGCGGGTTCTGAGCATAGAAACCTACTTTACCTTATTGATGATAATATATTGTGGGACAATAAATTACCATTCGATAAAGTTCCAAAATTTAAAAGCTTTGCTTTAGCCTTGGAAAATGCACTTTTCACAGTCACGCCAGTAAACGGCGCGATGATTTTTGGAGAATGTACAGAAGATTGGAAGCGAATTGTAAAAAGTCATACGTTTCTAGTCTTTGGACTTTTGGGGTATTTGCCGACCCTTCCAGATCCTTATTTAGCTAAGCTTTCCTATCTGAAAAGGCTGACCGAAAGGGGTGGAAGAAAAGGAATTGAAGGAATTGTAAGCTGGTTGATTTGTCAGATTTCGCAAAGCCCTGTATCAAAAAAGCCGGATGATGTAAAAGTCCGTTTTCATTTTGGCCTAGAATCAAATCAGCAGCAAAGTGCCGGAAATTCGGATGGCTTGGTGGCTAGGTCCTTTCATGCGGAATCGATCTCATCAGGAAAAGTTATCAGATCTGAGATTCCGAATGTTTCCGAGAAAATAGCCTCTAAAGCTAAAGTGCAAGACCCTTTGCCGCCTTATGAACAACGGCTTGCTCCTCATATTCAAAAATACCAAAACGAGCTTTTTGCACTACTTGATGTCAGTTCGAATGCCAATCAAATGGGGGTTAGTTTGGGATCTCCTTTGAATAGACGGGTTACAACCGGAATTGCGGTTGCTAGAACTGAAAACACTGCACACATTGAATCCTATGCTAATCAGATGTTTGGCGTAGAAGGTATGGAAGTGGTGGTCCAAGGGTCGGCTGCCAGACTTTTCATGCTTCCACAAGTGGCATGGGAGCCTGTTTTCAATCTAAGCCCTCCAGGTAATAATGTGAAGGGAGATCCACTTGAAGGAGTGAATTATTATCCAAATGATGGTGGCCCGACTCGAATTGCGAATTACCACTCAGGACATGTGCCTTTAGCTCCAAAACCTCTGATAAAGTACACGTTGGAGCGTTATAAAAATAATAAGGATGCAGCAGTAGATGCCCTCTTTACACTTCCATTTGGGTTGAAGGCTTTGGCAGAGCTTTCTCATAATGAGCCCAGGGAATCGGAAGAGCCTGAATTAAAGTTGGTAAATCCAAGTTTCCCTAATGAAATGGTTGGGGGAATTCAGATTCGCGCCATTGCAAAAGATTATGGAAAAGAGGCATTAGACGGGGCCGGACCGGATAGTCCAATGTTTAAAGGATTTACCGTCCAGTTGGCAAACATTCTTGGGATGAATGGTGTACCGAATGACACGAGTACTTTAGGCAGAAGTGTTACCAAAATCTTCAACAATGAATTTTTTACTGAAGAATCCAATCCGGGAGAACTGAAGAAGCGAGGGGTTCCCCTGTCTCAAATTGACTTTTCTGGATATGGGGCCAGTACATTCAGCAATTGGCTGAGTCCGAGAGCAGCGATAGCAGAGACAAGTCAGGCTAGGTTTGATGTCATGCTGGGGCGGACAGGTCATGAAGTTATTCAGGTAAAGAGTATCCTGTATCCATGGGGGATACGCGTGGTAAGAACAATAACACTCTTTCGGACAGGATCAGGATATGTCTACCGAACAGACAGTGGCTGGCAGGCGGAGTCTGATGGTTTGTTTGATTTCAGATACAAATATTTAAATAAAAGCACTTCTAAAACGGTAACTGAAACACCATATAAACTTCATACAGGCCCAATTCGGGGACTTTACAATGTGACCAATATTCAGGAAGATGGAAATATTGCTGAGTATAATGTGCCTGCGGCGATTAAAATCCCGATCAATCAGCCCTATGTAGACGAATTCGGAGAATTAGTGAATAACACGACTGGTAAAGAAATAACCAAAGATGTAATTCTGTCTCCTGTGTGGTTTGATGCAGACATCAAGATGGACAATCTGATCCAAGGGCATAAAAACGGCATGACGCCTTCAAAAAAAATCCTCGGGTATGTACAATTGGCACCGCAGGGTGTAACGATTCCGGAAAAGAATTTTGTAGAACTTTTGAATCTTCAGGGAGGACTTATTGGGGGAGATGTGGATTGTATAATGGACCTAAATAAATCAGGTCAATTGATGCGAATTACCCGTTTCGATATTTCACCCTCAGTTGCCAAAAATAATTTTGATCCGGTTTTTGTGGCATCAGCTCGGGGAAATGTGCTTTTACCGAAGGATGGAAGTTGGTCAGTTGTACAGCATGAGACAGGTACAGGGGAGGTCACGCCGCTACCCACTTACACTCCTGTGCCAGTAATCCGGGAGGGAGATTGGAAAGTAGGCAATGAATTGGAGAGTGCAGTTCTTAATGGGAAATTGCTTCGAATCGCTCATCCCAAAGAAATTCTCAGGGACCCGGTAGAGGAGACTATAAATTTTGGTTTCCTTCAATCTACATCAACCCAGAAGACGCTTTTTTTAACCCCAAGCTTTAAGTTCGGGACGAAAATTCTCTTGAGCAAGACTCCACCTGCTTTTGCGGATGCTTATCGTCTGATGAACAGTAGCAGTATTTTTCCAAACATCGGTGATGGTTATTCCAACTTGGGAAAAGCTGTGGCTTTAATCAATGGAGTAGATGCTAACGGGAATCCGCTCGCTGCATTTAAAACCAATCCAATTTTGGATGGTGACAGACAAGTCTATGAGCTGCTTAACTTGGTGGTAAAGCAGCAAGGCAGTGAAGTGGTTGACCGTGGTTTTAAGCTCCTTACCGGTGAGGCAAACAACCTGCTGAATAAAGCGATCGCATTTGATATTCCGAATTTCGACCCCCTTTATTTGGTCGACATGGATGCTTTGAAAATCTACATTGAGTACAAAGCCAAAGAGACCAAGCCAAATAATAATACTTACGTCGATTCCAAGTTGAATTTCGACGTGGATTCCTTTGCCAATGATCTCAAGGATACCTGGAAAAGTAGGGTGAATAACGTAGGCATGGTAGTCGATTTGGGTTCTTTTAAGCGTCTGATGACTATAAAAGGAAATTTTGATGCACAAAAAGGGAAAGAATCCGGTTACGAAGGTGGTCCCAACACACCAAATAAACTCCAAGGAATTCCAACTCCCGAAATTGAATTTAGCGAGGTCTTACAGCCAGTAATAGATTTGCTTCAGATACTTGCCTCTATGTCCACGGGAAATTATGCCGAGGTATTGAAGAAAGGCCTGCAAATCGCCATGAGCAATGCAGGTGAAATCTGGGAATATAAGTTTGAGGCTACCAAAGAAATTCCTTTAGTCCGGTTTCCACCGGAAGACAACTTGTATAATTCTCCACAATGCCCGCTACGTTTAGAAGCAGGACTTTCGCTAGGGGTGTATTTTAATGCTGCGCTGAAAGTAACAACAGATCCTACTCAGCTTTTGCCTACAGCAGGAGCATTTATCCAGTTCAAAGGTGGGCTGGAAGTAATGTGTGTGACTGTAGGAGGAGCAACAATCTATGCCATTGGAGCGGTAGAACTCAAACTTGCCTGTGATACCAAAATAGGCCCGAGTGTGATGATGAAGTTCGGATTTGGAGCTTCCATTTCGGTTGGTTTGCCTGTAATAGGTAATGTAAGTGTGACTTATATGGTGGGCTGTGAGATCTATGCATCTGCCAATGAAATCGCTGTGACGGCATTCATGCTATTCAAGGGACATGCAAGCTTGGCTGGAGGATTGGTGAGCGTGACCATCTACATTGAGGCCAGCGGGACAGTCAAAAGAGTAAGTGGTCCAAATGCCAAAACCGATTGCACTGCCTCGGTCACATTCGGTCTGGATATTAGCATTTGCTTTGTGATCAATATCAGTTTCGAAGAAACCTGGCAAGAAAGCCGCCAAATAGCCTGATTTTTTCCCCAAATCTTTTCAACATGGAACCAAGAAGAATTCTTACCCTGATGACTTTTCCCCAGCGATTTGATGGGGAAGAATTGACTGTCAACATTGTCGTAGTGCCGAGAAATAATGACCCCTTCATGCCTTGGCCTACTGGACTTTCCAATCCCTATCCTTCAGAAGTGACTG
Source organism: Algoriphagus sp. (assembly GCF_030694375.1). Classification (GTDB taxonomy): domain Bacteria; phylum Bacteroidota; class Bacteroidia; order Cytophagales; family Cyclobacteriaceae; genus Algoriphagus. The sequence goes on from NZ_JAUXYL010000022.1 coordinate 64,808, forward strand.
GATTTGCAAATCTTAATCCCGAATTTCAACTGGCAATAGTAAGAGGTACAGATGATTTTCCTTTGAGCAATGCAACTACGGAAAGCCGAAAACCAATTCTAAGAAAAGTGGACATTATACCTGCAAGTAATAAGGCAGACTTCATCTCACGAGTTGCAAAATCTTTTAAGGTTGAAATTTCCGACACTACAGACAAACTTCCTGATCCAGTACCCCTTGCTGAATCTGGTAAGCGGGGAATAAAAAAATACCTGCCCTTATCTTACAGAAGCCGCTTTAACTTTACAGTGCCTCGTCATCCAAACGCTGTAACTGATGATTCCTACGAATGTGCCGTCAGGGATAAAGTGGAACTAATTGAGAATTATAAACCCAAATCTAACATTAGTTGGGGGAAGGTATTTGCTACGATCCTTAGGCAGCCCCTACTGGCGAAAGCCTGCGGAATGATCTATGAAGTAAAACTGAAAGTCGAACCGGGATGGTTTGAAAACGGTGGATATCTCTATGCTGAAATTTTTGGGGACAAATATGATTTGGCCCAGGGAGAATTGCTGAAAATAGCAGACGGTCCATTGGTTAAGCGATATGCTGCGAAGATCCCTGATCTCAAAATTGGTGACAAAAGACCAGTTTTTGCTCCAGTTTTGTTTCCGGTTTTGTTTCAAAAACCAAGCGATGCTACCGAACCTGTTCCTCCCGGACCTTGGGATGAATTATTTCTCGAAGCGCATCTTTATAATGATGGCTTCGCTAAAATTGTCCATGCCAATCAGGCTGAAAGCGGGAATTTGCTCAAGGAAAAACTAGACGGTCTTCCTCCTCAGTCGGATTCAGGAATTCGCCTTGGTTGGGATGATGAGCAGATTTTGGTGTGGTACCTCAGGCAGATTTTGGAAAATCCGGGAGATGCACCAGGATCCAACAAACGGCTTGACGCAGCTTTGGGAGTGATGGGATACCATATCGATGTCAAAAAGGTAGAGGAAGGAACTGAATGGGAAAGCCTAAACGTCATTCGTGTAAATAAATCTCAAGAGGAGTTAATCGAATCCTTTTCAGAGCAAAAAGTAGAACTTCCATACCAAGTTTATCCTACCAAAATCGCCGGACCGAAAAGCGCGGGATACTGGCTTCCAATGTACTATGCCTACTGGATCGGTAAAAGCTTGGCTACTGAAGATAGGGATGCTATGGAGATTTACAGGACTGATCAGGACCATGGTAAGGAACAGGATGGAGTACAGGCCGGCAAAGTTTCCCCAAATCGTGCCTTAGCGCCCGGGGAAATTAAAACCTTACTGAGGTATGGGAACTCCTATCGATTCAGGATCCGAATGGCTGATATTTCCGGTGGAGGTCCTTTGCTGGATGACATACCACTAAATTCTGCCCCAAGTCCCGAGACCTCAGTTGCCTTCAAACGATTTGTCAATCCGGGTATGCTGAGAATCGATAAACCCGAGAATTACAGAACCCATCGGGCAAATTTTTTCAATTCAATTGATACAGCGGACTCTGAATTCAATGGCAATATTGTTTTGACTATTGAACGGCCACTTTTAGAATATCCTGCGGTAGTATTTACGGACAAGTATCAGAAGAGAGGTATGGACCCAGTTGCGATGTTGAAGGCATTACCGGTTGGTGAGGGGTTAAAACCCGCCCTTCCCGATCCTGATGTTACCAAAGTTAAAATTCTGGTGGAGGTTAAATCTTTAAGAATGGATACCCAGCTCAGTCTGTCCGGCCAGGATAGTTACATCCCTTTGTATTCAAGGGAATGGGATTTTCCATCAGATTTTGAAGGAAAAATTGATCTCGCCATAAATTTTATCGACGTACCGGTTCTCAATTTAGGGGAAGCTGCGGACCCTTTTTTATCTCAAAAGCTTTTGTTTGATCAACTCTCAGCGTCTGCACTTGTCCTCCCGACAGGGCGCCAAGTTAGGGTGTCGCTACGGGCAGTGGCAACTTCAGAAGAGGAGGATTTTGTCTATTTTGGGCATGTCGATTCTGACGAGGATAAAGACAGTCGATTTGGTAAAGTCCAACAATTGATGTTCTACAAGGAGACCAAAAGCGAAGCAGACCTTTTAGTTCCTTACAAAAATGTCCCAGAACTTCAGGCACTTTACCTCAAGCCAGATCCTATCCCTACGCTCAAACAACTAACCATTGGAGCCCGACTTCGACGTAAATCTGAAAATGATCAGCCTGATGTAGTCAAACGAATGGCGGACGCGCTTGGATTGGAATCCAAAGGATTGACACTAATGGCTAAAAAAGGTGAGCGAGTTGCTTTTGGATGCAGTTCAAGAATTCGACACTCCCTAGCTCCGGATGGCAGTAGTATTACTTTCGCCACGAAATCCGATCTCTATTATCATTGGATGACCTGCCTAAGTTACCAACTCAACCGGGATTGGACTTGGGATGGACATGAAGATGTGGCATTTGTGATTCAGCGAAAGCATCGTTTCAGAAGAGAACCTCAAAATGAAATCCGAGTAAATAACTACCTCGATGACATTGAAATCAAGCATACGGTTTCTTTCGAGGCTTTGCAGCCCGACAATTTTGATTCCATAAACAGAGGGTATACACGAGTAATTTACATCGACGCGCTCGAACCAAAAAATGAAAGAAATAAACCAGGTACTAATGAGCCGAGGTATCCGGATGAGCTTTGGGCGGAATATACCATAGTGCCAAAAATGAAAAAAGGCCATGCCTCTGCTCCCGTTGTGAACACTGATTTGCTAAAGTTACCAACTGTGTTGATTCCTTCTCAAACTCCGAAAATTGTCAGTGTCGGATTAGCATTTTCGCCTTATGAAAGAGCGGAGGATTACAGTAAAACCGAGGCGAGGAGGCGATTTCTTTGGGTAGAGTTTGAGGAGCCGATCCAGAATCCAGATGACGCATATTTTTGCAGGATGCTGGCCAATGCTCCGGACCAGTTGATTTCGAATAATGTAGAGGACCTATTTCAGGTTCCAGAAGAAGCATCGCTCAGCCTTGACCCAGAAGTGATTCGGAGAATTATCCCCGGTCAGAGTGATGATAAATCCGGGATCGATGCCATGCAAATGATGATCAAATCCACTGACAGCGATCGACATTATTTGCTGCCGATTCCTGCGGGTCTTCATCCGGAGAGTCCGGAAATGTTTGGATTTTTCACCTATGAATTCAGAGTGGGGCATGCACATTTTATTGATCGGGAAAAGGAGGATGATCAGCTTGGAGCCTTGACTTTTAGCACTGTTCAGGAATTTGAAGTCGTTGGTGGAATACCTAAAGGTAACCTTTGGTCAACGGCACAGGCTAGATTTGGCAGAGAGCTTCGCGTGACAGGAATGCAGCATCCAGTTCCTACTTTGCTGTGCTCCTTGAATAGAAATGAGAACCACATGTATGTCTCAGCGCCATTTGCCAAGGCGGTGTTTCAGGGGAAAAATGTCACATCCAAACCTCCAAGAACCAGCCTCTGGACCTTGCTTTATGCCCAAGTGCATCAGGCTGACGGGTTAGATCACCGGAATATTTTGCTTGCGGAGCGAAGGATGAATATAGATGTAAGGGCGAATACAGATCCAAAGGACCTGAAAAGGATAAATGAACTTACCGAGAGATCCTATTTCAAGCCTGATTTGCCAAAATATGGGAAGGGCCTATTTGAAGCTAATCAAGCGCAACTCTCGTCGGCTACTTTTTTCGCAAACATAAGAGAATCGCATCCTGTGGGAACTGCCGTATTTACTTCCCAAGAAATTGCTGACTACTTGATCGATTTGGGTCTGCCTGAAGACAGTCCCTTGAGTGTCTTGGTAGTTGAAGTTTTTGGGAATATCACAAATCTGCTTCAACACATCAACTATTTTAACCCGAGAAGTCAATCTTTACAAAGCAATGAACTTATGATGGCTGCTAATCGAATGATGGAAGCAGGAAGGCCCGTGGCTGATGATCGGGTTAACCTTGGGGATAATCTGGGTAATTTCCGAATTTTAAGAACTTCCCCATTGACAAAAGTGCCTTTTGTCTGTTGCCCTACGTGTGTATAAGTTGCTAGGCAGATCAAAAAAATAAATCCCGACCATCTCTGGCCGGGATTTTCACTACTTGGTGTTAAGCTTTACCTCGTAGCATCAAGTTCCAATACATGAATGGAAGTCCGTATTTTTTCAAAAGCCACATGCTGTATTGCTCCTTAGTGGTGTCCACGAAAGTGGAAATCAAAGGGTCGCTATCTTTGATATTGTCGTACTTAAATTCGCAAAGGAGCATTTTGCTGTAGCCAGTTACGATTGGACAAGAGGAATATCCGTTGTAGGATTTTTCACCTACTTTTCCGGCTTTGAGGAGCATTAGTAGGTTTTCCACAAGGACAGGCGCTTGCTTACGAATAGCAGCCCCGGTTTTAGCGGTAGGTAAACTTGCTACATCTCCGATTGAAAAAATATTAGGATAACGCTTGTGCTGCATTGTGTGGATGTCTACATCTATCCATCCTTTTCCCGGCCCTTCTTGGATTGAAACCTTAGACTCTTGAATGAATTTAGGAGCCGTTTGGGGTGGGGCCAAATGAAGCATGTCGTACTTAACCTTGATCTCTGTAGCTCCGATTATTTCTTCACCAAGCGGATTTCCTTCCATTATCGTACAATTGCTCTCTCCCGGCTTAGAATATTGAAAGTAGATTTCCTGTTTTTCAGGATCTATTTTAACAGGAGCGTAAAATGGCTTGAAGATTATATTTCGCTCATTGATGATTTTATTTAATGTTTTTGCAAACTCAGGAACTCCAAAAATCACAGTTCCTGGTGTGGCAAACAGTACGTTTGTTTTGTCTCTAACACCTGATTTTCTGAAATACTCCTCTGCCATGTACATGATTTTTTGTGGAGCTCCGCCGCATTTGATCGGGGTAGTAGGCTGAGTGAAAACAGCATTACCTCCTTTGAAATTCTTAAGAACTTCCCAAGTATGTTCTGGATCCGTATAATTAGAACAAACGACGCCTTTATCCATTGCCTCAGTTAAGCCAGGTAAAAGCTCCGGTGCCATGACTAATCCCGGGACAGGGATCAAATAATCATAGCTGAATTCACCCGAATTAGCGGTACTGACTTTGTTTAAGTCAGGGTCAATTCCAGTAGCCTTGTCTTGTATCCAATCCACACCTTTGGGAATGTAATCGGCCTCATCGCGTTCCGTTTCTTTGAAATCAAAAGTCCCTGCGCCCACCAAAGTCCAAGCAGGCTGATAATAATGTTTTGAAGAGGGCTCAATGATCGCGATCTGGAGATTGGAATCTTTACGCTTTAGCTGGGCTGCTATGGTAATTCCTGCTGTTCCTCCACCTATTATTAAAATTTGGTAGTGTTTCATATGATTATTTTTTTTTTTTAAATGCCATCCCGATAGCTATCGAGAGGAATCTCTCATGCTTGCTAATCATCCCAGTGTTTGACTTTTGAGTCATGCCTGTCTGCCTCAGGCAGGCTCGACTTCATAGTATTGGGTTTCTTCTCCCTGAAATTAAAATTACCTAAAAGGAAAATTTGTGATGAAAGTCACTCAAAAAAATGATTTGAACCTTTCGATAGGTTGTTGTAAGGGAATTCTAGACTAAAGTGATTTTTATCACTAAATTCAATTTTAAGTTAATTTCATTTTTGTATTCTAGTACGATAAAATGACGATAGAAAAATTAAAACAAGCACTACCAAATATCACTGATCCCTCATTGCTTCAAGCGATTTTGGACAAAGGTCAAGTGATAAACTTCGAATCCGGAAAGATTTTAATGGAGCCCGGGCAGTTTATCAAAGCTGTGCCGATTGTCATTGAAGGTTCTGTCAAGATCATGCGAATGGATGATGAAGGAAAAGAATTATTTCTTTATTACATCGATCAGGGCGAAACCTGCGCACTTTCGTTAACCTGCTGTACTGCCTCTCGTCCGAGTGAAATAAAGGCTGTCGTTGAGGACAAAGCTGTGATGATTTTTATTCCGATAGAAGTTCACGAGCAGTTTTCGAATGAATACAAGCAATGGAAAGATTTTGTGTCAAGTACTTATCAAATGCGCTTTCAGGAATTGTTGGTAGCGCTTGATGCAGTGGCTTTTAAACGAATGGATGAGCGACTCATGCGTTACATTGTTACTAAAATGAAACAGCATAAAGCCAACGAATTACATACCACCCATCAGGAAATCGCTAATGAACTTGGTACTTCTAGAGAAGTAGTTTCCCGACTTTTGAAGCAATTGGAAAAGAAAAAGTGGATAGAACTCGGTCGAAATGTAATTTACATCAGGGACGATTTTGAAGAATTGATCAGTAAGTAAAAATTGCTTTCTCAAATCATAAAAAAAGCCTGAATCATCATTTCTGATTCAGGCTTTTTTGGTTTTAGACTTTAATTCATGATTAAAAGTGGGATGTGAGTATGATAGGCCATTTGAATGGATTGGCTTTTTTGTACGATTTGATCCCAAAGATTTTTGTGCTCATGACACATGACCAAGATCATATTGTCGTGTTCCTGGAGATATAAATCCAGTCCTTGAGAAGCACTTTCTGCATAGAAAGTGTGAATTCTTACTTGCAAGTCAGGGTATTTCTTTTGAAGAAATCCCTCAATACCCAGGATGGAGAGGTGCTCCTTGAATCCTTTGACAGTTTGAACATGGAGGATTTCAAGGTTTAGTTCCCAACGCCTGCTCATGTCAACGATCCAATCAATGAATTTCTCCTCATGGTTCGCAAATTCCAAGGCAAGTGTTACCTTCCTGATCTCTGCAACATTGGCTTTTGCAGGGACAACTAACACCGGACAATTAGCTTCCTTTATCAAGTTAACTGTAGTGGTTCCGATTAGTGCTTTTTTTATTCCACTGGCCCCTTGGGTACCCATTACAATCAAGGTCGCATTGATCTCATCAGCGATTCGCGCAACACTGATTGAAGTATTACCCTCTAAAATCAGGTAATCGATCGCCACATTGGAGGCTTTGTATTTTTCTGTGATTTCTTTGAGGAGCTTTTCTCCGTCTTTAAACATGGAGTCCACCGCGATCGCTGCCTGAGAGGCAAAGTCGTAGACTACTTCAATGACGTGGACTAAAGTTATTTTTCCATGTTTTTTGTCTGCCATAGAAATAGCAAATTCAAGCGCTCTAATGGAATTTTCTGAGAAGTCGATAGGAACTATTATTTTCATGTTTATATTTTTTGTTTTTTAATTGCAATCCCGATAGCTATCGGGGCATCCCTCTTTGTGTCGCCTTGGGTCATGCCTGTCTGCCTCAGGCAGGCCTGCTTGTGGCAGACAAGCTCGATTTTATGCATTTATAATTTGGTTTTTAATTTCCACACCTTCATGCTTAGGGCAGAAAGGCTCGAACTCACAACCGATTTAATTTTGGAAAATTAAATTTTCAAATTGAGAAAAAACAGGATAATTATCATGTAAATGAATGATTTAACAATTCTTTCACAAAATATTGGATTCCTTTAGTATCCCTTTTATTGTAACAATTGTCACTGCTTTGGGCATTCCAAGCTTTTTACTTTTGTGGCAGATTAATTATAAAAAAAGAAAATGGACGTTGTTACTCTAATTGGTTTTGCCGCTGCAGTTATTATAGGCGTAAGTTTAGGCTTGATCGGAGGTGGGGGCTCAATTTTGACTGTTCCGGTATTGGTGTACATTCTCGATGTAGATCCGGTTTTGGCGACTGCCTATTCTTTATTTGTGGTGGGTTCGACATCCCTAGTAGGAGCTGGGACTTTTATGAAAAAGGGCCTTGTCAATTACAAAACAGCTATAGTTTTCGCGATTCCTTCATTTATCGCTGTTTTCCTCACTCGTAAATTTCTTGTGCCATGGCTTCCTGATCCTCTTTTCACATTAGGAGATACTGCAGTCACCAAGAATGTTGGAATAATGGTCTTTTTTGCTTTGATCATGCTTGCCGCTTCTATTTCCATGATTACCGGAAAAAAATGCAAAGACTGCGATGAAAACGAAGAAATCAAATTCAATTATCCAATGATTGCATTGGAAGGTTCCGTTGTTGGATTGATAACAGGAATAGTAGGTGCGGGGGGAGGATTTTTGATAATCCCTGCCTTGGTGCTTTTGGCAAGGCTTCCTATGAAAATGGCTGTGGGTACATCCCTGTTAATAATTGCAGCAAAGTCACTGATTGGATTTTTGGGTGATCTTTCCACCCAAACGATAGATTGGAAGATGCTGCTGATTTTTACTGGCTTGTCCATCGTCGGAATATTTATAGGAAGTGCTCTTTCTAAGAGAATCAATGAAAAAATTCTGAAAACAGGTTTTGGATGGTTTGTCTTAGTTATGGGTATTTATATCATTGCTAAGGAGTTATTAGCGCTTTAATCAAGATGATACAGGAATATTTCAAAATCTTTCTGGATGGCTATTATGGCTATTGGAATTACCTCAGCTCGGAGATTTTACGTCCGTCTTGGCATAATTACTTCTGGTGGTTGGTTGGCCTTTCAGTAATCGTATGGATGGTAGAATTGATTTTTCCATGGCGAAAAAATCAGGCAGCGATTCGGGAAGATTTCTGGTTGGACGGATTTTATATGTTTTTCAACTTTTTCATCTTTTCACTGATTGTATACAATTCTGTTTCAAATGTTGCCGTGGAGGCATTCAATGACTTCCTTGGATTGTTTGGAATTGAAAATATGGTTGCTATTCAGGTTGGCAATTGGCCTGTATGGGCGCAATTCCTTCTAATGTTTGTGATTGCTGACTTCATTCAATGGAATGTTCACCGCTTGCTGCATCATAATCCTTGGCTATGGGAGTTTCATAAAGTTCACCACTCGGTGACACAAATGGGATTTGCTGCGCACCTAAGGTACCACTGGATGGAGACTATTGTTTATAAATCAATTCAATACATCCCGTTGGCAATGATCGGGTTTGGCTTGGCTGATTTTTTTATATTACATATAGTCACAATCGCCATCGGTCACCTTAACCATGCAAATGTTAAAATCACATATGGTCCTTTAAAATATTTGCTCAACAATCCAGTGATGCACCTATGGCATCATGCCAAGCATTTGCCGGAAGGTAGCCATGGTGTCAACTATGGTATCTCGCTGAGTCTTTGGGATTATTTGTTTGGTACCGCTTACATCCCCAATGAAAATGAAAATGAGCCGCTAGGCTTTGATCATATCGAAGAATTCCCAAAGACCTTCTGGTCACAGATTACCTACCCATGGAACAAAAAGAATTAGCAAAAATCAACCCACTCAATTCTTGGAGCACAGTCCTTATTCTTTGCGCCACCTTGGGATTAGCACCATTTTTCCCTGAACCACATATCTGGGGTAAAATCAAATGGATTTCCGGAGGTGCAGTAGGGATGGAATTGATGGATTGGGGAGATTTTCTCTTTCATGGATTTCCTTGGATTTTGGCAATTCGTCTCGCAATAATTGAAATTAAAAAAAGAGTGAAAGTCAAAACGCTATAAGGTGCTCCGGTGACTTTTATTACTGATTCGGTGGTAGTTGAGCCTGTAAATTTGAAAGAAAAATAAAACAGCCATGTTCAACTTCTTTAGCGCAAAAACAAAAAAATACGAAGACATCCCATCGGGCACTTTCCATGATCTGATGCTTCAGCCTGATACTGTAATCATCGATGTAAGGACCGCCGGGGAGTTTGCCGGAGGAAAAATTAGAGGAGCAAGAAATCTCGACATCATGTCCGCTTCATTTGCCAATCAGGTAAAGAATCTTCCAAAAGATAAAGTATACCTTCTGTATTGCCGAAGTGGAAACCGAAGCGGTCAAGCTTGTGATATAATGGCTGATCTTGGCTTTGAAAAGTTAAAAAATCTCTCCGGAGGTATCATGCGGTGGCCATTTGAGACGGTTTAAATTTTAGGTTAATTTTTGGGTTTAGAGTTAAAAAGGTGAGTCATTCGGCTCACTTTTTTTGTTTTCACCAAATCCGGTTTTCATTCTTTTCTCGTAGTTCTTTTCAAATTAAACTCTACTACTATGATAAGAAAACCTTTTTTTCTCTTGGCTTTAGCTATGGCATTAATGACTATCACCTTGGTGTCCTGTGATAATGAGGAAAAAATGCCCCTCATCGAAATGCCCGGAATGACTCCTAATGCAAGCTTTACAGCCCTGGCTGAAGGAAATCAGCTCTATTATTATCAGGACGGAAATTTAAATGTGCCTGCTCAAATGCTTAGTATTTCTGGCTTAGGCTCAGGTGAAGCTATCATTTCAATTGATTATCGTCCTGCAACAGGTCAACTGTACGGATTAAGTTCCGGAAGTAGACTTTACACAATTAATGAAAAATCAGGTGTTGCTACTCCTTTGGGCATGGGACCATTTTCTCCCGCAATTGAAGGGAATTTTGCATCATTGGATTTTAATCCTATAGTGGACCGAATCAGGTTAGTCGCGGGATCCGGTCAAAACCTTAGACTTCATCCGGAAACAGGCGCTGTAGTTGCTACCGATGGAAGAATCAACGGTGGAATGAATCCAAGTATCGGAGCGGTGGCTTATACCAACAGTGTCTCCGGAGCCACCTCAACCATTCTTTTTGATATTGATATCAACACAGATAAGCTATACCAGCAAGTCCCTCCAAATGACGGTGGATTAATAGAAGTAGGAAACTTGGGCGTGGATTTTGGAAATCAGGTTGATTTTGACATCAATCCGGATAATTCACTGGCACTGGCAGTAAACAGAGTGACAAATGAAACCAGACTGTACACCATCGATCTTGCTAAAGGTTCAGCTACTTGGGTAGGTGTTTTCACCCAGCCTGTGATCAGCCTCGCATTCAAAACCAATCCGGTAGCGTATGCTGCTGATGCTTCAGGAAAGCTTTATCGGTTCAATCCAATGAGTCCCCAGCCTTCGATGGTGGATTTTCAGGGTCTAGCTATGGGTGAGCGGATTGTTGGACTGGACTTCAGACCAGCAAATGGACAACTTGTGGCTGTGTCCAGCGCAAGTCAATTGTATGTTGTGAACACTTCAAATGGAATGTTGACAAAAATCGGTAATCCATTGATGCCAATGATTGCAGGTAATACAATCGGTTTTGATTTTAATCCTACTGTGGATCGGATACGCTTAGTAACCAATTCCGGTCAAAATTTAAGGCTTCATCCTGATTTGGGAACGGTTGTCGCGACGGATGGCATTTTAAATCCGGGCACGCCAAGTATAGCGGGAGCAGCATATACCAATAATTTCGCAGGAGCTACTGCCACCACACTGTTTGTATTGGATCACACTACAGATATTCTTTACACTCAGGTTCCACCAAATGAGGGTGTACTAGTGCCAGTAGGTCCATTGGGAATCAATGTGACAGGTGAAAATGGATTCGACATTGGAGGTAATTCCAATGCTGCTTTCGCAGTCTTGACTGTAGGAAGTGCTACAGGAGTTTACAGCATTAATTTAATGACCGGAGCTGCAACAAAAGTTTCAGATTTGAATTTTACTCCATCAGCAATGGCTGTTGGACTTGGATTTTAGGAATAGAAAGTTGGGTTAGTTGAGTTTAAAGGGCCGGTTTATTAATCGGCCTTTTATCTTTTTGATATTTTGTTCAGGGCAATTCCCCGCTGCATCCGTGAATGAAACGTATCCATGTCATCAGGACTTTTTTTCAGATGTTTTGTAGCACGTCCCTGCACGCGTGCGCGCCACATTTTGAAGGAACTTCGCTTCATGTTCCGACGCATGATTTCGATAGTCTCCCCCTCGGTTATACCAAATTGACCCAGTATGGCATCAAAAGGAGTTCTGTCTTCCCAAGCCATCTCTATGATCCGATCGATATCCTCGATCGATAGTTCCTTATTTTTTGTCATGTCAGTCAAACTTTACGTAGCACTGAAAGTTTCCCATAAGTGAATAAAATTTCCATTGTATGGCTTAAAAGAGATCTCAGGTTAAGTGATCATGAGCCTTTAACAGAAGCTATTTTAGCAGGATTTCCGGTGTTGCTGATCTATTGCTTTGAGCCAAGCTTAGTGGCAGCTCCGCAAAGTGACCTTCGCCATTGGAGATTTGTGTGGGAAAGTCTGGAAGATCTTAATGCACGGCTGAAGTCTTTTCAAGCCTCAGTTGCTGTTTTTTACTCAGAAGCATTAGATGTCTTTGAAAAGCTGAGTCAGGAAGTTCAAATCCAAGCTGTTTATTCCCATCAGGAAACCGGCATTAAAATCACGTTTGATCGAGATTTGCAAATGGCTGATTTTTTAAAAAAAAGCGGAATCGAATGGAAGGAATATACCCAACAAGGGGTACAGCGTGGCAGAAAAAACCGCGCGCACTGGAGAAATTCATGGTTTGGCTTTGCAAAAACTTCACTCAAAAATACAGATTTCAAAAAAGCAGTATTTTTCACTCTTTCAAGGCGGTTTTGGGAATCACATCCGCAAAGGCCCATCCCGGAGGCATGGAAAACGCCACATCCTCAGATGCAGCCAGGTGGCGAATCCAAAGCAAGAATGTACCTCAAAACCTTCCTGGATGATCGGGTCAAAAACTACAACCGACACATCAGCAAGCCTGAACTCAGTCGTAAAGGTTGTAGTCGCCTTTCACCCTATTTGGCTTGGGGCTGTCTCTCGATTCGGGAAGTTTACCAGCTTTCGGAGTTAAAGTCCACTGCTGGATTTCAATCCCGAAACTTCACCAACTTCCAATCCCGACTCCGATGGCATTGCCATTTTATTCAGAAGTTTGAGTCAGAAAGTCGGATGGAGTTTGAACCCATTAATCGGGGTTTTTTCAAATTTGAATATCAAGAGCGAAAGGATTGGATTGTTGCATGGGAAAACGGACTTACAGGTTTCCCCTTGGTGGATGCCTGCATGCGTTGCCTGAGAGAGACTGGTTATCTCAACTTCCGAATGCGTGCGATGGTAGTTTCATTTCTTACGCATCATCTTGCTCAGGATTGGAGGTCCGGCAAAAACCATTTGGCTAAGATGTTTTTGGATTTTGAGCCTGGCATTCATTATCCCCAACTGCAAATGCAGGCTGGTGTGACGGGGATCAATACTGTAAGGATCTATAATCCAATCAAACAATCTCAAGATCATGATCCAGATGGGATATTTATCAGAAAATGGTTGCCTGAATTATTCAAATTGCCCAATACGCTGATTCATACTCCTTGGGAATTAACTCCTATGGAGCAGCAAAGTCTAGGGTTTCAGTTGGGCTCAGATTATCCATTTCCCTTGGTGAATTCTGAAACGGCAGCTGCAGCGGCTCGTGATCGAATTTGGGGAGCACAAAAGGATCCTGAGGTCGTGAAGGAATCAAATCGCATTGTAGAAAAGCATACGTTACCCAATCGCTGGGCCTGATCATATAGATGATATCAAATGCATGACGATTCAGCAGATTTATAATAGTTTTAAAAAATAAGTCGTGGGGACGATCGTTTTTACCTAAGATTTAAAATTTCATGTCCATTGATTAAAATAAAAACAATGAAAAAGTCAACCATTCATAAGTTATTGTTGATGTGTATTTTTTTTACATTGCCTAAATTCTTGAGTGCACAGTCACCAGATAACTCTCCTGAAATTTTGACTCAAAGAGTAAGTAGATTTTCTTCCCCTTTCGAGCCTTGGAATGCCTTCAGAGGTGAGTTAAAATTGAAGGATTCAGAAATGACATTCACTCCAAAAAATGCTAAAAATAGGGGATCATTTCTGCTTGAATACAAGGATTTAATTTCTGTAAAAAGGAGATGCCTTCTCATTTTCCCTAATTACATTGTGATCACAGATAAAAATTTTGCGAAATATAAAATTGGAACTTACAGACGAAAGAAAATAGTAGAAACCATAAATTCGAAAATTTAAAAACTTTTAGGGAAGTTTCATTATGCCTTTTCTGTGAAAAAAATGGCTAAAGTTAAAAGTCCTGAATTTTTACTTCAAAACTTTTATTCCAACTGAATAGACAGTGTTTCAAATCCTCTTACAGAGACTGGTTTTCTAGCATTCCACTAGTAGACCAATAAAAATCAAGTACTTATTCATGAAAAAGGAACACCTACCCGAAAAGATCTGCATTGTCTGTAAGCGGCCCTTTACTTGGAGAAAAAAGTGGGAAAAGAACTGGGAAGTGGTGAAATATTGTTCGCAGCGCTGCAATGGTGATGCCAAAAAACTTCGAAAAGCTTAGCGGTATGCCCCAATATAGAATCCAAGCCAGAGAAGAAGGGGTAGGAAGTAGGCGATCAGTACAACTAAAGCACTTTCTTCGATAGTTCTCCTGCTTATGGCATGAAAACCCAATACCCAGATGGCACCGTAGATCAGTTCGAATACATTGAGGACAGAAAGAGGATAATGAAACTTTTCCGCAACATTACTTGGCCCAACGAGCCAAAGCACTGAAAGTGGTTCGAAATTTTGAATATCGAAATAGCTGACACTGCTGGAAGGATTCATATAAACCAGTAATCTGAGTAGCTCAGGAAAAATAAAGACCATCTCAGCTACCAAAGCAAATCGCCAAAGTTCTTTAAAATTGGCTTTGTATCCTACCATTAGGCCCATAGACCAAAACAGAAAAGCAATTACCGTGAACTTCCAAAGCAATGCAAATGGCGTCCATACGTAACCAAGAGAATTGAAAATATGGAAAAACATCAAGCCTCCCTGTGATTCCAGCGATTCATAGCCGGGGATTGATTCAAGGATCAGCGTGTTGGTCAAGTACCGGATGACCAAAAAAATGATCAGAAGTAGAAAAAAATAAATTCGTTTATCGAAATCTATTAGCTCTTTCAGTCGTTGTGCTAACGGTGAAGTGGGTTTTGCCATTTTCAATTGTTAAAGTAACCAAATCTAAATGATTGTTTGGATTTCGCCTTAATTTTGCAATCAGAACCAAAAGAAAGTAATGATTAGTCCTGTTTGGAAAGTAATTTCGAGTTTGTTGTTAATGTTGGTTTCATGTCAGGTTTTTGCTCAGGCAGGTGACCCTGTCGTGCCGGCCAATCCCTCCGGATACCTCTTGCTTGACAAAGGTCTGCAATACCGCGTAACCAAGTCAATCAATAGCATGTATGATTTTGACTTTGTAACTGCCGAACGGGATTTTGCAGTGATTATGTACCAATATCCGGAACACCCGCTCCCCGATTTTTTGATGGCTTTGGGCTATTGGTGGCGAATCGAGGTTGATGTGACCAATACCAAGTTCGATAAAATTTTTATTCAATACCTCGATCGTGCAAATGAGAAAGCAGAGCGGATGTATAAAGAAGATCCTAAGAACAAAGAGGCTGCGTTCTTTTTAGCGGCAGGATATGGTTTTCAGGGAAGGTTATACAGTGAAAGGAAGAGTTGGACTAAAGCGACTTGGGCTGGAAGAAATGCGCTGAAATATATGGAACTGAGTAGGGGTGAAGAAGAATTCAATCCCGAGCTATTATTAGGTGATGCATTGTTTAATTATTTTTCAGTGTGGATCCCTGAGAATTATCCAATACTCAAGCCCGTGATGGCGCTTTTCCCAAAAGGAAATAAACAATTGGGGCTTCAGCAGTTAGAAACTGTGGCTTCAAATGCTTTTTACACGCGAGTTGAAGCGCAATATTTTCTTTTTCGATTGTATGCTTCTGAAGAAAAACGGCCTTATGATGCCTTGAGAATTTCGGAATATCTGCATACAAAATTTCCGAATAATCCATATTTCCACCGTTCATATGCCAGGCACCTCTACACAGTAGGGCGATGGACGGAGTCTGTGGAAAAATCAGTTGAGATTTTAGACAGAATCGAGCAGCGGCAATACGGATACGAATCGAATAGTGGAAGATTCGCTGCCTTTTATGTTGCTGAATATAATAATCGTATCGGCAATAAAGCCGAAGCAAAAAAATACTACCTGAAGACCGTCGCTTATGGAGAGGAATCAGAATCTCAGGAGAGCGGATATTATTTGCATTCTTTAATTCAGCTTGGGAAAATGGAGTCTGAGTCGAAAAATAAAGAACAGGCGCGAAAATATTTCGACCAGGTGAAAAAATATGCAAAGCGAAAACACCCCGCTCATAAGGAGGCTCGCGATTTTATCAAAAAGAATAAACTTTAATTTAATTTCTCCCGTTTTAAAACTTTATAACAGGAGATAATTTGAATTTTTTCAAGTGTGCAAGGAGTTTCAACAGTATTCTTTGCCGATTTCCTTCAAAAGATTAACATTATTTTGATTTCCGCTTATCAAAAAGGGTTAAATCAATTTAAAACATTCATCAATTATATTAACTTTGTACCACATAAAATTTTGTAAATCCGAAAGACATGGATAATAACGTTAGAATAAAATTTGACAAAATAGATCGCAGGATACTTGAAATCCTTCAAGCAAATGCAAAAATCACCAATGCCCAGTTGTCCAAAGACATTGGACTTTCTCCCGCTCCAACCCTAGAGCGAGTAAAAAAATTAGAGCAATCAGGCATAATTAAAAGTTACCATGCTAAACTGGATCCGGAAAGAATTGGATTAGGTGTAAGCACTTTTGTGTTGGTAAGCTTAATAGGACATAACAAAGGAAACATTGATGCCTTTATGAAGGAGATTAATGAAATTCAGGAAGTCATTGAGTGTCATCACATCACTGGCACAGGCGACTTTATTTTGAAGATCATTGCAAAAGATATTACCGCTTATCAGAAATTGATGCTGGAAAAAGTTTCCGAGATCAAAGAGGTGGATTCCATGCAATCCATGGTAATTCTCTCTACCTTTAAAGATTCAAAAGTGCTCCCAATTCCTGCGTAAGTAAGGATTTAAGAATAAATTTAGGGCGGCTCAACCGCCCTTTTTTTTTGGAAAAACATGACGGAAAATCCCTGGCAAACGCTAAAAGTATCGACAGTATATGAAAATCCTTGGATAAGGATGGAGCACCATGATATTGTGAATCCTACCGGAAAAGCCGGGATTTATGGTGTTGTTCATTTTAAGAATCGGGCAATAGGGATTATCCCGATTGACAAGGAAGGGAATACCTGGCTTATTGGCCAATACCGGTATGCATTGAAGGAATATTCCTGGGAAATCCCCATGGGTGGAGGGCCAAATGAGTTGGATCTATTGGAATCCGCCAAACGAGAACTGAAAGAGGAAACTGGATTAACTGCTGAGAAATGGACTCAAATCATGAAAATCCACACCTCCAATTCGGTGACCGATGAACTTGGCTATGTTTATTTGGCAAAAGATCTTACTCAAGGCGAAACTGAATTCGAGGAAACGGAAGTACTTCAGGTCAAAAAGCTTCCCTTTCAGGAAGCGCTTGATATGGTGATGTCCGGTGAGATCACAGATAGTTTAAGCATAGCAGGAATATTAAAGGCTGCCAGAATATTGGGATTTTAATACTATGACTCTTAAAGATCACTTAAATACAACTTTTCATCTGGCATACCCTGTGATGTTGAGCCAACTCGGCCAAGTGTCTGTTGGTGTGGCAGACAGCATGATGGTGGGCAGGCTGGGTGCTTTGCCGTTAGCAGCAGCTTCCTTGGGCAATAGTATTTTTTTCGTATTGATGATGTTTGGAATAGGAATTTCCATGGGAATTACCCCCTTGATTTCCATTGCGGAGGGAAAAGGGAAAATCAAACGAATTTCCCGATTGTTTACCCATGGCTTGTGGATCAATCTTGCAACAAGTATCCTGCTTACAGCAATTGTTTTAGGCTTGTCGCAGGGGCTGTTTTTTCTGAATCAACCCGAGGATGTCGTAGTTCTGGCGATTCCTTACTTGCTCATAATTACAGCTTCTCTGATTCCAATGATGGTTTTTCAGACCTTCAAGCAAATGGCAGAAGGGCTCTCGCAGACCAAACAAGCCATGTATATCACCATTTTTTGCAACTTGATCAATATATTTCTCAACTGGGTGTTAATTTGGGGGTATTTGGGTGCACCTGCCTTGGGATTGAACGGAGCAGGTCTTGCCACTTTGATTTCAAGAATTTTAATGATGGTTTTGATGGGTGCTTATATTCTATTTTCGAAGCGCTATCAAATTTATCAATTCAGCCTTTCCATTCGGAACGCAAGTTTGCCCATGATTTACAGGATCTTGAAAATCGGTGTGCCAACAGGCTTTCAGTTTATTTTTGAAGTTTCAGCATTTAGTGCTGCTGCAATCATGATGGGCTGGATAGGCGTAAATGCCTTGGCAGGACATCAGATTGCACTCAATTTAGCATCGATCAGCTACATGATGGCGACAGGCCTGGCTACTGCTGGAATGATCCGGGTAAGTAATCAGATTGGAAAAGGTAACCCAAAAGCAATGCGGGAGGCGGGTATGGTGGTGTTTGGAATGGTAATCGTTTTTATGTTCAGTGCTGCGGTGCTTTTTGTCGCAGCCAGATTCTTCTTGCCAACCTTATACATCGATGATCCGGAAGTGATTGCCCTAGCGGCTTCCTTGCTGATCATTGCCGGTCTTTTTCAACTCTCTGACGGGGTACAAGTAGTTGGGCTTGGAGTATTGAGAGGAATGGAAGATGTAAAAGTTCCCACATTAGTGACCCTGATGGCCTATTGGGTTTTGGGATTACCCTTGGGTTATCTTTTCGCTTTTGAGTTTGGTATGGCTGAAAAGGGTATCTGGTATGGCTTACTGATAGGGTTGAGCATCACTGCGGTGATCCTGTTTTACAGGTTTCATGCCTTGAGCAAAAGGCGACTACTCAAGAAGCCGGTTCCTCATGTTCATTCATCAATTCCGTAAAAGGCGCTTCTGTTTTTGAGGCTAAGAGTTATATTCGAACAAATCTAATTTGAATTTTATGAAGCGACTTTTAGTACTCTTTTTAGGGGTTTTAACCTCTGTTTCCTCTTTTTCCCAACAGCCAGCAGTGCTTTCCCAGCGTGCACAGGCTGAAGTGGTCGATTCTTGGTTGGAAGATCGAATTCAGAATCTTTTGCCAAGTCTCATGACTGAAACAGGCATAGACATGTGGATTGTGATGTCTAGGGAGTACAATGAGGACCCAGTGATCCGTACGCTATTGCCTGCAACTTGGCATGCTGCCCGTAGAAGAACTATTCTGGTTATGTATCAGCCAACACCAACCGCAAAGGTTGAAACCTATGCAGTAGCACGATATGACGTGGGAAAATCCTTCAAAAAAGCATGGGATCCAGAAGCACAGCCTGATCAATGGAAAGCGCTGATGGAAATCATTTCTGCAAAGAATCCTAAGAAGATAGGACTAAACTTTGCCAAGGATTATGGTCATGCAGATGGTTTGACACATTTTGACCATGAGGAATTTCTTAAAAATCTTCCTTTAGAATATAAAGCTAAAGTAACTTCCGCTCAGACTTTGGCTGTGAGATGGCTTGAGACGCGTACTCCAGCAGAAATGGCCACCTACAAGCATATTCAGGAATTAGCGCACTTCATTATTGCTGAGGGGCTTTCTGATCGGGTCATCACTCCCGGCGTGACGACCACGGAAGATGTGGTTTGGTTTTATAGGGAAAAAATAGTGGAGATGAAGTTGGATACTTGGTTCCACCCAACGGTAGATATTCAAAGGCCGGATCCTGCTTCGGATGAGGCAAGCCGTTCTTTCGCCGTCAGGCCAAGTGAGCAAGTGATTATGCCGGGAGATTTGCTTCACATTGACTTTGGGATTACGTATTTGAGACTAAATACCGACACCCAGGAATTGGCTTACGTCCTGAAAGCAGGAGAAACAGAAGTGCCAAAATACCTTCAGGATGCATTGGCTGTAGGGAATCGTCTACAAGACATTCTGACCTCCAACTATGTGGCAGGAAGAACAGGAAATGAGATTCTCAGAGAAGCGAGAAAGATGATGCAAACAGAAGGAATTCGTGGTACCATTTACACGCATCCTTTGGGCTATTATGGTCACTCAGCCGGACCTACTATCGGCATGTGGGACAATCAGGGTGATACTCCTGGGGCCGGTGATTTTCCACTCCATGCCAATACTGGCTATGCAATTGAGTTGAACGCCGTTGTTTTTGTCAAAGAATGGAACAAGGATGTCAGGGTGATGCTCGAAGAAGGCGCCTTCTTTGACGGGAAAAAAGTCACCTATTACAATGGCCGGCAGAAGTCAATTTTGGCGATTCCGAGAGTAAGCGACTATTTGGGTTATTGATGAGCTAAATAGGTTTTTCGGTCTCTTTTGATGAAAAATAAGATCAAAAATGCCAGAAAAGCAACACCTCCCGAAGCAAGGAAAACGAGTCTAAAATTCTCGGGATTGTTTGCATAAAGCCATCCCGAGATCACCGCTCCGACGCCGATGCCGCTTTCCAGGAAGATATACATTGTCGCAAGTGCTCTTCCTCTGAATCTATCCAAAGAAAGATCCACCACCCAAGCAGTCGTAGTAGGACTGTACATGCCCACCGCAGCTCCAAAAAGGACCCCTGAGGAGAGTAATACTGCCTTGCTTTCTGCATAAGCTACCGCAACCATCGCCAACATCATGCAGACTACAGCAGCTCTCAGGACTACCACTCGTCCATATCGGTCAGAAGTCTTTCCTGCTATAAGTCGGATACCCAAAGAAGAAATAGTAAAAACAGCAAAGAATAATCCTTTATTTTTAATTCCAAGATAAGTGGAAAAGTCTGGTATAATGGTCAGAACTACTCCGAAAGAGAATACGGATAGAAATAAAATTATTGAAGGTAATAGGACCCGCTTTTCGATGATCTCATGCCGATTTAGCTTGAACATGCTAAGGGAAATCGGCTCCTTTTCCTGAAGTGTTTCCTTAAGTTTGAGTAAAATCAGAATAGAGAAAATCGCCGTAAAAGCCGCACAATAAAAAACCGTGTTGATCGACCAAATGCTAGCAATCCAGCCACCCACAGCTGGTCCTGCGGCCATTCCCAGCGAACCAAAAAGCGATTGGATTCCCATGGCCTCCCCCCTTTTTTGAAAAGGAACGATATCAGCAACATAAGCGGAAGCGCCGGTTGGAGTGAAGCCTGCCGAAAATCCGTGAGCAAATCTTAAAAACAGGAATCCTGAAACAAAGGTCAACAGCGGATACAGCAAGCCTACCACAAAACAGACCGTTGCACCTACCATCATCACTGGAATCCGGCCGATTTTGTCTGCTAATTTTCCACTGAACGGCCTGGAAAGTCCAGCTGAAAGGGTGAATAAAGCAATGATCAATCCTTTGTAATCTTCTCCTCCCAGAGAACTCAGGTATGCCGGAAGTTCGGGAATGATCATATTGAATGATGAGAAAAAGAGAAAGGAGCTAGCACAAAGCAGAAAAAAATCAACCGTGTAAAAAGAGGGTAAAGGGCGCATCCGGTTTAGTAATGGAAAGTAAAAGGCCGAAAACAATTCCGGCCTTTTTAATTAATCTTTTTTTGCTTCTTCTTCACTCTGTGCGAGTAGGAATGCTTTCATGAATTCATTCAGCCCGCCGTCCAATACGTTCTGCGCATCAGAAGTTTCGTGGCCGGTTCGATTGTCTTTCACCAGTTTATATGGGTGAAGGACATAGTTTCGGATTTGTGATCCAAAGTCTACTCGAAGTTTTGAGGATTCAATTCGCGCGATCTCTGCATTTCGCTTCTCCAGTTCCATCTGATAAAGTCGGGACTTCAACATTTGCATCGCTTTCTCGCGGTTGGCAAGTTGAGATCGCTCGATTTGGCAGACTACTACTATCCCCGTAGGCTTGTGCGTCAGCTGAACTTTGGTTTCCACCTTGTTCACATTCTGACCACCGGCACCACCTGAACGGGAAGTATGCAATTCTACGTCTGCGGGATTGATGTCTATCTCAATCGTGTCATCCACTTCCGGATAGGCATAAACGGATGCAAAAGAGGTGTGACGCCTTCCTCCTGAGTCAAATGGGGAGATTCGTACCAAGCGGTGAACTCCGGTTTCGGATTTCAGGAAACCGTAAGCAAGTGGTCCTTCGAATTCTAAAGTCGCTGATTTGATTCCCGCTACTTCTCCTTCTTGGACATCCACTTCCCGGACTTTATACCCGTTTTTTTCACCCCACATGATGTACATACGCATCAGGATGGAAGCCCAATCGTTGCTTTCAGTTCCGCCGGCGCCCGGGTTGATTTCAAGTACGGCATTGAGCTGGTCTTCCTCATTGGAGAGCATTTTTTTGAGCTCCAACTCTTCCACAGCATCTTTTGCAGCCAAAAACTCAGCCTTCAGTTCCTCCTCTGGTACCTCACCTGCGCTGTAGAATTCATACAGCACATCCAAGTCTTGGATTTTTTGATCCAAACTTTCAAAAGAATTGGTCCAGCCTTTACGGACTTGGATTAGTTTCATTGTTTTTTCGGCTTCTTCTGGGTTATTCCAGAAGTCTGCCTGGGCCGATACGGCCTCGAAGTCTTCTATTTCTGCTTTCTTACGATCGTAGTCAAAGATACCTCCTCAAAGCCGATGTGCGGGCTTTCAAGTCTTTCAGTTGTTCTGAAGTCATCTGTCTAGGTTAAATTTAAAGTGCAAAAGTCTAAAAAAATATCCGCTTTTGCCAGCAAACTTTAACTATTCCATCCTCATCAGGATGATTTGAATGCCGTATCCGGTCGTGTTTTTGAAGGTTTTATAACGCAATGGCAACAGCGCCAGTCCCGTACCAATCAAAATCCCGGAAGTGATTGCCACTCCCTGATCGATTTGAAGTTGACTTTGTTGATAAATACTGTTTACTGCCTCTACGGTCATTAAAATTCCACCTGCCCCGAGAAATAGGGCTGTCAGATTTCTGAGCGTACTGTTTCTTGGATCTTTATCTCGGATTCCTACTTCCAAAATATCGGAAGGACTAAGAATATTCTCCTTGAGATAAATGTAATCCGTATCCAAACTGACAATCTGGTCAGTGATAAAATATCCCAGCTTTTTACTTTTGTAAGTGATGGATTCCCCCGGATAATACCTCAATTGGGATTTTTGATTTTTGCCTCTTTTCAGGAGCAGGAAATCTTTGCCTTGGGCATGAGCTCCTATTTGAATGAAAAAGAAAAACGCAATGAATAAGCTTAACTTCATAAGTGAAAAATAACAAAAAAAGGGAAGTTGCCTTCCCCTCCATATTTAGATTTTTACGATCCAATTTCTTGTGTCGGGAATTTCTCCGTACTTAATTCCGTCCAATTCATTCAAAACTTTATTTGAAAAGGCATCCGGTCCTTTTTCAGGCAAAAGGTAGTCTTGACCGTTCACATTGATTTTGGAGATGTGCGCAATAGTTGCTGCTGTTCCTGTACCAAAAGCCTCTTTCAAACTCCCATTTTTCAAAGCTTCTTCCAGCTCTGAAACAGTCAGGAATCTTTCTTCCAGTGGCTTGTTCCAATCTTTTGCAAGTTTGATGACAGAGTCTCTTGTTATCCCTTTCAGTATTGTACCAGTATTAGTGGGTGCGGTAATCAAAGTTCCATTAATGTCAAACATCACATTCATGGTGCCACTTTCTTCGATTTTACTGTGGGATTTCCCATCGGTCCAAAGAAGCTGATCATAACCAGCCCGCTGAGCCTGAAGTGCCGGGAAAAGTGATGCGGCATAGTTTCCTGCAGTTTTTGCTGCTCCGGTTCCTCCTTCAGTTGCTCTGGTGAATTCGGTTTCAACTTTCACACTCACAGGCTTGCTGTAATAAGCTCCAACAGGGCAGGTGAATATGATGAATTTGTAGGTGTCGGATGGTTTCACTCCGATGTAGTTGTCCATCGCAAACATGTATGGACGGATGTACAAACTGGCACCTTTACCTGAAGGAACCCAATCCCGGTCTAAATCTAGAAGCTGAAGTAATCCTTCCATGAAAATTTCTTCAGGGATCTCCGGCATACACATTCTAACAGCGGATTCATTCATTCGTCTGGCGTTGGCATCACCTCTGAAGATTAATATTTCACCTTTTTCATTTTTGTAGGCTTTCATGCCTTCAAATATGGATTGACCGTAGTGGAGAGCGGCGTTGGCTGGATGAAGATCCAAACTTCCATAAGGTTCGATCCTCAAATCCGTCCACTCTCCGTTGATAAAGTCCGCCACAAACATGTGATCAGAGATTGTTCTTCCAAATACCAAGTTTGAAAGGTCAGTGTCTGGGAGTTTTGACTTTTTAGTTTTTTGAACCGGGATTGCTAGTGAGGTCTTCATGCTCATTGTGGTTGGTGCAAAATAGGATTTTTTGCTGGGTGAATACTAAGCCTAAAAGGCTAAAGGGTTAACATAGGAGGCTAAATTACCAAAAAAGACTGTGCTTTTTATAATCTTGGTCTCCAAGTTACTTCTTCAATTTCAAGTTCCATTGCCATCTTTCTCCCCAATACAAAAAGGTAATCAGATAGCCTGTTTAGGTACTGAATCACTAAATCTGAGACAGGCTCAAATGATGCGAGTTCGACAACGATACGTTCGCTTCGTCGGCAAACAGTTCTCGCCAAATGGCAAAAAGAAACTGATTGGTGTCCGCCAGGCAAAATAAAAGCTGTCAACATCGGGAGTTGCGTATCCATCAGGTCCATTTCTTTTTCCAGAGATTCTACATCCTCTACATGAAGATCTGGTTTTTTTACTTTGTCTTTTCCGGGTACAGTGGCAAGATCAGCACCGATAGTGAACAATCTGTCTTGGATTTCTTTTAAAAACTCCGACCGCTTCTCATTTACTTTCTGGTCTCTGAGTAAGCCCAGGTAGGAATTGAGTTCATCAATCGTCCCGTAAGCGTCAATTCTCAAGTCAGATTTAGGAACTCTTACGCCTCCCAATAATGATGTGATTCCTTTGTCTCCTGTTTTTGTATAGATTTTCATTCTCCCTCGTTTCGTTCGGAGGCAAAATTAAGAATCTATTCGAATTAACTGGGCTAAAATCAAACAGTCATTGGGACACCTCTTGTAGGATTGGGATTGATTTTGTCAGTTTCTACCAATCCATCCCGAAGTCTGATCACCCGATGGGCGTAGTGAGCAATATCATCCTCGTGGGTAACCATGATTATGGTATTTCCGCTGGCATGTAATTCATGAAAAAGCTCCATGATTCCATGGGAAGTTTTGGAATCCAAGTTACCGGTGGGCTCATCGGCCAAGATGATGCTTGGATTATTTACCAGCGCTCTGGCAATGGCGACACGTTGGCGCTGACCACCAGAGAGCTCGTTGGGACGGTGTTTGGTTCGGTCTCCCAAGCCTACATTATCAAGTGCTTTGAATGCCAATTCTTCTCGTTCAGATCTGCTGTAACCCGCATATACTAAAGGTAAAGCCACATTATCCAGGCAACTGGCTCTCGGAAGTAGGTTAAAAGTCTGGAATACGAATCCGATTTCCTTATTTCTGATTTCGGCTAGTTCATTTTCACTCATGTCGCTAACGTCCCGACCTGCCAAAATGTAGGTTCCTGAAGTAGGGGAATCAAGACACCCAATGATATTCATCAATGTAGACTTACCAGAACCGGAGGGCCCCATGAAGGCTACGTATTCTCCTTTGTCCACAGTGATGCTGACCGATTTAAGGGCTTGAATAATTTCGGAGCCCATTTTGTAGGTTTTGTTGATTTCGTGGGTTTCAATGACTCTGCTCATGATATAAAATTTCGATTAAGGTAGTGGTTTAGTTCTTAATATTTGAAAGATCAATGCGTCAAAATACGTGAAAAAACCTTAATAGTTGGTCCCTTGCAGCAATTCTATTTCATCCCAAGTGAGCCATGAACTCATCTCCTGAAGGGCTGAGGTAGCGTAATTATCCAAACCAATCCGCTTGGCGGCCTGAACTTTTCGGATCCAAAGCATTGGGTCTTTGTTGAATTCGGTGGCAGAGTTAAGTAATTCATATTGATCCAGTGGATCTTTTAGTCGATCTGCAGCGCATAGAATCAACGGAGTTTTATAGGGGTTGGAATTCAGCTCCTCACCTACTTGAAGAAATTCCGTGAATGAAAGCAGTGAAGCTTGATTTGACCAATCAGGATTTTGGAGAAAAGCAGCCAGCTTTTCTTCGTTTTCAACTTTTCCTTTTAGAAAATTTCCTAATTCATTCAATTGAAACTTAGTCAAGCCGTGGGCTTTTCTTTCCAAGAGTAGAAAAGCGAAGGTTCCTTTCCACTCTGGAGAAGAGATTACCTTCCACTGATCAAACAGCTTATCAGGAATGTTTTGGTTGAATTTGGAAAGAATAATCAGAAATTCATCAGTAGTACTTTGACCTGGAATTTGAAATTTCTCTTTGAATTCTGCTGCTTTTGCGTCAAATCCTCCCAGTTGAAGGATGATTAAATGATGCGGTCTGAAAGCCTTGAAGCCTTTTTCTTCTGCTACAATCAGATCTTTGGAAGCCTTTTCAAAATCAAGATTTTGAGCCAAAATCCCTGCAGTGAGATTTAGATAGTAACCTGCGTCACCGGGATTTCTGAATGCCAGACCGTTTAGATTTTTCACTGATTCGTTGACTCTTCCGGCAGCCAAACTTCGGATGGAGGCCGTTTCCTGTACCTGCATCAGGTATTCCAGCATATTCTCCTGTCTGCTGACAGAATCTAGCCAAACCAACTCTTCTGCGGTAGATGAGAAATTTTTTAAAGAAAAGAGATTTCGAAGACCTGCGTTCAAAAGCATCGATGATGTTTCTTTTTCCAACTGTTCACGAAGGCGCTTCAGCTCACTCGTTGGATTAACAATCCCCTGTAGATTATTACTGGCCGTTCTATTGATTTTAAAGATCAATTCATTTCCAAGCTGAGTATCCTGTCCATCTTTTTGAAGCTTACTTTGCAAGGCAATCAGATTGGAGGAAAGTATCGGATTATCCGATCCATGGGAAGACAACAGCTTAAGTGCTTCTTCTGGCTTTTGAATCTTGACATAAAGTAGCGCCAGATTATTGATAAGAAATGGATTTTCGGGAAATCTCCGGAGACCATTTTCGAGGTAATAGACCGCCTCAAAAGGTTTATTTTCCCGAATCATCCTTGAACTCTGCAAAATTATATTGTCGATTTGTGGGGCTTCTGAAAAACTTTGATCCAAATGCTGTTTGGCAAGTGTGGGCTGGTTGAGATCAAAAAGAAGCTGCGCAGTAGCATTTTTCGCCTTTTGGTTCTTCCGAAAAGCGGCCCAAGAATTTTCATACAATATACTCGCTTCCAGCTTTTGACCGGTTTGGTAGTAGTAATCACCAAGAATAGAAGTGGTCATGGAGTTGACTTGCGGTGCTAGGACTGCATCCATATAGATCGTAACTACCAAAATCGATATCAATCCCCCTATCCGAAGGTGATAGTAAGGAAGCGAATAAGGCTTGAAAAGAATTTTATCCACAGATTTTCCGGAGTCCATGACTGAAAGAAAATTGCTCAGAATATAGACCATGAAAAACAGCGAAAACCCAAACTGGGAATAAACGATCAGATGCTTCAAAAACTCTTCAGCAGCTTGATTTCCTGAAATTTCGAGCTTCCAGATGACCCAAAATGTAACTCCAAAACCCAAAATAAAGAGGGTTTTTAGAAATGCCGGAAATGCTGCAATCTCGGGGACTTGATCGATTTTTGCAGTTGTTGATATCCAGCCAAGTATGCCTATAGGAAAGATCAGATAAATTGGAGAGAATGTCGGGAAAGGGAGATTCGCATCTCCTTTTAAGTCCAATAAAAGAAAAACCAAAGTCAAAAGATAAAGCCCTGATATCCCCAGAAATTGAATGGAGATTTTCATGCTTACATTCCGATTCGCTCTGGCGAGCAGAAGATAAATGCCGGAAACAACTCCGTGCCCTTGCCAAAAAATCCATGCGATTGCCATTCCAAGGCCAATCACTAAGCTTTGCTCTGAAAGATATAGGGCTGGGTTTGCAATCGGACTGAGCCTAATCAATGCAAAAATAGTTGCTCCCGAACTTAGAAATACTATTACCCATCTTAGGCCAAACGCAGTGTTTGTTCTCCAGACGTGGAAATAAATAACAGGCAAAATAGTACCTGAAATCAACACGATAAGAGGAGTATTGGAACTTGGAGAACCTATATTCAGCCCGTTGGAATTGGCCAGTGTCAATAAAATAATCCAAGCAGCTCCTGCTAGGAGAAAGGGGACTTTTTTGAAAGTACTGAAAAGTGCTAAAACTGAAACGGAGATCAGGAATATAATCCCTCCAAACAAGTAGCTCTCAGCCAAAGTAAACCCCGGAGGTAAGGAGTGGAATTCCTGAAAAACCAGAAAATTATCAACCTGAATCGGAAACGAAAGCGTTCCGAGATTTACCCAATCCAATGGGATTGCCACAGCATCCAGAAAAGCAGCGGGGACAATATTTGGATAATAAGCTGAACCAAAAATGAAGGAATATACCGCAAAAAACCCTCCCGTCACTAGGAGCAGGAGGGCTGAGATTTTTGCAAAGGAGCTAGGCAAGGAAGTTTTATTCAACATTATTATTCCAGAACCTTTGGTACACGGAAATAGTCAGCGTCTCTTTTTGGAGCATTTTTCAAGCCAGCTTCATGATCTAGGTGAGGACCTGCTTTGTCTTCCCGCATGATATTGACTTCTGAGGACATGGTAGTTAGCGGCTCGATCGAGCTGGTATCCAATTCATTCAATTGCTCGACCCAGTCCAGAATCTGAGACATGTCTTTGGACATTTTTTCAGCAGAATTTTCGTCAAATTCCAATCTCGCCAAGTGGGCTATTTTTTTTATGGAGTCTTTATCTATTTTCATTTTGCGGGTTGTTCTAAGCTTTATTTACGGGGTTGTCTTGATCGAGTTGATTTTGAATAGTCCTAAAACAAGCCTCCTTTAACTTCTCATCAGTCTCAAAATCTTTAGGATATAAAGCATGGTGCAAAACCATTTTGGCAGGTATTCGACGAAGAAGAAACTTTCCGTCCTCGGGCAAAATTAGATGATTATAAGATAAAGTGACAGGGATGACAGGGATTTGTTTCTCCATGGAAAGTCGAAAAGCCCCATTTTTGAAAGCAACCATCTTTGGAGGATGCTTGGTATAAATGCCCCCTTCGGGAAATAGCACAATTCCACTTCCCTGATCTAAGGCCTCGCTAGCTCTCCGCATTGTTTCAGCCCGACTTTTAAGTCGATCTCGATCCACAGCGATATGGAGGTTTTTGAAGTAATATCCGAAAAGCGGTGCTTTTCGGATGGAGGCTTTTCCAATAAATAGCACATCACCGGGAATGAATCCCATCATAGCCACATCAAGGTAACTGAAGTGATTGGCCATAAAGATGTAGGATTTCCCTTTTTCTATTTTCCCTTGAATCTCTATTTTCACAGGAAGGAAAATCAATGAAAAGTAGATTTTAGCCCAATATTGATTGATTTTTCGTCCATATTTTTTCCATCCCGGCACCCAAATGCAGATTAGGAAAAGTGGAAAAATCACCAGAAATGTGAGCAGAAACGCTACCGCTACGTATATCGAGTAAATGCGTGCCAAAACCCTACTCATGGTTAATCATGTGGTTGGCGACTTTGATAAAATACCCCATCATAAGCTCCTTTGCATGCTGTTCCGGCTTTAGTTTGTCCAAGGCAGTGAGCATAGCATTCAGCCAATGATCGCGCATACCGGGATCGATTTTCCAATCCAGATGTCGCATTCTCAGCCTCGGATGTCCCCGTTCTTCCAAATAAGTTTGAGGACCTCCAAAGACTTGCAGTAAAAAAAGAAAAAGTCTTCTTTCTGCAGGCTCGAGATCTTCTGGATAGAGTTTTCGCAAGGCTTGGTTTTGTGCCACTTCCCGGTAAAAATGTCGCGTCAGCTGACGGATTTGGTCTTCGCCGATCAATTCATAAATGGATTGAAATGAATTCATGCCGCAAACTTAGCGAAATATTCTTCGATCAGGATTCGAGTTTTTTCACCTTGAGAGAGGTGCCTTCAGTGGAAACGACAATGATTTTTTCACCTTGATCAATGAAATCTCCCCTGGAGCTTGCATCATAGATCTCCCCATCTATTTCGACCCTTCCGCTGGGTCTCAATCGTGAGTGAACAATTCCTTCTTTTCCCAAAAGCGATGCTGCATAGATGCTTGAAGTATAACCTTCACTGCGTTCCTGAATGCTGGATAAGGTGATGGTGCTGAATGCACCCCATTGATTAATTTTGGGAGTCAACCAAAAGACTAATCCGACTGATGCAAGTGCGGCCAGAATTACTGTTAACAATGCTCCGAAAAGTTGAGAGGCAGGCACAAAATCGAAGTTGAAATCCTGATTGGGAAGCATTCCAAGTACTAATCCCCCCAAAATGAACACAATGCCCAAGACTCCAAAAATTCCAAAACCGGGAATTACAAACAGCTCCACGGCTAACAGAATAATTCCGGTAATAAAGACTAAAATCTCCCAATTCTCCGCCAGGCCATTGAGATAGAAAGGGATGAAATAAAGTAAAGTCGCTACGACGGCTGCCAAGATCGGAAATCCAACTCCCGGGGTTTGAAGCTCAAAATAAATACCTCCGATGATGATCAAGATCAGAACACCACTTATGGCGGGATTAAGAAAAAAGGAGATGATTTTGTCGATAAAATCCTCCTCATAAGCGATAATTTCAGCAGTATCGAGATTTTGAGCTTTCAAAATTTCATCAATAGATTTATACTCTCCTTCACAAAAACCATGTTTGATTGCTTCTGAAACAGAAAAAGTGATTACTGTACCTGCTTCGGAAATACCCTCAATTTCGATTTTTTCATCCACCATGCCTTCTGCGATTCTGGGATCCCGGCCCTTAGCTTCAGCTGTACTTCGCATCATTGATCTCATGTAGGACTGGTATTTGTCAGGAGCAGCAGCGCCATCTGCACCACTTACTACAGTGGCAGCGCCAATACTTCCGCCCGGTGCCATGTAGATACTATCACATGCAATGGAGATCAAAGCTCCTGCCGAGGCCGCGTCCTTATTGATGAAAACATAAACCGGAATTTCGGACTCAAGAATCATTGTTCGAATTTCATCGGCATCATTTACCGCTCCTCCATAGGTATCCATCTCGATTAGAATGAGTGTGGCTTCGGATTTTTTGGCTTCTTCTAAGGCTAGCTTCACACGCCGGTTCATTGCAGGATCGATATTCGAATCGATTTTGAATGTGTATACTTTATTAGCCTTATCCTGCGCATTCAGAGAAAAGCAGGTTAAAACGAAAATAAAAACGAAGAGGAAATGAAGTCGCATTTTTAGCTAAATATTAGTTACAAAAGATAAGGATCACCTGATCATTACGATAATTTTTTACAGCAAGATTCCCATTGGGCTTTGTACTATTTGTGTTAGAAAAGAAATAAGGCTTCCAAAAGCCATTAATCGGTAATTCTAGCATAATTCTTGCGAATTGTATGTTGGATTTTTGATTCATTTCATTTGAAACCTTTGATTAACATGACTTCCAAACCCAAACTTATAAGCTCCCTTATTCTGGTTTTGTTTTTAACCTATTCGTATTCAAAAGCTTCAGACCTAAATTTAGGAGATTCAGTTGGTGTTGAAAGAGTAGGAGACAAAACTTTCATCTTGCATAAGGTAAGCCCTCAGGAAACTCTTTTTGCGATTTCAAGAAAGTATCAAGTCCCTGTTGGGGAGATCCAAAATTCAAATGAGGTACTTAAGCAAGGCTTAAAAATCGGTCAAACAATCCGTATTCCTTATGCTGAGAAAATGGCCTTGGATGCTGGTTCTACACTTCACAAAGTTGCTCCGGGCGAAACACTCTTCTCTATATCGAAAAAATACGGGATTACAGTAGATTCGCTGAAGCAGTGGAATAAGCTTCTCGGGAACGACCTGAGTGTGGGTCAAGCCTTAGTTGTTAAAGAAATAGCTTTGCAGCCAGCCGTAACTGCTCCTTCCCAAGTAATCGCTTCCACTTCAACAGTAGCAACCGCCACAAAACCTGAGAAAGTTGTAAATCAACCCAAATCAGAACCTAAGCCTAT
Source organism: Algoriphagus sp. (assembly GCF_030694375.1). Classification (GTDB taxonomy): domain Bacteria; phylum Bacteroidota; class Bacteroidia; order Cytophagales; family Cyclobacteriaceae; genus Algoriphagus. The sequence continues at coordinate 96,897 of NZ_JAUXYL010000022.1, forward strand.
CGAGAAGAAACCGGAACCTGTGGAGACCAAACGAGCACAGACAGAGACTCTTAATGCTCCAAAATCCACTCCAAGCTCAAATGTAAGTGCTACCCCGATCGTGCCAGGAGAATGGATTTCACACACAGTGAAGTCAGGTGAAACATTGTTTTCGCTCTCCAATCAATATGATTCCAGTGTAGAAGATTTGATAAAGTGGAATGGCCTTACTTCCAATAATCTACGCTCAGGCCAGGTGATCAAAGTTGGAAGAGCGGCTGATGGACCTTCGACAGTCCCTGTGATCGGAACTCCAAGAGTTGCAGCCAGCACAGCAGGGATGACTGTAGAACCAACAGTGGAAAACACATCCGGAGGATTCAAGAATGTCAAAGAAACCGGCCAAGCAGAATTAATAGAAGGTACCGGCGGGCACAAAAAGTACCTCGTATTGCATCGTGAAGCGCCTGTAGGAAGTATCATGCGCGTCAAAAATGAAGAAAACGACATCACGATTTTTGCCAGAGTAGTGGGCAAGCTTCCTGAAACCGGCGATAATTCCAAATTAGTTATTAAACTCTCCCAAGCAGCATTTGACCAACTCAAAGCGGTCAATCAGCGCTTCCCAGTGGAAGTATTATATTAAAAATTCAGCAACTCATCACCTTAAAAGCCGGCGAAAGTCGGCTTTTTTCATGTGGTTCGTTGCAATGGATTCTTTGTCATTGTAGTCTTCCAAGCTTACCTTTGTGACGATAGCACCCCACAATGAACAAAGTCCAACTTTTCTTTCATCATGCATTCCGATTTATATGGAATGCTATTTTTATTATTTCCTATCCTATTTTGGCTAGTTTTGGTTTGCTTTTTATCGGATTTACCTTCCTTTTTTCCAAGCTTTCTTTTCTATTGACCCGATTGAGGCCTGATAGCAAAACTATTGTTCTGAAGGAATCTGATTGGAAAACAATGGATTATTCCAATGACCTGCTTGAGGCTAAAGTTTGTATGCAAATAATGTTTGGACCATCTGGATTTAAGTTGAGAAGGAAGGATGGCGTGCCTTCAGTATTGCAGGATTATGTTTTTGGGAATAAGGTGAGAGTGTTGGAAGAGGGATTTATTTTGGAAAAATGGAATACCATGGAACCAAAAGAAATGCCTGATTTCGATATTTGTCTTTATGATCCCGACCGGGATTCTTTGAGGTCACTTACTACAATCAAAAGCTTTGATTGGCATGTTTCCGAGAAATTGGACAATGAACTTTCCTTCAAATGGTTTGATGGGACACAAGGTGGAGAGGTGAAAGTTCAGCTCTGATGCAGCATTTGAAGGATTTTTTAGACCAAAAAGTCGAGCAGTACAATCAGCCCGGATTCATTGCCAATGATCCTATTTCGATTCCTCATCGGTTTTCAAAAAAGCAGGACATTGAGATTTCAGGTTTCTTTGCGGCTATACTGGCTTGGGGGCAGCGAAAAACAATCATTAATAAATGCCTGGAGCTTTTTCAGCGAATGGACAATGCGCCGCATGATTTCCTTCTGAATCATCGAGAGATCGATCTCAGACCTTTTTTGAGTTTCAAGCATCGAACTTTCAATGATATTGATACCCTTTATTTCATTCACTTTTTGACATGGTTTTATAAAAATCATGAAAGTTTGGAAGAGGCTTTTTTAAAAGGTCAAACCGGTCATCTGGATTCGATGGAATCGATACTAAGTCAATTTCATATTTTCTTCTTCAGCTTAGAGGATGCTCCAACTCGAACCAAAAAGCACATCGCAACACCGGCACGCAAAGCCGCCTGCAAGCGGATTTCGATGTTCCTGCGCTGGATGGTGCGGTCGGATGACAAGGGTGTGGACTTCGGTCTTTGGAAAAACATTGCTCCCGCTCAGTTGATTTGCCCCTGTGATCTGCATGTGGATCGAGTAGGGAGAAAGCTTGGGCTCATTACCAGAAAACAAACTGACTGGTTGACAGCATTGGAGTTGACTCAAAAGCTCCGGGAGTTTGATCCGCTGGATCCGGTCAAATATGACTTTGCACTCTTTGGATTGGGGATAGAAGAGAAGTTTTAGGAAGCTTATGGATTATAGTCCATAGACTATGGCAGATATTGCATTCGGAAAGAATGAGGCAATAGGAACGAAATTTATATTAAAAAGAACAGACTAATTTTCAATGTGAAGAATGCCATGGACTATTAGCTATGGACTATCAACTTTTAATGAAACTTCTTCACCTCCGGTGCATCAGCACTTGTGGACAAGTCTGTAGCAAATCGCTCCGCATAATTATCCAGCAATTGCATCACACGTTCTTGCTTCGGAGATTTCACGATCAGTCCTGCGTGATAGTCTAAGGGTACCCGGAAACAAACTTCAGGATCGTCAAAGCCACTCAGATCAGGATGTTCATATTTAGAAAGGGTCAACACGATACCTGCGTAATTTTTGGTCACTTTAGGAAGTTTGTACTTTTCGTGTTTAACTACCGCATCCTCTATTTTTGCCCATTCTTCCCATAGGTTAACTTCTGTGGCCGCTTCGACCATTTCGGCTAGATGTGCTCCACCCACGCGTGAGGCAGTTTCCAAAAAGTAAATTTGTCCATCTTCCCTGCTTTTGATGAATTCGGTATGGGAAGTTCCGTTTTTTAATCCAAAGGCTTTCATGATTTCCTCGTTTACCTTTTTGATCGCTTTATCGTCCTCAGAGCCGTATTTAATGTTGGCAGATCGGAAGATTCCTCCTCCCTGCGAGATTTCCATCGGAGTAGCCAAATAGCGAGATACCGTCAAAAACAAAGTTTTACCATCCAACTGAAGTCCATCTGCATGGTAAACATCACCGGGTTTGAATTGCTCCACGAGGTAATAAACCCTGTTTTCACCCAATTCATTGATGTGTTTCCAGAGGTCCTCCTTGTTGTGGACTTTGATAATGCCATGTGCAGAAGCCTCTGATCTTGGTTTTAAAACCCAAGGCGCGTCTACCGTATCGGCAAATTGATTGATTTCCTCATTATTGAAAAGGGGAGAAAAGGGAGGGACTCTGATTCCGGCATCTTTTGCACGCATTCGCATGGCAAGTTTGTCACGGAAATATCTCCCGGTGGTTTGTCCCATTCCCGGAATTCGGAGATTTTCGCGCAGAAAAGCGGCTTTTTCTACGTCGTAATCATCCAATGCGATAATGGCTTCGATTTTATGATCTTTCATCAGGCCACCTACACCCTTCAAAAGCAAATCCATATCCCAATCTAAATCCTGACCGGGCATGTAAAAAACCTCATCGATGTATTCAAATGCCCAAGGCTTATCGCGGAGCTGCGCTGTAGTCACCAGAAAAACCCGGTTCCCCTGTTTTTTGAGGGCGATCAAGAATGCATTTCCTTTAAAATAATTTGAGATGCAGAGAAAAGTTTTGGGAGTGGTCATGAATGAATAATTTTATTCACAAAAAGTGAAAAAAAATCCGACAAATCGGAAGACTTGCCGGATAAATTTTTAAAGTTGATTCTCAATATACCTCAACAAAAGGCTAACACCATAAGCCGTGCCTGTTTTGGTTTTGGAAAATTCACCGTCTCCAAAAGCCACTCCGGCAATATCCAAATGCGCCCAAGCCGGATGTTCATGAGTAAAAGCCTGTAGAAATTTGGCTGCTGTGATCGCTCCTGCGAAGGGTTTTCCATGGTAGTTTTTGATGTCTGCGATTTCAGAATCCATTTCCCTCCCGTAATTATCCCAAAGTGGAAGCGGCCATGACTTTTCACCGACTTCCTCGCCTGCCTGCTGCAAACCGTGTGAAAGATTTCCATCATTGCTGAAAAGTGCAGCACATTCAAACCCAAAAGTCCCGATAGAACTCCCAGTTAAGGTCGCCAAGTCAATGATTTGATCTGTTTTGTAGTTTTTGACCAAATAAGAAAGTCCATCAGCCAAAATCAAACGGCCTTCCGCATCGGTATCGATTACTTCGATGGACAAGCCGGCATGACTCCCAATTACTTCCGAAGGAAGATACGCTTCCTTGTCAATTGCATTTTCGACCGCTGGAACTATAGCGGTAAGATTGATGGGGAGTTCCATTTCAGCGACAAGTTGAGTAGTTGCCAAAACAGCAGCAGCGCCTCCCATATCAGATTTCATGTGGTGCATCCCCTGCGTTTTTACATTCAGTCCGCCGGTATCGAAAGTGACACCTTTTCCCACCAAACCCAGATGAAACTTTGCTTTTGGATGTCGATATTCCAGAATTATGAATTTTGGATCTTTTGCCGAACCTCTTCCCACGGCTAAAAAGGCATCCAATCCTTCTGATTTTGCCTTTTTAGAGTCAAAAACCTTTACGTCCAGCTTTGCTTTTTTTCCTAGACTTTTAGCCCAGTCGCCAAGGTATTCTGGAGTGATTTTATTTGGTGGAAGGTCTACCAGTTTTAGCGCTTCCATCTTTGCGGCAGCAATTTTCCCGGCACGTTCAGCCAATGATTTGGCCTTGTCAAGCGTAGTAATAACTTCCACTTTTAGTTTGGAGTACTCCTTGGCTTTTTCTTTTTTGTAAAAACCTATTGAATAGGAGCCCAGCTGAAAGCCAACAAGGGCAGCTTCAACCTGCTCGCCTGAAAAAGAATCGGAAAAATCGATCAACACCTCTTTTTCAACCAACTCCGGATTTTTGGATAGGATTCTCCTGAAGGAATTTTCAATGGCCTTATACTCGGGGTTTTTCCCGAGGCCGATTAATAATATGAGCCTATTTTCAAAGGCTAGGGAATAGGAAGAGTCTTTTTTGCCTGAAAAAAGCACGGAGCTTAAACCTTGGAACCCCAACTTTTCCCGGAGGGTTTCTTCTGAATTTTCTTCGAAAACGGGTATGATCCTCAAAGCTGATGTTGAGGTGTTTTTTGGATTTGTTTTGAATTGCATAAAAGATAATTGTGGATTTTAATCCGGTTTGTTATTGAAAAACAGCCATTCTATGGCTTTGGGAAACTCGTCGCTCCAGTACGATTCATTGTGTTTGCCCAGCTCGTTGATTGAGAGCTTCACCTTCATTTTTCCTTCCAAGCTTTCGCGTTTGAGCAGACGCTTTCGAAGTTTGGTCACGTGGTCGACCATGGTTTCGCTTTCATCTCCACCTGCATAGAGGTAGATCCGGGTTTCCTGGGGCTCAAAGAAGTCAAGAAAGCCCAGCTTTATTTTTGGGATTACCCAAAGCGAAGGCGAGAAAACCATCAATTTTCCAAATACTTCCGGGTAAATCAGACCTGAAAATATGCTGACCAATCCACCCATTGAGCTCCCGCCAATTCCGGTAAAGTCCCGCTCGGTTTTGGTTCGAAAGGTTTTATCTACAAATGGTTTCAGGGTGTCGGTAATGAATCTAATGTATTGTTTACCGTTTCCTTGGCCCAAAAGGGTTTTACCGACATTGTATTCCTGAAGACGTTCTTTTTCGCCATGCTCCACAGCGATGACGATGATTTTACCGATACCATAATCAGACATGACGGCAAGTTTTTTATCAATCTGCCAATTGCCAAAGGCTGCGTTTTCGTTGAATAAATTCTGCGCATCATGCAAATAAAGTACAGGATAGTGTTCGGTGCTGGTGTTGTAATCGTGGGGTAGGAGGGCCCAGATTTTGCGTGTTTTGTTGAGTTGTGGAATTTCAAACTCTTCCGAAATCAAATGGATCTGGGGAAGTTGGGAAGGACGATAGGGAAGCCAATTTTTACGCCATTTGGCTACTTTTTCATATTTGATAGGCTTACTATCATTCCAATGCCGATTAGGCGTGCGATTGCCGTAGCGGTCAATCTCTACCTCTGACCAGTCGCCTTTGGTAAATTTATAAATTAACTCCCCATCAAATTCGGGTCTTTCAGGGAAATTGAATTCATATTTACCGGCATCAATTTTTTTCATTTTGTAATGAAAATCCTGCGTCACCCAATCGTTGAAATTCCCGGAAATATATACGGGCCTGTCGTCGTCTTCAGGTGTTTGAAGGACAATTTTTTTGATCCGGATAGGAATATCTATAGGACTTGATACTTCTGAAATCATGGGTTGAGGGTAAGAGAATGGCTAACCCGATTTTTCAAAAATAAGTTTTGTATGGGTAAGAATGAAACATTGTTTTTCCTATACGGCTTCATCAGGCCGAAATCTTATTTCCTCTGGATAGGGAAAAGCATGGATTAATTCCCCTTTTCGGATTCTTTGTTGTAAAGAGTTCCAATATTCCGGGTCAAATAATGCGCTGTGATAATCTAAAAAATGTGGCTTGAGGTCAGCCCTTCCGATCATCCATCGTCGAAAATCTTCCGGGAACACATCGTTTTTTTTGATCTCATACCAAGGTTCAGAAGCGTAAATTTGTTCGAAGTTTTCAGGTTTTGGTTTTGCTCTGAAATTCATATCCTCCAAAAATTCGATTTCATCGTAATCGTAGAAAATAACACGTCTTTGTCGCGTTAATCCGAAGTTTTTGGTCATCATGTCACCAGGAAAAATGTTGGCTTGGGCCAATTGAAGTATTGCCCGACCATAATCTTCGACAGCTCGTTTTCCTTCTTCTTCAGTGCAGGATTCTAGGAATAGATTTAATGGAACCATTTTTCTTTCGGTATATAGATGTTTGATTATCAGGCTATCCTCAGTCACTATAAGAAGAGAATTTGTAGTGTTCCGAAGCTCTTTCATAAGTTCATGGCTAACGCGGGATATGGGTATTTTAAAACATTCAAATTCATGGGTGTCTGCCATTCTTCCGACTCGATCGTGAAGTGAAACCAGTTTATATTTTTCCCGAACTTCCTGACGGGTCATATTTTTAGGCGGCTCGAAATGGTCTTTGATCAGTTTGAATACGATATTCAATGAAGGTAAAGTGAAAACTGTCATCACCATGCCTTTGATGCCTGGCGCTACAACAAATTCATCAGTGCTCTTTTCTAAATGCTCAAGGAAATCACGATAAAAAAGTGTTTTGCCATGCTTGTTGAATCCAATAGCATTGTAGAGCTCGTGTATTTTTTTGTGTGGGATGACTGAACTCAAAAATTCGATGATTTGTGAAGGTATGGCTGCCTCCACCATAAAATATGACCGGGTGAAACTAAATAGATGACTCATCAGATTGGGGTCAAAAATCAGTGTGTCTACAAATATCCCCTTTGGCCCATGGAGGAAAGGAATGATAAACGGCATCCATTTATTGCCAACATAAGTTCTTCCGATGAGGTAGGCCGCTTTATTTCGGTAAAAAACAGGCTTCAAAAGCTGTGTTTTTGTGCCCACTTCTACTTGATATCTGGAAAGAATTACTTTTTTCACTCCTTCCACTAAAAAAGCCACGTCTTTTTCTTTGTCCATGAACTCCCCCCCAAAATCATAGTCTTGTAAAATTTGCCGGATGATTTGATCCAAACCGAGAGAGGCGGGATAAGAATTTAACAAATCTGATTTTTCCTGTAAATGTTGAGGGTTGGAATCACCTCGGACATACATCAATTCTTCGTCTAGCGGATTATTCAGAAAGGTTTTTCTAAATATTGAATTGAAAAAAGTTTGAGCCAACTCAGCGTCCGGGCGGGAGGAGATCATTTCTTGATATTTATTTCGGATCAAAGACCAAACTGTTCGGTTTGTTGTGTCAGTCCCTAATTTTTCCTGTAAGTCTTTTGCCAGTGGCAGCAAGGTGTCCTTGTATAATCTAAGCCGTTGTCTATGATTTTGTTGCGTGGCTTGCCAGTTTCGTTGCGAAAAATAAAGAGGGGCCAAGCGAGTGAAGTCATTAAACCTTCGGATGTAACTGAGGTAAGCTTCAAAGATGTTTTTGGCAAGAGGTAGCGCTATTTCTGACATTTTAATTGGAAGTAGGAAGGAAAGTTTAACTTTTTTCTGATTTTTTCTTGAATTTCTATTTCAAAAAGAGCCTGATTTTCTGTGATTTATAAATTAGAAACAGAGACAGAATAAAATTTTGAAAATTTTTCGCAATCGATTGTTTGGAGGGAATGAAAACATTTTATACTTTTCGAAGGTATTCATGAACTGAATATCTACAATAGGTTTAATAGGTTTGAGAGCAGGAAAAGGCCCGGATATTATCCAGGCCTTTTTTGTTTCTAAAATTATTGAAATCAATCATTTTGATTTGGTAAATGTTGCTTTCCATGGAATTTTCTTTCTGGACGTATGATTGATTTCCATTTGATTTTTCAAACTCTTCGCTTAGCTTCGACGTTCAATTTTTCCTCTATGAATAGAATCATGAAGCACTATTTGTCGGTTTGGATTTTGTCTCTTGTTTTTTTGATCGGCTGTGAGTCCGGTGATTCAAAAAAAGGTGAGATTTCCAATGAGCTGAAACCCGATGCCGAAAAATTGGAAGTTTTACGCAATCAAATCAATTTGGGCTTGGCACAAAAGTCAGCTTGGCAAAAGCATTGGGCAGTAAAAACCGGGAATTTTGATGCAAGCGATTTTGAGTTGGTTTTTTCAGATTCGATTGACCCGATGGAGATGCCGGAGAAAAATCCGATTTTATCTGAGGACCCCTTATTCCCTTATCAACTTCCTCATCCTGAAGGAAATGGGACTATTGATATTTATTCCTACAAAGTTGAGGCGCAGGAAAGCCTCGATAAACCTTTTTTAAATCCAGATTCCGAAGTCATTTGGTATCGATCGGATGGGATGAAAGAGCGATTGTTATTCATGGGGCCTTCAGGAATGTTTGAAGAAGGGATATGGTTGAGTGCCAGTGAGTTTATGGTCATGGGATTTTTTCAGGAAGAAGATGGTTTTCGACCAATGATCTGGGTAATTAACATCGAAAATCACAGTTTCAGTCAATTTAAATTGAATGAGCTTGTGCAGGAGTACCAGCAAGAGTCCTACTTGAATTTGAAGTTGAAGTCAGTGGATTTGACCTAAAATGAATTTTGAGAAATTTATTTTGCAGCTAGAAAGTGCGCTCAAGGCTCCACTTCCGGGAAAGCAAGCTCAAATCAAAATGTCTCCTGTGCCGATAGATATGAGGCGATTTGAGATTGATTTACCGGAAAATCATCGGAAAAGTGGCGTGTTAATTTTGTTTTATCCCGAAAGTGAAAGTGCTTTTTTTCCATTGATTAAGCGTCCTGAGTATGCTGGATTTCATAGTGGTCAAGTGGCCTTTCCCGGTGGAAAAATGGAAATCAGTGATGCAAATATAATTGAAACAGCCCTCAGAGAAGCTGAGGAAGAAGTAGGGATAGATCGAAGTCAGGTCCAGATTATGGGCTGTCTCAGTGAACTTTTCATCCCGACCAGCAATTTTTTAGTGACTCCTGTAATTGGTTTTTTGGAAAAACGCCCTGATTTGGTACCAGAGGAAAAAGAAGTTTCAAGAATTATACAAGCAGAGTTATCCCAACTACTGAAACCGGAAATAAGAAAACAAAAAATTCTGGACTTGGGTCAAAACCTGAAACTTGACACGCCATATTTTGAAATTGACGGAGAGGTAGTTTGGGGCGCTACTGCTATGATATTGAGTGAACTGATTCACTTGCTTCATTCGGCAGGAAGGTGAGGATTGGTCTTTTTAGCCATTTGGTTGTATTGTTGCATTGAATTAATGAATTCCGAAAATGGAAGAAAGTACCCCTTTGATCAGTAATGACGCGGTAGTTTTTGGCTTGCTCATGGCAACTTTGGCTTTTGTTTTTGCGACATCTGCCAGCAAAAGACCACTTTGGGTTAAGTTTTATACCTATATACCCACGGTTTTATTATGCTACTTTATCCCGGCTGTTTTCAATTCATTAGGATTGATTTCGGGGGAATCTTCAGGCTTATACAAGGTCGCTTCAAGGTATTTATTGCCTGCATCTTTGGTTCTTTTCACGATCAGTATTGATCTGAAGGGAATTCTCAAACTTGGACCTAAAGCCTTAACGATGTTTTTGGCAGGAACAGTAGGGATTGTTTTAGGTGGACCTTTAGCTTTATTGACAGTGGGGCTGATGTTTCCGGATATTTACTCCGGTACCGGACCGGATGAAATCTGGCGCGGGTTATCAACGATCTCGGGAAGCTGGATCGGAGGGGGGGCTAATCAGACCGCCATGCTTGAAGTGTTTGGAGCTAGTCCAACCCTTTTTGGGCAGATGATTGCAGTGGATGTTTTGGTAGCAAATCTTTGGATGGCGTTTTTATTGTATTGGGCTGCCAAACCGGAAATATTGGATAAGCTACTCAAATCCGATACTTCGGCTATTTATGAATTAAGAGATCGTATCGCCAAGCATCGAGAAGGAATCATGAAGATCCCAAGCCTTGGCGAAACCATGTTGATTTTGGGCTTTGGATTCGGAGTCACAGGTTTTTCACATCTCTGTGCAGACTTTTTGGCGCCTTGGTTTGATCTAAATTATCCAGAGCTTAATCAATATTCCCTGAATTCTGCATTTTTTTGGATTGTGGTGATTGCCACTACTGCCGGGCTTTTGCTCTCATTTACTAAAGCACGAAATTTGGAAGGAGCAGGAGCATCACGAATGGGTAGTGTATTACTGTATGTTTTGGTGGCTACTATTGGGATGCAGATGGATTTGGGAGCAATATTGGATAATCCAATTTTCTTCTTAATAGGCATCATTTGGATGATGTTCCATATCCTAATCATGTCTATTGTGGCTTTTGTAATCAAAGCTCCATTTTTTTATGTTGCGGTAGGGTCTCAAGCTAATGTGGGTGGGGCGGCATCAGCACCGATTGTTGCATCTGCTTTTGATCCTTCTTTGGCTCCTGTGGGAGTGCTTTTGGCAGTGTTAGGTTATGCATTAGGAACTTATGGTGCTTACCTTTGTGGATTGATGATGCAGGCTATATCAGCAATGTGATGCGATACAATCGAAAATTGGTTTTTATATGCGGGGGATCGGATTGCAAAAAAGCCGGCTCGAAAAAAATCCGTAAGGAGTTGAAGGAGGCTGCCACGGTAGGCACGCTAAAAGGACATTGTAAATTTTTTCAAACCAAGTGCATGGACCTGTGCAAATCCGCTCCTGTGGTGATTGTGGATAACCATTTTTGCAAAAATACTGACGCAAAGAAAATAATGGAACAAATAAAAAAGACCTGAGTGCTCAGGTCTTTACAAATTAAAGTTTTGTTGTTTTTACGGCAGTACCACTGACGGTGACCATCAGCATCCCGTCTCTTATTGTTTCATAATCCAAGTCAATTCCAACAATAGCATTGGCACCAAATTGTCTGGCTTGAAGTTCCATCTCAGTGATGGCAGTAGCTTTTGCCTCCCTTAGGACTTGCTCATAGGCCGATGACCTACCACCGACAATATCGGTAATACTGGCAAAGAAGTCCTTGAAAATATTTGCGCCAATGATGGTTTCGCCGGAGACAATTCCAAGGTACTGATCGATTTGGTAGCCTTCCAAGGAAGGAGTAGTTGAGATAATCATAGCAATGTAATTGATTTGAGGTTTAATGAATTTTTGGGTAGTGAGGCTGTTCTGCTCAAGCAATGTTTCTATCGAATAAAGTATTTCTTTAGCTTGTCGTTAATTTAATCGTGTTGAATATCTTTCCTAAACTTTAAAATAAAGACATTTTTGGTTTGTGTTTAAAGTTTTCTTTTTAAATATTACCTTAATTTTTGGTGAGGCTCTAATCAACTCGCCGAAACACCATTAAAAGATTCATGAACAAGTTCCAGCAGTTTGACATATCTGATTTTTTAAATGAAATTCAAGAACCGCTGTTTTTGATGGATTCAGAAGAGATAATCTTCTTCAATGAATACTTTGAGAAAACTTTCATCCCTATTTCTGATGATTGGAAGGCTTTTATAGATCAATCTGGATTGATTAGTGAACTGGATAATTTCTTTCAACATGGGGAATTGCCCACTACCCGACTGATAAAGCAGTTGATTGCTAAAGACCGAAGTGTCGAGCGATTTGAGTGGGTTTTTATCAATTTGCCCTCTAGTTATAATTCCCGATTCTTGATTGCAAAAGGTAATCAAATCAAAACCGAGGCTTTTGATCAATCTAATTTGATTTTCAAAAATGGCGGATCAATTACAGACGAGCTTCGATACATACAGAGTGTTTTAAATAACAGTCATGATTTAATTGCAATTCTTGATCGGGAGGGAAATTATAAGTTTATCAGTGACTCGGTTTCACAAAAACTCGGATTTTCCACCTCTGAAATTCTAGGAAGAAATTTTCGCGAATTTTCTTCTACGGGTTTAATTGAAATTATAAAAGGAGATTTTTCCCAAGTGCTCAACTCTGAGGAGGAGGTTGCGATAGATTTTTGGGTGAAGTTGCGTGATGGGAAGCGTATTTATTTGGAGAGTTTCGCCAAAAACCTGCTCAATCATCCCCAGATTCAAGGCATAATTTTCAGCTCCAGAGATGTCACAGAGTATGTTCTTGCCGAAAAATCTCTCCAAAGAAGATATGATATTGAGAATCTGATCATGCAGATGTCTTCTAAGTTGATTGGAGGAAGTTTTCAGGAATTGGAGTCTGAGTTTTATGTAGGAATTTCCAGATTTGGAGAATTTTTTGAAGCTAGTAGCGCTGATATTTTGGTCTTTAACAGGGATACCGCCGAATTGGAGACTTTGAGTTCCTGGTCTTTCAATAAAGATGGGGATAGACAAAGTCCGCCTTCCAAGGATGAGCTGAGATTGATTTTTGAAAACCAGTCATTTTTGGAAAAAGGCAAAGTCAGATTGGTAAGCGGCTTTGAAGATCAATCGAATGCTTTAAGAGGCCTGAATACCTGGAATATAATTATTCCTATGATCTCAGGGATTAAACTACTTGGGGTCATCCGTTTTGAATCTAAGAGTTCAGGTTTTTCTTTTGATGAAAAGGAGATTCAGATCTTAAGACAATTGGGGGATGTCATGGCAGGGGCATACTTAGGAAGTCTAATGAATCGGAAAATTGAGCGGAATGAAAACCTGCTCACCCAGACTGAAATGCTTTCAAAGTCGGGTTCCTGGAGATATAGTTCCTATAAAAACCTGTTTTACTGTTCCGGAGGATTCGCCAGTTTATTTGGGCTGGGTTCTAAGCCCGTTACAGCGGAATTTTCCTCCCTGATTTTTAAAATTGACAAGCCTTCAAGAGCTGAATTCATCAAAAATTTGAGGAAGGCCAGTCAAGAGAAGGCTCGAACCTCCGGTGAGTTTTCAATTTCCGATTCTTTGGGAAAGGTTCGCTTTGTCAGTTATGAAATTGAAGGGAAACAGGAATTCTTGACTCAGGGATTGGAAGTCTATGGGTTTTGCACGGACATTTCCCATAAAAGAGCCTCAGAAAGTTACCTTCGCCTTCAATCTCAAATCCTTGCTCAGGTAAGTGACCCGATTCTTGTGACAAATCTAGAATTGGAAGTCATTTACCTTAATGAAGCCGCTGTCCAATTGTGTTGTCCAAATACTGCAAGGGATTATGAAGGAAAATTCAGTGATCTTGTCACGATTCACTGGGAATTAGGTGAAAAAATTGATCAAATCGCCGCAGTCCTTCAAGTAGGTGAAGTTTGGAAATCCGAGCGCTTCATTCATACTCAGCATACACATTATTCGCCTTTTGAAATTTCCATTCAGGCCATACATGCAGAAGGAAAGGATAAAATTGGCTATTCTATAATTCTTCGAGGTTTAGAAGAAAAACACAAATCAGAGCAAATTGCCAAAAGGGCTCAGATGATAGTGGAAAATAGCCCAGCAGTACTTTTTAGAGTGGACCCTAATGAACGATTTAAAATTCACTATATCTCTGAAAATATCAGCCGATTTGGGTATGACGCTGCATTTTTAATGGAAAAAGAAACTTCGTTTTTGGATTTGTTGCATCCGGAAGATTCTGAGAAAATTCTTACTAATTCCAAGGATAAACTCCGAAAAGATGGTATACCCGCGTTTTCAGGAGAATATCGAGTCAAAACCTTAAATGGAGAATATGTTTGGGTAGAAGACAGTACAAGAGATGTTATTTCCGATTCAGGCAAGATTATTCTTCATGAGGGCCTTTTCCAGGATATTTCCGATAGAAAAAATCTGGAAAGAATAAAATCACAGCGCGATGAACAATACCGGGTATTGGCATCAAATATACCGGAAACAAACATCTTTCTGCTGGACAAGGAGCGGAACTACATTCTGGCCGAAGGAACCAATTTTGAAAAATGGGGTCTGAACCGAAATGATTTTGAAGGTAAAAAACTTAAAGATGTACAGCTTACTCCGTATCAGGAGATCAATGCGATTCTTGACAGAGTATACCTCGAAAAAGAAATCGTCGAATCTGAATTTCAGCTGAAGGGGAGGCATTATCATCGAACAATTCGACCAATTGTAGAGAATGGAAATGTTGAATATGCCTTGAGTATTGTCAGGGACATTCAAGATGAATATCAAGCTAAAATTGATCTCCAGCAGTCGGAGGAGAAATATAGACGCTTGGTAGAGGAGTCTACTGAGATAATTTTCTCGCTTACCGAGGCATTTTTGCTTCAATATGTTTCTCCAAACGTCAAACAGTTTTTAGGTTATGATTCAGAGGAGGTAATAGGTCGAAGTATTTTTGATTTTCTAAACCCAGATGATTTAGGGGTTTTTCAGGAAATGTTGGAAGAAAGCAATGACTTTTTAGCTCATAATCAATTCCTTGAGTTCAGACTTAGGCACAAAAATGGGGAATATCGGGTTTTCAGCACCAATGGGAAGCTCATCGAAGACAAAAGTGGTATTCACCGATATTATACCGGAGTCGCCAGGGACATCTCCAAGCTTAAGGAGACGCAACGGGAACTTTTTCTTGCCAAAGAAAGGGCAGAACAAGCTTCACAGATTAAATCCCAATTTTTATCTGTGATGAGTCATGAAATTCGGACACCAATGAATGCTGTAATTGGATTGGCGCATTTTCTTATGGAAGAAAATCCAAGGCCAGACCAAATGGAGAATTTGAAAACCCTTCAGTTTTCAGCGGAAAATTTGATGGCTTTGATCAATGACATTCTTGATTATAATAAAATCGATTCAGGCAAGGTGGAATTGGAGCAAGCGCAGTTTGACTTGAGAAATATTATCCACCGAATTGTTCATTCACACAGCTTCTATGCGAATGAGAAATCGCTTAGAATCAGCTGTGAGATTGATGAAGCAATCCCTGAGTTATTGATAGGTGATTCGCTCCGGATAGGTCAGATTGTGAATAATCTGGTGTCCAATGCGATCAAATTTACCGAAATAGGATTTGTGAGAATTTCAATTTTGAAGGAGTTTTCGAAAGGAAATTACACTGACATCAAGTTTGTGTTTGAGGATACCGGTATTGGAATTCCTGAAAATAAAAGGAAATCAATTTTTGAAGCATTCACACAAGCCTCATCTTCCACGAGTCGAAAATACGGTGGTACTGGTTTGGGCTTGGCCATTGTCAAGCGTTTGGTAGAACTTCACGGAGGGGAAATTGAGGTGAGAAACAGGATAGGGGGGGGCAGTGTGTTTGAATTCGTGATTTCCTTCGAATTTGTCGATTTCAAGAAAATGGAAGCGGAAAAATCCAGTTTATTTTCAAAAAACCGATCGCTACAAAATGCATCGATTCTGGTAGCAGAAGATAATGCGGTAAATCAAATTCTGATCCGTAAATTCCTTACCAAATGGAATGCTGGAAATTTAGTAATCGCCTCCGACGGTCAGGAGGCTTTGGATAAATTCAATTCCGGCGATTTTGATTTGGTGCTTCTGGATCTTCAAATGCCGGAATTGGATGGTTTTGAAGTGGCAAAAGCTATTCGAAATCACACCGATCCTCAGAAACGGAATGTTCCTGTTTTAGCTTTGACAGCTTCCTCATTTAATGAGATAAGAGAAGAAATGCGGATCAGCGGTATGAATGATTTTATTCCAAAACCTTTTGCTCCCGAAGTTCTCTATGAGAAAATTTTAAAGCATCTCACCTTAAAAGATCAAGATTGAAGAGAGGTTTAGCATTAATTTTGCCAATAAGGCAATACCCATGTACTTCCTTTCAAATCTGCATAAATGACACTTACTAAAAGGGTTTTCCTTTTCCTGTTTTTCTTATCGCTTTCTGTTTCGATTCATGGCCAAGAGTTGGTCAACAAGCGTTCATCCTTTTATGGATTCACGGGAGTTTCTGGTGCCAATCTTCGACAGTTTAATGAAATGCTGTCCGAGAGGGGATTATCTCCATTGAGAAATAGATACCGAACCTATGGACTTGGATATCAGGCAAGAATAAATGATTTTTTTGTGGGATTTGAGCTTTCACAGCATCAAAGTAGAGCCAGTGATTTTGATGATTTTGAAATAAGGTTTCGTGCTTCAAGAGCGCTCATTAATGTCGGCTATTCTTTGACCGAAGAAGGTAAGTTCCAATTGATCCATTATATGTCCTTGGGTGTCGGGTATTTGAATTTTGAAATGTTGCCTGCCAAGTCCACCCAAAATCTTGAATTTTTTCTTCTTGATCCAAGAGAGGGTTTTATACTTCGTGAAAATGATATACAGAAGGGGACACAGTACTTCGGGGATTTTTTGACGGAGATCGGCTTTCAATTGAGTTACGACTTCGACCTACCAGGAAGAAAGGAAGCACTTGAGCTTTTGGCAAAAGTTGGATATTCATTTAGCCCATTTGAAGGCAAATGGGAAATGAACGGAATGGCTTTTGGAAATACTCAATCTGGTGCATTTTTAAGAATTGGTGCGGGGATATCGTTGCCAGATCGTAATTTTTTCTACAAAGATGCTTCTGTTGGGATTTCCATGTATCGAGGGTTTCATTTCAATAAACCAGACGTATTGAATTCCGAGCTTGAGAAAAATGGATATACGCCCTTTGAAGGAACTCCAACTAATATAGGAGTAAGAATCTTGGGTGAAACTGACGGGTTTTTGTATGGCGTTGATGTATTTAATTCAGCCTTGAAAGGTAAGGCCTCAAATACTCAGGATCAAAGCTTAAATAGTCTTAGAATCTATGGCAATGCAGGGATTAAGTTTTTTCAGCTCAAGAATTTTGCAATAGGGGCAATGGGAGGTATAGGCTTTGGTAATATCCGATATACACTTAGTCAGAATGACAAACCTGATTTTCCCGAACTTTTCGAACAAAGGTATTTTGACGGATATCTGAAAAATTCAGGAATGATGGCTAAACCCGAACTTTTGTTCGAATATGGTATTCCCATGACCAATAGAAATCTTTTTGATATCGTGGTGAGTGCATCAGCAGGATACGAACTTGCTTTGGGAAATTATAGACTGGGTGAGTTGAGTATGGCTAAATATCTCTCCGGACCAATGCTGGGATTGACGGTAGGAGTTCGGCCTTGATTAAGCTTTTTTTAACAATAGATCAATAAATCACCTGAATTCTGAATTATTCTTAAACTTTTTTGATGAAATGCTATTACCTTTGAAGTGCTTATCGAGAAAGACTGAGGGAAGGGCCCTATGACGTCTTAGCAACCTGTAAACAAGGTGCTAACTCCCATTCCGATTAATCGGGAAAAGATGAGCGGACAAGTTACCTGTAACTTTTCTCCGTGTTTTGCTCGATAAGCTTTTTGATTTAATTATTCGAACGATGCAAAACAGAACAGATACCCTATTGCAAGTGATTCAAAATCGAATCCTGATCCTGGATGGAGCTATGGGGACCATGATTCAGCGATACAAACTAGACGAGGAGGATTTCAGAACCCCTGAATTGGCGAATCATCCTAAATCACTTAAAGGCAACAATGATTTATTGTCCTTGAGCCGTCCGGATATCATCCGCCAAATTCACAGGGAATATTTGGAGGCCGGGGCAGATATAATTGAGACCAACACCTTTTCGGGCACTACCATTGCGCAAGCTGACTATGAACTTTCGCATTTGGCTTATGCAATTAATTTTGAATCAGCAAAACTCGCGCGTGAAGTAGCAGACGAATTTTCAGCCAAAGAGCCCAATAAACCGCGCTTCGTAGCAGGTGCAATAGGGCCAACAAATAGAACTGCTTCCCTTTCTCCTGATGTAAATGATCCCGGCTATCGGGCGATTACTTTTGATCAATTGGCAGAAGCCTATGCTGAGCAGGTAAATGGCTTATTAGACGGGGGTTCAGACATTATTTTGGTTGAGACGATTTTTGATACACTCAATGCAAAAGCGGCCTTGTATGCGATTCAGGAAGTTTATGAAAAACGAAATATTCCGCTCGATCCAAAAGATGGAGGGATTCCGATTATGATTTCGGGTACAATCACCGATGCTTCCGGCCGAACGCTTTCCGGTCAGACTACCGAAGCATTCTTGATTTCAGTCTCTCACGTACCTTTGTTATCAGTCGGTTTGAATTGCGCCCTTGGAGCAAAAGAGCTTAGGCCGTACTTGAAAGTATTAGCTCAAAATGCCCCTTTTTATGTTTCTGCCTATCCCAATGCAGGCTTACCGAATGAGTTTGGTGCCTACGATCAAGGGGCCAATGAAATGGCGGATCAAGTACGAGACTTCTTAAAGGAAGGTATGTTGAATATCCTTGGCGGATGCTGTGGTACTACTCCTGAGCATATCCGAGCCTTGGCAGACATGGCTGCACAGTTTCAGCCTAGAAAATTTGAAGAAGTTACAGAGGAGGAGGAGAGCAATGTTTAACAAAGACTACATGAAACTCTCAGGCCTGGAGCCTTTGGTTTTTACACCAAATATCAATTTTGTCAATATTGGTGAACGGACCAATATTACCGGTTCGAAGAAATTTGCCCGTCTCATTCTCAACGGAAAATATGACGAAGCACTGGATATTGCACTGGATCAAGTGAGAGGTGGAGCGCAAGTCCTCGATGTGTGCATGGATGAGGGCATGTTGGATGGGGAGTTTGCCATGGTCAAATTCCTGAATTTGATTGCTTCCGAACCTGAAATCAGCCGTATTCCGATCATGATTGACAGCTCCAAGTGGAGTATCATTCTGGCGGGATTAAAGTGTGTACAAGGAAAAGGTATTGTCAATTCGATTTCCTTGAAAAATGGAGAAGCAGAGTTTATCCAACAGGCCAAAACGATCAAGAAGTTCGGAGCGGCTGTAGTCGTGATGGCCTTCGATGAAAAAGGCCAGGCGGATACCTATGAGCGGAGAATTCAAATCTGTGAGCGAAGCTACCGTATTCTGGTCGATCAGGTCAAATTCAATCGTCAGGACATCATATTCGATCCAAATATTTTTCCTGTAGCGACGGGTATGGAAGAGCACAGAAAAAATGCGCTTGATTTTTTCCTTGCCACAAAATGGATCAAAGAAAACCTGCCGGGAGCCAAAGTCAGTGGGGGAGTGAGTAACGTTTCATTTTCTTTTCGAGGGAATGACCGTGTCCGAGAGGCTATGCATGCGGCATTTCTTTACCATGCGATCCATCATGGCATGAGCATGGGAATTGTCAATCCGACCATGCTTGAAGTTTATGATGATATTCCGAAAGACTTACTGGATCGAGTTGAAGATGTGCTTTTTGACCGAAAGGAAGATGCGACCGAGCGATTATTGGATTTTGCTGAAACTGTTAAAGCAGCAGACAAAAAGGAAGTAGTCAACGAAGCTTGGCGTTCAGATCCTGTAGGTAAGCGGATTGAGCATGCCCTTGTTAAAGGGATTTTGGACTTTATTGTGGAGGACACCGAAGCCGCGCGCCTGGAATTGGTCAATCCCTTAAAAGTTATTGAAGGTCCCTTGATGGATGGGATGAATGTCGTCGGGGATCTATTTGGGGAGGGTAAAATGTTTCTTCCTCAGGTAGTAAAATCCGCTCGGGTAATGAAGAAGGCAGTTGCTTATCTGGAGCCCTTTATGCCGCTACCGGAAGAGGGGCAGGAAGCTTCTTCACTTAAAAAAATCCTGCTTGCTACTGTCAAAGGTGATGTGCACGATATCGGAAAAAATATCGTAGGCGTCGTTTTGGCCTGCAATAGTTACCAAATTATTGATTTGGGTGTGATGGTTGATGCTCAGAAAATCATCGATCAGGCTATTAAAAATAAGGTAGATATCATCGGATTGAGTGGTCTGATCACTCCATCTTTGGATGAGATGGTCAATGTCGCTTCTGAAATGGAGCGTCAGGGCTTGAAGATTCCCTTGTTGATCGGTGGTGCTACCACTTCCAGAATTCACACGGCAGTGAAAATTGATCCGATGTATTCAGGAATTGTCATTCACGTGACAGATGCAAGTAAGTCCGTGCCGATTGCAGGTGAAGCTATATCTGAGGAGACCAAAGAAGCTTATCAATTGCAAATCAAAGAAACGTATAAACAACTCCGTGAAGAACATGAGGCGAAGCAATTGATTAAGCAATTGGTGAGCTAT
Organism: Algoriphagus sp.; assembly: GCF_030694375.1. Taxonomy (GTDB): domain Bacteria; phylum Bacteroidota; class Bacteroidia; order Cytophagales; family Cyclobacteriaceae; genus Algoriphagus. The sequence goes on from NZ_JAUXYL010000022.1 coordinate 117,325, forward strand.
GAAGAGGCCAAGTCTAATCCAGTAGGAATTGATTGGACTGCGTTTGAGCCGGTAAAGCCTAAGGTACTTGGCAAAACAATTCTGGAGGATTTGGATCTTTCTGTTTTGAGAAAATACATCGACTGGACTCCGTTCTTTAGCACTTGGATGCTTAGTGGCAAATACCCGAAAATCCTTGAAGATCCCATTGTAGGACATGAAGCGAAGAAACTCTTTGCTGATGCGCAGGAAATGCTGGATAAGTTGATTGTAGAAAAGTGGCTTACTGCAAAAGCGGTTTTTGGACTATTCCCGGTGAATCGACTCGAAGATGATGCGGTAATTTTGGATCCAAATGACAGCAAAAAAGAAATCGCAAAACTTCACTTCTTGAGGCAACAAGGCAAAAAGGGCAGGGGTGTTCCCAACCGATCACTCGCAGACTATATTCACCCTGAAAAAACCGATTATCTGGGCTGTTTTGCCGTGACTTCAGGGCTTGGAATGGAAAGCAAGCTCGCAGAGTTTCAGGCTGCAGGGGATGATTACAACGATATCTTGTTTAAGGCTTTGGCGGATAGATTGGCAGAAGCTGCCGCAGAATATGTACATGAGCAGGTCAGGAAAGATTATTGGGGCTATTCCACATCGGAAAGCTTGGATAATGATTCTTTGATTCGTGAAGAATACCCCGGAATCCGTCCGGCCCCGGGCTATGCGGCTTGTCCGGAGCATTCCGAAAAGAGTACGATATCTCAACTATTAGATTTGGAAAATGCCATTGGAATCACATTGACCTCCAGCTTTGCAATGTATCCGACTAGCTCAGTTTCCGGATTTTATTTTGGACATCCTGAAAGTAAATACTTCGGTTTGGGCAAAATCGGAGAAGATCAGGTGGCCAGCTATGCCCGACGAAAGGGCATAACCATAAAGCAAGCAGAGCGCTTATTATCTCCAAATTTGGCCTATTCACCTATTCAAACATTAGCAATTTCTATTCAATGAAAATAACAGAACATTTAAAAAATACCACTTCCACGCTTTTTTCATTTGAGATTCTGCCTCCATTGAAGGGGCAAAGCCTGAAAGAACTCCTTGAAGGAATTGAACCATTAATGGAATTCAAGCCACCTTTTGTGGATGTGACTTACCATCGGGAAGAGTTTATTTACAAAAAGCATCCAAATGGACTTTTGGAGAAGGTAAGTACCAAAAAGCGCCCCGGTACCGTAGGTATTTGTGCAGCGATCATGAACCGCTTTCAAGTCGATGCGGTTCCTCATATTCTCTGTGGAGGATTTTCCAAGGAAGAGACGGAAAACGCCCTGATTGATCTCAATTTTATAGGTGTGGAAAATGTCCTTGCACTCCGGGGTGATGCACCAAAATCGGAAGGTAGGTTTATTGCGGAACCTAATGGGCACAATTATGCCAGTGAATTGGTGGAGCAAATTGTACGCATGAATAATGGACATTACCTACATGAGGAAACCGAAAACAGCTTTCATACTGACTTTTGTGTAGGCGTTTCAGGGTATCCTGAGAAGCACTTCGAAGCTCCGAGTATGAAATTCGACCTGAAGTACCTAAAAGAAAAAATCGATAAAGGGGCTGAATACATTGTGACTCAGATGTTTTTCGATAATCAAAAGTTTTTCGATTTTGTACGAAGAGTCCGGGCAGCGGGAATTGATGTTCCCATCATTCCGGGTATCAAGCCGATCACGACTTTGGGACAAATCACCATGCTGCCAAGGACTTTCTTTTTGGACTTCCCCGATGAATTGATGGATGAGCTTGAAAAATGTAAAACCAATGCTGATGTGAAAACTGTAGGGATTGAGTGGGCTATTCAGCAGTCAAAGGAACTGATTGCAGCCGGCGTGCCTTCGCTTCATTTCTACACGATGAGTAAGGCAGAAGCTACTTACAAGATTGCCAAAGAGGTGTTTTAACAAAAAAAGCCCGCCAAATAATTTTGGCGGGCTTTGAATTGATTGTTGAATTTAAATTTTACCCATTTCAGAGATGAACTTGTTATACTTCTCTCTGGATTCTTCCTTCAGGTTATTGAAGTTTTTTTCCAACCAATTCAAACTTTCTTTTGTGGTAGATTCGATGTTAGCAATTGTTATTGCTCTTTTGGCAGTAGGTTCTTTAGACGTAGTTTCCCACCACTTTTCTACATTCTGAAGGTGCATCTCAGCCGTTTTTTGGAAATTCTCCTCCGTACGCTTAGCATTCTCAATTACTGTATCGTAGCGGGTCTCAATAAGATCAACTTCGGTGCTTTCAGCTTTCAGGTCTTTGTAGACTTTGTCAGCTCTAGACTCAAGACTATCAAATCTAGAATCGATAACACTCCAATCGTGCGTTGGAGAAGCCTTTACAGCCATTTCCACACTGTCAACAAATGAATTTAGATTCTTTGTTGAAGTAATTCTGTCTTGCTCTGTATACTTATTAGTTTCGCAAGCAAATACCGCAATACATGCAGTACCTATAAGAAGTGATGATTTGATTTTCATAATTTGGTTTTTTTAAGTAAAAGAATTGATGGTACTAATACTTCTATAGGCAATAGGTCAACCATTTTTCAACTAAGACGGTAAAACACCACTTCTTTACAGATAGGCTCACTTTAAGAAGAAGTCAGACAGACTTCAAAGTGGAATTGTGTCACGTTTTATGGAATAAAAACCCCATAAATCCCCATTTGGGAAGCCTTAAAGCATACAGTAATGTTTTCTATTCCTTCCTTTACACCCGGAATTTTGCCAAGGCTGGCATGTAGAAGTTTGTCCGGTTCCCAAATAGCTATCGAAGCATTGTTTGGCTGGTTGGATGAAATGGAATCAAGAAAAGTGGAAAGAATTCTCTTGTGATTGCAATCTTATTTAGACTGACCTAGTATTGAATTAACAAAGCATTTTTAACCACTCTTCCCAATCCCAATCCCTTTTTGCTGATTCTAATTATCTTCGGGCATGATTAAACTGATTGAATGCCCGCGGGATGCAATGCAAGGAATTCCGGGATTTATAGATACTGCTATTAAAGCCGCATACATTAATCAATTGCTTGAAGTGGGTTTTGACACTATTGACTTCGGCAGCTTTGTCAGTCCTAAGGCAATTCCACAAATGCGGGATACTGCGGAGGTATTGGAATTGCTGGATTTACACGATGCGAAGTCTAGACTTTTGGCTATTGTAGCGAACGTAAGAGGGGCAGAAGATGCGCTTCAATTTCAGGAAATTGACTTTTTGGGATTCCCACTTTCGGTATCTGAGACTTTTCAGCAGCGAAATACCAACGCCTCGATAGAGGAGGCTTTGAAAACGGTGGAGGCGATCCAGAATCTTTGCGAAGCAAAAAGGAAAAAGCAGGTGGTCTACCTCAGCATGGGTTTTGGTAATCCATATGGAGATCCTTACTCACCAGAATTGGTTGCCGAATTTGTGGAAATGCTAGCACAACTTCAAGTTGAGACCATTTCCTTATCTGATACGATCGGGGTGGCGACTTCTGAATTGATTACCAAACTTTTTGAGGTTCAAATTCAGGCTTTTCCACAAATTGAATTTGGCGCACATCTTCACAGCAGGGTTGAGTCTATCCCGGAGAAAGTGTTGGCAGGGCTGAAAGGTGGATGTAAAAGATTTGATGGAGCATTAAAGGGTTTTGGAGGATGTCCGATGGCCAAAGACGAATTAGTTGGAAATATGGCAACAGAAGTGATGATTGAAACCCTTGAAAAAGAGGGGTATTCTTTAGGATTGAATAAGTCAGAACTCGCTGAATCTATGAAGCTTACGAAGTTTGTGTTTAATTCCTGATTAATGTCTGATCCAATCATTCAACCTAAAGTAAAAGCACTTCGCTGGATCCGTAGTCTCCACAAGTGGCTGGGGCTTCCTTTGATTTTATTCTTTTTTATAATCGGGATTACTTCGATCCTATTAGCATGGAAAAAGAAAGCCGAACTGCTTCCTCCGACCTTAAAAACAAAAGTTGAACAGGGCGAATGGATTTCTCCGACTGAAATGGTAAACATTGCGGAGCTGGAAATGGAAAAACTCGGAGCGTCCATCGAAGTGGATCGAATCGATATCCGGCCCGACAAGGGTGTGGCCAAAGTGACCTTCAAAACCCATTTCACCGAAGTTCAATTGGATGGACTCTCGGGAGAGGTTCTTTCTATTGAGACCCGGCATTCTGACTGGATTGAAAAGGTGCATGATGGAAGTATTGTTGATTTTTACCTTGGAGGAGACGAGGCAACCAAACTGACTTATTCTACCTTGACAGCTTTGGGATTGATTTTGATGAGTCTAAGTGGGTTTTATTTGTGGTATTACCCGAAAGTGATTCGAAGGCTGAAGGGGAGATAGATTAATTTGATTATCCGCAATCCTGCCAGTAAGAAAGATTAGGCTATATAAAGTTGCGGATAAATGAACAAACTCTTTTAATCTATTCACTCGTTGATGGAAAATATCGATCCTCTAAATTATTTGTCTCAGGAGATATTGTTGAATCTGCCTGCATTGAAGGATTTCAGCTAAATTTGGAAGATATTTTTGAAGGATAAGTTCTACACTTTTAAACCAATAATTTATATTTTTTCCCGGGTAAGGATTTTACAATTCCCTCAAATTCAAGAGAGAGTAATCTGGATGAAAGCATTCCAAGCGGAATTTCCGTCTGATAACTGATTTGGTCAATTTCCGATTCGCCTTTTTCCAAGAGCAGCCTCAAAATGGCCGTATCCTCTTCATCTCTACCTGCCAAATCCAATACAGGTTTTTTGACCTTTTCCTCTCCTGGTTTGCTCCAAAATAAAGCCTCAGCTATGTCCCCTGGACCTGTATAGATCGATGCTTTCATTTTTCGGATGAGATGATTGCACCCTTCGGAAAATGGTGATTGTAGGTTTCCAGGAACAGCAAACACATCTTTGTTGTAGGAATAGGCAATCTCAGCAGTAATTAGAGCACCACCCTTTTCCGCCGCTTCTACCACAATTAAAGCATCAGAAAGGCTGGCGATTATCCGATTTCTTGCGGGGAAATTTCCGGGAACCATCGTGCTTCCGGGCGCATATTCACTCATCAGGATTCCCGTTTCCTGAAGTTGCTCCGCTGTTTTCTTATGTATTGCCGGATAGATTTGAGTAATCGGAGAACCCATCACAGCGATTGTTGGGAGACCAACCTGTAGTGCTGCCCGATGCGCTTCGATATCGATGCCATAGGCTAAACCGGAAATAATCACTGGCTGATAGGGGAGGAGATCCTCGACGATTTTCCGGGTAATGGACTTTCCATAGGTAGTGGCACTTCGTGTACCTACGATTCCTACACTTCGCTCAAATTCCAAGTCGCCTTTCCCCTGTGTAAAAAGTACTACAGGTCCATCTTCTTGCATTTTCAGTCGGGAAGGAAATTCCTGTTCTGAGGAGCTGTGGATGTTAAATCCTTTTTTTTTGCTCAGGTTTATTAATTCATCTGCCTTTTGAAGGAGTGACTCGGCTTGCTGCCGGATCTCCAAAAGCTTTTCCCCGACTCGGGGGATTTTGGATGCTTTCCCTTTGTTCAGGTGAAAAAACGCTTTGGCGGACCCGCTGTAAGCTATAATGGCCTTGAACACTCCCGGGCCGACCTTAGGGGCTAGAGAAAGTGCTAAATGATAGCGGAGATTTTCAAGGTTCGTTTCTGATTTTAAGTTCATTCCTCAGATTGATTAAAAAGTCCTTGATTTCCTGAAGTTTTTGAACTGCTGCAACTTTGTCAAAACCTTGATCTTTGCCTGATGCAATCACTTCTTGGGCACCTTGAAGGGTATATCCTTTTTCTTTCACCAAATGGTAAACGTATTTGATTTTTTGGATATCTTCCTTCGTATAGCGGCGATTTCCTTTTTTGTCTTTTTTCGGACGAATAATATCAAACTCACCTTCCCAATAGCGGATCAATGATGGGGCTACTTTGAACATTTCAGCAACTTCCCCAATGGAATGGTATTTTTTCTCTATTTCTCGCTCTTTGTACGGCACAGCAGTTTGTAATTAATGGTAACCTCTTAAGGTTTTGAACCCTGTTTGAGTTGAATTCAAATTCAATTTAAAAATTTGCTCGGGTACTTCAAGGAATACTTCATGCGAATACTTCGAAAACGCAAAAATTAGCGATTTAGTACCTGTAACATTTGGATAGATACCAAACCGGCGGTTTCAGTTCGAAGTCGGCTTTTCCCCAAAGAAACAGGCAGAAAGCCTGATTCAATTGCTTCTTTGATTTCTTTTGGGTCAAAATCTCCCTCAGGGCCAATCAAAATCAGGTATTTTCCTTCAGGTACAGCCACATCAAAGAGATGACTTTCATGGTCCTGATCCACATAAGCTATGAATTTCTGAAATCCCTCAAACTCCTGGGTCTTGAATAGCGCTGTCAATTTTTTGGTCTGATTCAATACAGGGATCCGGTATTTTAGACTTTGTTTGCAAGCTGAAATTATTTTTTTGTTCAGCCGATCTGTTTTTAAAAAGCCGCGCTCAGAATTCATGGTTTCTAAAAGTGTCAGTTCATGAAATCCGATTTCGGTAATTTTTTCCACCATCCATTCCATTCTGTCAGGACTTTTAGTTGGGGCAATAGCCAAGTGAATGTGAAATTTATCTTCAGGAATTTCAGAAGAATTCAAGACTTTGAGATTGGTTTTTTTCGGATTTGCTTCCAAAATCTCGCAGTCAAAAACCATCCCTTTCCCATTGGTCAGTCTGATTTGGTCGCCTTGTTTTTTTCGAAGCACTTTGACTAAATGCCTTGATTCCTCCTCGTCGAGATGGGTGAGTGGTGATTCTATTTTGTCTTGGAAAAAAAGCTGCATGTTGTAACTGAGGGGGAGAGACACAAAAAAAGCACATTTCCCTAAAGAAATGTGCCTTTAAACCAAATTAACCAATAATAATTTATCCTTTTGAGATTTCCATGCTTACGGTCTTGCCTTTGATCGTGTTGTTCTTCATCACTTTGATCACGTGCTCCGCATCTTTCTGAGGAACATCCACAAAGGAGAAGTTGTCAAAGATGTCGATGCCACCGATGCTTTTGCCCGGTACGCCGGTTTCACCTGCGATAGCACCTACGATATCATTTGGACGGATTCTGTCTTTGTTACCTAAGTTCAGAAACAGACGAGTCATATTCGCATCACGTGTTCTTTCTTCTCTTGGAGCAAATCTTCTTTCTCCGTCTCTCGGTGCGCTTTCTCTTGCTCCACCTTCTCTACGGTCACCGAATCTTTCTCTGCGCTCTCCACCTCTTTCGAAGCGACCCCCGCTTTCTCTTTCACCTCTTCCAAAACGATCAGAACCGCTTCTTTCTCCACGTCCGAAACGATCACCACCACGTCCGCCATCACGACCTCCGTCTCTTGATCCTTCTCTTCTGCGATCTCCACCACCGTAGGTATCGATTCCGAAATCCTGCTCTTTCAATTCTTTCACGGTTTCACCCATGTTCATCTTGATCAAGCCCAATGCAATCTGTTCGATGGTCAAACCTTCAGCTAGCATCTGTCCGATAGTCGCTTCGAAAAGCTGATTATCTTCCTCAACTGCCAATACTCTATATACATCCTTCACCAATTGTGCTTTTTTCAGCTCAACTAGCTCCGTTACAGAAGGAGGAGTCATTTTATTGATGGTAGCCTTTGTGAAACGCTCCAAATCTCTGAGTTTCATTGTTTCTCTTCGACCTGTGATAAACGTAATCGCGGTACCTGACTTACCGGCACGACCTGTACGGCCAATTCTGTGTACGTAATATTCCTCGTCCAATGGAAGATCGTAATTGAATACTGCTTCTACATTGTCCACGTCAATACCACGGGCAGCCACGTCTGTTGCTACCAATACTGAGCAAAGTCCCTTACGGAATTTACCCATTACTTTATCGCGTTGTGCCTGTGAAAGGTCACCGTGAAGTGCTTCGGCCAAGATGCCTCTGGCACCCAAGCTTTCAGTCACCTCATCCGTCATTCGCTTGGTGTTACAGAACACTACGCTTAGTGCGTAATTGTTGATGTTCATCAAGCGAGTCATCAATTCCATTTTCAAAGAAGGCTTTACTTCATAGTAAACCTGCTCGATTTTAGAAACAGTCAGCTCGTTTTTAGCGACTTTGATGATTTCAGGATTAGTTTGGTATTTTCTTGTCAAATCCAAGATTGGCTTAGCCATCGTTGCCGAGAAGAAGACGGTTTGTCTTTCCGCAGGCATTTCCGATAGGATCGCCTCGATGTCATCTCTGAAGCCCATGTCCAACATTTCGTCAGCCTCATCCAATACGATGATTCCGATGCTGTCAAGCTTTAGAGTTCCTCTGTTGATGTGGTCTTGCACACGTCCAGGAGTACCTACTACGATCTGAACTCCTTTTCTGAGGACCCTGATTTGTCTATCAATAGATTCTCCACCGTATATCGCAACAGAATTGATGCCTCTATGATACTTGGATAATTTTTGGATTTCTCCTTCTACCTGAACCGCGAGTTCGCGAGTAGGGCAAAGGATGATTGCCTGTGGCTTGTTCAATTCGGAATCGACAAGGTCGATGATTGGAATTGCAAAAGCAGCAGTTTTACCGGTTCCGGTTTGAGCCTGACCGATAAGATCGCGTCCTTCCAATACGAAAGGAATAGCCTGTAATTGAATTGGGGAAGGGGTTGTATAACCCATTTCTTCCACTGCCCGCAAGATTTCTACCGAAATCCCCAGGTCTGAGAATTGTGTTGTGATTTCCATGAATGTTTTCCTTACTTTTTCTTGCCATGTTATCCTAAATCCCAGACAAGCGACAGTAAGGAATCACGGCACGAAAAATAGACTTTGTCAAAATTGACGATGCAAAAGTAGGATCATTAATCCGGAATTCCAACCCTGTTCCAAAAGTTTTTAGAATATTCTTAATAATTGAAGTACTAAAAACGAAATAAATTTGGTTTCAATCGATTTCGGAAGTCAGTATGGTGGTTTTGTTCTGCCTAAAATAAAATTATCTCTAAGAAATTAAAGCAATAACTGCATCAACAACCTTTTTTCTCATCGATAAAGTGATCTGTCCAACTTTATAAAGAATAATTGATTGGTCTGCTGTAAAAAGTCTATTTGGCCGAATATTACTTGATTTGAATAATTCACCTTCAATTATTTCTGATTCCGGCAATTCTAAAGCCCAACTGTCCTTCGTGGTTTTTGATGTAATTTGACTTAGTGAATAATCTCCATTTTCTACGTAAGCAAGGACTAATGCAGGTCTTCGTTTGGAAGAGCTTAGGTCAGAAAACGGAAAGTTAACGGCAACTATATCGCCTTTTACAAATCTTTCCATGCTTGTTCCTCCTCCTGGGACAACCAATCTTTTAATAGCGATTCCTCTGAAAGCAAATAAGTTTCTGTAGGTTCATTTACCTCATGCTTTGAAAGTTCAGATTCTAAAAAAGAATGAATTTTTTTTTTGTCTTTTCTGGAGAGCTTTTTTAGAGATTCAAGCAAATCCTCATATGAAATATTTAATGCGAGAGTCTTCATAAGGCTAATTTAAACTTATCCTTTTAAAAATCTGATTTTTATGATTTCAATGAAAGATGAACGCTTGCAATCTTCCAATCTTCCAATTTATAAAAACGACCGATCCATACTTGCCTCCTTAGCCATATTTTCCGCCAATTCCTTTCCCAAATACCGATCTATCAATCCGTGTCCTACATACAGGAGTGGGGTCAAAAGAATGGCAACCGTAAACTTGTAAAAATAATTAATCAATCCCACGGCTATGATCTGACTGATGCTCCAATTGCCGAAAACATAAAATGCAATCCCCAGTACTACGAAGGAATCAAAAAACTGTGACACCAAAGTCGAACCTGTTGCCCGAAGCCAAATCATCTTAGGTCCCGTCACTGCCCGAAGCTTTTGAAAAACAAATACATCGATCAATTGCCCCAACAGGAATGCAGTTAAGGAGCCTATGATGATTCCCAAGCCCTGACGGAAAATGGTGTTAAACGCATAATTGATGTCAAATCCCTCTCCTGTTGGAGTTTGAGAATTGACATCTAACCAAAAGTCTGCCGGTACCAAAACAGTGACAATGCTGATCACCACGAAAACATAAGCAATTAATCCTGCTGTGATAAAACTGATTTTCCGAACTCCTTTTTTTCCAAAATATTCATTGATGATATCCGTAGTGATAAACACAACCGGCCAGATGACAGCACCTGCCGTAAGATTAAAATCCAGCACATGCTCCCCGAAAAAGGTCCAGTTTACAGGCTCGAAACCCAGGGTTTTTTCACCTGAAAAAATCTTTACTCCGATAATTTCTGCCAAAATCGCATTGGTGAGAAAAATCGATCCGAGGATGATAAATAGGTTAGTCTTTCGACTTTGCTGCAATAAATTCATAACTCAAGGCAAAATAGGGTATGTTATTCCTTCCTCACTCAACTCTGATTGGATAAATACGGTTTTTGCTTCATTTAGCATTTCTTCTAAATTAATATAGCGAGAGGAAAAATGACCTAAAAGCAATGTTTTTGCTTTTAGTAGATTTGCGATCTCCGCTGCCTGTTTTGCAGTACTGTGAAAGGTGACCTTGGCACGTTCTGCATCAAGCTCCATGAAAGTGGATTCATGGTAAAGCAAAGTTGGGCTGTCGATGTAGTTGGCGAGTTTTGGTTCAAAACAAGTGTCGGAACAGAAGGCATAACTTCGCAGGGGGGGAAGGGGATGGGTGTAATCTTTGAGCGAATAAAGATTCCCCTTTTCATCCAAAAAATCTTTTCCGGTTCTGAGATTTTGTATTGCTGCAAGAGGGATTTTTTTCTCCTGAAGCTTTTCTTTTAGGAGGTTCCGAAGCCCTTCTTTTTCCCGAATCAAAAAACCTGTTGTTGGTAGACGATGTGTCAACGGGAAACTGTGAACTGTAAATCTGGGATGGTCTAGTAGAAGATTTAACCCATCAGAATTGGTTTCAACAAAGTGGAGCGGATAGGAAAGTCTAGTATTACTCCAACGAAATTGGGTGGTGATAATTTCGTCCAAGCCTTTGGGCCCGAAGATGGTAAGTGCCTTGGTTCTCTTGGATAGGTTATAACTGGACAAAATACCCATCAAACCCAAGTAATGATCTCCGTGTAAATGGGAGATGAAAATGTGTGAAATTTTGGAAGATTTTACTTTGAACTTCCGCATTTGAATCTGTGTGCCTTCGCCACAATCCAGCAATAAACACTCCTGCCCAAATCGTATGACTTGGGCAGTGTGATTTCTTCCATGTACTGGGATGGAAGAAGTGTTACCTAAAATGGTGACTTCAAATTCTGGGATCAAGCCTCTTCTTCGTCTTCTCCTCCCTCAATTTCATGCATGAAAATGGCCTCTCCGGCTTCCTCTAATGTATTGACCAAGTTAAGTTTCTTGTCCAGCATGGAGATTTTAAGAAGCTTCATTACGTGATCCTGAACGCCTGAAATAACGAAAATGCCACCATTTCTACCGAACTCTCGGTCTCCTACGAGCAATGCACTCAAACCGCTGGAATCCACATATTTCACCTGACTCATATCCAATACAATATTGGTATGACCTTCAGCATGAATTGTCAGCAATTCTGATTTTAATTTTGGAGCCAGTAGCGAATCAATTTTTTCTTCCAATGGAGAAAGTACAACGTACTGCTCTTTTTTATCGATAGTATATTTCATCTGTTTATAATTTGATTTTTATTGGTCTCATGGAATCTCATATCCTTATGAAGATTCTTTTTAAAGCTTGCCACATGCCTGCCTATGGCAGATAGGCTTGTTTTTATAAGTTTTACACTTTGTATTTATTGCCCCAAATGAGCCATAATTGCTTTTTCTATTCTGGATTCGATGTTTTTTACGTCTGCTTTTACGAATTTTTCGCCGGTGATCTGTTCGAAAAGCTCAATATAACGATCCGAGATGCTTTCTACAATTTCGTCCGACATTTCCGGAACGCTTTGTCCCTCTTTTCCCTGAAATCCATTTGCGATCAGCCACTGTCGGACAAATTCCTTAGACAATTGCTTTTGTGGAATTCCGTTTTTCTGATTTTCAGCATAGCCTTCCGCATAGAAATATCTTGAGGAATCGGGTGTGTGAATTTCGTCAATTAAAAGGATATCTTCTCCAAATTTCCCAAACTCATATTTAGTGTCCACTAAGATCAGTCCTTTGGCTTGGGCCATCTCCTGACCGCGTTGGAACAGTGCACGGGTGTATTTTTCCAAAATTAGGTAATCAGCCTCGCTAACGATGCCTTTGGCCAGAATATCTTCTCTGGAAATATCCTCATCATGTCCTTCCGAGGCTTTTGTGGTTGGGGTGATGATGGGTTCCGGAAATGGATCATTTTCGCGCAATCCCTCTGCCATCGCAACGCCACAAAGTATTCGCTTTCCTGCTTTATATTCTCTGGCGGCATGTCCGGCTAGATATCCTCTGATGACCATTTCCACTTTGAAAGGCTCGCAACGCTTGCCAATCGTGACACTTGGATCAGGAGTGGCAGTCACCCAATTTGGCACGATGTCGGAAGTGGCTTTTAGGAATCCTGCCGCAATCTGATTCAGAACCTGACCCTTGAAAGGAATTGGTCTTGGAAGAACTACATCGAATGCAGAGATCCGGTCAGATGCCACTACAACCAATTCCTTATCGAAGATGTAGACATCCCGAACTTTTCCTTTGTAAAAACCTATTTGACCGGGGAAATTGAAATGGGTTTCCTTGATGGCGTTGCTCATTTGAAAATCGTTTCGGCAAAAATAGAAAAATGGCTTTCCACCGCCTTAATCTTGGGTTTTATTTATTGATTTTATTTCCCTTTTCCCAAAGTTCAGTTTCGACCAACTGACCTGATTCGTCAAAAAGTGTCCGAATTCCATTGAGTCTTCCTTTCGTGTAGTTTCTGATTTCCAATAGACTGCCATTTTCTCTATAAATCTTTACTTCGCCTTCTTCAAGATCATTCAAGAATCGAACAGTAGAAAAAACGTTATCATTTGGATAGAAATTTTCTTCTAAAATTTTATAACCCTGATTATTGTAAGTAGTCCTTTGTCTTACCACTCCATTGGGATGAAAATATAAGATGGGCTGAACAGGAATTCCTTTCTGGTAAACAGCCTTCATTCTGATCGTACCGTCCTGATAAAATTCCGTCATGGCACCTTCCGGTGAACCGTTTTTATAGGTACCCCTTCGCTCGGGCTTGCCATCAGCATAGTTTAATTCATAGGCACCGGTCAATTCGCCAAAGCGGAACTCACGGCTAGCTTTCACCTTTCCGTTGGGAAAGTATTGGACTTCCTTTCCATTGATCACCCCGCGTGCATAATTGGTACTGAATACCAATTGCCCGTTTTCATCAAATTCCTCATAGGGTCCATCAAATTGACCAGCTTGAAAATTGATTTTGGTTTTAGTTTTTCCATTGGGAAAAAATGATTCCGACAGTCCGTTCGGTTTATTGTTTCTAAAGGTTGTTTGGTCTCTGATTTTGCCGTCTTCATAATAGGAGGTGACCATCCCCTCGAGTTGATTATTGACGAAGGTGGATTCCTGGCTTAGAATGCCCCCGGGAAAGTAGCTTAGCGCTTGTCCTTCCCTGAGGTTATTTTTAAAATTAACAATCCGAAGTGTATCTCCTGTATCAGAATCAAGGTCATAAAAAGGACCGTTTCGCTGATCATTTTTGAGATTTCCGATGAGAATTAGCTTTCCGTTTGGGTCAAAAAGCCGGACTTGACCTTCTGCTTTTCCATTGATTTTGGTCAGAATCTCTTTGATGTGAAGCGACTCTTCATCATAATAAGTCCGTATTGTGTCCTGAGCAAAGCTGAATGAAAAGGGTCCTAAGATTAAAAGAATTATTGCAGGAAGAAAATGGGCTTTGCTTGCTATTCGTTTCATATTATAAGGATTCGAAAGGTTAAAGATCGGAATCCAATCTCAGGATTTATTACTTCTGGGGAAATTAACGGTGAAGGAATTCAATTTGACTATTTTTGAGCAAAATATCTATTCTAACAGAGAGAGGGAATGCTCTTTCAACCCAACCCTTTGATTATGCGATTCTCACTTAGCTATTTACTGATTGCGTTTGCTTTTATTACCTCCTGCGGAGAAAAGGAAAAATCCTTCAAAACCTATGAAGGAGAAATATTTGGAACCTATTACCGAATTCAGCTGGCAGACCTAGGCAAGGACCTTCAGCCTGAGTTCGATTCGGTTTTTGCTTTGATTAATAAAGCCTCAAATTCCTACGTTCAGGACTCGGAGATTTCAGATTTTAACCGAAGCGGTGAATTGCGCAATCCCTCATTTACATTCAGAGATATGTTGGATTCTACGGCAAAGTACCATCGGATGTCGGAAGGATATTTTGAGCCGACACTTTATCCTTTGTTGAAATCATGGGGCTTTTCTTTCGAACAACGGGAGGCAATGGATTCGCTCAAAGTCAGCGCATTGATTAATGTGATTGGTTTCGAAAAGATGATTTTGGCGACTGACTCAGGTTATTTTTCAGCCAAAACTGGCGTGATGCTGGACATCACAGGTCTGGGTGAAGGCTATGCCATCGATAAGTTAGTTGAAGTGGTAGAGAAAAATCAGATTTCGGATTACATGGTCGAAATCGGCGGCGAAATGAAAGCCAAAGGCCAAAATTCAAGAGGTACGACCTGGACCATCGGAATCGAAGATCCTGCCCAGGCCGAAATGGGCGTGACCAGTTCGATGCTGACCAAGGTAGAACTGGACAATCGATCGATCAGCAGTTCGGGGAATTACCGCAAGTTTTACATTGACGAAGCAGGAAACAGGAGACCACATATTCTCGATCCGAAAACCGGATTTCCGGTCAGTCATTCGATGGTTTCCGTGTCAGTACTGGCCCCTTCAGCCACGCAGGCAGATGCGCTAGCTACGGCATTTATGGCAATGGGCCCTGAAAAAGCTAAAGTTTTGGCAGAAAATCTTCCCGGTGTGGAAGCCATGTTTGTGATCGGTGGAAAGGAAAAGTTGGATATGGAGTTTACGAGTGGATTTCCTATTATGAAGTGATGTGTAGGTAGTCTCTAGAGCCAGTCGCAGTTTTCTGTGTCTAAACAGAAAACTTTGAAACTCTGCTTAAACTCAAAAAGCCTTCATTTCTCTGAAAATGAAGGCTTTTTTGAATCAGGGATATTGAATTATTACATCTTCTCAATTACAATCGCCGAAGCTCCGCCGCCACCGTTGCAAATGCCGGCCACACCGATTGTTCCGCCTTTTTGGTGTAGGACTGAGTTGAGTGTGGTGATGATTCTAGCACCGGAAGCTCCAAGCGGATGTCCAAGGGAGACTGCCCCTCCAAAGACATTGATCTTATCGTTGTCCAAGTTTAATTCCCGCTGATTGGCAATCGCAACAGCTGCAAAAGCTTCATTGATTTCATAGTAGGAAACCTCCCCAGCTGAAACGCCTGCATGTTTCAATGCTTTTGGAATTGCCAAGGCTGGTGCTGTTGTAAACCAAAGCGGATCAGTGGCTGCATCCGCAAACCCTCGGATTTTTGCCAAAGGTTTCAACCCCAATTCTTCGGCTTTTTCCTTGCTAACCAAAACCAAAGCTGATGCACCATCATTCATGGTGGATGCATTGGCGGCAGTCACGGTTCCGTTTTTGTCAAAAACCGGTTTTAAAGAAGGGATTTTGTCAAACATCACATTGCGGAATTCTTCATCTTCGTCGATCAGGATTGTTTCTCCTTTTCTCCCGAGCATTTCCACAGGAACGATTTCGTCTTTAAACATGCCCTTTTCCCAAGCCTCAGCCGAACGCTTGTAGGACTGGATGGCGTAGGCGTCCTGTTGCTCCCGCGTAATGTTCATTTCCTTGGCGGTATTTTCAGCACAGTTTCCCATCGGGAACTTGTAATAAACTTCAAACAGTCCGTCTTTCACCAGCCCGTCGACCATTTCTGCATTTCCGTATTTGTAACCAAAACGGGCCTTTGGAATGTAGTAGGGGACATTGGACATGCTTTCCATGCCACCGGCCACGACTACATCATTGATGCCAAGCATAATGGATTGGGCAGCAAGCATTACAGCTTTCATTCCTGAGGCGCACACTTTATTGATGGTGGTGCAAGGGACATTGTAGCCAATACCTGCACCGATAGCGGCTTGTCGTGCTGGAGCTTGACCGAGGTTTGCAGAAATCACATTTCCCATGAATACTTCATTCACTGCTTCTGATGAAACACCGGATTTTGCGATTGCACCTTTGATTGCAATACTTCCTAGCTCGATGGCAGTCATGGAGGACAACTTCCCTCCAAAGCTCCCAAGGGGAGTTCGGACAGCTGAGACGATGTATACTTCTTTGCTCATGTTTATTTGGGTTTAAATATTGTTGGATGTTAGATGACTGATATGTTCAACTGTCCAGCGGGATTACTTCATTATTCAATATTCAGCATTCGATGTTCGATATTTTGTATTGACCAATTTCGGATGACCGACTTCCTATGTGGTCACCTTAGGAGCAAGAATATTTCAATATTTTGTTCGATTTTTTTAAAACAAAAAATAGATTCCTGACCTACTCCTTACTTTTAACTACTTACATTAATTCTAATCAAACTGGCTTTGACTCCGCTCAGCCTCACACCAAACATCGGTCTCGGACACCGGACTTTTATTTTACCAATCCGGCAGTCCTCTTTTAGGTCTTTGAGTCGGTTTTTTCTTAGTATCCTGAATATACCGAAGTTCGGCAGCATTGAGTGATTCGAGGATCTGGGCGGCTTGTTCTGGAGATAGGTTCATGCTTTTAAGCTTTTCACGCATTTCTTCCATTCGTTTTTGTCTGTCAGCAAGATTGGCATCCATTTGATCATTTGCGTTTTCACCGGGCTCATCACTTTTCTGAGAAGGGTCTTTGCCTTTTTGACCTTCTTTGGCTTTATCCTCTTCAGACTGCTCTCCGTCTTTTTCTTCAGATTGATTATCTCCTTTTTCGCCCTCGCTTTTCTGACTTTGGTTTTGATCGTTTTGTTGCTTTTGATCTTGCGGGTTTTCCTGTTTTTCGTTCTCCTGCTCTTTCTCAAGCTTTTCTTTCAGCGCTTTCAGTTTGGCGTCGTCTGGAAATTTACCTAAACCATCATTCACTTCTTTTAAAGCTGCTTCCTTTTCCGTTTTGACATAGGATCGCGCTGCCCGATTAAAGAAATCACCGGCAGTTTGTGCCAAGATTTCCCCAGTGGAAAAATGGATAAATACTATTACGAATACGATTAATTTACTTCTCATCGATTTCTACTACCTCCTGAAGTGTGGTTATAAAATCCTGATAGGCAGCCACAGTTGTGTCCTGCGCCAATGCTTCCTGCATAACCTTTAAAGCGTCATTGAAGCGGAATTGTTCCACCAATCGATCTGCCTCTGCTTTCTTTCGCTTTGCAAATTCTGATGGTTCAGGTTTATTTTTATCTTGATTTTTACGCTCTTCGTCTCGCTTAAGCCATCTGGAAAGCATTTCGTAGTTGTATCGGGCTTGCTCGTTAGTCGGATCTTTGATTAAGGCTGACTGGAATTTGCTGAGCGCAGCTTGGTATTCTTTTTTGTTACCTGCGATTGCCCCACTTTGATTGAAAGCAAATGAAACCAACATCTTTTTGGGGCTCTGAGTAGCCTGATCGTACCAGGTTTGGGCTTCATCGACTTTTTCAGCATACTGATGACTCAATCCCAAATCAAAACTTAATTCAGCGGATTTGTACTCGAAGTCATTGATCAAGATCAAGTGATTTGCCACTGACTCTTCGTACTTGGCTTCGGCATAACTTCGTTCCGCTACCTTGATTGCGGTGTTGAGCCGAGTTACATAAGTCCAAGAACTTGGGATGATCAAGAAGACTGTTAAAATCCATTTGCTCCAGCTCATCAGAGTTTGATCGTTTTGATGGGTAGTATCATGTCTAATAGCGCAAGTGCCAAAGCACCCAGAAGAAAGTAAAAATACTTGTTTGAGCTGGCTTCGACCATTCGGGTATTTGCTACTCCGCCTTCAAGGCGGTCAATTGTCGAAATCAGATCTCCGAGTTGTTGAGACTCATCCGAAATTTCAAAATATTCCCCGGAAGTCTCTGAAGCTGCCAAGCGCAAAGACTGGGATTCAAGTTTGGTAATAGCGGGAGTCCCTGTTTTTGGATCAATTACAAACCCATTTCCTCTTGGGATCTGACTTCCTTTTTGAGTTCCAATTCCAAGTGAGAATACTTTTATATTGTTATCTGAAAGATCCGAAATTACGCCATCAAGGTCATCACCGAAATTTTCCCCATCTGAAATCAAAATAATTGATTTGGCTTTTACTTCCTGGCTTTCATCTTTCAGAAATCTGTCAAGGGCCATCTTCAAAGGTGCCACCAAGTCCGTTCCTGCATTTGGCACCAAGCCTGTATTCAATCCATCAATGTATAGCTGAATGACCGCCTGATCAAATGTCAAGGGACATTGCAAAAAAGCTTCAGAACTGAAAATAATCAAACCGATCCGGTCTGAGGGGAAACTTTTGATCAGATTTTTCAACTCGAATTTGATTCGTTGAAGGCGGCTTGGTCCGATATCAGTGGCATTCATCGACTGTGAAAGATCCACCGCGATGAAAATATCTTTGCCCTCTTCTTTTACTTCTTTGAAAGAATTACCTATCGAAGGACCTGCAAATGCAATCAAAAACAGGATGAAATACGCGGTGCGAATGGTCAGTTTGGTAAATAGCCGCTGCTTCTCCACTTTCAGCCTTCGATTGATGGACCAAAAGCGAGATAGATAAATAAAGTATAGAAGTACAAAGACTCCTGCCAGTACTAGGGTGAGTCTGATGTCAGGATATGCCCATATCATGGCCTGAAATTAGGAAATAAACCTTACTTTAAAAGTCCGGTTTTTGGTTAACGCTGCCAGTCAATGAAACTTTTGGCAGAATTAACAAACATTAATTTTCTCAGTTCGTTCGCCTAGCATATTCTGTTTCAATCCCTGCCGTATGTCCCTTTTCAGAGTTCTGACCCTGTTTTTTCTGACAAGCATCTGCTATCAGACTTATTCTCAGGACCAAAGAATGATTTCGGGGCAAGTTTTGGATGTTGGTACTTCTGAGCCACTCATCGGTGCAAGCGTGTATTGGGAGGGGAAAAGTAATGAAGGAGTCATTACGGATTTGGAAGGGAAGTTTGAATTAACACTGGTTTCCCTTCCAAGTAAATTGGTGATTTCTTATGTCGGTTTTGCACGTTCGGTCCGGATAATCAATCCCAAAGACGCGGAAAAGCTCATTCGTTTTTTTCTAAAACCCGAAGAAATGTCCCTGGATGAGATCATCATTCAGGAGCGTAAACCGGACGAGCAGCTGAAAAACATGGAGATGGGAAAGGCCACCGTACCGATTGAAACGATAAAAAATATACCGGCGCTGTTTGGTGAGGTGGATTTGCTACGAAGCCTTCAGCTTCTACCCGGGGTACAAACTGCAGGAGAAGGGACTACAGGGCTTTTTGTCAGAGGGGGATCAGCTGATCAAAACTTGGTACAACTAGACGGAGCTCCGGTCTATAATCCCTCACATTTTTTTGGAATATTTTCGGTTTTTAACCCCGACGGACTGAAAAGTGTCGATTTATATAAAGGAAATATGCCAGCTTCATTTGGTGGACGAGCTGCTTCTTTGATCGATGTCACTCTGCGGGAAGGAAATAATCAGCAAATCCGGGGCGAAGGGGGAATAGGGAGTATCTCTTCCAGATTGACGGTAGATGGACCGCTTTTTGGTAAAAATTCGAGCTTCATTCTCAGTGGTAGACGTACTTACGCAGACCTTTTTCTTCGGCTTGCATCCGATGAGAATATCAGAAACAACAAACTTAATTTCCATGATTTGAGTGGAAAGTTGTCCTTTATTTTGGGAGAAAAAGACAAAATTTCCATTTCCAGTTACCAAGGCAGCGATTTTTTAGGTTTGGATGAGGCTTTTGGTTTAGGGTGGACCAATTGGGTGAGCGCATTGAATTGGAATAGGGTAAGTTCAGAAAAGTTCTTTTTTGATCTTCAAGCCTATCATTCCCGATATAGCTATAGTGTGGAATTTGATGATCTGGAAAACGGATTTGAATGGACCAACCAATTATCTGAATCCGGAATAAAAGCCATTTGGACCGCCTTGCCTCATTCAAGACTGCAAGTGAATTGGGGGCTTCATTCTCAGTACTATCATTTTTCACCGGTTGATCTTGATCCCGCACCGGAAAGTGCGATAGAGCCTATTGCCACCAACCCAAAAAACGGGCTTTTGAATAACTTGTTTATCAGTGCCAATTATGAGCTTTCTCCCAAGCTGAGTGTGGAGGGGGGATTGAGGTGGGGCCTTTTCAATCAAGTGGGCAAGGGTGTAGATTACCTGTATGAAGCCGGGAAACCCGCGCCGGAGGCCAAAATAATTGATTCCCTAAACTTTGGCAGATTTGAAAACATGCAATTTTATCAGGGGCTTGAACCTCGCCTTGCTTTTCGCTACCGAATCACTGACTATTTCACTGTCAAAACAGCCTACAACCGAAACTTCCAATACATTCAAATTGCTTCAAACAGCTCAGCTGGATTGCCGATTGACCGATGGATTTTGTCAGGAAGGTATATTGAACCCGTAAAAAGTGATCAGATCTCCCTTGGCCTGTTTCATAATATTAACCAAAATCGTTGGGAGCTATCGGTCGAAGGATATTATAAAAATCTTGAAAATGTCATCGATTTGAGAAATGGTGCGCAGGTTCTATTTACCGACAAAGTGGAAACAGAATTGTTGTCAGGAGAAGGATGGGCCTATGGAACGGAGTTTTTACTTCGAAAAAACATCGGTAAAACTACCGGTTGGCTGGCTTACACCTGGTCCCGAACTTGGAGAAGGATAGAAGGAGTGAGTCAAAACAAAGCATACAATCCACGATTTGATCGGCCAAATGATGTGACTTTGGTGTTGAATCATGAGTTCTCTCCAAGTTGGTCTGCAGGGTTGGTTTTTGTGTACACGACCGGTCAGGCGGTATCTTATCCTGTTGGGTCCTACCAAGTAGATAATCAGTCAGTCCCGCTGTATTCTGAATTTCGAAATTTAGATCGGTTTCCGGATTACCATCGGGTGGATGCCTCAGTTACTTGGAAAAATGCCGATAAAGGGCGGAAGTGGCGGGGCAGTTGGAACTTCAGTATTTATAATCTTTATGGTCGAAAAAATCCTTTTGCGTATGAATTCAGGCAGATTTATAATAATGACATCAATTTCAATCCAAATACAGACGGTGAAATCACTTCATCCCGACCGGGAGTGGTGATGACTTACCTATTTACCTTTCTGCCATCCATTACCTATAATTTCCAATTCTGATGAACTCGAATAAGCTGCAGGCGCCGTATAGCAAAATGAATAGTTGCGAATCGAGATTTATCCCGTTGGCATTAGGAATAACTTTCAAAAAAAATATACATCCATGAAAAGGCTAACGGGAATAGTTATCGCTGTTTTGTTTTGGTCATGTCAGGAGGAAGTGATTTTGGACCTAGGCACCAAATCAGAGTTGGTTCCTACAATTGAAGCCTATTGGACAGATCAGGGGATCTTCAATGAGGTGAAAATGACCCTTTCCAAGGATTATTATGACTCCACTAAAGTGGAGGTGATTTCGGATGCTGAAGTTTTTGTAACCATCCCTGGAACTGAAAAAGTGATACCCTTTGTATTCCTTGGCGGTACCAAATCTTACAGGCCAAGGAATCCTTTGGAAAAGGCCGTCGTGGGTGAAACCTATCAGTTGCATATAAGATGGAGAGAAAACATTTACCGGGCCGAAGGAGTGATGCTCGAACCACCAAAAGTCGATAGCGTCACTTGGAGGTTTGAGGAAAAGCGCCCTTTCCGCGATGAAGGCTTTTACGTCAAAGTATTCGGGAAAATTCCTTTTAAGGAAAATAATAATTACAGGATCAGAGTCATAGAAAACGATACCCTTAAAAATCAGCGTGGGGATTATTTACTTTTTGACGACACCTTTGGCTTAGGTTTTTTTGAAAAAGGACTAGAATTAGGATATACGTTTAAAGAGAAAGACCGAGTCAGATTAGAGCTTTTTAGGCTCAACAGGGATGCCTATGACTACTTGAATCAACTTGTCAATCTGTTATTTAATGATGGTGGACTTTTTAGTCCTCCTCCTCAAAACCCAAAAACCAATATCCGGGTGATGTCTGGAAAGCCTGAAGTTTTGGGTTATTTCGTGGTTTCTCCGGTTTTGACCCGGACAATTCTGATTCAGGCGAAATACGATTAAGAATGGAAGACAGAAGACCGGAGATAAAAATTGTCTGAAGTTCAAACCTCAGGTTGGAAATAATTCCTGGGAAAAAAAATAAAAATTACCTCCTTCAAATTCGTTTGGCAAATTCTTTTTATCGTAATATTGCAATGTAATCATGGGAATCACAAAGACAGATTTATTCACTGCCGAACAAAATGAGTTGGCGCTCATTGCCAAAGCCTTTGCTCACCCTGCTCGAATTGCTATTCTGCAGTATTTGGCCAAAACCAAAAGCTGCATCAATGGCACTTTGGTACAGGAGCTTGGGCTCGCTCAGGCGACAATTTCCCAGCATCTGCGGGAGCTGAAGGAAATAGGTTTGATCAAAGGTTCAATTGAAGGGGTTTCGATCAGCTACTGCATCAATTCTGAAAAGTGGGAGCTGGTACAGGGACTTTTCAACGGACTGTTTGATCAGTTGAATAATTCCTGTGAATCCAATAATTGCTGCTAAAAAAATTTGAATTCATCCATCGTAATATTGCAATAAACTAAGTATCATGAAACTCTCAGAAATCAAATCTCAGCTTCCTCAATTGAGTCAATTGACGTTCCTTCTGCCGGACGGCACCCCTGTTCCTGCTCATTTTCACATCACCGAAGTGGGACAGATCAATAAGCGGTTTATTGACTGCGGCGGAACTCTGCGCGACGAGAAATCCGTCAATTTCCAGCTTTGGGAAGACGGAGACTACGATCATCGGTTGGGCGCAAAAAAGTTACTCGACATTATTCAGCTTTCTGAGCGTGTGCTAGGCTTGGAAGATTTAGAAGTAGAGGTTGAATACCAAGGGGACACTATTGGTAAATACGGTCTGGAATTTAGCGGAGGAGTTTTTACCCTAACCAATAAAATGACAGACTGCCTTGCCAAAGACAAGTGTGGTATTCCTGCCCAAAAACCGAAAGTTAGATTATCGACTCTCTCTGCTTCAGAATCTTCTTGTACACCCGGTTCAGGTTGCTGTTAAAAATCCCATTGGGTACTTATGCAAAACTCTTTTTATCCGGCATTGGAGGAAACTATTTCCTCCCTGCCGACTTCTCAAATCCCTGCAGAGCGAATGCCTGTAATCGAGTCCATGGTGGATTATATTTTGGGTAAAATCAAAGCAAAGGAAGCGGTCCGATTAAATTTCATCTGTACCCACAACAGTCGCAGGAGCCAGTTTTCTCAAATCTGGAGTCAAACAGCCGCAGACTATTTCGGGATCGAGGCGCAGTGTTATTCCGGTGGGGTAGAAGTGACCGCATTCAATGAACGTGCAGTGGCAGCAATCCGGCGCGACGGATTCAAGTTAGTTCAAAAGGGAGAGGCTAATCCCGTTTATTTTGTTTTTCATGGAGAGGAATCCGAGCCCATCGTCACTTTTTCAAAAGTCTATGATGATCCGATCAATCCGACCACGGGTTTTGCAGCAGTGATGACCTGTGATCATGCGGATGAGAATTGTCCATTTATTCCGGGAACAGAGAAACGTATTCCATTGCGTTTTGAAGATCCCAAGGCATTTGACGGGACAGATTTGGAGGAGAAAATGTACACCGAACGTTCCCATCAGATAGGAGCGGAGCTGTTTTTGATCTTCCAAAAAGTGAAGGAAAGGCTATGACAGTTGCTAAAAAGAAACTGGGATTTCTGGACCAATACCTGACGCTTTGGATTTTTTTGGCCATGGCTATTGGAGTTGGGTTGGGATATTTTTTCCCACAGTCCAGCAATGTAATCGATTCGATGAGTTCGGGAACGACCAATATTCCCATCGCGATTGGCTTGATTCTGATGATGTATCCGCCTTTGGCAAAAGTGGATTATAGACTGCTTCCGAAGGTCTTCAAAAATGTCAAAATTTTGAGCATTTCTCTGATCCTAAACTGGATTGTCGGGCCGATTCTAATGTTCGTTCTGGCGATTACGTTCCTGAGTGATTATCCGGAATATATGGTTGGGTTGATCCTGATTGGCTTGGCCAGATGCATTGCGATGGTTTTGGTATGGAATGATCTGGCTGAGGGAAGTTCGGAATACGGTGCTGGACTGGTAGCACTCAACAGCATCTTCCAGGTTTTTGGCTATAGCTTTTATGCTTGGCTGTTCATTACGGTTCTGCCTCCTTATTTCGGATTTGAAGGGGCTATTGTGAATATTTCGATTGGGGTTATTGCCGAAAGTGTGGCGATTTACCTTGGAATTCCATTTCTCGCGGGATTGCTGAGTCGACTGATTTTACCAAAGTTGAAAAGTGAAGAGTGGTATACAACCGTCTTTTTGCCTAAAATCGGCCCAATTACGCTGATTGCTTTGCTATTCACGATACTGGTTATGTTTTCCCTAAAAGGAGAGTTGATCGTGACCATTCCCATGGATGTAGTCAGGATAGCTATCCCACTAGTGATTTATTTTCTGATCATGTTTGTCCTGGGATTCTTTTTTAGCAAAGCCATGGGAGCCCCTTATGATCAAAATGCGGCGGTTTCCTTCACTGCTGCCGGAAACAACTTCGAGTTGGCAATAGCTGTGGCGATAGCAGTCTTTGGATTGAGTTCGGGACAGGCTTTTGCGGGAGTGATCGGTCCTTTGGTAGAAGTACCGGCTTTGATCCTCTTGGTCAGAGTGGCATACAGCTGGAAAAAAAAGTACTATCCCAAGGGCGCATAGGAATTTGTTTTAAGATCAGATCAAGCTCTTTTGCTGAGAATAGGACTTGGTCTGATTTGTCATTTTAGGCTGTAATGCCATCCAAGGCTTTTTAGATCCGTGAAGGAAGTCTGATTTTTTTTAAAAAAAAATTCAGGTAAAATCCTGCTCAAAACGCTTCAAATTGAAATTGTAAAACCTAAGTCGTAGAAATACGAAAAAAACGTAGGAAAATATATTCCTCTTTTTTACCTTTCAATTATGGAAGAACTTAACCAAAACGAAGAACAGATCATGTCAATCTTCTGGAATCAGGGAGAATTGTTGATCAGAGATGTGTTGGATCAATTGTCAGATCCAAAGCCACCCTACACCACCTTAGCGTCTACGATTAAAAACATCGAACGAAAAGGTTATCTCACCCATCGGATGTACGGTACGGTAAATATTTACAAGCCAGCTGTCAATCAGGAAGATTACAGCAAAAAGAGCTTTAACAGATTGGTGACGCACTTTTTTGGTGGGTCAGTTGGTAATTTCCTGTCATTCATGGTCAAGGAAAAAAGCATTTCCGAAAAGGAAGTGAAAGAACTGAAGAAAATGATTGACAACATGGATAACACCAAGAAGTAATGAACGCGCTATTGATTTATCTGGTAGAAGTTTCCATTTGTCTGGGAATTTCCTTGGTAATCTATAGGGTGTTGCTGAGTGGATTGACCTTTTTCTCCTGGAATAGGTCAATCCTTCTTGGCCTTCTGATCCTGTCAGGGTTTATCCCTTTGCTTAGACTTGAGTTTTTTGATCTGGGGCCAGAAATTACAGAAATGACTTTGCCGGTCTTTCAGGTGGGAGATCAGGTCGCTGTAGTCGGGAGCCGCTGGTTTTCCTGGAGTCAACTATTGATTGGTGTTTATTTGGTAGGAGTAGTTTTTACGGCTGCCAGATTGATTTTTGGCTTTATGGTGTCCCAAAGACAAATCGGAAATGCCAAAAAAATCTACTACAACAAGCATTACATCGCAATCCATCCTGAGTTTGTACCCGCCTCATTTTTCGATTACATTCTGATGCCGGATTTTGATCCGGAGAACACTGAGCAAAAACAGATCATCCTCCATGAATCCATGCATGTCAGACTACGTCACAGCTGGGATTTGTTGTTGGTGAACTTCGCCAAAGTGTTCTTTTGGTTCAACCCGCTGATTTACCTTTTCGAGAATTCGCTTCGTGAGGTGCATGAATATCAGGCAGATCAGGGTGTTACATTTTCTTATGGTCCTAAGGAGTATGCCACACTTTTGCTGAAGCTGATCACAGCCAAGCCGGGCTGGCAGTTTATGAATAATTTCAATCAGTTTCAGACCAAGAAGCGGATCATAATGTTGGGAAAATCTCAATCTGCGCATTGGCAAAAACTTCGCTTTCTGACGCTTATACCTGTTATAGGCTTGCTGGTGTTGGTATTTTCCTGCGAAAGGCAAGACTTGGAACCTCAACTCTCTACTTTGATTGATTTCGATCAAGTGATAGAAGTTCCGGATGATGTTCAAAATCTGGAGGAATTGTCATTTGAAAATCCAGTTTATAAACCTTTAGTTGCTGATCAAATATTTGACGTAGTGGAGCAGCAGCCCAATCCTCCGGGGGGTATGAGCGGATGGAATCAGTATTTGGCTAAAAATCTTCAATATCCCTTTCAGGCTAGAAGAATGGGGATTGAGGGGACAGTAATCGTCGTATTTGTGATCAAAACTGATGGGTCTATCCATGATGTGGAAATTCTTCGGGGTATTGGAGGAGGGGCAGACGAAGAGGCAATGCGTGTTGTCCAAAATGCTCCTAGATGGGAGCCTGGAAGGCAAAGAGGGAAGCTAGTAAATACCCGAATGAGATTACCGATTCGGTTTAAATTGGCCTCCTCGACTAATTCGGCAAGTGAGACAG
Source organism: Algoriphagus sp. (assembly GCF_030694375.1). GTDB lineage: Bacteria > Bacteroidota > Bacteroidia > Cytophagales > Cyclobacteriaceae > Algoriphagus. Next base: position 144,390 of record NZ_JAUXYL010000022.1, read on the forward strand.
CAAAATTAACAGAGAAGAACATTCCGACTCAAGTAGTCCAATTGCAGGAAATTCAAGTGACTGCTTATCTTAATTAATTTCTTCCCTGGAAACAGCTGATGGAATCTGAATTCATTGGAAAACTCCCAACCGATTTTTGAAAATGTGCAAGAAAGACCTAAAACAAATAGTGAATATCATAAAATAAATAGGCGTTCTCTGATTAAACCAATTGTTTGCTTGAAAAAACTTTTCAGCAATCACTGAAAACTAACTTTAAACTAAACCAAAATTCCAATGAAAGCTTTACTGTTAATTAGATTATCATATTTCTGTTTGTTGCTTTTTGGCTCTATGGCGATTTTTTCGGATTCTTTTGCCCAAAAAATCAGTGAAGGAATCAAAATTAAGGGAAGCGTAGTAGATCAGGATGACAAAATCGTAAGAGGCGCTTCAATTTTAATTAAAGGTACTACTTCGGGTACTGTCACCAACATGGATGGAAATTTTTGGCTAACGGTTCCTTCATCCGACGCTGTACTTGTGGTGACTTTCATCGATTTGGAAACCAAAGAGATTTTGGTTTCTGATAAGACTGAATTTAAAATCACTTTAAAACCCGAAGTAAAATTCCAACTTTCAGAGGCGGGCTTTATGGTTCATGACAAGGTAGACCAATTCCCAACACCCTCCGAAGGAATTGAAGAATGGAATCGCTACCTATCAAAAAATATCAAATATCCACAAACTGCCAGAGAAGCTAATACCCAAGGTACTGTTATTGTCGGTTTTAAGGTAAAAGAGGATGGGACAGTAGCAAATGTAGAAATCATAAGAGGAATTGGCGGGGGCTGTGATCAGGAGGCTGTCAGAATCATAGCTGAAGGACCAGATTGGGAGCCAGCAATAAAAGGTGGTCAAGCCGTTACCACTCAATTAAGTCTACCGATTCGGTTTGTTTTAGCTGGAGATCCAGGTGTCGCTTCACTAAGTCAACAAAACGAAAAAGCAATTGCGGATAGGTTTGGGAAACATGTAACTGTAGTTGGCTACAAAGCTAAATAACCTCCAAGCTCAGGAAAAAATCAAAAATCAATTTCTAAAATACTTCTTACCTCGGAAAATTCCGAGGGTGGAACACTACATTCAAATTTTAACCAATAAATAACACAATTATGAAAATCAATGAATTGAAAATCAACAGAATGGCATGGATTCCGGCAATATGCCTGATTATCCTGTCGGTATCTTGCGACATTGCTACAGAGCCGGAAATCGAAGGACCCACCCAAGTTGAAGCCAAACAAAGTATCGGACCATCCAATATTCTGGCAAGGGTGAATAACGTCGCAAAAGACGGAAACGAAATCTTTGACGTAACGGAAGTTCAGCCCAATCCTCCCGGAGGCATGGCCGGTTGGAATGATTATCTAAAAGCGAACGTCACTTATCCTGCCGAGGCTAAAAGCATGGGCATTGAAGGAACGGTGATCGTTGTGTTTGTCGTCAATTCCGATGGATCTGTTTCCAATCCCGAAATCCTCAGAGGAATTGGAGGTGGTGCAGATGAAGAAGCACTTCGTGTCGTCCAAAACTCTCCAAACTGGGAGCCTGCAATGCAAAAAGATCGGATAGTCAATTGCCGAATGCGACTGCCTATCCGATTTAAACTGAGCTAAATCACTTGCTGTTTATTTGAATTCTAAACCAAATTACTCATCCAATACATCAAATCGTTATGAAGATCAAAATTCTGTTTTCGCTTATTACCTTGCTGTTTTTTGGATTTGTTTCCAAGCTTGAAGCGCAAGTGACGATGTCCAAAATTGACGGGGTTTATCAGGTAGTTCCGGATATGCCAGTTCCCCCCGGCGGAAGTATGGAGTCTTTTATCAAATACTTCCAGGAAAATATGAAGTATCCTGCCTTGGCTAAAGAGAAAGGCATTGAAGGCATGGTAGCAGTTTCGTTTATTGTACGGGAGGACGGAAGTGTGGATGAAGTTGCCATTCTCAGAGGAATCGGGGGAGGATGTGATGAAGAAGCCCACCGAATGGTCAGGGAAAGTGGGAAATGGACTCCGGGAAAATTGGATGGTAAACCTGTTGCTGTCCAGATGAGATTGCCTATTCAATTCAAACTTTAGGCAAGCCTTTAAGATCAAGGGACCCTCAAAGCGATTCGTTTTGAGGTTTTTTTTATTCTCTTTATGATTCTATCTGTTAGTTGAATCCAATTAAAGTGCAAGATTGAGTGTACAAATAAAATTTAAGGTGAGGAATTCTATTGTTTTAAAGAAAAAAAGCCGCTGAACTTCCGCTCAACGGCTATTTTTTCAAATTTCAAATCTCAAACTTCAAATTCATCAATCCATATTGTCCCCATGGAAAATGGCATTCAAAAACAGTTTATTCGTCCCAAACCAAGTTCCCCGGAAATTTGGACTGTCAAAGAAATGAACCACTCTGCCTTGACCCACTGAAGAGATAATGACCCCTGCACTTAACTTCAGCTTTTCCAGATTGGTTTTGGAGATGTATCCGCCCAAATGCGGGTTGGCAGTATATTTTACCGGAGTCAGGTACTTGTCAGCAGATGGCTTGATAAAGATATCCGTATTGCGATACACTGGCAGGTTTTTGCGATGATAGCCATAGGCAATCGGGTGAGTCAAATCCAGTTCGGCCAAATAAATACTTCCACCGACTTCTTTGGCACCTTCGAAATCATTTCGGGTATTGAATGGAAGCGAATCCGGGTCCTTGGGTTCATCCTTCAATTCCACAGCTACTTCTTTCGTGATGCCTTTTTGGTTTAGCCAAAGTGAGGCGTTTTTCAAGGAAATGACCGTCCCTCCCCGGTTAATCCAGTCTTTCAGGTGATTGACCTGAGACTCGGAAAGTGAATTGTAATTGCCGGAAGGCAGGATCAGGGTATTGTATTCGTGGAGATTTACCCGTCCAAATTGCTCCATATTTACCTTGGTAATCGGCATACCCAAGTGCTGATCCATCAGATTCCAGATTTCACCTGCTTCCAGTGAATTGATTCCTGTACCCACAGGCATCAGGACTTTTGGTGCCTGAATGGCAGAAACAGAATTCGAGCCCAAATCGATTCCAGTCACGTTCAAACCCGTCTGAACGGCATAGATTTTTTGTCCGTTTTTAGCAGCCAGTTCTTTCAATTTTGTAGCTAGCTCTTCTGCTTTCAGTTTTTGGAAACCCATAGGAATCATCAGGGTACCTGAAGAGAAACTTACTACTCCGTCTTGAGTTTGGGAGGAAAAAGGGCGATGCACCGACTCTACATGAATTCCCGCTTTCTGCATTTCAAAAAGCATTTTTGGGGCATAGAAGTCAGACCAGTCGATCAGGTAAGCGTAAGCTTTTCCCTCAGGAAAAGTGAAATTCGGGCTTGAAACTGCTTTGATCTCTGAACCTGATTTTGCACCTGTGGCTGCCGAAAAAGGCATCCCATAAGCTGCTGCCATGGTCCAAGCCGAAGCATCATAAAATACCGAGTCGGCAAACTTTTTTTCATATTCAAACATGGTACGAACCATTCTGTACTGGGGCTGATTAGTCGGGACAACCCAAGATTTACCTTTTTTGAAGGTTTGATTGGAAACAGTCACATCTGCTGAGTTTTCATAGACTTTGATCTTGTGATCCAGCAAAAACTTTACGAAAAGTCGATTTCTACTTTCGTCAAATTCATCTCCAAAGACATAGCTTTTAGCAGCATCTTTTCCTCCTTCGGCGACTGCAGTTTCAAAGAATTCACGCAAATAGTCGTGCATATACACCCGATTATCCAAGGCCGCTTCCATGGTTGCCAAGGAGTTAACCACGTGATTTCTGATGGTAAAGGCAAAGGTAATGTCACCCCGTTGACTGTTTTGGACATGACCTCTCGAACTTGCCGTCTCAAATACCAATCCCAATCCTCCATGAATGTCGGGATAGGTCGATCCGTAGCCCGGATAGCTGTTGTCGAAGACCTCTTTGGTCCAGTATAAGGCTCCGATCTGATCCATGTATTTGGCAAAATACTTGGCAAAGCGCGGATTGAGGTCCTCGTAATTTTTTCTGGGTACTGCAGGGTTTTCAGAACCAAAAGGCTTGGTTGGCTCAAAGAAAAAAGTGCTGTTGGTGCCCATTTCATGGAAGTCTGTGGTGACATTGGGATACCACTGATGATACCAATCTACTTTTACCCTTGATTCAGGATGCGCAAGTGGCAACCAATCCCGGTTGAGGTCAAACCAGTAGTGGTTGGTTCTGCCGCCCGGCCAAGCTTCATTGTGTTCTCTGTCCAAAGGACTTGCCACAGGAGGGAAGCCTTTGTTGGAATTGGCCCAAAGACTGTGGCGGTCTCGACCGTCAGGATTTAAAGTGGGATCGATGTGCAGGACCATATTTTCCCGAAGATTTTTGGCCAGATCAGATTGGGAAGCCAAAAACCAATAGGCTGTCAGCATTGCAGCCTCTGCCGAAGAAGGTTCATTTCCATGGACGCCATAGCCTAAATGAACGATGGAGGGCATGGCGTTGACATCGGGTTTTGGCTGGCTTGGATCTGCCAATTGGATTTGCCTGAGACGGATTTGCTCCAGATTTCCCATGTTGGCTGCGGAGGCAATCGTCAGGATGACTTTTGGGCGATGCTCATGAGTATAGCCTATAGTCTGAAGTTGGGCGAGAGGACTGAGTTGATCCAGCTTTTCGAAATACTTCACTATCAGGTCATAGCGTGTATGCCAGTCACCCACAGGGTAGCCCAGAAACTGAGAAGGTGAGGGGATGGCAGGATCAAATTTTTCCCCGGGAAAATAATATTCCTCCTGAGCGAAGGCGAGTTGACCGAGAAAAAGAGTGAAAATCAGTGATAGAACGGTTTTTTGCATGGTGGCTTATTTTCTGAAAAGTAAAAAAGGAATTGGGCTTTTCCAGCAAAAATCCATCAACGGCTTTCCGATTCACGGCTTTTTTCCTGTAATTTATCGGGATAACATTCATTACCTAAAATAATCTATTGTATGACTAAGCAACTACATGCTTTCGCTTTACTCGCTATGGGGCTTTCTGTAAGTTCTTTATCCCTGGCACAGGAGCAAACCCCGCCAAAATTACCACCTCAGGCCACAGAATTTTACACGCCTGTTCCTCCGAAAATCACTCCCGGTGCCAACAACACCGCACCACCATCTGATGCGATTGTCCTGTTTGACGGTTCAAATCTGAATGGTTTTGTAAGTGCAAAAGACGGTTCAAGTCCTGCACAGTGGACGGTCGAAAAAGGAGAACTGGTCGTAGCCAAAGGAAAAGGAGACATTCAGTCTAAGCTTGCTTTCGGTGATGCCCAATATCACATTGAATGGTCCGCACCTACTGAGATTGTAGGTGAAGGTCAGGGCCGTGGAAATTCCGGTTTTTTCCTGATGGGAATGTATGAAGTTCAGATATTGGACTCCTACGAAAGTAAAACCTACACCAACGGACAGGCTGGAAGTATCTACAAGCAACATCCTCCTTTGGTGAATCCGCTGCGGGCACCAGGCGAGTGGAACTACTATGACATCATCTTCAAAGCTCCTCGCTTTGACAAAAATGGAATGGTGACTTCCCCTGCTACTGTCACAGTGTTGATCAACGGAGTATTGGTTCAAAACAATGTGATCCTCCGAGGCCCAACCGAGTATATCGGAATTCCAAATTATAAAGCTCATGCAGATGCATTGCCCATCAAATTGCAGGATCACGGCAATCCGGTACGATTCAGAAATATATGGGTAAGACCACTTTGATTTTGTGCAGTCCATAATTGATAGACCATGGTCCATGGACTACCAGACTATGGACTAATAAATAACTCTCAACCCAATAACTAAATAACCAAATGACTTCAAGAAGACGATTTATACAAAACACTATGCTGCTGGGAGCTGGATTGAGCATGCCTTCAATCCTGACCGCAGCAGATTTTGGAAAATTTACCCGAACCATTGGGCCCAATGACCAAATCAATTATGGCCTCATTGGCTGTAAAGGAATGGGCTGGTCCAACATGAATGCGAATCTTAAAATCCCTCAAGTCAACTGTGTGGCTCTTTGTGATGTGGATCAAAGTGTACTCGATCAGCGCTCAGAGGATGTTTTCAAATTGCGCGGTACCCGTCCCAAGCAATACAAGGACTACCGAAAAATGCTCGAAGACAAGGATATCGACGTGGTGATTGTAGGTACTCCAGACCTCTGGCATTGCCTGAATATGGTGGATGCGGTGTCTGCAGGAAAGCATGTTTATGTCGAGAAGCCGATAGCAAATACCATTGAAGAGTGCCAAATCATGGTGAAAGCCCAGGAGCGCTACGGCAAAATCGTCCAAGTAGGACAGTGGCAGCGTTCAGGTTCCCAGTATGACGAAGCCATCCAATATGTAAAATCGGGAAAACTCGGTCAGATTCGTCTGGTAAAATGCTGGGCATATCAAGGTTGGATGAAGCCCGTACCGGTAGTTCCTAACAGCACTGCACCGGCTGGAGTCGATTATGACATGTGGCTCGGGCCAGCACCCAAAAGGGAATTCAATGCTAACCGCTTTCATTTCAACTTCCGCTGGTTTTGGGACTATGCAGGTGGACTGATGACAGATTGGGGCGTACATGAAATTGACATCGCACTGTATGCAATGGGAGTCAGCGCACCTAAGTCAGTGATGGCCTCCGGTGGGAAATTTGCCTATCCGGATGACGCGTCCGAAACTCCTGATACGCTACAGACGGTGTATGAATACGAAGGATTCAATATGTTGTGGGAACATGCCACCGGTATCGATGGTGGCAACTACGGCACCACGGAAGGAATAGCCTTTATCGGCAACAATGCGACGTTGGTCGTAAACCGGGGAGGCTGGAAAGTGATTCCCGAAACTGAAAATGTGGATGGTCAACGTAAAAACAAGATTGAGGAGGTGCCACATACTCGACCTCAGGGTCCATCCGCGCTTGATCTTCACGCTGTGAACTTTGTGGAAGCGATGACTGCCAATGATCCCAAACTGCTAAAGTGCGCGATTCAAACCGGTTCGGTTGCTGCGATCAATGCCCAAATGGGAAATATTGCTTACAAGACAGGCAAGAAAGTCTATTGGGATGCGGGTAAAAACATGTTTACCGATTCAGAAGCCAATGCCCTGATGAAAGCCAATTATCACAATGGCTGGAAAGTGCCGAAAGTATAGCGTCTTTGCGATCCCGATTTTTCATCTGGAGAAGCAATCTTTTTGCAGATACGAAATTTGAAGTAGGAATACGAGCCCTCTGAAGAAATTTGGAGGGCTTTTTTTAGAGGAAAAAACGTCATCGGGAGCGACGAAGGAGCGAAGCAATCTTTCTGGATAAGTACGAAATACGAAATACGAGGCTTTGGCAACGTTGAGCGATAGTTGTAATATTTGAAGCTCTCTGAAGAAATTACGATTTTTCCTGCACAAAAAAATCACAATCAAAATTGGTCATTCATACCTTTTTCAGGCATGATCCCCAAGGTAATCTCAAAGGAACCGGGCTCAAGAGAAATCGCATCAATTCTAAAATCCTTCGTTGCCAGTCTCTCTTTCTCCGGAAGGAAGGAAAAGGGATGAATATCAAAATACTTTTCCCTTTTGTCCCAAATTATTCCTTCAAGCTCAAAATTCACAAACATATTAACCAGCAGATTTTTGAAAAAACCCAACTTGTATTGAATCCGGATAGATCGGGAAGTAAAGGCTATAATTTCACAGGGGATTTTTGCTTTCGGATGATGAATTGAAAACTCATTAGTATCGGTGAATTCAAGCTGAATATTTTCGTCTCCGTATGATTTCGACAAAAATTGAAGTTCGGATTCTGTGAATTTAATGTCCATAGTTATGATTATTAAAAATGTCGGAAAGTCCTTTATTTGATTACTGATTCCGGCATACAATTACCTAACGGGAACAATAGTATCCGGTTATAAAAGATGCTTCCTGCATTATAAAGTTTCAGCTTTTAGAGAGAAATAATTTTTTTTTTGAAAAAAGGTTTATTTATCGTTCATAACCGGATAGTATTAGTTAAAACTCATTTCTAAGTTGTTGAAATAGAGTTAGGCCTGTTTTGATCAATTTTTTGATTTTAAATATTCATAGAAAGCATAGTATTATTGGATGAATTTTTTCAATTCACATAACCAAAACTTTTTTTATAAAGTTATATTCCAGTACCAACATATTTATTAACCTAACTATTACTACCATGATGAATTCAAAATTCAACCCGTGGAGATCATTATCTCTTCTTGTTGCACTCGGATCCGTTCTGAGTTTTTCTTCCTGTCAAGATGATGTTGATCCTCCTAAAGACGAGAGTGAAAACATAGTTGACATCGCATCTGGAAATCCGGACTTTTCAATTCTCGTATCAGCCGTAAGTCAAGCCGGCTTGGTAGAAGCGTTATCACAACCCGGCCCGTTGACGGTATTTGCCCCGACAAATGAAGCTTTTGAAAATTTCCTGAGTGCAAACAATCTCACTGCGACACAATTATTGGCGAGCCAAGATTTAGCTGATATCCTTACCTATCACGTGGTAGGTGGGGCTGTTAGATCCTCCGATGTTAATCCTGGTCCTGTTACTGCGCTAAACGAAAAACAGTTTTATGTAAGTGCAGATCCTGCAGGTAATTTATGGATTAATGGTAATGCGCAAATTATACAAACAGACATTACCGCAGACAATGGAATTATACACGTCCTGGATTATGTTATCACTTCTCCAACTCAAAATATTGCTGAGATAGCAATTGCTGCAAATCAGGGAGCACAGCCTGAATTTACCCAGCTGGTTGCAGCATTAGTTCGTGCCAATTTGGTAGAAGCTGTAAGTGGTAGTTCGGGAGATAATCTGACGGTTTTTGCTCCAACAGATGCTGCATTCGGAGCATTGTATGAAGTATTGGGCGTGAATGGGGTAGATGAAATTCCGGTTGATTTACTCACGAATGTACTCCAATATCATGTAGTGCCCGCAAGAGCATTTTCACAGGACTTGCGTCAGAATGCCAGCTTGCCAACACTGTTAACAGGTCAGAATTTGACAGTCGATTTGGCGAATTTGCAGATCAATGAAAGTGGCTTGATTGGAGCTGCTTTGAATATTCATGCAACAAATGGGGTGATCCACGCAATCGACCAAGTTTTATTACCTCCAAGTGAATAAAGCATCACCTTTAATTTTCAGGCTTGATGCCCGTGATTTCGTTTAAAGAATAAATTCCATTTACAACTGACCCCGACTTAAGGTAGGCAAGGTGCTTTTACCAAAATCAAGTAAAGTCAAGTTCGTAGTTTGTTTGATTTATTGGCTATCTCCGAGTGGAGGTAGCCAATTTTTTGATCTAGTAAGTTTGTTGATCGCCTAACTTTATTTTAATACAACAGCTTTGATATGTCAATTAATTCTCGTCAGCCCACCTTAATCCAACGCTCTGTCCCCTCCGGAAGCAGTTTAAAGCCGGCCTGAAGTTGCGCAAAGTGTTGGATGAAGAATTATCATACAAAGTAAAATAGATTTATAGTATATGATAATATCTAGTTGAAGTCTTCTTAACTGCCCCGAATTCAAAACCTACTCTCCATCTCCTTCACCAATCGATCTCCTGACCAATTGCCTACAACCAATATTCTAGGCAAAGAATAAACTGGATCTTTGGAGTCAAGTTTTCCTCCCAATTGATAGGCTGATCGAAGTCCTCGTTCCCTGATTTGGCGGATTACTTCGGTATTCCAAAGCCCAAAAGGATATGCCAAAGAAGTAACTTCCTTTTTAGTAATTTCTTCCAACAAAGCTTTGGGCTTGTCGATCTGTATTTTCCATTGATCAGCCGCCAGTTTTCTCAGGTCCTGATGATCCCAGGTATGAAGGCCAATCGCATGACCTCGATCTGATAATTCTCGGATTTGTTCCTTGCTCATGTATCCAGCTTTTCCTATGGAGACCGTCATGATGTAAAAGGTACCCCGATATCCATATTTCTCCAAAATCGGCGCTGCAGCCAGGTAATGATCAGCGCGTGTATCATCAAAACTGATCAAAACCGATTTTCCGGAAATTTGCTTCCCTTCATAAAAAACCGCCTCTACTTCATGCGGAAGTATCGTCCGGTAACCCGACTCCTTAAGCCTTTTCATTTGTTCCTCAAAACGCTCCGGACTGATAAAATAGGCTGGATTTTGATTTGAATAAGATCGGACATTATGATAACTCAGTGCCGGAATCGCCGGGATTGTTACTTCCTGTCCCTGTCCAATAGCTGCCCAAAGCATCAGGAAAACAATCAGGATCCGGTTTTTCATGGTATTTGGGGGCTGTTTATTGGTATTGAATGTAAATGGGCTTGGGGTAAAGCTTTAAGATTTCCTTCGGTGTCATCAAGCGATAGGGTAGCGTGAGTTTGTCATTGATATAAAATAACTTCATACCGGTAAACTGAACAGGCATTCCCCCCACAAATCTTCTGTAACTGTCCACTTTTTTGGCGGGAAATCCAAACCCATCCATGTTGATGACGACCTGGACCTGCGGGGTGGCTTTGATGTCCTGGTAATTGGTTATCATGTTACGTGTGAATCGATGCACCACCATGATTTTCGGGGGTAAACCGTTTTCTTTGACCAAATTGGAAAGGTACTCTATTGCAAAATTAAGGTCTGCTGCATCCAGAGTGCCGATTTTTGTCCCGGGCACACTTCCATCTTTCATGGACCATTCCGGATCGATCCCCAGATGAACGTCCGTATTAAGTAGAAATTTCTCTAAGGTTGGAATTTCCCGCTCCAGCGTACTATGCCCAACCTGCACATCCAAAAAGGTAATTCCATCCAAGGATCTGCCCAGTTGAATGGCTCTTTGAATTTGTGATTCAGGCATTCTCAAGCGGTACCAACCTTCCTTCCCCGGATTTTTCTGAGCTGTGATGGCAATGTAATGAACAGCAGGCAGCGATGGTGTCAGTGAATCCGCCTGATTCCAAGCCTTAAGTTCTTCATCAAAGAGCTCAAAGAGTTCCTCTTCGGAGACCCTTCCCAAAATCCCCATATGCTTCGAGTAAAAATTTCCATACATCGCAATTATTCGATAAAAAGGCAACAAGGCTCCTTTTTCAGGATAAATAGAAAACACTTGCCAAGGCTTTGGGATACTGTCATGGGCTAATGCCCTTACCCGCTTGTCAAAATCTATACTGTCTATTCCTTCCTTGATTTCTTTCTGGATTAATACGGTTGGTTTGAGGGTGTCAAGAGCACTTTCCTGAATCTGATAAGGTTGATGAGAACTTGCCGTAGGCGGTTGAATAGGCTTCAGCACCCAAAAAAGCCAAAAAAGCAGGGTAAGAATTGATATCGAAAATACGGAGGATATCCAAAGCTTTTTCTGGTTCATTACTAAAAATAGAAACTTAAATGAAGAAACTAACAGGAGTTTCAAAAGCAGGAACCAGAAAAAGATTATTTACCGGAAATCGGGGGTAAAACTTCGCGATTCCTACCGCTAAAATGGGGTAGGCTATTTTCATGTTGTACTTTTTGGCCAACTCAAATGCTGTATCCGTTCCTTGGTACATTTCCAATTGCTTAGCACGGCTTTCCGGACTTAAGACCCCTTTGTCCTCTTCATCAACAAGTTTTCGGCATTTTTACCGGCCACCAAGTTGACAAAACCAATATTTGAGGTCAACAATGCGATCTGGGAAAGGCTTGAAAACATGGCGTTATAGTGAGCATCAATGAGGCCCGGCATCAGAAATTTTCCTTTGCCATCAATGATCTGTACGTTGGTGCTCTTGTTGGTCGGAATGGGAGAGGTGGAAATCCTGGAGATGGTGTTCCCTTCGATCAGAATGTTCCCGAGGATTGTTTTTTCATCTGATCCATTGAAAATCTCCACATTGTTGATCAAAAGGGTTTTGGTTTGAGCGTGCAGGTTTTGAGAAAAAGCTACCCAAACCAGCGTAAGAATCCAGAGGGATGGATTAAAATTTTTCATAAAAATGGGTTTTACTGAGGTTGAATTTTGTTTTAAGTTAAAAAACAAACTGTGGAGAATTTGTTTTGGTCTAGGTCTGACATTCATTTTGTAGTATGGGATAGGGATGAAAATTTATTTTTTTTATAAAACATAAAACACAAACCCATGGTCTTTGATTAAATTCAAAATAATCAAAAATGCCAAAGCGAACTTCTCCTAACCAGATTGAAACTTTTACAGATCTTAACGATTTGGAACGAATCGTCGTGGACAAGCGGAATGAAAAACGGGCGGATGCAAAAAAGGGGAGAAGAAATCGGCATTACACCAAGCTGCTAATCAAGCAACAGCTTAATTTGGATACTTGGAGAGGGGAGGAGTGAAAGTTGCGAAAAGACATCTTATTGGCATTTTTGGGATCACCCTGACTTGTAGCATTCAATCCAATGTTTTCGTTTTTGATCTAGACTTTTAAAAATAAAACCACATGAATGAGGCTAGGAATAACCGAATCAAAAATCTTCTGATTTTCATTTTTTTCTTGTTTGTAGCTCAAGGATGTCAGGAATTTATCCATGACAGTTTCGATACTTTTCAAGGTAAAACGCTCACCAAAACTGGAGATCCAATCGCTAACTTAAGACTCAATCTATATTCAGGATCTTCGCTAGTTTATTCATTTACCACCGGAAGTCAAGGAGAATTCAGAGTCGTTTTACCATCCAAAAACATCAATACTTCTTACAGCATGACGGTTCGAGAACCATTTTTCTTTGAAATCAATAGGTTTGATCAAATCTTCACGGACAATTCTTTAATGCTTGATCCTTCCTTAAGAACTGCCAAGGGAGTAATTGATTTGGGTGAGTTGATTTTGGTGGAGAAATGAAAAAGTGGATTTTACTCGTACCGACATTCATTTTTCTGGGTCTAAGCGTTTGCTATTCCCAAGAAGGGAAGCAGTGGAAAAAATTCGACAAGGATATCTTCTTTTCGGATTTCAGTGTGGAGCTTCTTGGTCGGAATTTTAAGCAGGGCAACTTTCTCGGAGATGCATATCAGGTGAATTTGGGGTATCGGATTAATTTTGACTTTGGAGTTTCAGGATATCCAGGATTAGGTTTTTATGTTAGTGGAAATCGAGCTGATGTACTTGAGAACCAGTTTTTAGGAGGCTTTTTTAATGAGGCACGATTTCGGGAAGGTGGATTGTTTGTGTTTTATGACTTAGCCCTTGGCGATCGGTGGATGGTTCGGCCGGAACTGGGTTTTGGGAATTTCAGAGTGATTCATGGATTTTCTCCCTCTCGCTTTATTCTGAATTATTCCCATTTTTTTGGGAAAGCGAATGTCCAGTATCGCTTAGCCGAAATTTCGGAGGATTTCATCTTAAGTGCCACGATTGGAGCGGAATATGGATTATACAATGGCAGAAGTATAGTAATTAACGATCAAGATCGAAATTACATCCGTAGGTCAACTGGGTATCAAATTTCATCGGGACTGCTTTTGAGGATTTATTGAGTTTTAACCAAACTAAATCCTCTACTAGCGCAAGTCTTCAGACTTGTGCTTAAGAAAATGCAGTCTTCAGACTGCAAGAGCTGAAAGGCACATTTGAACAGCAGTCAGGAGTTTGCATTTCATCAGGTCCAAGTTTAAAAACTTGAACCAAATCGTCCTTCAACCCGATACCCTTCATTTCAAAATTTCTATAAAAATTGTCCGAATTCTTGACTTTCGAAAACCCTCAAGGGTCGAAAAGTCCTTCCCAAACCGAATATTCCCCACCAATTAAACCCTTTTACCGCCATTGTAACATTCCCGTTGAATGGATTGGAGAATAGGTTTACATTTAGATCTAGAGAATATAAACTAACCATTAAACAAGCGATAAATTGAAGCGAAGAGATTTTATCCACCTTTCAGGGCTTGGATTGGGGGCAATGATGACTCCCGGTCTGGTGGCCTTTAGCCAGCCTGTTTCTGCCGAGCATATGCTTGAGCCGGGAATAGATGCTGCCGCAAAAAAGCTCCTGGCAGATGTGGCATTGAACACGACCAAGTCACTGGGTGCCACCTATACCGATGTCCGAATCGGGCGATACCTGCAGCAGTATCTTTTTACCCGTGAAAAAAACGTGCAGGGAATCACCAATGCCGAATCTTTCGGCGTCGGTATCCGAGTCATTGCCAACGGAACATGGGGCTTCTCAGCCACTTCCGATGTCACGCCTGACGGAATCAAAAAATGCGCAGAAACTGCCGTAGCAATTGCAAAAGCCAACTCCAAACTCCAAAGCGAGCCGGTAGTTTTGGCACCGGTTCAAGCCTATGGCGAAGTGAGTTGGAAAACTCCGATCAAGAAAAACGCGATGGAAGTGCCTGTCAAAGACAAAATTGACCTGTTACTTTCTGTGAATAATGCAGCTTTGGACAATGGCGCTGCCTTTGTCAATTCTGCGCTTTTCATGATCAATGAGCAGAAATATTTTGCCTCTACAGACGGATCATACATCGATCAGGACATTCACCGCATTTGGCCTAACTTCACCGTCACGGCGGTCAACAAAGCCGAAGGAAACTTCCGATCCCGTCAGGCACTCAGTGCTCCGATGGGAATGGGATTTGAGTATCTGGACGGCCTCGCTGCTGACAAATACATGAACCCGGCTGGTTTCAACAGTTACAAAAACAGCTACGACATGGTAGAAGATGCCGTGACAGCTGCCAAACATGCCAAAGAAAAACTGACTGCGAAATCTGTACTACCTGGCAAATATGACCTGATGCTGGATCCGGATCACCTGGGTCTGACTATTCACGAATCTGTCGGTCACCCATTGGAACTCGACCGTGTATTGGGCTATGAAGCCAACTATGCCGGTACCAGCTTTGCGACTTTGGACAAGTGGAAGTCTGGCGATTTCCAGTATGGTTCGGACAAAGTCAATATCGTAGCGGACAAAATCCAGCCTAACTCCCTCGGAAACGTGGGTTGGGATGATGAAGGTGTAAAAGCCAAGGAATGGGATCTGATCAAAAACGGAGTCTTGGTCAACTATCAGGCGATCCGTGATCAGGCCAAAATCATCGATGAAAAAGAATCACACGGTTGCTGCTTTGCAGACAATTGGTCTTCGGTACAGTTTCAGCGTATGCCTAACGTGTCCCTGAAGCCGGGAACTGAAAAGTTGAGTCCTCAGGACATGATCAAGGACATCGAAAAGGGGATTTACATCCTTGGCCGTGGTTCGTATTCGATCGATCAGCAACGCTACAACTTCCAGTTTGGAGGTCAGGTTTTCTACGAAATCAAAAACGGCCAAATCGCCGGAATGCTCGAAGATGTGGCTTACCAGTCCAATACCCAGGAATTCTGGAATTCATGCTCACAGGTTTGTGACAAGGACGACTACCGTCTCTTTGGTTCTTTCTTTGACGGCAAAGGCCAGCCTTCTCAGGTTTCCGCGGTATCCCACGGCAGCCCAACTACCCGTTTCGACGGAGTCAATGTCATCAATACAGGTAGAAGCATCTAATCCTCAACATCATTACAATGGCTATACTAACTCAAGAAGAAGCAAAAGCGATTATAGATAAAGTTTTGTCTTATGCGAAAGCCGATGAAACCGAGGTCAGCATCCGTGGTGGACGCACTGGCAACATCCGCTATGCAAGAAATACAGTAAACACCAGTGGTGAATCTGATGAAATCAGCCTCAGCATCACTTCTGTTTATGGGAAAAAATCAGGCTCTACCAGCATCAACGAGCTGGATGACGAGTCATTGAAAAAGGCCGTTTCCCGGGCAGAAGAAATTGCAGTTTTGGCGCCGGAAAACCCGGAATACATGCCAATGCTCGGTCCTCAGAATTATGGCGCTTCCCGCACTTTTGCGAAAGCAACGGACTCCATCAACCCGGATTACCGGGCACAGTTGGCAGTGGACAGCATCAAGCCCTGCGTGGACAATAACCTGACGGCCGCGGGGTACCTGGAGGATTTCTCCGGATTTGTGGCTACGGGAAATAGCAAAGGGCTTTTTGGGTACAACCAAAGCACCAGCGTGGACTTCACAGTGACCGTTCGCTCTTCGGATGGGACGGGTTCCGGCTACGCGGGTCGCGACTTCAATGATGCATCTTTGCTGAAAGCCGGCGAGGTGACCAATCTCGCTGCGCAAAAAGCAATGGCTTCGGTCAATGCCCAAGCCATCGAGCCCGGGAAATATACCGTCATTCTGGAGCCGATGGCAGCAAACGATTTGCTTCGACTTTTGGCTTCTGGAATGGATGCCCGAAGTGCTGACGAAGGCAGAAGTTTTCTGAGCAAAAAAGGTGGAGGAACTAAGTTGGGTGAAAAGCTTTTCGACGAGCGAGTAAACATCTATTCTGATCCAGCACATCCTGAGATTCCTTCAGCACCTTGGTCGGGCGAAGGATTTCCTTTGGAAAAAACCACTTGGGTGGAAAATGGAGCAGTGAAAAACATGTTTTACTCCCGTTATTGGGCAGAAAAGCAGGGCGTTCAGCCAGTGGCGAGACCTCAGGGATTTATTTTTGCCGGAGGCAATGAATCACTTCCTGAAATGATCCGAAATACGGAAAGAGGAATCTTGGTAACCCGATTCTGGTACATCCGAGCAGTAGATCCACAGACCTTGCTCTACACAGGACTGACCCGTGACGGTACTTTCTACATCGAAAATGGTCAGATCAAGTTCCCGGTGAAAAACTTCCGTTTCAACGAAAGCCCCATCATCATGCTCAACAACATAGAGTCAATGGGTAAGCCGGAGCGAACCAGTGGAAACATGGTACCACCGATGAAAATCAGGGACTTTACGTTTACCAGTTTGTCGGACGCTGTTTAAGTTTTGTCAACAGTCCACAGACCACGGACGACGGATTTTCACTATCGGAGTGAATTCCTGAAATCTTGGTCTGTGGATTTGTTATTTAAAATGAAAGAAAATCAGCTGTGGTCTGTCGACCGTGGACTGTTGACCAAATGAAAGCAACCAACTTCTTCTTCACCCGCCTCAAATACAACTCCGGCAATTGGGATACGGATCAGCGCATGCCTTCCAATCTTATCAACAGCCTGGTGGAGTACACGACGATCCCGGTGGATGAAAAGGAGAAAATTGTGGAGCTCAGCAGCGAAGAGATTTTCAAAAGTCCCTTTTGCTACCTGAGTGGACACAAGCTGGTGGAGTTTTCTCAGCAAGAGCGGAAAAACTTCAAAACTTATGTCGAACAGGGCGGATTTGTATTCGTCGATGACTGTAATCATGACATTGACGGGCTTTTTGCCAAATCCTTCGAAGAAGAGATGAGCCGGACTTTTGGTCCCGATGCACTTCAAAAAATCCCCAATGACCATTGGATCTACCGCTGCTTTTTCAACTTTGAAGACGGGCCACCCACTACCTCTTTCGAGTTGAATGGCTGGGGAGATGACCTGGTGCATGATTACCTCAAAGCCATCCAATTCAACGGCCGAATCGGAGTGCTCTACAGCAACAAAGACTACGGCTGCGAGTGGGATTACGACTTTCGAAACAAACGCTTCCTCAAAATCGACAACACCCGCTTTGGTGTCAACATCGTGGTGTACGCTTTAACCTAATACCTCTTGGAAACTGAACTGAAACAATACCAACTTTTGGTGGACAAGCTTCCACTGCTCAAAAAAGAAATCGCCAAAGTGATCGTCGGTCAAGAGGAAGTCTTGGATGAGGTGATCATAACCCTGCTTGCCGGTGGACATTGCCTGCTGGAAGGGGTTCCGGGTTTGGCCAAAACGCTTATGGTGAAAACCATGTCCGAGGTGATGGAACTTCAGTTTCGCCGAATTCAGTTCACACCGGACCTGATGCCGGGCGACATTCTCGGAACAGAAATTCTGGAGGAAGATCACAGTACAGGAAAGAAGTTCTTTCAGTTTACCCAAGGGCCCATCTTCGCCAATATGGTCTTGGCTGATGAGATCAACCGGACTCCTCCCAAAACTCAGGCTGCCTTGCTGGAAGCCATGCAGGAGAAAGTGGTGACCTATGGAGGCAAAAACTACAGCTTGCCCAATCCTTTTTTGATCATTGCCACGCAAAATCCCATCGAGCAAAGCGGAACCTATCCGCTTCCCGAAGCTCAGTTGGATCGTTTTTTACTCTACATCAAGCTTGGCTATCCGAGCGAGCAGGAAGAGCTGGAAGTTCTTGAAAAGACTACGGGCACCTACAAAGCTCAAATCAACAAAATGATCACAGCTGAGGAGATCATTAAACTTCAGCAACTGACACGTGAGGTTCATTTGGACTCTGCGCTTTTGGGTTACATTACCCGATTGATCCGGGCGACTCGTTTGGAAAGTACTCAGGTAGCGGAGGTTAAATCTTATGTGGAATGGGGTGCAGGAACCCGGGCAGGACAGGCCCTGATCCTTTGTGCCAAAGCGAGAGCACTGGTAAAAGGACGCTTTTCGGTGATTCCCGAGGACATCCAATACTTGGTTTATCCGGTTTTAAGACACCGAATTTCGCTTCATTTCAAAGCCGAGGCCGAGCAATTGGACACGGATTTCATCATTTCAAAAATCGTCGAACAGGTTCCGATTCATGCCAAGTAATCTGGAGATCATCAAACTCAAGGACCTGCGTCTTTCCGCACGCCTGATCAGTGAACAGCTGCGGCAGGGGATACACTCAGGCATCCGGGTGGGAGTGGGGAGCGAGTTTGAGCAATATCGGCACTATCAGCCGGGCGATGATCCCAAGCGGATTGACTGGAAGTATTTTTCCCGCTCCGGTAAATACATGGTGAAGGAATCCACAACGGATAGCAATCTTCACATCAGTCTGATTTTGGATTTGTCAGGTTCGATGAATTACTCGGATGGCGGTTTTTCCCGTCTCGAATATGCAAAAAACCTCTTGGCCTCTCTGGCCTATTTGGGCTATTTGCAAGGGGATTCCCTGAGTTATTATACGCTGAAAGAAGGAGAATTTTCCCAAAAAGTAGCTCCGACTCCGAAGAGCTTTCATCGGATTTTGTATTACCTGGAGCAGGAAAAAGCCAGTGGTTCATGGCCTTTGGATGTGCCCCAACCAACTCTACCGATCGATCGAAATCGGGAGTTGATCGTCTGGGTGTCGGACTTTCTTCAGAAAAATGAAGAGTGGGAAAATTTGGTGGAGAGTTTCCGTCATCCCCGCAAAGAACTCATGCTTGTTCAGCTTCTCGGCGAGCAGGAGCTGAACTTTAACCTGCAAGGAAATCTGGTGTTTCGGGATCTGGAAAGCGGTCGGGAATTGGTTCGGGATGGGCAGGTATTGAAGGCTGAATTTCAAAAGAATTTCCAAGGTTACTTGAATCATCTGGATGTCAAATTCCAACAGCCTCAGGTGCATTTACTGCGTGAATCTATGCAGACGCCTTTGGCTACGGTAGCCCGAAAAATCCTCAACCTTAAGAAAATCTCCTGATGGAAGCTCTGCAGCCTATATTTCTTTGGGGTTTGTTAGGACTGAGTATTCCGGTACTGATCCATTTGTGGAATGGGCGACGGGGAAAAGTTTTGGACTGGGCTGCAATGAATTGGTTAAGTACAGAGGAGTCTCAATCCAGCCGATCCATCAAGTTGGAACAATTGCTTTTGCTGCTGGTTCGGATGCTTCTTTTCCTGGTTTTGGTTTTACTTGCGGTTGGGTTTTGGTTTGATTATTTGGGAAAAAATGAAGGAAAACCGGTAGTACACTTGGTTATTCCAAATCCGAGTGTCGAGGCCGAGTTTCGGTTTGAATTGGAACAAGCGCTGACAAAAGGGGAGCAGGTTTATTGGTTTGCTGAAAACTTGCCGGTCTATGAAGCGGGAGTTTTACCCGATGGAAAAGCTGAACCAACTTTGATTCAGCATGCTTTGGATCAATTGCCCAAAAGATTGGACTCGCTTCATATTTATGCATCCGGGCTTTCCGCTGAATTTGGGAATGAATTGCTTTATGTCCCCGAAATTCCGGTTTTGCATAGTCAGACTTTGGATAATCGAAGAAATTCAAGTGCTCGGATCGCCTTGGGTTCCGGGCGATTTCTTGGTGTAAATGAAAGAGGATTACTTCAGTTGATTTCAGATCCGGCAGAAATTCCGGTTAAAAATCCGGTTTATTCAGGCTCGGTTAAGTTTCGGATTTTGTCTGAAAATCAGGAAACACAAGCGCAGTTTTTGGCGGCATTGGAAGCGATTGAGGAAGTGTATGGCTTGTCTTTTTCTAAAGTGGAGGATGGTGAATTAGTGGTTTTGATGGATCAAATCCCAGAATCTTTTTCAAAAGATAAACTCTATCTGATCTCCGAATCAGTACGGGAAATATTTCCCGGGAATGTCAACGTTCTGGCGCATAGGGCTGGAATGAATTGGGATGAGGTGATCGAAAAAGGACTTTTGCCCGGCCTGATACTCGAACCTTTGGTGGACTTCTTGGGTATTCATCCCAAGGAAGCAAGACTTTCGAATAGTCAGTTGGCGCAGCGGTTTATCAAAATCCCCGAATCCAAAACGGCCATTTTGCCCAATTCGAATTTCATCCTGTTGATTTTGTTTCTGGCCTTATTTGGTCTGGAGCGCTACCTAGCCTATCGAAACAACCTGTGAAAAAGCTTCAACAATCCATACGCTTTTTGGAGTTGCAGTTGCAGCTCAATGCCTTGGCCAAAGCCTTGGTTTTGGGGCTTGGAATTGGTTTTTTGGCTTGGGTTTTCACTTCGGATTTTGTGTGGTCAGGAGGATTCGCTTCAGTGGCAACCCTTGGTTTTGCCTGGCTTTTGGGGGCTTTCAATAGTCGAAGAAACTTGGCGCTTCAGCTATTGCATGAGGAAGTCAAAGGATTGGAGTTTAGCCTGGAACTCTTGCAAAAGCCCAGCTTCAGCATTGCGGATCAACTTCAGATTGATCGGATTTCCAGACAGATCCCTCCTCAACTTTGGGTGGTGCAGCGTGGTTTGATGCCGTATATACTTGGTTTTGCTATAACTATATCCGCTTATGTAGGATTTAATCTATTTGATTTTTCAAGTGCTGTAATTCAAGAAAATACCCTTGAAAAAATTGAATTTATCACAGTTGCCACAAATGAAAAAGGCATCTTTTTAAATCGTACCCAGCTAAGAATCCAGCCACCGGCGTATACCAAACTTCCGGTTTCCACTCAACAAGCACTCGAGGCCAAAGCTGTAAAAGGATCTTTGCTCACCTGGAACATAGGTTTTGAAGAAGCGTCTGATTTGGAAGTTTTTCTGGTTAATTCCGTAGGAGAAAAGCTTCCGTTTGCTCCAAAAAATAAAAGTTTCGAGTTGATTGAGCAGTTGGTCAGTTCCGGTATTTATTCGATTCAAGCCTTTCGGGATAGCTTGAAGGTGTTTGAAAGTGACTTTTACACCTTGGAGGCTATTGAAGATCAGAGCCCTCAAATCATTCCTGCGGAAAAGGAGGTCTACCGCTACCATTTTCCAAAAAACCCAACATCACTTAATCTAAAGGCTAAAATCAGCGATGATTTTCAGGTGAATGAGGTGTTTCTTGTCGCCACTTTGGCTCGTGGAAAAGGAGAAAATGTCAAGTTCCGAGAAAGTCGCTTTCCGGTTTTGACCCAAGCTTTCAAAGAAAAAGAGGCTAGCTATCTGTTGGATCTGAAAGCCTTGGATTTTCGGCCCGGAGATGAACTCTATTACTATTGGGTAGCCGTGGACAACAAGCAGCCCGAGGCGAATATTTCCCGAACAGACACCTATTTCATCAAGTACGTGGATGAAAACGACCAAAGTGATGCGGCTTTGGAAGGGATGGTGGTCCAATTTTTACCGGAATACTTCCGCAGTCAGCGGCAAATTATCATCGATACCGAAAAGTTGATTGCCGAAAAGTCAAAGAAGACAGCCAAGGAATTTGGCTATACTTCCAACGAAATAGGGTATGACCAAAAGTTGCTTCGCCTGCGCTACGGGCAGTACATGGGGGAAGAATTTGAATCAAGTGCAGGTGGTGGAAGTATGGAAGTCGAAGAAGGAAACCTACTGAGTGGTTACATGCACCTTCATGATCAGGAAGGTGAAAACGAAATCGAGGCAGGCGAATCCCATGCAGGGCATTCCCATGCGGAAGAAGAAGTGGCCGAAACTACCACTGGCACAGGGATCGAAAGCTTGCTGAGCGAGTACATGCATTCCCATGATTCGGAGGAGGTCAATACCTATTTTGAGCAATCGACAAAAGGCGCCCTGAAAGCGGCTTTGGAGCAAATGTGGCAAGCGGAACTCTATTTGCGGCTTTTCGAGCCGGAGAAGTCACTTCCATTTCAGCTTAAAGCCTTGGAATACCTGAAGACTGTGCAGCAAAAATCCAGAGTCTATGTAAAGCGGACTAGCTATGACCCGCCACCGATTAAGGAGAAGGAAAAGCGCCTGACCGGAGAATTGAAAGACTTGGATGCCCGGATGAAAAGGGAATTGATTGAATTGGAAAAACAAATCGAGCCATATGCCGCAAAGGTTCTTGGCATACTTGTAAAGTCCGAGCTTTCCGCTGCTGATCGCCAAACTGTCCGTGAACTTGGGGAGATTTGGAGTCGGCGGATGGAATATACCGGATTGAAAGACTTAAAGTTGCTGTTGCATTTACAGGAGTTGGAGTCGGGCAAGTTGGACGTGCAAGGGAGAGCGGTTCTGGCAGAAAAGCTTTATCCTTTTGCCGGCAGCTATAAAAATACCGGGGCATCCTATTTGGCTCCGAACTCATTGAAAGACGCATTTTGGAGGAAATTAAAATGATACAGTTTGCTCCTTTGGTACCTTGGCCTTTCCTGTTTCTGATTTTGGGAATGACACTTTTGAGTGGAGGAATTCCGATTTTTCTGAATTGGGAAAGTGGAGTTTCTGCACAGAAAATCCTGATCAAAACTGGGCTATTGCTTCTTTTTGGACTGTTTTTGAGTCTTTTTCTCCTTCAACCCAGTCGAAAGATTTCTTCCGATAAAGCTGTGGTTTTGGTTTATTCAGAGGAAGTGGAACAAGCAGAAATCCAATATTGGAAGGATAGTTTGGGGATAACAAAAACCAAAGCAATCGCTGATTTCCAACCGGATGGAAGCCGGGTGCTGCTATTGGGAAAAGGCTTTTCGAAAGAAAATTTGTATCCAATCCACGATCTTAATCCAAGATGGATTTTGCCGGAAAAGAATCGCGAAATCTCTGAGTTGAGTTGGAAAGGTTTTGTCCGAAAAGGTGAAAAGCAGCGGATGAATTATCGGTTTTTTTCCGAAGGAGACAGTGCGAAACTTCAGGTCAAGCAGGGAGAAACAACCTTGGCAAGTACAGATTTGAAGAAGGGTTGGAATGAAGGAGAACTCGATTTTGAGACTGCCGGATTGGGAAGGACTGAGGTGCCACTTTTGTTCGACGGAGATTCGCTGGCTGTTTTGAGATACTTTATTGGCCCGGCTACACCAAAAAAATACCATTTTCAGTTTGCCTTTCCGGGTCAGGAAGTAAGGGTGCTGAGTCAGTGGCTGGAAAGCAAAGGCGAGAAGGTGAGTCAGGAAATTCGGCTTTCCCGCGGGATGATTTTGGAAGGTGGAGAAACTTCAGTTGACTCTCTCCAAATTCAACTGATTGATCCGAGTCAGTTGGAAATTAAAGCAATTCAAGACTGGGCGAAAAACTCGGTTGGGGCTTTGGTGGTGATGAATTTGACTGAACCATTAGAGACGATCAGTCGGGTTAACCGTTTATTCGGAACTGATTTTCAGTTGCAGCGTAGCGGGCAGGGCGAAAGCAGAGTTTTGGACAATCAGCTAGAAGCGGCCCCATATTCGTGGCTGGAAAAATCCCGGCAGAAAGTATTTGGAAAGGATGCAATTGCAGTTCAGCGGGTAGGAGAGATGCAAATCGCAATCAGTTTGTATCAGGCAACTTTTCCGCTTTTTCTTCAGAGGAAAGAGAAAGAATATGAGTCCATTTGGGGTGAGGTTTTCGGGGAATTGGAGCCGTCAGAACAGCAATCCTGGAAGGTGTCTGCACCGGTTTTATCCGGAATTTCATCCGATTTTCAGCTCAACAAAAGAGACAGTTTACCGGAATGGATTTACTTCGGCAAAGACTCGGTCAACTTGATCAGACAGCTGACCAATCCCTTTTTGGCCAAAGGAAGCGTTCAGGTTGATTCTGTAGGTTGGGTGGATTTCGGGGAGGATTTGTCGGTTTTTGTTTATTCTCAGGAAGAATTTCCCAGTCTCCATGCACAGGCTTTGATCAGGCCATTGACTTACAATTCGGACATCGAAAGTGTTGAAAATCACCAAATTTATGTCAAGGTATCTAATTGGATTTGGTTGATTGGGTTGCTGCTGAGTTTGGGGTTGATGTGGATTGAGCCTAAAATAAACTACTGAATAGCTAAAGGGGATTTTTTGCCACGAAGTCAACAAGGCGCAAAGATTTAAAAAGAAAGATTGCTGACCCTGATTAATGATCTTAATTTTCTCAACTGGTCAAAGGGTTTTAGTTTTGTTTTACCACATAGTAGCATAGAGTCACATAGCACTTTCTTGATTTTTAACACAAAGGGAAACACAAAGAAAATAAGTATGACTTAATTACCTCTAGGTCTTGCTATGTGGCGCCCTGAGGCTTTGTGGTTTTATGATTTTTTTGTTTTAATACCTTTTTCAGTATAAATATTTCACTAAATATTCAGGTGATATTAAAAAGCAGTCCAAAGACTGCATAATTGTTGGTTCAAGTTTGAAAACTTGAACCAATTGGGAAAATGTCCAAAATCTCTGCGGCCTCTGCGTCTCCGCGGTGAAAAAAAATCACCAAATCCAAGTTCCCGTTGCACCTGGGTTGAGTTCGGCAAAAAAGGTTTTTCCCTTGTCCTTCACTTGAAAGCTGATTGGTTTTTTTGCGTCATTCAGGGCAATCAACACCTTTTTTCCATCAGGCCTGAGGAAAGCCACATTATGAAGTCCTTCAAAAAGATTGCTGTCAATTCGCACCGATCCCGGATCCACAAACTTGCTGGCATGCGCTATAACATAATATGCAGGGTTACGCGTGACTGAATCGCCATCAACTGTTACAGCTCCTAAGCATCGATCACAGCCCCCGCGATCTGTAAATGGAGTAAGCTCTGGGTTTGAAGTCAGGTTCCATTCCAGGACAGTTTTTGCCCAATTTCGTGTGGCACCGATGATCAGATTTTTGACATGCCAAGGCATATCTCCTTCCAGATTTCCCGGAGCTCCGATCCACTGCTCGGTGAAATAGATGTTTTTGTCGGGATAGGCCTGATGGACCCTGCTCAATGCGGCAATTTCTCCGGCATAGAGGTGAAAAGCCGAGCCGTCGATAAATGGGTTTGCCAGTGAATCATTCAGGACTGCAATGGGGTAATCCGGACGATCTGCATTATGATCATAGATCAGGATTTTGGTTTTGATTCCATTTTCGGCGAATGCCGGGCCTAAATGAACACCGATGAACCTTGCTTGCTGATCAGCAAACATCAAAAGTGATGGATTATTTCCCGGATGAAGCGGCTCGTTTTGAATGGTTAGGGCATCGATTTCAAAGCCTTTTTCCTTCATGGCCTTAATGTACTGGACCAAGTAGCAAGCATAAATCCCCTCGAATTCCTCTAAAAGTGAACCTCCCCGGGTATCCTTATTGTCTTTCATCCACTTGGGCGGCGACCATGGTGAGGCCATCAGCTTGATATTGGGATTGATTTTCAGGATTTGTTTCAAAACTGGCAATACGTCTAAAGTATCCGGTCCCAGAGAGAATTGGGTCAATGTAGAATCTGTCGCAAGTGAATCCTCGAGATCATTATAGGAAAAAGGGAAGTCATTCAAGTCAGAAGCGGCCACAGAAAGTCGCAAATAAGAGATTCGGATATCTTTCTCTCCATTGCCAAATAGTTCTTTAAGTAATGCTGCACGCGCTGCTTCGCCCATTCCCAACAAGTGCTTGGCGCTGCCTTGGCTCAGTGTAAAGCCAAAACCATCCATTGACTGAAAGCTTGTCTCAGCATCTACAGCAATGACCAGTTCACTTTCATTGGTTTTGTCCACATCTTCTTGCTTTTCAAAAAGCACATTCGCTACAGGGTCAGTCAGCCAATGTTCAATTACTTGAGGGCGATTTTTTTTTCCGCAGGAAATGCAGGATAGAAGGACAAGTACGGAGAGGATTTTTTTCATTTGAAGAGAAGAAAAAGTTTTGATGAACTTTTAAGGCATCAAATTGAAGCAAAATGCCGTCCGAATGCAAATACTGTCAACCCTAATTTTATTTTATGAGTATCCGCAAGGATGTACGATGTTTGAAAATTGGCCCAGTAAGTTGCGGATCCTCGTCCATGGTCTATGGTCTATGGTCTATAGTCTATAGCTTAGCATAGCTGTCCCCCAATCAATATTTCAATGGCTACATGCGAGTTCACGGATGCACATAATCAACAATTTTCATTTTATCAATTGACTCAAGAAATCAAAAATATCCCAAAATTAAATGGAATTCGGGTTTTCGAAACCACTTGGATTCTTCAGGGAACTGGAATTTGCCTGCCCGGGATCGGGATTTTTATCCATTCCAAAATTCCTGAAAATTCAAAAAAGCGAATCATCCAACATGAATACGGACATTTTTTGGATTATAAATTTGGACTCGATGGAGATCGAAAAAAGCTTCTGAAATCTGGCTTATTGGGATTCTATTTCAAGATTGGCCTTCCAAGTTTGTTCAATTTAATGCCTTTCATCAATCAAATCCCAGCATTTGCTGGCAGGCATCAATGCTATTGGACAGAACTACGTGCCAACCGACTGGCAAAGGCACATTTTGGAGACTTGATTGCGGAGGATTTCGATCGCTATTTCCCAACCCAACTTGCATAAAAGATTTTCGAGCCTATTTTAAATAAGCCTTTCAATTGTTTTACCTTTGATCCGTCTTAATTAATCCATGAAAAAGCAGGCACTCTTTACGCTTTTATTTTTAAGCTGGGTTGTAGGACTTTCATTGATTTGCCGTTTCCCTCCAATTCCGGATTATCATGTTTCCGATCAAAATTCCGGCTCTATAAGTCAGGATGCTTTTCCCGAACTGCATCAGCGAAACACTTCTTTGACGGGTATTTCCCAAATTTATTTTGGGATGGAGTTACAGGGATTGGCAGCTGATTTTCAGTTTAATTTCAAGGTGAAGGAAAGCTCTCTTTTTGAAAACAAGCTAAACCTTAATCCAACAGCTTCCTTTTTCAATACAATTCTGCTCTTGGAGGCATTTTTTGAGACATGGTAGATTAGGGATTCGCGTGCAAAGCAATCCTTTAAAATTCGGCCAAGCGGCCTGAAACATTCATTTACCAACCAAAATTATTCATCCAAATCCTATGGATTCATTAATCAACCATCCCGGTATTCTTATCGGGTTTGCCCTATTGGTAGCGTTTATGCTCCTCCTTGATCTGGGCATTTTCAACAAAAAGAGCCATATCATTTCCAATAAGGAAGCCGCCATATGGTCGGTATTCTGGATTGGGCTTTCCATGATTTTCAGTATTTTCATCTACATCGTCACAGTGGATCAGGTTGGACTGGAGAAGTTTTCTCAGTTTCAGTCGGCTTATTGGATTGAGAAAGCACTTTCTGTCGATAATCTCTTCGTATTTATTCTGGTGTTTGGTTTTTTCAATGTGCCGAGAGAATATCACCACAAGGTGCTCTTTTGGGGAATCCTTGGCGCATTGGTGATGCGTGCGATTTTCATTTTTGCTGGCGTGGGGATCATCGGAATGACCTACCTGCCTGAGATGACCATTCTGGAGCGAAGCGTCAAAATCAATGTAGTATTGACAGTGTTTGGGATATTTCTAGTCTATGCGGGGTACAAATCCTGGTTTGCAGGCAAAGAACAGGAAGGAGAAAAAGACTACACCAAAAACCCCGGGGCTCGATTGATTTATAAGTATTTCAAAGTGACGCCGGATTATCATGGAGATAAGTTTTTCGTGATCAAAGACGGAGTGAAGATGGCGACACCACTCTTGGTGGTGTTGGCAGTGATAGAATTCACAGATTTGATTTTTGCGGTGGATTCCATTCCGGCGATTTTTGCCATAGCCCCGGATGATCCATTTATCCTTTATACTTCCAATATATTCGCGATTCTGGGCTTGAGATCCCTTTATTTCCTGCTTGCCAATTTCATCCACATGTTCAGCAAATTGAAATATGGACTTGCCATAATCTTGGTGTTTATCGGCTTGAAGATGGTTTCTGCGCCACTTTATCATTTCAGTTCTACCAATTCATTGGCGATAGTCGGAGGGATTTTGCTTGTATCGATAGCGGCTTCCGTCATTTGGCCGGAGGAGAAGCAGGTTGGGAGGTAAGGAGGTTTGGAAGTTGTGAGTGGTGAAGAGTAAGTAGGCAGTCGCAGTAGGCAGTTGCACAGTAGGCAGTTGCAGTAGGCAGTGAACAGTTTGCAGTGGGACTAACTCTCTCCTGGACTTGAATTAGTATTGAGGAAAGAAAATACTAGTTAAAGGGGGCAAGGGGGATTTGAATCTGCTGGTTTCGGATGCTTCGACAGGCTCAGTACAGGTTTCGGATTGATTTCCCGCTGATCTTCGCTGTTAATTTGCGCTGATTGACGCTGATTTGATTTCGGATTCTGGACGTCGGATTTCGGATTACCAAAAAATCTAACTCCTCTCAATCTCTGACGAGTTCAAACACCAAATTGGCGTCGGTCAAATTCGCGGAACTCAAGCCAATCTTGTAGGTATAATATCCGTTCTTCAGGGGCATTTCCCCGGTGTAATCATTTGGTGCCATTGAAAGGCCCTGCCCCTCAGCCTGAAGCCAAACCGCTGCATATTTAAATGCATATTCAAATTCTTTGTAATCAGATTTAGATCGGGCTAGAATGGAGCCAAAGGCTTTTTCCACATTACCTGATTGGACAATGACACCTGTGAAATTGACATCCGAATTGTTCTGAACCCGGATAAATACCCCATTTGGTCTTCCGTCCTGAATGCCACAGGAGCTGAGGATAAGAAAAAGCAGATTGAGGGCGATTCTGATTTTCATTATAGAATGTAGCTATAAATTGAAATCCAAAAAAAATCTCCCTGAAAAATTTTTTCAGGGAGATTTGGATTTAAAGTGTATTTCTTAATTTACCGCTAAGAACGCGAAGAGACGCAAGGTTTTTTTGAATTAAGCGTCATCCTTTTCCTTTGCGGTACTCGGCGTTCTCCGCGGTTAATAAATCTTCGCTTTTTTGCATTCGATCTACTTACAACTAACTCTTAACTACTTACAACTCTTCCTTCTTGTTTCTAGCGTCTTGTGTCTAAAGTCTAACTACTTGCTTCTAATTCCCTTTCGGTCTGAAATATCGGATCGGCGCTTTGGGCTCGGGTTTGAGTTCGATGCCTTCTGTTGCTAAGCGATCCAAGGCTTCTTTGACGGCCCGCTCCAATTGCGGATCACGTCCCTCAATGACATCTTTTGGAGTTTGTTCCACAGCGATATCCGGGGAAATTCCCACTCCTTCGACAGCCCATTCTCCATTGACATCATAGAATCCACCCCGAGGTGCCACCATTCTTCCACCATCCACAAATGCAGGTGTGTCCCAGGTTCCAACCAATCCACCCCATGTTTTGGTGCCGATCAGAGGCCCGATTTTCATCTTGTTGAATAAGTAGGGAAGGAGATCTCCTCCCGAACCTGCACGCTCATTGATCAGCATGACTTTCGGTCCCCAAATGCCCGACATTGGCGTAGTAAACGGGCGATGGTCATTTGCACGGGAGTTAAAATAGCCGTGAAGATCACGTGCCATGATGTCCACCATGTAATCGGCTGCCGAACCTCCTCCGTTGTTTCGCTCATCGATCACCGCACCTTTTTTGTCCTGCTGCGCAAAATAATAGCGGTTGAAGGAGGTGTAGCCCGGTTGTCCGGTGTTCGGGATATAGACGTAGGCCAGTTTTCCTCCGGAGAGTTCATCCACTTTTCTGCGGTTTCCCTCGACCCAGTCGATGTTTCTCAGTTGGCCTTCATTGGCTACAGGCATTACTTGAATGACCCGCGATCCTTCCAACCCGGGCTTGGAGTTCAGATGGATTTTGGTCGGTTGATTGGCTGTGCCTTCGAAGTATTGGTAAAGATTGGTATTTGCTGCAATGGCTTTTCCGTTCACTCCCACAAGGTATTCCCCAACCTTAGCCTGAGCGCCGGGCTGTGCCAGAGGCGCTTTCAGGTTCGGATTCCAGCTTTCACCTGTATAGATTTTTTTGATTCGGTAATTCCCGTTGATCAGTTCATAGTCAGCACCCAAGAGGCCGATAGGAACGGATTTTACCTCGGGAAAATCACCCCCACGGGTGTAACTGTGACCCACGGCCACCTCTCCGCCGATGATGTCGATGATGTAATTCATATCGCTGCGGTGTCTGACATGATCCACCCAAGGCTTGTACCAAGTGTAAATATCATCCCAAGGCGCGCCGTGCACATTGTCCACATAAAGAAAATCCCGCTGGTATCTCCAGCCTTCCCGATAGATCTGCTGCCATTCATCCATCGGGTTAACCTTCACTTTCATGGTAGCAATGGCCTTCAAAGCTCCATCACCTGACTTTTTGCCCGTACCTGAGGTTTCGACAATACCCCAAGTTCCATTACTTTGATAGAGTAGAGATTTTCGGTCTTTGGAGACGACTGCCTGACTTACTTTAGGGAAAAAGACCTCGGATTTACGCTTTTTTAGGTCGTATTTATGAAGCGTAGTGCCTTCGTTTGGAATGCTTTCCATGTAGAAAACAAAGCCTTCCGGAGCGGGGGCAAGTCCTGTATAATTTCTGGCTGGAATGTCAATCGCTACAATTCGCTGCTGAATTCCCGCCTCGTCGATTTTTACGGTAACCGGGCTTTCCGATTTCTTCTCTTCTTTTTTTGCCTCGGTTTCTTCATCGCTTTGCGGAAGCAATGGGGAGGAATCGGCGGCATTCAAGACCGCTAAATACAGGCTTCGCGTGATTGGATGATCGTAGCTGCTCATGTCCAACCAACCGGTATTCAGTCCGAAATCCGTGCTGGCTAGGAAGTAAAGGTATTTTCCATTTTCATCCCAAACCGGGGTAATTGCATCAGCCATTGAATCGCCGATTTGGATTTTCTTTCCCGAATCCACATTCAAGACAAAAACCGATTTCAGCTGATTATCCATCAGTCTGACATAGGCAATCCACTTTCCATCCGGTGACCAAACCGGGTTCATGCTGCGATTGGGATGGGCAAAACGGTCTGTTTCTACCACTTTGGCGTTGCCGGAAGCTACATTGACCACCCAAATCTGGTAATCCGTATCCGTGAAGGCAATGTGTGCGCCATCAGGAGACCATTCAGGCTTGAAGAAAAAGCTCGGATCCGGGAGGTTTATTTTCTTTTGGATGCCCCCATCCTGATCGGCGATGACCAGTTCGTACTCTCCCTTGGCATCGGAGAAATAAGCGATTTGCTTTCCGTCAGGCGACCAAACCGGCGAGCGTTCGGCGGATTTGGAGGTATTACTTACATTTCTTCCCGCTCCGTTTTCTTTGGGAACGGTGATGATTTCCCCACGAAACTCGAAAATCGCCCGCTGACCCGTTGGGGAAAGCTGAGGATTGCTCAGGTCATTTCCTTTGACATCTACCCAGCGCTCCCGTGCCCAGTGGAAATCTCCCGCGACGGTGATGTTGAGTTGTTGACTTTGGCCATTGGATGGATTGAGTAGGTGCAAATAACCGCCTTGCTCGTAGACGATTTCAGTTCCGTTTCCATCCAAGCTTTTGATGTCAAAGTCCTTGAGGAAAGTTTCCTGTTTTTCCTGTCCGCTTGCCAGATCATAAGACCAAATATTGGCCAGGTAATCCCGCTCAGAGATGTAATAGACTTTCTTTCCCAACCAGATAGGATCAGTGTGGCGTTCATTGTCAGTCTGTGGAGTCATCTTGAGCGAGTAATCTTTCAGGTCCACAATCCAGATCGGTTTGGCCTGTCCGCCTCGATGGTTTCTCCACTCCGGATCCCAAAAGGCGATCTGCTGGTAAGCGATATGGTTTCCGTCGGGCGAAACTTCACCATTTACTGCACGGGGAATTGGCATGGGTTCAGCAATTCCTCCGTTTTTGTTGATTTTGAAAAATTTAGATTCCTGAGTAGCAAATCCTTCCCTTCCGGAGGTGAACGTGATGTGATTTCCATCCGGAGTCCAGCCTGTCACCAGATCAGCACCGGGATGCCAGGTGAGTCTTTTGGGGTCGCCCCCTTCGGAGGGGATGAGGTAAACATCAGTATTCCCGTCGTATTCTGCGGTGAAGGCGATGTGTTTGCCATCAGGAGAAAAATGGGGAAGGGTTTCCTCTCCTTCATTGCTGGTGAGGCGGATGGCGTTTCCTCCGGATTTAGGGACTTTCCAGAGGTCGTTGGCATAGACAAATACGATCTCAGTTTGGCTAAGCGTGGGTTGGCGGAGCAATTGGGTTCCTTGTCCAAAGGCCGAAAGACTCAATCCTGAAGCTAAGATTAGGGTTATTATTCTAAACATGAGGTTGATGAAAGTGATTTTTAGAAAATTAGGCAGCAGGGATCACTTTCGCCAACCGATGGTATAAAAAATGGGAAAAGAAGATTCTTAGGTGCTGTTTTTATCGTTTGCGCATTTTCGGCAGATATTGGCCATCCAGGTGTAGAGTTGACCTTTGTAGATATTTTCAGCTTGGATTTTTCTGGTGATGTAAAGAAAGGAGTCATGAAAAACCTCTTCTGCAGTTTCCCGATTGGAGATGATTCTGCAAATCACCGCGTAGAGTGCTTTGGAATATTTTTCATACAGATATTCGGTGGTTATTCTGTCTTTTGCCTTCAGTCCGGCAATGATTTGTTCCTCTTTCACAGTAAAATTACGGGGGTTCAGGCATTTGTTTTTCAATAATGATTGGCAGAAGGGAAGAGCTTTTTTTGTTTCTCAGGATGACCTGTTTAAACGATTACGATCTCTTTGTTATTAGGAAATAATAGGTTTGGAATTCTAAGTCTCTTTTGACACCAAGGACTTGATACTGGATACTAAAAAATCAGCCAATGGCGCCTCCTCACGGATTTTCGGAGTTTTTTTCCAAAACCTCAATGTTAAATTAATAAAGATACACGGTTGATCTTCCGTATTCTATTTCAATTAAATTATACATTTAAGAGACCGGTCACAGGAGGCATCATCAGCTTTAAAGGAAAAAATGATGCTGGAATAGCTTGACCAACAAGGGTTAATTATTATCCAATTCAGTACTTTTTGGTTAAATCAATAGTTGGTTTCAGTATTTTCCTTGGGATCGGGCAGTGGAAACTCCTCTTCGATAGGAGGGATATTTTCCTGATTTGAATGCCCCGGTCGATACGGATCATCCAATTCCCGTGTGGGTTCTTTAATTATATCGCCTTCATCATTGGTGATAAAGTGCTCTCCTTCTTTTGGGATGATTTTTTCCGGGATTTGCACTTCATCTTCCTTTTCCTGTTCGGGAAATTCCTTGTCCGGAAAATCTCTTTTCGGATCCACGATCTCCACATCCTGTTTTTTTGGATCTAATATTTCTTGATCTGTTTCTGAGTTGAAGGGATTTTCCTGATCATCCAAATGGCTGTTCCGATTGAGAACGCTATGATTTTTCCCCAAATCTTCAGGGAGAAGCGAACTATGGACATCAGGCCTCCGATAGTGCTGTTTAGTGGAATCCTGATCAATGGTGCCGGGCAGCTCAAATGGAGTACTCAGCTTTGAGTTAGAAGGGGTATTGTTCATGGCTAATTATTTTATGGTTTGGGTATTTAGAAACCAATTTCAATCCGAAATAAGGAGAGTTCCCTGAATTGAAAGATTCTTTCGAAAAAGTATTCTTTGCGGTATTTTAGTTTGAAAAAATAAGGAATTAATCCGTTTTGCAATAAAATCAATCTGGCTTGAACTAATTAAAAATTACACAGTTTGGGAAATTTTTGATTCATGTAGTCCCAAATCAGATCGTAATTTTTCCTTTTAGGGTGAAGCACTTTTTATTGGAAAGAGTACTTTATAAGTCCTTCATGGCACCTGACTTACCTTGGATGCAATTACTTGGAGTACCATTTTGAACCTTAATTTGATCCAATGCCGACTGGATGATTTTGTTTTTCAAAGTGTTGGAATTTCAGATGGCTTGGGATTATGAGATTGATAAATTCTTAAGAGGAGCAGCGAAAAATAATGTTGGAAATAAGATGAATCGAGGTTGATTGTTGGTTCTTAAATGAGTCAATTACTTAAAAGCGTTGCTTAGGACCAACAAGCGTAGGGATTTTTTGGATAATCGAAGACTAAAAGTGACGATAGACTAAGGAGTTTTTTTTAAAAAAACATTAAAAGCACAATATGGTATATGAAAAACAAAAAATATTATAGAAAAATGATTTTTTTGTTTTGAAAATTGGATTTCTATTGTAACATTTGAATTCTTTTGAGGACTGGACTAGTCATGCTTGTTTTTTATAGTTGATCAAATCCAATGTGGGATTGCAAGGCACAAAAACGTTAAGACTATGGGAAATAAAATTTTACTCGATTTTGCCAGGAGATTTTTCCTGGTGTTGACCTTAAGTTTCGGCCTCTTCGGAGCCGGACAGGTGCTGGGGCAGGATAATCTGCCGACGGTGACGACGGATAAATCAGATTATCAGCCGGGCGATACTGTAGTAATCACCGGTAGCGGATGGCAACCCAATGAGGTGGTCGAAATGATTATTAGGGAAATCCCTACACATAATCCCAATATTATAATTTCTGCTACTGCAGATGCAGAAGGAAATCTAATTTCCAATAGCTTTATCACGCAGCAGCATCATTTGGGGAAAGCTTTTTTTATAACAGCAAATGGAAGTTTGGGCAGTTTTGCTGAAACGCATTTTACTGATGCAAGTTTTACAAGCAGGGCTTCTGGTGATTGGAATGCATCATCTACATGGAATTGTGGAGCTAATCCATGTGCTTCAGGTGTTTTCCCCGGTGCAAATGATGATGTTGTAATTACAGATAGGCATACAGTAACAATAACAGCAAATGCTGCTGCAAAAACTTTGCAAGTTTCAGGAGCAAGTAGCGGTAATGGAAATACAGTGTTGAATGTAGGTGGCTACCAATTGAATATTTCAGATCACATAACTCTGATCAGTTCAAACAACAACAGGCAGGCAATTGTAAATGTTGATGGGGGGACTGTTGAGGGTAATATAATTAATCTCACAACTGGAACTTCAGGAAATACGGGAAATGTGAATCTAAATTTATTGGGAAATAGTTTCTTGAATATTTCTGGAGTAATTAGCATATCAGGTAACAGTAGTAACCTTACCCCTAGTGTAACAAGCACTGTTAACTTTAATGGATCTGCTAACCAAACAATAGCGGCTTTAAATTATGGCAACCTCATTCTATCAGGTTCAGGAACGAAGTCATTTAGTTCAGGCATATCAATAAATGGTAACTTATCCGTAGCTTCTGGAGCAATAGCCAACCTTGGTAGCATTACTACTCATACAGCTGGAAGCTTGACTCTCGGAGGTCTCGGTACGGATGATGGCACCTGGGGATCAACATCTTCAACTGCAACTTTCCAAAACAATACATTTTTTGCAGCAACTGTTGGTAGAATAACGGTAAATACGGATACAAGAGCAACGCCTACAGTTACGCCTACCATTGGCACCTATGTTTATAATGGTAATCAAAATGGCCCCAATGCTGCTACTAACACTGGAACGGGGACAATTTATACGTTTAGTTATGCTGGCGTAAGCCCTACTACCTATGGCCCAAGTTCTACTCGTCCTATTAATGCGGGCAGTTATACCGTAACTGCAACGGTGGCAGCTAGTACTGATGGTTTTTATAAACAAGCAAGTTCTGTAGCTACTCCGTTCAATATTGCGAAAGCAAACCAAACGATTACGGTAACTACAGCTTCGCCAGCGAGTGCGGTATTCAGTACCGGCTTTACGGTAGCAGCGACGGCATCCTCAGGATTGCCTGTAGCTTACTCAAGCAGTGCCCCATTGAGCAATGTTGGTGCTGACTACACGATGAACAGCGGAACTGGCACTGGTGTGGTGATCTATAATCAGACAGGGGATGACAATTACAATGCGGCCCCAGAGGTGACTGCAAATGTAGCCGCCCAGAAAGCAGCATCCACGATCTCAGTTAATGCAGCCGGACCATTTACTTTTAATGCCACACCACAGGGTCCAGACCAGGTAACCAAATCAGGTTCTGCCGGAGCGGTGACGTTCAGTTATGAAGGTGTATCAGGAACAACCTATGCGGCAAGTTCGACCAAGCCAACAAATGCGGGAAGCTATGAAGTGACTGCGACACTGGCTGGTGATGCGAACTATAACGGAGCTGTTTCAGCGCCATTGGCGTTCAGTATTGCCAAAGCGGGGTCAACGATATCCGTTGATGCGGCAGGACCATTTACCTACAATACCAATCCTCAGGGCCCAGACCAGGTAACCAAATCGGGTTCTGCCGGAGCTGTGACGTTCAGTTACGTAGGTGTATCAGGAACAACCTATGCGGCAAGTTCTACCAAGCCAACAAATGCGGGAAGCTATGAAGTGACTGCGACACTGGCTGGAGATGATAATTATAACGGGGCTGTTTCAGTGCCATTGGCGTTCAGTATTGCCAAAGCCACCTTAACGGTAACTGCAGATGCAGGGCAGGGCAAAGTTTACGGAGCAACAGAGCCAACGCTTACTTATACCATTACAGGATTTGTAAATGGAGATGACGAAGCGGATCTGGACA
This sequence comes from Algoriphagus sp., assembly GCF_030694375.1. Lineage (GTDB taxonomy): Bacteria > Bacteroidota > Bacteroidia > Cytophagales > Cyclobacteriaceae > Algoriphagus. The sequence continues at coordinate 181,383 of NZ_JAUXYL010000022.1, forward strand.
CTCCGGTAAGTATTGCAAGAGCAGCAGGAGAGAATGTGGGTACTTATA
>NZ_JAUXYL010000025.1 GCF_030694375.1 Algoriphagus sp.
CCGCCGTGGAGGATCTCCACTCAGGGCTGAATCCACGCTCGATATCCTGCTACTCGCTGTCCTGTTTCTCTTCCGATATTTCGATCGGGACTGGACTTGAATTCTTTGCGACTTACCGCCTTTGCGAGAAATCCTAACACCGCTCATCTACCATCCTTCAAACTTCCTGCTCCTCCTCGGCATCAACTTCCTTTTCCCCAAAAAATAACTTCGCCGAGGTCAATGGCCTTTTTTCCTTTTTTTACCTAGGGTTCCGCTAACGCTACAACCTAGGCTACCGACCTGGCGGACTTGCCTGCAGAAGGCAGGCCTACGGCACGCTTTTCTATGTTCCTTGTTATTTCGAATCCAAAGAAAGCGAAAATCAAAATTTCCCACTGTTTTCAAAATTCCATCGTGATGGTTTGGCCTTTGATACAGGCGGTTTTTTGAGCCGCAACCGAGGCGCAAAAATTAGGCTAGCTCGCGAGCTTCGAGCGAGATCCGCCTAATTTTAGCCGAAGGAAGGTTCAAAAAATCAAACTGAAACGCAATTATTAAATGAAACCTGAAAGTCCACCAGTTTGAAGACTGGATCACGGCCAAATGGGGAGCGAGCGTTAAGAAACAGTCCGGGGGACTGTTTTAGTGAGCTGCCAGCATGCAGGGCGGCTGCTTAAATGGGTAACTAAAATTCATGTTACTTTTTGCCTCACAAAAAGTGACGAAGGAAAAAAATATCCAAAGCCTCAGATTTTGCCCATGAGGCCAGGCTAACTGAATTATCAATTCAACCCCCCTCTTTCCATTGCGCTGGTATCAACCTTATTTTCCAAACCTGCCTTCTGCGCCAGCGCTGGTGCCGGTGTACATCTTTTTCCCCGGGTTGCCACCCGGGGTTATTGAAAAGTTTGACCACTCGTGGTCAGTTCCCACTGGTACAAGTCTTCCGATTTTCCTACCATAAGGTAGACTGCTTTCAATCTGAATTCCCCCCTGGTTCATTCCGAATCCACTCTCGATATCCTGCTACTCGCTGTCCTGCTTCTCTCCCGATATTTCGATCGGGACTGGACTTGAATTCTTTGCGACTTACCGCCTTTGCGAGAAATCTTAACACCGCCCAACTAGGCTCAACTTGGCGCAAGTCTTTCGACTTGTGCCTACGATAATGCAGTCTTCAGACTGCCATGGTACTAAAATCTTTTCCCGACCAATTTTTAACTCCTCCTCGGCATCAGCCACCCACTCCTCTCGATATTTCTGCGCCGAGGTCAATGGCCTCAAATCCTTTTTTGCCGTAGGTTCTGCTTCGCTCTACCTACGGCTATAATCATGTGACCCCTTCAGGGTCATTTCTTTTCGCCGCCGTGGAGGATCTCCACTCAGGGCTGAATCCACGCTCGATATCCTGCTACTCGCTGTCCTGTTTCTCTTCCGATATTTCGATCGGGACTGGACTTGAATTCTTTGCGACTTACCGCCTTTGCGAGAAATCCTAACACC
>NZ_JAUXYL010000029.1 GCF_030694375.1 Algoriphagus sp.
CGCTCACCACAAGCATGTTTCCAATACTCGCAGCATAAGGCGGTTTGGTAACTATTCCTGCAAATCGTCACCGAGAGACCTACTCTCATCTGTTTTAAAGCACCAATCAGCCGTTGGCTGATTGTTCAAGTCACACACGTCCTGCAGCTAAGAAATGTGAGGCATTTCGAAGCGATTAGCTATCGGCCTTAGATAATGTTACTTCGAGGAACAAACCTTTCGGATTCCACTTACCGCCCCATGTTTTCTTAGGTGCTGTTGCCAGTAGTGTCTTTATTTTCACGCTACATTAAATTCCAATTCATTCATTTCTACACTGAACTTAACGTTAGCTTTTAATGCTTTAAAGACTTTCAAAATCGTTTCGATGGTAACATTTTTTGTACTCCGTTCTAATTTCGAAATTTGGGATTTTTGGACACCTATAAGTTCTCCAAGTTGTTCTTGGGTCAAATTTCTTTCTTTCCGCACGGATTTTATCATTTCTCCAAGTAATTCCATTCGCAGGTCAAATTCGTATTTGTCCCTTTCTGGAGTTCCGATTCCCCCTATATCCCTGTCTTTGAGCTGGTCAAGGGTCATCATTTTCATTTTTTTATTCTTTGTTTCCATAATTTTATTGTTCAAAGTATTCTTTTCTAATCCTTTCCGCTTTTTCGATATCTGCTTTCGGAACTTTATCAACTTTTTTCACAATTCCATGTGTTGAAATGACAAGTGTTTCAGATTTGTCAGTTTTGTCCCAAAATGCGAAAAGTCGATATTGAAGTCCGCTATATTTGGTCCTGAACTCCCAAATTTCATCAGTCAGTTTTTTGAACAGTTTCGGGTCAAGTCCAAGTTTGGCCTTGTCAATGTTGTAGTAGATTTTTTGTCTTGTTTTCAAATCCAACTTTTCTAAAAACTCGAGAGCTTGTTCAAGAAAAATGACGTCAAAATATTTGTCCATTCAGCTTTTCAATTCATTATACAAAACAAAGATAATAAAAAGTTGAATTATATGGAAACATTTTGCGGTTTGCTCACATTACTGGCAACGTGATTCAGCTTGGAGACGGCGGGCCTGTCTGACGCCAGGCAGGCATTCGGACCACCTCTCTTCCAACTTACTCCTAACTTCTTAAAGATACTGAACTTTCTATTTTCTCTGAACCGCCCGCTGTATCCAAGGTGATGTTGTGGCATCGATTTTTTCAAGTGGATAATGGATTTATTCTTAATTGACCACCAACAGCTTTTAATACTTTCATTATTGTTTCAAATTGGGGCTTCGATCCTGTTGATAGGGCTTTATACAAACTTGGCCTACTCATCCCTGTTTCTTCCGCTATTTTGGACATCCCAATTGCTTTTGCGATGTGCCCAAGCGCAACAACTACATCATCATTATCCCCTTCCTCCAAAACAGAATTCAAATACTCAGCAATCATTTCCTTACTGTCCAAATAGTCCGCTATATCAAATTTTGATGTTTCCATTTTTTACTTTTTTATCCTTTTCCAAATTTCCTTTGCTCTTTCGATGTCCTTTTGTTGAGTTGATTTTTCTCCACCTACTAGAAGAATAATGATTTTCCCTTCTCTTTCCTTGAAGTAGATTCTATATCCTTTAGCATAGTCTATCCTCAATTCATGAATCCCTTCACCTACGGGTTTACAGTCCCCGAAATGTTCATCAATTTCAAGTTTTTGGATCCTGAACAAAATTTTCGATTTCGCTCTTAAATCCTTCAATTTTCTCAACCACTTGTCAAATTCAACAGTCTTTTCAATAAAGTACATCTACCTATCTGTATTCATTTGGATACAAAACTACATGTTTTTTCTAGATTTAAAAAGTTACTTCGAATATACTTGGGGTCTTTTAAAATGTGCCACAATCGGGTCAGGCAGGGGAATCTCACCCCCACCTTCCCACAGAACCGTGCGTGAGACTCTCACCTCACACGGCTCTTCATGTTATCAAATCACATTGAAAGTATAAACTCTCAGGGATATACCAGCAACCAGTGTTCG
>NZ_JAUXYL010000045.1 GCF_030694375.1 Algoriphagus sp.
ACCTCGCAAAATCCTCCCAAATGAACATTTTCCCACCATAGGGGGCTTCACTTACCAAATTCTACCTGAAAACCCCCAAATTAGACGAATAGAAAAAGAATTAACCGACTATTATATTTTAGTCGGACAGTAGTGATTAAATACATAATCTTATTCACAGAAATTATCTTTTTAGAGTTTAACAAATAAATAGTTTCCTTTTGAATTTCATCAAATTCCCATAAAAGGAATTTACGTTTTGATCCTCAAATTGCAAAGGCCGCTATTGGCTTTTACTTTGAAGTTCCTCGGTACGCTGGGTGTAGTTTGCAACTACACCCAAATATTCAAACCAATTTTCAATTGGCTTAATATTCTTTGATTGATGATTTTAAGCGAATTACAAATTCGTTTTGATATGAAGGCGTTTTGCAAACTACGCATAGGCCGGATTATTGGTTGTTTAGATGAGCTTTAACTACTTCCGCAACGCTCTCTTTTGTAATTGATTTGTTTAAGCAATATTTGCTTTCTAGCCAATCGACCAAACTTTTTGAGCCTTTGCTTGCATTGCAAGAACCACAACATAGAGCGATATTTTCAGGTCTGTTGATTCTGATGTCATTGGTAATATGTTCCCAAGTAGGTCTTGTCCTTATTGTAAAAATTGAATTAGTAAATGAAATTCCGCAGTAGATGCAGTTAGTATCTCTTTGCTTTACCAGTTCTTCAACGCTTTTTGGTATGCCCCAACGGTTTGCCATTAAATCGGTTTTTATTAATGTTTTTCTGCGAATTACAAATTTGTTTTGATATGAAGGCGCTTTACAAACTACTCCCATCTTAGATTTTTCAACAGATTGATTGAAAGACTTTAATGAACGACTTTTTTTCAAATTTTAGAGCAGAAATCCTAACTTAAGCCATACTCAAACCCCAAACCCATGAAAAACCTCATCTCGATGATTTTTTGCTTTCTTACAGGATTTGCATTTTCCCAAACACCCCTAACCTTCGAAGAACCCGTCAAGCAGCGGGTGTTTGTGCTGACGGATATCACCAATGAGCCGGATGATCAGCAGTCACTCGTGCGGTTTCTGGTCTATGCCAATGAATACGATATCGAAGGAATCGTAGCGACGACTTCCACTCACTTGAGGACTCAGGTCCGTCAGGATAAGATCGAGGAGTTGATCCGGAACTATGGAAAAGTGAAGCCCAATCTGGATAAGCATGCCAAAGGATTTCCTAGCATGGAACAATTGCTAAGCCTAACCACCCGGCATTTGCCGCTTTACAGTATGGAGGGAGTAGGGGAAGGTAAAGATTCTCCGGGTTCGGAAATGCTGATCAAGGCTGTAGACAAAGCGGATGATCGGCCGCTTTGGGTTTCTGTTTGGGGTGGGGCAAATTGCCTTGCACAGGCAATGTGGAAAGTGAAAAACACTAGATCAGAAGAAGAATTGAAGAAGTTTGTAGAAAAACTTCGAGTCTACACCATCTCCGATCAGGATTTTGCAGGTCCTTGGATTCGACACAATTTTCCCGGTATTTTTTATATCGTGGATGCCAGTGCAGGGGATAATTGGAGAGAATACTACAAAGCTACTTGGACTGGGATCGGTGGAGATCGCTGGTATAAGAACGGCCCGATGTATCAGTTTGAGTTGGTGGACAATCCATGGTTGATGGCTAATATCCGGGATAACCATGGACCTTTAGGTGTTAATTACATTCCACTCGAATACATCATGGAAGGAGATACACCGTCATTTATCGGTTTGATCCAAAATGGACTTGCCTGGGACCAAAGTCCTGCTTGGGGAGGTTGGGCCGGAAGATACGAACTATGGAAATCTTATGGTGAAGTGGATAAAATCTGGACTTCGTCTATTGGTTCTCAGGATGAGGTAACCTTACCCGATGGAAGGAAAGAAGCTTCCAATCAGGCGACGATCTGGAGATTTCGGGATGCATTTCAGTATGATTTTGCCGCACGGATGGACTGGAATGTGGCAGATGCGTATGAAAAAGCCAATCATAATCCGATTGCAGTTCTGAATGGAAACGAGGGAAAAGCCTGGGCAAGTGCAAAAGTCAAAGAAGGCGAAGAGGTGATCCTTTCAGCAAAAGGAAGCCATGATCCGGATGGAGATCAAATTCAGCTGAAATGGTGGATCTATCGAGAAGCGGGAAGCTTCTCCGGTAACTTGGAGATTTTCAATCCTTATGGAGAAGTAATCAAGTTCCGGATGCCAAAATTGGCAGGAGGTCAATCCCTTCATGTGATTTTGGAAATTCGGGATTCAGGAACTCCCACCTTAACCTCGTATCGCAGGGTGGTGCTGACGAATCTTTAAAAACTACTCAACTAATCACCTGCTCCAGCCTTGAAAAATGGTCTGGAATTTCAAGCTTGGGAGGAGAGGGAGGAATACTCTTAAGAAGGGTTATGTATAGGAACTTTTTGACAGAAGATTAACCAATGCTGTTTGGGGAATATATCGTACAATCCAAGACTTTATCCTCCCAGTTCAGTTTTGTAAATTTAGAATTATCTGTCTTAAGAGCTTCTAGAGGCGGTTTGTGTGGGCTGGCAAACAGCTTGTACATTGAGTTGTAGAAAATAAATTTTACAACTTAAACAAACTGTTGCAATGGAAGAATATGAAAAAGAAGGCGAAGTAGCCAAAGCTATTGAAAAAGAAACTGCCAAAATCCCATCCGATATATTCTTATGGTCTTCACTGGCTTTTATGGGGATTTCTCTGGTTTTGAAATTATCCAAGAAAAATAGTGAAGCGCTTTTTATCGGTCAATGGGCTGCCCCGGTTTTATTGTTTGGTATTTACAATAAGATTGTCAAGACACAGGGTTCGGAACGCAATGACGATTGATCATCAGGTGTCATCAACATTAAGAAAATTCCTTTTGAGAAATCAGGAGGAATTTTTTTTGATTCAATTTTAAAGGATTTCAAAGAAAATGATATGATCAGTCTAATTTCAGTTGTCAACAGATTATATCTGTAAGCCAATTTAAATCCTGTAAAGAAAGATAAATCAACGAGAATCAGATAAAGATCTGGCAGTGAAATTTTTTAATCTTTTGTTAACAATAACAATAGGATTGAGTCTATGTAAGAAGCTATTTTTGGTCACCCTTATTCTTCAAGTTATCGAAGGACTTGATCACTTAAACAATCCTACATGAAACACTATTTACGCAATGCATTCTTTCTTGCCATTACGCTGCTAGTTACTTTGCTTGATTTACAGGCACAGACCACAGTAGTAGCGGGATGGACTTTTGGAACGGTTACGGGAGAAGAGACTCCGTTTGACGATCAGGGAAATTCCAACAACCTTGGAATTCAACAAATCACACTTACAAATGCCGTAATCACAGGTTATGTGACTGGTTCTCCCGGAAGAGCTATTACTTCCAATGGATGGAATAATTTCTCCCTTGACCGATTTTGGTCCATCCCGGTTAACACGCTGGGTTTCGAAAATCTGACCCTTTCCTCCAAGCAACAGAGCTCCTCTACTGGGCCAAGGGATTTCAAAGCACAGTACAGCGTGGATGGGACTGTCTGGACAGATATCCCAAGTGCAACAATCACCGTAGCCACCAACCTCACTACCGGAGTACTAAACAAGGTTTCACTTCCAGCCGAGGCAAGTAATAAATCAGAGATTTTTATCCGATGGATTAATACCTCGACAGTTTCAGTCGGCGGAGCTACAACTGCATCTGGTGGAACCAACAGAATCGATGAGATTTTTATCGAAGGTACCCCGCTTGGCGTCACGCTTGAGCCAACTGCCACTCCAACGATCAATCCAAACGGAGGCACTTTTGAAGAGGCGCAACTGGTCACACTTACATCTTTGACCGAAGGTGCTGCCATCTATTATACCTTGGATGGAAGTACGCCTAACTTGGGAAGTAACTTGTACACTGCTCCGATTTTGATCGGAGAAAGCACGGAATTAAAGGCTGTGGCTCTTGCAGAAGGTTTTACCATCAGCGAAGTGGCGACAGCATTATTCACCATTACTATTCCTGTATCGAATGTTGCCGGAATACCATATTCTCAAAATTTCAGCTTGTTTTCAGCACTCAGTAGCCCGGTGACCACCTTTGGAGCTAATGGTGAATGGACGTTTTCCGGAGCAAATCTGAGTTATGTCGGATCATTTGGTAGCGGCACAGCAGGTGGATTTAGAGGAGTAGGAGTCTTGGGCTATCAACATACCGGGACTACGGGTGTATTCACAGCTACACTTACACTGAAAAACAACACCGGCAAGCCAATCACTGAGTTGGAGATTTCTTACTTGGGTAGGGTGGCAAGAGCCGATCAGACAAGATTTCCTGAATGGACTGTGACAGTAAATGGGACGACTTATTCTGATCTGTCCTACAGCACAGGCCTTGGTGTAGATTCCGAAAAATCATTGCGAATCGGAGGTTTGAATATTTTACCGGAGGAATCGATCCTTATCACCTGGTCTTCGGATCGAGGCTTAAATGCAGGAGGAAGCAGCCGACAGATCGGGTTAACGGACGTTTCTGTTGCTTTACCTGCAGAAGGAGGCCCCAAAGTTGAAGTAGCTCCCGCGGCTCTGGACTTTGGTGCTGTGAGTTTGGTGGCTAGTGCCCCCGTTTTGTCGTATGATATCTCCGCTGAAAACCTTACCGGTAATGTGAGTGTAAATGCTACAGCGCCTTATTCCGTATCCAAAGACGGAGTTACTTTCACCAGTTCTATTGAATTTACAGTTGCTGAATTAAGCACAGCAAAATCAGTTTTTGTAAAGTTAGACAATTCGACTGTTGGTAATTTCAGTGGTTCTGTAAGCAATCAAACAGCAGGCGCACTTTCGGCATCCGTCAGTGTGACAGGATCCGTATTTGATCCGTTCAATATTTCCGAGGACTTCAATACCACTTGCCCTGCACTACCCGGTGGATGGCAAGCTATCAGTGTGGAAGGCCCGCAGGTTTGGGCTTGTACCACATTTGGAAGAACAGGCTCCGGTCTTCAGATCAATGGATTCTCAGGTGGAGCAGTATTGAATGAGGATTGGTTGATCAGTTCACCGTATGATTTGACAGGTTTCAATTTCCCATTGATGACTTTCTGGAGTAGAGTTGCCTTCCAGGGACCAAGATTGAAACTGTTGATCTCTACCGATTATAGCAGTGGCAATCCAAGTACAGCGACCTGGACTGAGCTCAGCGATCGATTTGCCTCAGGTGATGTTTGGACCTTCTCAGGACAAGTTGACTTGAGCGCTTATTTGAATCAAAGCGTACGAATTGCTTTTGTTTACAATTCTTCGCCTGAGACGGGTGCGGCCCGTTGGACATTGGATGATTTTGCCTTGTTCAATTCTAATGTGCCTGCAGAGCCATTCTTCTCCAATTCTATCGGGAACGTGGATTACTGGCATTTTGGAATTGTGCCTGTTGGAGGAGTTTCTTCTCAGACCCGAACCTTCAATTTCAACTTGTCCAATCCTCTTGCTGATTTGACAATCACAGCCGGTGAAGGGTTTGAATTCGCCAAAGATGGTTCTTCATTCAGTCCTTCTTTGACTTATGGAGTCGCTGAATTGACCGGTGCAAAAACTGTCACTGTAAGATTTGCACCAACTTCTGAAGGTGCTTTCGCTGCGCCGATTCGATTCGAAAGTGGCGATATTTCTGTGACAAGAGGATACCTGACAGGAGCTACAATCAACAAAGATGAGACCTTCGATGTCGTAAACTGGAACATCGAGTGGTTTGGTTCGACCAATTCAGGTCAAGGCCCAACCAACGTAAATCTCCAATTGCAAAATGTGAAGACCATCATCGAAGATTTGGATGCTGACGTGTATGCTTTCCAGGAGATTACCTCTCTATCCAAATTCCAGGAATTAGCTGCAGCCTTGCCGGCCTATGGCATGGCCGTTTCACCGGCTGTTTCTGCAGGAGGAACTTTTGCCGAAGAAGCGCAAAAGCTTACCTACCTGTTTAAACTCGCGACGGTAGATACCATCCAAACCAGAGTGCTCTTGAAAGGGGTACAACCTGCTATGCTGGTGAACTATCCATCTACTCCGGATCGATTCTGGGCATCCGGCAGATTGCCATATTTGATGGATATCCGTACCAAAATCAACGGTGTGCAGGAAAAAATCACGCTGGTGAATGTGCATACCCGATCCAATGGTGGTGGGGAAAGTGCCGCAAATCCAAGATATGCGATGCGAAAGTATGATGTCAATGTATTGAAAGACTCACTTGATGCCTATTACAAAGATGTTAACTTGATCATTTTGGGTGATTACAACGATGACTTGGATGAAACTGTGGCCGATCAGACTGCTGCCACTGTCAATACTTCCGAGACATCGTTCATCAATTACATCAACGATTCGGAAAATTATATTCCGATCACTATCAGTTTGAGCAATGCTGGCCTGAGAACGTTCCCAAGCTTTGAAAATGTGATCGATCATCAGATCATCTCCAATGATTTGATGGATAATTGGATTGTAAATTCAGAACGGATCGTTGCACCGTATGATTTGATCCCGAACTACAATACGACTACTTCGGATCACTTAGCCATTGAAACCAGATTTATTCTCAGATGTGATCTGGAGCTGGCAACAGTCATTGCTTCAGAGACGCTGGTTTGTGCAGGTTCCAACAGTGTGGGATTCGAGCTACTTGGAGGAAGATTTGACAGCATAGTAGGATGGGAGATTTCAACTGACGGCGGTACTTCTTGGACTCTGATCGATGATTCAGCCGACCTAACGAGCATCACGGTGGAGGATATTGAATCTGCCTCATTGGTAAGAGCCATAATCGACTCAGAAATCTGTGATCCAATCACCACAGAAGCAGTGGCCATAGCCATCAAAACACTGCCAACTCCGGTTATTGGTTTTGAAAGCAGTAGATTATTCACCTTGGAAGGCCCATATACCTATCAGTGGTATAAAAATGGAGTCTTGGTGGCAACTACTTTGGTCAATGACATCAGAATTCAGGGTGCAGGCAATTACACGGTCATGATTACCGATGAGCAAGGTTGCACAGCCGTTTCTGAGGAATTTACATTCCCATCAAAAGGAAACTCAAACAATGTAAGAATCTTCCCCAACCCGGCATCCACCCTTGTCTATGTGGAACTGAAAAAGATAGAAGGTCTTCAAAATGTAGAATTGAGAACCTCCAATGGAATGCTTATCCAATCCCTGCTTACTGAAGGGGGAATGGTACAGTTTAATGTTTCTACTTTGGCCAAAGGGATCTACCTAATCTATGTCACTGACAGATTCGGGGCTACCTCGGTTGAGAGACTTGTTGTCAGATAAGATTCGAATTAATATCTACTTAAAAGGTCAGCTCCATTGGGCTGACCTTTTTTATTAGGGTGTTTCATGCCGCTCCATTTGATTAATCGGCCTTTCTTGAGGATGATAATAAGTTATCCAGAAATATCATTCGCAATTTCCTCACAGAAAGAGTCTCCTATCGGTTTGATTTCCTGGAATTAAGAATCTGGAAAATAGAGTTATTGGCATAGGTTTAAACCAAGTTAGATGGGTAATTAAAGGTTGGGATTGGAATTTTCTTCACTGGTTTTAGGAACAACTCAAGCTTATTCATTCCTCAGATTAGTCGAAGGATTAAGCAGAGCAGCTCTCAATGCCTGTGAACCGACGGTAAGTACGGTCAGGACGCTGATGAAAAGCAACGATAGGGCAATAGTACCAACTCCCATATTCACCCGATAGGCCAAACTTTGCAACCACAGATTGTTCACAAACCAAGCTGCAGGAAGTCCCAATAGGATTGCGATCCCCACCAGTTTGATGAATCCCAAAGACAATTGTAAGGCAATTCCGCTCACAGTTGCCCCAAGAGTTTTGCGAATCGCAACTTCCTTGGTTTTCACCTCTGCCGCATAGGTAGCCATGCCCAACAAACCCAGGCATGAAATCATGACTGCAAGAAATGCGACCAAGCCGACCACTTTTCCCAAAATCCCAAAAAACACATTGTACATCTCGTTCATTTCGACCTCGAAGAAATCATAATCTAATTTGAGATCGGGGTTTACTTTGTTCCATGCAGTATTCAATGTGGCGATAATTGCCTCGTCGCTACCGGAATATTTTACCTGCAATTGGCTGAATTCTTCAGGATTGAAAAATAAGGCCATCGGTGCATCCTGTACCAGGAGGTGACGGTGAATGTAATTGGGCACTACTCCTATGATCTCATAACTTGTTGAATTCCCTCTCAATAAGACTTGGCCTACCGCCTCAGTTGGACTCCCAAACCCGAATCGCTCCACTGCCAACTGATTGATCAGGATTTTTGATTTGTTGGATTCGGGATTTTGAGGGTTGAAGTTTTTTCCGGCGATTAACCCGATACCCATTGAGGCTAGATAGTCTTCATCCACGTTGAAATAATCCATTTCGTATTTTTCCGCTTCTGGACCGATCTGAAACTCATCTCCCATAGTTACACCTGCACCCGGAATATGAGAGATGGCAGATACGCTTTCCACATTGCTGTAGTTGATCAACTCGGCCTTCAGCTGCTCAGAATTGCTGTTGTTGAGTTTTACCAAAACTTTATCCTCCACCGCAAATCCCCGATCCTTATTCAGAAAAAGGTCCGTCTGCTTGAAAACTAAGATCGCTGAGACAATAAATATCAAAGAGATTGCAAACTGGAGAACCAACAAAGCCTTACGAAGGCCGAAGCGGGAAAACAATTTCATGCCTCCCAGATCCTTCAATACCTTGACCGGCTGGAATGAAGAAAGAATCACAGCCGGGAAAAAACCAGCAAGTAAACCAACTATGAGGGTAAAGCCGATCAAGTAGGGGTATACCTCCAAAGAAGTGGAAAAATCCCATTTAAGAAGTTGGACCAATCTTAGGTTCAATAAAAAAGGTTTGGCAAATACCACGATGATCCAGGAAAATAACATTGCCAAGAATGCGGTCAGGATAGCCTCGGAAATGAACTGGGAAAAAAGCTGGGAGCGCTTTGCTCCGGTCACTTTTCTGATTCCGATCTCCTTGGCGCGGGTAAGCGATCGGGCTATGGATAAGTTGGTATAGTTGAAGCAGGAAGTCAACATGATAATCAAGGCCAAGCCGCCCAAGAAAATCACAAAGATCCTCGGTAAAAATGGACCAATGGAATTGTTGATATCCGGCCCAAGGGCGATTGCTGTCAAGCTTTGGAGTTGGAAGTGATGCTTGGAAGGATCTTCTGCAGCGTAATGAGCTTTTGCGGTTTTATGGAGATTTTCCTGGATTTCCAGTGGTGAATAGCCATCGTTCAATAAGATATACATATAGCCCTCGTAGACATGATCCCAGGATTCCAACACATTGGTCGAAATGCTGTCAATCAAAGTCAAGCTGGGAACAGTAGAAAAGGAAGCCAAACCTTCAAACAACAGATGGGATTTCAGTTCGGGCGTTTCTTTCAGAATCCCGGTGACTTTAAATTCTCCCTGTGCTCCAACTTTGATGACTTCTCCAATGGGATCGGGAGTTCTGAACAGCTTATTGGCTGTGGCCCGAGTCAAAACGACAGAATAGGGATCGGAGAGTGCGGTAGCCGGATTTCCCATTTCCAGCTCTAATTCAAAAAGATCCAGTACTTCAGGATCGGCAAAATATCCTGTGATGGGGATATTTACATCCTGCTTGAAATCCATCATACTTTGGTTTCCAAATCCTCTTTTGAGGCGCGCAACCTTTTCTACACCGGTAAATTCGCTGAGAAAAACATCCTTAAGGGCCATGGTGGTGGTGGCTGTAGGTCTGTATTTTTCCGACAGCGTATTGACTCGAAAAATCCTTTCCTTTTGGGTATTATGCTTATCGTACTTGTATTGATCAAGCACAAGTGTGATCACGATGAGGCTCAGCGCCATACTCACTCCCAATCCGAAAATATTGATGAAGGAAAATATTTTATATCTCAATAAATTCCGAAATGCCACTTTAAAATAATTTTTCCACATGGTCTTGATGTCTTTTGGGTTCAACTTTTAATAGCCGATAAGTTCATCGAAAATGGTCTTTTGACTCCCTTATGATCCGATCGGCTGAAGGTCCTTGTTCCAATGAGGTGCCAAAGAAAAAATGACTCTAAATTGTGTTTTATCGAGGTTTAAATGGAACTGAGCTGTCAATTGTGAACAATTTTGTTCGGAGGAGAACAATCAGCGGGTGGATGCCCTTTTAAAATTGTATACCGGAGGGCGGGTTGATGTCTCAATAAGGAGCAGCTCGAAATTTAGATTCAAATGTTTTGGAAGGATGGATTTTTTTCCCCGGGGGATCCCGAAAAGTCTATAAATTGATTTTAGGCGTTTTTGGAATTATTGACGATTCTCAAAAATAGTGTTGAATATCCTCAATTGTGGGTTAGGTTTGATTCAACTCAAAAAATCAATCTCCACTTCAAATCAAATTTGATACTATGAAACCTTCAGCACCCCAAAAAATTACCTGGATCATTGGATTGATCTGTGGCATACTCGGCATCTTAGGGCATTTTGCACAAATTGACTTCATTTCCGAATATAGCTTCGTGCTCTTGATGGTAGGCTTTATTGCTTTGGCACTGGGCACCACCTTAAAGGGAATTTAAAAGCGGATTTTCTCTACTCCTGTTTGTAAACACTCGCCTTGTGATAGCCTGAGATCAGCCTTGGCTTGTGTTTATTTTAAGTTTACCAAGAATCAGAACCATTTCTCAGGGAAGGGAGTGTGCCGTTACAGACTGACTGATTAGGACGACTCTGCCAGTAAATTTATTTTGGAAATCAAATCCTTTATTTCGAATGGTTTTGATAAAAATTCATCAGCCCCGGCTTCCAAGCAGATTTTTTCACTGTCAGGAAATGCGGTAATCATCAAAATGGGGATTGATTTAATCTTTGGATGGCTTTTTAATACGGTACAGACATCCGTTCCTTTCGTCCCCGCAATCAGCATGTCAAGAACGATTAAGTCAAAATTATCCCGCAGGATAATCTCCTCCAGATTTTCTGCCCGCTCAAGTACAGTGACAGAAAAACCTCTATGTTCAAGAATTAGCTTTAGCATAAACCCAATTTCCTGATCATCATCCACCACTAAAACCTTATCCATTTTTGAGATAATTTTTTGTAAAAATCATTTTACAATCGGCAAGCCAAAACTAAATGTAGCGCCTTGCCCAATTTTACTCTCAACGCTTATCGTGCCCTGATGTCTTTCAATTATTTCCTTTGCAATGTAGAGGCCTATTCCAAAGCCGGAAAATGTAGTTTCTTTCTTTCCGCTGACTCGGTAGAATCTTTCAAAAACTTTTTCCTGATCAATTTTATTTATCCCTATGCCAAAATCCTTCACACTTATTACCACCTGATTGTTTTTAGATTCTTCCAGAGTCACTTTCACCAGTTTTTTATCCGGGGAATATTTGATGGCATTATTAATGAAATTAATTAAAACCTGCTGTATTCTGTCCCGATCTCCGGATATACTAGCCTCAAAATTTTGAATAAAACTGATATGGTGACTGCTATTGGTGTGCTGTAAATCCTGTATGGTTTCGGTGACCAAGGTATTTAAGTTAAATGTTTCTTTTTCCAGTTCTAGTTTACTTTCCTCCAATCTTGACAAATCAAGCATTTCTGTTATCAACCTGGTAAGCCTAGAAACTTGCTTATCTACCCGTTCCAAAGTGGGTTTGAATGGTATTGACGATATATTGATGTCCTGATCTGAATAAAGCATACTCAGCAATAATTGGACATACCCTTTTATAGAAGTAACTGGAGTCTTCAGTTCATGGCTTACCATTTTGATGAAATCACCTTTTCGCTGTTCCTCTTCTTTGATCTTTTGTATCTCAGTGACGGCGGCCAACCAATTATTTATTTTGCCGGTTTCATCTCTCAAAGGATTGGATCGGCAAAGGTGCCAGCGGAATTCACCGTTTCTACTCAAAAGGCGAAATTCCATTTCAAAGTTTTGACCGGTTGCCAATGATTTTGCCCATTTTAAACTCAATTCTTCCTTATCATCCGGATGTACCACTTTTTCCCATCCCCAATCTTGAATTTCTTCAAAACTTAATCCGGTATAATCCAGCCAACTCTGATTGAAATACTTCACATTGCCTTCTCCGTCGGTTCTGGATACTTTTTCGGGCATTAATTCTGACAACTTTCTGAAAGTTTCTTCACTTTCTTTCAAAGCGGCTGATGTCTTTTTCAGATCTGTGATATCTCTGAAGGTCCAGGACCATGCGTAAAAACCTCCATCTTGAGCTATCACAGGAAAGCCATGCCTTTCTATGATTTTTCCATTTTTAAAATGCAACTCATCCTTACTTTTTTGATCGGGATGACTATACAGCATTTTGATCGTGTCCATAAATTTTTCCGGACTTTCTAATTGGGTCATCGCAAAATCAAGTGCAGCCTTATCGTCTTTAGCATCCACAATATGCTCCGGCATGTCCCAGATTTCCACGAAACAACGATTATAGGATATGATGGATCCCTTGGTATCGACCAACAAGATGCCGTCGTTGCTGGATTCATTAAACGCTTCCAATAAAGCCGTGCGGTATTCCAGTAAAGAAAGTGTGGCTCTTTGCTCCTCAATATTCAAGGCAGTGCCAATAAACCCGGCAAACTTCCCCGATTCGAATCGAGGCACCGCTTTGATGTAAAACCACTCATATTGTTTTGTCGCAGCATGCTTCACCTTGAATTCAAAAGAGAATCCCTCCTGCGATTTACTGGCTTCGCCAAAAGCTTTATAGACGAGTTGAATATGATCGCGATGGACCATTTGCTCCCAAACATGTCCTGTAAATTGCGATACATCGGCTATTCCAATGAAATCCAATAACTGATGATTGGCATACAAGACATTGACATTTTCATCAGCCATCCATACCCACATTGGGGCCTGATCTGCAAGTTGCCGAAAACGTAATTCGCTTTCCTCTATTTTTTTATTGGCCGTTACCTTTTCCGTGACGTCTTTTTGTACCGAAACGTAATGCGTAAGTGTTCCAATTTCATCCAACAGCGGAATATTCTCAATTTGAACTATAATCTCTTCCCCGTTTTTTTTATAATTAACAAGTTCAACTTTTACTGGCGCTTTTTCCTTCAGGGCTTTTTGAATTTTTTCCAGGCCTTTTTTATCGGTAGCAGGACCATGAAACATACGGGAAGTATTACCTACAACTTCCTCGGCGGTATAGCCCGTTTGTTGGCACAGGGCAGCATTTATGTGCAGGATTTTTGAGTCTTGGAAATCAAGCGGATTAACCTCTGAAATTAAAATAGCGTCGTTCGTATTTGCGACTACTTTTTCATATAATCTCAGCTGATCAACACTACTTTTCAGTTTTTCAATCAGTTCTTTTTGCTCTGTGACATCCCTTGATGTGGCCAATACACTGACAATTTTTCCCCGGGAATCAAGAATCGGTGTAACGATAACGTCCCACCATTTTGGGGTTCCCTTTACAGCTGCTGCTTTGGCTATAAAATGGCTGTTTCTTCCCTGCAGCGCTTGATCGATCGCATTTTCTATCGCAGGCTTAGTCTCATCATCCCAAAAAGTCAACCAATACCGGTTTAGAAAAAATGCTTTGTTTTTGCCTTCTAATAGGCAGACACCGTTCAGATTGATAAAAGTAATTGCCCCGTTTAGATCTAATACTTTTACGCAATCCGGGCTGCTTTCTAAGATGGTCTTATTAAATATCTCAGTCTCTTTTGCTTTTTGTTGTGCTATTAGTGTGCTGGTTACATCCTCCAAGGTCCCATTAAAACGATAGGCTTTTTTTTCATCGTCAAACCAGGCTTTTCCTTTTGCCCGTACAATAATTTCTTTTTTTGTGCCGGGATGAATGATGCGGCATTGTTCCTGGAAAATTTCTCCTGAATTATAATTTAGGGTTTTTTGTATCGCGCTATTTACCCTCGCCCGGTCTTCTTCAGCTATCACATTAATCGCATGATGCAATTTAATTTCATCATTTGCGCTCAGACCAAACCACTCTTTTAATTGTTCGTTTGCCGTGAATTTATTGTTGAGGGGATTAAACTCCCAAGTACCTAATTCAGCGGCATCAATAGCAAATTTCAATTTGTCTTTACTCTCCTGAAGTGCTTTTTCCGCTTTCTTTTGTTCTGTGATTTCCAATACGGTCCCCAATAAGCCAGCGACTTCCCCATTTTCAAGCCGTATTGGGCTGCAGGAAAAATCAAAACAACAGCTTTCCAAGTAACCGTGTCTGTTCATTTGCACTTCAAAATCTGGAATCCTGACAGAGTTGCCCTGCATGACATCAGCCAAAATAGGTTCGAGAATCTCCCAAATTTCCGCAAATGTTTCACTGGCACTGATGCCGAGGGATGCCGGATGTTTGGTAATGCCCAATATGGACCGAAAACCATCGTTGTAAAGTTGCGTGTAGTCTTTGCCCCAATAAATAAACATCCCAAGGGGATTTTCAAGTATCACTCCCAGCAGCGTGTGAAGAATAGGAGGCCAGGTAGAAGGGCTGCCCAAAGCGGTCTTGCTCCAATCTTTAGTCTGGATGAGCTCCCCTAATTCTCCCCCCGACCGAATAAAGGAGGAATTAATAGCAGCTTTTGTGATTGGCGACATTTTAAAGGGTTTGTAAACGGCCGGAAAGGCGAAATGGCATATTAGCTTGATTGAAAGTAAGTCTAAACTTTGGTTTAAGAATAAATTAAAAAATACATTCTACTTATTATTGAATTGAAAGCCTGGCTTGATGAGAGGTGTCTTACCAAAGCGCAGAAAAAATGGAGAAATTGTGATTAACCAAAAATGCCCTAGAGCGTAATCAAAGGTGATTCTGTTTCCTTATTTTTTCTCAAATAGCTCAATTGTGTAATTCAGTAATTCAGTTCCACCGATCTTACCATGTCCCGGAATCACTAGTATATCTTCAGGGAATGCTGATTTCACCTTTCTGACAGTACTTGGCCAAGCCGGGACATTTGCATCTCCGAGGTATCCATTTCCCGCTCCAAATTCTTTGATCATGCATCCTCCAAAGAGCACCTTGTCCGATGGGACGTAAGCCACGAAATTATCTTTGGTATGACCTTCCCCCAAAAATTGATTGATTACGATGAGGTCTCCGGCTTTCAGATTCATTTTCTTTTTGAAGCCTTTCTCTGGAATGGGATATCCGGCGGCCTTTGCCAATTCAATGGTTTTTGTGGAGGCATAAGATGGGATCTTTTTGGTATGAAATTCATTCAGTCCGCCAAGGCAATCCCAATGGAAGTGCGTAGCTACCACTCCTTTCACTTTTGATTTTTTATCGTTTTCCAGCCAGTTGATCAGTTCTACACTAGCTTCCTCATTGGCGGGAGTGTCAAAAACCAAGGCTTCCCCCTCATGGACGACAAGCATCCCGTTGCATGCGACTTTGCCAAAGTCGTTCGTATTCAGATAACTGATATGGACGAAGGTGTTTGGGCTGATTTGCCCGATTTGGAGTGTTTCTGAGGTATAGACGATCCTCATCTCCTGAGCAAGGATTTGGTGGGTATTGAGTTGAAAAAACAGGATTTGGATCAGGCAGGAAAGAATAGATTTCAAGGTTAGCTTAGTTTAAAAGGATGTAAGGATTTACCGGTAGTAGGGTTTATTTTTCCAGCAAATTTTCAGCCTGATTTCTTCAGTTTTATCCAAATAGCCATCCTGATTCTCTTGTCCGAAATTTTCCGCACATTTTAACGTCTGAGTAATGCACAATTCAAGGATGATTTATCACTGACCAATGCAGCTGAAATGACAGACTAATCCCTTTTCTTAGTTGGATGAGAGAAAGCCATTCACCTCAAGCCAATACATAAAGGCATCAAACCAGCGATTGCTGGTGCGGTTTGGATTGCCTAAGCCGAACCCATGACCTCCATTTTGGTAAAGGTGAAATTCAACAGGCTTGCCGGCTTTGTACCAAGATTCGATTACTCCTGTCTGCCCCAAGAAAAGGAAATCATCGGTTGCGATCACATTAAACATGGGCGGAGCATTCTCGGGAACTTCCACCGCTCCCATTCCCCCGTAGATGGGTCCAATGAAAGCCAGTTTCATCGTTTTGGAGTGGAGAGTGGAATGCATGGTCAGTCCTGCTCCAGCTGAGAAGCCGATCATTCCGATTCTGTTCGTGTCTACTCCCCATTCCTTGGCCCGATCGATGATCATGGCATAGGCAGCTTCTGCGTCTTCGAGTTGGTTGGACAGGTTACGCTGAGGTGGAGGAGTAGGGCTAGTCCCCACGGAGTTTGCTGAAGACGGGGTAGGGGCAGTTCGGGGACGATTCATCCAAGCTGTAAAATCATCGAGCGATTCCGGAGTCGGATTGAGCCGGTATTTTAGAACAAATGCTGCGATTCCCTGCTTTGCGAGCGCTTCGGCCACCTCCCAACCTTCATTTCCCATGGATAGCCAGCTAAAACCTCCTCCCGGAGCGACGATTACTGCTGCACCGTTTGCTGTTCCGGGTGCAGGCAGGAAGGGTGTAAGGGTGGCTGTAGTGATATTTCGTGCCATGGGATCTCCCCATTGCTTAAACCAGGTTTCCTTTGCAGGTTGATTGTCGACACCGCCTGTGCCCAGGAGAATGGCATTGGGTTCGGCAGGTGCTTCGAGCGGATAGATTGTCCCATCCTGAGCATTGGCGGAGATGGAAAAGATGAGAAAAAAGGCTAAAATGACCTGTTTTGTAGCTGTTATTTTAAATGAAGGCATAGGTTATTGGATTGGAGAGTGGTTGATTTTCAAGTAATAATGCAACGTACATATTTGCTTTTGAAATTATACAGGATCTAGTCCAAGGCAAACAGCAATTTTTCTTTGATTTGGAAAATGTAAAATTATTCCGCTTGATGGTGAATGTCAATTTTAAATTGGGTTTATAGGATTTTCCGATAGTGCAATGTAAGCTTTCGACTGTCCAATCAATCAAATTATTACATTGTCAATAAACCAAAATAAGGATTCAGAAACTGTGGATATAATCGTCAATGTGAGGATCAAAACCTCAGTTATTAGTATTTTTTTTCGCTGTTAATTTCATGTGTTTATTTTTTGTTTTTTAAAGGCCAAATGGAATCTCGCATGACAGATAATCATCCATCTGTGTGTCGCTTTGGGTCATGCCTGCCTGTAGCAGACAGGCCTGCTTGTGGCAGACAAGCTCGATTTCATGTTTAGAATTTGCCCATTTCCATCGGTTTTCCCCTTTATCAAGTGAAAAAAAAAAGCTCACTCGTGCTGAAATAATCATACTTATTAGGCTGAAATTACTTGCCTGAAAAACCAGCCAATCAATCCAAATTAAACATTTTATTGTGCCATAAAAAATGATTTTTTTTGATTTCTTAAATTAGAATCAGAGATCATTAAATGATTAAGTGAATTGCTTAAACCAATTACAAGTTTTCTGGGATTGGCAATTCATTTGATAGTATGAGCTATGGTGCCTAGGCTCATTTCAAACGCCTTTTATTTCCAGACCAACCCATGTGAAATAATAGTTATGGCTTTGAAAGCACCTAAAATTAGCTTTTCAACTAACCACTTTATTCGATGGAACTGTTACTAAATAAGCAATTGGATGAACTAAAAGCGGAGAAGGATGAATTTGAAGATTATTTTAGAAATACCATCATCCCTCAGCTGTTTATTGATAAGAATTTGATTTTAAGGAAATTTTCACCTGCTGCTATGAAGCAGTTCAACCTGAGTGCAGATTCTTATAACCTGCCTATTTCTGATATTACCAATAATCTACGCTACCCTTCAATTATCAAGAACATAAAATGGGTGATGGCGACATCAAAAATCCTGGAAAAGGAAATTCAAACCACTGATCTGTGTTGGTATCAGATGAACATTATACCCTATATAAAGGGAAAAAATAATGAACCGAATGGTGTTATTATAACATTTGTAGACATCACCAATCGAATTAAGGATTTGAAAGAACAGGAGAAATTAATTGCTGAATATGAAACCTTATTGGATACCATATCCCATGACATAAAAAATAGACTCACCGGGATGATGTTATCCATTGAAATGCTAAAAGAATCCGATTTTGATGATAAAGAAGAGTTAAGGATAGATTTGGATTCACTTGAAAGGGGAGTCAGCAAGATTAACTTGATAATAACCGAGCTATTTCAATCCAGAAATCAAAAGTACAAGTATGAGGCGGTGGATGACTTGCTCAATATTGAACACATTCTTGAAGATGTAAAATTGGCTCTTACCCATGAGATTGCCAAAACAAGTGCCTCGATAAAACTTGATATCAACTGTTCAGAAATTGTCTTTCCCAGAAGACAGTTGAGAAGTATAATCTATAATCTGGTAAGCAATTCAATAAAATACAGAAGTCTTGAACGTATTCCGGAAATATATATTAAGACTGTGCAAGAAGAAAACTACATCATTATTTCTGTAAAAGATAACGGTGTGGGCATTGAACCCAACAAACAAAAAAATGTTTTCTCCAAGTTTTACAGAATAACAGATACTGTTGAAGGATCGGGTGTTGGATTACATTTAGTGAAAACGCTGGTGACCAATGCTGGTGGAAAAATCGAATTGGAAAGTGAATTTGGAGAGGGTTCTGAGTTCAAAATCTACTTAAAAACAAAATGTAAGGACATTTTTAAACCTATTTTGCGAGTTTGAAACCTGTAATTGGAAAAATCAAAAGGGAAAGTCAAAATCAAACCAATCGGGAATACCGCCTATGCAGTACACCCGATTGGCGATTTTTTATTTATTTTTAATTTTTCCCATCACAGTTCCCAATTTTGCCTTCATTTTGTCGACAGCTTCATCCAGGGCTTTTTCTTTTGAACCACTTTTGCCCACCACGATCACAGGCTGAATACCTTCCAGTCGGGCTTCTATTTTGCAATGAATATCGTCACTACCGCCTTTATCGGCATTTTGGTCGGAGAGGTGTACTTCTATTCGGGTGATATTTTCAACGAAATGTTTTAAGCCGCTATTGACCTTTTCAGAAACAAATGTTTCCAGTCCTGCGGTGCCTTCAATGTTTTTGTCAGTGTTGAGCTGTACGATCATAATACTTATTTAATTAATGAAATTAATTTAAGGGATGTATTCGAAAACCTAATTTACGGGATATATCGAAAAAGGATGGCTTTGGACAGTGCCGGAAAGTAACTGGGATAGCAAAGAATAGATTTCGGGTAAAAGAAAATGTCACCCGTCCCGGAGGGAAGTGGGCAAACTACCGGCAGTCCAGCTGTCGTTTGGTAACTGATCAGGAAAAGACTGGACTACGCTCAGACTGGACTTCTACTTTTTCTTGGCCACAAATACCCCATTTGGCTGTGTAAATTTGGCTTCTTTGATATTTCCAGCTTCATCCTTCAAAAACTCAATCACAAAGCCCTCTACAATTTTCAGCGTGAATTTATCCTCGCCAATTGACAACAAGTCATATTCCGGCTGGCCGGGTACAAAAAGGAAAAGCGTCGTGTCATTGCCTTCTTTCAGGTAAAACTTCACCACCTGTCCACCCAGGTCATAATCTCCCGCATATTTTTCCAGTGTTTCTTTGTCTACCCCGATTTCTTTGGGCTTTCGCTTGAATTCTATGGCATCGATAGCAGGTTCTGCCTTGAAAGATAAGGAAGCGATCTCTCCCATGTTGTTGATCCTGAAGTTGAACTGCATGGGCGAAACCATCGTGGTATCAACCTTTCCATTTTCCATGCCCACCAAAGAAAAGATATTGTAGTGGAAGTGTTTTAGCCAGACTTTTTCATAAGGGGTGGTGGCAAAAAGGGAATCCCGTTCAAACTGAACATCAACAGTTCCATAGCCCGGATGTGTGTAGTCTCCCGTGAATTCTGCAAGAATGTGAGAAGTTTTAGTGCCCTTTTTTTGAATGGAACTGGATTGTGCCCGACCAGCATCAGCCTGCTTTTTGGCTTCATCGGCTTTTTCTTTTTGGATCTTGTTCCAATCGGTTTTGCCCACTTTCAACATTCTGTCGCTGATGATATTCCGAACAATTCCTGGAATAGCTGAACCGTTTTGATTGGACAAAACAACGATGCCAATGCTATCCATCGGGAAAAAGGCGGCATTGGCAGAGAATCCGTTGATATTCCCGCCATGTTCCACTCGGTAGTGTCCTTTGTAGGAAGAGACCATCCAACCGTACCCATAGTTACTAAGATGCATGTCTGGAAATTCCTTGTCAGGAATACTGTTTGCCATGATCATCTGAGGACTCATGGCTTCCTTGACATAGGCTTCAGGCAAGATTTGATTGCCTTTGAATTTACCCCCATTGATCCAGGCGATCAACCAATTTGACATTTCATTGACACTGCTGTTGATACTTCCCGCGGGACCCATGGCGGCGATGTCGTAGTATTCCATTTTTTTGATGATGGAATCGTTTTTGACTTCGTAGCCAAAGGAAGCATCATTTCCGTTTTTCAGGCCTTGAATTACTGCATTACTGGTTTTCATTTCCAAGGGATCAAAAAACTTTTCCTTGATGTTTTCTTCCCAGGTCTTGTCTGTAATCCGTTCGGCAATGACTCCCTGGGTCAAAAACATGAAATTATTGTAATACCATTTTTCCCTGACTTTGGCGAAAGGTTCCTGATATTGAATACGTTGCATCAATGAATCCCGGGACTGGGTAGTGAAAAAATACCAACTCAGGTCATGCCTTGGAAGTCCTGTTCGATGTGTCATCAAATCCTTGATGGTGATCCCGTTGTTCATTTCATTATTGTAAAATCGGAGTTCGGGGATGTATTTGATCGGACTATCATCAAAAGACAAGTTGCCCTCTTCCCTCAAAATCCCCAATAGCCCGGATGTAAAAGCTTTACTGCTTGAGCCGATTGCAAAAAGTGTGTTTGGAGTTACCGGAATTTTATTTTCATAATCCCGAAATCCAAATCCTTTGGAGTAGATGATTTTATCTTTTTCGACCACCGCCACGGCAAATCCGGCAGCTTTCCAAGTTTCCAGGACTTTTGTTAGTTCAGTATCCAAACCTGCAAACCGATCGGGAGAGGTTTTTTTCTGGGCGAATGAATAGGATATGGTGAAAAATAAAAGGAGAAAAAGCGGAAGATATTTCATGGCCTAGACTTTGATTTTTTCATAAATTAAAGAAAAAATTAAAACTAATAGGGGGTAGTGAGAAATAGAAATGCTTAGGACCGGAAATAGGTCATTCCCGACAACTGTACTGAGCAGGGCAGGGCAAACTGCGCTCAGTTCAGCGTCAATTTGGTAAGCAGTCGGAAACTAGATGACTAAGAGAAGGTGGAGTCAAACTATCCCAAATCTATTATTAATCTGAAAATAGAACATGGAAAAATGGACCTTAACTAGGTGGGTTGGTTAGACTTCCTCAGCTATTATGTCATCAAATGAAAATACCTTTTTCTATTCTCATAAATTATCCAAACCAATACCGCCCAAATTACAAGGGCGATGGGAAATCCACTTGGGGCTACAAAAATATGAGTTAGCAAAACGCCAACCATTACAGGGAAGATAACCAATGCTCCCAATGCCCTTGTTTTTGGAAAAGCGATAAGAATGCCACCAACTATTTCTGCTAATCCCACCAAAGGGATCAACCATTCTATTTCCATAAGAGCTGTATTATCCTTAAGTAATTCTGAAGGTAAATCTTCAGGTACAGGCATGTAGTTCAAGAATTTATTTAACCCTCCGTTGATAAGTAAGAGGCTGAAAATAAACGAGATGATGTCGAGAATTTTATTTTTCATGTGTTTATAATTTGATTTTTAAAGGCCACATGCCCGCCTGTAGTCGGACAGGGAATCTTCGCATGCATTATAATCATCATCCTGTGTGATACCGTACGTACGGGATCATGCATGATTTCATAGTCTAGTCATATTTTTTGGTGGTTAATCATCCAATTGATTCCAAACTGGTCTTTGAATTCACCAAAGTAGGCACCAAAGAACATGTCTGCTAAGGGCATGGATACTTGCCCTCCGGCAGAGAGTTCATCAAACAGGCGTTTGGCCTCCTCCCTTGTTTCCGGTTCAAGGCAGATGTGCATGTTGTTCCCGGATGTTAAAGTAAATCCCATTTCTTTGGGTGCATCGGTTCCCATTAAAATGTGCCCGCCAAGAATGGGAAGTTCTACGTGCAATACCATTTTCTTGATAGCGTCAGCGACGGGTGGATGCCCAGCATCAGCCGGAATATCTTCAAAGCGTTGAATTCCATTGATGAAATCTGATTTAAAAACAGATTTGTAAAACAGGAAGGCCTCTTCTGTGTTGCCCGGAAAGTTTAAATAGGTGGTTACTCTTGCTTTGATGTCAGACTTTTTTTGCTTTCTTAACCGAAATTGTGCTTCAAGATATTGGTCAAGGTTTTCAAGAGCCATTGTAAAACCTTGTTGAAAGCCCATTTCGATTACTTTTTCCAAGTCAGAAAGTTGATCATACCTGGCAGTTATGTTCACGAGCGTAGTATTTTCCTTTTCTGTAAACACATTTGTCCAAACAGTTCTGGGCATTTCGGTATTCACTGTACCGTTTTCATCGCAAAATGCATCCAAACCCGAAAACATGGACTGATGGATTATCTTGTGGTAGTCATTTTTGCACCAATGGATTTCATTTTCAGGGCTTATCATGGCGTACAGCCACATTCCTCCTTCTCTGAAATCCATTGATTTGGTTTGGTTACGGTAGGGTTTTGGAGCCCACCATTGGTCAAGAATTTCGGGATTTGTCCATGCTTCCCACACCAATTCTAAGTTGGCAGCGAATT
Organism: Algoriphagus sp.; assembly: GCF_030694375.1. GTDB lineage: Bacteria > Bacteroidota > Bacteroidia > Cytophagales > Cyclobacteriaceae > Algoriphagus. Next base: position 22,929 of record NZ_JAUXYL010000045.1, read on the forward strand.
CACGGGTTACATTAACGGTGTTGTTTTCTTTGTTGACGATAAAGTCAAATTGTAGTAGGCTATTCATTTTCTTTTTGTTTTAAGTTGTTCTAAAACGACGTCCAATTGGTCGAAACGCTTGGCAAGTAATTGTTTAAATTGCTCCAGCCATTTTTCGATGTCTTGCATTTTGGCCGCATTGAGGTGATAATGAATTTCTCTACCCTGCTGCTCCTGCTTGAGTATTTCGCACTCGGTGAGAATTTGAAGGTGTTTTGAAACTGCCTGTCTGCTTGAATCAAAGTGTTCTGCAATGGCATTTGGTGTTAATGCGCCAACAGTCAAGAGTAGGATGATTGCCCGTCTTGTTGGGTCTGCTATCGCTTGAAATACGTCTCGTCTTACTTCCATTCTTTTTTTATGCTACCAAGTGGTTGCTAATTTATGTGCAATTATTTGGTTGCGCAATAGTTATTTGATTTTTTTGATTTGAAAAAAGAATTTCTGCTTCTAAACTGTGTTATTTTCGGTTTATAATTGGCGTCAGTTTTAATACTTTCTAGTGAATTGCAGACTTTTTTGGGAGGATATGTCGTCCAAATCTCAAACCTTCCCCAAATACACAGAATCCGATAGGATGTATTCTTTCTTTTTGATATTCAGCTGACTGAAGGCTAAGTAGACATGCCAGGAAAGGGGGGATTTGACCGAATCTAACTCAATGATTGCCTGAGCAGAATTCCTTCGAAACCTGATTTCCGTCCAAATGTATTTTGCTTCCTCGGAACAATAGCATAGAATAAAGGTCTCATCGCTTGGCTGAGCTTTTCCCTCGGTGGAATTGTCCAACCAAGTGATTAGAATTGAATTCCCATTTCTAGTTGCCTGAGCATTTTCAGGTCCAAGCAGATTTCCCTTGCTGATACGCAGGAAAGCGGGATCAATTTTTGGGCTTTTAGTGTGGTTGTATCCTTTGGTGTTGATTTCAGAATAGGCCCAGTGCATTCCCTTTTTGCTTTGTGTCAAGAATTCCTGATAGCCGAAATCCAAAGCCTGCTTGATCGGTTTCAGAAAGGTGTTGATGGTTTGGAGCTTCTCCCGCTGGATGAGCTGTAGCGGACTGGGATTGTGTTTGTTTTTATGACTGGGCGAAGGCTTGCTCCGAACTACTGTTTTGCCATTTAGGGTATAGAATACTAAGTTTCCGATTTTGCCTTTGGGCAGGATGATATTGGAATTGGGTAAGGTTGCCATTGCTGAAAAATTTAGATGATTTTAGAACTAGCTTATTAAAGTAAAAAGTAATGGATAAAAAATCAAATTTTCAATAATGTAAAAGTAAGGTTAACAGCATTTTACGATAGGAATTATATAGATTAAATATACCTATAAGCTAATTTGATCCTATCGAAAGGTTAAAGTAACCCTAAATAAACTTTTAGATTAAAATGCCTTATTTAGAAATTTTTCGGCAAGAGGATATGCTTCGGATTCTTGATCCCAAGAGATAAGAAATATGCAGGAGGACCAAGGCGACTGTTGAACTACACCCATGCGAAAGAATAAATTATCCCTTTTCAAGAATAAGCTATTCCAACTTGGAATAGCTTAGCAGTCATGGACTTGCAAATTTTGGAGAACCAAGTAGGCGATGGTCTGCTAGGTTTCACCAAAATTTTATACTATGAGTCCATATGAAATTTTAAGCGCTGAAGCTTACAAAAACCCCTTGGGGGAACTCTCCAGGCTCTTTACGGAAGTAATGGATCTGCCAGGCTGGCGTGTGGAACTGAGAACATTGGAGAATGGACTATACCGCACGAAGCAAACCTACATGGGGAAAAATCCTAAGGATCATAAACGTATCCTGCGCGAACTGGAGCGAATGCTTGCGGCTGGAATGGAGCTTTCAAAGGAGCACTTCGATTTTTATAAGATTGAGAAAGTGAAAATCAAAAATATTCTACCGCCCAGCGTAGAGGAAGGAGCAAAGTATAATTATTCAGCTTTGCCTGTTTTTTTAAAACCCAAGGCATTGGTCAATCCAGTCCTTGAACTTTATGATATTTTCGTCGAAAGACCCTTTGAACAATGGCTAGATATAATTCGACGTTGGTCTTTTATCAGTGAGTCGGAAGAAACAATTGAAAATCGTGGTTCAACTGCTTTTATTCCTGAACTATATGGTGAAATGGAGTTCACCACACTTTTTCAGCTTGTGGAGTGCTGTCATTTGTTATTTGTCAGGCATCTTGAGTACTCTACAGAATCCTTAAATAAATGGTTGGGAAAGAAATGGGATGAGATTTGGAATCGTAGTTTAAACCATATCAAATGGCTTTTTTATTATTACGACATCCAGTTCTGGCGAGAGCTCCTGGAGACGGTCAGGTCAGGATACTTTGATCCACAGCCGGTTTGGTATGGTAGAAATCCAAGCGATTTTATCAGGTATATCGAGTATCTGAAAGAGATAGTGACTCACGCCGAAGTCTTATCTAATTACCATACAGATACACAGGCTGAGGCTTTTTCTTTTGCAGGAATCGAGGATGTGATTTACAAAGGTTCGTTGAAGAATAGAGAACCCTACCATGCAGATTTTCCAAAGCAATTTCCACTCTACTTAGATGCAGATCAGATAGTAAGCCCTCTTTACTTTTTGTACAGTTTTTTTAAAAAGAATACTAAAAAGGATTGGCACCTCTTTCTGGATAAATGCCTGCTGGAATGCATGGATCATTTTGGCTCCTTGGAATCTCACTTTTCCACTAAAACTCAAAATGAAGTGAATGAACTGATAAAAATGATGGAAGCCTGCAATCTGATTCTTATCAAGTTGATTCAGAAGAAAGAGGAAAATGAGTCAAGTCAATCAAAACAATAAATATATGAGCACTGAGGAATTAATTATAGAGTTGATTATTCAAGATTTGAGGTTTTTTCAGGTCAACATGAAAGTCCGAAGCATCAGAGAGTTGGATTTTTGCCGCTTTGAAATGTTGGAACTGATCCTAAAAGTCTGGGGTAAAGGCGAAGAGATTGATTATTTCGATCTAGGAGACAGGTACATGGAATACGTCAAGGAGGTAAAGTTCTTGCCTCTTCCCTATTATGGCGATTTGTTGAAGCCTTTGGCAATTAAGTGCTATAAAGGTTTGGTAAATCGGGTAAAGGAATTGGAGGAAAATCCCAGTAACAAGTATGGGGAAGCAGGAGGCTACAACCGAATGGAGCGATGAAATCTGTATCTAACTTTCCCGGACTATTTGCAGATCTTCAAAACAAGGAGAAATGCAAACTCTTCCTCTGGGATCTCCTTAAAGCTTGGATTACCGATCCGCAAATGGTCCAGAATCAGCTTCAGGTGAAAGAAATGCTTGCCTTCTATGAAGACCTGAAGCAGCTTTTGGAGCTGGTATATGCCCCTGAGCCTGAACCCGCAGCGGTACCCGATTCTATGCCGGAATTGGTTAATACTTCAGAAGCCTTTTTTCTTCAGCTGATCGAATCTTTGAAGATCTTAGTTGACCCGGAAATGATTTTTCTTTTTGACCTTCCTAATCTCAACCATGCGGATGTTTCTCATCGAAGGGAAGTATTCGTGGTACTCCGGCATCAGGAGCTTGATGAGCATCACAATACTCAAGGCTTATTCAGTTTTCTCGCATCTGGCATGCAGGAAATCGCCATCCATTCGATCAACCGAAATGCACTCATTCGGGATATGGGTAAGGGAAACCTGTTTTTCCAATATCATCTCCGACAGCTTCAGCTGATCTATAGAAAAGTAGGTGTCTGTAAGCTGAAAGAAATCCCTGCCGAACGACTTCAGGAACGAATGCTGCAACTCCGGTCTAGCCTTGAAAAGAACTGGGAAAGAGCCGATCAGTTTTGGCAACACGCCCTCGATGAGCAGGAAAATCAGCGATGGGACGTTTCCCTGTTCTTCCTCCATCAGGCACTGGAACTCCGGCTGAGGGGACTCAAAATGGCATGGGAGAAGCGGGAACTCAAAAGTCATGAAACCCGAGTACTGCTGAGGGAATGCTACCAGTTTATTCCAGAGCTGTCTTCGGTGTTTCCTCAGGATACAGAGGAGGAAATTAGCCTTCTGCAGACTTTGGAGGATGCCTATTGCAAGGTTCGGTACAAAACAGAATTCCCGGTGGAGGAGGCTGTATCGACAACCCTCTCCCAACGGGTGGCAGAAGTTCGACGGCTGTGCGACAGGCATTTTGAACACTATTTCCTTTCACTAAACGCATAAACCCATGCAAACCGAACTGAACATCTCTGTTGAAGAACTAATTGAAGAACTGATAATGGCCGATATGAAGCATTCCCAGTTGACAGATGGATTAGAAGCATTGGATTTGAGCACAGAAAATCATTACCTGGGAATCTATGATCTGCTGCTCAAAATATTTGACGTAGAAAAATGTGATGGAGTGGATGGTTTTACAAACAGCTACCTGAGCTATATGCACAGGGCAAGTGATTATTCCATTACGCATTTGGGGGAGGAGCTTCGCCCGTTAGCCAAGGAATGTTATCAAGCTTTAATCGAGCTTGCGAAAGAATTAAAGGAGGGTACGTATGAATAAGGAATTGCTTATTGAGAACCTGATCATGCAGGATCTTCGGCACATGCAGTTGATCTATGGCTTGGAATCCATCGGTTTTACAGAGGAAAGTTTTCACTCCTTGGACCTTTGCTTCATTATTGCCGAGATGATGGGGATGAGAGGGGAAGAATCAATCGATCGTTTTTTTCTGGTTTATAGGGATCAACTCAGCAAATGCAAGGAGCTTGATATGGAAGGTAATCGTGAAAATCTGCGTCCCTTGGCTAAGGAAAGCTATCTCAAACTGAAGAAGCTGGGAGGATAGAAGCAATCTTTTAGTGGGCATGATATCCCGAAAAATCGCGACTCGAAGCTTTACCTCTCGAGGATATTGGTTTTTGCTGTTGAAATTAAATCGTCCGTCCCGATGGGACTTTTACCCAAATTTATCGTGAATCCTAAATCCAGCCGTTGAAACGGCTGGCTAGGATATGGGGCGTCCCTACGGGACTGTGAAGGAATATTTCCTGATGAACAAATCCACCGATCAGCCAGGCTGCAGGGTGGGAGGAATATTCTTGAAAAAATGCCGTAGGCCTGCCTGTTCGGCAGACAGGCATGACCGATACTTTAGCCAGCCATTTCAATGGCTGGTAAAAGGAATAAGGAGTTCATAAAAATGCCGAAGGCATGGCCGATTTTTTTTAAATTAGTTCAAGTCCAAACCCAATTTGTCATGCCAAATACCTATTCAAAGATGTATTGCCAGACCGTCTTTGCGGTGAAATACAGAAAAGCAGTTATTCAAGATTCCTTCAAAAGCGAATTATATGCAGTGATAGGCAATCTGATCAATGAGACAGGAGCAAAAACGCTGATTATAAACGGGCATTTCGACCAAGTTCATTGTCTGTTCCGGTTTTTTCCGAAGCAAGCTATCTCGGAAATAATGTAAAATGGCAAATCCAAATCATCCAAGTGGTTAAATGAATCCAAGCTACTTGAGCATAGATTTGAATGGCAATCGGCATTCAGCTCTTTTACCTATAGTGAAAAAGAGATTTCGAGTGTTTTTAACTATGTGAAAAATCAGGAAATCCATCATCGGAAAATGACCTTCAGAGAGGAATATCTCATGATGCTTAAAGCCCATAATGTGGAATTTTTACCTGAATACCTTTTTAAAGAACTTGTATAAATATCGTCCGTCCCTATGGGACTTTTACCAGATTTTATCGCTAAACCTAAATCCAGAGGTTTAAACCTCTGGCTAGGATATGGGTCGTCCCTACGGGACTGTGAAGGAAAATTACTCGAAGGACAAATCCAGCGAGCAGCCACTCGCGACAATTGTACGGAAGTAGGGTAGGATATTTTCGGAATTAATGCCGTAGGCCTGCCTGTTCGGCAGACAGGCATGACCGATTATATAGCCAGCCATTTTAATGGCTGGAATAATGGATAAGCATTGGTTTTCCAAAATGCCGTAGGCATGGCCGATATTGGATTTAACAATTCATGAATTGATGAATAGCTATTGAATCAATATTGGTCGTCCCGCTGGTAGGGGAGATGGTTAAGGAATTATCCGGTGGAGAAATCCAGCGATCAACAATCTTTCAGGTGGAGTTTTGTGTTCTTTGTTCTTTTTTCTTGATAAAAAAGAACGAAAAAATCAAGACGTGGCAAAGCTCCTACCGCACTAGGCCAAACGCCGGCCCGCTGCCACGTCGGGCCACCGCGCCCTTCCTATCGATGTTTTGTGCTAGGAGGGCGAATTCATAGGTGTTTTCGGCGCTTGGCGGTTAGCCGTTGGCGTATTGTTTATTTCGGAATTATTTGGAGTCGCAAGGAGGAATCACCCATCCCCGACATTTTTTGTCAGGAAAAAGTAACCAATCCCGCCGATTCTCTTGCTGATCTCAGTTCGAAGGAATAATTTAGTCCAACGACTAATCGAAGAATTTCTTAATTTCCCTTTCTAATCATCCAGACTATGAACGAAAAAATCCACCACGGCAGAAACATCAAGCGATTCCGGGAGATGATGGGCATCAAGCAGGAAGCCCTGGCCCACGAACTCGGTGAAGACTGGTCCCAGAAGAAGATCAGCCTGCTGGAGCAAAAGGAAGAAGTCGAGGAGGAGCTCTTGCGTCAGGTGGCGGAGATTTTGAAAGTTCCTGTAGAGGCGATTAAAAGTTTTAATGAGGAAACCGCTATCAACTTTTTTAATTCTTCATTTAATGGTCAATTCAGCGGTGTAAATTACCATACCACATTCAATGTGAATCCTATAGAAAAATGGGTCGAGGCGCTTGAAGAAAATAAGAAGCTTTACGAGCGACTGCTGGAATCTGAGAAAGAGAAGGTGGAGATGTTGAAGAGGATGTTGGAGAAATAAGGATTTTCTGTGAAAAATTCCTTTTTGTTTTGATCTATGAAAACTGAAGAAAATATTGAAACAAAAAAATATTTGGCACAAATGGTAAAGTCTCAATTGGATCAAACAAGACTGTCATTTGATGAATCAAAGAAAACTAGTTCTGTATTTTTAGGAATATCCACTTTTCTTTTTACGGTGAACCTTGGTGCTTTTGCCCAATTAGGTACAAATAACAAGAATGTCTATTTTTTACTTATTCCTTTAATTTTAGTTTTGATTTCCTTTTTTTTACTCACAATCAACTTTTATTCAGTAAATTTACCAAATGGGTATTCAAAAAATTGGTACGAAAAGAAACTAATCTCAGCTTTGGATGAGATAATGGAGACCGAAATATTTGATATACTTGAGGATATCAAAATAATTAAAACTGTAACAAAGGACAAGAACAAGAATATATTCATTTCAGGTTTATTATATATCCTTTCTTTGTTATCGACTCTGTTGATTATAATCTTAAATCACTAAATAAATGGAACTAAAGTTTATCGTCTTTAACCGAGACAATTCGGCATCGTCTTCTGGAAATGGGAATAACAGTCCAGAAAGGCCAAATCCCCAAACCACTCCTGCAAATGATAGGGATTATATTGAAAAGGGAACTAAACCAGATACAATCAATTACCCAAGAAAGCCAAGGTGATTTTTGATTAATTCAATTTTGAATTCCTTTTTTTGGTTGCGAAAATGTTGCTGTTCAGCGTATTTAAAGCATGATTTAAATTGTGTTTAGGTGTCATTTTTTGGGCCAAATTAAAAAAATACCTAGATGGGTGAACATCCGAATGAATGATCACAGTATATCTGTTTTCCGGTATTACCAACGCTCGGTTCAATGGGATTTTCTTGAATTAAATGCTTGTTTGACCCTTTCAAAAGCCTTAAATTAGTTCAAGGTTTTTATTATTGCCAACGCAGCAGGAATATGGTACATGCTCATCGAATTATGCGAATTTTGAGGGATTCGAATGACTATTCTCAGGAATATGTGGCTAATGTTTTAGGAATTACTCAAAAGACTTATTCAAGCGTTGAAACAGGTAGATCAAAACTGACTCTTGAGAGAATTATGCAACTTGCAGATCTTTATAAGGTGAAGCCTGATTACTTCCTTTTGGAGGAACTCCCCGTAGTGAATTACAATACCGGAACCTACAGCAGATCGGTCATTGCTCAAAATTCCTTCGAAGGCAAAGCTGACGAACAATCTGAAAAGTTGTTCGAGAGAATTATCAAAGAAAAGGATACCCAAATCAGCTTCTTAATCAAAGAATTGGACCAGATGAAGTTAGAGAAACAGGAGCTTTTTGAATTATTGCGACGAACGCTAGCCAAAACAGAAGGATAAATGAAGAATTCAATTTTAAAAAAGCTCAGAGAAGAGTTTAAGTACGATTTGGATATCGTGTCTGCAAAAATCGACTCCACGCCTCAAGAGTATCTGGAAATAGAAAACGGACTGAGAAGACTTGATATTTTACAAGCTGCCCAATTGGGAGACTTGTATGAAGTGGATCCAAGGCATCTCTTGGAACTTGCAGAAAGTATCAACTATAATTTCGGAACCTACAGCAGAACCATCTACACGACCAATTATTTCGAAGGGAAAGAGAAATCGGAATGAGTGGATTGGGCCGAATATTTAAGCCAAATTAAAATAGGCTTTGGTTAATTCTTGCGACACTGTCGCAAGAATCTTTCTCCTTCAAGGATTGAAGTTCCTAGGGACGCTGGGTGTAGGTAGAATACTACACCCAAATATTTTAACCAATTTAGAATAGCTAATTGATCTAATTGTTCATTTACAGCGAATTAGAAGCCGATTGGATATTCGAAAGTATTTGCAAACTACGATCTTGTATAACTTCAAATGATACTCAAATGGTGAATTTAATTTAGTTTAAATACACTTAGTTTTACCCTACTTTATATATTAAGTCTGTAAAAAAGAAACATCCAAAAATTTAGGGATTCGCTCATGAAAAAAATACTTTTAGTTTTTGTACTCATTTCAATAATAACGCAACTTCCTGCACAACAATTAGTTAATATAACAACCTCTCCTAAAACGGTACCAGCAGGAAAAAAATGGGTACTGAAAATTGATGGCGAGGTTCTAACTGATCTCAGTGATTTAAGTCTTCGAGATGGGAATTTATGTAACGTCCAATTACGGAGTAATACCAGATCTTTAGGATCAATAATAGAAGGAGAAATAGGTAGGCCAAGAAAAATTTATAAAATTCTGTTTGATGATATTGAAAAGGTTTCTTTTTCAAGCGATAGAACATATTCAATTACTCCTTTGTCATTTGAATATTATACATTAGAAATGTCAGATTATGCGGGAACAGGACAAATAATATTTTATCCTGGAGAAAAGGTATTTGTTTCTACTTGTCTTAATTCTATTGAAATGGAGGTAATTGACTTAACACAAAATGAAATAACTAATATCAATAGAAAAAAAATTGAATTAAAAAAACACCAGGAAAGTAAAGAATTAGAAAGAATTAAAGAAGAAGAAAGATATGTCTTAGAAAGAGAAGAAAAAATTAAAAACTCAAATCATTATTTCTCTTATTATGAATTAGATAATGGAAAGAATATTAAATTGGAGATTGATTCTAAAGTTCTCCCTATGTTGTATTCTTATTTAAAAGAGTATTCTAAAGATTTTCCTTCTGAATATGCTAGTATTTTAAAATATTATAATTCTCGGGTCGAGCAAGCTAAGTACAATCCTAGAGGTGATGCTGATAAAATTTCTCAATTTAATTTTTCATTCTATTTTGATAAAAGCGGACAACTAAAGAACCTCACCAGAGGAATTGACCGGGATGGTTCAAGTAATTCAAGTTTAGGATTAGGCTGGTTAAGTAAGATAAGACCTTTAATTTCTATTGATTCCGTGGGTCAAATTGCTTTAAACGGGAGGAATTATGAAGTGAATACAATTTTCCATACTGATTTTAAAATAGAATATTCCAACCAAGTTGAGGTTGCAGTAATTAAAATTAGCAAAAAATTAAGTTTTAAAATTTTTAAAAATAATACTTCTATTGATAATGATATTTTGACTGAAATCATTGAAAAACAAGGAGGCTATAAAAACCTAAAGCCTGGTAATTATGAAGTTAAAATTAAGTCAAATGATGTTGTCTTAAAATTATGGAGTTCTCATGATTATGGTTCTGACAAAAGTTTTGTTTCTTCCAAAGTTTCAAATGATCCAGATCTTAAATTTGAATTATACGAAAAAGAAACCTCTCTTATTGTTTTACCTGATTTCTTTTAGTGTTACTTTGTATAATTACGGAGTCAACTTGTTCTAGGAAAATCGAAAGGCACAGTAGAAGTTATGTATCTCAGCTATAACGACGGAAGGATTTCCCTAGCGAAACAACCATTTCCGACACAAAAACCTTTATTGACGCTTGCTGGTTTCAGACCGAAATAACTTGGAGATGTTGAAAAAGATGAAAAGGGATTAGTTTTTTTAATGGGATAGAATTTATCCCCGCTCGGCGTAGTCCAAACCAATTTAGAATTGGCGAATTAATCCCCTTCTGGGAGTAGTCAATTTGCGTTTGGACTGGGTGTAGTTTGCAACTACACCCAAATATTCCAACCAATTTCTAATTGGCTGATGCCTTCAATTTACCAATAATCCACTTCTATATTTCCTTTTAGTCCTGAGTAATTTCTTGAGCTGGAATAAAGATAATCTTCTGGCTTTTCAACAATTCCCGCTCTGACCGGATTTTCATGGATATAGGTCATTCGGCTTTCGATCATTTCTTGCTTAAAGAGTTCAATTGCATGATTTTCATGGGTCCAAAATTGCAGGTCTCCTGATCGTTTATTGAATTCCGCATGGTATTCAAATATCATTTTAAGCCATTCTCTGTATCCCTCCGATAAACTGCATCTTGATGTGCTTTGATTTCTGAGCTAAAGTTGCGGGATGAAAAAGACAAGTATCGAAACCTATTATGAGCTGTTTTATAGATGGCAAAGATCGGGATTGAGTAAATCAGCTTTTGCGCA
>NZ_JAUXYL010000046.1 GCF_030694375.1 Algoriphagus sp.
CTCTACAACCAAGAGCGGCCTCATATGAGTATAGGAAACAAAACTCCTGAAGAGATCCATCAAACCAATCAAAAAACAGATCGATTGTGGAAAAACTATTATCCCAAAAACCGTACACTTGTAAACCAATAAACGGACTAACACAAACAGTCAATCAGTATCAGGATTTAAACAATAACCTGTAAACTGTTTTTAGGACGAGTCATCTTTGAAAAATCCCCCCAACCCCCTTTTCAAGGGGGAATCCTCCTCAAATCCTCAACTTATAAGTTCACGTGCAAGATTTCGGATACACATATTTTTAATTATTCGGAGTAAAACTCACCTATCTGCCCGATACGCGATCGGGTCAGGATCCCCATCCTTATCACCAGTGATATATCCATTGATACGTACCCCATTGAGCAATAACATTCCCGCCACATGGGGAGTCGCCATGGAGGTGCCGCTCTTAGAACCATAGCCTCCTCCCGGCATGGTGGACCGTACGCTCCGACCCGGTGCGGCAAAATCTATCGGAGGATTTCCATAGTTGGAAAACGAAGACAAGGCCCCGTTGCTGTCCATGGAAGAAATGGTGAAAATATTGGTCCCGTTCACTCTCGCAGGAGAATAATTGCTTGCCAGATCTGCATTGTTCATTGCCGCTATGACCATAAAAATCCCTTTGGCAGCAGCGTTGATCACTGCCTGATCCTGAATGCTGCTCGGTGACCCTCCCAAGCTGAGGTTGGCCACATCCCCTGGTTTTCCAACTCCCGCTACATAATCAATTCCTGCGATCACCCAGGACTTCTGCCCGCTTCCTGTAGGGCCCAATACTTTAATAGGAACTACCGGTGCACCTGCGGCAACGCCTACCACACCAAACTTGTTGTTGATGGCGGCAATAGTACCGGCAACGTGAGTTCCGTGGCTGTTTTCATCATCCAAAGTAGTGCTGATATCATCAGGTACGGCTTTGAAGCCCAAGCTAGCCAACACATTCAAATCCGGATGGTCCAAATCGATCCCAGAATCAATCACAAAGGCCACATTGGATCCCATGTAGGTAGAGAATCCCCCCACTTTTTGGATTCCCCAAGGAACCTCTTGATTTGGATCTGAAGTTTCCGGGCTATAATCTATCGAAGAGGACGGATCTGGGTCAGGACTTGGACTGGGTTCTGGCTCCGAAGGTACCGGCTCTGTTGGCTCTGGTTCCGTAGGAGCGGGCTGAGAGGATTTAGGTCCTTTGGTAGTAGACCCCCCTTTTCCGCCCTTGGCTCCTGCCCCATCCAGGGTGATCCACTCATCTTCTTCGATGGTAAGGATTCTTGAATCCGTCCGAAGAGATTTTACCTGCTCCTCACTCAAATGAACCGAAAACCCATCAATAGCTGCACTGTAAGTCATCCCAATCTGTGTAGCTGCGATACGATGCGAGGCAAGCAGCGCGCCGGAATATTTTCGCATGGCAGCCTGATTGGAGATATAATCGCCTGACTTCCTGAAATTGGTCTCATTGGGCTTTAGCATGACGATGTATTGGTTTGGAATAGTCTGCGTAAAATGCGTGACCAGATCTTCCTCCAGTACTACGGGAACAGATTCATTGATGTCCTGGCAGGACCAAGTCAATCCGGCAATAATTACCAGAATTGAGACGGTTGATTTAAGGTGATTTTTCATAGCTAATTTCTTGACTGTCATTTTTTTGATTTCTGAACACAGAGAAATGGATTTGAAAGTTGACCCAATAAAAAAGCCTCCCGAGGAGGAGGCTTTGCTATGGCTATGTGCAGCAGGTGACTGCAGCAATTCATTTTGATTTTTCATTGGGCAACAATTCAAATATTCCTGTCTGGAACATGTTTGGTGGCCAAATCTAGGCGATGAAATCGGCCTAAAAAAGAATTAAATTTTGCATTTAATATTAAAAGCAAATACTATTTCTCGTCTCGCAGTTTTCCTGGTTCAAACCCGTGAAATTCTGTGACAAAAAATTTTAGCTAAATTCCCCATGATCAGAAATGAATAAGAACCGAGATCATCTAAGCATTTTCCAATTTTGATGTTCAGCAGACTTAATAACTGTAGATCAAGGTTTAAAAACTTTAACCATTGGTCCGTAGTAAAAAACTTTGCGATCCTCCGCGTTCACTGCGGTGAAATACAAAAGCGTATAACCAAAAAAAGTCCGACTCTTACGAATCGGACTTTTAACTTAAAACCTTATTTGAAAATTAATAACCTGGGTTCTGCGTCAATGGTGCAGAAGCATTTGTTAAGATTTCTTCCAATGGAATAGGCCAGATAAACAAGTTGCTGGCATAAGGCAAGGAGTGATCGGTTGGAATAGTTCCTGTTCCTGTGTAGAAGGCGATTCCCGTGATCGATCTTGAAGTAGCTTTAGCCGGGATACCAGGCATTCTTCCTTCACCTGCCAATCTGTGGATGTTAGGGAATCTTCTTCCTTCTGCAAGGAATTCGATTCTTGTCTCCTGGATTATCGCACCTATAAGCGCATCGGCATTTGCAAAGTTTGCAGCGGTGTAAGCCGGTACAGTTGCAGGCAATGCTCTGCTTCTCACTGTATTCAACAAAGTAATAGCAGCTGCCGTGTTGCCCAATCTTGCATTCGCCTCAGCTGCTGCTAGGACAACCTCAGAGAATCTCATAACAATAGACTTGTCAGAGAACGTAGTATTGTCGACGTATTTGTTGGTAAACATTCCAAGTGGACCTTGACTTACAAATCCATCTGCGGTACCTCTGATGCTTCTTCTAGTATCTTCGGGATGCCAGAAAGATGCTCTCCAAATCAATGGGCTGATTTTTACCAGACCCCTTGAACCCAAGTTTGGATTGCCGTACATGTTGGCCAAAGCACCGTTTACACCCGGATTGGAATTGGCAGTATTTTCAAAAGAGAAAATATTGTCAGTACTAATTCCACCGCTTCTAAATGGAGCCAATGGATTAGCTGTTACAGTGTATCTTCCTACCAGCTTATTGTATTCAGTCAACACACCTGCCCAGTCTTTCATGTGCAATTTCACTCTAGCTTTCAATCCGATTGCAGCACCTTTCTGAGCTCTGAATGGATTGGTACTTGAGTTTAACAAACCTTCAGCCTGATCTAGGTCTGCCAAAAGTTGCGTGTAAACCTGCTGTACTGTTCCTCTTCCCACTGCTTCACCCGGTCCAACTTTGGACACATCATTGATTGCGAAAGTACGATAAGGAATACCCATCGCCGATGGATTATCAGAATACGGTCTTGAGAAATAAAGCACCAATTCATGATGTGCAAGTGCTCTTAAATAAAGCGCTTCACCCATAAACTGATTCATCACTTCAGTAGTAATCGCACCGCTAGACTGCGCTATCGGTAGATTCTCAATTACAATATTTGCACGGTTGATCATTCTGTAAAGAGAGATCCACTGTCCGTTATTGTTTGCAGTCTGAGGATTGTGTGCATTAGTATATGTGACTTCGTAGAACAACTGATCGTTGTACATGTCTTCACCTCTCATATCACCTTGCTGTGTAGAGGCTGCTCCGAATGGATATCCACGCTGAACTGCTCCAAGATAGAATCCACGTTGAGCAGATTCATAGATTCCCAACACTGCCGCATTTACCCGGTTAGCATCCGCAAAAGCCTCAGCATCAGGAATGATGTTGGCAGGCTGCAGGTCAGTCACATCGCAAGAGGAAGTAATTCCCAACATCGCCAATGCAACTAACGCTGTCTTTATATTATTTGAAATTATTGTTTTCATGTGTTTGTCATTTTTTTTTCAAAGGCCACATGGAATCTCGCAATACTTTTAATTTTCCCAACTAGTGAGGTTTGAAATATGCTCGATTTCATATTGTTCGATTTTAGGAGGTTTGATTAGAATCCAACATTAAGACCCACAGACCAAGTTCTGATAATCGGTGCAACGTTCCAGTCAACACCGAAGCTCAACTGACCGCTAAACTGGTTAGACTCGGGATCAATTCCTGAATACTTAGTAAAGATCAATGGGTTCTGAACTTGTGCAAAGAATCTAGCCGATCTGATATTACCATTGAAGGCACTATTCAAGGTAGCAGCTGGAATTCTATACCCCAAAGTCATGTTTTGAACACGTACGAAATCACCTTTTTCGATGAATCGGCTGTTAGCAGAAGAAGTTTGCCACACATTGGCATCTTGACCCGTGTATAACTTCGGTACATTTGTAACCTGACCGCTTTCAGTCCATCTACCCAAGATCTCTCTGTGGTTGTTGGAGAATCCAAGACCCATCAGACCTCTCAACGATTCATTCATGATGTAGTTACCACCTGAATATCTGATGAAAATTTCTGCATCAAAGTTGCCAAAAGTGAAATTGTTTGACCAACCACCCTGATATTTAGGAAGCGTATTGCCCAAGAATTCTTGAGTTGGGGCTGCCCCAGCAACAGAAATGTCACCAGGATTAGCAGGATCAAATTGTCTAAACGTTAATCTTCCAACTCCAGATGATCTTAAATCATATTGTACAATATTCTCACCACTGAAATACATTGGGTTACCGTTTGCCGGGTTTACGCCTGCCCACTTAAATCCATAGAGCTGAGCGATAGGACCGCCTTCAACTGTTCTGTTGTAAGTACCAGTCAAGGGCTGTACCAAGTTGGTTACTTCGTTTTTGATAAATGTAAAATTGAAGTCAGTATTCCAAGAGAATCTGCCTCTGTTGACGACATTAGAAACCGCCCGAAATTCAACACCTTCGTTATACATCGCTCCTACGTTCTGACTGATGTTGTTACCTGGAATACCCAAAGAAGGTGCAGTTGGTGCATTCAATACGATACCGTCTACGTTGTTTTTGAAGTAATCCGCAGAGATGGTCACTTTACCAATGGTCATATCCAATCCAACGTTAAACTTCTTGGAAGTCTCCCACTGCAAAGCAACGTTGGCGACATTGGAATAACCAATACCTGCACCGGCAGCAGCCTGTACTGGACCAAATCCACCCGCATAAGGGAATGAACCTCCCGGTAAGCTTACGTTACCAACTTCAGCGTAAGATGCTCTTACTTTGAAATCAGTGATCAGTTCAGAATTGAAGAAACCTTCATCTGATATTCTCCATCCGATAGATCCGCCTGGGAATGTACCTCTTCTATTTTCTGTGGCAAGCTGAGAAATACCGTCATTTCTTACAGCAAATGACAACAGGTATTTGCCTTTGTAGCTGTAATTGAATCTTGCAAAGTAAGAATCAAAACCTTGCTCCTGGAAACCCCCACCTGAAAACTGGTTGTTGTATGAGTTGGAGATCAAGTTTCTCAATCTGAAAAACTCATCCGAGAAATCAGTTCCTGATGCCGAGAAGTTGTAGAAATTAGTGTACTGATATTCTACACCCGCAGTCACGTTGATGTTGTGATCATCAGCCAATACGGTCTGATAATTCAAAGTATTCTGCCAGTTCCATCTCAAAGCCGGGTTGAACGCCATAGTTACTGAACCATTTGCACTTCTACCATCACCATGCTTAGGGTTAAGCGTAGTGAAATCATCTGCCATAGTCAAATCGATACCGATCTGAGTTCTTGCAGTCAATCCAGTAACAATGTCCACTTCAGCATAAGCATTACCCAAAAGTCTGTGGTTTCTGCCTCTGTAGAAGTTATTTTCCAATACATAAGCAATGTTTGGAATATTGTTGTCAGGTCCGGCAAGGTTAGCACCAAATCCAGTAGTTGCTCCATTTGCTGTGATGTTAAATCCGTTGAACGCGGTGTTTGCCGGATCATAAATTGGAACGTTTGGCAATGCACGGGTCGCATTGTAGATCGCACCTGACAGGGAGTTTGCTCCATTGTTCAGTCCCGTGATTTCAGTGTAAGCGTAAGACATGCTGTTACCGATTCTTACTCTCTTGGAAATTGCATGATCAATGTTTGCTCTGAAAGCATAACGCTTCAAATCGTTGTTTTTCACAACAGACTCCTGATCCGTAAAGCCCAAGGAAAAGAAATATTTGGTCGCTTCAGATCCACCGCTGATCGAGAGGTTATGCTGCTGAGTCACACCTCTTCTAAGCACGGCAGCTTGCCAATCCGTATTTACACCTGGATTTGCCAAAGCAGAAGCATTTGCATTTGCTCTTTTTTCGTTTGCAATAGGTACCCATTCGTCACCGGTCAAAAGGTCAAACTGTGCTACAGCCTCATTAATACCTGCACTGACACTATAGTTTACTTGAGCTTTACCGGTTTGTCCTCTTTTGGTAGTGATCAAAATCACACCGTTGGCAGCTCTGGAGCCGTAGATCGCAGTAGCAGAACCATCTTTCAACACTTCGTAAGACTGGATATCCGCAGGGTTGATGTTTGCCAATGGATTGGAAGCAACAGCACCTGATCGGTCGGAATCAACTACCGGTACACCATCGATAACGATCAATGGATCAGCTCCTCCTGAAAGGGAGTTTACACCTCTGATTCGGATGATTGGTCTTGCACCCAAAATACCACTGGGAACCGTTACAGACACACCGGCAGCTCTACCTGCCAACTGAGCATCGAATGAAGGAGAGACAAGATTTTCGATTGACTCATTGCTGATTGATGCCACAGAACCTGTGATATCTCTTCGCTCCTGAGTACCGTATCCGGTTACTACCACTTCATTTAGGACTTTGATATCGGTAGTCATGCTCACATTGATCACGGAATTTGAGCCAATTGGCATTTCCTTAGTGAGATAGCCAACGAAGCTAAATACAAGTGTCGTTGCATTTTCAGGAACAGTGATTGAATATGACCCGTTCAGGTCAGTGATTGTTCCTTGTGTGGTGCCTTTTACCACCACGCTGGCGCCCGGTATACCTTCAGGCTCTTCGGCCGAAGTTACCCTACCAGTGATCGTTTTGGATTGCGCGAGTACTGACACGATCGTCAGAAAACTCAATGCAAAGCCTAATAAAACTTTCTTCATAGGTAATTGATTTAGTTTTTTTAACATTCAGTAAGCAATATGCGACCTTATAATGCATTGAAACAAATCTCAAAAAACAGCCTAGAGTCTCACAAAAAGCAATTTTATTTGGCCAAACAGTCTTTTTATTAAAATTTAAACTAACTATCAGGGCTTAATCCCTGTTCTCATAATAAATTCATTGTATTTCATCCTAATTGAGATTTAAATTTCATTATATCGGATAAAATCAAACAAAATTCTGAGCCTTAGATTTATTCAATTTAAAAAATCGAAAGATTAATTATTAATAATAAAATAATATTTGGTTAATAGAATGCTATTTGACTTTAAACAATTTATTCTTTTGACAAGACAAAATTTAGAGAATATAGAATCAAAATAATTGAATACAAATAATCAAATTACCCAAATTTTATAAAAATCTAATTTTTTTGAAAAATCTGTATTTTTTTGCCTTTAAAGGCTTAAAAAGTGCCTTTTTACTAAAATTCAAGCTCCAAATTTTATTTTCCTAAATAAAACCCATTCTCCGTTTATTCGCTTGAGTAGCACCAAGTCCAAGGCTGAAAATTCAGTCTCAAAACTCAGCTTTTTCACCAAAAGCAAAACCTCAGAAAAATGAATTGGCTTGATGTCTTTGAATGCAACGGTCATGTGAGGGTGGTAATTGCGATCACTTAATTCATCTACCAAATGAAGTTCGCGTTTGCAGAAATGCTTTATTCCTTCCTGAAAATTTTCGAGTTGGGGTGATTTCAAGATATTTAGGTAAACCACTCTTTTTCCAAAGTTCCCTACGCCTGAAACCTGAATCGGAAAGGGTCTCCTATCTTTCAAGTATTCGTTTAGCTTTTCAATTAATCGCCCCTCTTTAGCCTCATTGTAATTAAAGGGCATTTTGACTGTAATATGGGGAGGCGACTTCAAAGCATACTTTACCCCAAACTGATCACGAATCAGGAATTTCATTTCCTGAACTTTTTCAATAATTGACTCAGGCGGAACTAAGGCCAAAAAGTACTTTTGGATAACTTTCATCCCCTGAATTTAACCTTGAAAATATTCTCTTTGCGTCATTTAAAAAAATCTGTTCAATTTCCTCAGGCAATCTTTTAACTTGAGGGTAAATAACTCAACACTATGAAATTCTTTTCCAAAGCCATGGTGGGTCTTGACCTCACCGAAATGGATGATATCCTGATCAAAAAAACGGCAGTATTTGTGAAATTTTTAGGAATCAATAAATGCTATTTCGTGCATGTGGCAAAAAACCTGGAGATACCCAGAGAAATTCTAGATAACTATCCGGATCTCCTTGCTCCGACAGATGAATCTATAGAGGCCATCATCACTAATAAGCTGAAGGAACACAATTTTCCTGAGGATATCGAAACCGAAGTTTTCGTGGATGAAGGAAGTCATCCTTTGGACTCCTTTCTTCGCTGGGCAAAAATCAAAGATGTGGATCTGATCATCATGGGCCGCAAAGAAAGCCTGCCCGGTCACGGAGTCTTAGCCGATGGTGTCGCCAAGAAGGCTCCTTGTTCGGTGCTTTTGGTTCAGGAAAAAAGGCCGATAAAATTTCCTAAAAAGGTCCTGATCGCAACGGATTTTTCATCTCACAACCATTTGATCTATGAGTTCGCTGAGCAAATTACGGATAAACTAGGCGCCGAACTTGTCCCGCTTCACCTCTATGAGGTACCGCACGGATATTCAAAAACAGGGAAAACTTACGAGGAGTTTTCTGAAATCATGAAAGAAAACGCGAAGAATGATTTCAAAAAATTTGTGAGTAAACACCACCATCCAGAACTGGCATGTGAAATGCTGCTCAACGATGGCAAAAACCCGGGAAACTTAATATTGGAGTTTGCAACTAAGATTGAGGCCGATATGATTTTGCTGGGATCCAGAGGTAGAACCACCTCAGCAGCGATCCTTTTAGGAAGTACTGCGGAAAAACTTATTCACGTAAACAAGTATCTCCCCATGCTGATATTTAAAAAGAAAGGAGAAACAATGGGATTCTTTGATGCCCTGTTTAAGCTTTGATGGGTTTTCTCAAGTAAAAGCAAGCCTGATCCCCTTTGCCCTCTTGGTTATACAGGAGGGCTTTTTCTTGCATGGATGACCTGACATCCTTGGTAAGAAAGGCAGCGGTCTTACTTTCGTCCAATAGTTCACCTCGACGATACAGTTCTGTTCCCCAAAACTGGAAATCAGTGGAATCAAATGCTACCTCATCCAACACAAAGCCAAGCTGCTCTGCTTTAATTTTGAGGCCTTTCAGGGTCGGAATAATCAAATGCCGGGGTGCATCAAGTTGAACCCAAAACTCCCGGCTTTCTTTCCAGACTTCTGAATCAGCCACCGGACAGCGAATGAGCAGCTTTCCTCCAGGCTTAAGTTTCTCATAGCATGATTTCAATACATCCTCTGGATCCTCCATGTGCTCAAACGAATGGTGCATCATAATCCAGTCGAAGGAAACTTCTGATTCTTCAATTCGCTTTTTCCAAAGGCATAATCCGGGAGCGATTTGAGTATCTTCCGCGATGAATGGATCAAAACCCTGCAAATCTGTAAACCCCGCAGCATGAAGTTCATATAAAAGCTGCCCATTGCCGCAACCTACATCGGCAATACGATCCGAAAACCCAGGCTGAAACTTTACAAGCCAATAGCCAAACACAGGACTCAGCCATCTAATGCCGAACCTGAGAAACACACGCATCCGAAATTTTTTCAGAAGTCGAGCTATTGGGTTGGACTTTTTGAGTTCTGCAAAGGAATAATAATCGGCAGGGTAGTAGCTCGAAAGATCAGCAGGAATGGAATCTAATTGCAGGGACTCACAGGAAATGCATTCAGCATAGCTGAAATTTCCCCCCAAGCCAAGCATCCGTTCCTTAGCCTGAAAAAACCTCAGATCGGAACTCCCACAAAACTTGCACTTGGACATCTAGATTAATAGGCGTTTTCCCGGTTGAAAATCAGTTCGTGTATGGTTTTCACCATGATTCCCATATCAAGGAAAAAAGACCAGTTGTTGATATAAAAATAATCCAGTCTCACTCTGGAACGAATTTGATGGGTATTTTCAATCTCACCACGGAAGCCCCTTACCTGTGCTAAACCCGTTATTCCGGGACGGATTTTGTGTCTAGAATTGTACCGTTTGATTTGCGTTTTAAAGGTTTCATTCATTGGGATCGTGTGGGGCCTAGGCCCAACGATGGACATATCTCCCATCAGCACATTGAGAAATTGAGGCATTTCATCCAAAGAAGAATTCCGAAGAAATGATCCAATTCGGGTAACTCGGGGATCATTTTTGGTGGCTTGTTTAGTGTCAGCATAATCGTTTGGAGTCATTGATCTGAACTTCAGACAATTAAACACATTGTTATTCACCCCATTTCTTTTTTGGATAAAAAATACAGGCCCCCGCGATTCCAATTTGATCAAAATTCCAACCAAAGGAATCAACCAAGAGAGAATGAAAATGGTCACCAAACTTGCAAAAACCAAGTCAAAGGTTCGTTTGGCTAAACTATTCAAGGGATTATCAAGTGGGATTTCATTGACATTGATTACAAAGAAATCTCCATACTTCGAAAAGGAAAGATTCTTTTCCAACTGGAGACTTCCGCCGGGAATCATCTTGACTTTGATGTAGTTCTCATCGGCAAAATCAATGACTTTTTTAACTAACGAAGGATCGAGTTGCTCTTGAATGTAAATGAGGTCCAAGTCCAACTTGGGAGCCTCTCCAAAAAAATCCGTGATCCCTCCCCGTGTCTGATTGCAATCTGCCTCATCGTCAAAATATCCAAGAAAATTTATTCCAAAATCTTTTCTGATTCTAAAAACATCAGCAAGTCTCGGACTCGTACCTCCTTTGCCAACGATCACTGCATTTCTGTAGTTATTCCCTTTGGCACGGTAATGACGAAGAAACATATGCACAAGCACACGAAAGCTGCCCATGAAAAAAATCATGGTCACCCCTAATCCGGCGATCTGAATCCATCGGAAATTTCCATTTTGAAGCGGCGTCCAAAGGATGGCTGTAACACCCAAAAACCATAAAAGGGTGGCTAGAAGATTTCTGATGGTGTGATCATACTCATCTGTTCGCCCGATTTTGTAGTCTTTCCTCAGAGAAGAAATGAGCAGCCATAGCAGTGAGAGTGGCAGAAATGCCGAAAAACTTGCTCCCTCGAATACGCCTGTCAGCTGAAGGAAAACATTGGCTATGGATAATGAAATCAGGGATACCAGAAAATCACTGGTTATAAAAAGCCAAGGAAAATAGGTGTCGAATCTTCTCTTCATAAAAATAAATCCATACTAGTCCTGTCCATTAAAAACAAAAACCTGACAATTTTAATATTAACCTTAAAGTTTTGTGTCTCAAAATTAACAAAGAAATTCCGTCAGCTGCTTACTTTTGAATTTATTTGTAATCTCAAAACGCCAATGGGCTTCTAATGAATTTCATAATCGATCTTTTTGCATCATCCGATCATCCCGATTCACTTGGTGCCAAATTCCGAGCCAAACGGCTTCGCAAATTCGAAAAGCTTTTTTTTAGAAATTTTAATCCGGAAAAAGAAATTCAAATCCTCGATGTCGGAGGGACAGCGAGTTTCTGGAAAAAAAGTCAAATCCCAAATATCCCCGGTGTGCGCATCACCCTGCTCAACCTCCATCTGGAGAAATCAAGACATCCACACATCAGCTCCATGATCGGTGACGCGACAGAGATGAAAAATTTTGAAGACAAAGAATTCGACTTGGTTTTTTCTAATTCAGTGATTGAACACCTGTATACTTTTGAAAAACAAAGTAAGATGGCAAGGGAAATTCAACGAGTCGGGAGAAAATACTTTATCCAGACTCCAAATAAGTATTTCCCAATTGAGGCACATTATGCCCTGCCTTTTGCTCAGTATCTGCCTAAACGACTGCTCTTGTTTTTATTGACTAAAACAAAACTTAGCAGATTCAAACGTTGGGATCGCCAAGTTGCTCAGCAATATTTGGACGAGATCAGGTTATTGAATGAATCTGAAATGCGGATGCTCTTTACCGAATCAAAAATTTTGAAAGAAAAGACAATCGGATTGACCAAATCCATCACAGCGCATAATCTCCGCTAATCCGCAAACTGCAAGCGCACCAAGTTGGCATAAAAGCCTCCTTCATCCGCTAACAGTTCCTTGTGACTTCCCTGTTCCACAATTTTCCCCTCACTGAGTGCATAAATGCGGTCTACTTTTCGAATTGTAGCCAGACGATGGGCGATGATCAAAGTGGTACGGCCTTTCATCAGTTCATCGAGGGCCTGCTGTACCAGAGATTCGGATTCGGCATCAAGTGATGATGTGGCCTCATCCAAAATCAAAATAGCGGGGTCTTTCAAAATTGCCCTTGCGATGGCGACCCGTTGACGTTGCCCACCCGAAAGCTTCACCCCACGTTCTCCAACCAAGGTTTCCAGGCCTTCGGGAAATTGTGTGATAAACTGCCAAGCATTTGCCTTTTTCGCTGCCTGGATGATTTCATCCTCGGTTGCATCAGGTTTTGCATAGGCGATATTTTCCCGGATGGAGCCTCCGAAAAGCAAAACTTCCTGAGGTACAATTCCTATTTTGCTCCGTAAGGCCTTCAAGTCCCACTCCTTCACATCTCTGCCGTCAATAAGAACTGAGCCTTTGTCACTTTCATAAAAACGGAGGAGAAGCTGGATGATAGTTGACTTACCTGCTCCTGAGTGTCCCGCCAATGCAACTTTTTCACCGGGTTGTACCTGAAAGGATACATTTTTCAAGACCTCCACCTCCGGACGTGTCGGGTATCTGAAACCTACCCCTACAAATTCTATTTTCCCTTCAAACTTTTCTGAAGTTGCTCCATACTCAGCTTCAGGGGTTTCGTCCATAATCTCCAACACCCGCTCGGAGCTACCAATAGCTTTCTGTAGCTGACTATAAATATCTCCCAATCCTGCAATCGAGCCCCCAATGAATGTCGTGTAAAGCACGAAGGAAACCAACTCCCCTACGCTCATTTGGCCCTCGGCTACCAGACTCGCCCCGTACCACATTACTGCGACGATTCCTCCAAAAAGCGCGAAAATAATGAAAGAGATAAAAGCCCCCCGATATTTTGCTGTGGTCAAAGCCACTCCAACTACCGCGTTGAGGCCTTTTCCGTATCGAGCCGATTCGTATGCTTCACCTACAAAGGATTTGACAGTACTGATCGACTGAAGGGTTTCTTCGACGATGACATTGGCCGCGGCCAACTCATCTTGGGTTTTCTTGGAAAGTTTACGAATAAAGCGACCAAAAAACATCGCAATTACTATTAGAACCGGAAAGGTCCCCAGCATAAAGACGGTGAGTTTGGGTGTATTGAAAAATAAAAACCCAATCCCTGCCACCAAGGTAATGACCTGACGGAAAAGCTCAGCTAAGGTCGTCGAAAACGTATCCTGCAATTGGCTGACGTCGGCAGTGATTCTGCTTATAAGTTCACCGGTCCGTCTTTTGTCAAAGAAAGTCATCGGGAGCCGTACCAGTCTGCCATAGAGCTGGTGTCGGATATCACGCATAGCCTGCTCGGAGACGAGAGCAAAAAGCCAGACTCTGAAAAAGGAAAAGATGCTTTGGACAGCCAAAATTCCGATCAGGATTAAGGCAATAGAATTGACATCATTGACGATCCAAGTTGATCCCTGTGCGGTATCGATGAGCTTGCCCGCTACAAAAGGAAATGTCAACAAGGTAAGTGAAGACAAAAGCAGGAAGATCAATCCTGATATAAATGC
Source organism: Algoriphagus sp. (assembly GCF_030694375.1). Classification (GTDB taxonomy): domain Bacteria; phylum Bacteroidota; class Bacteroidia; order Cytophagales; family Cyclobacteriaceae; genus Algoriphagus. The sequence continues at coordinate 13,824 of NZ_JAUXYL010000046.1, forward strand.
CAATTTGTAAGGCATCAAAAACTGAAAAATCCCTCCCAGCTTACTTAGATTCTGCTTATTCAATTTTCGCTTTTCCTCCGGCTCCAGTGCAGTTCCTCGTTTTTTGGCCATTCTGTTTTGTGGTGATTTGGTCGCAAAAGTAGCGTATTAGAAAGAGAAATGACAGAAAAAAAGAAGGGCTATAGTTCCATACCTTCGACCAATGCCTTTGCCAGCTGCTCTCCCAATGCTGCCGAATGCTTGAACCCATGTCCAGAGCATGCGGAAACAAGTAATACATTTTCCATTTCAACCATAGGCCTGATAACAAACCGGGCGTCTTCCGTCACAGTATAAAAGCAAACCACTGACTTAATAATCTCCCGTTTTAATCCCAGAATTTTCCCTTCTACCTTTTCTCTCCAAAACAAGTCTTGCTCATCAGCACTTACTTCTCTGCTTAAATAATCCGGATGGCTGGAATCCACAAAAGATTCTGATGCCATTTTAACTGTTTTTCCATCCAGTGAAGGGAAACCATAGATGAAGTCCTCTGGATCTGGACCAAAGCCCCACATCCAGACCGGATAGTTGGCCCAATCTGTGAATTCAGGTTCTATTTCCATCCAATGCAATACTTGTCGACAGATTTTAAACTTTGATTTTTCCGCTTCCGGCAAAAAATCCCTGATCCAACCTCCTGCACTAAGGAGAACTTTGTCGGCAAGAATTTCCCTTTCTCCACTGCGGATCAAAATGGAATCCCCCAGCTTGGTGAGCTGCTCCACCGGTGAATTTAACAACAGCTGAGCCCCGTTTTTTTGGGCCAAATCCAATTGTGTGTGGATGGCTAATTCGGGGCGAAGAAAACCGGCATCATGCTCCAAATAGGCTTTACCGGAAGATCCTAACTGAAAAGCCGGAAACAGCGCCTTCAATTCTTCGTGATTGAGAATCTGATGTCCTACATTTTGCCTTTTGGCAAAAGATACCGTCTTATCCCAGAAACCCTCCGATCCATGTTTGGCCCAGGGTTGAGCTCCAGAATCCAATAAAATCCCCGACGTAGTCGACATAATTTCCACTCCAGCTTCCGCTTCAATTTCTCTCCAAAGCTGATGGGATCGCTTGGCCAAAGCGACATAATCTTCCCCCTCGCCGACGGCAAGGCGAGTGATTCGGCTTTCTCCATGACTGGAGCCAAAGGTGTGGGGAGGCTCGTAGCGATCAATACCAAGAATTGACTTTGAGCTTTTACTTAAGTGAAAAATTGTGGCGCTTCCGACGGCCCCAAGTCCGATAACCACCACATCGTATTTTGATAGGGAGCTTGTCATAGATAAAATTTACAGCGATTAAAAACAGGGGGCAATTTCCACTTATTGGTCAGCTTCTCCCCATTTGAGCGTCGATCAATTCGCGTTTCAATTTGCGTTCTCTCTCCAAGGTGTTTTTTCGGTGCTGCTCAAATTCCTCCTGTACTTCTATCAGATCTTTTTCTGCTTTTGAGATTTTGCTGGAGCTTCTGAAATATTGCACCGCAAAAAAAGACAAGGCTCCTGCCAGTACCAGTACCAATGCCCACATCATCGAGGAGTAGGCTGCTTTTTGAATTCCCATTCCCAAAAAACTGAAATTATCCCGATCCGCAATTGCCTGATTTTTCTCTTTTATTTCAGCTGACAGCAGATTTTGCATGATCACCACTGAGTCCCCCATGGTGGTCATTTGAAGTTTCAAGGCAGAAACTTCCTTCGACATGGTACGGATAGAATCCAAAACATTGGCTTTGAGCTGCTCAAGATTTGATTTTTTGACTACTTCATGATCCTGAAAACTATTGGAGACTCTGTAGATATAGTCAAATTGACTGGTGATGGTACCGGAGCGCAGGGAATTTTGGGTGGCTGTGGAATCTTGAGCAAAAGAAGCTGCAAATCCGGTCCCAAAAAAAAGTAAAATCAGGATGAGTGATTTGATCATCTTTAGGGATAAGTTAGGGAGGAAATAGATTTTCCAGAATTTAACAATAAACATGCCTTAGATCAAAAAAAAATAATTTTAAAGAGTAAAATTCAATCACAACTAAACAAATTATAATTTTAATCCTTCTACTTAGGAATGATTCAAACCAGCCAAGTTGTCCAACTATGAGATTTACCGTTGCCTTTTTCTTTTTGATTCAATTATCCGCTAGTGCTTTTTGCTTTCAAAGAGTGGCCACACAAAATTTCTTTGATTTGGGAAATGCCGCCTTTGAAAACAAGAAATGGAAAGAAGCTCAGGATTACCTGGATCAATGGCTACAGACTCATCCTGCGGATCAGGAGACTTATTGGCTAAGAGCACAGGCCTTCCAAAATCAGGGCAATTTGGATCGGGCTTTAAGTGATTTTAGCAGTTTACTCACCTTAAACCCAATTCATGCTGAGGCCCATTTCGAGCGAGGGCGAGTACGCTATCAATTGAAGCAGTATGAAGAAGCCATGGTAGATTTCGAGAATTTTCTCAAAACTCCTCCGGGAGAGACCACGAGGATTCTCTTCAAAATTTCCCCTGGAGACAACGCCGCCTCCGGTATTACCACGGTACAAACTTCCAGTCAGGAAGACGCCTACTATCATCTTGGACTGTGCAGCATCGCGTTGGAGGAGTATGATTTTGCGCTTTTGTATTTGGATGAAGCCATACTCCTGAATCCAAAACAAGCCGATTTTCATGCTGAAAAGGGTAGAGCGCTTGCAAGACTTGGGGATAATGTCCCCGCTATCGAATCCTACGAGACAGCGCTTCAGTTGGATCCGGATCATTTGCCTGCAAAGCAGGGCTTGGCTCTTGTGAAAACAGGAGGCGATACCGTACTATTGGAACAATTGGATCAAGTGATTTCGGATTCCGCCGGTAATTCACAAACCTACAAACAACGTGGATTTTACAGGATGAACCACGATGACTATGCAGGAGCCATTGAAGATTTTACCATTGCAATTATGATGGATCCCGATGATTCTGAATCTTTTTTTTATCGGGGCATGATCCGTTCCCGCCAAAAAAGCTGGGCCAAAGCTGAGGAAGACTATTCTGAGGCGGTGGACCTAGAGCCTGAAAATCCGGAATACTTCTTGGCTAGAGGTCAAGCCCGATATGTCAGCCAACGTTTAGAAGCTGCTTTGGCGGATTTCACGGTGACAGTTTCGCTTGATCCCGAACATGCCTCCGGGTATTATCACAGAGGGATTACCCATCAGCGGATGGGGAAACTCAAGGATGCCTGTGCTGATCTGCTCAAAGCGAAAGAGTTGGGAATGGAGGCGGCGGAAATCGCTTGGCAAAAAGTCTGCAACTGAATTAAAGCTCTCGAACGGTATCCACCTTGGAAGCAATAATTGCCGGTCTCCAAGATGCCAAAAGGGTTATCGATACCACAGCAACACTGATCCAGATGAAATCTGTCATGACAATCCGTACAGGATAGGCATCAACCACAGCGGAGGAAATCCCCAAAGAAACCAATCCAAAGGTATCTTGGGCCAGAACAACTAAATACCCCAAAACCAAACCAATTACTGCACCACTGAATGCAATCAATGCTCCTTGCTTCAGAAAAATCCCTCGAATCAATCTGTCTCGAGCTCCCATGGCCTTGAGTACTGCAATGTCTTTTTTCTTTTCGATGGCTAGCATGCTCAGCGAAAAAAAGATATTGAACGAGGCAATGGCCAATATGAAAGTCAGCGTGAGAAAAACGAATAGTTTTTCAAGTTTGACTGTCCGGATCAGACCGGCGTGCTGTTCGTCTGCATTTTTCACCAAATATTCAGGCCCCAAATAATTTTTCAGTCGTTTCTGAACGTCTTTGATGGCATAACCTTGTTTTACTTTGATTTCGAGGGAAGTGCGTTTTTCCCCATAATTCAGCAGATCTCTGGTAAAATCGAGGGGAGCAATCACGTATTCATCGTCAAATTTCTGGTCAATACTGAAAAACGCCCGGGGCTCAAGCTGCGCGCTGGCATAGAGCTGACTTGGGTCGATGCTAGCAGCCGATCGGGGCGCCTTGGGATAAAAGACTTTAATCGTCGAGTTAACCGCATCGAGATTGACAGAAAGAAAAAAACCAACACCTCTTCCTAGGATAGCGCCTGGTCTGATGGCTGTCCCCAAGGTCGTATCCCCCCAAAAATATCCTCTTGAAAATCTCCCCTGATCCAGAAAGTTGTCGGAGACACCTTTGATTTTTGCGACAATCTGACTTCCCCCATTCTGAAAGAGCGCATTGTCTTCGATCACCTCGGTCAGGATGGCTACTCCTTCGATTTGCTCGATTTCACGGAGCCATTCTTTTGGAGCTAAAAAACTTTTTCCGGCTACAGGCTCCACTTTCAGTTCCGCATCAAAACTTGCGAACAGGCTCCGAATCAAATCTTCCAATCCATTGAAAACAGACATCACGACGACTAAAGCGATGGTCCCCACAGCCACACCCACCATGGAGATGATGGACAGGACAGTGATGAAATTCCGCTTTTTCTTACTGCGAAAATATCTGCCGGCAATAAATGAACTGGAATTCAAAATATATAGGTTAATCCTGTTCGTCTTCTTCTTCTTCCTCTGGCGGGGCAGGAGGAATATTGAGATCTGAAATTACCTTATCCATGTATTGGGCATAAGTAGCAGAATCGTCCGGAAAGAAGGCAATTTCAGGAATAACCCTAACGGACTTGCCGATTCTTTTGGATAGGTGATGCCGGATCTCCTTTTTATGCTCATTGACGAGTTCATAAGTAGCTTTGGGATCTGCTAATAGGAAACTCACATAAACCTTTGCAAACCCTAAATCAGGACTGACCATTACCCGGGTGATCGTGATCATTGCTTTCCCAATGAGGTGTTTGGCCTCTTTCTGAAAAATATCTCCAAGCTCTTTCTGAAGCAGCTTAGCATGTTTTTGTTGTCTTTTGCTTTCCATTTGAAGTATTTGTGGTACAAATTTAGCGAAATACTTGGGCAAGCTTTAATTTCGACCCAATCCAACACAATCCAAAGCAGAAACCTTGTTAAGTTTTTTCAAAGTAAACGATCCTTTTAGACTCATCAGTGTAGCGATCTACCTGATTTTACTCGCAATAGTAATGCTTGGGTTTTTCTCTTTCCCTCTTACGGAACCCCAATTGATCTATATGGTTTTGGGGGAGAGATTAAGTGACGGATTTTTCCTTTATCAGGATATCATCGATGATACAGGGCCTTTGTCGGCCGGGTTCTTCACGTTCATAGATTTCCTTTTTGGGCGAAACCAATTTGCATACGAGCTAATCGGCCGAATGCTGGTGCTATTTCAGATCATCTATTGGAATACCGTTTTGATCCGCTACCGGGTATTTGAAGAAAACACCTACTTGCCCGCGATCATTATGGCTGCGCTATTTCACCTCTCCTTTGATATGGCGGCATTATCCCCAGCCTTGTTGGGAAGTACATTTTTGGTTTTGGCTATTGGACAGCTTTTTTCTCAAACAGTCCTACAAAAAGAGACGAGTGAATCGACCCTATTGATCGGGATTTATGGTGGTATAGCCACCGGATTTCATTTGAATTTTGGGATATTCCTTCCCTATATGATTTTCATGGGGATTGCCATCAGTGGGTTTTCTATCCGACAGCTTCTTTTATCACTGATTGGGTTCTTCCTACCGATTCTACTGGTGATGATGTTTTACTTTTGGAATAATGGGCTGACCGAGGCGTTTCAGATCTGGCCGCTGATTTTCACCTATGAAAAGTACAATTATCAATCTTTGGTGATTTGGGCTGTGTTGGGAGCCTTCCCTTTGTTACTGGCTTTAGTGGGGTATTTCTACAGTGCAGTCCTGCGCGGCTCAACGATCAATCAACAAAAACAGCGTCAAATGATCATTCTATGGATGATTTTTTCGCTGGCAGAATTTTTCCTGATCAAACGGCAAGCAACCTATCAGCTGTTAATTTTTATCCCGGGTTTGACCTTTCTGATCACTCAGTTTTTTCTGAATACAAGTAAAAGTGTGATCGGAAAACTGGCGTTTTTAATCCTTCTTTTTGGACTTCCTATCGCAGGCTGGTGGTTTTGGCAACAAGAATTAAAATCTGAATCAACCTATTTTGTGAGATCGAAGGCTGAGTATCAAATCAATCCCGGGGAAAAAATTATGGTCATGTCCAAAGACTCTTCCCCTTACCTTGGAAATCCTCTTGGGGGACCATTCCTAAACTATAATCTCACAAAGGCGTTTTTGGAATCTGAAAAAACACTGGAACAAAAGGCCAAGATTTTTCAAAATCTAACTACACAAAAGCCCCAAGTAGTCATCGACCCATCCGGGATGTTCAAAAACCTCCTGAATGAACTTCCTGCGCTCAAAAGTCTTTACACCGAAACTCAGCCGGGTGTTTTCCGGTTGAAGTAATAGTTCATTCATGTACTCCCTGTAGGTTTCACCCTTTTTAACATGGGTTGAATGCTTAATTATCCATTTAGGACTTAAATTTACAAATGATTAAATCCCTGTCTAAATCACTGGCTGGCCTGAGTATCGGCTTGATCGCCATGGGTTGCAGCACTTCTGCTGTGATTACCGCACTTCCAATTAGCTACACAAATACCACTGAAAGGATCTCCGAATTGTCCGAATCAGATACTCAACGTTGGGGTCATCTGGATTTGATCAAAGACACTGTTCCGGGGATGAGTGTAAATCGGGCCTATGCCGAGCTTTTGAAAAAGCGAAAAGGCCAGACTGTCATCGTTGGAGTCATCGACTCGGGTATCGATCTGAATCATGAGGATATCCGGGATGTCCTTTGGGTAAATAAAGGAGAAATACCCGGTGACGGCATTGACAACGACGGAAACGGCTATATAGACGATGTGCACGGGTATAATTTCCTCGGGGAATCTTACCATGAACAATTGGAAATCGCCCGAATCATCCGCCTCAAAATCGGAGATGAAGCCTATCAGGCAGAGGCAAGAGCTGCCTTGGAATCCAAACTTCCTGAAGCGCAGGCAGGACTTCCCCAGCTTGTGCAGATTGAGCAATTTGTAAGTATGGCTCATCAGAATATCCAAAAACAACTGGGGAAAGAATATTATTCCATGTCCGAGCTTGAAAAATATCAGCCAAAAAGCCCTCAGGAAGAACAGCAAGTGGGAATTTTAATGCAGGTAATGGGTATGGGACAGGATATTCCTGCTGCTTTGGCTGATCTGAATGAAGGAATAAATTATTACAAAGGTCAGGTAGAATACCACCTCAATGTGGCCTTCGATGGAAGAAAGCCTGTGGGGGACAATCCCTATGATATAAATGACAAAAAATACGGAAATGGCAACCCCACTATCCGAAACAAAGACGAAAGCCATGGGACGCACGTCGCAGGGATCATCGCTGCCACCCGAGACAATAAAAAAGGTGTCAACGGTGTAGCAAAAAATGTATCCATTATGAGCCTCAGGACTGTTCCTGACGGAGATGAATATGACAAAGACGTGGCCTTGGCTATTCGTTATTCTGTGGACAATGGAGCTAAAGTAATCAACGCCAGTTTTGGTAAGAGTTTTTCCCCAAATGCAGAATGGGTATACGAGGCTTTGGAATATGCCGCGTCCAAGGATGTCCTTTTCGTTCATGCTGCCGGTAATGACGGAAAAGACCTGGATGATCCTGAAAACAAAAACTTCCCGAATGACCATAAGTTTCAAAATTACCCCGAGTTTGTAGAAAATGTAATCACGGTCGGTGCGCTTACTTCCAATTTTGGCACCTCGATGATTGCCACTTTTTCAAACTATGGAAAACAAAACGTAGACGTCTTCGCTCCGGGAGACGGAATCTATTCGACCATGCCTGACAACAACTATGAATTCCAGGGAGGCACATCCATGGCAGCACCAGCTGTGGCAGGAATAGCTGCTATGATCCGATCCTACTATCCGCAGCTTTCTGCAGTACAGGTAAAAAAGATCATCATGCAGTCCGGAATTTCACCACAAGTGAAAGTGCAGCTTGGAGGTCCTGATGGGACGGAAAAATCGTTTTTGGAAATATCCAAATCAGGAAAAATCGCCAATCTCTACAACGCAATCATTCTGGCGGATCAAGTATCCCGCGGCACGGCTAAGTTGTAAGATTACGAGGAATCAGATAGGAGGATGAAGGATAATAGGGTGAGAATATGACTTCATAAAATCACCAAAAATTAATCTCCACAGGACGCTTTGAAACAGGTTTCCAAATTGGCTTGTGGAAGTGGGAAAAATCCAGACCCTTACAGCATCTGCATAGTTTACATTTCAAATAAAACCAAAACGGCCTCCGAGGTGATCTCGGAGGCCGTTTTGGTCAAGATAACATTTTAGCTACAGGCTATTTTATTTACCCTATTTTGGTGCCTGCCACCTTCGAAGTCGGTAGTCAGAAAGATCTCCGACAGTTTTTCCGCATGCTCATAGGATATAAATCGAGCCGGAAGCGCAATCACGTTAGCATCATTATGCTGACGCGCCAAAGCTGCCAGGTCCTCATTCCAACAAAGCGCTGCACGGATTCCCTGATGCTTATTTGCGGTAATAGCTACGCCATTTCCGCTTCCGCAAATCACAATACCCAAGTCAAATCCACCACTCTCGATTGCTTGACAAAGCGGGTGGACATAGTCAGGATAGTCAACCGAATCAGTAGAGAAGGGACCGAAATCTTTCACTTCATATCCCTGAGCGGTAAGCTTCTCAATCAGTTTGCCTTTGTAGTCAAACCCGGCATGATCACCTCCGATTGCAATTTTCTTCTTCATGGTTTATTGATTTTCTTCAGGATGATTACGCAGATATTCTGCTTCCACTAATGCTCTTTTCTTCTCCAGCCGCTTTGCAATAGAAATCCCCACTTCATACAATACCATAATTGGCATCGAAATGAGCAGTTGGGAAATCACATCCGGAGGAGTAATGATGGCAGAAATAATCAAGATTACCACAATGGAGTGCTTTCGATAGGCTTTCAACATCTTGGAAGTGACTAATCCTGACATCGAAAGGAAATAAATCACAACGGGTAATTGAAACATAATAGCCGAGGCCAAGACCAGCATCACCAAGGTGGTCACGTAGGAAGAAATGTCAAACTCATTTAAGATCGAAGGATCCAGTTGATAGTTTGATAGGAAGTTGATTGACAGTGGCGCTAGAATGTAATATCCAAAAGACGCCCCCAGGAAAAACAGGAAGCTTACGAAAAACACGGCTCCGCGGGCTGCATTTTTCTCCTTGTCATACAATCCTGGACTGATAAATCTCCAGAATTCCCAGAATACATAGGGGAAAGCAACAATAAATCCTACCACTAAGCTCGATGTCATGTGCATGGAAAACTGTCCAGTCATTTGACGGCTTTGGATTGTGAATGGTAGATCATCAATGCAAAGTGCTGGCACATTGAGCGAATTTGCTATGTCACAAAGTACCCTGTACGTAAAGAAATCCACTTTGGAGGGTCCCAAAATAATGATTCCAAACACGATACTTTTCGCCAAAAAGGCAATAACGGTAAAGACCAGAACTGCCGCCACTGATCGGAGCAAATGAAAGCGTAAAGCTTCCAAATGATCCAAAAACGACATTCCTTCCTCTTCCTCTTGAACTTGATCTAGGGCCACTTTGGTTATTCAGTAATTAGTATAATGGAAATTGAACCATCCAAGCATTGACTTCTTCCTTGATTTTAGCAAGGCTCGCTTCGTCCGAATGGCTCTTCAAAGCACGGTCGATCAAGCCGACGATTTTTCGCATATCGTCTTCTTTCAGTCCCCGAGTAGTCACAGCAGCGGTCCCGACCCGCATTCCCGAAGTCACAAAAGGCGACTTGGTATCGAATGGAACCATGTTTTTATTAATCGTAATGTCAACTTTCCCGAGTGTTTCCTCAGCAAGCTTTCCCGTCAGGTCTTTATTTCTCAGGTCTATTAGCATCAGGTGATTGTCTGTCCCACCAGAAATAATCTGGTATCCACGACTTACGAACTCTTCTGCCATAATGGATGCATTCTTTTTCACCTGAATGACATAATGCATGTATTCGTCAGAGAGTGCTTCTTCAAATGCTATCGCTTTTGCAGCAATAATATGCTCCAAAGGTCCACCCTGAGTGCCCGGAAATACCCCCATATCAAGCAACGCGGACATCTTTCTTACTTCTCCCTTTGGCGTAGTCAGTCCCCAAGGATTGTCAAAGTCTTCCCTCATCAAAATCAATCCCCCTCTTGGACCTCTTAAGGTTTTGTGGGTCGTAGTGGTCACTATATGACAATACTCCAAAGGATCATTCAAAAGTCCCCTTGCGATCAATCCCGATGGGTGGGAAATGTCCGCAAGCAAAATTGCTCCAACCTCGTCGGCAATTTCTCTCAGCCTCTCGTAGTCCCAGTCTCTGGAATAGGCCGAGGCTCCACAGATCAACATCTTGGGCTTTACTTCTAGCGCCTTTTCTTCGACTTTATCGTAATCGATCACGCCTGTCTCTTCTTCTACACCATAAAAATTCGCCTGGTATAATTTACCAGAAAAGTTAACCGGTGATCCATGGGTAAGGTGTCCCCCATGAGAAAGGTCAAATCCAAGAATCGGGTCACCTGCCTTCAGACAAGCCAAAAAAACTGCAGCATTAGCTTGAGCACCGGAGTGCGGCTGAACATTAGCCCAAGTCGCTCCAAATAACTTCTTAGCACGGTCGATGGCAAGCTGCTCTATTTCATCTACTACTTCACAGCCACCATAATAGCGCTTACCAGGCAAGCCCTCGGCATATTTATTGGTCAGGACGCTTCCAGCTGCCTCCATCACTTGTTTACTTGTAAAGTTTTCGGAAGCAATCAGTTCGATGCCTCTTTTTTGTCTGTCTTCTTCTCTAGCAATAAGGTCGAAAACAAGCGAATCTCTTTTCATAATCAGGGGTTTGAAAGCAAGGTATATCTGTCGGCTGCAATCCGTCAGTTTTGAAAACGAGTCCAAAAATAACCTGAAAGTCCCTATAATCCAATGTGAAAAAGCGCTTGAAAAGTGGTATAGAGATAAAGTTGAAAAGTAATTGGTTATTGTATCACAATTCTCTTGATATTCAAAGGGTTAGAATCTTTGTAAAAGATGAAAGCTTAATTCACACAACTCGGAAAAATGTAATTGTCATGAAAATACCGCTAAGCCTAAGTGCATTTCATGAATCTTACATCGTAATTTTAATTCATGTTTGATTTCAAGTATCAGCCTGAAAAATATTTTAAGGGAGAGTCCAATTCTGTCTTACTGGTGCGCCTCCACTATCCCGAAAGTACCTGGGGTGAGCAAATATCCCTCTATGCTCATTTACTGGAAGGAAAAGTCCAGTTTGAAGCAGTGGATTTTTATGGAAATGAGTATCTACTCTATCCGAGTAGTGCTTGGGAACCTCTTTCTTTTGAAGATTTGATCTATCTGATCGAAGGAATGCAAGTAAATCAGGATTCAATGGAAGGAAATATCGCCTTGGTATTAGACGGCATTCCAGAAGCTGAGAGTGAGTTTTACCCGGAGCTCAAAACCTATTTTGTGGAAAAACGAAAAAATTTTGGCTTGGACTAGAAATCCAGCAAAGCCTGGCGATGCCCTGACATTTGCTGGCTTTTAAACCAATATTCGTAGGTATCAAAATCAAGACAATCGCATAGTTCTATTCCCTGAAAAAAAATATTCTTCAGGTAACTGACCGGAATAAATGATTTAAGCGAGCGGGCTTGATCTACCGTGAGCTGTGAAAGTTGTATCCACTTTTTACCTTCAATAAAAATAGGTGTCAATTTAGTCATACGGAATAGTTTAATTCATGCCAAAAGTATGCTGATATTCAAGACCATACAATAAATCAGAATTATTTCTATGTTAATTAAAAATAAGTTTCAACATATTCGGGGATGATTGGGGTAATCCTTGCAATTAGCAGTCTTTTTTTAGGTCTATTTCTTCAGAAAGCGCCAGGTTTTCCGAGAAATACTGCATCAAGGTGGGTTCAGGCCTATTTGATCAATATGGTCTTGCCTGCCTTAGCCTTACTCTACATTCCCGAAATCAAACCTTCCTGGGGCTTACTCATTCCGATTTCTGCAGCTTGGTTTACTTTTTTCGGCTCTTGGGCGCTGTTTGGCTTTCTTGGAAAAAGATACAACTGGGGCCGAAATACCACCGGCTGCCTGATCATCGTAGCAGGATTGGCAAATACATCATTTTTGGGATTTCCGGTGATTGAAGGCCTATACGGAAAAGCAGGATTACCTACTGCATTGCTGATTGATCAAGGAGGTTCTTTTTTGATCGTCTCCTCACTTTCGATTTTGGTGGGTTCCCTATATGGAAATCACAGCGAAAGCCTGCGAAAAGTACCTCTCAAAATCCTCAAATTTCCTCCATTTGGTTTTCTTGTCGGCACCTTGATCATGAGTTTCCTCAATCTAAAAACTCCCGAACTCCTCATTCCGCTTCTCCAACTCATCGGGAAAACGATGCCTCCAATGGCGCTCTTGGCGATTGGTTTAAAGTTCACAGTGGATAGGCGCTCACTGGCCTCACGGTTTTTCTGGTACGGATTGGGGTACAGACTTATACTTGCTCCGGCCGTAGTTTGGATGATCTATCGGAATTTCCTACCTGCAGATTCATTGGACTTAAAAGTAACGGTATTAGAAAGCGGCATGGCTCCTATGATCACAGGATCAATCGTTGCGATGCAGTTTGGACTTCAGCCAAGGCTTGCCACGCTGCTTTCAGGATTGGGTATGCCGATTTCGGCAATAAGCCTGTTGATTTGGTATTTTCTTTTGGGCTAACTAGCCCCAAAACTCATTTAGTACTTTCAGAAAATCAGCGTGAATTTTACCATTGCTCGCTACGATTTTTCTGCCAAACACAAAATCATTTCCACCTTCGAAATCAGTCACCATTCCTCCTGCCTCCTGCACGATCAATGCTCCGGCAGCTACATCATAGGAATTGAGGTTGTACTCAAAAAACCCCTCAGTTCGTCCTGAGGCCACATAACAAAGATCTACTGCAGCCGACCCAAGTCTCCTCAGGCCATGCGTTTTCTGCATGAGGGATTTCATGGTAGCCAAATACTTATCGATCAGCTCAAAGTTGTAATAGGGAAAACCCGTAGCAATAAGAGAAGCCGAAAGATCAGGGGCTGTACTTACTTTGATTCTTGTGTCGTTGCAATAAGCCCCTCCACCTTTCATGGCATAAAAACACTCATGTCGGTTGACCTCATAGACCACGCCAAGGATAAGGTCTTCATTTTCCATCAAGGCAATACTCACCGCAAATACAGGGATGTTATGGATAAAATTAGTAGTCCCATCCAAAGGGTCAATGACCCAATTGTATACTTCTCCTTTGGTAGTATTGGTGCCTTCCTCTGTAATAAATCCTGCCTCAGGCAAGATCAAGCTCAACCGATCTACAATTTGTCGCTCTGCTTCCTTATCCACATACGAAACCAAATCATTGAAGCCTTTATGCTCCACCTTTTCCACACTAAAGTGCTGACGTTCCTTTCTTATAAATGCTCCAACTTCTTTCGCTATTTCCTGAGTTTGTTCTACTAATTGAGTAAGCTTTTCTTGGGTAATCATTCGTTTTGGTAGTGATTTAATGTTTGAAGCCGAACTAAAACTGAGGTGAAAATTAATTATTTAATTAATTAAAATGAAGCTTTTCGGTAGAAAATTAAGTAGTCTGATTGCGCGATTCCCGTTTTTCGCTTTTCCCTGCAATCACCAAAACAATTTCACCTTTGATCGGGTGGGTTTGATAGTACTCAATTAGTTCTTCCAAAGTTCCCCGCACATTCTCTTCGTGCAGTTTGGTCAATTCTCTTGATACACATCCTTGCCGAGTTGGGCCAAAGGCCTCGGCAAGTTGCTCCAAAGTTTTCATCAGTCGATGAGTGGATTCATATAGGATGATCGTTCGGGTCTCTTCCATCAGCGATTCGATTCTGGTTTTCCGCCCTTTTTTATGTGGCAAAAATCCTTCAAAAACGAATCGGTCATTGGGAAGGCCACTATTGACCAAGGCAGGAACGAAGGCTGTTGGGCCGGGGAGGCATTGCACGTCCAAACCCGAAGCAAGAACCGCTCTTACCAGTAAAAACCCGGGGTCTGATATTGCCGGAGTTCCTGCGTCACTGACCAAGGCAAAAATTTCCCCACGCTTCATCCGCTCCACCAATTTTTCGGCGGCTTTATGCTCATTGAAAATATGGTAGCTCTGAAGCGGTTTGGAGATATCGAGGTGTTTGAGCAGGATTCCACTCGTCCGAGTATCTTCTGCAAGAATTACATCCACAGACTTCAGTACTTCAATTGCACGTAAGGTAATGTCCTTCAGATTGCCAATCGGAGTTGGCACAAGATAAAGACTGATGGGAGAATCACTCATTCCTAAATTTCGTCGATTGCTTTGGCCAATTTACGGTCTTTTTCGGTCACGGTGTTACCCTTATCATGTGTGGTCAATTCGATATCCACGGTATTATACACGTTAGACCAATTCGGGTGATGGTTGTGCTTTTCCGCCAAAAATGCGACACGCGTCATAAATGCAAACGCTTCCTGAAAATCAGAAAACTTGAATGACTTTGTCAATTTGTTATTTTTCTCAACCCACATAGCTTTAATTTTTTAAAGTGAAATTACTCCTTCGATCGATGAGGCTTTCTCATAGATTTCAATAATCTGATCCGCACTGTCCATCATTGCTTTGATTGTTGCACTGACGTATTTTCCTCCTGAGCTTGGTTTAAGAGCTATTTCATTTTTCGGAAATAGAAGGCCAATTTCAGTTTCTTTTCCGTTTGGCACAATGAACTTGAACATATATAACATGGGAAACTGACCCGCAGATTCTAATTTATCCTTGAATGCTGCTTTGTTAAACTTGCTATCCATACTCAAACTTACTTTTTTCTTTTCAGAAGTGATCTTAAACAAAAAAACCCATGCCTTGCGACATGGGTTCCTTTTGCTAGGTTATTTTAATAAAATTTGTATCTGTAGTCTTTCACATCAGCCAAATCCTGCAAGGCCATCATGATCTGATAGGTCATTCGCTGTGAACCTGACTGACTCATCTGAGCCTGATAGGAGGTGTAATCGCCAATCTCAGTGGAAGGAGTGAGGTTATTCAATCTTCCTACCAATATTCCGATATCTTCCTGAACAGGCTTGGTAAGTTGACCTGACGCTTTGAGCCCAAAGATAGATCCTATCGCTTTTGGAGCAAAACCAACTCCGGGAATCACGGAAGCACTCAGCCTCAAATCAGGAATATCATTGATTGCACCATCGGCAAAGACTGCCTTCATTTCTTCCAATGTGGTCTTTCCAGCCAACTTTTCAGCGATCATTGCTGCTTTCTTTTCATTTCTAACTTGCTGCTCCACTTGCTCTCTTACGTCTTCAAGCTTTGCTTTGCCTTCCTCTTTTTTACTCACCACAGAAGCAACCACGTAGGAATTGTCCAGTTCAAAAACCTTGGAGACTTTGCCTGGTGCGCCTTCTCCAAAAACCCAAATGATTACTTCACGGGCATTTTGCAGGTTGTTAAGGTTTCTGGAAGTTGCATCAATATTATTAGCCTGAAGGATTCGGTATCCTTTGTCAGTGGCATTCGCAGTGAATTCATTTCTGTTACCACTTTCCGCAGCAAAGGAATCCGCATTTCTGAATGCTTCATTTCTGGTTGCATCGGAGGCACCCAATTCCAACTCTAAAACAGCCAATTTGGTATAGCTTGAATTAGGAAGCTCAGTCACTTCGATGATATGGTAGCCATATTCTGTCTCTACCACATTTGGCAATAAGCCTTTTGATTTAGCAGCGTATGCAGCATTGGCAAAAGGCTCAACAAAATCTGCTTTGGCAAACCAACCCAAGTCACCACCGTTTTGTGCGGTACCATCTTGTCCATATTGACTGGCTGCTTGCGCAAAATTCCCATTTGCTTTGATGTCTGCCAAGACTCCTTCTGCTTGAGATTTTACAGCAGCTTTGCCAGCATCGTCCATTCCTTCAGTGCCAAAGAGAATATGAGAAGCTCTCATTCTCGGAGTACCTTCATATTGGTCTGTAACCTTATAAGTCACATAGGTAGAGTTGGCCGTTACATAAGGCCCATAAGCCTGTCCTTTTACCGGTTCAGCAACATTGGTTGTGAGGCTGGTCGGAAGCATGTCCCCCGGTCTGAAGGTGATAAATGGATTTTGAATCTCTGAATTTCGACTCACAAAAGCCGAATCATTTTCTGAGGTCTTAAGCTCCTCAGACAATTCATTCATTCTGGAAATGACTTCCAATGAATCCTGTCCACTCGGCAAAATACTAAAAGATACATATTCGATATTGGCAGTATTACCTACCCGAAACTTATCCTGATTTTTGCTTAAATAGGCAGTCAACTCTTTTTCCTCGATTTTGACGTCTCCATCTGGAATCACATAGTATGGAATGTAAAGAATGGAAGCATCTGCAATGGTGTTTGCCGCTTTATGCTCCAGCTTCGCTTCCGCAGTGGTGAAATATTCAGACGTTGCCAATAAGTTATCGTACTTGATCCGCAGTCTTGCCTGGGCAAAGAGTTGCTCCTGTTGCGCCCATCCAGCCTGCTGCGCAGGGTCTGCCGTCTCTAAAGACTGTAGGAAAGCGATCAGTTGATTTTTGTCAAATTGGCCGGTCTGCGGATTTACCAGCTGAGCTCTCAGCTCAGGCACGATATTTTTTCCCTGGACCATGTCCACCAATTCGGCACTTGACACTGTCAGGCCGAGCTTCTGGTATTCCTCGTCAAATACTCGCTCCACGATCATGGCTTGCCAAGCCTGCTCTCGTACTGAGACCATTTCAGGTTCGGAAGGTATCCTGCCGGTACGTTGTTGAAACATCCCTTTGAATTCTTCCACCTTGAGTGAATACTCTTCAAGCGTGATATCTTCTCCTGCTATTTCACCAACAATATTTTTATTGGAACTGAGCAGACTGGAATTTGGGCTCAAAAGGTCACCACCGAGAAGGAATAGAATCAACCCGCCGGCAATTACACCGATCATGAGTCCTGTCCGCTGTCTAATTTGTTTAATTAACGCCATTTTATAGTACTACGCTTTTTAGAAGTGTCGCAAAATAATAGCATTAGGGGCGAAATTCAAAATTTAACTCAGAACAAAGTCTGAGCTATGCATTGGATGATTCGTTGATTTTCAGTCGTACAGTCTCGATCCGGTGGGCGAGCTTGGTCATAATCGTGAACGTATATCGTTCGAAAACGACAGTATCTCCTTTGTTGGGAAGATTCTCCGTGAGCGATAAAATCAGCCCTGACAGGGTCTCAAAGTCTCCATAGGGCAAATCCCACCCGTATTTATCGTTGAGGTAGTCAATTTCATGACGGGCGCTCAGCAAGTATTCATCTTCGCTGATTTTCTGTTGGATCAATTCATCGTTGTCATATTCGTCGTCGATTTCTCCAAAAATTTCTTCAATAATATCTTCCATTGAAACTATTCCGCTGGTACCTCCAAACTCATCCACCACCAAAGCGAGGCTTTTACGCTCTTGGATAAACTGGATCAGGAGTTCGTTTGCGAGTGCAGACTCCGGGGCGATGATAATCGGAGTCAGAATTTCCTCAATTGTCTTCGGCTTTCGAAAAAGCTCCAGCTGATGGCAATAACCGATCACTTCATCGATGGTTTCGCGATAGACGATTATTTTGGAATGCCCGCTTTCCTCGAATACCTTCTTTAGCTCCCCGATGCTGTCATCTACCTCTACTGCTACGATATCTGTCCGTGGTATCATGCATTCTCTGATTCGGACCGTCTTAAACTCAATGGCATTATCAAAAATCTTGGAGTCGATCTCCATTTTTTTATGGTTGGAATTGGCCTGACGGAAATGCTCCTTGATAAAGGCGTTTAGATCAGTCACTTTAAAGACGGGCTTTTCTTCATTGTATTCCAATCGAAGGACCTTGGTGATGAACACTCTCGATAGGCTGACAATCAACCAGACTATGGGATACATGAGGTAATAAATCCCAAAAAATGGCAGAGCAAACAGTGAAAGCAGGCTATTGGGATTCAGCATGAAGAAGCTTTTCGGGAGAAATTCTCCAGTAATCAGCACCACAAAGGTTGAGATCACAGTCTGAGAAAGCAAAATAACCGCCTCATTATTCAAGGATTCCGGAAGCAGATTTCGGATGGGTTGGTCCAGCAAAAACGCCATAAAAATACCGTAGAGAACGAGCATGATCGTGTTACCAATCAAGGTTGTTCCGATAAATTGACCGGGCTTCTGCACAAATTGGCTTAGCACCTTGCCGCTAAGAAGTCCCTGTTTATTCTGAAGTTCAATCTGTAGTTTATTGGCAGATATGTAGGCAATCTCCATTCCGGAGAAGAACGCGGAAAAAATCAACGTCACAATGACATATAATAGATAAGTAGTGTCCATGCTCAGCGTTTCTTCTTTTGTTTTGGTTTTGGCGGTGTCCCTTTTTCAGCAGCCAGCACTTTGTTTCGTCGCAGTTGAAACCAAAATAACAAGGCTGCTGCAAACATAAATATAAAGTAGGAGCCACCTATTCCTACAGTCATACTTTGATGAATTCCAATTATACTTAAGGCTAAAGCCAAGGAAAGGATCAATACATCTCCAAGTTTCATCTGTTTATAATTTGTTTTTTAAAAGGCCACATAGCCTGTCCCGATTTTTCTTCGGGAGAATCTTCGCTTGAGGGATAATCATTCCTCTGTGTGACACCGCAGGGGGCATGCTCGATTTCATATTCCTTCTCCGGGTAAGAGGGTTCGGCTATCCCGTACTTCTTTCAGACTGTAAACAGAAAAACTGTCGTCCGCTTCCATTCCAGTGCCATTAAAGAGCGTTTGTTTGTCCTGAATAGTCACAAACTTTTCAGTGTAAATTTTCTTTTCTGCCTGATTCCAAAAGATTTCCTCTGATTGCAGGCTTTGGTCTTTCAGCAGGTTTTTTATCTGCACATTGCCTTCCCCGCGATACAGGTTTTCATTTTTCAAATAATATCCGCGATCTGCCCGCATAGTGGTTTCGAGTTGGCCGTCTTTGGTGAAGAATTTAATTTCAATCCCCTCAGGGAATTCTTCATTGCCATTCAAAAACTGTAAATTTTTTGCAGCGGTGATCTCAGATCGCACAATTGCCGAATCACTATGAACCAAAAAAATGTTTGTTGCCGAGTTGATAGGCCCATCATAGACCATCAATTCATCCAGGTCTACACTTTCCCGGCAGGAAATCAAAAATGATCCCAAAAGGATCAATCGAAAGAAAAAGCGATACCTCATTACAATTCAAAGATAAGTGAATAGTCTTAAAATCGGGCTAACGAAAAAAGGCAGCCCAAAGACTGCCTTTATATAATTGAATTGTGAAAATTAATCTCTCGTAGCTAACGTTACTGTCTCACCTATCCAGCATCCCGTGCTAATACTTGCACCGGGCTGAAAGCCTTCGGTGAACAATTCTTCTTTGGAAGGGAATCTAGCCCTAGCTTCTCCCATGCCTTTTGAATCTCCGGCTTTTTGGTATGCCCCGTAAGCTGCAATAAAAATTGACTGGTCTTTTGCTCTGCTTTCACCACCTCTACAATCATTACTGGAAGACATATACAAATCCCCAATTAACGAATAAGCTGAAGCTGTCAATTCCGGGTCCAAAGCTGCTGCTTCTCTTGCAGCAGTTCTAGCCTGAGACTTTTTCCCAGCTCTAGTATAGATTTTAGCCAATTCAAATTGGATTTCCCCCTTCTGCTTGTTGTTTTCAGCCAAAGTAATGGCTTTCATCAGGACCGGCTCAGCTTTGTCAAATTCCCCGGCAGACATGTATTTCATTGCTCTTACCTGGGAGGTCGCAAAGGTTGGGTTTTTGGAGTCAATAAACTCCAAGGCCGCCATAAATGAATTGGAAGAATAACACTTGTACTGTACAGAATACTTGAAGATTTGATTGGCCAGTTCTTCGTTGGTTGGATCAGCCTTCAACTTTGGCCCCATGGTATTTTCGATGAAATTACAGTCGATCAATTCCATGTTGACCAAGATCGTCTCAAGAGTCGATTTTGAAGAGGTAACATCTGTTCCTTGTGCAGCTGCCTCATCCAACAACGCATTCGCTTTATCATAGATGGCAAGAACTTGCTCTCCGGTGTAGGCTTTATTATACGCATTGTTTCGATAAACCAAATCGAAATAAGCGGCAACCAGCTGATGATTACTTATGGTTCCGTTTAGTTCAATGGCTTTTTCAAAATCCGCAACTACCGCCGGAATTCTGGTTTTGTCTCCTTTGAAAAAAACATAGCCATAATAGGCTTTGTTTTCGATCCACTTTGCCTCGTTATTGTAAATCTTTCCTCTTTTTTCGTAAAGAGCCATCACACTATCCTGATAAACCAACTTCTGCGCGGCATCGGCTGTCTTATCGGCCGCTCCCTTATAAATCGCAGTACCATTGATATAAATGGACTCATTTAATTCAGGAGTATTTACAAGCAGCCAATGCAGCGGCTTGGTAGCTTCCACAAACTGCTCAGACTTCATGTAGTCAGTGTAGGCAGCATTGAGCTCTCTTGCTTTTGCTTCCTGTGCAGGATCGGCAGGCCAGTTCCAGCCATCCTGTGCTTGAACCAACCCGGAGAGCAGCATGGCCCCCATTACCAGAAGTGTTGATTTAATTTTCATATTCAGTAAGGTTTTATTCGGTTTCTTTGGTTTGATTCCTATTATACTATTGATATTACAAGTATTGGGCCTTGTTTTCCCTTGATTTCTTAAATTATGTTATTCGAATACTCTTTTGTAAAACCAGCTGTTGTCGTTCAGAGAAAAACCAAGCGTGAAATTTACATAGTTTTCTCTAATCAACCCAGCATCCAAGGTTCCTCTTTGTCCTACTTTAAACGCCAAATTCATCATGGATAGCTGATTGAGGTAAAGCGATGATCCCAGCGAAATTCCGATATCGTTAATATTGGTTTGATTTAAGAAATACGGAGTTTGCATCCATTCCAGACCTATGCGGTATGTTCCTCTTTTTAATAAGTTGTCAAACGACAGATAATCCGGCACCATTTGGAATCCCAAAGCAAGTTTTTTGGTGGCCTGAAGATCCAAAGGGTCTCCAAAGAAGTTTCGATATTCTGTAAAATCCTGGAATTGTCCTTCGAGGGTTAGCGCCAGTTTATTCATTTTCTCAAAGGTCAACCCAAATCCGAGACGATTGGGGATATAGACACTTCCCTTTATGTTATTTGCGATCAGGTCTCCGTCTGTTTTCGGGTCGCTAGCTTGGCCAATTCCGGCTAGTTTTGCAAATCCGGTTCCATTAACGTCCCCAAATTTCTGATAAATGGCGCCAAAATGTAGATTGCTTTTCTCAGAGGTCTTCAATTGGTAGTGAATGCCAACTTTGAAACCTACATCAGATACAGTCAGTCTCTCATAATACTCAGAAGGAGCTCCTACTTCCACTCCTTTATCATCTGTGATGAGCAGTTGATTTGACCGGATGGTAGACCCGAAAAGATAAGATCCGTGAACCCCAATACTAAGATTTTTGGCAAGCAGGTATCCGAAATTGAGATAGGTTTCAGAAATTCCTCCATCGCCTGTCAAAAAATTATTCGCCTTTAAATCAGAATTGTCTACTGCACTTTCCACCCGTAGTCGATAATTGACACCGGTGATTTGACTTAGCCCCATACCGGAGGTAAACTTTCCGGATTTGATCGGAAAAGATAAGGCCAGGTAGGATAGTCCACCCCCATCGACTTGGGAGTTTTCAGTACCGTTATCCACATTGATACTTTTGTAATTAAGCGCTACCTGAAAATTGAAAATGGTATTTCGGGTGGTAAGGGCGGGATTGACATTATTCACCTGCCAGCCGGTGCCATAGCTAATCCCCATTCCTCCCATACCCTGATTTTGGGTAAGGCCAGAATAATTGAACTCTCCGATTCCTAATGCGCTGTAAGTGGAGGCGCTAGTCTGCGCACCGACTTCTGAAAACAATAAAAGAGTGCTTAACACACCCAAGGACTTCAACCAATTTTTAATCGACATTGTGGTTTAGAATAGAATTCAGTCCGTGAAGGACCAAATTTGGGACTACAAATATGTGGTCTTTTGCCAATGATTCAAAAGAAACCGAATCACCTCCGCAGATATATACCTTAATTTCAGGAATTTTAAGACGATAGGCCGCAATTTGGCCTGTCAGTTCAAACTCCACCCCATACCAGATGCCCGCCTGCATACAGGTGATGGTAGAATCTCCGGTAAAATTTTCGGGCTTTTTATTTAAATCAACCAAGGGAAGTCGGGCTGTAAACGAATTCATTGCCTTGGCACGCATTTGCAGACCCGGGCTAATTGCCCCTCCTCTATAGATGGCCAGTTCGTCTACAAATTCGAATGTAATGCAACTTCCCAAGTCAATGGCTAAAACAGGCTTTCTCCCGGCCAAGTCCCAGGCTCCAACAGCTGCTGCAATTCGGTCTAAGCCCAGCGTCTTAGGAGTAGCATACCCGTTCAAAATGGGTAAAACCATACTATAGCTTAGAAAATGGAAAGGAAAAGGGATTTTCTCAGCTAATTCCTCCGAGCTAACGCTTACCGAACTGACAAGACAGGGCCCAAATTCCATGGTCCTCCAAAAAGACAGGGCGGAATCCAAGTCTATAAAAGAGTGGTCCCCAATCAATTCATTTCCCTCAAAGAGTGCAGATTTGATTCGGGAGTTTCCTATGTCTATGACCAAATTTCTCATAAGCCCTGCAAATTAGACATTATTAAAAGGGAGACTTTTCATCGCCAAAAATTATCTTTGATCTGCATCCATACTTAACAATCTTTAACCCATGAACCCTAGCAGCTACAATTTGATTGGATTGATGTCCGGCACCTCCGGAGACGGATTGGATATGGCCTACGTTCATTTTGAGCTAGTAGAAAATTGGAGTTTTGAGATAGAGGAAGCAGTTACCATCCCTTTTCCGCCTGATTTGGGAGAAAAGCTTTCAAAAGCCCATCTTCTTCCCGCGCTTGAATTGGCCCAATTGGATGTGGATTTTGGAAAATGGATGGGAAACCAAGTGAAGGATTTTTGCAGGCAGTTTCAAATTAAGCCACTTGCAGTTGCCTCACATGGACATACGGTATTCCATCAACCGGCCACTGGTCTCAGTCTTCAAATCGGCAATGGCTGGGCGCTTCATCAAGCTTCCGGACAAAAAGTGATCAACGATTTTAGAATGCTCGATGTACAATTGGGTGGGCAGGGTGCGCCTTTGGTTCCGATCGGGGATCAATTACTTTTCCCACATGTTGATTTCTGCATCAATCTGGGAGGGATATCAAATATCTCCATGCAAAAAAATGGTGCCCGAATAGCCTTTGATTGCAGTCCATTCAATCTTTTGCTGAATGCAGCCGCCAATAAACTGGGTAAATCCTATGATGCTGAGGGAGAAATCGCCCGATCAGGCGAAGTCAATCTGACACTTTTTGAAGCACTCAATCGCTTGCCTTTTTACCATAAAAGCTCGGCAAAATCCCTTGGTAGGGAAGATATGGAACGGGATTTTTCCCCTTTGATTACTAAATCCGGACTTAGCCCACAGGATACACTAAGTACTTTAGTGGAGCATTTTGCATTTCAGCTCGCATCCGTAATCAAATCCTTTTCTCAAAAAGATACCCCCACAGTTTTGATCACAGGCGGAGGGGCTTACAACACCTATTTCATTGAGCGTTTGGATCATTACCTGAAGAAAAACTGGCTTCAGATTGATGCAAACTCCGAACTGATTGAATTTAAAGAGGCATTGATTTTTGCTTTCTTGGGAGTTTTAAGACTGCGGAAAGAGATAAACTGTCTTGCTTCTGTCACAGGTGCTTCTGAGGATAATTGCGGGGGTACCCTCTACGGCTGACCGATCATCCGTTGGGCGGTGAGGACTGCGTGGTATTTTTTCTATTTTTGGGGCCTAATATAAACCCAAAGAAGAATGCAGGATCTGCTAGAGAAATTTGAAAACAAAAAACCGGAAATCGTATTTGAGTGGAGTGACTCGGAAACTGAAGCTGAGGGCTGGGTAGTGATCAATTCCCTTCGGGGTGGGGCAGCCGGTGGAGGGACCCGAATGAGAAAAGGACTCGACAAGCGGGAGGTAGAGTCCTTGGCTAAAACCATGGAAGTAAAATTCACTGTCTCAGGTCCTGCTATTGGCGGTGCCAAGTCAGGGATCAACTTTGATCCGGCTGACCCGCGGAAGTCCGGCGTATTGGAGCGTTGGTATAAAGCTGTGATGCCACTATTGAAAAATTATTATGGAACCGGAGGCGATTTGAATGTCGACGAGATTCATGAAGTCATCCCCATCACGGAAGCCTATGGACTTTGGCATCCACAGGAAGGTATTGTCAATGGACATTTTCACGCCAACGAACCACAAAAGATTCGAAAAATCGGTCAGTTAAGACAAGGTGTTTCCAAAGTATTGGAAGATCCAAACTTCACCCCCGACGGATCAAAAAAATATACCGTGGCAGATATGATCACCGGATACGGAGTAGCTGAGGCGGTTTGCCATTTCTATTCAATTTGGGGAGGAGATATCCGCGAAAAGCGGGCGATTATTCAAGGTTGGGGAAATGTGGGAGCCGCCGCTGCCTGTTTTCTCGCCGTGGAAGGCGTGAAAATCGTTGGCATTATCGATCGTGATGGAGGACTGATCAAAGAAGAAGGATTTGATTTGGACGAGATTCGGGAACTATTCATCAAAAGAAATGGCAACAAGTTGGTTTCCGAAAACCTGATCCCTTTCGAAGAGATCAATTCGAAAATCTGGGATTTGAAAAGTGAAATATTTATCCCTGCCGCAGCCTCACGATTACTGACACAGGATCAAGTCTCCCGGATGGTCAATGCGGGCTTGGAAGTAATCTCCTGTGGCGCTAATGTCCCCTTTGCCGACTCCGAAATTTTCTTTGGTCCGATAGGAGTCTGGGCAGACGAGAAAATAGCTGTCATTCCTGACTTTATAGCCAATTGTGGAATGGCCCGGGTTTTTGCATATCTGATGAGTGACGGAGCAGAAGTTACCGATAAAGCCATTTTCTCCGATGTTTCAAAAACTATTAAGAAAGCGATGAAAAAGACATTTTCCGAAAACCCATCCAAAAATAAACTGGCTCAAACCTCCTTTAAAATAGCTTTGACACAACTCGTGTAAAAGGATAGCTAAAGATCCGGGCTAGGAATTAATTTTTCATTAATTCCGGCTCGGGTTCATTTTGAAAGTTGGACAGTTTAGATCAAAATCTGTAGTTTAGTAATCAGCATTTCGCTACGGCACCCCATTAAAATTTGCTTAAATTTCCGGAGAGTAAGACCCTGCATACCAAACCGACCAAATGAAGAAATATCTTATAAGTTTATCCATACTTTTCGGAATATTATTTTTTGGCCTAATTGAACCAACAGATTCCTATGCACTTTCTCAGGAAAATGGCTTGGAACTTATTGCTCAAGCAGACGCCTCTCAAGCTGATTTGGCAGGCTCCTCCTCAGAAATACAGGCTGAGGAAGGAGATCATGACAGTCATATTGCTCCGCTTTGGTTGGTGATCCCTTTTGTCACTTTGCTCCTTATGATCGCCACCGGTCCCCTGTTTTATGAGCACTTTTGGCATCACAATTATCCTAAAATCGCAGTTGGATTTTCGCTCCTTGTGGTATTCTATTATCTTTTTGTACTTGGAAATGTGCACGCTCCAGTTCATGCCTTGGCAGAGTACATCCAGTTCATTGCGTTGCTTGCATCCCTATATGTGGCTTCGGGGGGCATTTTGATAGAGATTGACAAGAAGGCCACACCTATGGCTAACGTTTCTTTATTGCTCATTGGTGCTTTGGTTTCCAACCTGATCGGTACCACCGGTGCATCTATGCTTTTGATCAGGCCTTTTATCCGCCTCAACAAAGGGAATATTCAGCCTTACCATGTGGTGTTTTTTATCCTGATGGTAAGTAATGTGGGTGGTTCATTGACCCCGATCGGAGATCCGCCCTTGTTTTTGGGATTTCTAAAGGGAGTCCCTTTCTTCTGGACTTTGGAACACAACTGGCCTGCTTGGGTATTAGCGTTGTCATTGTTAGCGCTGATTTTCTACTTCGTCGACCGCAAGATGGGTAAAGCAAACGAAGATGAATACACCGAGGAAATAACCTACACCAATAAATTTTCATTCATTGGAATTAAAAATTTCGGCTGGCTTTTTATTATTATCTGTGCCGTATTCCTGGACCCAAATGTGATCGATGGTGTGCCGGCGATCGTCTATGACGGTCAAAAATTTTCATATCTCAGAGAAATCATCATGCTTTCGGTGGCCTTTTTCTCTTATAAATTCGGGGACCAAAAGGCCCTAAAGGGGAATGATTTCAATTTTGAACCGATCCGAGAAGTAGCCTTTATTTTCGTCGGAATTTTTGGAACGATGATGCCCGCACTCGAGCTGGTCGGGAATTTTGCAAAGTCTCCCGAAGGAGCTTCTTTGATTACTGTTAATACTCTCTATTGGGGCACAGGCACACTTTCTGCCGTGTTGGACAATGCACCAACTTACCTTAATTTCCTTGCCGCAGCCATGGCTTCGGAAGGAGCTAACATTAACAGTATCGCTGAAGTAAGAGAATTTGCAAACAATTCGATGAATGATTCGGACACCACCTTCCAATTGGCGGCAATTGCTATTGCATCAGTTTTCTTTGGTGCGATGACTTACATCGGCAATGGTCCAAACTTTATGGTGAAGTCTATCGCCGAGCAAAACGGGATAAAAATGCCATCATTCTTCGGCTACCTGATCCGGTTTACCATCCCGATATTGCTGCCTATTCTGTTTCTGATTTGGCTGGTATTTTTTGCTTTCGTTTAAGTTTTGACCTGAGAATATCGAAAGCAATCCACCAAATGGTCATTCACCAATCCTGTCGCCTGCATGTGGGCATAGATGGTGGTGCTGCCCAAAAATTTGAAGCCGCGTTTTTTGAGATCTTTGGCCAATCGGTCAGACTCAGGAGTGGTGGCCAAAGCTTCGCCCATGGTTCGAAGCGAATTCTGAATGGGTTTTCCTCCGACAAATCCCCAGATGTAGTTTGAAAAGCTCCCAAATTCCTTTTGAATTTCCATAAATCGTTGAGCATTGGTTATGGCTGCCCGGATTTTCAGCACGTTTCGAATAATCCCCGAATCCTGAAGTAATTCCTGTACATAGCTCTCCGGAAATTCTGCTACCACTTGGTAATCAAAATCTGCAAAGGCCCTACGGTATCCCGCTCTTTTCTTCAAAATTGTCGCCCAACTCAGTCCGGCTTGGGCGCTCTCCAAAACTAAAAACTCGAAATGGATCCGGTCATCGTAGACAGGTACACCCCATTCGGTATCGTGATAGCTGACATATTCCGGGAATCCAAGGCACCAAGGGCAGCGGGATTTTTGTTCTGTGGCAGACATAGATATCTTGATTTCCTTAAAAATAGTCAAGAATTGGGTTAAGAATCCTTAAGGGTTTAAATTTTGCCACAATAAGACTTTAAAAAATGCTTCATACGTCCTGCTTGGAAATCAGCACCAGTGCCTACTTTCAAAATATCGAATTTATCCGTTCACGAATCGGCACTGGGCCGACAATCTCTTCCGTAGTCAAAGGGAATGCCTATGGTCACGGAATAGCGCAAATGGTACCTATCGCTGAAAAGGCCGGGATCCATCATTTCAGCACTTTCAGTTCCGATGAAGCTTGGGAAGTTTTGGAAAGCAGCTCCCAAAAGAACGAAATCATGATTATGGGTATGCTCCATCCGGAGGAAATCCCCGATCTAATCCGGCGTGAGATTCAGTTCTTTGTATTTGATTTTGAGCGCTTGGAGCATGCCATCGAGACGGCAAAAACCTTAGGACTAAAAGCTCAAATCCATGTCGAAGTAGAAACCGGATTTCACCGGACCGGATTTGAGTGGGCGGACAGGAAAAAACTCCTGGAAATTCTTCAAAACA
Organism: Algoriphagus sp.; assembly: GCF_030694375.1. Lineage (GTDB taxonomy): Bacteria > Bacteroidota > Bacteroidia > Cytophagales > Cyclobacteriaceae > Algoriphagus. Next base: position 42,031 of record NZ_JAUXYL010000046.1, read on the forward strand.
ACGAGTCGGCTCTCGAATTGAAAGGGCTTTGTACACACTATGCCGGAGCAGAAAGTGCTCAAAATCACATCCGGATAAGGAGTCAAATCGGGCGTTTTAAGGAATTTCACCAATTCTTCACTGAAAACCAGATCCAGTTTGAACGATTACATACGGCCTGTTCTGCAGCAACTTTACTTTTTCCCGAGACTCACATGGATCTGGTCCGTGTCGGAATCACGGGCTATGGATTTTGGCCAACCCGGGAGACATTTAACCTACTAAAGGATCAACGTCCTTTGGAAAATCGCAATCCGCTCAAGCGCCTTTTAACGTGGAAAACACAAATCATGAGTCTCAAAAAAGTGGAATCCGGAGAATTTGTGGGGTATGGAAAAAGTTTTCAGGCAAGTCAGGACATGACTTTGGCGATACTTCCCGTAGGCTATTCTCACGGATATGGCCGCAATCTCAGCAATAATGGCAAAGTCCTTATTTCAGGTCAATACTGTCCTGTCATCGGCACGGTAAATATGAATGCTGTCGCCGTGGATGTAAGTCATTTGGCCAAGACAAGCCCCGGAGACGAAGTGATTTTGATCGGATACCAAGGAGAAAATGAAATCACTGTCGCTTCATTTGCCGAAACTTCCGATCTGATCAACTACGAAATGCTGACCAGGTTACCTGCCCAAATCCCGAGAAAAATCAGGGATTAATAGAAGATAATCGTCTTGTTTTTGAAAGTCAGAACTTTGCGATCCAGATGATATTTGATTGCTTTGGAGAGTGTCACTTTCTCCACGTCCTGCCCGATTTGCACCAATTCCGGTATCGTATTGTGATGCCGCACCCGAGCCACTTCCTGCTCGATAATCGGCCCCGCATCGAGCTCCTCGGTCACATAATGTGCTGTTGCTCCAATGATCTTTACGCCTCTTTCATACGCAGCATGATAGGGTCTTGCTCCCACAAATGCCGGCAAAAAGGAATGGTGAATATTGATGATCCGATTCGGAAAATGTCGGATAAACTCTGCTGAAACAATCTGCATGTACCGCGCCAAAACGATGAAATCCACCCGATGTTCCTTCAAAAGTGCCAATTGCTCCGCTTCCACAGTGTCTTTGTTCGAGGCATTTACCGGGATGTAAAAAAAAGGAATCCCAAAAGCCTCCACGATGGGTTTCAAATCCGAATGATTGGAAATCACCAAAGGGATATCCACTTCAAGCTGTCCGGCATGATGTCTTCCCAGAATATCGAATAAACAATGGGAAAGTTTGCTCACAAAAACTGCCATTCTTGGCTTTGGAAAATTGAAATGAAGTTTGAACTCCATTTGGAATTTCTTCCCGATTTCTACTTCAAAACGAGAAGCTATTTCGTCTTTTTTCAAAGAAAAAGAATCTAACTCCCATGCCGCCCGCATGAAAAACATCCCCATTTCCTCATCCACGTGCTGATCCACTTCCAGAATGTTGCCGTTGTAGGAATATAAAAATCGGGACACTTCCGATACAATCCCCTTTTGGTCGGGACATTGGATGAGTAAAATTGCCTTGTTCATAAGTTACAATTAGGAATTCCAGATCGTCCAAGCAGCTTCTGCCTGAAGGACAAGCATATCCATTCCGTTTTTAGCCTTTCCTCCTCTTTCGATGCAGGCCTTCATCAGGGTGGTTTCGGCAGGATTATATACCAAATCATAGACCCGATGAGATTCAGTAAGCATTTCCACCGGAATTTCAGGCATTTCTTCTGTTTTGGGAAAAGTCCCAAGTGGCGTAGTATTGATGATCAAGGGAAAATTGATCATAAAATCAGAATTGCTTTTCAAATCAGCATAGGTGATTTGGTTTTCGGCAGGATTTCTTGAAACCGCCAAAAAACTAACTCCCAGATCCTTCAAAGCCACTTTTACAGCTTTGGAAGCACCCCCAGTTCCCAAGACCAAAGCCCTTGGAATCTCTTTTCCAAGCCAATTCTTAAGAGAATTCTTGAAGCCAATGTAATCGGTATTGAATCCTTTTCGGTAGCCGTTTCGGATTTGGATGCAATTGACGGCTCCGATTAATTCACAGGCCGAATCCAATTCATTCAAAAACGGAATAACTTCCTGCTTGTAAGGAATGGTCACTGACATTCCCTCCATTTCGGGATTTTCAGAAAGCACTTTTTCAAAATCAGCTATCTGAGGGATTTCATAAAGCTCAAACTCACAATTCCAGATTCTTTCCTTTTCAAACTTTGCTGAAAAGTATTTCTTTGAAAACGAATGGGTTAAGGGATATCCGATCAGACCGAATTTTCTCATGATTTCAAAAGTTTGGTTGCCAGCCATTCGATAAACAGTACCAATCCGATTCCAAAAACAAAGGCAAGTACAGCCGCTAGAATTTGTGGTTGCTCACCCACTTGCTCCAAATAGCTTCCGGGAAGGATGTTGTCTGTCAGGAAAGGTTTCTCTTCCCCACTTGAGGAAGTCCGCCATGCGGTGACGATCTTCCAGGGCCAAAGTTCATTGACCGAACCCAGCATAAACCCCGAGAGTAAGCCAATTGTGGCTGAATGATATTTTCTCAAAAGCCAGGCAACAAGCCTGCTAAACGACAAAATTCCAACGATACACCCGCCCGCAAAAACAAAAAGTTTGAGAAAATTACGCTCGGTGACTGCCTGAAGAATTCCCTCGTACTGCCCAAGGATAAGCAAAATAAAACTTCCGCTTATTCCGGGTAAAATCATGGCACAAATGGCTATGGAGCCAGCAATAAAAGTAAACCACAAAGCTTCCGGTGTAGTGGTTGGAGGCAGATTAGTCACCCACCAAGCGATGCCAGTACCTATCACAACTGCCAGAATTACTCCCATGTGCCATCGTTTGATTTCCTTTAAAATCATAAAAGCACTTACCAGAATCAACCCGGTAAAAAAAGACCATAAAGGGATCGGATGATTGCTCATCAAAAATGTAATCAGTCGCGACAGTAAAAAAATGCTGGATAGAATCCCTAAAAGGAGACTCAACAAAAAAGAGCCGTTTACTGACTTATAGAACCTTTTTACCTCGCCCCCGAACAAAAGCTTGCCGTTTTCCAGCGTAAACGAATTGATACTGTTGAGCAATTCTTGATAAATCCCTGCAATCAGCGCAATAGACCCTCCAGATACGCCCGGTACGATATCAGCAGCTCCCATTGCCATACCCTTGAAATAGGTCAGGATGTATTTTTTGATAGAGGTCATGTGTTTGGCATTTGTCTTCCAGCGGTCTCAGCTGCCTGCCGGCAGATGATGATTTACCAACTACGTTTTTGGCAGGCCTATCTACCGACAGATAGACACGAATTCATAAACAAAATAAAGGCTGAACGATGAATCGATCAGCCCCTCTTCGTTAGATTTTGATTAAAGTTTGATTTCTCCCAAGAAGTGATCGAAAGTATCTCCTCTGAGTCCGAGACGGATGGTTTCCAAAGGGATGATCTCTGTAGGGCTAATGTTTCCGAGATTTACATTTGCTCCCAAAAGCTTGATGAACCAAACCTGCTGAGACTTTTGAGGAGCCTCCCAAATGATTCTTTCTTCAGGCACTTGAGTTAGAATCTCTTCCACCAATCCTTGACGTACTTCTCCCGAATCGCGAAACAAGCCTACATTTCCGCCTTCACGGGCTTCTCCAATTACCTTCCATGCACCAGCAGCAAGCTCCGTTTGCATTTGCTCAATCCACTTATATGGAGGAATGATTTTGGCTGCATCCTTGGACCCAACTTCAGAAAGAACTGTGACCTGCTTGGCAAGTGTTGCTATGTATTCGCATTTTTTATCGTGATTCAGTGAGATTGAACCATCGGATACTTCTGCAAATTCGAGTTGGTATTTGTCAAGGACTCTACGATAATCCTCAAATTGACCTCTGACGATAAAGGCTTCGAAAAGCGTGCCTCCCAAATAAACCGGAATTCCTGCAGCCTTGTAGACTGCCAGCTTTTCATTAAGACGCTTGGTGACATAAGATGTCGCCCAGCCCAGTTTGACGATGTCTACAAAATCAGAGCAACTATCTACAAAATCCTCGGTTTCCCGAAGGCTAAGACCCTTGTCCATAGCCATAGTAAATCCCGTGGTACGTGGCTTATCAGTCCGTACAGGAATATTCTTTAGCACATAATTCATGCGATAATAATTTGATTTTTAATGGCCACATGGAATCTCGCATGCAGGATGATCATCACAGTTTGTGACTTTTTTGACATGCTTGATTTCATTTGCCAGGTTTTAATGTTTAGAGCAGGGAATGGTCATCCCGATATTGAGCGATGATCTTGTAGATAGCCTTCTGTTCTTTGAGTTCCGGCATCAATTCGTACAAGATGGTATGCTTGTCATAGTCCAAAGTTAACGCATTTTCCAAATATGAGAACGCATCTTTGTATTTGCCCATTTTTACCAGATAAACTACCATACGATAGTACAGCTCGGGCTCTTCCGGAGCTTCCTCGATTCCCTCACGGACGACATCGACAGCTTCTTCAAAGCGGTTTTGCTCAAAATAGATCACTGAAAGATTGACATAAGTCTCCATTATGCCGGGCTCGAGGTTGATTGCCTCTTCATAGGCTTCCGAACTTGCCTGCATGTTGCCCAGATTGAATTCGGCGTCTGCCAATCCTACCCAGAAGTTGGCATTCTCCTTATTGAGATTGAGCGCCTTTTTGAAATAATGGATTGCTTCAAAAAACTTTTCCTTCTTGAGCATGCACATACCAAGTCCAAACCAAGCGTCGTCGTATTCTTCATCCAGTTTTGCGGACTTTTTAAAATATTTGAAGGCCTCATCGATTTTGCCCAGCTTCTCATAGGCTGCGCCCATGTAGCAGCAGTTTTCCGCATTGACTCCTTCGCAGTTGATGGTGTTTTGGTAAGCCTCCAAGGCTGCCTCGTATTGATGGGTATTCATCAAAGAATTCCCAAGGTTGAAGTGTGCCGATGCAAAGGCATCATCAATAATCAGCGCATATTCATAGGCGGAAATGGCATCTTCAAACCGGCCCAGTCGGTTATATACCACCCCTAAATTGTACCAAGCGCCTGCTGAATAAGGATCCTGATCAATAAATTCCTGATAGAACTGGAGAATTTCGTCAAACGATCCTTCCTCTTCAGTGATCATGGCTAGCTGAAACAAGGCATCCTCGTGGTTGATTCGATTTTTCACCGCTTCCTTAAAATAATCGCTGGCTTTGGTGTTGTCTCCTTTTGCCCGATAGAGGTTCCCTAGCGAGTAAAGAACTTCTGCTTTGTCTTCCGCCATAGGCAGATAACTCTCGAGTAACTCTATTCCATCCTGATGACTCCCTGCCAAGATGTGTGCATTGGCCAAGGCCAAAACGATATCTTCATTGTTTGGAGAAAGGTTATTCAGATTTTCCAGAATACTTAATCCTTCTTCCAGCTCATCGTTAAAAATAAGACACTGCGCTTTGAGCAAACGTATTTCCACCGAAAAAGGAAACTTTTCCAGGGCATATTCTGAAGCTCTCAGTGCTTTGAGAAATTTTTGCTGGTCGAAATAGAACCGAATGATGTCTTCCAGTTCTTCTTCTTCAAAATAGAGGTCGAGGTTTGATTTCAGAGAATTTTCAAATCGCTCAACGAGTTTTTTATCTTCTTCCCAGTCGTGATCGTGATCTCCGGTCATTCGATGATTTTATGGTTTATTTAAGATACCAATAAAAGAGGGATCTCAAAATTCACTTCATTTAATTTTTTCAATCCTGAAAAGATTTTTTTCAGGAAAACAGGGTGACTATTTTAATTAGTACCTCAATAACGCCACGTCCAAATATTAAGTTTGTTTTATGGCGTTTTCGCCCATTCCAGACTTTCCCTGAGCGAAAAATAGCGGAAGTTTAAAAATCTTTCGATTTTGGCATTGTCAAATCTGATTTTTTGCTGAGAAAGCATCGCCGTCTGCTTGTTTAAGGGGCTTTTGCTCAATCCGAAAGCGCGGAGCAACGATAGAGTAAACGAGGCAATTGAAATTAGTCCGTCAGAAAGCGGAAACCTGGGTTCTTTTTTTCCAAAAACAGTTGCGATTTCTGAGAAAAATTCCTGGTACGAGATGCTCTCTTTATTTAAAATGAAACGCTCACCCCAAGCCTGGCTTTCAACCAATTCACGGGTAATCTTCGCTGCATCCCTCACGTCTATGTAATTTAAATCTCCTTTCGGAAAAAAGTTACCCTCCTCCATGACATAAGAATAGATCGCTGTACTACTCTTTCCGTAACTTACTTTTCCAAGCAAAACAGAGGGATTAATTAGGATCAACTCCAGGCCTTCTTGTTCGCCTCTCCAGGCTTCCAATTCCGCCCAGTATTTTGAAACAGCGTATTCGGTATTCCATGGAGATTCTACCCATTTAAATTCCTCATCAATCACACTTAATTCCGGACTCCTTCCGATGGCTGATACAGAACTCACATGGATCAATTTTTTCACTCCGGTGGCCAGCATGGCATTGACGAGGTTGGCAGTACCGATGGTATTTACCTCATAGAGTTTTTCTTTGTCTCTGGCAGAGAAAGAAACCAAGCCCGCCGAATGGATGACGAGGTCCATACCGGCCAAAGTTTCAAGCAATGATTCCGTATTGGACAACTCACCAATATGCCATTGGATGTCAAGTCCCTCAACCATGTCCAAACTGGAATTTTCACGCTTTAGCCCATGAATTTTTCCCAAAGCACCAAATTCTTTGGCAAGTTGACTACCAAAAAGTCCCGTAATTCCCGTAATCAAAATATTCATAACCGGATCCTAAAGTCGGGTATTGATTAACTCGAGATTTTGCAGCTTCTCATAAATCTTCTGGTATTTTGGCAACGTGTCGAGCATATCAAGGTAGCGTGCATTGTGGCAATCTGTTCCCAATAACGCAACCACTCCTTTATCGACGAGCATTTCACCAAAATCTTTGACCTGTTTGGAATAAAAGCCTGTAAACGAAAGCAAATTCACTTGGAAAAGAAGGTTTCTTTCAAAAAGTTCTTCTTGAAGTTTCTTATCCATAATTAGGTATTGATAACGCTCCGGGTGAGCCAAAATTGGCTTATATCCAGCCATCTCCAAATGAAAAATAATATCAAAAAGCATTTGGGGTTTATTGATAAACCCTGTTTCGACCAAGATATAACTGTCCCCAAAAGTGAGCATCTTTTCACCTGCCTTCACTTTTTCAAGGAAAATTTCATCCATGTAGTACTCCGCAGCGGCTTCTATTTGGATGGCAATTCCTTCTTTCTTGACCGCCTTTCGGAGATCTTCCAAGCCCATATGAATAATTTCCGGAGTATTCCGATAATATTCCGACATGATATGGGGGGTGGTAATTATTTTTTCCAAGCCATAATCCGCTAATCGCTTCACCAATTCAAGCGATTCCTCCATGGATTTGGACCCATCATCGATCCCCGGGATCAGGTGAGAGTGCATGTCCACTTTCATCCACGATAGGTCAAGGGGTGTTGTATCCTCCGGTTTTCTTTTGAATGCGTCAAGCCATCCCATCATAAGCCGCCTTTACTTTGAATTTTAAATTCCTCCAAGGATGTCCAAGTTTTATCCTTATCGGAGATTATTGGCTCGTCGATTCGCCAATCAATTCCCAATTTAGGATCATTCCAAAGGATTCCACCTTCAGAAAGCTTATTGTAATAATTAGAACATTTGTACGCAAAAATAGCATCTTCCAATACAGAAAACCCGTGTGCAAATCCGACGGGAACGAAAAGTAAGTTGTTTATTTCTCCATCTAATACTGTAGAGTAGTGCGCTCCAAAAGTCGGGGAATCCTTTCTCAAATCAACCACTACATCGAGCACCTTCCCTGATATTACCCGGACGAGTTTGGCCTGTGCAAAAGGTGCATGCTGAAAATGGAGTCCTCGAACAGTTCCTTTTTGCGAAAAGGACTGATTGTCCTGAACCCAATCCACAGTTATACCATTTTTTGCCAACCAATCATGTCTGTAAGATTCAAAGAAATAGCCTCTGCTGTCATGAAAAATTTTTGGAAAAATCTCAATAAGACCAGCAATAGGAGCGCTGCGCAATTCTGCCATTTGGGGATAAATACTTGAGCTTGGTAGGGCAAAATAACTACTCCCCAATTGACTATCCTAATCTATTCTAGATAATTATCCCCAAATTTGTACTTGGACAGCCGAATTCCCAATCCATCAGGATTTGATGGCGGATATATAGAATCCATGAAGCGGAACCTATTATCCAAAAAAGACCGTTGATTACCACGAATAGAACTTGTTATGAATAAATTTTCAAGAAAACTCCAAAAACTTCACGACACCGCCCCAAAAGAGGAGACCGCCATCCTTGTCACACTGATTCGTCAGCAACAAAGCGAACAGGAAGTGGAAGAGCATCTGGACGAACTTGCCTTTTTGGCCGAAACACTCGGTGCAAAGACGGTTTACAGGTTTACCCAACGTATGGAAAAACCGGAGATCAAGACCTTTGTTGGTTCGGGAAAATTGGAAGAAATCAGGGCATATGTGGAGCATTTCGAAGTGGACATGGTCATATTCGATGATGACTTGAGCCCTTCCCAAATGCGAAATTTGGAAAATGAAATCAAGGTGAAAATCTATGATAGGTCTTTGTTGATCTTGGATATTTTCCTCAAAAGAGCCCAAACAGCACAGGCTAAAACGCAGGTAGAACTTGCCAGATTTCAATATTTATTGCCGCGATTGACTAACATGTGGACTCACTTGGAGCGTCAGCGCGGTGGCACGGGTACCCGGGGTGGTTCCGGTGAAAAAGAAATCGAAACAGATAAGCGGGACATTCGTGCTAAAATCACCTTGCTGAAAGAAAAACTTCTTGAAATCGAAAAACAGGGGGTCACACAGCGAAAAGGCCGCAAGGGAGTGGTGAGAGTGGCCTTGGTAGGCTATACCAACGTGGGAAAAAGCACGCTGATGAACCTCATCACCAAGACGGATATTCTGGCTGAAAACAAGCTTTTTGCAACTGTGGATTCCACGGTCAGAAAGGTGGTGTTGGAGACCGTACCCTTTTTGCTTTCGGATACAGTTGGATTCATTCGCAAATTGCCTTCGCACTTGATCGAATCCTTTAAATCAACGTTGGATGAAATTCGAGAAGCGGACCTTTTGGTGCATGTCGTCGATATTTCGCATCACGCTTTTGAAGACCAAATCGGAGTGGTAACTCAAACACTGAATGAAATCAAAGCGGGAGATAAGCCTGTTTTATTGGTTTTCAACAAAATCGACCTTGTACTTCAAATGCCGTCCGAAGAGGAATCCCAACATATCAGCGAACATGAACTTCAGGAAACGCGCTATGTCGATTTCAAAGCCTTAAGTGATGCTTACGAAAAGAAAAATGGAATTAAGCCTGTATTTATGTCGGCAACTTCGGTAGAAAATGTAGAAGAATTTCGAGCAGCACTGTTGGCAGAAGTCAAAAAACAACACAGAAAAATATATCCCCACTACCTCGAAGACGAAGTCATCGAATGGAATGAAAAGGATATCCTGAATTAAATTTGACTCAATTTCGGGTCGAAAGGGTCAGAAATTCATTTAAAGAGCACTTCTTGACTGAATTTTTGAATACAACAAAGAACTATTAATTTTCATAAGCTCTCCGGTGAGAATTTCCTCTCACCGGTTTTTTTTGTATTTCCTCAAATTCCCGGAAAGGAAATGCCTTTCACCCTGCGATACAGGTTGAGGGCATATTTATCCGTCATTCCGGAGATAAAATCGACCAAATTTCTGAGTAGTGGGTAAGGATTTACTTCTGCACCCCAGCCTTTCAGCGGAAAGTCTTCCGGAAGTAATCTCAAGATGCTTTTGTCTTGTCCGGAGAACAATTCAGGGCTATAGAATTGATGATAAAGCGCCTGTGAAAACACAGACAACAAGCCTTCCAGTACCTGGAATCCGGCAGCTTCTTTTTCCAAGACAACTTTTGATCGATAGATGCTCTTTACTGAAGCTGTGGAAATGGCAGCAAGGGCTTTGGCCGATGGAATGATATCCGTAAGGCCTTTATCAAAATTCCCTTTCCGCATACCTTCCTCATAGTGTACAAAAACTTCAACCGATTCTCGAATTAGTTGTCCAATGGCCATTGCTCTCAGAATACCAAGGTTTTGGGCTTGAGTTCGGTCTTTCAATTTCTCTTTGTCAAATCGGTCACCCAATATTGGCTTGAGCAAGCTGACGGTTTCTTCAAAACTGATCAAGCCCATCGTGCAACCATCCTCAAGGTCGATAATATTATAACAGATGTCATCTGCTGCCTCCACCAAAAATGCGAGTGGATGTCGAACCCAACATTCTGCACTTGTTTTTTCAATTCCCAATGCATCCGTCATCAATTCGAAATCGATGAGTTGATTGATGAAAAATCCAAATTTCTTTTGGCTCTTTCGTGCGATATCCCGCTGAGGGATCAAGCTTGGCCTTGGATATTTGGTGAAAGCTGCAAGGGTTGCATAGGTCAGATTTAACCCAAATTGCTTGGAAACCAACATTCGAAAACCCTGGGCATTTCCCTCGAAGTTGACCAAATCAGACCATTGGTCTACTCTGACATGCTTTTCCCATACTTTGCCATAGACATGAAATCTGAAAAAGTCTGAAATCGCTTCTTCCCCGGCATGCCCAAATGGAGGATTCCCAATATCATGAGTAAGCGCAGCCGCTGCTACAATTGACCCTATAGCTGAGGAAGAAATCCCCAATTTTTCTAAAGTAGGATACTTTTCGATGAGAAACTCCCCAGCAGACTTCCCCAGAGATCTTCCCACACTGGAGACCTCCAGACTATGTGTAAGCCGTGTGTGAACAAAGGCCTGCTCAGGAAGTGGGAATACCTGTGTTTTATCCTGAAGATTCCGAAAAGGTGCCGAAAAAATGATTCTGTCGTAGTCTATTTCAAACTCTGTTCTGCTGGACTCCAGATTTGGAGATCTTGGAGTTTCACCAAAACGTCCATTAGCCAGCAATTTTTCCCATTTCATCATCCCCAAAATTAAAAAGCTCCGGAGATTAATCTCCTATTTAAAAAAACTTTGATGCCTTGGCATGGGGATTGAATCCTTTGAAGGGAAACTAAATAAAAAAAAACACATGAAGGCCCTAGTTAAAAACCTATTACTCAGCTTGATTTTACTGGCAAGTTTCGCCTGTGACACAGACGATTCTCCCAAATCCGGACAGGCCAGAGTCAACTTTTACTTAGTAGATGCCCCGGCAGACTTTGATGAGGTTTGGATCGAAGTCTTGGCTCTGCGCGTGAAATCCGATCACGAGAAAAGTGAAATGTCCGAAGATGATAATTCTTGGAAAGAAATTGTTTTTGAAGGAAGCCGATACATCAACTTGTTGGATCTAACAGGTGGAAATACCCTTCTACTTGGCACTGAGGATTTTCCCGAAGGAAAAATTGATCAAATCCGACTCATCCTAGGAGAAGATAATTACCTCATCAAAAATGGAAATATACTGGAGCTCCAAACTCCAAGTGCACAACAAAGCGGCCTTAAAATCAAGGTGAATCAGGAAATTGAAGCGGGTAATTCCTATAACCTGATGATTGATTTTGATGTAGCAAAATCTATTGTGGTAGCCGGAAACTCGGGCAATATCATTCTAAAACCTGTTCTTCGGGCTTTTCTGGAGCAGTCTCAGGGAGTGCAGGGCCAAGTGCTTCCGCTCGCGGCTCAACCTGTCCAAGTGAATGTCAATGGAAGTGGAGTTGACCTAAACACCTTTACCGACACGAAAGGGAATTACGTGATACAGGGTATTCAACCCGGAACATACACCCTTACGCTCACGCCAAACGAACTGTACAATCCTGCAACAATTACAGGAATCAGCGTGGAGGCTGGCAAATTAACAACCGTCCCTGCTGCCACACTCACACTCAAATAAATTTTAAATGCCGGACTCCAATCCGGCATTTTTCTTTCAGTTCCATTTGTCCAAAACACTTAAATTGAAGAGTTTTGGACTAAATTTGTTTTGTGATTAAAATCAAACACCTACTTCCATTAGCACTTTTTTCGGCCTTTCTCTGGTCATGCCAAGATCTGGATTCCAGCCCCAAAGCTTTGGTTAATATCCTTTTAATAGATGCTCCAGCAAAATGGGATTCCGTCGTTGTCGAAATTCAGGGAGTAGAATTGGAGTTCGTGCCCAACAGTCGTCAAGGAGGAGATGTCCAGCGGATTTTCCTTCCTTATGAACTTGGAAACAAGCAAGTAGACATTTCCCGGTTTGTCGGAGGCAGATCCCTTTCAGTAGCCCGAAATGAAATGCAACTGGGCGTGATCACTGGAATTACACTTAGACTTGGAACAGGAAATTCCCTGTACTTAAATAAGGAAAAATTTCCCTTGGAATTGCCAGATGGGAAAATCGATTATTTCCAGTCTCTTAACATTGATCTGGAACAAGGGATTTCTTATGATATAGTCTTGGACTTTGACTTGGGAAAATCCATCCAAGTAACCGGCGCCAATCCACTGGCCCTGAAATTTAATCCGACGGTTAGGGCTTTTTCCGGATTCGGAAAAGGGGAATTGACTGGTACCACCAGTCCGGCAGAAATTCGTCCAGTGATCTATGCTATCAATAAAACTGACTCCATTAGCACTCATACCAATTCAAGTGGCAATTTTTTTTTCCGGCTTGAGCCTGGCGATTATACCATTTTTATTGACCCAAAAGACACTCGATACAATACCGACACCCTCTTCAATGTAGCAGTTGAAGTGGGGAAAAAAACACTTTTGGAACGTATCTCACTCACAAGAAAATGAACCGATTGGATCATCTCTACATGAGAAGAGCACTGGAACTTGCCGAATGGGGTAGGGGCAGTGTAAGTCCAAATCCGATGGTGGGTTGTGTGATTGTTTATCAAGATCGAATCATCGGGGAAGGCCACCATCATCAGTATGGCGGTCCACATGCTGAAGTCAATGCCATTAATTCGGTTCAAAATCCGGACTTTCTAAAAGCAGCTACCGTTTACGTCACCTTGGAACCTTGTGCCCATTGGGGAAAAACTCCTCCCTGTGCCAATCTTTTGGTTGAAAAGCAGGTGAAAAAGGTTGTGATAGCCGCCATCGACACCAATCCTCTGGTAGGGGGAAAAGGAATCGAAATTCTAAAAAATGCGGGAATTGAAGTTGAAACGGGGGTTTTGGAAAAAGAAGCGCGCTGGCAAAACCGACGGTTTTTCACCCAAATCGAAAAGCACAGACCCTATGTGATTCTCAAATGGGCACAGTCCCAAGATGGGTTTGTGGCTCGGGAAAACTTCTCATCCAAATGGATCAGCGGAAGTCAAAGCCGTCAGCTGGTTCACAAATGGAGAGCCGAGGAGGATGCGATTTTGGTTGGGAAAAACACTGCCTTACATGATAATCCAAGCCTAAACGTCCGGGATTGGGCAGGCAAAAACCCCATGCGGATTGTCTTGGATGCCAAGTTGGAACTTTCTCAAAACCTAACCCTTTTTGACCAAACCATTCCGACAGTTTGCTATAATTCCAAAAAATCGGAAATTCAGGAAAACCTCAATTTTGTCAATCTCGGAGACCAGTTCGGTATGCACGACATATTGAAAGACTTACATTCCCGAAAAATCCAAAGTCTGATTGTCGAGGGAGGAACAAAGGTTTTGTCACAATTCATCGAAAATAGTCTTTGGGATGAGGCACGCATATTTACCGGAAAAGTAAAATTTGGAACTGGAATTTCAGCCCCGATATTGAACCAAAATCCAGCGGAAACCCTTTCAATTGGCGAAGATATTTTAAACATTTACCACCATGGCTGAGACCCTTTTGATCCCCGATACCGCAACCAAAGCTGAGAAATACGAGGCCTTGCTTCCCCAAATAGAAGCCTTAATTTCCGGAGAACCTGATCTGTATGCCAACCTGGCAAATATTGCGGCGGCTTTGAAAGAGGGGTTTGGATTTTTCTGGGTTGGATTTTACTTGGTGAAAAATGAGCAATTGGTGCTCGGGCCATTTCAAGGACCTATTGCCTGTACACGCATCAACTTTGGAAAAGGCGTCTGCGGTACGGCTTGGAAGGAAGCGAAAACCCAACTGGTGCCGGACGTAGATGCATTTCCGGGACACATTGCTTGTAGTTCAGCTTCGAAGTCTGAGATAGTAGTACCGGTTTTCAACCGAAATGAGGTTGCAATGGTTCTCGATGTGGACAGTGATCAATTGGCTGATTTTGATGAGACGGATCAAAAGTATCTGGAAGAATTGATGGCAGTATTGGGCAATTTGCTGTAACTCATTATGTTGAAAATTCCCTAACTTTAAACATGACTCAATCGGCTATTTTAGAAAAAATCACATCTTTTGCCTCTGAAAAGTTTCCAGGTTCGGAGCTTTTCCTTTTTGGCTCAAGAGCGAGGGAAACAGAAAAACATGATTCTGATTGGGATATCTTATTGCTTTTGGAGGAAGATTCGATTGATCTGGCAAAAGAAAAATCAATCATGGATGAGTTTTATGAACTGGAACTTCAAACCGGCGTATCGATTTCTCCTTTGATTTATTCAAAAAAAGTGTGGAATAAAACTCGACCGATGACCTCACTCTATCGAGAAATTAAGAAAGATGCCATTCGTTTAAAATGAATAAATCAAAAAAGGAGCTTGTGAAATATCGGCTTGAAAGAGCAGTTGAACCTTATTTTGAGCCAGTAAAAAATTTCATTGAGAAAATTTCAGTTCTCATCCAATCGAACTTCGACAAAACTCCCTAACGATCTCCAAAGTCTCTGATTTTTGCTCGATCATTCCCATGTGTCCCACACCTAGCAATTCAAAATAATGGGTGAAAGTATCCTTTTGGGCGCGGCTGGCTTCAATTTTTACCGCTCCATCTGCTGTGCCGGCAATCAGTAATTTTGGACCTGAATATTGTCTTAGCAACTCCAGTCTATCTTTCCGGTCCCTCATAGCTCCTGAAAAAGCAATCAGTCCATTCAAACTGCATCGTTTTGCATCTTCGATTGCGTCCTCAATTTCTCCGGACAATTCTTCTCTTCTGTTTTCGGGAAAAAGCGGGGGGACGAATGAGGTGACGAATTTCTCAACTCCATATTTTCGAAGAAAAGTGATCGTCCGGTTTCGCATTGCCTTTTTGTCCGCATCATCAGCAAAAGCTGTGGAATGAAAAAGGCCAATTGCTTTGATGCGATTTCCCATCAATTCCAAAAGCGCCAAGGAAACATACCCTCCGAGTGAATGACCGATTAGGATTGGATTTTCGATTTGGTTGGACTCCATCCATTCTTCCAATGAAATCGCAACTTCTTCCAAAGAAAGCTGATCACCTGAAATCGGGGAGTTTCCAATCCCGGGCAAGTCGGGGCAAAGCACCCGAAATTGATTAGAAAGTGCTTCCGCAAAGTCAAGCCACATGTTACCCGTTTCACAATATCCGTGAATCAGAATTAAAGGCTGACCTTTTCCTTTTTCAAAAAAATGAATAAAAGACATTTGGGGGTTTTTAGGAAACGCGAACTACTTCTGAAAGGCTTCTGACAGCCTCCGCAATTCCTTCAGGATCAAAGCCACACTCACGGTGAAGCTCGATTTGCTCGCCGTGTTCGATCACGTCATCTGGAATTCCCAATCGTCTTACCTGAGCAGAATAGCCATTGTCAACCATCCATTCCAGCACTGCCGACCCGAAACCACCCATCAGGCAACCATCTTCGATCGTAACCACTTTTTTGAATTTGCCAAAAATCTCGTGAAGTAACTCCCCGTCCAATGGCTTCACAAAGCGCATGTCGTAATGTGCAGGATTCAAACCCTCTTTTGCCAATTTGGCGCAGGCTTCCACGGCATAGTTTCCGATATGTCCTATGGATAAAATTGCCACTTCTTCGCCTTCTTTTACAATCCTTCCCTGACCGACAGGAATCTGACGAAGTGGAGTTCTCCACTCCGGCATCACACCGTTACCTCTTGGATATCGGATCGAATAAGGTCCCTCATGGATTGAGGCAGAATACATTAGATTTCGCAGTTCTTCTTCATTCATCGGAGAGGACACCACGAGATTGGGAACACAACGGAAAAAAGCAATATCGTAAGCCCCGTGATGCGTAGGACCGTCAGCCCCGGCAAAACCAGCGCGGTCCAAGCAAAGTACTACGGGGAGATTCTGAAGGCATACATCGTGCACCACCTGATCGTAAGCCCGCTGCATGAAGGTGGAATAAATATTACAGAACGGAACAAGTCCCTGCGTAGCCAGACCCGCAGAGAATGTCACCGCATGCTGTTCGGCGATGCCCACATCAAAGGCGCGATCAGGCATTGCCTTCATCATGATGTTGAGCGATGAACCGGAAGGCATAGCGGGCGTCACACCCATGATTTTTGGGTTCATTTCAGCCAATTCGACCAAGGTGTGCCCGAAGACATCCTGATACTTTGGTGCCTGAGGGGCAGTTGGTATTTTTTTGAAAATTTCGCCCGTTACTTTATCGAATGTCCCGGGGGCATGCCAAGTAGTTTTATTGCCATTTTCGGCAGGGGCATACCCTTTGCCTTTTACCGTGATGCAATGAAGAATTTTTGGTCCGGGAATATCCTTCATATCGTTGAGGATTTCGACTAGATGGTTTACATCATGCCCGTCAACAGGGCCGAAATAACGAAGATTGAGCGATTCAAAAAGATTGCTTTGTTTCAGTACCGCAGATTTGATTGCTCCTTCTACTTTGGATATAATTTCCTGAGCACTGCTGCCAAACTTGCTTAGCTTACCCAGCATCTTCCAGACTTCATCTTTTACTTTATTGTAAGTATGAGAAGTGGTGATATCAGTCAGATAATCTTTTAATGCCCCGACATTCGGGTCGATGGACATGCAGTTATCATTGAGAATGATCAGCAAGTTGGTATCACTTACACCGGCGTGATTCATGGCTTCAAATGCCATTCCTCCAGTCATGGATCCATCACCGATTACCGCTACATGCTGAATATTGGAGTTTTTGTATTTAGAAGCGACTGCCATCCCAAGTGCGGCAGAAATCGAGGTACTGGAATGCCCGACACCGAATGTGTCAAATTCACTTTCTTTCCGCTTGGGAAAACCTGAAAGACCACCATAGACACGATTTGTGTGAAATCTCTCTTTTCTTCCAGTCAAAATTTTATGTCCGTAGGCCTGATGACCTACATCCCATACCAATTGATCTTCCGGAGTATTAAGCACATAGTGTAAAGCCACGGTCAATTCTACCACACCCAAACTAGCCCCAAAGTGTCCTCCATAGACCGATACATTGTCCACGATAAACTGACGCAATTCATCACAAACTTGGACTAATTTTTCCTTCGGAAATTTCTTCAGGTCATCGGGAGTATTGATTTGTGCGAGTAGTTCTCCGGGAGTGATTTGCATTTTCTGAAGTCTAGGTGTCAGTAAGGATTAACAGAAAGCAGAATAGTTTGTTTCACTTGCTTATTAAATTAAGCAGAAAGACGGTTTTGCTTTATATCCCTACCCCTCCGATAAATTTAGCGTATTTGAATATCTTTGGCAGATAGTCCGCAAAATTAACCAATAATATTACAATCCGGTGAGTTTCGAGATCAAATTGCCGCTTTTTGAAGGTCCATTCGACCTGATGCTGTTCTTCATCGAGCGGGATGAGCTTGATATTTACGACATCCCAATCTCCAAGATTACCAATGACTTCCTTGAGTATATTCACCAGTTGGAAAAAATGGAGATTGAGGTTGCCAGCGATTTTATCCTCTTTGCAGCCACGCTGATGAAAATCAAATCACGGATGCTGCTGCCCCGGCCTGAGCTCAATGAAAAAGGGGAAGAAGTAGATCCGAGGGAAGAACTCATCAGGAACCTCTTGGAGTACAAAAAATACAAGTCTGTAATTGAAGAAATGGCTCAAATGGAGTCCCTCCGACTCTCAAAGGAAAAAAGAGGGAATCTCGCACAAGAACTTTTAGAACTAAGCAAAAATGAAGACGTTGAAGCTGAGATGCAACATGTTGATCTCTACAAGTTGCTCAAGGTTTTCCAAAAATGTATGGCAAGACTTGCCTCCAGAGTTGACGAAACAAAACATACTGTAATTCAGTACCCTTATACCATTGAGCAGCAAAAAGACTTTGTTTTGGAAAAAATAAGTTTTAAAAAACAAGTACCTTTTGAGGAGTTCATCCAATTCAACCCAGAAAAAATCTTTGTGATTTATACCTTCTTAGCGATCCTAGAGCTTCTTCAACTTTCCCTGGTCACGATTATCATCGGTGATGGGTATAATAATTTTTGGGTAGAAAAGACTGAGCCAATAGCTGCAGCCTAAGTATGAAGCTGGACAACAAGAAGATCTTTAAAACATTAAACCCAAATAAAGTCTGGGTACCCATCATCATAGGACTTGGGATAGTCTTTGCGATGTTTTACCTCGACCCCTCGATTACAGCCGAATCACTCAAAGGGGTATTTGATGCCTCGATTCCTTGGTTGTTTTTTGCCATTCTGGTATTGTTTTTTAGAGACTTCGGGTATGTATATCGGATTCGGGAGATTACAGATCGTCAACTTACTTGGACACGGGCGATCTATGTCATAATCCTTTGGGAATTTGCCTCTGCAGTGACTCCTTCGGTAGTAGGAGGAACTGCCGTAGCGATGTTTATTCTCAACAAAGAAGGAATCAAAATGGGGAAGGCCATTGCTTTTGTGATGGTAACGGCAATTTTGGATAATCTTTTCTTTGTCATCGGAGCTCCGATTATCCTTTATTTCGCCAAAGGGAACATTTTTCCCGACAGCAAGCTGCTTGAAACCCAAATGGAAAATAGCCTTCAGGCCATTTTTTGGATCAGCTACAGCCTCTATGCATCCTACAGTTTGGTGATGGCGGCTGCACTTTTCTATCGCCCGAGAGTTTTCAAATGGGTTTTGATCAAAATTTTCAGTATCAAATTCCTTCGAAAATGGAAACATGATGCACAGGAATATGGCAATCAGATCATCGAGGCTTCACGGGAGCTTAGAGGAAAAAAAATGAAATACTGGCTACCCATAGCCGGTGCCACGGTATTTATCTGGACCTCCAGATATTTGATGCTGAATGCACTGATTTCAGCATTTGTTCCTTTATCATTCGAACAAGAGATTATCGTTTTTGCAAGACAGGTGATTATGTGGATCGTCATGATGATATCCCCAACTCCAGGAAGCAGCGGCACGGCGGAGTTCTTCTATGCACAATTCTTCACCCAGTTTCTGGGAGGTTATACCTTTGTGACAAGTATTGTCTGGAGGTTGTTTTCCTACTACCCGTATTTGATTTTAGGAGCGATTTTTCTTCCACGATGGATACGGCAAGTCTTTTTCAAAAAGAAACCAGTAGGAGAGGAATAATATGCTCAGCTCGCTATCCATAACGCAACTGGAAGAATTGACGGGAGGAAAAGCTCAGGGGAAAGAATTTTCCGGATTGATTACTCAGATCAGCATCGACTCAAGGCAGATTATCCAACCGGATCAATGTCTTTTCGTCGCCTTGAGAGGAGTCAAAGCTGATGGAGCGGATTTTATCCCAACGCTGATTCAAGCCGGTCTTCGTGTATTTCTCGTGCATCAGGACCGCACAATAGACCCAGAATTAGCAAAAAACGCCACTTTTATTCCGGTAAAAAACACCCGAAATGCACTTCAGGCAATCGCGTCATTCCAACGAAGTCAATTTATAAAACCTGTCGTTGGGATCACGGGAAGCAATGGAAAAACAATTGTGAAAGAATGGCTTGGGCAGGTATTAAGTCAAAGCTTTACGGTTGCCAAAAGCCCAAAAAGCTATAACTCCCAAGTTGGCGTCCCGCTTTCGATTTTTGGGATTCAGGCTTATCATCAAGTCGCCATCCTTGAGGCGGGAGTTTCCAAACTAGGTGAAATGCCCACGCTATCGGCAATGATCAGCCCGAATTTAGGGATATTCACCAATATCGGGACGGCGCATGAGGAAGGGTTTTCAAGTATCGAAGAAAAAATAAAGGAGAAACTTCAACTTTTCTCGCAAAGTCAACTGCTTATTTACTGCAAAGATCAAGCACTTGTGAGCAGAGAAATCGAGGAAACCTTCTCCGCTGATAGGCTGATTTCATGGTCAACCCAAGCTGGCGCCGACTTTGTAGTATCTACCAAAAAACAGGAAACTCAGGCTAAAATTATCCTTATAAAACCTGACCTGAACACCTTTACTTTCCAGGTTCCATTCACAGATACCGCCTCCATCGAAAACATCACACATGTCATTGTTGCAGCGCTGACATTAGGGCAAGAGATTCCCTCCATACAGGAAGGGCTCAACCACCTCAAGCCCGTGGACATGCGACTCACACTTAAACCAGGCCTGAATGATTCACTGATCATCGATGACACGTATAATAATGACATCGCCGGTCTTAAAGTCGCGCTTGAATTTCTAAGCCAACAACGACCCAAACGTCGAAAAATCCTGATTCTTTCAGATCTGCTTCAGCAAGGAATTCCTGAAAAAATCTATTCCGAAGTTTCAGAATTGATCAAATCCTATGGACTCGATCAAATAATAGGTGTCGGAGGTGATGTCAGTGGACTGAGAGATTTTTTCCCAAACCAGTTTAGCAACTATCCTACTACCGAAGCCCTCCTTCAGTCGATAGATACCGATGCATTTCAAAATGATCTGATTTTGATCACCGGAGCCCGACCATTTGCTTTTGAGCGAATCGTCAACAGGCTTCAGCAGCGAATCCATGGTACCACTTTGGAAATCAATCTGAATGCCCTAACGCATAATTTCAATTTTTTTAAGCGACAAGTACGCCCAGAAACCAAAATGATGGTGATGGTCAAAGCGTTTGCCTATGGAGGTGGTGCAGCTGAAATAGCAAACCACCTACAGACCATGGGAGCAGATTACTTGGCTGTGGCATTTTCTGATGAGGGGGTTTCTCTCAGAAAACAGGGAATTCGTCTCCCAATAATGGTACTCAATCCGGTCGAAGAATCATTCGATTTGCTACGTGAGTTTGATCTCGAGCCGGTAGTCTTCAGTCCGGAATTTTTCAAAAAACTGGGTCAGTACGCACAAAACCACCAAATCCGGCTGCGTATTCATTTGGATTTGGACACCGGCATGCATCGATTGGGTTTTGAAAAGCAACACTTAGGGGAATTGAAAGCTCTGATCCATTCTTTTCCTGAGTTGGGGATTGCGAGTCTCTATACCCATCTAGTGGGAGCGGATGAAGAAGAGCATGAAGAATTTTCCCTCGACCAGCTCCGACTATTCAAGGAAATGAAGGCGGAAATTGAAGGGGTTTTGGATTATAAACCGCTGATTCATGCACTCAACTCTGCCGGAATCATACGCTATCCTGAATTTCAGATGGATATGGTTCGATTGGGAATTGGACTTTATGGAGTAGAAGTCACAGGTAAACGTGACGCTGAATTAAAATCAGTCAGTACGCTGAAAACCACCATTTCTCAAGTAAAAACACTTCCTCCGGGTGCCACTGTAGGTTACTCCAGAAAAGGAAAATTGCCGCATGGAGGAAAAATCGCCACTTTAGCTATTGGGTATGCCGATGGATATGACCGCAGATTTTCTCAGGGAAAAGGTTACGTCCTGATCAATGGCAAAAAAGCTTCAGTCATCGGAAATGTATGCATGGATATGACCATGGTGGATGTCAGTGATATCGATGCCAAGGCAGGTGACGAGGCAATTATTTACGGAGAGCAAATTTCATTAAAGGAACTCGGCGACCAAATTGGCACCATTCCTTATGAATTGCTGACCAACATCAGCACGCGCGTGAAGCGGGTCTATTATTTGGATTAACCAAATTTCCTCTAAATTTCTCCATGGTTCTGACAAAAAGAAAACTCGCGCACATCGTCTTTGAATCCAATGACAAGGCCTCGAGGACTTTTGATATCGTGTTGCTTTGGTTAATTTTTGGCTCGATTATAATTGCCATTCTAGACTCTGTCGGCGAACTCCATCTGAAGTATGGTAGGATTTTTTACATGCTCGAACTCGGCTTTACTTTCCTCTTCACCCTTGAATATATCCTTCGCATTTGGCTGACCAGCAAAACCCTCAAATACGTCACGAGCTTTTATGGTATTGTGGATTTAATGGCAATTCTGCCGGTCTACCTCAGTTTTTTTATCGTCAATTCCCAATTGTTATCTGTCATCAGAGCACTCCGCCTGCTAAGAGTGATCCGTATTTTAAAGCTTGGAAGGTACCTCTCGGAGGCTAATTTTCTCCGGGAATCTCTCAAAGCCAGTGCAGCAAAAATTCAGATTTTCCTTTTTTCGGTATTGACTATTGTACTGATTATGGGAACACTAATGTTTGTAGTCGAAGGTCCCGAAAACGGTTATACCAGCATACCTGTTGGGATGTATTGGGCGATTGTTACGCTTACGACGGTAGGATTTGGAGATATCACTCCTCAAACACCGGTTGGACAGCTGCTGTCTTCTCTAATCATGCTGATGGGCTATGCCATCATTGCTGTGCCCACAGGAATTGTAAGTTCGGAAATGGCTAAAAGAAGAAATTCGGAGCATTTTGAACAGCTAAAAAGCTGTACCTCTTGTGGATTTGACCGATTGGAGCCAAATGATAAGTTTTGCCGGAAATGTGGACAAAAAACTGATTAAGTTGGGTTTTTTAGTTTCATGTGTAAGATTGGATAATCCATTCCTGCACCGTCCTTTTCAGAACGACCGACTACTTCAAATCCAGACTTCTCGTAGAGTTTTCGAGCAGTTTCGTTTTGCTCATTCACATCTACTTCTTTGCAATTCAATTTTACTTTAGCAAAGTAAAGTAGTAGCTTTCCCATTCCTTTTCCAATCCAAAAAGGATCCAAAAAAAGCATCTCAATTTTTCCGTTCAGCACCCCCAAAAAGCCCAAAACCTGTTTTTGGTCGTCCAAAAGACAGTGAACTTCAAATTCATTAAAGTCAATGGCCTCGACCATTTTTTTGATTTCCAGAAAATCCCCTCCTGTCAAAAATTCATGGGTAGCAAGCACTGACTTTTCCCAAACTGTGAGAATTTGCTTCCGAAACGGATGCTGATAGGGCTGGATTGAAAAATTTTTGGAATTCATCATTCTGTTTTTCTGGTCAATTTCAGGGAAGTTTTCCTTTCCACCCCATGTTTTGTGAGGCATAAATACTGCCTTTTCCGCTAAAAAAGTAAGCCACCAAACAGGCTAAGCCAAGGAAAATCCCCCCTTCATATCCAAATAGCTCCATGCCCATCACTGTACAAGCCATCGGCGTATTCGTAGCTCCTGAAAATACTCCGACAAAGCCCATACTTGCCAATAAGGCCAAGGGTAATGGAATCCACGCCGAAAGTGCATTTCCCAAGGTTGCCCCGGTAAAGAATAGCGGTGTCACTTCGCCTCCCTTGAAACCCGAACCCAATGTCAATCCGGTCAAACCGGTTTTAACCAACCAATCATACCAAGGCAAGGGCGTTTCGAAAGCCTCCACTATCCTGGGAATTCCCAAACCAATGTAAGTCGTCGTCCCAGAGAAGTACACAATCAAGGCAACCAAAGTTCCGCCTATGACCGGACGAAGGGGAGGGTAGGCAATAGTCTTTTTGAAAAATGCGGAAATGGCATGGCCTGTCTCGGCAAAGAGCCGGGCAGATAGTCCAAAGGCAATTGCCGCCGGAATAACCCAAGCCAAATTTACAAAAGAGTGAATCGGGATTTCCGGAATGGAATAATGCGTATGCCCAACTCCCCATGCCAATTCACAAGTCCAGTCCGCCACAAATGCGGCTAAAAAAGCCGGGAAAATTGATTCCCACCGAAACCTTCGTGTCATCATCCACTCCAGCGAAAAAATAGCTCCTGCCAAAGGAGTTCCAAAAACTGAGGCAAAGCCTCCCGCTATTCCACAGATAATGATCAGTCGTCTGTTTTCTTGATTGAGTGAAAACCACCTGGTCAGCTGATCTGCCAAGGATCCTCCCATTTGAACAGCCGTTCCTTCCCGTCCAGCCGATCCTCCAAAAAGATGGGTAATAATTGTCCCAAAAAGAACGAATGGAGTCATTCGCAAGGGAATAGGATTTTTGCTTTGGTACAGCTCTTCCAGCAGGAGATTATTCCCTTTTGTAGAATTGGCCCCATAATGGTAATAAACATAACCGATACCGAAGCCCGCTAGCGGGAGTAGCGCTATCAGCCAAAGATTTGCTTCTCGAAAATTTGTTGCCCAATCCAGAAAAACCAGAAAAATCGCAGATGCTGAGCCTGAAAGAATACCTACCAGAGTAGCCAGTCCAAGCCAAAGCGCAACGTATCTTGCTAATTCTTTTTCGTTCACGGTTAGAGATTTGGCGCAAAATAAGGTTCAAAACAGAAAAGTGTGTTAAAATCAAAGAAATAAACCCAAACTTAATGCTCGGACGTTTGTCTCGAAATCGTACACGTCAACCAATTCCGAGTTTTTAAGGTTACTTTAGAAATTGTCACTATGCAAAATATTTTAATCACCGGCGGATCAGGACTGGTAGGTCAGCAAATCACAGAACTACTTGAAAAAAAGGACTATCAAGTCGCGTGGCTGAGTAGAACTGCTCAATCTGGCCAAAATACTTTCCTCTGGAATATTGAAAAGGGAGAGATTGATCCCGAAGCAATGGAATGGGCAGACGCCATCATCCACTTGGCCGGTGCCGGAGTCGCCGAAAAACGCTGGACACCAGAACGAAAAAGACTGATTCTCGAATCCCGAACCCAAAGTTCCCAATTACTATTCAAAGCTTTGGAAAGTGCTGAAAATCGACCAAATACATTTATTTCTGCATCAGCTGTCGGATATTATGGCTTTAATACCGGGACTTCTCTAGTGGATGAGACCAGTGCAGCAGGTTCAGACTTCCTTGCCGAGGTCGTAAAAGCTTGGGAAAATGAAGTGAAAAAAATGGAAAGTCTTGACATCCGGACAGTCTTACTTCGGATAGGAATAGTATTGGATGCTGAGGGAGGCGCTTTAGGAGAAATGTTAAAACCA
The DNA here is from genome assembly GCF_030694375.1 of Algoriphagus sp. GTDB lineage: Bacteria > Bacteroidota > Bacteroidia > Cytophagales > Cyclobacteriaceae > Algoriphagus. The sequence continues at coordinate 67,226 of NZ_JAUXYL010000046.1, forward strand.
CCGGTCGCTGCACCCCTTGGGTCAGGGGATCAGTGGATGAGCTGGATCCACATCGAAGATCTGGCCAGAATGTTTGTTTTTGCATTGGAAAAAACCACCCTACAGGGAGTCTATAATGCCGTCGCTCCCAACCCCGCAACAAATCAGCAACTCACCCAAGAAGCCGCACATGCCAAAGGAAAAACTTATATCGGGATCGGAGTTCCGGGTTTCGTTTTGAAACTAGTTTTGGGAGAAATGGCAGCAATGGTGCTTGGAGGCAATCGGGTTTCCTGCCAAAAAATTCAAAAGGCGGGATTTCAGTTTGAGTTTTATGAATTGTCCGCTGCGCTAAAAGACATATTTCGCAATTGATTGAATTTGTCAAACAAAATCTGAAGTATTTAGAATTCTTAGCCCTTTTATTTTTGAAAAATCTCGAATATTCTTCGTGATCAATACCAAATCCTCCACAATTGCTGTAGCTGCAATAATTGCGTCAGGTGTTTTGATGGAATAGTTTCTTCTGATCGCAATACAAGTAGATATGATTTCTTGGCTCAACTCAAATACTCGAGAATCGGAAATAAACTCCTGAATCAATGATTCAATGGTTGGATCTGCTTTCCATGACAAAAGTTCAATTTGAGAAATGATCGAAAGGCATGGACTCTTTTCAAAAATTGGATCTAAAAAATCTAAAAAATCTTGAGTTAGATTTTCTGAAAAATAATCGGAAATAATGTTTGAGTCAATCAAATATCCCCCCATTCATTTCTTGAAGTTTGAATGTGTTCCTTCAGGTCCAAACCTTGTTTTTTGGAAAGAATCCCCCTAAACTTCTTCTTCGGGAGAATGAGAGATTCTTTCGGTACTTTATTCAAAACTTTTATCCAATGTAATTCCTCTAAATGCGTCAACAAATCTTTTGCTTTTGGATTTGTGATCTCTATGATTACGGTGTCCTGCATTTTATAAATATCTGATATTTATGGTATAAGCACCAATTTTATTCAAAAGTTCGCCAGAAATCTTCAAGAAGTTTAAATCCTCTTATTCCTCCCAATCACAAACCAGAGAACCGTTCCCAAAAGAGGAAGTAAAAGAACAATTAAAATCCAAATCAGCCGGTCATTGGGATTGGCAAAGTTGCTTGTCACTACATCATAAATGGTATAGGCGTAAACGATGATTCCAAGAAATTTCCACATAGTCTAGTTTGTTTTAGAGTCTTTGCCCAAAATCAAATACGCGATCGGGCCCAAACCGTGAGCAAATAATAAAATGATAATCCAAATCAACTTCATGTTGGGGTCCTTGAAATTGGATCGAATCGCATCGATGAGGCAGTAGGCCCAAAGAATAAAATAGGCGATGGAAAACAATAAAAAGAGAACTAAAACTCCTCCCCCCATATTTTGAACAAATAATGTTGTCATTTTCGAGTTTATTTTTTTACGACTTTATTAAAATCGGGGTAAAATCTTCTTTTTTCTTTTGAACTGCTGCTCATGCTTAAATAAAGGAAAGTGCCGATCACTGGAGCAAAAAGTAACAGGATGATCCAAATCAGTTTTTGATTGGGACCCCGAAACTCGTTTCTTACGCAATCAAAAAGCGCGTAAACCCAAAATCCCAAGTAAAACAGGACTGATAATTGCCAAAACAGCAAACCATGCCCTGGAGTAATCAAATCCATATCGATTCTTCAATTATTTTTACCATCAGTCCAAAATAGCTTTTTTTGACAAAACTTAGTAAGAATTTAGTCCAAAGTTTAAAACTTAACCCATGAAGAAGTACACCCTTTCAGTGCTTTTAGCGCTATTCATCACTGCGGCTTTTGCTCAGGATCTGAATTATTATTTGCCCAAAGGTTATACTTACAATCCGGCTATTCCCACTCCAAAGCAAGTTTTGGGCTATGAAGTCGGCGAATGGCACGTCACGCACGACCAGCTCGTGATGTATATGAAAGCGGTGGCGGAAGCCTCAGACCGTGTGATTTTTGAGGAAACGGGCAGATCTTACGAAAAGCGACCACAGACACTTTTAACCATCACCTCTCCCGGAAATCTCACCAAACTCGATCAAATCAAAGCTGACCGAGCCAAACTACGTGATCCCGGAGCTACGGTAAATATCCAAAATATGCCGGTAGTCATGTTTATGGGTTATTCTGTACATGGCAATGAACCCAGTGGGGCCAATGCTTCGTTGGTGGCGGCGTATCACTTCGCCGCAGCAAATGAAATCTCAGCAGACCTGGAAAACATCGTCCTCTTGCTCGATCCTGCGATCAACCCGGATGGGCTCAATCGATTTGCCTCCTGGGTCAATTCCCACAAAGCCTACACCATGAACGGTGATCCAGCTCAGCGGGAACTCAATGAGGCCTGGCCACGTGGTCGTACCAATCACTATTGGTTTGATCTCAACCGCGATTGGCTACCTGTTCAGCATCCTGAATCAAGAAATCGGGTAAGAGTATTCCAAAGCTGGCTGCCAAACATCCACTTGGATTTTCATGAAATGGGGACCAACAGTACGTTCTTTTTTCAACCAGGCGTACCGTCAAGGATGCACCCTTTGACTCCTGCCAAGAATTTTGAACTAACCGAAAAAATCGGGACCTACCATGCTAAAGCCTTGGATCAGATTGGCTCACTTTACTACAATCAGGAAAACTACGATGATTTCTACTACGGAAAGGGATCCACCTATCCGGACGTACAGGGTTCGATAGGTATTTTATTTGAGCAAGCAAGCTCCAGAGGTCACCTTCAGGAGAGTGCCAATGGGATGCTGAGCTTTCCATTCACCATCCGGAATCAGTTTACAGCCAATCTATCATCCTACCAGGCTGCCAAAGAAATGCGAGTGGAGCTGAATCAGTGGATGAAGGATTTTTACAAAGGAATCAAGACAGAAACAGATGCAGATGCCAACAAGGCTTACATTTTCGGAGCCAAGGACGATGACGCAAGAAGCTTCCATTTGGCAGATTTGATCTTGCAGCATGACATCAAAGTCTTTTCCCTTAATGAAAATATCACCATAAACGGTCAGGAATTCAAAAAAGAAAGTTCTTACATCGTACCTGCCGATCAACCTCAATACCGGTTGATCAAAGCAATGTTTGAGACTCGGACAAGCTTCCAGGACAGCTTGTTTTACGACATTTCTGCCTGGACCTATCCAATGGCTTTTGATCTGGATTTCATGGCGCTCAACAGCAAAATCTTAAACCTTGCCAGTGTCAAGCAGGTCAATAAATCCGATTTTGCACTAACTCCCGGCAAAGTCATCGGCGATGCCGGAGCCTATCAATACGCGCTGGAATGGACAGATTATTACGCTCCAAAAGCAGCATATCAGCTATTGAAAGCTGGATTTTTGGTGCGCGTATCCAATGCAGAATTCACAACTCCTGAAGGAAAAACCTTTGGACGTGGCACCATTTTGATCGATAAAGGCGAGACGGGCATGGACAGTCAGGCGTTTTTTGCGAAGCTGAAAGAGGTTGCCCTTTTTGCTCATGTAGACATTCACGCAATCAGCACAGGCTACACAAGTGGGGTAAATATGGGCTCTACGTTTATAGCTCCTCTGAAAACCCCACAAATCGCCCTGCTTGTAGATGGTGGAGTGGACAGTGGCGAAGCGGGAGAGATCTGGCATTTACTTGACCAACGAATGCATATGCCGGTCACCTTGCTGCCTGTTAGCTCCGTTACTATGACCAACCTGGATCGCTACAACGTGATTTTGATGGCTGATGGTAACTATAATTCTCTTGGGAAAGTGGGTGCTGAAAAACTGAAAGAATGGACTTCCAAAGGAGGAACAATTGTGGCAAAAGGTGGAGCACTTCGGTTTTTGGCACAAAATGAAATAGGAAACTTCACCTTCCGAACAGTAGAGAATCAAGAAAAAGGCTTGCAAAAAAGCTATGCAAACTTCGAAAATGCGACTGGAGCGAAAGGAACTTTCGGGGCTATTTTCAAGGCAAATCTCGATGTAACCCATCCAATAGGATATGGGTATTCCAAAAAGGAAGTCTATACCTTCAGAAACGATAACTTCTTCATGGAGGTGTCTCCAAATCCATACGCAAACCCGCTGGTCTATACTGATAAGCCGCTTGCTTCAGGGTACCTTCATCCAAGCAATCTGCCGGGAATCCAAAATGGCAGCGTAATCCGGATTTCCGGTGTGGGAAGAGGAAGGATTGTGGGGTTTGCAGATAATCCAAACTTCCGGGCGTTTTGGTTTGGCACCAATAAGCTCTTCATGAATTCAATTTTCTTCGGTCAGGTAATTGACGGAGGCACAGCCCGATAAATCATTGAAATCCCGGATTTCCCTCCGGGATTTGTTTTTTCCCACTCAAAGAATTTATGCACCCATTTCCCCTCCAAATCAGTTTAATCGCACATGAATAAACCGCTGCGCTTGCTTTCCGGAAGCATTTTAGTTTTTAGCCTGACAACAGGATTTTCTGGGGCCCAGGAAATGAGCTTTGAAAATTATAATCCCCCCTCCACGCTTAAAGTCCCCGAAAATCCAAAAATCAGGGCAAAATTTCCTTTCATCGATATTCACAGCCATCAGGGAGGAATCAACAAAGGAAAAATCGATCAGCTCACATCCGAAATGGATGAAATCAACATGGGTATCATGATCAATTTGAGCGGTCGAGGGTTTGGTCAGGGGAATTCGAACGCCCAACAGGAATACATCAAAGGCATGATGGATGAGTTTAAAACTCACGCTCCTGGAAGATTTATGGTATTCACCAATCTTAATTTCAATGGCTTTGGCACCCCTGAATGGACAGCTTTGGCAGTAAAAGAACTCGGGGAAGATGTCAGTGCGGGAGCTGTGGGATTGAAGATTTACAAAAGCCTTGGGTTGAATTCCAAGGACAACAGCGGCAAACGCATCCCGGTAGATCATCCTGATCTGGATCCTGTCTGGGCAAAAGCCGGTGAACTGGGCATCCCTGTGCTGATCCACTCTGCCGATCCGGCGCAGTTTTGGGAGCCGATGGACTCCACAAACGAACGCTGGCTGGAACTGAAGCTTAACCCAAACCGCAAAAGATCAGCAACTGATCCGGCACCGTTTGAGCAAATTATAGACGAACAGCACCGCGTCTTTGCCAAGCATCCCAACACAACCTTCATCAACGCCCACATGGGCTGGATGGCCAACGACCTCGATGCCGCAGGTGCTCATCTGGACAAATATCCGAATGTGAACTATGAAATTGGAGCAATTATCGCAGAACTGGGACGCCAGCCAAGGCGTACAAAGGAATTTTTCACCAAATATCAGGACCGTATTCTCTTCGGAAAGGACGCTTACAACAAAGAGGAGTTTTACACTTACTTCAGGGTGCTGGAGACCGAGGACGAGTATTTTCCTTACTACAAAAAATACCATGCCTACTGGAAAATGTACGGATTGGGTCTGCCTGATGAGGTCCTGAAAAAAGTGTATTATAAAAACGCATTACGAATCGTGCCTGGACTGGACAAGACCTTATTTCCCGAGTAAAATGAACCGATTGGGGAATGTTTTAATGGGATTGGGAATTGCCTTGTTTTTCATTGGAATCACCTTTTGGTATTTAAATTGGCCTGATATGTTTCGGGGCAGGATCAGTGGACTGATGATTTTTGGTATTGGTTTTTTGGTCAGATTTTTTGGAAGAAAGAAAGAAGAAAAGGAAGGCTTGTCGTAAACTAAAAGGAGCCGATTAAAGCTGGTAAATTTGATCGATTTTGACTTTCGGGTTAAAATCCCGTAATTCTTTTATGTTCAAATCCGTGACATTTTTCAAGTTCAGAAAAGCAAGAATCAAGACTACCCTTAAATTTCTTGCCGCTTTATTTGTGATATTAATTGCAACAATTTTTCAAGACTACCTTCAGGCCAGATATAAGTCTTATTCTTTCTATTTTTCTGAGTCGCTGCTTTTTAATCTCTTTTGGGTTTTGATTCTTCCAGTCACTTTCTTGCTGCGATATACCTTCAGAAAGGCAAGGATCATTCTCAGGATTAACTCCAAATGGGCGGTCAGATCTCTTTTTGTACTCGTGGCTACGATTCTCCACCTTTTGCTTTTTTCCCTTTTAGTATTCTCAATTTCTGGTTTGTTCTATGATCATACTTTCGGTTTTTGGAGAAATCTAGTTTACTCGGTATCCAATGATTTCTACAAGTATCTACTGATTTACACTGCGGTTTCCTTGATTCCTCTGGAAAAACCCACGGATACTAAACTTCAAATACCCAGAGAGCATCCTGATTTTTTACTCCTACAGACCGGCAAAAAAACGGAGAAAGTGGCCACCGATTCAATTCTTTACATTTCTTCAGCCACACCATACGTTGAGTTTTTTACAGCTGAAAAAAAATATCTGCAACAGGGTTCGCTTATATCATATTCTAAAAAGCTGGATCCTTCTGTTTTTGTACAAATCCATAAAACCACTTTGGTAAATGTCCAAAAAGTAAATTCAATCATTTCCCGCGGCAACGGAGATTATGACCTTACACTTTCTAACGGTCCGGAACTGAGACTGAGTAGAAATTACGTCCACGACTTCCGAAGCAAATTTAATCGTGCTCACTCAGGTTGATATAGAATTCCCACAGGTCAAACCATCCATTTTGTCGGCCTCCAATTCTTTCTTTCAATTTGTAGGAAAAAAAAAGCGATGAACCGAATCCTGAAGAGATGCCTGATCCTCTTTTGTCTTTTCCTGAATTTTAATTGCACGGCTCAATCCCGAAAATTAGTCGGCGGAGGCTGTGAAGGTTGCGAAGCGATCTTTGAGTTTGGAGAGAAAAAACTTTCATCCATAGACACACTCCCAGATTTTGATAGCACAGAGCCCAAGCTCAAGTTGACAGGAACAGTATTCCATCTGGACGGAAAAACTCCGGCCAGTGGAGTCATACTTTACATCTACCACACCGACCGAACAGGCCTCTATCCCAGAACAGGTAATGAAACCGGTTGGGCAAGACGACACGGACATCTCCGAGGTTGGATAAAAACGGATCAAAGTGGGCGCTATACTTTTTACACCTTCCGCCCGGCGGCTTATCCTGACCGAACAGAGGCGGAACATATACACCTCACAGTCAAAGAACCTGACAAGAATGAGTATTACCTAGATGATTTCCTGTTTGAGGATGACCCAATTCTAACTCAGGAAAAACGGACCCTCCTGAGCAATCGCGGAGGTTCGGGAATTGGTATGCCAAAGCCGGAAAACGGAATACTCACTTTCCGACGGGACATTATTCTCGGCCTCAATATTCCTAACTATGAATAAGGTTGGGATTTCCATCTTGCTTCTTATCTTATGTTGCTGCGGGGAAAAGCCTGTATCCGATACTTCAAAAGTGCTTTTCCATGGTGAAAGCAGTCAATCCCAAGTTCAATTAGGTGAGTTGGACACGCTGAATTTAGACTTGCAGAACTCAAAACTATACTGGAAAGGAACCAAAATGCGGGGAGCCGGAAGCCATGAAGGTGAAGTTCACATCAGTCAGGGATTTATGTTGAAAGACAAAATTGGTTTGGTTGGAGGCAAATTTGAGGTGGATATGAGGACTATTTCCATCTCGGACATTCCCAAAACCGACCCGATTCCAATTAAAAATCTGACGGAGCATCTGATGCAGGAGGACTTTTTCGATGTGGATAACTTCCCAAATTCCTATTTTGAAATCACCGAAATTAAGACTCATTCCATTGAAAATCTGGAAGTATCAGGAAATTTAACCATCCGTGGAATCACTAAAAACATCACCTTCCCAGCCGTTCAAAAAGGTGATTTTATTGTTGCGCAATTTCTATTAGATCGCTTTGAATGGAATATCGCATACGAAGGGTCATGGACAGACCGAACCCTCGTGGATCGGGATATCCAATTTCGGATTGAATTAATGCTGGTAAATGGTAACTCTTCGGAGGTGGATATAAGGTAATTGTGAAGGAGTGGAACTAAGATTGTTTTAAACAATCACCACCGATCTTTCTAACTAACGCTCATATCACCACTACGCCTTTACCCAACATTTTCCGATCTAGAATTGCTCTCAATGCCTCGGGCGCTTCTTCAAGACTGTAAGTTCGTCCAATATGCTGCTTGATTTCTCCTTCCTGAATCCAGGTGACGAGTTGGCGGATATTCTGGAAACTGGTCTTGGACTCTAGTTTAGAAAACTCCCCCCAAAACACCCCTAAAATTGCACAACCTTTTAGCAAAGGCAGATTCATGGGGATTTGGGGAATTTCCCCGTTAGCAAAACCCACAACGAGGTAGCGCCCCTTCCAAGCCATGCCTCGGAGAGCGGATTCTGTGAATTTTCCACCGACAGGATCATAAACGACATCGACGCCTTTCCCAAGGGTGAGTTCTTTGATGCGGGTTTTGAGATCTTCTGTTTCGTAATTGATGGTGAGTTCGGCTCCTTTTTCCCTACACAGTACAAGCTTCTCCTCCGAAGAAGCGGCTGCGATGACTTTGGCTCCCATCAACTTCCCAAGTTCAACAGCTGCCAAACCGACTCCTCCCGCAGCACCCAGCACAAGCAAGGTTTCTCCGGCTTGAAGATTCGCCCGGTCTTTCAGCGCATGGTATGAAGTGCCATAAGTATACAGCGTCGTCGCTGCCACTTCAGGAGAAAGTCCGGGAGGCAGAGGAAAAACCCGATCGGAATCTACAGCGACTTTTTCCGCGAATCCTCCCCAACCGCAAAGTGCAAGGACGGGTTGTCCGATCTGAAAATTCTGCACTTGATCACCAAAAGCAATGACCTTTCCGGCGACTTCTCCTCCTGGAGCAAAAGGCAACTCAGGCTTAAACTGATACTTGTTTTGGATAATCAGGACATCCGGAAAATTGACCCCGCAGGCTTCCACGGCGATCAGGATTTGATTGGAAGCGAGAATGGGATCAGGAATTTCTTGGACAGCTAAAGTTTCAGGCAGGCCAAATTGGGTACAGAGAAGAGCTTTCATAATTTTAGGTTTGCCACGAAGGCACTAAGACACTAAGGATTATTTAAATTAAGGTTCAAAGCTTTTAATTACAATGAATTACAGTAAACCTACAGATTTTGAAGAGGAAATTTGGACAGCGGTAGTTCATGCAGCTTTTACCATTCACAAGGAACTTGGGCCAGGACTTTTGGAAAGGATTTATGAAGTCTGCATGGAGCATGAACTCAAAAAAGCAGGATTTGATGTAAAAAGACAAGTCAACATACCGATTTGCTATGACGGATTATGGTTTGATGAAGGACTAAGGCTTGATTTGCTTATAGAAGACCGTGTGGTTGTGGAACTTAAAGCTGTAGATGTGGTAAATCCTGTTTGGGAAGCACAAATCATCAGTCACCTCAAACTTTCAAAATTAAACCTGGGCTATCTGGTTAATTTTAACGTGCCATTAATCAAAAAAGGAATTCGGCGTTTTGTCAATACCTGATCTTCCTTGTTCCTTTTTATCTTCGTGGCAATTAAATTCTTCCTTGTGTCTTCGTGCCTTAGTGGCAAAATTCCCTTTTTTGCTTAAATCAAAAATTTCTAGGCAAATCATCCCGAAAGGAATAATTTTGAGCTCCTTAGAAATTAAAACCCCAAAATATGTCAGTATCCGATTTTATCGCAAATAATAAAGACCGATTTCTCAACGAACTTTTGGACCTCCTGCGAATCCCATCCGTGAGTGCTGATCCCAAATTCAAAAAGGATGTCTTTGCGGCAGCTCAATTTGTCAAAGAATCGCTGGAAAAAGCAGGTGCCGATGTGGCTGAAATCTGCGAAACGGCAGGCTATCCCATTGTTTACGGCGAAAAAATCATCGATCCTGCCTTGCCTACTGTCTTGGTCTATGGACACTACGATGTACAGCCGGCCGATCCCTATGAATTATGGGATTCTCCACCCTTCGAACCTGTGATCAAAAATACAGCAATTCATCCAGAGGGAGCCATTTTTGCCCGAGGATCAGCGGATGACAAAGGGCAGTTTTACATGCATGTGAAGGCTTTTGAAGCGATGATGACTTCTGGAGATTTGCCTTGCAATGTAAAATTTATGATTGAAGGTGAGGAGGAAGTCGGCTCGGACAACCTGGACAAATTCGTCCTAGAGAACAAAGAAAAGCTAAAGGCCGACGTAATCCTGATTTCTGACACACACATGATCAGCATGCAGGATCCTTCCATCACCGTTGGTCTCCGAGGCATGTCCTACATGGAAGTGGAAGTGACTGGTTCAAATCGGGATCTTCACTCCGGTACTTATGGCGGCGCAGTAGCTAATCCAATCAATGTCCTTTGCAAAATGATCGCATCGATGAAGGACGAAAATGAGCACATCACGATTCCCGGCTTTTATGAAAAAGTGCAGGAGCTGACAGAAGCTCAGCGAAACCGACTAAACGAGGCTCCTTTTGACCTTAATGAATATAAAGAAAAGCTTTCCATAGATGATGTCCATGGGGAAAAAGGCTACACGACCATCGAGCGGGTGGGAATTCGGCCGACCTTAGATGTAAACGGAATCTGGGGAGGCTACATTGGGGAAGGTGCTAAAACAGTTTTGCCTTCGAAGGCCTTTGCAAAGATTTCCATGCGACTTGTTCCTGATCAGGATTGGCATGAGATCGCAACACTATTCGAAAATCACTTCAAATCAATTGCTCCAAAATCTGTAAAGGTGAAAGTCAAAACCCATCATGGTGGAGCTCCAGCTGTGGTTTCTGACAGTTCGGTAGGGTACCAGGCAGCAGAGGCAGCGATGGAGGAGACTTTTGGCAAAAGACCGATTCCGACCCGTGAAGGAGGTTCGATTCCCATTGTAGCTTTATTTCAAAAGGAATTAGGATCTGATCCCATACTATTTGGCTTTGGATTGGATACAGACGCGCTTCATTCACCAAATGAGCACTATGGTGTCAAAAATTATTTTATCGGAATTGAGACTATAGCAGCTTTCTTTAGACATTTCAGAAAGCTGAGCGGCAAGTGATCTATGTCGCCAAAAACTTTGTCTTACTATCCTAACTTCGAACTTCAATACCTAAATCTTTGTTCGCCAAAGTAAATCCCAATTCCGCATGACCTTTAGCGCCCAAAAGATCGGCAAGCTCTTACTTCCGGTTTTTCTTTTGATTTCTTCAATTGCCCAAGCTCAAATGGTTAAGCCACCAAAGTGGACTTTCTCTTTAGAGCCAAAAGAATTGCAAGTTGGAGAAAAGGCAACTTTGGTCATGGAAGCAGAAATTCCCATGGGCTGGTATGTGTACTCCAATGATTTTGACAAAGATTTGGGTCCTCTTTTGACTGAATTTATTCCTGCGGAAACTGGAGATTATGCCGTGGAGGCGAAGTTAAAAGCCATCAATCCCAAGAAGAAGTTTGACGAAGTCTGGGAAGGGGAAGTAACCTATTTTATTGGAAAAGGTCGTTTTGAGCAGCCCATCATTATCAAAGCCACGTCCGGAACTATCAAGGGTTCACTCGAATACCAAATGTGTTCTGACTTGACCGGTCAATGCATCAACTATGAGCAGGATATTGAAATTAAGTTTACGGCCAAAGAATCTAGTCGTTCCGTTACCAACAGTTCTCCTACTTCTCCAGAAGCAGGAGTTAAACCAGATCTTAAACAAGAAACTGAAAAACTAAGCGCTGATAGTTCAAATAGCGAAAATATAGAAGGAGAATCTCCATTTTCCCTAAGTCCTGCTTCTGGAGAAGCAGGACAGCAAGAGGGAGAAGCAGGACAGCCAATAACTGAACCCCAAGATTTCACTGCCGAAGGCGAAAAAGAATCGCTCTGGGGATTTATGGTTTTAGCTTTTCTGGCGGGATTGGCAGCCTTGATTACGCCATGTGTGTTTCCGATGATTCCTATGACGGTGAGCTTTTTCACCGGAAGATCAAAATCGCGGGCGCAGGGAATTCGTCAGGCATTTATTTACGGCTTTTCAATAATTGCTATTTATACTGTTGCTGGAACTGCCGTCGCTGCGATCCAAGGACCTGAATTTGCCAATTGGCTAGCGACTCATTGGATTCCTAATGTCTTTTTCTTCCTGATCTTTATCTTTTTTGCTCTGGCCTTTTTGGGCATGTTCGAACTGACTTTGCCTTCCAGCTTTGTCAATAAAATAGATGCAAAAGCAGAGAAAGGTGGCCTTGGAGGCGTGTTCTTTATGGCATTTACGCTAGTGTTGGTTTCATTTTCCTGCACCGGACCGATAGTTGGTTCAATCCTGATTTCCTCTGCTGGAGGAGAATTAATTAAACCGGTCCTTGGCATGTTTGCCTTCGGGTTGGCCTTTGCAATTCCGTTTACCCTGTTTGCAATTTTTCCTGGATGGATGCAGCGCTTGCCAAAATCCGGTGGATGGTTGAATACAGTCAAAGTCGTGTTGGGCTTTTTGGAACTGGCTTTGGCCTTCAAGTTCCTTTCTATCGCCGATTTGGTTTATCACTGGGGTATTTTGGACCGGGATATTTTCCTAGCGATCTGGATAGTGATTTTCTCGGCTTTGGGCTTTTATCTTTTGGGAAAAATCAAATTACCGCATGACTCCAAACTGGAATACATCAGTGTTCCCCGGTTGCTTTTGGCCTTGCTTACTTTCACATTTGTAGTACACATGATTCCCGGACTTTGGGGAGCACCACTCAAATTACTGAGTGGCTATTTACCTCCGATCACCACTCAACAATTCAAATTAACAGGTGGAGCAGGATCTGAGGAAAGCTTTTCTACCAGTGGAGAAGTCATCAAATATGCCGATCGGCTCAAAATTCCTCATGGTATTCCTGGATACTTTGACTATGAACAAGCTTTGGAAGCAGCCAAGCGAGAAGGCAAACCGCTCTTGATCGACTTTACTGGACATGGTTGTGTCAACTGCCGAAAAATGGAGGAGAATGTGTGGGTTGATCCTCAAGTTCTAAAGCGACTTAAGGAGGACTTTGTAATGGTAGCTTTATACATCGACGAGCGTCTGGATTTACCGGAAAGCGATTGGTACACCTCTTCCTATGACAATAAGGTGAAAAAGACTTTGGGCAAGCAAAACGCCGATTTCCAGATCACCCGATTCAACAATAACGCACAGCCCTTTTATGTCATTCTAGATCATAAGGAACAGCTTTTAGCCAAACCAAGAGGATACAATACGGATATCGCTGCTTTTGTGGAGTTTTTGGATGGCGCGAAGAAAATTTTCAATGAAAAATAATCAATTTTCAATGTTCAAGGATCTCCTTTCCTTGAACATTGAAAATTGAGTTTGATAATTGATCATTGAAAAAGCCTCTGATCAAAAGGAAAATCTTTATAGCCAACAATCTTTATGGCCGAGAAGTCCAGATGATTAGAATTAATTAAAAAGTTAAAATCACCCGGCACAACTGCTGAAGGAACTTTAAGGACACAGCTTTTTCGCTCCGCAACAAAATCATCCCCGATCTTCTGAGTGTCCAGCAAATGGGGGAAGCTGTTCCACCCCTGAGGTAAATCATCAGTTTTCAAGGACGAGATGGAAACAGAATTCGGGATCTCGATTTCGACCATCACATAGTCTTTGGGCAAAATGGATAAGGAAAGATGTACTGCAACCTCCGCCATGGCCAAAGCGCGACTGTCCGCACAGTAGATGAGTTCAGTACCCTTGGAATTCCAACGGTTACCGGAGAGGGCTGCGCCTTTGCCTGATAGTTCTATCCCGTATTTTTTTCGAATGAGTCGAAAAACCCGCATCAGACAAATATCCCCCGATCAATGCGATGAAGCTCACTGAGCACCAATTCCTTGCCATAGGAATCCCTCAATAACTCTATCGGTCGTCTATTGCCGAGGGCATGACTTGCTGCATTAAGCCAGGCAGCAAAATCCTCCTGTGAATCAAAAACTTCCAAACCAACAGCAGTCACCTCTACCAGCTCGATGATTTTCTCGGAGTGAATCGATCTGAAGACATAGTCTGATTCTTTTTTGTAGCGCTGTAGAGACTTTAAAGAAATATCTAAAAAGTCTGACCATTCCTGATCCGAAAAAGGCGCCATATCCTTGATAGACATAAAAAGAGATGTAGGAATCCCCTGACGAATCACATCTACAACCAACATACGATCTGAAAAAAAACTACTCAAAGGAATCCCCTTGGTCAAGGCCGAATAACGGGAATATCTGGGGAGGCTTGTGACATAAGTGGCCATTTCTTCGGCTACCATATCTACTCTTTGATAATCAGAATCGCTCATGTCTTGGAAATTTGTCCTTTAATTTACGACAATTTTCCAAAAATGATTCGAAATTTTCAAATATTTATTAAAATATATAGACCTCCTAATCTCCAGTTTGTGTTTTCCCTAATCCAATCCAACTTTTCATGGACTTCGAAACCACCTTCACTTAGTTTTTAACTTGAGGTTCGGAGAAAAAATTTCCAAAAAGCTCCACAACTGATCTATTTCGACACTTAATTTAGGCATTGGATTAATAAAAGGAAATTTTATTTGGTCCAGAAACATACATTTGTACAAGCAAATAAGCAATTTTTGATTGCGGATAATTGGCGTTAGTTTTGTCTGTTCTCAAAAACTAACGATGGATAAATTCTCATACATTGCGAATGCTCATGTGACCTACATCGATGAGTTATACGCTTCTTACAAAAGTGATCCTGCATCAATAGACCCAAGCTGGAAAGAATTTTTTGACGGTTTTGATTTTGCCTTGGCAAATTACGGTCAGGATGAAAACGGATCAGAAGTGGCAAAATCTGCTTCTCAGTCAGTCCCTAAGAATGGTTCTTTAGCCACTCCGGGTACCATCATGGATATGGAGCAGTTGCCAAAAGAAATCAAAGTTCGGGCTCTAATCCATGCACATCGCTCAAGAGCGCACCTCAGATCCAAGACCAATCCTGTAAGAGAAAGACGAGACCGCAAGGCATTGATCGACCCAAAAGACTTTGGATTAGGTCAAGAGGACATGAACACAGAGTTCCAGGCTGGTAAAGAAATAGGAATCGGCACAGCAAAGCTTTCCGTAATTCTTGAGTCACTCAAAACCATTTATGAAGGCCCAATGGGCTTTGAATATTTGTATATCCGAGATCCTGAGATGCTGGATTGGTTTAAAACAAAGGTTGAAAAAGAAGCTTTAGCCTTCAATCCATCGGAAGAAGACAAAAAGCGCATTCTTTTTAAACTCAATCAAGCTGTAGTTTTTGAAAACTTTTTACACACAAAATACCTCGGCCAAAAGCGGTTTTCACTTGAAGGAGGAGAGAGCACTATCCCTTTTCTTGACGCAGTAATTAACACCGCAGCAAAAAATGGCGTAGAGGAAGTAATGATCGGAATGGCGCATCGCGGTCGTTTAAATGTCCTTGCCAATGTCATGGGCAAGACTTATGAGCAGATTTTTTCTGAGTTTGAAGGTACCGCGAAGCCTGATCTGACAATGGGTGATGGTGATGTGAAATACCACATGGGCTATTCATCTGATATTGTCACTCATGGCAATTTTAAAGTTCACTTAAAACTTGCTCCAAATCCATCTCACCTCGAAGCGGTCAATCCGGTTGTAGAAGGCTTTATTCGTGCCAAAATCGATCACGCACACAAGCATGACGCAACGAAGGCACTCCCTATCATTATTCATGGAGATGCGGCAGTTGCCGGACAAGGCATCGTCTATGAGGTCACACAAATGGCAGGTCTTAAAGGATATAATACTGGAGGAACGATTCACTTTGTGATAAATAACCAAGTCGGATTTACCACTGACTTTGACGATGCCCGTACTTCCATCTACTGTACCGATGTAGCCAAAATCATCGATGCTCCGGTGATCCACGTCAATGGTGACAATGCCGAAGCAGTAGTTTTTGCAGCAAAGCTTGCTGCTGAGTTCCGTCAGAAGTTCAGCAAAGACATTTTCGTAGATATGGTCTGCTACAGACGCCATGGTCACAATGAGTCTGACGAGCCAAAATTCACACAACCAGAACTTTACAACATCATCTCCAAGCATCCAAATCCGAGAGAAATTTATGTAAAGAAATTGACTGAGCGCGGTAATTTCGATGCGAAGATCGCAGCTCAGATGGATGAGGAGTTCCGCCAATTGCTTCAGGATCGACTAAACATGGTCAAGGAAAAGCCACTTCCGTATCAAGCCACCAAATTTGAAAAAGAATGGGCCAACCTTAGAAGGTCCAAGCCTGAAGATTTTGAATCCTCTCCGGAAACCAGCGTTTCCATTGAATCTATCAATAAAGTAGCTGAAGCTTTAACTTTTATCCCAAAAGGATTTAAGCCGATCAAACAAATCGAAGCTCAGATGAAGCAGCGAAAGGACATGTTTTTTGAGTCCAAAGAGCTTAACTGGGCTTCAGCAGAACTACTTGCCTATGGTTCCTTGCTTTTGGATGGAAAGACAGTCCGTTTGACCGGACAAGATGTGCAACGGGGCACGTTCTCTCATCGTCATGCGGTCATTCACGACGCAAATACCAATCAGCCTTTCAATTCACTTCTTGAATTGAAAGACAGAAAAGGTCAATTCCACATCTACAATTCTCTTCTTTCGGAATATGCAGTATTGGGCTTTGAATATGGCTATGCCATGGCAAATCCAAACGCATTGACCATTTGGGAAGGTCAGTTTGGTGATTTCGCCAATGGCGCTCAGACGATGATTGATCAGTTCATCTCTTCCGGAGAATCCAAATGGCAAAAGATGAATGGATTGGTCATGCTTCTTCCTCATGGCTACGAAGGTCAGGGACCAGAGCACTCCAATGCTCGTCCGGAGCGATTCTTGCAACTTTCTGCAGAATACAACATGGTCGTAGCCAATATCACCGAGCCATCAAACTTCTTCCACTTGCTGAGAAGACAACTCACATGGGAATTTAGAAAACCATGTATTGTAATGTCTCCAAAGTCACTACTGAGACATCCAAAAGTCGTTTCTCCGCTTTCGGAATTCACTTCAGGCAAATTCAGAGAAGTCCTTCCTGATACGGTGGTCAATCCAAAAGAGGTAAAGCGAGTTGTGCTTTGTACTGGAAAAGTATTCTATGATCTGGAAGAAGCTCGGGAAAAAGAGAAAATAAAAAATGTAGCTATCGTCAGAATCGAGCAGCTGCATCCACTTCCCAAAAACCAAATTCTTGAAGTGCTCAAATCCTACAAAGGTGCTGAGGTCGTATGGGTACAGGAAGAGCCAGAAAACATGGGCTATTGGAACTACCTCTTGAGGTTACTTTACAAGGAAATCCCAATGACCCTAATCGCCCGTAAACCAAGCGCTTCTCCTGCTACCGGATATAACAAAGTCCACGTAGAAGAGCAGAAAAATATTGTTTCTCAGGCGCTAAAACTTTAATCTTGATTACTTCCCCGATTGATTTCGGGGTTGTTTTTGATAAAAATCATACTAAACCTCCTTCCAAAATAACCCGAAGGGAAAAAATATAGAACCATGAGCAAAGAAATGAAAGTACCCACAGTGGGTGAATCGATCACTGAAGTCACTGTTGGGCAATGGTTTAAAAAAGACGGCGACCAGGTGCAATTGGATGAGATCCTTTGTGAATTGGAGTCCGACAAAGCAACTTTTGAATTCCCTGCTGAAGCAGCGGGGATATTAAGAATCAAAGCCCAAGAAGGTGATACCGTCGAAATTGGAGGCTTGATTTGCGTGATTGAAGATTCTGAAGGTGCTGAGAAATCTGCGCCAGCTGAAACTTCGCCAGCGAAAGAAACCCCTGCCGAAGCTCCGGGAAAAAAGGCTTCTGGCACTGGAGAAATCAAAGAAATGATCGTGCCTACCGTTGGGGAATCCATCACTGAAGTTACGTTGGCCAATTGGATCAAAAAGGATGGTGATTTTGTGACTTTGGATGAAATCATCGCAGAGGTGGATTCAGACAAAGCAACTTTTGAACTTCCAGCAGAGGCAACGGGAATTCTAAGACATGTAGCAAAAGAAGGCGATGTCTTGGAAATCGGAGGATTGATCTGCAAAATCGAGGTAACTGACGCTGCTCCTGCAAAAGAATCTGCACCTGCAGCTGCTTCTTCCACACCTGAAAAAACAACTTCGTCAAACGAGAATTACGCAACGGGGCATGCTTCTCCTGCGGCTTCTAAGATTTTGGCAGAAAAAGGGATCACACCTTCTGCAGTTTCCGGTTCCGGAAAAGACGGCAGAATCACAAAAGAGGATGCAATGGGCGCTCAGAAACCTGCTGCTAAACCAGAAGTTCAGGCTCCAAAACCTGTAGAATCAGCTCCTGCTGCACCTATCGTTCCTGGCGCTAGAAATTCACGTAGAGAGAAAATGTCATCGCTTCGCAAGACGGTTTCCCGTCGTTTAGTAGCTGTGAAAAATGAAACGGCTATGCTCACCACATTCAATGAGGTGAATATGAAGCCAATTATGGATCTGAGATCCAAGTTTAAGGATCAATTCAAAGAAAAGCATGGTGTAGGTTTAGGCTTTATGTCATTCTTTACCAAGGCGGTTTGTGTTGCCTTGAAAGAATGGCCTGCTGTAAATGCTCAAATCGATGGAAATGAAATGATTTTCAATGATTTCTGCGATATTTCTATTGCTGTTTCTGCTCCAAAAGGCTTGGTAGTCCCTGTCATCAGAAACGCCGAATCGTTGAGCTTTGACCAAATCGAAAAAGAAATCATGAGATTGGCAGGCAAGGCAAGAGACAACAAATTGTCAATCGAAGAAATGACAGGAGGAACATTCACTATCACCAATGGTGGAGTCTTTGGATCCATGATGTCCACTCCGATCATCAATGCACCTCAGTCTGCGATCCTTGGAATGCACAACATCGTGGAGCGTCCAATTGCTGAAAATGGTCAGGTTGTAATCCGCCCAATGATGTACCTGGCACTTTCCTACGATCACAGAATCATCGACGGAAGAGAATCGGTAAGCTTCTTGGTACGTGTCAAGCAGTTGCTTGAAGATCCGACAAGACTTTTGTTTGGTGTTTAAAAATTGTACTAAGTACAAAGTACCATGTACCAAGTAGTTCCACGATTAACCGAGTTTTGGTAAATTGAATCTATTCGTTTAACCTAAACTCTACTAATCATGCATCGCTACAAAGAATTAAAAGTTTGGCAAAAGGCCATTGACCTAGCTGTTGAGGTATATCAAATAACTGAAAAACTGCCCAAAGAAGAACGATACGGGTTAATCAGTCAAATTAACCGTTGTGTAGTTTCAATTCCTTCAAATATTGCTGAAGGAGCGGGGAGAAATACCAAAAAGGATTTTGATAATTTTCTTGGAATTTCCTTAGGGTCTTCATTTGAATTAGATACTCAACTCGTGATTTCAAATCGGCTAGGATATGTCTCTTCAGATGATTTTGAAAAAATTGAATCGGAGCTTGAGCATATTCAAAATATGATCGCGAAGCTCAAGCAAAGTTTAAATGTATAACCTCGGTGTACTTGGTACTTGGTACCTCGTACATCGTACAACTACAAAAAAATGTACGACGTCATAGTAATCGGTTCCGGTCCGGGTGGATATGTTGCAGCTATCAGAGCAGCACAGCTTGGCATGAAAACCGCAATTATTGAAAAATACCCAACGCTTGGTGGTACTTGCCTCAACGTGGGCTGTATTCCTTCCAAGGCACTTTTGGACTCTTCAGAGCACTACCACAACGCCGCCCATACCTTCAAAACTCACGGGATCAACCTCAACGGTTTGAAAGTTGATTTGGCACAAATGATCGCCCGAAAAGACGATGTAGTTAAGCAAAATGTGGATGGTATTCAGTTTTTGATGAAGAAAAACAAAATCGAAGTCCTCCAAGGAGTCGGTTCATTTGTTGATGCCAACACCGTGAAAGTGACTAAAGATGACGGTTCCTCCAATGACATTCAAGGCAAAAACATCATTATCGCAACCGGATCAAAACCTGCTTCGCTTCCATTTATCAAACTGGACAAAAAGCGAGTAATCACTTCTACCGAGGCTTTGAAGATGAAAGAAATCCCAAAACACCTGATTGTCATTGGCGGTGGTGTGATCGGAATGGAACTGGGTTCGGTCTATGGACGAATGGGAGCGAAAGTCTCTGTGGTAGAATTCATGGATTCTTTGATCCCATCAATGGATAAAACAATGGGCAAAGAGCTTCAGAAGTCACTGAAGAAGCTTGGCTTTGAATTTTATCTCAAGCATAAAGTAACCGGCGTAGAAAATCTCGGAAAAGAAGTAGTAGTTAAAGCCGAAAACGGAAAAGGCGAAACCATCGAAATCAAAGGAGACTATGTCTTGGTTTCTATCGGACGTAAACCTTACACCGATGGATTGAATGCTGAAGCTGCCGGCGTAAAAATCACTGAAAGAGGTCAAGTTGAAGTGAATGAGCATCTGCAGACATCAGTTTCTCATATTTATGCCATTGGTGATGTGGTCAAAGGTGCCATGCTCGCTCACAAGGCTGAAGAAGAAGGTGTGTTCGTTGCTGAAACGATCGCCGGACAAAAACCCCATATTAATTACCTACTGATTCCAGGTGTAGTCTATACTTGGCCAGAAGTCGCTGCAGTTGGCTACACTGAGGAGCAACTGAAGGAGCAGGGAAGAAAATATAAAACCGGAAAATTCCCTTTCATGGCTTCCGGCCGTGCAAGAGCATCGATGGATACGGATGGTTTGGTGAAAGTTTTGGCAGATGCCGAGACGGACGAAATCCTAGGCGTACACATGATCGGTCCACGCACAGCTGACATGATCGCTGAGGCGGTCGTAGCGATGGAATTCCGCGCTTCGGCTGAGGATATTGCCAGAATGTCCCACGCACACCCAACTTATACTGAAGCATTCAAAGAGGCCTGCTTGGCTGCTACTGACAATCGAGCATTACATATTTAAGGTTTAAAACACTGAATTATATTGAAGCCATCCCGATTGATCGAGATGGCTTTTTGTTTTGTTTAAAATTGGTTTAATTCCGTCATGAAGTTCAAAATTGCCATTTTGGGTGCAGGAAATGTGGCTTGGCATTTAGCGCCAGCATTGGAAGATGCCGGTCACGAGATCACTGAAATCTATGCCAGAGATATTGAAAAAGCCAAGCAAATAACTGAGCGGGTTTATTCCGCTGAGCCCAAAGACGACCTCGACTTTTCGGAAAGTAAAGCCAAAATTTTCATTCTCTCAGTAAAGGATTCCGCAATCGCTGAAATTGCGGATCAGATCATTTTGCCTGAGGAAAGCATTTTGATTCACACCTCCGGCACAATGCCTTTGGACATTTTAGGTTACAGTTCGGCGAGTTATACCGGGATTTTTTACCCACTCCAATCCTTTACAAAAGGGAGGAAAATCGATCTTGACGAAGTTCCATTCTTGCTGGAAGCAGATGATGAAGAGACACTACAAAAACTTAAAAAACTGGCAAAAAGCCTTTCTCCACTTACCTATGTAGTTCGATCAAAGGATCGGAAAGGCATACATGTTGCAGCGGTATTTGCAAGCAACTTTTCCAATCACATGATCCGCATTGCCGAGGAAATTATGCGAAGGCAAGGCGCAGACTTTGAAATGCTAAAACCCCTGATCATCGAAACCATTTCTAAAAGCCTTCAGCTCGGAGCCAAAAATGCCCAAACCGGACCCGCAATCCGCGAAGACTATGAAACCCTGGAAGATCACCATCGATTTCTCAGCTACAATGAATCGTTAGCCGAAATATACAAGCTGATCTCCCAGGATATTATTGACAGTTGATCAATGGTTCCAGGCCCCAAATTTTCCGGCTTGATAATCCGTGTAAGCTTCCTGAATTTGTTGTTGGGTATTCATCACAAATGGCCCCTGAGCCACCATCGGTTCATTGAAAGGCAATGCATGACCTAAAATCAGGATTGAATCTTCAAGCGCCTCCACCTCAATTTTTTGTCCTGAATTGCCAAATTCCACCAGATTTCTAAACATCACTTCTGTTCCATTCACATTAAGTTCACCTCGCACGATATAGAAAAAGATATTTTCTTCAGCAGAAATTTCTTTTTCGAATTTCCCTCCCTTTTCGAGGTAGATTGTACTCATGGTGATTGGAAAAGTACCCTCAAAAGCGCCCTCCACTCCATTCCACTCTCCGAAAAGCTGCTGTACTTTTAGCTTTCCTCCATCCAAATCAAAGGTAGGAATGTCCTCTTGCTGCAAGCCAAGGTAATTCGGAGTAATCATTTTCTTTGCCGCAGGCAAATTGAGCCAAAGTTGCAAAATCTCAAGATCCCCACCATTTCGCTTAAAGTCAGTACTCGACACTTCAGCATGGATCAATCCGCTTCCTGCAGTCATGTATTGTACTCCTCCCGGTCCAATGACCGACTCATGGCCTGAAGAATCCTTGTGCATGATGTCACCTTCCAATATGAACGTCACCGTCTCCATTCCCCGATGTGGGTGGGGACCAAATGGTAAGCCTTGATTTCGCTCAGGATAAGTCTGAAAGCCGTGATGGTTTAAGAAAATGAAGGGGTCAATCTGCTGAAGACTGCGTGTCGGCATTGGACTGTATGTCACCAAATCAGCAATCGGTCTATATTCGGCTTTATGTATCTTTTTAATGGATCTCATTTTGAGTTTATTTAGTGTATATACATTAAATACAATTTGAAGCAAAAAAGTTTACCACAACAAGTTTTTTTACTCGGCTACTTTAGCCTTTTGTCCAATTCCAAAATCGTATTCATCAGGACATTTGTCCCGTTTGCAATGTCTTCTTTCGTCGAAAACTCTTCCGGAGCGTGACTGATTCCATCTTTGCTTGGGATAAAAATCATTCCCATGGGAGCGATACGCGCCATTTCTTGTGCGTCGTGACCAGCACCGCTTGGAAGGCTTTTGGTGGTGAATCCCAACTTTTCTGCTTGGGATTTGATGATTTCACGGATCATGGGATCAGCCAAAGCAGGCTTACTGGCAACTTCTATATGCTTGATATCCAATCCGATTTCACTTGCTGAAGCCAGTGATTTTGCGCTTTTCTCTATTTGCGAATAAATCTCCCAAATTTTTTCTGAAGAAAGGTCACGTATTTCCAAGGTCATTTTAATCTCTCCCGGTATCACATTTCCGGCTCCGGGAAAAGCTTGTATTTTGCCAACCGTACCCACGTGCCGACCTTCATAGCTGTTAACGATTTCATTGACCGCCAAAACAAATTTTGCAGCCGGAAGCATCGGGTCCTTTCTCATATTCATTGGAGTCGTACCTGCATGATTGGCTTTTCCCAAGAAAGAAAACTCCCACCACTCGATCGCCACAATTCCCTCCACCACACCTATATCCAATTTTTCAGAGTATAGATTTCCGCCTTGCTCAATATGCAGTTCCAGAAATGCAGCCAAGTCTCCGACGTTTCTTTTGAGTTCAGGAATACGATCGGGATTTCCTCCAAGTAGTTTGATCCCCTCATATTGTGTGAATCCGCTCGAACTCACCACCTGCAATGCTTCTTTACTCAAAGCCCCAACCAAGGCCCTACTTCCGACGACTCCTCCCTCTTCATTGGTAAAAATGATCACTTCCAAAGGGTGATCGGTTTGAATCCCCTTTTCAGACAAGGTTTTCACCACTTCTATGGAGCCCATTGACCCGACCGGCCCATCATAATCTCCTCCATTTGGCACTTCATCGATATGCGAACCAAATGCAATCGGTTTAAGACTTGGATTTTTACCAGCTTTCCTTCCAATTATATTCCCCGCAAAATCAACCAAAATCTGCATTCCTGCATCTTCCATCAGCGCTTTCACATACGCTCGAGCTTCGATATCATGTTTGGTGTACGCTTGGCGATCAGATCCGCCATTTGCATTTTTCCCGTAGGAAGAAAGCTTCATCAGACTTTCATGCAATCGATCAGAATTAACGCTGATTTCCTGTCCGTAACCAGTGAAAGCAAAGGTGATCAGCAGAATAAGGAATGGGAATAAGGATTTTGTCATGGGAAGATGGAATTCTAAACAGTTCAAGATAGCATAAAAAAAGTCCTTCTTTTGGGAAGGACTTCTTTGAAGTAAATTTCAGTTATTTAAGCCAAGCGAGTTTTACTTCATCAGGAGCTTTCATTCGGTCAGCTACTCTCATATATCGCTCCGATAATTTCGCTAGGTAATCCTGCGCTTTTGCCGCGGCTGCATCCAATCCTGTGAGCGCCTCGATCTTCCAAAGTCCAACTAGGTGATCGATGATTCGTGCATAATCCCAACTAGTATAGATCCCTACTTTCTGGGTAATCTCAGAAAATTGAGTAAACAGGGACGGATTTGAACTTCCTTCACCCATCAATACCGCCGGCATGACGATTTGCTTTCTCATCAATTTCTCAAAAGCGAGGATCGCACCATTTGGATCGATCTCGAAGATTCTTGACATGAAAGATTTGTATGCCTTTTCATGTCTCGCTTCATCACCAGCGATTTGTTTGCATATTCTTCCCAACACAGAATCCCCGGCTATATCTGCCAGTTTTCCGGTATTGACATGTGATATCTTGGTCGCTCTTTCCTGAAAGGATGTATAGACAATCGCCTGATAAGGATCTCCACCCGAATTGGGATCAAATCCATTGGTCAACAGTCTATGAATAGTTCGCTCTACGGCTTTCATATCCACTCTCCCCGTCATGTAAAGGTACTTATTGAGCAAGTCGCCGTGTCTGTTCTCCTCAGCAGTCCAAGACTTAGACCATCTTACCCAGCCTCCCGGAGCAAGCAGATTTCGCTCTGGATTTATGCCTTCCAACAGATTGAAATAGGTCTGATAACTGGGAAGGGCTTCCTCAGTGATCATATTACCAATCAGGGACGTCAATACCGTGTCGGGAATTCCTTCTGCTCTTTTTTGAAGAAGCTTGATTTCTTCATGGATATTGGGATCTCCAAAATCCGGAAGAAAATCTGATGGCTGCCAACATTTATCCGGATCTACCAGAATATTATCCACAGCATCAGCAACTAAGCCATCCAATTGGGAAATGACCTCAATATTCTTTTCTAGTTCGTAATTGATTTCGCCTGTTTTCATTAGGTTACTTGAAATTTACGCAAAGCTAAAATTGCGTAGGGTTGACTTGTTCGGTTCGGAAAGTTACTCACAAATCACTGGATTGATTGTAGAAAAATTCTAATTCTGGCACCAGTTTCCATGAATGGAATTTACGTGATTTAGTAACTTCCTTTGATTCTGTTAACGTGAAAATATCATTAAAAGGTCCATTTTGAAAGTAATGTGCCTTTCAAGTCGATTGAATCAATAATCTAACTTATATGCAGCCACCTTATTTTTGAAAAAGGTAGGAACGTAAAGGATCTTTTCGGCTGCATTGTATCCAATATCGGCCGTGTTTGATTCTACAGATTTTGTGTCCAGCATCTTGGTCTCTCCATCAGCAGATGCAAACCATATTTCACCTTGCCATCTTGAAGCAACAAAATTGCCATCACCCAAGATGATTAAACCATCACCTCCGGTCACGTTTGCATTTACGACAGAGGCGGTGCCATCTGCATTCCACATTTTAAGCCCTGAGCCATCAAGGCCATAGATCGTCCCGTCCTTGGCTACTGCAATGCCATTGATCGAAGCATGTCCTTCTGATACCATTGAGATCGAGCCATCTGCATAAGCGTGAACTTTTCCGGTGTTCATGTCAGTGAAATATACAGTTCCCTCATGTGAAGCAACGTCATTTAGGAATATTGCACCTTCTACTTTCCATTTGTTGGAAACTTTTGCCGTGGAAATGTCTATCTCAACCAATTCATCGATATCGGTGACATACAGTTTACCCTCCGAAATGGCCATTCCCTTGGGGCTGTTCAATCCACCAACCCACACTGGATTAACGATTTTACCATCTTTGTCAATAATTGCGATGGATCCTTTTCCGTCTTTAGCTTGAGGATCCATACCTCCGATGTTTGAGACATAAATGGTACCTGAAGCCTCGTCAAAAAGGACGGACTCGTTTGTAGTTAGAGAAGCTTCTGTCTCCCAAAGTAAGGTGAGCGTTGGAGTTTTAGCCTCAACGAGGATTTCCTCCACAACTTCTTCTGTTTTTTGTGGCGCACATTGGGAGAAAAGAAGTGTTGCAGAAAGGCCCATAAGCCCGATTTTAAGCGTAGTGTTCATTTTTTAGATTATTTGATTATTGTCCAATTCTTTTGGTTAAAGTTTTTCGGAGCGGATTTCAGGAATCGATTCTGAATTTCATCCAGATACATCGTATTGTATCGGAGTCTGGTGATGTAATTGGGAAGATTTGGATCTCCGTTCCAGCAATGTTCTGCCCGATCTCCATAAGCCACTTTTCCATCATAGTATGGTTTTTTGGTTTGTTCCAGAAAATCTTCAGTTAGGTAAACCGCATTGTTGAGGTAATAGTTATCCATGTCACCACAGTAAATATGGACTTTCCCCTCCAATTTTGGTCCTAATTTCTCCCAATCCCGCTCCATGATGTGGCGAAGGTCGAAATTTTCTTTCCAATAGGCAGACACTTCTTTGTCAATTTCTCCGGAATATTTGTCCCAAATTGGCTTTGGATAGCCATCATCTCCAACAGGAGAATAAACCGCTTGCCAGATGTCAAACTGGTCTCCAGACCTGGATTTGTCGCCACCGATCGCCAACTCTCGATGATTCATATCCCGCACCATGGCGTCTACATGACCTAAATAATTGCGGTGCCCGGGACGAAGTGTTTTTCTAAACTCCCCTTCTTTGAAGTACGCATTTTGATCTTGATAAATATCTACTGTGGTATATGCTCTGAAATCTATTGGATCCGGACAAGCGGCAAAACATCCATTGTATTCGTCAGGATAAAAAACCTGAACGGCTAAGGCCTCCCATCCTCCTGTAGATCCTCCATATAAAAACCTTGCCCAACCTTCACCAATTCCTCTAAACTCTTTCTCAATATGGGGAATCAATTCATAGGTAATAGCATCTCCGTAAGGTCCGAGGTTTGCGGAATTGACCGCATAGCTGTCGTCGTAAAATGGGTTGGCATGTTGTATTTCGATTATTATAAAACGCTTGAAATCAGGTGAAATCCACTTTTGGTAGAAGTCAAACGCTTCCTGTTGCTGCATTTTGGCATATCCATAGATCCCAAATCGTGCACTGTAATCGTCATCACCTAATTCCGGATCAGGAGGAGTTGTTCGGAATCCTCCAAAATCAGAAGGAAAATGACCGTGATAGATCATCAAAGGATAATATTGATTTGGGTTTTCCTCAAAACCCTCCGGTATTAAAACATGTGCTCCCAGATACATGTCTCTGCCCCAAAACTCAGAGAGTTTTTCACTCTTGATTTTGATGTGTTTAATGTATTTGGTGTCCTGAGGTTCCTCTACTGGCGGAATGATCTGATTTATATCAAGTGTTAAACTTTTGCCTTTTTCCCAGTTGACTTTTACAGGGGCCGAGTAAATATTTTTTGGAGCTCTTGCCCATTGGCGGCCTTCACCTTGATCCATGGGTAGTTTAACAGTATGCCCATCCGAGCGGGTAAAGGTTTCATATTTTTGAATGAAAGCCTGAACGGTATACTCTCCTGAAGGGATTTCGTGCAGGTTTTGTATGGGATAGCCAAAGCTTTTTGGGTCAAAAATCAAGGGTTTCCCCGCACTGAAGTTTTCAAAGTCCATCCCAAAAACCTGATTTGTGCCTACATTGTCATTGATTCCAAATCTCGGTTCTGCCTCATGATTTTTCGAAAAGATCAGAAGTAACCGGCCATCCTTGAGGTCTGATTCAAGTTCAGAATCTATTTTGATCTCGATATTTTCCGAGGTAGAACCGGAACAATTCCAAAAAAGAACTGCTAGGAGAAAAAGGAAAAGTGATTTAATCATTGGAATTGTGGTTGGATGCAAAAGCTAATTTACTCAATTTCGGATTAATCTTCTGAAGTCTAGTTTTATTCAAACCCTAACCTTGATTTTATTTTGTTTTTGGAGCCGGTTATGGATTATTCTGTAGCAGATATTGAAAAGGGCCTAACTTAGTAATTCTAAAAACCACCATTCGAATGAAAAAGATTTTTGCCTTAATATTTCTAGTCGGAGCATTTTCCTGTAGTCAAAAGGAAGCGGTAATCGATTATACAAAAATGACAGATGAGGAGCGGCTCAAAGCAGCGACTCAGATCGCGCAATCTACCATTATGGTAGATGGGCACGTGGATCTTCCCTACCGGATGAAGGTTGGAGGATTTACCCTCCAACGCGAAATCCTTGACGTCTCAGTCCGAACTCCGGATGGGAATTTTGACTATCCAAGAGCCAAAGAAGGGGGATTGGATGCGCCATTTATGTCCATTTATATTCCTGCATCAAATCAAAAAATCCCGGGCGCTTCTAAAGCATTGGCAGATTCCCTCATTCTGATGACTGAGCGATTGGCTTCTACTTTTCCTGATAAATTTGCAATGGCCTACAGTCCGACAGATATCGAAGCGAATTTTGCCAAAGGCTTGATTTCACTGCCGATGGGAATGGAAAACGGCGCAGGAATCGAAGACGATCTGGCAAATGTGCAATATTTTCACAAGCGGGGAATTCGATACATCACTTTAACTCACGGCACAGATAATCTTATCGGCGATGCGAGCTATGATACAACGGGCACTTATGGAGGTTTAAGTGAATTTGGGGAAAAAGTAGTTGCTGAAATGAACCGAGTCGGAATCATGGTGGATTTGAGCCACGTTTCTGATAATACTTTTAGGGATGCTTTGGCTATTTCTAAAGCACCCGTGATTGCTTCTCATTCCTCTGTCCGGAAGTTTACTCCAGGTTTTGAGCGCAACATGAGTGATGAATTGATCCAAGCTATGGCCAAAAACGGCGGCGTGATGATGATCAATTTTGGAGGCAGTTTCATTGATTCAGCCTATGCAGCAGGCGGAGCAAAGGTACGGGAACACATTGTGAATTGGTTGGCAGAAAATAATCTCAGCCGCAGAGATTCCGCCGCCCAAGTCTACATCAACGAATATGCTGCAGCCAACAATCCTTTCCCAACTGTACAGAAAGTAGCTGATCACATCGATCACGTGAAAAACTTGGTGGGTATCGACTATGTAGGTTTGGGTTCTGATTTTGATGGTGTGGGTGATTCACTTCCTACCGGACTTAAAGATGTGTCGATGTTTCCAAATCTAATTGCCGAACTCTTGAAAAGAGGATATTCAAAAGAAGACATTGAAAAAATCTGCTACAAAAATGTCTTTCGGGTCTGGAAAGCCGTAGAGGATTATGCAGCTAATCAGTAATAGAGCCTAAACAAAATGCCTTTTTTAAGAACTCTGAATTGAAAAATCAGAGTTCTTCTTTTTTAAAGATTTCAAGAAACTGATCAGGAGCCAAAATCGGAAGACTTGATTTTTTGAAATCCTTTTGATTACGGGTGATGATCCCATCATACTCAAACTCAAGTGCGGTGAAATATTGAAGGGAATATTCAAAATCACTGAAATCTGAGCTATTCAATCCCAAATCAATCAGTTTTTCATCCAGAGGATGGACTTTGAGCAAAATTTTAAATCTTCGCAAAAGTTCATTTACTGCATTGGGATTCATCAATTTGAGAAGATGATAATGGGTGTTTGCGATTGAAAGTGAGGAAACGCCACAGGATATTAAATTTTGTTCTGCCAATGAAAATATCTTCCCTGCCTGAAAATCAAAAGGCTTTCTTTGAGTCAAAAAATCAATGAGGATATTGGTATCAATAAATAACTTCTTCATTGATATTTTTTGTCGAGGTAATCCCTGTACTCTTTTTTGTAATCATAGTTTTCTGGCAAAGAACCAGCGGCCCCCAAGAGACTTTTCACTAAGGGAGTTAATTGTATATCATTCGACTCTTCTGAATTGGACTTTGATATTGTATCCAAATAGGTCTCCACAAGTTTAGAAAGGCTGATTTTTTGATCAGAAGCATATTTCTTCGCCCGTTCGATTATCTCTGAATCTAATCTTAATGTAAGCTTGGTATCCATACTTGAGTTATTTGACGTACAAATCAAAATAAATTATACGTCAATTCAAATTTTCAGTTTTTCTAAATTATATAGCCGTCTCCGTTTATTCCAATTTGAAGTCGCAAATTGCGACTTCCAAATTCCTTATTCTCCACTGATATTCTGTCCAAATTAAAGGGGAAATATCCCTGAATACAGACAAAATTTCCTGATTTCATTCTCAAAACCCCTGATTTACGGCCATTCTGTCCGAAATTTGGGGTTGGCGAAAGATTTGACCCAAGAGGGTAGACAACTAACCACTAACTTTCAAAATGGACTTCAAACAATACACTATCAAATCTCAGGAAGCGATTCAGAAAGCCGCTGAACTGGCAACCGGGTCAGGAACTCCGGCTATTGAAACGGCTCATTTGCTAAAGGGAATCTTTGTGGAAGACGAGAATGTAACTGATTTTCTATTCAAAAAACTCGGAACGAATAAACAACTAATCGATCAAAAGCTGGATCAGGAATTGGCCAAGCTGCCCAAAGTAAGCGGGGGAAACCAACAGCCTTACCTATCCAATGCGGCGAATCAAGTCCTGACCAAAGCAAAAGATTACCTCAAGACTTTTGGGGACGAATACGTTGCCATTGAGCATTTACTCTTGGCGATACTGGCAGGAAGCGATGCCACTGCTCAACTACTCAAAAATCAGGGATTGGCTGAGAAGCCACTGATCGAAGCAATCAAGGAACTTAGAAAAGGAAATAAAGTGACTGATCCAAACGCAGAAAGCAAGTACAGGGCACTGGAGAAATACTCCAAAAACCTGAACGATATGGCCAAAAAGGGTAAAATCGACCCTGTTATTGGCCGAGATGAAGAAATCAGACGTGTGCTGCAAATCCTCGCCCGACGCACCAAAAACAATCCCATCCTCCTCGGTGAACCGGGTGTGGGTAAGACGGCTATTGTCGAAGGCTTGGCTCAGCGAATCGTCTCCGGCGACGTACCCGAAAACCTCAAGTCTAAGACTTTGATCTCTTTGGATATGGGTTTGCTTGTAGCAGGCGCCAAGTACAAAGGGGAATTCGAAGAGCGACTCAAAGCGGTAATCAAGGAAGTGACAGATGCTGAGGGGGAGATTATTCTCTTCATCGATGAGATCCATACTTTGATCGGAGCCGGTGGTGGAGGAGAAGGGGCAATGGATGCGGCAAATCTACT
Organism: Algoriphagus sp.; assembly: GCF_030694375.1. GTDB lineage: Bacteria > Bacteroidota > Bacteroidia > Cytophagales > Cyclobacteriaceae > Algoriphagus. The sequence continues at coordinate 98,552 of NZ_JAUXYL010000046.1, forward strand.
GAAGCCGGCATTGGCAAGGGGCGAACTCCATGCAATCGGTGCAACTACGCTAAAGGAATACCAGAAATACATCGAGAAAGACAAGGCCTTGGAGCGTAGATTCCAAGCGGTAATTGTCGACGAACCGGACGCTGCCGATGCGATATCCATCCTTCGAGGGATCAAAGACAAATACGAACTGCACCACGGGGTGCGAATCAAGGATGATGCGGTGATCGCCGCCGTGGAACTTTCTCAGCGTTACATTTCCGATCGATTTCTCCCTGACAAAGCCATTGACCTGATGGATGAGGCAGCAGCCAAATTGAGAATGGAGATTGACTCTTTGCCTCAGGAATTGGATGAACTGAACCGAAGGATCATGCAGCTGGAAATTGAGCGGGAAGCAATCCGAAGGGAAAATAATCGGGATAAGGAAACTGTCCTGAGCAAGGAAATCGCCGAACTATCCGAGAAGCGTCAAAATGTGAAAGCCAAATGGGAAAGCGAAAAGGCAGTCATCATGGGCATTCGCCGAGAAAAAGAAGCCATTGACAAGCTGAAACTGGAAGCAGAACAGGCCGAACGAGCCGGAGATTTTGGCAAAGTGGCTGAGATCCGATACGGTAAAATCGTGGATGCGGAAAAGAAGCTGGAATCCTTCAAAAGCCAACTGGCGGAAATGCAGGCTGGTTCACCTCTTCTGAAAGAAGAAGTGGATCAGGAAGACATCGCTTCGGTAGTTTCGAAATGGACTGGAATTCCTGTAATTAAGATGATCCAATCCGAACGGGAAAAACTCCTGCATTTGGAAGAGGAATTAGGAAAACGGGTGGCCGGTCAGCGAGAGGCGATTGTTGCTTTGTCCGATGCTGTTCGAAGAAGCCGGGCTGGTTTGCAGGATCCAAAGCGACCGATTGGAAGCTTTATCTTCATGGGCACCACAGGTGTCGGTAAAACTGAACTGGCAAAAGCTCTGGCAGAATATCTCTTCAACGATGACAATGCCATGGTGCGAATCGATATGTCCGAGTATCAGGAGCGCCATGCCGTCAGCAGACTCGTGGGAGCGCCTCCGGGCTATGTGGGATACGATGAAGGCGGACAGCTGACCGAAGCGGTGCGAAGAAAGCCTTACTCTGTGATCCTGTTGGATGAGATTGAAAAAGCTCACCCGGATGTGTTCAACATTCTGCTGCAGGTTTTGGACGATGGACGCTTGACAGACAACAAAGGTCGATTGGCCAACTTCAAAAACACCATCATCATTCTGACGACCAACATCGGTTCGCACTTGATTCAGGAGCGATTTGCCGAGATGGAAGACTGGAACAGGGAGGAGATTTTGGAAAAGACCAAAGTCGAGGTGTACGAAATGCTGAAGAAAGCCGTGCGGCCTGAATTCTTAAATCGAATCGATGAAACGATCATGTTTGAGCCACTGAGCAAGGATATCATCCGAAAGATTGTAGACATTCAGTGGAAAGAAATTCAGAAGCGTCTTTCTGAAGCGAATATCGAGATTGAGGCTACGACCGAGGTTCTGGATTATTTGGGCGAGGTGGGGTTTGATCCGAATTTCGGAGCGAGGCCTTTGAAGCGAACCATGCAACGATTGGTCTTAAACGAGCTTTCGAAGCAGATTCTCTCAGGATATATTAAAAATGACTCAGCGGTGTTGGTGGACTTGGATGCCGATAAGCAGGTTTATTTCAAGAATGTAGATGCAGCTGTGGAGGTATAAGAGAGATATGCTTCGCGAAATACGCTGGCGCTAGATATACTTCGCTTCGCTTTGTGAAATAAATCCGCTACGCGGATGAAATAAGCTTCGCGAGATAGGTTAGAACCCTCAAGGTCTTTAGTGACTTTGAGGGTTTTTATTTAAGAATGCAAATGGGATGGGATGGAGCAATTTGCTTTGTCATCTTTTTGGAAAATGCCTTTAAGTTTTTGCCAAAAATTTCTTTTCTGTGAGATATACACGTACTCTCCAAGAATTGCTGAATTGTCTTGCTCCAAGAAAACCTCCCCAATAGTCAAAGGAAGCTGATTTTGGTGAAAGGAGATTTCTTTCATGTTATACCCGTTAAAGGAAAAAACTAAAACAATTTTCTTGTCTTGAATAGAATTGGGAATGATAATTTCAAAATTCCCATTTACATCGGCAGCTGTTCCAATTTTATAGCCTTTGATTAGGATGGTGGTTCCCGAAACTTCCATTTGATTTTCAAGGTCTCGGACAGTGCCTTTGACAATTCTTGAGAAATTGGATTTTGGTTTTAGTGTTTTTGATGTTTTTAATGTGTCGCTTCTTTCAGTGGAGGACGCAGGAGCTGTCTTAGAATAACCGGGTAATGCCAAGCCTAAAATTCCGATAATTCCCAATCCCCAAATCCATGATTTTTGGACTCTCTTTTTTGATATTTCCTTGAATTCTAACTGGGAAGGAACAAAAATACCACATCGACTGGATGAGTTGTTATTCAAAAAATCAACAACTTCCTTTTGACTCATTTTCCTAAAATCCACCACTTCCTTTTGACAAGATTGGCAAAATCCGCCTTTACCAGTAGGCGTAAAATTCCTTGGGTTTTGGGAACAGGGATTTGGTATTTTGAGGGATAAATTTTCCATTGTTTCTTGGTAAAAAATCAAAGACGTTTAACATTAACTAAAATATTCACTGACGCTATTAATGTTAATTCCGTCAGTCAGTTGACGCAATTAATGTAAATTCCGTCAGTTGAACTCTATTTGTCAGGAAGGGTTTACATGCAAAACCGTTTAAAATGCTATTCTCCGAAAACGAATTACAATCAGAAATTTGGAAATCCATAAGTCATGAGCTTCATAGAGGAGCACTTGATCCCAAGCATCCCTTTCGCTATGTCAACTTAGGTACAATTGGGAAAATAAGTCCTGAAATACGAACCGTCGTGGTCAGGTCTGTAAGCAAAGAATTGGAGTTCCATATTTTCACAGATTCCCGCTCTGAGAAAGTCAATGAATTATGCGCAAATCCATCAGCGACCCTTCATTTTTACCACCCGGGAAAAAGAGTCCAAATCCGAATCAAAGCTAAAGCTGAAATTCACAACCAAAATGAAGTAAGTAAAGGCTTTTGGCCGAAAGTTCAGGGCGAAGCGCAGAAAGGGTACACTTCAACCTTGGCTCCGAGTACGCCAATCTCAGATCCAAATCAGGGATTTGATTGGCCAGAAAATGGCGATGATAGTTCCTTTGCTGTATTGAAATTTATTCCAGAAACAGTAGAAGCCTTACAGCTAAATGGGTTAAAACATTTGAGAATTCTATTTTCAAAAAGTGAGAATTGGAAAGGTCAGTGGCTCGTACCATAGCAAAGAGCTGGAAGACGGGAGACCGAAGACAAAAGTTCTTCCGTCTCCGGTCTCCGGTCTTCCGACTTTTTTAAACATTCCACCAATAGGTGAATTTCAATACAATCGACCTGTTTTTTACATTGAATGGTGCCGGCAGGTAATTGTCTGTGTAGACGATGAATAAATCAGAGGCTGGCTTGAAGCGCCACTGAAATCGGGTATTCAGGTTAATGTTTTCAATCTGTTCATTGTATTGGACAAAAGCTGTGAAAAAGACCGTATTGGTCATCGTGACATCCACCCGCGGACCGATCAACCAAAAACTCGTTTCTCCCCAAGGCTCTGGGAGATTAATCTGATTGAAATTGGTACTTAAAGCCAAACTCACATACGGCTGAAAACGGTACCCAAAATCAGTGGTAAAGTTAAACCGCTCCCCATCCGCAAAATAACCTCCAAAACGAGTCGAAAATGAATAGGTAAATACACTTTGGGGCTTTGAGGAGTATTCCATTCCCATTGCATTCCAGCTATGTTCGGTACCTGTCTCCAAACTGATCCCTGAGAAATTAGTAGGATCAAAGGGCCGCTGTAGCTTTACAAAATCATAGGCAAGCCATGCCGTCAGATTACTTTGACTTCTAAATCGAACATTGTAAGCTATATAGCTGGTATTGTCAGTTTTTTCTCCCCCCATATTAAAAAACAAGGACGTGTTGAAGTCAGGTCCGTGACTTAGGATTTTTTGACTTTTTGGAAACCAGCGATATCCGAGCATCGGATTGATACGGTAAAATCCATTTCGAGGGACAAAACCCACCTCAGCGGTATAATTTTCAGATACGTACTCGTGCTGCCAATTCCAAGTCAGATTTCCGCTGGAATATCGGAGATTGGCGGCATGGACCAGACCATTCCCCACATTATCCGGACCAAAGGATTGCAAGACCATGGCTTTTCCTGTCCAGAGATTGTTGGCAGAAGCGAGGTTGTATTCCAGGCCTGCATTTCGGTTGAATTGCGAATAAACAGGCTGCCCTGACTCAGGATCGGGATTGTAGTTCAACGATTGCTTGTTGACTAAGATTGCTCCGATGTTTGATCGGGCTCCAACCTGTCGTTGCAAGGACATTACGGTAAAGTTTTGTGATGGCAAGGCTCTTTCTTCAACTTCTCCGGTCTGCATGTTCATGGCGCCCATTCTCCAGTTTTTGTTGATTTTTCCACTCATTCTCGCACCAAACTGAATGGGTGCCTCGAGTCCTATTCTCCTCGAGAAAAAGGGCCGGATCGTACTGTATCCAAAACCTGCAAACAAATCGCCATTTTCCAGGAAAAACTGTCTTCGCTCCGGAAAAAAGAGCTCAAATCGATCCAAATTGGTCACCTGACGGTCCACCTCCACCTGAGAAAAATCCGGATTTACAGTCAGGTCCAAGTTCAGTGAGGAAGTCAGGGAAATCTTCGCATCGACTCCCACATCTCTACGATATTGATTTGATCCTTCACTTCGAAAATCCTTGCTAATTCCACCCAAAACATACGGAATAACCGAAATATTGGATCCCGCATCAGGTGGTGGATTATCCCAAACGAGTGTGCCCGTGTAAGCAAGTGATGCTGAAGGAAATTGTCTAGGAACCGGCGCCCAGCCTGATTTTTCGGTAGTTTTCAGATCCAGTCTTGAAAAATTAATCCCCCACTCAGAAATCCCTTTTTTATATCGGATGGATTTGAATGGAATCGCTGCCTCAAAAATCCACTTGTCCTCGTAGTTTTTGACTTTCGAAACCCACTTATTGTCCCAGCTGAGATCAATGCTGCCTCCACTGTGCATTTGTCCGTCCCATTGGGCTCCTGCTGCATTTGCTCCAAACGAAAACCCATTGGTCATGTCATCAAAAGGGTCCATAAAAAGGAGAAAATTGTCGTTTTTTCCAAAACTGAAATCTCTCCTCAGCGACTCCACCATGTAGGGCCCTTCAAGCGCATGGTGATTGACTACGATCAGGTACAAATTAATTTCGTCATAACTCATCCGCACGTCTGTTTTCACCCGTGCAAAGCTCGTGTCCATCGGTGTAATCATGAAAAAGTCCGTGGCCACAGCAGCATCTTCCCAGGCTTTTTCATCCAAAACCCCATCAATGATTATGGCTGAGCTTGCTTTTTGAATTGCAAGTCGGTAATCCGCATTGATTTTTTGGGCAAAAGAAGAAGCAGTCAAGCCAAGGCTAAACAGAAGGAATGTAATTAGGAAACGCATAGTCGCGATTAGGTTAAAACCTTGAGAAAATAGGGGGCTAAAGTTTTCCTCGGGTTCAAATACAGATTTATTGCTTGATTCGGTAGGCGAATGTAAGATTTGTTTGTCTTCTTATCATCTGAGATTCTCCTTCGGTAAAGAAATTAAAGCCCTCGAAGATGTACCGGTTGATTCTTGTGTTAAACACATCCGTTACGTTCAAGACCAATGTTCCCCTGTCTTGAAGGATTCGCTTACTTGCCGAGAGATCCATAAAGAAAATGCCCTTTCTGACGCCTTGAGCTGTTTTCTGTCTTGCTTCATAATTTGCCCGGGCTTGGACATCCCATCCTTCTCCAAAGCTAAATCGGGAAGTCTGTCGGAATAACCAGGAGTAGGTTTTTCTTAATTCAGTTTGCCCAATGTTGCTGGCATCAATTCGGGCGTGAAAAAAGTTGGCGTTGAAGTCCAGCTTCCACCAGTCTTTTACCCGATAGTCTCCGCTGAATTCCAATCCAAAGGACTTTTCTCCGGTTAAGTTGACGGGAGCAGTAACCGAAAATCCGTCCTCCTTCACTTGTCTGATCCGTTCAATTTTATCCACGGTGTTTCTGAAATAAACCGTGGAGAATAAAGTGGCTTTTTCGAAATATTTGATGTGGCCCAGTTCAAAAGCATCTGTGAATTCTGGATCCAAATCGGGATTTCCACTGAAGAAATTTCGTTGATCGGAGAAGGTGACATAAGGGCTAAGATCATTGTAGACCGGTCTTCTGACCCGCTTGGAATAGCTCAGTTGGAAGGCATTTTCTTTTGTCACATTGTAAGTTAAATGTGCAGATGGAAAGAGGTTCGTATAGGCTCTTGGATTGCTTTCATTGGTTTCAACCAAGATAGTCTCCACATCGGTATATTCTGCCCGCAGTCCTCCCTGATAGCTCCATTTTCCCGTTTCATTCCCGACGATCCCATATGCAGCCAGGATATTTTCATTGTAGAGAAAGATATTGTCCAGCCCGGGGAGTGTCACAAAACCTCCTGACTCATTTTGTTCCTGAACCAAGTAATCGTTTTCCATTTCGCGAAAACTGGTTCGAATTCCTGACTCAAATTTCCCTTTGGTAGCAAAAGGTTTCACATAGTCCATCTGAAGTAAATACTGATTTTCGTATTCGTCATTGAGTGAGGTCTGTACCAGCGCCCCTTCGGGAATTATCACACCTTGAGTAGAAAAAGCATTTTCAGTAAAAAGCTGATCGGATCGCTCCCAATAGTTGAGATAGGTGAAGGAAGCGGTGAATTCATGTCCTTTTTGAGCAAAAGTTCGTTTATAGTTTAAGATTGCCTCTTTGTTTGGCTCGGCTTCTGTTTCATCTTGTCTTCGAAGCGAATACCCCAGGTAATCGTCAAAACTATTCAGATAATCCTCGTATCGGATATCTGTTATCCTTCTTACATCGCTTCTTCTCCAGAGATAAGAGCCAGTCAGGATGCTATTCTCGTTGAAGTAATAATCCAATCCGCCACGAAGATTGTTATTTAGTCCAGTGACAGTCGATGAATTGTTTTGGCTCAGGATGGAAGTCGTGCCATCCTCATTATACACCTCCTGATAAAGTTCGCTGATCCCGGGTGTCCGCCGGTAGGAAAGCCCATAATTGATAAACCAATTGATCCGGTTGTGCCGATAATTCAGATTAGTCGTAAAACCCGTGTTTACCGGATAGCCAGCAATTAGTTCAAATGAGCCATTGAATCCCTGTTTGCTGTCTTTTTTAAGAATAATATTGATTACCCCTGCCATTCCTTCTGCCTCGTATCGAGCAGATGGATTGGTGATTACTTCCACCCGATCCACCATATTGGCGGGAAGCTGACGCAGTCCACTACTCCCTTTGAAACTGACCAAACCTGATGGCTTCCCATCGATAAGGATCCGCACATTTGCTGAGCCTCTAAGTCGGACATTTCCATCAGGATCTACCGCGACCGAAGGTAGGTTCATCAAAATATCTGAGGCATTTCCACCGGCATTTGCCAGATCCTTTCCGACATTGAAAATCCGTTTGTCGAGGGAAAGTTCCATGATGGTTTTTTCTCCCTGGACCACGACTTCACTGAGATCAGAAGCTGTAGGTGAAAGTCCAATTTCGCCAAGATCCAAATTTTGGTTTTCCCTCGTAAGAGCGAAATAATTTGTTTTTTGAGCCTCAAAACCCATAAACTCGATCAAGGCATAGAATTTTCCAAAGGGAAGATCGATCGAGTATTTCCCGTTTTCATCAGAGATGCCTCCACCAACGAGACTGTCCTTCTCAGTATACACACCAATTGTAGTGAAGGGAAGGGGCTCCGCACTCGATCTTTCAACGATGGTTCCTCGGATCTTACCCCGGTTTTGCTGAGCAAAAGAGTGGGTGGTGATCATTCCCAATAATAAAATCGGAATAACCAATAGGTTTTTGGGCAAAATAGGCTTCATAGGTTTGGGTTTCTTAGCTAATCCAAAAATAATCTCAAATTAACTGGCTGAAATTTAGAACGAAACCTAGACTGGAGCATTCTAATTTTTACAAATGGCAAAAAAAAAGGGTTCTTATTCAGAAACCCTTTGCAAGAGGAACACCCAAGAAGATCAAAGCTCAAGCATGACTAGATACGTAGTATATGATGCAAAAATCATCAATAACAAAGCAGCTTGCCATCTGTCCAGCCGGTATTTTTTACCAATAAACATGGAAATAAACAAGAAAGCCGTACCGGCAGAAAGTAAGTAAATGTCTGTATTAAAGGCGGTATTGAAGTCAAGTGGACGAACAAGTACACTAACCCCCAACACCAAAAGAATGTTGAAGATATTGGATCCCACAATATTCCCGATGGCAATGTCCGCATTCTTCTTCATCGCTGCTACCACAGAAGTGGCCAATTCAGGAAGTGATGTCCCTGCTGCTATAATGGTGAGACCTATTATTTTTTCACTCACTCCAAGTGCTTGAGCTATCGACACAGCATTGTCTACGACCAGTTTACCGCCACCAACTAAGCCTGCTAGACCGATTAGGATTAAAAACCAGATCTTTCCTGTGGAATAATCCTTGTTTTCCACCCCTTCCACCAATGGGTCAGCTTTGAGCTGGGTGGCCACATAATAGAGGAATGCAGCAAATAAGCCCAATAAAATAAAGCCATCATATCGCGAGAGATGAGTGGGTTCAGAAAAGAAATAATTATTTGCCAAAACCAACAATACAAGAGCAGCTACCAGCGAGAAAGGGATTTCTTTCCATACTGTACTCGATTGAACAGCCAATGGTGTGATCAATCCCGCTATTCCAAGAATGGCAAAGAGGTTGAAATTATTGGAGCCGATGACATTTCCAAAAACGATATCCGGATAATTGCCTGATGCGGCAACGGCATTCACAACCAATTCCGGGGCTGATGTTCCAAAAGCCACAATGGTCAATCCGATTGCGAGATCAGAGATGTTGTTTTTCTTTGCTAGGACAGAGGCACCGTCTACGAGCCAATCCGCTCCTTTGACCAATAGTACTAATCCAACGACAAGTAATACAAGCTGTATAATCATAGCTTTGAGAAAGGGATTTCAGGGGTATATGCAGCCTTTTTAAGAATCAAGCCCCAAAGCTAACATTAAAAATTCTTATGCCTTTTGAAAAGTTACAATACCCCAAATCCTCCCAAGACAGGTCTGAATGATTGAATTTTTCAAAGTTCTGAAAAAAATCCAGACCGTTATGATCTGGATTTTTGGAACTGAGTTTTGTTGCTTAACTATTAAATGGAAATAGCCATTAGTTCGATTTCTCTTGCCGCTTCAGCCTTTCCCATGTCTTTTGGCTTAAATCCAAATAGTGCCAAAACCTCTTTAGCTTCGGTTTTTGCCACGTCTTCGTTGCCACAAATATTCATAATCTGAGCCTTTGATTTGGCTGAATTGATCATCGCCTTACTGTCTATATAATTGAAAGCTTTTACAAAACGGGCCTCAGGAACAAGATTTTGAAGCATTTCCATCAGGGATTCTTCTGTGGTAAAAAATTTGCGAACGCCATCTTTTGGAGATTCGTCAGCAATTGGGTTACAGACATCCAGAACTGTCTTGTCGCTAATCCCGACTTTTACCTGCTCGGCGATTTTTAGGGCAGCTGTTCCCTTCACCGCCAGGATGATCAAGTCTCCAAAGTCAGCAGCTTTTTCAAAGCTACCTACTTTCCCATTTGCCCCAGACTGCCAGTCAGAAAGTTTGTTTGGATTTCCAGTACCCAGCATGACCTCAAAGCCCCGCTTTACAAATCCGTCGGCCAAAGTTCTTCCTACAACTCCTGAGCCTAAAACGCCTATTTTTTTCATTCATTACTAATTTAAAATATCTAAGACTATGCTTACAGAAAAGTACACAAGCTAAGTAATGACAGATTTACCTGAAAATCAGTTCCATTTTCTGAAATTTTAGTTTTTGTCCAATTTTATTTGGCAGATTAGCAGAGAATTTGGCTTTGACATTATACCTCTTTTTTGAGCTGCCCTTGATCTTATTATCAATAGTCAAAACCTACCGACTATTTTTTTTATGTCACAAGGAAAGATGGAAGAAGTAGGTATTCCCATGACCCAATAGGACAGATTTTTTTAAATTAAAGTCTATCTTTTAAAAATCAATAAAGCCACAACCTATGAAGATTCGCCTCTTTCCTCTGTTCGCTGTCCTGTTTTTTGCCTGCAAAGGCACCCCTACGGAAATCAAACAACCCGAATATCCGGAAAAGCCAAACATAGTTTGGATCGTATGTGAGGATTTGTCCCCCGAGCATTTGGAAACCTATGGCGGCACAGGTGGGAAAACTCCATTTTTGAATGCCCTAGCGGCTGAATCAGTGCAGTACAATCAAGTTTTTGCAACAGCGGGAGTATGTGCGCCAAGCCGCGCGGCACTGATCACAGGAGCGTATCAAACTTCCATCGGCGCCATGCACATGCGAACACTTGCCCCATCAGCAGCCGCAGGTGATGCTTATCCAACCGGATTCAAGGGATATTCTACTGTTCTTCCTGAGGGTATGAAAACCTATCCCGAGCTACTCCGAATGGCAGGGTATTACACAAGTAATAATTCCAAAGAAGACTATCAGTTTAAAAGCCCGGTAACGATGTGGGACGAAAGCAGTCCCAAAGCTCATTATCGTAACCGACCCGATCCAAATCAGCCATTTTTCGCAATTTTCAATTTCACGATAAGCCACGAATCTCAGGTTTGGGTGCGTGCCAATGAAGAGCTGTTGGTAGATCCAAAAGACGTAAAGGTTCCTCCAGTTTATCCTGATGACTCGATTACAAGACATGTTTTGGCTCGATTTATCACCAACGCCATGCGAATGGATATGCAGGTCGGTGAAGTCATCGCACAGTTGAAAGAAGATGGATTGTACGAAAACACAATTATTTTTTTCTACTCTGATCATGGAGACGGGATGCCGTATTATAAGAGAGAGTTGTATGATCGGGGTTTGCGGGCTCCACTGTTGATCAAAGCTCCTTTTCTGGATGGAGGAACTCAATCGGAGGAGCTGATCAGCTTTGTGGATTTTGCTCCAACCTTGCTTTCATTGGCTGGAATTCCTATTCCGGAAAGTATGCAAGGGCAAGCTTTCCTCGGATCCCAAAAAGCTGAAAACCCCAGAAAATACAGCTTTGCCGCCCGGGATCGCATGGACTCCGAATATGATCGAGTCCGTGCTGTCAGCGACGGCCGGTTCAAATACATCCGAAATTACATGCCGGAGAAGCCTAACTATCAAAATGTTCAGTATCGGCTTCAGAATCCGCTGATGGTTCATCTTTTGGATTTGAATAAAAAAGGGCTTCTTGACAAGAATCAAGCGCGATGGTTTGCCAAATCCAAGCCTGATGAAGAACTCTACGATACCAAATCCGACCCATGGGAATTTAATAATCTGGCAGGCAATCCAGAGTATTCCGGAAAGCTCACTGAGCTTCGCAAAGCACATGAAGATTGGATTGCTAAATATGGAGATATGGGTGCCTTGAACGAAATGGAAATGGTCCGAAACTGGTGGGGAGGGAAGGATGGAGCACCGACCACCGAACCTGCCCAAGTCAAATTTGAAAATGGAAAAGTAACCTTAAGTTCGGCTACATCAAGTGCTTCTATTGCTTACAGAAAATCAAAAAATGTAGGTTGGAAAGTTTACGTTGGACCTTTTGAAGGTAACCCCGGAGATTCGCTCTATGTGAATGCTCATCGGATCGGCTTTGAACCAAGTGAAATTGCACTAATCCTGAAATGATTTTGACGACCGTATTTATGAAAAAGGTAATGAGTTTGTATTTCCTCTTCTGGTTGAGCAACGCCATTTTTGCTCAGGAAAACATGCTTTGTCAAGGAGCTTATTGGACAGAGGATGAGGCTGCCGTTTTTATGAAAAAAACTGCATCGGAATGGTCCAGTCAAGCGGATTGGGAAAGAAGGGCCAAAATGATCCGGAAAGGAATTATTGACGGAATGAAGCTGGAGCAAATGCCTCTTCGAACCCCATCCTTTAACCCCATCATCCACAGCACACGCGAAATGGATGGATACATTGTCGAGAACATTGCCATTGAGAGTTTTCCTGGATTCTTTATCACAGGGAATCTTTATCGTCCTTTGAACCCAACTCCTTTTCAGAAAAATCCAGGCATCCTCAGTGTTCATGGCCATGGACCGGATTTAAGATTTGGGGAAAGTATGCAAAAGCGCAGTGCGGCCTTTGCCCGTATGGGCGCTGTGGTATTTGCTTATGATATGATTGGTTATGGTGACTCCAAGCAGGTTGATCACAAGATTCCTATCGCACTAACGATCCAAACTTATAATTCCCAGCGGGTACTTGATTACCTGATTTCCCGCCCCGATGTGGATCCCGAGCGAATCGGGGTAACAGGAGAATCCGGAGGAGGTACCCAGACGATCCTGATCACAGCTTTGGATCCACGGATCACCGTCTCTGCGCCTGTGGTGATGGTTTCCGCATACTTCTTTGGCGGCTGTGAATGCGAAAGCGGGATGCCCATTCACAAAAGTGAGCATCACCAAACCAACAATGTGGAAATCGCAGCTTTGGCAGCGCCAAGGCCAATGTTGTTGGTTTCGGATGGTGGAGATTGGACGAAAAACACACCGAGAATTGAATTTCCCTATGTCCAAAAAGTATATGCCTCCTTCGACGCAGAAAGTAGAACAGATAATGTCCACTTACCTGGAGAGCGGCATGACTATGGAAAAAATAAGCGGGCGGCGGTTTACAATTTCTTCGGTCATTACCTGGGCCTGAATGCGGGTCGGATACCACCCTATCAGGATGGATTTGATGAAAGCTTTGTGACGCTACTTTCTGCAGATGAATTGCGGGTGTTCAATGAGCAGACTCCGATTCCTTCAAATGCGCTGAAAGGGGAGGAGGCGGTGATCAGGTATTTGAATCTAAAATAGAATTAAAGACTGTCAGTTTGATTCCGATAAGCACGGAATCCCCTTTTGCGAAGCAGTGCCAAAAGGTGTCATAATCCGGTATTCTTTGATTTTTTGCGAAACATCAGCATCTGTCATTTGGTACGTTGGCGTATACCGAACTTCATCCCAAAACGTCGAGCGTGGATAATCAGCCCGCAAATCACCGGTTTCTGTCATCCATTGGAGCAACTCAGATTTCAGCCTCGTCTTAATGGAAGAAAGTGCAGGGTCAGCAGCTAGGTTATTCAGTTGATATGGATCATTTTTCACATCATAGAGTTCCTCTTCGGGCCGTTGGCCAAAGCTCAAATTGAATAGATCCGGCTTGCCTTCTGTAGCTTTCCCCGCCAGTTCCATAATTAAAAATTTGGTGATCGAATGATCCACGTCTCCAAATTGACCTACGGATTGATGGACAGTGGAATCCCCTGCTGGATTGCGCTCAGGCATTGGGTTCCAGATATACAAATAATCCTGATCGCGAATTCCTCGCATCGGGTAACTCAAATTGCCTTTTCTCACATTGGCATGGCGTTCCCGCTCAAGAAATACCTGTGCTCTTTCCTGCTTTTCCCCTGATAACAGTCCCCAGAGAGATTGGCCTGACATGCTACTTTGACTCAAACCTGCCGCTTCCACAAAACTTGGAGCAAAGTCCACAAAATTCACAAACTCATCGACTACTGTTCCGGGTTTGATCTTTTCAGGCCAGCGTATGACCAGAGGCATTCGGGTTCCGTAATCGTAAAGATTAGCTTTTGCCCGAGGAAATGGCATCCCGTTATCGCTAGTCATCACGACGATCGTGTTATCCAATTCACCCATTTCCTTCAGCAACGCGATGAGTTGACCACTTTCCCGATCAAATCGTTCGATCTCAAAGTAGTAATCCAAAATATCATTTCGCACACAATCATTGTCGGGAAAAAAACCAGGGACAATTACATCCCGAAGGTTCATTCCCGATTGGATTCCTGTGTTTGTCACATATTCCCTGTGGGGGTCTGAGCTCCCAAACCAAAAAGTAAAAGGCTGATCTTTTGGCTTTTCATTTAGAAATGTGGCAAAATCATCAAAGGATTTCCCAGCAGGGTTATTGGCAAAACCTGTGACTTTATGTTCTCCCGGTCCCCATCCTTTTCGTGTGGAACCGGAGAAATAGCCATTTGCTTCCAGAATCTGAACGTAGGTGGGATGGACATTTGGGAACTCAGACCAAAGGTTACCTCCATCGCCATTTTGATGAGGATATCGACCCAATAAAATCGACGCCCGAGATGGTGAGCAGGATGGCGAGGCAGTGAATGCGTGAGTAAAAAGTGCGCCCTCCTTAGCAAGCCAATCAAAGGTAGGCGTACGAACTATCGGATCGCCATAAACTCCCGCATGTGGATAAGACCAGTCATCCGCTATAAGAAAGAGGATATTTGGCGGATTGCTCTCTATTGGCTTTTGGAAGGGAAAAAGGAATAAAAGCAGAGCAAATCCGATCAATTTCATAAGAAGTCATTTTGGGAAACTCACATAAGTTACTTGAAAAAGAGAGGTTGACAAAGGTAAATCGAACCTCAAAATTCCTATTTTTTGAGGCTAATACCATTTTAGACCTCACATTTGAGGTCTAAAAACCACGCTCACCTTATTTTTTCCATTTTTTAATGTTAAATCTCGAAATATGTATTGAATTTAAGGTCAGATTATCTACCTTACATTAAAATAAAGGAATTTTAATGTCAGATCAGCTTTATCGAATCAACCCAGACCGAACACTTCCTTGGAATAACCTCCCGAAACTTCCAATTGATGCTTCGTTTTACAGGGATTTAGATGTTTTTGAGAGTTTGGGAAAAGCAAAGGCTGCACTTGGAAAGCTTCAAGGTCGCAGCATTGCTATTCCAAATCAGGGGATTCTGGTCAATACGATCAGTTTGCAAGAGGCAAAAGCATCGAGTGAAATCGAGCATATTTTCACCACGGATGATGAATTGTACAAGGCTTTCAGTGATGAATCTTCCCAAATCCAAGGACCTGCAAAAGAGGTCTTGCGCTATCGGGAATCTATCTGGTCCGGACAGGAATATCTTGATCAACGGCAAACCTTCGATTTGGAATACTTCGAATTAATCTATCGAACGACCACCCAATATTCCGATGGCCTGCGAAAGCCGTTTGCGCAGACTTACATCCGGCAGGGTGGATCCGGACCGAATGCCGGCAAACCCATCTATACTCCTCCACGGGGCGAAGGTGTATTGGAAGATTTGATGGGGAATCTGGTACAGTTTGTCAATCAGACCCAGAATCCTGAACTCGATCCCTTGATCAAAGTGGCGATTGCACATTTGCAATTTGAAGCGATTCACCCTTTCCGTGATGGAAATGGCCGAACAGGGCGGATTTTCAACATCCATTACTTGGTTCAAAGTGGATTGCTGGATTTACCTATTCTCTATTTGAGCAAATACATTTTAAGGGAAAAAGATCAGTATTACGCCAACCTCGCCGGAGTGACCCATCGGGCAGCTTGGAAGGAGTGGTTTCTGTTCCTGTTTCGGGGGATTGAGCAGACGGCTTTGGATACTTTTCAAAAAATCACCGATATCCTTGATGCCAAAGAAGCCATTCTTCAGGTATTGGAAAAGGAAACCAGCATCGCACGACCCGAATCGATCTTGGAGGCCATTTTCACCCAACCTTTTACCAAAGTCAAGCATCTGGTGGACAAAAAACTCTATGCGGAAAACACCGCCCGCCAATACTTAAATCAACTCGTAGAACTGGGAATCTGCGAAAAGCGGGAAATAAGTGGCGGACATTATTACCTGAATCTGGAGTTGTATCGGATTTTGGGGAGTTGAAAGCTCCTTGCTCCTCGAAATTTGCAATTTCGAGGCCCTATCCTTAGATTTTTAATCTATTAATTGAATTTTGGATTACAAATCCTTTGATAAATTCTCGAGGTTACAAACCTCGAGCAGCGGAAAGCTCCTCGAAATTTGCAATTTCGAGGACTTATCACTAGATTTTTAATCTATCATTTTTAAACCGACTTTTTATGGGTAAAGAATATGTTGCTAAAAATCGAGGAGCAGTCCATTTTGTGACATTTACTGTTCACCAATGGGTTGATGTGTTTACAAGAAGAATTTATTGTGAAATCCTATTGGATAGCTTGAGATTTTGTCAAAAAAATAAGGGACTAGAAATATTTGCTTGGGTAATCATGAGCAATCACAGTCACCTGATCATTAGAGCAAAAAATGAAAATCTCCCCGATGTAATTCGGGACTTTCGCAAATTCACTGCGAAAAAGATATTCAAAGCCATTCAAGAGAACACCCAAGAAAGCCGGAAAAAATGGCTTGAAATGACACTTACTTTCGAGAACCAAATTTGGTTTTGGGAAGGTGGATATCATGGCGAGGAAATTTTCTCTCTGCCATTTTTTGAAACCAAAGTGAAATATATCCATGAAAACCCTGTTCGGGCAGGAATAGTAGAAAAGCCAGAAGATTACATTTTAAGCAGTGCAGGGGACTTTTATGGAACCAGAAGAGGACTTTTGGAATTGGAATTTTTTGGTTAAAGCTCTTTCAAAATAGATTACAAATCCCTTTATAGGTTCTCGAGGTTACAAACCTCGAGCAGCTGCGAGCTGAGCTCCTCGAAATTTGCAATTTCGAGGCCCTATCCTTAGATTTTTAATCTATTAATTGGAATTGGATTTCAAATCCTTTGATAAATTCTCGAGGTTACAAACCTCGAGCAGCAGACTACTGAATCAAAAGTCCCTCAAGTCTTTCTTTTCCCCCCTCCAAAACATTCAAATCTATTTTCTCTCCGATTCCCGGCAAACTGCCTTTTTCTGAAAATTGCCAGATTGTCCAATCTTCAGTTTCCGGTTCCACGATTTGGTTGTAATTGGCCACCCAAATCGGGTATTCATTAAATCCATGGTCATGCAGCACTTCCCAGAAAAACCGATCTCCTGTGTAGATCATTGGCTTGACGCCATAGTGGGCTTCCACGATCTGAAGCCAATTTTTCAATCCTTCCCGTAGTTTGTCCTTGGACTGAATCGTGCTGTGCTTCTCGATATCCAAAACAGGAATCATGTCGCCAGAGCTTAGCTTGGCAGTTTTGATGAAGTTCTGCGCCTGAAGTGTGCTATTTTCATTGGGACGGTAATAGTGGTAAGCACCTCGCCTAACCGGAAGAGGTCGAAACCCTTCCCAATTCCTTGAAAATCTGGCATCCACGCCATCTTTTCCCATCGTTGCCCGAATCACCACAAATTCAATTTGTCTGTTCTGGAGCTGTAGCTGTAGACCGGGGAAATCGATTTTTCCCTGATATTCGGACACATCAATACCTAAAATTCCCTCCGAAAAATTAGAAAAAACATGCTCAAATTTCAGTGCTTCTGTGAATGGTGGGGCTTTTCGCGTAAAGTCACTTAAGCCCCTTTCAATTTGCTTTCGGAATTTGAAAACCAAATAGCCCGAACCAAAAGCAACCAGAAAAATCAATGTAGCGATCCAAAGCCAAGGGTTGTATTTTTTCTTTCGGGGCATAGGTGTTTTCTACTCAATTAAATTTAAAACCTTCCCAATTTCTTCTCTAGAACAAACATTTAGAAGAAAAACTGAATGTTGTGATCTAAACAAAATCTGTGAAAACCTGCCTGCTACCGGCAGGTCTGCGACTTTTTCTGCGGGAATCTGCGGGAACAAAATCACCTCACCTCAAACACCGCAGACTCCAGCGGACCAAAGTCCAAATCAATTTCCCCACCTGAATCAGTCACTCGCAACATGGTCTTCTTTTTCCAAAACATCACCTCTTTGATCTCCCGTTCGCCGGTTTTCAGGTTCCATGCTTTTAGCAGTTCGGCAGGAAGTTTCAGCGTAGTTTTGATTCCTTGAAGCTCATCAAAGTTAGTCACCACGATCAGTTTTTGACCTTCATCCCAGCGGGCAAATGCAAAAGCTTTGTTGCCATAGATTGGGTTTTCATGACGATTGAAGGTGTGGAGCTCCAGATATTCACCCATTAATGCGGGACTGTTTCGAGTGAAATTCAGGACTTCAGAATAATAATTCCGCAGTGCTTTTTCATTATCTGAAAGCTGTCCTCCGTCAAATTTGCCTCCATTCATCCACTTCTGATGCTGCGGTACTCCGATGTAGTCAAAAATGGACGTGCGGGAAGGTTCTCCAAATCCAGCCCCCTCGGCTCCGGGTTCGCCTACTTCCTGCCCGAAGTAAATCATGATGGGCGCTGTGCTGACCGTCGCGGATACCACCATCGCAGGCATAGCTTTCCATGGATTCCCTGCAAATTCAGGACTTGCAATCCGCTGCTCGTCGTGATTTTCCAAAAAGTGCAACATGTGCTTTTCGATATCCGCTTTTCCGGCTTGAATCGGAACGAGATTGTCTGTTGATCCAGTGCCTTGAATGATATGCTTAAGCGTATCGTAGAGTTCTACCTTATCATAGAGGTAGTCCATTTTTCCCTTGAGGATATAGTCCCGATAGAGTGTAGGATTGTAGACTTCTGCCAAAAGAAAAGCATCCGAATTGGTGTTTTTGATGTGGGAATTGAGGTAAGACCAAAATTCGACCGGCACCATCTCGGCCATATCAAAGCGAAATCCGTCTACTCCCTTTCCAAGCCAAAACTGCGTGATGTCCTTAAACTTTATCCAGGAATCCGGCACGTCTCTCCCTTTCCAGAAATTATAATGCGCTTTCCAGTCCAAAGAATCCGCCCCGGCAGGCAATTCGTCAAAATCTTTTTGACCGTCGGGGCTGACACCATAATTGATCTTGACCGTTTCATACCAATCATAGAAGTCCGGCTGGGCTTTTCTAGATCCGTTTCCTGTCCATTTGGCTGGGTTTTCTTCGAATTTTCCATCCGCAAATTGATGCTTTTCTCCACCTAGCGGCTTATAGTTGTTTTTTGCTTCCGGCACTTTAAAACTTTGACCCGGGATATAGTAAAAGTTATTGTCCCGGGCGTAGACTATCGTTTTGTCATCTTTGGCACCGAAGTCATTGACGCCTTCCGGATTATTTTTTCCCTCATAATGTCTGGAAACGTGATTAGGCACGATGTCAATAATCACCTTCATACCATGTTTGTGCGTTCGGGCGATCAAGGCTTCAAATTCCTCCATCCGCTTGGTAACATCCACTGCCAAGTCGGGGTTAACCTGATAGTAGTCCCGAACTGCATAGGGGGATCCCGCACGGCCTTTGATCACATCGGGATCATCCGAATTGACTCCAATCTCGGGAAATGATCCAATCACGCCATGATGGGGCACTCCGGTGTACCATATATGGGAAACGCCAAGTTTTTTGATTTCTCCCAAAGCAATATCAGTGAAGTCGTTAAACTTTCCGACGCCATTTTCTTCCTTGGTACCCCAGGGCTTGTTAGTGGTATTGGTATTGCCAAAAAGTCGGGTGAAGACCTGATAGAGTACGATTTTTTGAGGTTTCATGGCTGAGTTTTCGCTAGGTTCGGGCGATTGCTTTTGACAGGAAAAAACCGTCGCAAGCAATACTGCTGCTGTTATAAATTTCTTCATCAGCTTATCGTGTCAATCGATACAGTAAAATCGTATTTCTTTTGATCAAATCCGGGAACTGCTTCATGTTAATTGTCTCTCCAGGTGCATGGGCTCCGGTACCGGAAGCGCCTAAGCCGTCAAGGCAATCCATGAAGTCTGCAACATAGGAAATGTCGCCTGCACCTCTACTTCCGGGGTCACCGGGTTTCACAGGTCCAAAGCCCATATCCATACTGACCTTGTTTAGGGTTTCAGCCAAAGCATAATTCCCCTCAGTCGGAGCCATGGAGGGTATTCCGTCTGTAAATAGGATTTCGGCCTGGGTTTGGTTCAGGTTTTTGGCTACAATTTCGCGCATCTTTGCCCGCGCAGCCTCTTTTTGAGCTTCCCCTAAAAAGCGTAGGTCTCCCGTCACTATAGCCTCGCGAGCTACGATATTGGTCTTTCCAAGAGCGGTTCCGGTTCCGCTGATTTCATTGAAGCTTACATCCGATCCTCCGATGAATTGCCCAGGATTGAAAGTCAAGTATTGTTCTCCTGACAGGGTCTCTTGAAATTCAGTAAGAATCCGAGCTGCCTCATAGATCGCTCCATAGCCCACGCCTTCCCTGAATACTCCACTTGAATGAGATTGTCTTCCTGTGGTTTTCAACGTCCAACCACTCGCTCCTCTGCGCGCTACAGTGGCTGTGGAGAATCCTTGCGCAGTCTCATAGCCCAAAGCAATATCATGAAGCTTGGCACGCTCGATAAAATCCTTTCGGGAGATATCCGCATTTCCTGAACTTTCTTCGTCTCCGTTGAAATAAACGGTAATTGTTCGATCCTTGAGTAACCCCAGTTGGTGCAGCGCTTTCAAGCTGGCCAAAACCAACACATCTCCACCCTTCATATCATTTGCTCCCTGTCCGGTAGCAGTGCTGTCGTTGAGATAAGTGAAAGGGGTGAAAGGCATATCTTTCTCAAAAACCGTATCCAAATGCCCTATTAGGAAAAGCTTTTTTCCTTTCGCTCCTTTCCTTGTAGCCACAAAATGTCCAGCGCGATTAACCTCGGAAGGGAGATCGATCCATTCGGTCTGGAAGCCGATTTTTTGAAATTCCCGTTCGAAAACCCGACCAACCTCCCGAACTCCTTCTTTGTTGAGGGATCCGGAATTGATGTTGATAACTTCCTCCAGAAGCGCTAGGGTTTCTTTATAGTTTTTATCGATCAGCTCGATGAGTTTTTGCTCGTCTTTAGTAAGTTTTTGCTGCGCAAAAGTCAAGATTGACACAAAGACCAAAATTAGAAGCAGGGCGGATTTTTTCATAAGCGGAAATTAGGTGAAAATGTGGGAGGGGACAATAGAAAACCCGATTTGGAATGAAATGAAAAATTTGCATAGCCGGTTTTTAATACATATCGTGCTTTCAGCACTCTGAAACCTGATTCCATCTTGTTTACCCAGAATTGAATTCTGGCCTGCCTGACGCAGACAGGGCTGGTACAGGACGTGCCGTTGGCACTTCGCTAACCCCATCTGCAACATAAATACATAGCGCTGAAGGCGCGCCCTGTGTCAGCCCCAAATACAATTTGGGGTATACAGATATTCCGCCTAACCAGAGCCCTGAAGGGGCGAGCTATTTGGTAACGAGTCTTTAAATCAATTCAGAACATGTCCACATCTTATCCCTCAATAATCCGATTCTTCACAGCCTTTTGTACCGCTTCCAGCTTGCTGTGCACTTGAAGTTTTTGGTAGATATTTTCCAGATGCTTCCGGACAGTTTTCGGAGAAATGAATAGATTTTCTCCAATCTGATTGTAATTGAGGCCTTTTGAGGTTTGTTCTAAAATCTCGATTTCTCGGACTGTCAAGGAAATTTCTTCTCTCTTCTCCTCAAAATGCGGGGGATTTCTCAGCAGTTTCAACGTTTTCAAAGCAATGGAGGGAGTCATCGCCGCTCCTCCATCCAAGGTGTCCCGTATTCCCTGATATAATGTCGGCGGATCTACTTCTTTGAGAAAATATCCGTTTGCCCCGGCCTGAATTGCCCGAAAAATATTTTCGTCGTCGTCGAAAACGGTCAACATGATGATTTTAATCTGAGGATATTTTTGAGTGACTTTTTCCACTGTCTCAATCCCGTTCAGCTTTGGCATCTCGATATCCATGAGGATCAAATGGACATTTGAATCTTTTTCCAGTTTTTCCAAAAGCTCAAGGCCGTTAAACCCATGGCTCTTCACTTCGATTTCTGGATAAATACCGAGCTTGTCCAGAATGGCTTTCAACAAAAAGCTGTTGTCCTCGGCAATGGCGATTTTTATAGACATCTTCCCTTTATATCACGGTGATTAGTGTTCCTTCACTCAATTGAGTTTCGACTCTTAATTCTTTCCCGATCCGCTCAGCACGGATTCGCATATTTCGAAGCCCATTTCCCAAAACTTTGCTTTCAGAGATTCCACTTCCATTATCCATGACTGAAATAGTGATTTGGTCATCTCCTTCCTTTCCCACAAAAATCTCAATTTGTGTTGCCCCGGCGTGTTTCAAAGCATTGTTTAGCGCTTCCTGCGCAATTCGAAAATAATTTATGCCTTCAAGCGAACCTAATTGTAAATCATGGGGTAAACCTTCTTCAATTTCCAACTTAAATCCAATCTGAGGACATGCTTCTCGTGCTTTGGAAATCAAACCGGCCAAACGCACTTGCAAATCCTCCACAGAAATCGAATCCTTATTCATTGCCCAGATGGTATCCCTGAGTTCGCTTACTGTCTCCACAGTGAAAGCAGAAATTTGATCGATTTTAGCCTCTAGTTTTTCTTTGGGTAGATCTACAAACTTTATGTTATTAAGCGAAGAAACGATAAAAGTCAACTGTGCGCCGATATTGTCATGCAAGTCGGATGAAATTCTACTTCGCTGCTCTTGTAGTCTTTTTTGGGTTTCCTGCTCAGCATAAATTGTCTGCAATTTGGATTCCTGCTCCAGATGCCTGGTTTTATTCTTTTGCCGATAATAGATAAAAAATGACACGCCTAATATCAATAATAAGGCAACCAAAAGGAGTAAAAGCTGATTATTTCGGTTTTTTACAATTAATTCGTTCTCCGCCAATGCAGCTCGGGAATAAGCCAACTCTCTTTCCTTCTGCTCGACTTCATAAAGTGTTTGTATTTCACCGATCATTCTGACTCGATCTTCTTTGAATATGGTATCCTTTAGCAAGGCATATTCTTCCAAAAAGTCCAAAGCCTTATTGAGCTCGCCTTTTCTCTTTTGGAACCGAAATTGTTCATAGAGATAGTCCCTTAATTTTTCTCTTGATTCACTTTCTACTACATATTTATAAGCAGAATCCATCATGGCTTCTGCCCCCTGAAAATCATTCAAATTATAGGCAATGGTGGCAAGATTGGTAAAGTTGGAAGCAAGGTGGTACTGACTACCTCTTACATAGTTATACTTTTTTGCAACATTGATCCATTTTCGCGCTTCTTCAAATTGATTTTGCTTGAGGAGGGTATTTCCGATGTTGTTGTAGGTATTTGTAATTTCCGAACTATCCAAAACTGTGAGAAGATCAAATACCTTGAGGTGGTAAAACAATGCTGAATCTGGCTTATTCCAATCATCAAAGTTGATTGCAATCGCATTCAGCGCAAAGGATATGGTAGTCGGGTTTGCTTTTGAAAATGACTTGAGAATTTCATATCCATTTTTGGCATATTCCACACCTTTATCATATTCCTCCATATCATGAAACACGATGGCAATATCTGCCATGGAATAGCCGATTTTATTGGAATCTCCAGCTATTGTGGCGCTTTCGAGTGCTTTTTGCCCAAATTTCATTGCCTTATCCCAGTCACCTAAGATGGACTCAAGATAGGTTAGATTGTTATAGGAGGAAATAAATAAATCTGGTTTTGACTCCAAGGTTAAGTAGTCAAGTGCCTTTAAAAGTGTTTGGGCTGCTTTTCGTCGCTCCCCTGAGGATCTTTCAAATCTCCCTAGGTAATAAAAGTAAATGCCCGAATCAAGTGTAGTTTTGAGGTTGTTAAACTCTCTGCGGAAAATCAATTCTGATGAATCCTTTTCAAGAAGTGCGTCACTCAATCTTTTCTCCAAATCTTGAGAAAAGACAGAAACACTGCAGGCTATGCAAATGACAGTAAGGGTGATTCGCAGAAACATTGATATTCAAACTGAACAGTTTGAATATAAAAAAACGGCTTTCATCTTCCTAAGAGACAAAAGCCGTTTTCAAAAAAGTTTTTTCAATATCAATAGATCTCTTCCAAAATTTGAGCTAACCGAACACTCGCTGCAATCATTCTCTCCTCAGCAATGCTGTAATTTTCATACATGTATTGATAGCTGATGCGTTTATTCTCCGGAAGGTTATACACCATCGGGCGATAACTGACCGCTTCCTTGAGCCAATCCTCCATGGTTGCAGATCGGTATGTTGCTTTCATCTCCGGAGAAAGTCTTCGATACAGCTCATTGCCGATTTCAGTGTAACTCATGCCCTGACGATCGATCATACCACTATCCCAAAGCGCATGAAGATTTGTGGGCTGATTGAAAAACTCAATTTTCACATCATTTCCTCCTCGGTCATCACCTGTGCCCACGTGAAGCGGCTGGTGGATATCCTCCACCATGTGAATCAGCATTTTTAGTTTTTCTGCTTCAGTTTTCGGATCCAGTCCACCTGCTTTTAATTCCGCCTTGATTCGCTGGATTGCCTCAAAAGCATCTCCCCCTTTTTCTTGTGTTGATGGGTCATATTCTCCGTTCTTGGAGTTTAAATAATGCCAAGTAGTCGCAAAGTCATAACTTCGGTCAGATCTGATTTCGTCCATCCAAGTCCCACTTCGTCCCAAAGACATCGGATAGAGAATTCTTTCGACTTTCTTTCGGGTAGATTTTTTCATTTGCTTTTCGGCCATATAGCCGATCAAGTAGTGGCCAATCTGACCCCAAGCAAATGCCTGAGAAATCATCAAACTAAACAGGAGCGTGAGTGTAAGCGATTTGAAGTGTTTCATTTTTTGTAATTAAAAAAGCGAAGGTAAGCCTTCGCCAGTCAACGTATGTTAGGTAAAGATTATCCTTTGGACAGTTCAGAGACCGCTAACCAAGCCATCAACCCGGCACCGATTTCCAGCGCATCTTCCTCGATATCAAAGGTAGGAGTATGAACTCCGGAGATGATTCCCCGGGCTTCGTTTCGGGTACCTAGTCGGTAGAAGCATCCGTCAATCTCCTGAGAATAGAAAGCAAAATCCTCTGCCGCCATCCAAATATCCAAGTCCAACACATTTTCTTCTCCCAGATATTCTCTGGCTGCATCCATCGATCGGGCGGTCAATTCCGGTTCATTTTTAAGAAAAGGGTAACCTTTACGAATTTCGAAATCAAGTTGACCTCCCATTCCTTCCACAATACCATGCGCAATTTGAAGCATCTTTTCGTGGGCTTTTGACCTCCATGCCTCATCCAAGGTCCTGAAAGTCCCCTGAATTTTGACTTCGTTAGGTATCACATTGGTTGCACCTAGCGCTTCCACACGGCCAAAGGAAAGAACAGAAGGAATTTTAGGATTGGCTACTCGGCTGACGATCTGCTGTAGCGCGACGATCATGTGAGATGCAATCAATACTGGATCAATAAAAGTTTCCGGCATGGCGCCATGTCCACCCTTTCCTTTCACTGTGATATAGAGTTCATCGGTACTTGCCATATACAATCCAGGCCGAAATCCAACTTTCCCGGCAGGAATAAATGGCATGACGTGTTGACCTAAGATTCCGTCTGGTCGGGGATTTTGAAGCACTCCGTCCTTGATCATCAAAGAGGCTCCACCAGGCACCAATTCCTCTCCAGGTTGAAAAATAAGCTTGATTGTTCCTTCAAACTGATCCTTTACTTCATGAAGAATTTTCGCCGCACCCAATAGTGAGGCCGTGTGGGCATCATGTCCACAGGCATGCATCACCCCGGGATTTTTGGATTTATAGGGAACATCATTTGCTTCGATAATCGGCAAAGCGTCCATATCTGCGCGAAGGGCAATGACTTTTTTATCTGGATTTTTGCCTTTTATTAAAGCACTCCAGCCTGTTGTCGCTTTTTTGTCAATTTCAGTAATCCCGATTTCCTTCAGTTTTGACTCCACAAATTCCGCAGTCTTAAATTCCTTGAAAGAAAGTTCAGGATTCGCATGTAGGTGACGACGGTTGGAAATTACTTCTTCTTTGTAGGCTTTCGCCAAAGATTTAATCTGGGATAGGAGCATTTTGATTGGATGATGGAGTCATGTATTCCTTTCGCTGAAATCTGTCCTGGATAATCCGCGCGGATGGAAATTGTCCTTTTAATCGCGAGAAGACTTTTTGGGCTTCAATTTTAAAGGTAAACTGACCTACTTTGACAAAATACCTGGGTTGTTCATACTGCATTTCGGACGTAAGATCTGAAAAGTAAATTCTCAGATCATCCTGGGTTTTGAAAGCTTGATTTCGGTCAATTCCAGAAAAAACCAGAACAGTGTATCCGTTAAAATACGCTTCAGACCGATTCTTTTGAGCAAATCTTCGTTGAACTTCATCCAAATCGGTATCAACAGCCCGAACCGATGTGGGTGAACTGGAACTGGAAACATCGACAACTGCAGTACGAAAGTCGGGAAATTGCGGTAAAGATCCACTTAGGTCTTCTTGATAGCTGGAATAAGCAACTGCTCCGCCATCAGAGGAAGGTCTGATAATTTTACAGCTACAGATTAAAGCGAAAAGCCCAACTATCCAGATTTTTCTCATTTCATGTGTTTATTTTTTGTTTTTTAAAGGCCACATGCCCGCCTGTAGTCGGACAGGGAATCTCGCATGACAGCCCCGATAGCTTTCGGGGCATTCCGCTGTGTGACACTGCAGGGTCATGCTTGATTTCATCTTAGTTATCAATCAGGACACATTTGCCATCTGCAATGTCTTGCTCGACACTTTTAAATTTTACATCCGTCTTCTTAGTACCGTCCGTGTATTGAACGGCAACTTTATCATTCCTGCCAAAGGTCTTTTCAACCTTTCTAGGGGCAACTACCTGTGGGGCTGGTCTGCCGGATTGAGCGGCAATAGCAGCAGCCCGATTAGCACCCGGGTTCAAAGAGCTTGCCACATCTGCTTTTGACGTTTGAAGCTTTGGCTCGGGGGCACGGTGAGTTTGTGCCTGCTGAACTTGTGCAGGGTCTTGTTTTGGCAGATCCGCACGGGAAAGGAAGGATACCATGTCCTCATTCAGCTTGCCTATAAAACGCTTGAACATTTCGAACGCTTCAAACTTGTAGATCAAAAGGGGATCTTTTTGCTCATAAACAGCATTTTGAACAGACTGTTTCAGATCATCCATGTCTCGGAGATGCTCTTTCCAATTTTGGTCAATTATGGCCAAGGAGACATTCTTTTCGATCGATCTGATCAACTCCCTACCTTCAGTTTGAATGGTTGTATCCAGATTACAAACCACCCCAATCTGCTTGAGTCCATCGGAGATTGGCACCATTATATCCTTAACTGTGGCACCTCGCTCCTCCTGTACTCTTTTGAAAATCGGAAGAGCAGTCTCGCTGATTATCCTGTTTTTCTTTATGTAATTTTCAAAAGCTACTGTGTACAGCTCCTGCGTCAATTTACCGGTATCTTTAGACTTAAGGTCATTCTCAGAAATCTGGTAATCCACTCCAAGTGTGGTGAAAATGTTCATTCTGAGGTTTTCCGGATCCTCTGTCGATTTACCCATTTCGATTAGGCTTTCGCACACATCGAAGAGAATGTTTAGAATATCGAGCTCCAGTCTGTCTCCCTTCAGGGCGTTTCTTCTTCGCTTGTAGACCACTTCACGCTGCGAGTTCATCACATCGTCGTATTCCAATAGTCGCTTACGGGTTCCAAAGTTGTTTTCCTCCACTTTACGCTGAGCGCGCTCAATGGATTTGGTGATCATGCTGTGCTGAATCACTTCGCCCTCTTCGAGTCCCATGCGGTCCATCAATTTGGCGATACGCTCGGATCCGAAAAGTCGCATCAGGCTATCCTCCAACGAAACAAAAAACTGAGACGACCCTACATCTCCCTGACGACCGGAACGACCACGAAGCTGACGGTCGACACGACGCGACTCATGTCGCTCGGTACCGATGATCGCCAATCCCCCTGCCGCACGGGACTCCGGAGACAACTTAATGTCTGTACCTCGCCCTGCCATGTTTGTAGCTATGGTCACCGTTCCTGATTTTCCGGCTTCAGCTACAATATCCGCCTCTCTGGCGTGCTGTTTTGCATTCAGTACCTGATGTGGAATTTTTTTCAAAGTCAGCATTCGGCTGAGTACTTCGGAGATTTCCACAGAAGTAGTACCCACCAAAACAGGTCTTCCGGCAGCAACTAGTTTATTTATTTCATCCGTGACAGCATTGAACTTTTCCCGAACGGTTTTGTAAACCATGTCCTCACTGTCCTTTCTTACAATGGCCCTATTGGTCGGAATTACGACTACGTCAAGCTTGTAAATTTCCCAAAATTCCCCTGCCTCAGTCTCCGCCGTACCGGTCATACCGGCTAGCTTATGGTACATTCTGAAGTAGTTCTGAAGTGTAATCGTAGCATAGGTCTGCGTCGCATCCTCTACTTTTACATTCTCTTTGGCTTCGATCGCCTGATGCAAACCGTCAGAATAACGGCGTCCTTCCATCACACGGCCTGTTTGCTCGTCTACGATTTTGATTTTCCCATCGACAATGATGTATTCTGTGTCCCGCTCAAACATGCAATATGCTTTCAGAAGCTGGTTTACAGTGTGTATACGCTGCGCTTTTACCCCGTAATCTTTGATCACTTCTTCCTTTCGAATCAGCTTTTCTTTATCATCGATATCGGTTGATTTTTCCAATTCAGCGATCTCTACTCCAATATCCGGAAGGATAAAGAAGCTTGGATTCTCATTTTTGGTAGTCATGGTCTCGATCCCACGATCGGTGAGATCAACCACATTCGTTTTCTCCTCAATGGTAAACAAAAGCGGGTCATCCGCTTCCGGCATATTTCGCTTGTTGTCCTGGAGGTAAAAGTTTTCAGTTTTCTGAAGAATTACCCGGATCCCCGGTTCTGAAAGATATTTGATCAAAGGCTTGTACTTGGGCATTCCTCGAAAAGCCCTAAAAAGTGACAGACCGCCTTCCTTTTCATTTCCTTCAGAAATTAATTTTTTGGCATTGGACAAAAATCCCTGGACCAACTTCCGTTGCTCATCCACCAAAGCAGCCACACGGGGTTTCATGTCATCAAACTCATGCACATCACCACGCGGTACCGGGCCAGAAATAATCAATGGTGTCCTTGCATCATCAATTAATACGGAGTCAACTTCATCGACCATGGCAAAATGGTGCTTGCCCTGCACCAAATCTCCAGCCTCGCGGGCCATGTTATCCCTCAGGTAATCAAAGCCAAACTCGTTGTTGGTTCCATAGACAATATCTGAAGCATACGCCTTCTTTCTGCCCGGTGAATTTGGCTGGTATTTATCAATACAATCCACGGTCAATCCGTGAAATTCAAAAAGTGGGGCATTCCATTCGGAGTCACGCTTGGCGAGGTAATCATTGACCGTTACGATATGAACTCCACGTCCTGCAAGGGCATTTAAGAAAGCGGGGAGTGTTGAGACCAAGGTCTTCCCTTCACCGGTCGCCATTTCGGCAATTTTTCCTTTGTGAAGCACCATACCACCTATAAGCTGCACATCATAGTGCACCATGTCCCAAATGACTTCGGTACCGGCAGCCAACCACCTGTTGTGCCAAGTGGCCTCATCGCCTTGGATTTCTACATTTTTCTTGATCACTGCCAGTTCACGGTCCCGCATGGAGGCCGTCACTACAAGTTTTCCGTTTTCCTTAAATCTTCTGGCTGTTTCCTTTACTACAGCAAAGGCCTGTGGTAACACTTCTTCAAGAACTTTTTCAAGTTCCTCATCGCGTTCTTTTTCCAGCTTATCTATTTCATTGAAAAGTTGATCCTTTTCATGAATAGATTGCGTGGGTAAAGCATCAATTTGAACTCTGATCTCCGCAATTTTATCATCAATCGGCTTCAGCCTGTCATTGATAATTCCTTTGATTTCCTGAGTTTTACTTCTCAATTGATCGTCACTCAGTCCTTTCAACGCCTCAAATGCCTGGTTGATCGTGGTGACTTTTGGAAGGAGTTCTTTAATATCTCTGTCGGATTTGGTGCCAAAAACTTTGGCCAGTCCCTTTGCAATAAAATCTAGCATGTCTTTCTATAAATTCCCGATTGGGGGCTTAAAAATAAGCCGTTTTTGTTAGAATTGATAATACGTCTTCAATCAGACCTCTTGCCTGAAAAAAGGATTTAGATTGTAATTTTTCCCGAGAAAACTTGCACTGCCGGTCCGATAAGCCAGATTTTGCTGAAACTTCCATCAGGATTAGACTGAAATTTGACAGAAAGTTTTCCCCCGGGAGTACTGATTTTAACATGATTTTGCCCATTTTGAGAGCCATAAACTAAAGCTGCCGCGGTAACTCCTGTCCCACAGGAAAGGGTTTCGTCCTCAACTCCTCTTTCATAGGTACGAACGAATACTTCGTCATTTGCTAAAGGCTGGACAAAATTCACATTCGTGCCTCCTGGAGAATATGCGGCATCGAACCTTACAGTTCTTCCTTCTTCAAAAACCGGATATTCGACTACTTTTTCCACAAATCGGATATGATGGGGGGAACCGGTATTTACAAAGAAATCGCCCAATTTGGCATCAATTCCTTTCACGTCACCCATTAGCAATTCTACTTGATCATTGACCAAAACAGCCTCGTGTGGGCCATCTATGGCCAGAAATTTGGTTTTTTCGCCCACAATTCCCAAAAATGCCGAGAAAGCAGCTGCACAGCGGGCACCGTTTCCGCACATGCTTTGACTTCCATCAGCATTGAAGTAGATCATTTCAAAATCAAAGTCCGGATGATTCCGAATGGCAATTAATCCATCTGCCCCAATCCCAAACTTACGGTCACAAAGCCTACTGACCTGATCAAGATTTTGAAGATCAAAAGATTCGTCACGATCATCGATCATAACAAAATCATTTCCTGTGCCCTGATATTTATAAAAGGTGATATCCATGAAATGTTAAATTCATCGGCTATTTGTCAAAAACTCAACCAAGGAGCTAATGGACTGTAAACTTAACCATCTTGACACAAAATCTGACTTAATGTCTGATCCTCAATTTCAAAAAAGTCATATTATGCCTAGTTTCCTTACTCCAAATTAGAACTCAACAGACCATTATCAGGTTTAACAGCTATGAAAGCACCAGAAAAGATCAATTCGCGAAGAGAATTTTTAGCTAATACCACCAAAGCAGGGCTTGTAGTGGGGATGGTAGGAACAGGGATATTAGCAAGCTCCTGCGCAGCAGCAAAAGGAACTTCTGCCGGAATTTTTTTAACCGGATTTGCCCAAACTCCCTTAGCCTATGATTATACGGCACTGCAGCCGCATATAGATGCCAAGACTATGGAAATCCACTACACCAAACATGCAGCAGCTTATGCTTCTAACCTAGTTGATGCTGCAAAAGAAGAAGGTGTAGATACATCCAAGCCCCTGGAAAATGTTCTCGCTAACATCTCCAATTATTCCGTAAAGATGCGAAACAACGGCGGGGGACATTACAATCATGAGCTATTCTGGAGCATCATGGCTCCTAATGCCGGAGGAAAGCCTCAAGGAAAGCTTATGAATGCCATTACTTCGTCTTTTGGAAGCTATGATAATTTTGTAAGCCAATTTGAAACTGCCGCCAAAACCCGATTCGGATCAGGTTGGGCGTGGCTTGTTGTACAGTCAGGCAGCAAATTGGTGGTGAGTTCCACTCCAAATCAGGATAATCCACTAATGGACCTGGCCGAAGTAAAGGGCATTCCTATTTTAGGACTTGATGTTTGGGAACATGCCTATTACTTGAATTACCAAAACAGAAGACCGGATTATGTATCTGCGTTTTGGAAATTGGTCAACTGGGGTGCAGTAGCTGAGCGATTTGAAAAATCGGTGTAAACACTCGATTTATAAATTTTTGAATAAGAAGGAAGTCACATGGCTTCCTTTTATTATTTCTAGTCCGAACTATTAAAAGTCTAAAGGATTCCATTTTTTTTTTAGCAAAAAGCCCTTATTTATCTGATTTCAGCTTCTTTTTGGCAGTTGGCATTCCAATTGTATTAGCGCCTTCGAAATCAAATTACAGTTCTATGAAAAAAGTATTGAAAAAGTTCGCACTGTTAAGTTTAATGTTAACCAGTGGATTCTATCTGAGTTCATGTGGAGAAAAAGATGATGATGTAATCACTGATCCTCAAACGCAAGCTAAAATGACAGCTACAGCTTCCACTTCAACCTCAACCTTAAGCAATGCAAGGGTGACTGTAGGGGCTTTCACTGTGAGCCAATTCACAGTTGGAACACAAAACGTTGAGATGAAGTATTTTGCAAAGGCAGATTTGAGCGCAGACATCAGTCTCGGAAATCTAAAATCAAAAACTATCCTAAATGCTGGTCTTCAAAAAACTGCTTCTGCTAAAAAGTCCAATGTTATCATATCCGCTGGCAAATCCCAATTTAGTCTAATAGGTGAAGGAAATACACCAGAAGGAAACTATACGGAGGCCACATTCAAGCTTTATAAGAATACTGAAGCTACAGCCAACGATCCCATGTTTCAAAAATCCATTTTGATCACTGGCCAAATCAACGGAAAACTGACTCAATTTTGGACAGAATCCGAAAAAGTCATCAAAGCAGCCTCTAAAACCTCAACAGGGGTGGAAGTGAATCAAAATTCAGAAGTTGTGTTGGTTTTTGAAATGGACAAACTCTTTGCAGGCATTGACTTCGCAACTGCAAAAGATTCAAATGGAGATGGAAGGATTGAAATCAGCCCAATCAGCCCAGATGGAAATGCGGCCATTTTTTCTAAGATAGAAAGCAATTTGGAAACTGCAGTAAGTCTGAGAAGAAGGTAAAAAGCTTTAATTATAGAATGAAAAAGACCGGAAAATCCGGTCTTTTTCATTTATTTCAGGCTAAAATCACACCAGCTCATTCCATGCAAGATCCTAAGTCACTTACCTCCGTAGCGCTTTTTCACGAAACTTTTAAACACCCTGTCCTTCCTAAGCCTACAATTCCTTCAGAAACCAGATGTAATCTTCGCATTTCGCTTTTGGCAGAAGAGCTGAAGGAATTGGAAGAAGCGATTGATAATAAGGATCTTGTGGAGATAGCCGATGCACTATGTGACCTTCAATACGTTCTGTCTGGAGCAATTCTGGAGTTTGGCTTGGGCGAAAAATTCAAAGCCCTTTTTGACGAAGTGCAGCGCTCCAACATGAGTAAGGCTTGCAGTACAGAAGAAGAAGCCATGGCCACTGTCAAACATTATGAAGACAAAGGCACTCCTTGTTTCTATGAAAAAGAAGGAGATTTATACCTTGTTTTTCGCGAAGGAGATCACAAGACGCTAAAGTCTGTTGGTTATTCACCTGCAGATTTGAAGGGAATTTTGGAGAAGTAAAGACAAGCAAATGTAATTTGCGATTTAAATTGATTATCCCTGAAATACAAAAAGCCCCGCATTGTGCGAGGCTTTTTTCAATTGTACCAGGAGCGGGAATCGAACCTGTCTGCTACAGGCAGGCCCGCACGAGATTGCTCCCACAAGATTTTAAGTATTCAGCAATTTTCGCTTTCCAGCTGTGGTTTTAAGGTATTTTTCATGCTCCCTTGCTTCCAGCCTTGTCTGAAACTCCTTTCGATAAAGCAACTTGAAGGGTAAGTAGGGCCGAGTCGTTCGCTCATAACCTGAATTATGACGGTGAATTCTATTTTCAAGATTGGAAGTAAGTCCAACATAGATATAAGACCTTCCTATACTCGATATGGCATATACTGTAAACACCTAGGAATATAAAAAAAAGCCCCGCATTGTGCGAGGCTTTTTTCAATTGTACCAGGAGCGGGAATCGAACCCGCACGGGATTGCTCCCACAAGATTTTAAGTCTTGCGTGTCTACCTATTCCACCATCCCGGCTTACTCTACTTGTTAAGTAGAGCGATCAGTCCCATTTGAAATTCCAAATGTCCTGAAATGACAAAGCCCTTTTTCAAGGGCTTTTTTGAGCGGGAGACGAGATTCGAACTCGCGACCCCGACCTTGGCAAGGTCGTGCTCTACCAGCTGAGCTACTCTCGCTTTTGTCATTACTCAAATCTTTTTTTGAGCGATTGTGGATGCAAAGGTAAGCCCACAAAATAATTTTACAAGTCAGTATGGCGGATTTTTTTTCATATGTCTATAAAATCCGCGTTGAACCTTGATTTACAGTCTATTCAAAAATTGTAGGAAGCCAAAATCTTTACCATCTCTCCGACATTCTTTGCTCCAAGCTTTCGAAGTATATTCTTTCGGTGGGTTGCTACTGTATTTATGGAGATATTCAAAATCTTACTTATTTCCTTTGATTCTTTTCCTTCCAAAATCAAATCCACAATTTCACGCTCTTTTGAAGTCAAATTGACCGCTTTATCCACAGGTGAGTTTTTACTGACAAATATCCTAGTTCCATCGGCCTTGGAATACGTATAACTCCAATCGTAATTTTTGGATTTTGGAGGAGTAAAAAGCTGAACAATGATATGCAAATCCATAATGAAATTGCCGCATTCATCGATCACATAGGGTCTAACCTTCGATGTCATCCATATCACATCTTGGGTAGTTCTATGGACCCAGCGGGTGGTGTAAGAAAACTCAAAGGTATGTCGCTCGGGAATAGAAAGTCCATGAAATGCATCAAAAACAATTTTTTGGAATCGGAAAAGTTCTGGGCGATCATCCGGATGAATCATCGTAAAGGAAGTCTCCATGCCTTTGTTTCGAAACATTGACTCAGGATATCCAGTAAGCTTTTCCACATTTCCCGTAAAAAAAGCAAGATTCAGATTTCGGTAATCGAAACATGCAATAACCAGACTTTCCTGCATCCCAATAGTCTTACTAAGGGTAGCCAGTTCGTCCTTGAGTTTTTGCTCATCTATTTCACCCTTAAATTCCTGATTCTTCCATTCCTTAAAGAATTTGGTATACTTATCCTGCTTTTTCAGGTTTTTGAGTAATACCTTATCCATCTTAAATAAGAGTGTGTGTTAGTTTAAATCTGATGAGAATATACGATTCCGAACAAATTATTCCAATTTCTTTTTTATTTCGTGCAATTTCAAAAGTGCTTCAATCGGTGAGATTGCGTTGATATCAATCTGATCTAAAAGCTGTTTGGCCTCTGTGAACTTTGGATCCATTTCAAACAAACTTAGCTGAAAATTATTCTTGGGCATGGATTTAAAATGTTCTTTTTTCTCTTTTAGCTCCTTATCTTTTTCCAAATGTCCCATGATCTCAGCCGCCCGTAGGACAACAGGATTAGGCATTCCCGCCATTTGTGCGACATGAATTCCAAAACTATGTTCGCTTCCTCCTTCTTTCAACTTTCTCATAAAAATAACCTTATTACCTACCTCTTTGACTGAAACATTGAAGTTTTTGATTCGGGGAAAATCTCCCGAAAGTTGATTCAGTTCGTGATAATGGGTTGCAAACAAGGTTTTTGCCTTGAACGTTGGGTGATTGTGCAAAAATTCCACAATCGACCATGCGATTGAAATCCCGTCGTAGGTTGAAGTACCCCGACCAATCTCATCCATCAGCACCAAGCTCCTATCGGAAAGATTGTTGAGAATGCTGGCGGTCTCGGTCATTTCTACCATGAAGGTAGATTCTCCTTTGGATAGGTTGTCTGATGCGCCAACACGAGTAAAGACCTTATCTATAATTCCTATACGGGCAAATGAAGACGGCACAAAACTTCCCATTTGTGCCATTAGTACAATGAGGGCCGTTTGGCGAAGCAAGGCAGATTTACCGGCCATATTCGGCCCGGTGATGATCATGATCTGCTGACTGTCATGATCAAGGTAAATATCATTGGGAACGTAATTTTCCCCCGGAGGAAGTTGCTTTTCAATAACAGGATGTCGGCCGTCCTTGATTTCAAGCGTCTCAGTATCTGAAATCTTAGGTCTGGAGTAGCCGTTGGAAAGTGCCACTTGGGCAAAAGAAATCAAAGCATCTAAGGTCCCAAGAATCCTTGCGTTCTGTTGAATCTGAGTGACAAACTGTGCCGCCTCCTGGACAAGGGCAGTAAAATAGCGTTGCTCAATACCCTGCATCCGATCTTCTGCATGAAGAATTTTTTCCTCGTATTCTTTAAGTTCGGGCGTGATGTAGCGCTCCGCATTGACCAAGGTCTGCTTGCGGATCCACTCCTGGGGTACCTTATCTCGATGTGCATGCGTCACTTCAAGATAATAGCCGAAGACTTTGTTATAGGAAATTTTCAAGGAGGAAATCCCGGTATTTTGGACCTCACGCTGCTGGATTTTTACAAGAAAATCCTTTCCGGTATTCGCTAGCCCTCGATATTCGTCCAATTCAGAATCTACGCCGTCCTTTATCACCCCACCTTGGTGGACAAGCATCGGCGCATCCTCTTTGAGTTCACGCTCGATTTTGTCCAGCAAAAACTCGCATGGGTGAATCTGATCGGAAAGCCGCTTTAACGTAGGGTTTTTCTGCGTTTTCAGCATTTCCTTGATCGGAAGTGTGGATTTAAGTGCGCGTTTGATTTGATTCATTTCGCGGGGATTTGCCCTACCCACTACCACTTTGGAAATCAGCCGTTCCAAATCGCCGATTAGCCTAAGCGGAGCAAGAATTTCATCAATTAAGGCAGAGTTTTGGTAGAAAAAATCCACCACATTCAAGCGCTCTTCGATGGCTTGTTTTTCTTTCAGAGGAAGTACCATCCACTTTTTCATCATTCTGGAACCCATCGGGGTGACAGTCTGATCCAAAATATTGATCAAGGGAACGCCTCCCTCATGCTGTGGAAAAACCAACTCCAGGTTGCGGATCGTGAATTTGTCCAGCCAAACATATTTCTCTTCCGCTATTCTGGAAATCGCGGAGATATGTTGGACTTCCCGGTGCTCCGTTTCTTCCAAATAATACAAAATGGCACCGGCAGCTATGATTCCAGACTCCAATTCTTCGATCCCAAATCCTTTCAAATTGGCCGTTCCAAAATGGTTTTTCAGCTTTTCATAGGTGAAATCGTACTGGAAAACCCAATCCTCACAATGAAAGGTGATGAATTCGTTCTTGATGATCTCTGCGGCAGTCTTTTTGGCTGCTTTTGAATAAATGATCTCTGATGGTGCAAAACTCTGGATCAACTTTTCCAAATAAGAGGAGTTGCCCTGAGCGCACATAAATTCCCCTGTAGAAACGTCCAAAAAGGCTATTCCGTGCTTTTCCTTGCCAAAATGGATGGAGGCGAGGTAGTTGTTTTTTCGTGTATCGAGAACTTGGTCATTGTAGGAAAGTCCGGGCGTAACCAACTCGGTCACACCGCGCTTGACTATTCCCTTGACCGACTTGGGATCTTCAAGTTGATCGCAGATAGCGACTCGATTTCCTGCACGAACAAGCTTTGGAAGATAGTTGTCCAAAGAATGATGTGGAAAACCCGCCAACTCGATATGGGATGCTGCGCCGTTTGCACGCTTGGTCAGCACAATGTCCAAAATCTTACTTGCCACCACGGCATCTTCACCAAAGGTTTCATAGAAATCCCCCACTCGAAAGAGCAACAAGGCACCCGGGTGTTTGGCCTTGATGGCATTGTATTGCTTCATCAGGGGAGTTTCTTGTCCGTCTTTGGATTTGCTCATGGGGATAAAATGGGAATTGTAGTACTTTTGAACTTGTAATAAGGCCTGAAAATAGCCGTTTCGGATAGCAGAACAAAAAAGATGAAGAAATTAAGCATGGAGGAACTGGATCGGCTTTCGATTCAAGAATATAAGCAGACCGAAAAGTCACCCATCGTTTTGGTACTGGACAACGTCCGGAGTTTGAATAACGTAGGATCCGCCTTTCGTACAGCAGATGCGTTTCGGATAGTCAAAATTTTCCTTTGCGGTATCACCGGCACTCCACCCCATCGAGACATCCAAAAAACAGCTTTAGGCGCGACTGAATCTGTGGATTGGGAATATTGCCTGAATACCATGGAAGCTGTGGAAAAGCTACAAAAATCAGATTACCAACTTTGTGCTTTGGAGCAGGTAGAAAACTCCGTCAAGCTCAATAATTTTTCCCCTGAAAAAGGGAAAAAATATGCTTTAATCTTCGGAAATGAAGTTTTTGGGGTGGAAGAGGATGTATTAAAAGCCTGCGATCAAGTGCTGGAAATCCCTCAACTGGGAACGAAGCACTCCCTGAATATTTCGGTATCTTTAGGAATAGCTGTTTGGGATATGATGGTGAAGCTGGAGCAGTTCTGAATTGGGATTGCCACAGATCTACAGATGATGAATCAATAAATTTGAAAGTCAAAAAATCTGTGCGTCTGGGGCAATTTAGCGAAGCTAAAAAGCCAAATTTGAAAAAACCAAATCTAGCAATTCAACGAAAATCAGGTTAAAAAAAACCCTTGTGTTTAATGCATTATTCTTTTGGATCCAGGCGTTTTTCACTCCTTCAAGAATCGATACCTGATCCCAAATGAACCTCGAAAAACATCTCCATCTCCAATAAACTGTGCCGCTTCGATATGAAAACCAAAATCCTTTCGCTCGAATGGATAAATATTAAGTCCGACGGGAATTACTAATCCCTCAAAGCTTTGAATGCGCCCTCCAATTCCTCCATAGAAGTCAAATCGATCATTTTTGTAAAAAATGTGATTGATCACTAGTTCCAAAGAAACATTATCCACAAAATTGTCCGTTCCCACTCGGAATTCCGGGAGCCATTTTTCTCCCAATTGCTTATTTACACCCAAAAAAGGCAGATTACTTTGGTGATAGGAAACAGTCCACTGTGCAAAAGCAGCAGTTGAAATCAAGCCAAAAGAGGCTAAAAGAATTATTTTTTTCATCGTATAAAATTTATTTGTTTAAAATAATTAAAACCCAAGTTCCCTGAGCTTCACATGAGTCTTGATCAGATTTGAGCTTGCTTTGGCTACAAACTTTCCGGATTCTTTTCGAATTATGGCTTCCCAATGATTCAGATTTGAACCGGAACGAATCAATTTCGCTGTAACTTCCAGTTTATCACCAATTTGTGCAGCAGATAAAAAATCTACATTCAAATTAATACTGGTCATCAGGTACTCAGATCCTGCCACGAAATTTCCCATACCGATCACATCATCCAGCATCAGCGAAGCTATTCCACCATGAAGAATTTTGCCGGGATTACACATCTCTGGACGAACAATGTAGGACACTTTGATATGGTGCAAGTCTATTTCCAATAAGGTTCCGCTTAGCCAGTTCCCTGCCGCAGAAGGTGTTTTGTCCAGCTTTTTTCCAATCTGTGTTTTAAAAAATTCCAGTCCGGGATTTGTGGGTTGATCCATTTTTCGTTGGTTTAATTCAGAAGCCTAAAATAGTCTTCTACAACTGACTTTACCGCCTCTTTTTCCATTTCATTGGACCAAATTGGAAATGTTTTGCCGTCCAGGATTAGCTCAAACTCTGCATTCGCCTGAATTAGAGGCTTTAACTTTTGGATCAGGCCAAAATGTTCATCATTGTTTCCATTTGAGAAATCAAAAACCAGGACATCCTTGTCTGTTTTTGCACTGAGCCGAATAGGCCAATCTGCATTTTTCAATTCAAAGTAGATGTAGGCATCATCTTTCACCGGATTTAAAAGTATCACCAAATCCAAGGTGGGTTGCGCATCGGACTGTAGCCTTTTCCCATGACGAAATAACGTCATACCTGCATCACGGCGAACTTCCCGATCATAATGAATGGCTCTTACATTCATAAAATACAGGCGATTGGAATCATTTACTCGATAGGATTTATCCTCTCCGGTATTGTTTGCTCGATAGCTATTAAAAAAAGAAAGAATCAAAACAAGACCCAAGGACAAAAAAATGAAGATTTTCAGAAGTTTGACTAATTCAGGCGTAAGTACTTGATCGCTTTGGGCCATGAGTTGTTTTGGAGAGAACAATCTAAAAACCCCTAAAAGAGCATGAAGGTTTTGTTGGAAATCTTTTCAGGTTTTACCTCACATAGGAACCTGCGTTCATATCAATTGAAGTGCCTGTTGCATGATCTGCCAATCCGGAACAAAGCAAAGTCACCATCGGAGCGATATCCTCAGGAAGGGTTAATTCCTTCAATGCAATATCCTTGAGTGCAAAGTCTTCCCCATATTCCGCCAAAATTCCATTTGCCATATCAGTTCGGGTAAATCCGGGAGCAATGAGAAACGCTTTGATTCCTAATTTTCCGTAGTGTCTTGCAATTGATCGAGTGAGGCTTACCAATGCTCCTTTTGAAGCCGCATAGGCCAAATAATCCGGTGTATCTCCCCGAAAAGCCGCACGTGAGGAGATCATGACGACACGACCATTTTCCTGAACTTTGGCTTGATCGACAAATTCTTTCGTCAGAATGCCTACTGCTGTGGCGTTGACGGCCATTACTCTTTCCCAAATTTGAAGCCATTCCCCTGTGGGTAATGTGTCCGCTGCTGCGGGTGAAATTCCTGCATTATTAACCAAGGCAGTCAAGGGGCCATATTTTTCTACCATTCTTGGAATAAACCCAACAACTTCTGCTGACCTAGAAAGGTCACAAGCTTCTATATGTGCAGGGTTCTTTAACTGATTTTGGAGACTTTCCGCCTCAGATTTATTTGAATTGTAATGAATGATTACCTCGGCCCCTGACTCTGAAAGTTGGCGGGCGATGGCACGTCCTATACCTCTAGACGCTCCTGTGACTAGGATTCGTTGATTTTTAAGTGATATATTCATAATTAAAGGTTACCATTTTTCTCTCATCACCAGATGCTGAATATGCGCGAGATGATGCTGAGAATGCCAAGAGTAAAGGAGCGTTATTTCCTCCAAATCTTGATTTCTTTTCTTTTCAGGATGAAAATAGGTCCTCTTGAATTCTTCGTGTTTCATCGAATCCAACAAAACTCCCCATTTGAGATGGATTGCTTTAATGATGGACAAGGAGGATTCAATTGGCAATGCAGCATCCGTCAGATTAGCCCAAAGGGCCTCATCATAGGGCTTCACTGTGGGATTCTCTTCAGTCAACGCCAATTTGTATCGGATAAAGGCATTCATATGGCTATCGGCGCAATGATGGACCAGGTGACGAACAGTCCAGCCTCCGGGACGATAGGGGGTATCCAACTGAGGAATTGAAAGCGGACTGACTGCCGTGAATAAATTTGCAGGGAACGATTTGATTTGGAAAATGGCCTCCTGAATGGTTTCTGAATTTATTGATTCAGGGATTTTAAACCTACCAATCGGGTATTTAAGAAACTCAATATCTGTGCTCATAGGAATATTATTGACCACCGGCTGCGATG
Source organism: Algoriphagus sp. (assembly GCF_030694375.1). Lineage (GTDB taxonomy): Bacteria > Bacteroidota > Bacteroidia > Cytophagales > Cyclobacteriaceae > Algoriphagus. The sequence goes on from NZ_JAUXYL010000046.1 coordinate 139,871, forward strand.
GTTACCAAATCTACATGTTTTGCACCGTTGGCCAAAAGGACATTGGAACAGGCACAAAGCGTAGCTCCAGTCGTGATCACATCATCAACCAGCAAAATTCGCATTCCTGAAATATTTTCACCCTGTCTCAAGCCAAATACTTCATCCACGTTCTCAAGCCGTTCCAGCCTGGATTTTTTGGTTTGTGTTTCGGTAAATTTTCTTCGCTCCAGCAGATTTTCTACAGCAAGATCCAACGGCTTGGCAAGACCTAATGCGAATTTTTCACTTTGATTAAATCCACGCCTTTTTTGCTTCATCGGATGCAAAGGCACAGGAACTATCAGGTCCCATTCCTTCAAATAGCCATTTTGTGATAAAAGTAAGCCATACAATCGCCCCATTTCCTCACCTATTTCCGGTTTATTTTTGTATTTAAGTTGATGGAGAAGTTTTTGGCTTTTCCCTTTTTTGGAAAATCTCAAGTAGGCCATAACTCGATTTACTTTAGTAAGGCCACGGATTTTTGACGTCAATTCATTGTCATAAGGCCTCAAGTGAAAATTTGCTACAGGTAAACTTCCCTGACAGATCGTGCATAGACACTGCTCAAAATCAAAAAGGGACCGTCCGCATTGGGGACAGTTTCGTGGGAAAATGAGGTCCAAAAAATCTTTCCAAAAAATCAAACGCATGGCTAAAAAGTTCTGTTGTTACATCTTAGGCTGGAATATGCAGTATATTTACCCTTTAGACTTATATTAATCCTTAAGTTAATGAATCTGATAGAAGAATTCAATGCTTATCGAGCCGCGATGAATGAAAAAATCATGGCCGAAGACAACAAGGTCATCAAGCGTTTTTTTAACCTTGATACCAACACCTACGCTGCCGGTGAACTGGATGTAAAAACCAAAGAAATGATTGGCTTGGCATGCTCCATGGTTTTAAGATGTGACGATTGCATTAAGTATCACTTGGGCAAAAGCTATGAAGCAGGATTGAAAAAAGAAGAAATCTTTGAAGTCTTTTCTATTGCCTTGGTCATTGGAGGATCTATTGTAGTCCCACACCTCAGAAGAGCAGTTGAATACTGGGAAGAGCTTATAAATCAATAATTTAGCTATGTTTAAACGTGATCTTGATCTAGAAAAAAGATGGTCCAAGCTGTTGGACGGACTAAAAGATACGATCGGGAAAAAACCAAACGACTTGAATGGCGTACTGTTTCTGATAGGTGTTCAGGAATTAGGAAAGGGAACCAAAACATTCTCAAAAGAGCAAAAGCAGGATTTGATCCACATTGCTGTTTGCAAGGTTCTGAGTTACGCCGGATTTTACGAACTGGATTTCGTAGATCAAGACGGTTGGCCACATTGGAAGTTAATCAAAGAATTACCTCATTTTGATTTATTGGAGCAGGAAAAGCTGCTAAAAATTCAAGTGATGGAATATTTTGAAAAAGAGTATCAAATTGAAATTTGAATGAATTTGAAGCTATCGAAAGTGTTACCTAACTCGGATGTTTATGAACCTTAGGAGATTCTCCCGAAGAAAAATCGGGACAAGTTACCTGCCAGACGGCAGTCAGGCCTAATCTCTTAAATCAAATTATAGACAGATGAATCGAGCATGCCCCAAAGAGACACACAGAGGGATGCCCCGAGCTATCGGGGAATCCATGCGAAGATTCCCTGTCCGACTACAGGCGGGCATGTGACCGCTAAAAAACAATTATAAACAGATGAAATCGAGCCTGCCTGAGGCAGACAGGCATGACTAAAAAGTCACACACTGGGATGATTATCGACCATGCGAGATTCCCTGTCCGACTACAGGCGGGCATGTGGCAATTAAAAAACAAAATTATAAACACATGAAATTAATCTCATACAACGTCAACGGAATTCGTTCAGCCATGAACAAAGGTTTTGTGGATTGGCTCAAATATGAAAACCCAGATGTTATTGGTTTACAAGAGATTAAAGCGCAGGAAAAGGATATTGATCCGACAATCTTCCAAGATCTAGGATATAATCTGTATTGGTATCCGGCTGTGAAAAAAGGATACAGCGGTGTGGCAATATTCTCCAAAATAAAACCCAACTCGATTAAATATGGTATGGGCCTAAATCGTTACGACGACGAAGGTCGGATGATTCAGGCAGATTTTGATGGGTTTTCGTTTATCTCTTCCTATTTTCCCTCAGGGACAACAGGGGATGAACGGCAAAAATTTAAATACGAGTTTTTGGATGACATATATGGCTACATTCAGGATCTTAAAACTGATAATCAAGGTTTAATTCTCAGCGGAGACTATAATATTTGCCATAAAGCCATTGATATCCACAATCCCATATCCAACAAAAATTCATCAGGATTTCTTCCTGAAGAACGGGCGTGGATGGATAAATTTACTGAATCCGGCTTTATTGATACATTCCGGCAATTCAACTCCAATCCTCATCAATACAGCTGGTGGAGCTTTAGGGCGAATTCAAGAGTGAAAAATCTGGGTTGGAGAATTGATTACCACATGGCAACCAAGGAATTGCAAAACAGATTGAAAAGTGCAGTAATTTTGCAAGACATAAAGCACTCAGACCATTGTCCAATTGTGCTAGAAATAGAATAAGAATAACTCAAGAAGATCTGAATCATAGAATATTTCCAAGATGAAATCAATTAAAATTTCAATTCCATCTCTGATAGAGAACATTAAAATCATCGAAAGTTTCATCGATAATGCAAAAGATAATTTCGAAATCAATGATGACATCTACGGAAATATAATGATCTCAGTGACTGAGTGCATCAGTAATGCAATCATACATGGCAATCAAGGAGACAAAAACAAATTGGTTCACTTGGAACTAAACATGGACGGGGAACAATTGAATTTTATAATTGAAGATGAAGGAGTAGGGTTTGACCTCCAAGCACTACAAGATCCAACAGCCCCAGAAAACCTTGAAAAACCGGGAGGTAGAGGAATATTTCTAATTCGTCACCTCAGTGACGAAGTGAAATTTGAAAATGGAGGTAAAAAGACAGTTCTTTCCTTTTACATCGACTGAGTATGGCAGTCAATTTTTTTTCGGAAGAAATCAAATTTGATTTACCTCAGAAGTTAAAAAGAAAGGCTTGGCTAAAAAAGATTGCTCAATCAGAAAACTTCAAACTAGGAGAGCTCAATTACATATTCTGTTCTGATGAATATCTATATCAAATCAATGTAGATTATTTAAACCATCACACCTACACAGATATCATCACTTTCGATAATTCAGAAGAGGAAGAAACCATCGAAGGCGACATATTCATCAGCATTGATCGGGTAAAAGACAATGCAACAAAACATCAAGAGAATGAAGAATCCGAACTAAGCCGAGTCTTAAGTCACGGTATATTTCACTTGATGGGATACAAAGACAAATCAAAAGAACAAGCTGAACTGATGAGATCAAAAGAAGCGTTCGCAATTAAACTTTACGAAAACAGTTAACTGTTTCACGTGAAACACCCGTAAATCTTGATTTAGATTTTCCAACCTGTTTCACGTGAAACATCAAAATAATTACCATGTTTCCAATATATGATGTCATTGTAGTAGGGGCGGGTCATGCAGGTTGTGAAGCAGCTCATGCCGCAGCAGCTATGGGATCCAAAGTTCTCCTTTGTACCATGAACATGAACACCATCGCACAGATGTCTTGCAATCCAGCAATGGGGGGTGTAGCCAAAGGACAAATTGTAAGAGAAATTGATGCCTTAGGAGGGCTGTCTGGAGTCATATCTGATAAATCTATGATTCAGTTTCGAATGCTGAACAGATCAAAGGGTCCTGCCATGTGGTCTCCACGTACACAAAATGACCGAATGAGATTTGCAGAAGAGTGGCGACTTGCACTCGAGCAGAACCGAAATGTTGATTTTTGGCAGGAAATGATTTCCGGCTTGTTAGTGAAGGACGGAAGGGCAGTAGGAGTGAGAACAGCAATTGGAATTGAAATTCCTGCAAAATCTGTTGTGTTGACCAATGGAACCTTCTTAAATGGTGTCATTCATATTGGCGAAAAACAATTCGGGGGAGGTAGAACTGGAGAATCTGCGGCAAAAGGAATAACAGAACAATTGGTACAGCTTGGATTCGAAGCCGGAAGGATGAAAACCGGAACACCACCAAGGGTCGATGGAAGAAGCCTGGACTACTCTATGATGGAGGAGCAATTCGGAGATGAAAATCCTGAAAAATTCTCCTATTTAGACTCTACTCAGCCATTACTCAAGCAAAGGTCCTGTTGGATTACTTATACCAATAAAGAAGTACATGAATCATTGGAAACCGGTTTTGATCGATCTCCAATGTTCAATGGAAGGATACAAGGCCTTGGACCAAGATATTGTCCCAGTATTGAGGACAAAATCAACCGGTTTGCAGAACGAGAAAGACACCAAATCTTTGTCGAACCAGAGGGATGGAATACAGTCGAAATCTATGTAAATGGATTTTCGACATCACTTCCTGAAGATGTACAATATAAGGCTATGCGACTAATCCCCGGATTTGAGAATGCAAAAATGTTCAGGCCTGGATATGCGATAGAATATGATTTCTTTCCGCCCACTCAATTAAAATTAACGCTTGAAACGCACCATGTCGAAAACCTCTATTTTGCAGGCCAAATTAACGGGACTACAGGTTACGAAGAAGCGGCGTCTCAGGGCTTAGTTGCGGGAATCAATGCAAGCCTAAAAGTCCAGGAAAAAGATCCCTTTATTTTAAAAAGATCAGATGCCTACATTGGTGTCTTAGTAGATGATCTTATTAATAAAGGGACTGAGGAACCATATCGCATGTTTACTTCAAGAGCTGAATTCAGGTTACTACTTCGTCAGGATAATGCTGATTTGCGACTGACTGAGCTTGGATATGATATTGGACTTGCATCAGATGAACGGAAGGAAAAAATGCTGGATAAAAAATCAAATACAGCAAAACTGATTAATGATCTGAAACAAAAAAAATTAAGTCCCGATACGATCAATCAGGGCTTACATAATATCGGCACTGCAACGATCACGGAAAAAATAAGTGCCGAAAAACTTCTCAAGCGACCACAGATCGGGATTAAAGAACTCATGACAGTGGATGAAGAGTTAAGCCAATATTTAAACAAGTATTCAAAAGACGTTTTAGAACAGGCTGAAATCCAAATCAAATATGATAGCTATATTGACAAGGAACAGCAAATGGTAGAAAAACTATCAAATATGGAAAATTACAAGATTCCTCTAAAATTTGATTTTCTATCTATAACGGCCCTATCAAACGAAGGCAGACAAAAATTAAATAAAATTCGTCCCGAAACTCTCGGTCAAGCGTCACGAATAAGTGGCGTATCACCGGCGGATTTATCTATCTTGACAGTCTATTTAGGAAGATAAAATGCTCGAAAGACTTAGCAAATGCCCACTCTGCAAAAGTGGGCGTTTTCTTAATTATGCGGAAATCACTGACCATGCAGTGAGCAAGGAAAATTTTATTCTCTGCAAATGTTCCAATTGCGAGCTTCTCTTTACCAATCCAAGGCCAACTGAGGATAAGATTGGACCTTATTATAACTTTCCTGAATACTACTCTCACGAGGACAAAGCGAAAAATCTCACGCAATGGATTTATCAAAAAGTCAGAAACTTCAGCATTTCAAAGAAAGTCGATTTTATAAGGCGCCTTAAGAGAAAAGGAAAGCTGTTAGATTATGGTTGCGGAACGGGAGAGTTTTTAAAAGCAGCAAAAAATAAGGGCTGGAAGATATCCGGTATAGAACCGAATGAAAAGGCTAGAAATCAGGCGAATTTAAAGCTAAACGAAAAAGTAAAAAATTCAATAGAAGAACTTAATAAAAATTCAGACTACGATATCATCACACTATTTCACGTTCTTGAACATATTCATGAATTAAGAAAGACTTTAAAAAAGATCATAACCCATTTAAAATCAGATGGATACCTTATTATTGCTGTTCCAAACGCTGATAGCTGGGATGGTAAAAAATATGGAAAATACTGGGCTGGTTGGGATGTCCCAAGGCATCTATATCATTTTAACTCCAAATCAATCGAAGCCCTACAAACGGAATTTAATCTGGAATTAAAGGAAATTAAACCAATGAAGTTTGACAGCTTCTACGTATCGCTACTTTCCGAAGGTTATTTACAAAAAGATTCATCATTACTTTCAAGATATTGGAGCGCATTCAAGGCCGGAATTAAATCGAATCATTCGGCTAAAACTCCGGGCCAATTTTCAAGCAATATTTTCGTTTTTCAAAAAAAGTGAATAAGCAAAGATTCCTATTTTCCTTGATTTCGTTTCTGATTTGCGCTTCCTGTGCAAAACAGAGTACTCCGATGGGTGGACCAAGAGATCAAGAACCACCGGTCCTGTTGGAATCCAATCCGTCAAACCAAAGTCTCAATACAAACCCTGAAGAAATAAAACTGACCTTTGATGAATATATCAAACTCGATAATCCGTCCAAAGGAATTGTAATCACTCCGAGAATAGACAAGGATAAGGTGGTTTTTACCTCACTGAAAAATGTGGTTACAATCAAACTAAATCAAGAACTTGAAGACAGCACCACGTATGTCTTCAATTTCCAAAAATCAATCGTTGACATATCGGAAGAAAATCCTGCAGAAAACCTAAAACTGGTTTTTTCAACAGGAAATTCCATTGACAGCCTAAGTATTTCCGGTAGCATCAATTTTCATTTTCCCACATCAAAACCGGATTACAAAAATATAGTAGTGGGTATTTATCCGCTTGGAGATACAACGGATGTTTTCACCGCGCCACCTTATTACCTGAGTCAGGTAGACACATTAGGTAATTTCGCGATTACGAATATCAAGAACGGAAATTACCTTGCATACGCGTGGAGAGACGCAAATGGAACATTGAAAGCAGAATCAAAATCAGAGGAGTACGATTTTTTGCTTGATACATTGAAACTCGAGCAAAATATTGAAAATGTGAGATTCAACTTATCCAAGGGTGATCTAACACCAATCAGAATAGTAAGAACAGGATCTTTTGGTAAAAATTTCGACATTCTCCTCAACAGGAGTCCTGTTGAGACTCAAATTGAAAACAAAGATTTAGGAAAAGAATTTTTCTACACTTTTTCAGATAACAGGATCAGAATCTTTCCAAATAGCCCAAAAGAAGACAGCATTCCATTCAATTTAAACGTCAAAGATTCAGTTGGATTCGTGAAGGATTCACTTATTTGGGCCAAATTTACAGAGTCCGAAAGGAGACCCGAGAAACTGCAAATCACACCAAATTCAGGTAAAAGCTTTTACAAAGACCTGGAAATTGAACTGAAATTTAACAAACCTATCAAATCAATAAGTCTCGATTCATTGTTTATCACTTATGATACAGCCTCAATAATACCTGTCAGACGATCTATGATGGCTTTTGAGGATTCTACAAAAATGGATCTTCTCAAAATCAGGCTTTCCATACCAGATTCCATTTCCAAGGACATCTTTACCATAAAGGCAAGTGATTCTACTTTTATGGATATCGAAAATCAATTAAACGAAACACCACTCTCAGCCAATTACAGGAAATTAAAACGAGAAAGTCTAGCCGACGAAATTAAAGGATCCATTCTAGGAGCTAAACCTCCATTTATTGTTCAATTGATAAATTCTAAAAATGAAACAGTCAGAGAACAATTTCTGGAAAATTCGAACGACTATTCATTTAAACTTCTGGAAGCAGGTACATTTAAAATAAGAGTTATTGAAGATCTAAACGGAAACAAACGGTGGGACCCTTCAAATTTTAACCAAAGAAGACTAGCTGAAAGGGTGTTTTACTTCTTTAATGCTGAACAAGAACAGGCATTAATCATTAGAAGCGGTTGGACACTGGATGAACAAAATATAAGAGCTACTGAGCCTACAGGGATTCAAAAAAGACCTGAAAACCCTGTGGACAACCCCTAATACAGCGTGGATATCCTCCAAGCAACACGGGGATAAAATTCATCTTTTAAACAAATTGGAATTCATCTCACTAAATTCACTACCAATTGGGGATAAGACCAACCTTGTCCACAATGGCAAAGAAAGATTTCCACAGATCATTTAACCACATTTAGCTATTCTTGAAAAGTCGGTCTTTATACACTTTTTAAATTAAAAGAAACAAGATCAACCTCTTAAAAGTGGATAACCCGTTAACAAGTTGTAAGTAAAGCATAGGACTGCCATTACAGGTTGTGGCAAACTTTTTTCCTTGGGTTTATCAACAAATCCACACCCTTAATAACCTTAATAGTTTTTCTTATTTAAATAATATAATATAATTAATACGCTGTGATTTCTGTGGATAGCTTTTGTGATTCCACTTTGATTTGGGTAATATTAAAATCATAAACCCAAGAAAATAATGAAACTCACCCGTCTTTTTGATTTAATTCCGCATCAGATTTCTACCTATGACAAGGAAGTTGCTTTGGCGCGAAAGGAGGAAGGAATTTGGAAAACCTATTCATCCAGAGAACTTAAGAGGATAGTTGATAATCTTAGCTTAGCCTTTATTACATCCGGAATCAATCCGGGGGAAAAGGTGGCAATTATTTCAGAAAACCGGCCCGAATGGAATTTTGTTGACTTAGCACTGCAGCAGATTGGGGCTATATCAGTCCCCATGTATCCTACCATTACCTCGGATGATTATGCTTATATTTTTGATCATGCCGAAGTGAAAATGATTTTTGTAGGAGATAAGGAAATTTACACCAAAGCAGCAGAGGTTGCTGCAGATCGTCAGATATACTCTTTTGATCAAATTAAGGGTGTGGAGCATTGGTCTGCTTTGGAACAAAAAGGTGAATCGGGAGATTTGGCAAAATTGGAAGAATTAAAAGAACATGTAAAATCAGAGGATCTTTTCACAATTATTTATACTTCCGGAACCACTGGAAAACCAAAAGGAGTCATGCTTAGCCACAGCAACGTGCTTTCGAATGTACTTTCAGTTTCCAATACGATGACTCCCCCTCCGGGAATTTCTAAGGTTCTAAGTTTTCTGCCGCTTTGTCATATTTATGAGCGAACGGGTTCGTATTGCTTTATTTATATGGGATTTTCAATTTACTATGCTGAAAACATGGATAAAATCGGTGAGAATCTCAAGGAGGTTCAGCCCCACGTTTTTAATACAGTTCCCCGACTTTTGGAAAAAGTCTATGACAAAATTGTGGCAAAAGGCTATGAGCTAACCGGTATAAAAAAGAACCTCTTTTTCTGGGCTTTGAATTTAGGACTTAAATACGACCCTGCTGCTGATATGGGTGGATGGTATGATTTTCAACTCAAACTTGCCAATAAAATTATTTTCTCGAAATGGAGAGAAGCCTTGGGAGGAAATGTAATGCAGATCAATTCCGGTGCCTCTGCATTGCAACCGCGTCTTGCAAGGGTATTCTGGGCAGCAGGGATAAAAGTTTGTGAAGGTTATGGTTTAACAGAAACTTCGCCTGTTGTTTCGGCCTCTGTTGGAAATTATGATGAGATCCGGATTGGCTATGTCGGAAAGATTGTGAAAGATGTCCAGGTGAAAATCGCTGAGGATGGCGAAATTCTGGTCAAAGGACCCAATGTCATGCAAGGATACTACAAGGAGCCTGAAATGACCGCAGAGGTACTTAAAAATGGCTGGTTCCATACCGGAGATATCGGTGAGCTGGACGGCGAATACCTTAAAATCACAGATCGGAAAAAAGAGATGTTCAAAACTTCCGGAGGAAAGTACATAGCGCCTCAAGTAATGGAGAATAAATTCAAAGAATCTCCGCTCATCGAACAGCTCATCGTGGTTGGTGACGGGAAGAATTACCCTTCAGCCTTGATTGTACCAAGTTTTGATGGATTGAAGGAGTATTGCAAAAGAAAAGATATTCCTTATCTCTCCGATTCAGAGATGATTTCCAATTCAGAGATCCTTGAAAAGTACCAATCGGAAATTGACGGACTCAACAAGTATTTTGGGAAATGGGAACAAATTAAACGGTTTAAGCTTTTGGATAAACCTTGGGGCATTGATTCAGGAGAGCTCACTCCGACGATGAAATTGAAGCGAAAGGTTATCCATCAAAAGTTTTCGAAGGAAATTGAATCAATATACCAGGCTTAATCGCCTGGTTTTTTTGCGTTTAATCAAAAAATGACAATCACCTCACATCAAAATTATTTTCGGTCAAGTCGATTATTCCTGATTTTTATTCTGTAAAAATCAAAAAAAATGATTTTTTACAATATTTAATTTTATAAAATATTAAATAACCTATTTAATATTTGTGATGCATGCATAACTTTTTTTTAAATTAGTATGCATGCATACAAAATTTTTATACCTTAGAAGACCTCAATTTGAGCTATTGAGTATCATGAAAAGAGAAGAGACAGTCGACTATCATATCAAAAGTGCCTGGCATGCCATTTCACGCATGTACAATCAGCAAGCTGCCGAAGAGGGATTTACGACAGCTATTGGATTTGTATTGATCAATATCAATTCAAAGGAAGGTACTCCTGCAACTAAAATTGCTCCCTTGATTGGTTTGGAGACGCGAAGTCTGACTCGAATGCTCAAAACCATGGAAGAAAAGGGATTGATTTTTAAAAAAGCAGATCCTGTTGATAAGCGATCGGTTAGGATTTTTCTGACCGAAGAAGGAAAAGAAAAAAAGGAAAGATCGATCAATACCATCATGGATTTCAATCAACAAGTCCGAGAGGTTGTGAGCCAGGAGGAATTGAATACGTTTTTCGGAGTATTCGAAAAGATCCAGGGGGTCATTGAGCAAGTGAATGTAAGTGAGGTCAACAAGCCCATATTTGAATTATAAACCGATTTTCCGCCTGGCGGATAGACTACCAAAAACCCAAAAAAATGAACAGAACCATTAAAAAAGTTGCCATTTTAGGTTCAGGAGTGATGGGATCGCGAATTGCCTGTCATTTTGCCAACATCGGCGTACAGGTACTTTTACTGGATATTGTTCCTTTTGAGCTTACCGATGAGGAGCAGAAAAAAGGAATGACCAAAGAGCATCCCGCTGTCCGAAACCGCATCGTAAACACAGCACTTCAGAATACCTTGAAGTCTAATCCATCAGCGATCTACGACAAGTCATTTGCCAACCGGATTACAACCGGAAATTTTGACGATGATCTTCCAAAAATCAAAGATTACGACTGGGTGATGGAAGTGGTCGTGGAGCGATTGGATATCAAGCAATCGCTTTTTGAGAAAGTAGAAAAATTCAGAAAGCCCGGTACCCTGATCACTTCGAATACCTCGGGAATTCCAATGCACATGATGTGTGAGGGCAGAAGTGAAGATTTTCAGACCCATTTTGCAGGAACGCACTTTTTCAATCCCCCTCGCTATTTGAGACTTTTGGAGATCATTCCCGGCCCAAAGACCAATCCTGAAATCATCGATTTCCTGATGGAATACGGGGATAAATTTCTCGGAAAAGAAACGGTATTCTGCAAAGATACCCCGGCATTCATTGCCAATCGAATCGGCGTCTATGCGATCATCTCAGGCATGCATGCCATCGAAAAGATGGGCTTCAGTGTCTCAGAAGTGGATAAACTGACCGGACCTGTGATCGGTCGGGCTAAGTCGGCAACCTTCCGAACCATGGATGTGGTCGGCCTGGACACCACTGTAAATGTGGCCAATAACCTCTACAAAGCACTTCCTCACGACGAATCCCGTGACAAATTCAAATTGCCTCAGATCGTCGAAGTGCTTTACAACAACAAATGGTTTGGTGACAAAACAGGTCAGGGCTATTTCAAAATGATCCGACACAAAGACGGAACGAAAGAACTGAAAGAACTGGACTTAAAAACTTTCGAATACAAGGATGTAGAAAAGCCAAAATTCAAGGCGTTGGAAGCATCCAAGGAAATAGAGGATTTGAAAAAGAGGATCAAATTCCTTGTCAATTTTGACGATCGGGCCGGAGAGTTTTACCGGGCATCTTTTTACGATTTGTTTAAATATTGCTCCAACCGGATTCCTGAGATTTCAGATGAATTGTATCGAATCGATCAGGCAGTTTCGGCCGGTTTCGGATGGGAATTAGGCCCGTTTGAGACTTGGGATATCTTGGGTGTAAAAGAGACTGTTGAAAAGATGGAAGCTGCCGGTGAAAAAGCCGCTGCTTGGGTTCATGAGATGCTTTCTGCAGGTCATGAAACCTTCTACAAAGTCGATGGAGGCAAGAAGCTTTACTACGATATTCCGTCCAAATCCTATCTCGAAATTCCCGGAATCAACGATTTCATCATTTTGGATACGCTGAAGTCGGCGGGTAAAAACCTATGGGGAAATACCGGATCTACGGTCTATGACCTCGGAGACGATGTAATTGGACTGGAATTCCACACCAAAATGAACTCCATGGGTGCTGAAGTCATCGAGGGAATCAATACGGCTATCGGCATGGCAGAAAAATCTTTTAAAGGGCTAGTCATAGGCAATGAAGGAGCAAATTTCTCTGCTGGGGCTAATCTTGGAATGCTCTTCATGTTTGCAGGTGATCAGGATTTCGACGAGATCAACATGATGATTGCGCAATTCCAAAATACCATGATGCGAGCCAGATATTCATCCGTGCCAGTGGTGGTAGCGCCGCATAATATGGCTTTGGGTGGCGGATGCGAACTATCACTCCACTCAGACCACATCCAAGCTCATGCCGAGTTGTATATGGGTTTGGTGGAAGTTGGAGTGGGACTGATCCCTGCCGGGGGCGGCACTAAGGAGATGACACTTCGGTTTTCCAATGCAGTAATCAATGGAGATGTGGAGCTCAATCAGCTGCAGGAATATTTCATGAATATTGCCACGGCGAAGGTTTCCACTTCTGCCCAAGAGGCAAAAGGCTTGGGTTATCTGAGAGCAAGTGATGGAATTTCCCTAAACAGAAAGCGTCAAATAGCAGATGCCAAATCCCATGTGCTAAGAATGAGTGAGGCCGGATATACCCAGCCGGTACAGCAGTCGAATGTGAAAGTCCTCGGAAAAACTTCACTAGCACTCTTCGAAGCCGGAATTACTGGAATGAAGTATGGTGCCTACATTTCCGAGCATGATGCCAAAATCGCCCGAAAACTGGCTTGGGTCATGTCGGGAGGAGATTTGTCCTCAGCCACAGAAGTGAGCGAGCAATATTTGCTTGACTTGGAGCGCGAAGCGTTCTTGAGCCTGACTGGTGAGAAAAAGACCCTTGAACGTATTCATAGCATTTTGTTTAAAGGAAAACCTTTGAGAAACTGATTAAAGTAGCAAGTATCAAGACATAAGTATCAAGATTTTAAACCCACTGGTTATGCACAATTTCAAAGACTTAAAAGTATGGCAGAAAGCTGTTGATTTCGCGGTAAAAATTTATTCTGTCACAAAATCATATCCGAATGATGAAAAGTTCGGGCTCGTTTCGCAGATGAGAAGAGCTGGCGTTTCAATTCCTTCAAACATTGCGGAAGGTTGTGCTAAAACCTCTTCAAAATCATTTGTCAATTCTCTCGAAGTGAGTTTAGGCGAAAGCTTTGAATTGGAAACTCTACTGATAATTTCTGAAAAGGTAGGTATTCTTGATTCTGAAACTGCGAAAGAAATGGAAACTGATCTATCTGAAGTACAGCGTATGATAATGGGATTAAAAACTTCAATTGAGGCAAAATCTTGATACTTGATACCTAATACTTGATACTCTCAATCAATAACCCAAAAACAATAACGAAACACAAATGGAAGCATACATAATTAACGGATATAGATCAGCAGTAGGAAAATCAAAAAGAGGGGGATTTAGATTCTACCGACCGGATGATTTGGCAGCTGATGTGATTAAGCATTTGGTCGCAAATACGCCGGGCCTAGAGTCCAAAATGGTCGACGACCTCATCGTCGGCAACGCCGTGCCCGAAGCCGAACAAGGCATGCAAATGGGTCGAATGATATCTCTTTTGGCTTTGGGAATCGAAACTCCCGGGTTCATCATCAACCGTTACTGCGGATCAGGCTTAGAAGCCATCGCTTTGGCTGTAGGCAAAATCAAAGCGGGAATGGCCGATTGCATCATTGCCGGCGGTACAGAATCCATGTCCATGGTCCCTATGATGGGCTATAAAACTGCCCTCAACTACAAAATTGCAACGCAACATCCTTCTTACTACATCAGCATGGGTTTGACGGCGGAAGAATTGGCGCGTGAATATAGCATCACTCGAGAGGAAGCAGATACTTTTTCGGTTCGATCTCATGATAAAGCACTGGCCGCAATAGCCAATGGAAAATTCAAAGATGAAATCGTGCCAGTAGAAGTAGAAGAAACTTATCTCGACGAGAAAGGCAAAAAGAAATCCCGAAAATACACAGTCGATACAGACGAAGGTCCACGGGCCGGGACCACGATGGAGGCTTTGGCCGCTCTGAAGCCTGCTTTCAAAAATGGCGGTCAGGTTACAGCAGGAAATTCATCCCAGACTTCGGATGGAGCGTCTTTCGTGGTAGTGATGTCTGAGCGATTGATGAAGTCTCTTGGATTGCATCCGATAGCCAGAATGATGTCCTACAGCGTTGCGGGCGTAGACCCAAGAATCATGGGAATTGGACCAAAAGAGGCGGTTCCTAAAGCATTGAAGCAGGCAGGCTTGACGCTGAACGACATTGACTTGGTTGAGCTGAATGAGGCGTTTGCCGCACAGGGATTGGCTGTGATGAAGTCACTGGACATGAATCCCGATATCGTCAATGTAAATGGAGGCGCGGTTGCCCTGGGTCACCCACTGGGCTGTACCGGAGCCAAACTATCAGTGCAGATTTTCAACGAGCTGAGAAGACAAAACAAAAAGTATGGTTTGGTCACAGCATGCGTTGGTGGTGGTCAAGGAGTGGCTGGGGTTTATGAGTTGTTGAAATAAGAAATACTTCGGTGTTCAAAATTCGCCATTCGATATTCATTATTAAAAATATCGAACATCGAATGTTGAATTCTGAATAATGAAGAAAATGAAAAGCTAATTATATGAACACAATATCAAAAGCAATCCAAGGAGGAGAATTCCTCATCAGGGAGACAGCAGCGCAGGATATTTTTATCCCTGAGCAATTTACCGAAGAGCAAAAAATGATGGCTCAGGCCTGTCAGGATTTCATTGATACGGAGATCCTTCCAAATATCGAAGAAATCGACAGTATGAAAAACCCGGACCTGGTTCCTTCTATTTTTAAGAAAGCAGGGGAATTGGGACTTTTGGGCATTGCAGTGCCTGAAGAATATGGAGGAATGGGCATGAGCTTCAACACCTCCATGTTAATTGCCGATATCATCGGTTCGGCGGGATCTTTTTCCACCACCTACGGAGCTCATACTGGGATTGGAACTTTGCCAATTTTGTACTACGGTACCGAGGCCCAAAAGCAAAAGTACCTCCCCAAACTCGCCACGGGTGAATGGGCAGCCTGCTATTGCCTTACCGAACCGGATGCAGGATCGGATGCCAACAGTGGCAAAACCAAAGCAACGCTTTCCGCCGACGGTAAAACCTATTTGCTCAACGGGCAAAAAATGTGGATTTCCAATGCCGGATTTGCAGATCTTTTCATAGTCTTCGCCAAGATCGAGGATGATAAAAACCTCACTGCTTTCATCGTAGAGAAAACCTTCGGTGGCATCACGATGAACGAGGAGGAGAAAAAGATGGGTATCAAAGGGTCTTCTACCCGGCAGGTCTTTTTCAATGATTGCCCTGTTCCTGTAGAAAACATGCTTTCGGACCGTCAAAACGGATTCAAGATCGCTGTAAACATCCTGAATATCGGCCGGGTAAAACTCGGAGCAGGGGTTTTAGGAGGTGTGCGAGGAGTAATTTCGCTTTGCATCGACTATTCTACGGCTCGCAAGCAGTTTGGCGTCAGCATCAATACGTTTGGTGCCATCAAGTCTAAATTGGCTGAAATGGCCATTCGAACCTATGTGACAGAATCACTTTGCTACAGAGCAGGTCAGGACATCGAAGACCGAATCAATGCCTTGATTTCCGAAGGAATGGAAGATACCGAAGCCAAATTAAAGGGTGTGGAAGCCTTTGCGATGGAGTGTGCAATTGCAAAAATTCATGGTTCGGAAGTCTTGGATTATGTGGTTGACCAAGGTGTCCAAGTCTATGGGGGCATGGGGTATTCCGCAGATGCACCGATGGAAAGAGCGTACCGGGATGCCCGTATTTCAAGAATCTACGAAGGCACCAATGAGATCAACCGAATGCTGATGGTGGGAATGCTGCTGAAGCGGGCAATGAAGGGTGAAGTAAATCTGTTCGAGCCGGCTATGGCCGTGTCTGCTGAGTTGACTTCTGTGCCTTCTTTTGAGACGATCGATACCTCGGAGCTTTTTGCTGCCGAAAAAGCCGTACTGAAAAACCTAAAGAAAGTGTTTTTGATGGTTGGTGGTAAAGCTGCTATGGACTTGCAGGATCGTATCGAAGACGAGCAGGAGATCATGATGAACCTGGCGGATCTGATGATCGAAATCTACGCAGCTGAATCGGCAATTCTGCGATCAGAAAAACTGGTGAGCATCAAAGGAGAGGCCGCATGTGCTAATCAGATAGCGATGTCCCAAGTTTACCTTTCAGAGGCGGTGAATAAAATTAACGACGCAGCTAAGGAAGCTATAGCCTCTTTCACAAAGGGGGACGAGCAAAAAGTGATGTTGATGGGCTTAAAGCGCTATACAAAAGCAGACTTGGTCAATACCAAAGAGCTGAGAAGACAGATTGCCGAATACATGATTTCTGAAGGGAAGTATCCTTTTTAATTCAGTTATTGATTTAGTATTGAAGTCCCCGGTCTGATCGGGGACTTTTTTTTATAAAAGGCCATCTATTTTCCCCACAGCGCTTCGCAGAAAAGGATATGAATCTACTAAGCTGAGGCCCGTTCTCTAAGATTTTTATACAGGGCGAAAAAAACGCAACACCCTGAGCTGTGTTATCAGATAGTTTGTTTAGTATTTTTCAATTGCGGGCAAAAGTCATATTTTTTAGGAAGCATATTTTATACTTTACCGATTGAAAGCTTTTGATTTGAAAATCGGGGCATTCTAATTTTTGATATTTTTAGATACTACTTCAACTATGGATATTCAAAAAGTAAAACAAGAAGATGCTTGGCATTCGCTCTCCTGGGAAAGTATTTATTCCTTATTAGATACTCCGGGTAAGGGACTTACCAATGAAGAATCCTCAGCCCGATTAAGTCAATTTGGCCCCAATAAGCTGCCTGAATCAGCCAAAACAACACTTTCACGGATCATTCTCCATCAAGTCATGAATCCCTTGATTTTTATCTTGGTTTTGGCGGCTTTGGCATCGATACTTATCGGAGAAGGGGGGGATGCTATTTTCATTTTATTGGTGATACTGATCAATACAGGATTGGGTACTTATCAGGAATACAATGCCGAAAAAAGTGCTCAAGCCCTTCAGCAACTGATGAAAATCCAAGCCAAAGTCCATAGAAGCGGACAGATAAAAACGGTCAGCTCTGAAGATCTCGTTCCGGGTGATTTGGTTTACCTGGAGTCTGGGATGAAAGTGCCGGCGGATATCCGGCTTTGGGAAGCTTCAGCATTGGAAATAGATGAAAGTTTTCTGACTGGGGAATCTCTTCCGTCAAAAAAGAAAGCGGGAAATCTTGAACGGGAAATCACTGTCCCTGAGCGAATTAATATGGCTTTTGCCGGAGCAACAGTGCTCTCCGGCCGGGGCAAGGGAGTGGTGGTTGAAACAGGAATATCCACACAAGTTGGAAAAATAGCTCAAAATGTAGCAGAAGGAACTTCTGCCAAACCTCCGCTTATTCTTAGGATGGAGAAGTTTATCAAGCAGATTACTTTTTTCATCGTGGGCTTGAGTTTCATAATGGCTTTTATTCTGAACTGGCAGGGGATGGATTGGGCCTCAATATTCTTTTTTGTAGTGGCTTTGGCTGTTTCAGCCATTCCTGAAGGTCTTCCGGTTGCACTTACAGTTGCCTTATCCATTGCAACAAGAAGGATGGCTAAGAGAAACGTGATCGTCAGAAGACTTAATGCGGTGGAAGCGCTCGGTAGCTGCACCATTATCGCAAGTGATAAGACAGGAACACTTACCGTCAATCAGCAGACAGCAAAAAAAATCCTCTTGGACAATGGGAATAGGTATTCTGTTCTTGGAGAAGGATACAATGGAGAAGGTGCAATAGAAGCGGAAAATAATGAAAAGGAGGATCCTCAAGCCTTAGAGGCATTGGTCAGAGTTGGGATTATGGCCAATGAGGGAGGTTTGAGAAAAGAAGACTCGAATTGGATTCATCACGGGGACGCAATGGATGTAGCCCTTTTGGGCTTGGGATTCAAACATGGCAGGGATCCGGAGGAATTGAAGCAGTCCTATTACACAGGAGGAATCATTCCCTATGAATCCGAAAGAAAATTCTCCGGAGCTTTTTATACCGTAGAGGATGAAATCAGATTTGGAGCCAAAGGAGCTTTAGAAACGATACTGGGATTTTGTCATTGTGATCAAGAATTTATTGATCAGAAAGTAAAAGAAGCAGAAAATTATGCCTCAAAGGGCTATAGAGTATTGGCTTTTGCTGAAGGATTGGCACTAAACTTTGAAAAAAAGGATACGTATTCTGTGGAGGATATTCCAAGACTGCATTTTTTGGGGATGGTTTGTTTTATCGATCCATTAAGATCAGAAGCCAAAGAATCCATCAAAAAATGCAAACAAGCAGGAATCAAAGTATTAATGATTACCGGAGACCATCCTGCCACTGCCTTTAATATTTCAAAAGAACTAGGTATTGCTGTAGACGGAAGTCAGGTTGTTACTGGTCAAATGCTCCTTGATGCAGGTTCTCCTGAATCCGAAGAGTACCACAAATTGGTTATCAATTCCAGTGTTTTTGCTCGGGTGAGCCCGATCCAAAAATTGGAAATTGTGGATGTTTTGATCAAAGCGGGGGAGTTTGTGGCGGTGACGGGAGATGGCGTCAACGATGCTCCGGCTCTCAAGCGGGCGAACATCGGAGTGGCGATGGGAAGTGGTACGGATGTGGCCAAAGAGGTGGGATCAATGATCGTCACCGATGACAACTTCAGCTCGATTGTTGCAGGTGTTGAGGAAGGAAGGTTTGCCTATGACAATGTCCGCAAGGTGATTTTCCTACTTATTTCTACGGGTGGAGCTGAAGTACTTTTATTCCTACTTGCGATTCTGTTCGGCTTACCGCTTCCCTTGTTGGCTGTTCAGCTCCTTTGGTTAAATCTAGTGACCAATGGAATACAGGACGTAGCTTTGGCATTTGAGGGAGGGGAGCCAGGGGCAATGAAGAAAAAGCCGAGAAAACCCACCGAGACAATCTTTAACTCGGTCATGATCAATCAGACGCTAGTAGCCAGCATTACTATCGGAGTTATTGTTTTTGGCTTTTGGTACTGGCTCATCGAAATTCAAAAAATAAGCGAATATCATGCGCGTGATTTAGCCTTATTGCTAATGGTTTTCATGCAGAATTTCCATGCATTCAATTCCCGATCCGAAACCACTTCCATTTTTAAAATCCCATTAAACAGAAACTGGATTCTTGTGATCGGAGTAATTGCAGCGCAAGGGATTCATATCTTAAGTATGCAGATACCTTTTATGCAAAAGGCATTAAAGATTGAGCCAATTACGCTTCAAGAATGGTTTTATGTGATTCTTTTGGCGATACCAATCCTGATTGCAATGGAGCTTTTCAAGCTGTACACTAATCGTAAAAGTGAGTCTGAAAAATGATTTTCCAGAATTGGATTAGAAAAACCGGTTCAATATTCCCGATGCTGAAGTATGGTCTATGATTATTGTTGCCGGGTATGGATTGAGTAGCAATTGAGGATAATAGCGGGCTAAATTTTTTGGGACCGGTGCGAAGCCACTTTTGACTTATGAAATGGATTCCGCAAAAATTCATTAAAGAATTCCTCAAGGTGTTTTTCTGTGAAAATGAAAACACCAATTTAGTATCGGTGAAATCGATCCAGTCTGCCTCAGGCAGACTGGATCGACTCAATCGTCACACACTGGAATGTTTATAAACTTTGCGAAATTCCTTCCGATTAAGTTTTTCACAATCCACACAAAGCCCAATTTGATATCGATGAAAAATGCCCTGTTTGTTTCGAGTGTTTGTTTTTTTTTGATTTTCTCCTGTACACCGGAGAAACAAGAATTTGGAAGAGAAATTTCTACCGATGCCAATCAAATTTTGATAGGAAAAGCGCTTTTTGAAAAGCATTGCTCCACCTGTCACAATTTCAACGAGGATGCTATCGGGCCCAATCTGAGTGGACTTACCCGTCAAATCGAAACGGAATGGATCAAAGAATTTATCAAAAACCCGGCAAAGGCCATTGAGTCCAAAGATCAAAGGGCGCTGGAGTTACTGGCAAAATTTAAAAGCCAAATGCCGGGATTTCCGGATTTGACCGAACAGGATCTGGATGCGATTCTTAGCTACCTTCATACCTTTGAGACCCTGCCACTTGAAATCGTCGGTGATACGACCTCCAACTTAATTCCTGAGAAAATTCAAGACTCGGGTATTCGTCTGAAATTGGAGTTTTTTGCGCAATTGCCGGCTTCTGATGGAGTTTCTCCTTTGGCTAAAATGACCAAAATGGAAGCGATTCCGGGAACGCAGCGCTTGATGATCAACGATCAAAGGATCGGACTCTATGAATTAGTAGACCAAAACCCAGTCTTGTATCTATCTGTAGTAAATGCCCGTCCGGATATGGTCAGCAAACCGGGTTGGGCGACAGGAGTTGGAAGTTTTGCCTTCCATCCTGAATTTCAAACCAACGGCTTGTTTTATACGGCCCACACCGAGCCCGGCGGTACTCAAAAATCCGATTTTGGGTTCACCGACAGCCTGAGTGTGTTTATGCAATGGGTAGTCACAGAATGGAAAGCCGAAAATCCCGCGGCCACAGTATTTAAAGGTACAGATCGTGAGATCCTGCGAATTGACAATGCTTCTCAAGCTCACGGCATGCAGGAACTTACCTTCAACCCAAATTCCAAAAAAGGGGACCCTGATTTTGGATTACTTTATATAGGCTATGGAGATGGAGGAACTGCCGAAAAACGTTTTGCCGCAATCTCCAACCATAAAGGGGCAGGAATTTACAGCAGTATTTTAAGGATTGATCCTGCCGGAAAGGATGGAGTGAATGGAAAATACGGAATTCCAAAAATCAATCCTTTTGCCGGAATTCCCGGCAAAGCAGGTGAGATCATAGCCTACGGTTTCAGAAACCCCAATCGGGTGTTTTGGGACGCAAAGGGAAATCTCCATGCGACAGATATAGGACAGCACAGCATTGAAGAAATCAACCGCATAGAAGAAGGTAAATTCTATGGTTGGCCGGTGCGGGAGGGCACCTTCACCATCAATCCTTTTGGAAGTTTCAGAACGCTTTATCCGCTACCCGCGGATGATAAAAAGTTTGGAATCACTTATCCCCTTGTCCAATTGGAACATGACGAAACGGTGGCAATAATAGGAGGATACACGATTCCTGACGGACCTTTGAAAGGGAAGTTTGTTTTCGGCGACATTCCCTCAGGAAGGCTCTTTTTTGCAGATTTAAGTGAGTCATCACAGCCCACCGTTCAAACTTGGGGAATCACTTATCAGGGAAAAGAAATGAGCCTGAAGGAATTATGCGGATGTGATCGTGTTGATCTGAAGTTTGGTTTGGATCATGCCGGTCAGGTCTACATCATGTCCAAGGCGGACGGAAAAGTGTATAAAATCAAGCACAACTGAAATTGGAAAATACCAGTCAGATTTGACAATAAAGTATATTTCAATGGAGGCTAAAACAAAAAGTCCGGGTTTTTGTCCGGACTTTTTGTTTTGATTGAGGATGTTTTATTCTGAATACATCAATTCATAGTACTCTTTTGCCATTCGATTGCTTTCGAATTCAAAGCGTACATCGTGCATGCCGGCCTGTACCATATCTCTCCACTTTCGCTTATTGTCATAATACATCGGGATGATCTGATTTTCGAGGATGTCAAACATGTGGTCCAGATCTTCCTGATCCTGATCTTGAATGCTCAGGTTGTGATAGTCGACCTGTGGGATGATAAAACAATTCTCACCATGTCTTGCAAATTCGCAAATCCAACCATCATAAGTACTGAAGTTAATTGCTCCGTTCATAGATGCCGTCATACCGCTGGTACCAGAGGCTTCCCGAGGCACTCGGGGATTGTTCAGCCAGATGTCAGAGGCTTGCTTGAGTCGTTTGCTCAGCGTTAGCTCGTAATCCACGCAGACGGCTACATTTTTGTAGTTTTTACTCAAATGAACCAATTGATTGAAAACGCTGATCGCACCATAGTCCATGGGATAGGGTTTTCCTGCCCAGATGATTTGAACAGGTCGGTCGGCATTACGCATCAGTGCATCAAACCTCCGCAGATCCCGGGTGATCATCTCGGGCCGTTTGTATGCTGCAAATCTTCTAGCCCAGACGATAGTGAGGATATCCGGATCAAGCAATTTTCCGGTTTGATCGGCAACAATTTCAAAGGCCCGTTTTTTTAAGAATCTTTTGCGGTCGTCAAAAGCAATGTTATCCGCTTCTTCCATAAATCTGAAAAGCTGCTTGTCCGCCCAGTAATTCCAGTTTTGAGCATTAGTGATGGACTGAATTTCGGGGATGTTAGGGTAATGTCCCCACATTTTTCGGCTTACCTCTCCGTGAAGCTTACTTACTCCATTGGCCTTTCGGGCAAATCGTAATGCGGCCAAGCTGTGATTGAACTGATCGCCATTTATTCCGGTCAAAAGGCGTACTTCAGCTATAGAGTGTCCGAAGAAATAGCTCATTTTATCACAGAGATAGAAGTCGTGTTTTTCATTTCCGGCTTCCTCGGGAGTGTGAGTCGTGAAGACTAGTCGTTTCTGAACTTCGGCTTTACTTCCAAATTTTTTCATCAGATAGAAAACACTGCTTACCGCATGAGCCTCGTTTAGATGATAGACATCCGGATTGAAGTTGAGCTCATCAATCAGCCTAGCACCACCCAGTCCAAGTATCATCATTTGGGCGATTTTGGCCGCCGTGTCTGCATCATATAATCGATGCGTAATGGTTTGGCTTAGGTAGTCATTTTCAGGTAGGTCAGTGCTTAACAGGAAAAGTGGAGCACTGTTGAAAGTCGTCGGAGGAAGGTACCATGCTTTCACCCAAACCGGCTGATCATGAACAGGAACGGTAAATTTGATCCCTGTATCTTCCAAAAAGCTATAGGTTTTTTCGTACCACTCAGGTTTCAGGGTCTGGTCTTGATTTCGACCCTGATCGTAATAGCCGTACTTCCAGAGTATGCCGATTCCAATCAGGTTTTGTTTGAGTTCATAAGCGCTTCGCAAATGAGAACCGGAAAGAAAGCCCAAGCCCCCACTGTAGATTTTTAAGGGTTGGTGTATGGCAAATTCCATCGAGAAATAAGCCACGGATTTAGAATATGCCGGAGAAAGCTCGTAAGGAACTTTATAGTTTCTAAAAGTGGTCATAGTTTTAAATTTTGAGAGCGATAAGTTAAATGAATTGCTCAAAAAAGTTTCATTAAATATTTAAAATGGACTTCAAAGAAGTTAATCTTTTCCGGCAAGCTGGTGGATTCCCCAAACCAAAAAAGAACCAAAAAAGGCAGCGGGCAATACGATAACCAAACCCAATAGTAGCTCAAATGGTAACATATCATGAGAAGAGGAGTCTCGCAGAATGTCATAGAATATTTTGGAGAGCATACCAAGCAATACGCCCAAGCTAACCATCAATGCGATAAACCCCGGAGATTTTTTACGAAGTGCAAAGGAGGCCACAGAACAAATAAAGGCGCCCGGTCCCAAAATAGAATAGATTACACGGGCAAATTCACCATCCTCCGAAAAATCAGCAGTCCAGTAGCCTATCGCCCCAACCACAAAACCAATTGCGATGGTTGGTAAATGTTTTTTTTGGATCATTTTGGATTGTTTGGAATTTGGAAACCAAGAAGCTAAAGCTCACTTACTTTTCCAAATTCCAAACGCAAATTACCCAAGTTTAGTACTTAGAATTAGCTCATAGGTAATGCCTTTCGTGCATTTCTGTCTGGATCATTTTTCACCTCGCTTTGATCATTCAAGACCATCGTTTCACCGTTTTGGGCAGTGAATTTCGGCCAATTTGGAAGTACTCCCGCATTAGGATTCCCGGTTTTCATGAAGGCTAAAAGTGAGGCTGACATTTTCTCGGAAAGAGCTCGGGGACGCTTGCCTCCTCCAGTATGTGTGTACATCCGGTCGGTGTTGTCAAACCAAAAGCAAATGTCAATGCAGTGAAAAGCCCGCATTCGGCCATTGTACAGATTAGGCTCCCAGCCAAACCAAGCCATGTACACAGGCGCTTTTTGTTTGGTTTTAGCATCACCACAAGCCACGGCATTTGCACGGTTGGATGCTGCAAGAGTCATGATTTCCGCCGGTTTTTTGCCGGGGAAGTTTGCTGCATAAGCTCGGTAGACTTCAGGGGATTTGTCTCCAAAGCGTTGCTTCATAGCTTCGATTATCTCCGCTTCTCCCGCAGCTTCGAGTTTGGGATTGGTACGGGTGGCACCCCACTCGTGAAAGGTGGTGCAAATCATCAAAGGCATGTCTGCGGTATGATCGTTTGGATTGCTGAAAAACTCGCCCTTTGGCACATTTACTCCATCCGCTACCGGGCCAAATCCTCCACGGAATCCGGGAAGCGGATTTTCCTTTCGCATGCGGTCCATAGCTTTTCCGGCAATGTCGATGTACTCTCTCCAGGGTATTTCCTGTAGTTTGTCCACCTCTCCTGCTGTCAGTCCTGCTGCTTCCAACACAAATTGTCCAAGCTTTCTGCTGTATTCCTGGTCATTGGCTTTGAGCATGGACCCGCTCAGTGCGACACCTTTGTGTACCAATCCTTTGGATGCTGGCATGGCCATGGTACAGGTTACTTTTGCCCCTCCTCCGGATTGGCCCATGATGGTGACATTGCCCGGGTCACCTCCGAAGTTGGCGATATTGTCGCGAACCCACTCCAGCGAAGCGATGATGTCGAGTTGACTGACATTGCCGGAGGAAGCGTACTTGGCCCCTCCTACTCCGGACAAATCGGTGAAGCCGATCGGGCCAAGCCGATGATTGATCGAGACAAATACCACATCCCCATTTCTGGAGAAATTTTCTCCATGGTAGCCATCCTGTTCAATTCCATTGCCATTAGTGAATCCACCTCCGTGAAGCCAAACCATCACGGGACGTTTTTTCCCGTCGGCAAGCGCGGGTGTCCAGACATTGAGCTTCAGGCAGTCTTCGGAGACATCATCATAGTTCCAATGGTCCGCAAATGAAGCATGCGGATTTGCATAGCGCCGATCCATGTTCTGTGGTGCGGTATTTCCCCACCAAATTGTCGGCTTGATATCTGTCCAAGGCGTAGGTTTCTGTGGAGGCATAAACCGGTTTTTTCCGGCAGTGTCTGCCCCATAGGGTACTCCCAAAAAGGTATAGACGCCATTCAGGATATAGCCTTGGATTTTTCCATAGGATGTATCAGCTACAGCAATGTCATCTCCGATGTGGAGGTATTGATCGTCCTCTGCATCGGATTGAGATTTGGGATTTATACTTGCATGACTTGCAAAAGGCACAGCTGCAATACCTGCCGTACCCAGTCCTATTTTTTGTAAAAAGTCGCGTCGGTTATTTTTCATGGTTTGAAAGGGTTTAGTATCAATTTCTATTGTCTCAAGTTGAGAATATAGAATGAAAAATCCTATCCGTTAAAATTGATTTTTAAGGAGTTGAAACCGGAAATCTGACGCATATCAAGAATCCATAGGAAGTACCATGCTGAAAGTCGTTCCTTTTCCCACTTCCGATTCAAGTTTCAGCTCACCTCCATGTGCTTTGATGATGTCGTAACTCAAGGACAACCCAAGCCCGGTTCCTTCTCCGGCAGGTTTGGTGGTGAAGAAAGGCTGCAGGATTTTTTCCTGGATGGACTCGGGAATACCCTGTCCATTGTCATGGACCATAACGGTGATGTGGTTATCCTCATGGCGGGTTTGGACAATTACCTCCGGTTTGAAATCTGAAGGGGCTGATTTGGCTTTTTCTCTGACCGCATAGAAGGCATTATTGATCAGGTTAAGGATGACACGTCCAATATCTTGGGAAACGACATTGATTTTTGGAATTGTAGGGTCAAAATCTGTTTTAAAATCAGCCGAAAAGCTTTTGTCCTTTGCTCTCAGTCCATGGAAGCTGAGTCGCAGACATTCGTCGGCTAGGGCATTGAGGTCTGTTTCCTCTTTGTCGGTCGAACTTTTCCTACTATGAGCGAGCATTCCTCTGACGATGGAACCGGCTCGCTTGCCATGGTGGTTGATTTTGTTGAGGTTTTCCCTTAGGTCTGTGGCTATTTCTTTTACTTCTTCAAGGTCACCATTTTCGATCTCCTCATTCATTTCGTCGATCAGTTCTACACTGAGTTCAGCGAAGTTATTGACAAAATTGAGCGGATTCTGGATCTCATGGGCGATACCGGCGGTGAGTTCTCCGAGCGAAGCCATCTTTTCGGATTGAATAAGTTGGGCTTGGGTGGATTTCAGGTCTGTGATGGATTTTTCCAATTGGAGGGTTCGTTCATGCACTTTTTCTTCCAAAAGACGATTTTCTGCTTTGAGTTTTTGGGAACGCCATTTAACAATGCCGGTAATCACAGCACCAATTAGCAAGACATAGATCAAATACGCCCACCAAGTAGCGTACCAAGGAGCCAATACCACAAAGGAATAGCTTGCTTCTTCGCTTACTCTCCCGGTAAAAGCTTGAGCTCTCACCCTGAAGGTATAAGTTCCGGCAGGTAGGTTGGTGTATTCCTTGAATTTGTTGTCATTCCAGTCCACCCAATCCGGATCAAATCCTTCGAGGTAAGTTTGATATTTTGTCTTCTTTTCGTCTTCGAAATAGGGAGCGGCAAACTCAAAGCGATAGGAATTGTCCTTTCTTTCGAAGGGAGCGATCCGCTTGTTTCCTCCGTATTGGGGCAAAGGGATCGTATCGGTTTTGGTTTCGATTCTTCGGATCAGGGTGAAGAATTCCTTATCATCCTGATTGTCTTTCTTCGGGTCATAGCGAACCAGACCTTTTTGATTGCCAAACCACATAATGCTGTCCTCATCTAAAAAATCATAATAAGACAAATAAGGAGAAATAGAATTGGGGCTTTCGTCTTTCACAAATTTCCCCTCCTTGTTCCGCTTAAGGATATATTTCTTTCCTTCTTTTGTTTCATACCAGGTGATCCCGGATTTGTCTTGGCTAAAATCCAGCAGTTCTGATTCTACCGCCTTGAAATCCTCGGTTGGAAAAAAGTTTTGTTCTGTCTCCGAAAACTTTTGCATGCCTTCGGAATTTTTTACATAAAATTCTCCATCGATTAGGGAAAAAGAATCCGAATTTGAGAATTCAAATACCTTTGATTTAAGGGATTCAGTTCCTACGGATTCTAATCCGCCTATTTTTATACCTAGGGCATAAAATTTTCCTGACCCACCGGTAAAAATTGTCCCATCCTTTCCTTCAAAAAAAACGGATTGGATCTCGTCTATTCCCGGGACTTTCCCTTTCAATTCCCATGGAAATTCTTTGGAAAGCCCCCTTTCGTAAAGTAGCAACCCTTTAGTAGTTCCCACAAGGAGGAGGTTGGGGTGATTCTTTGGAATAATTAAGGTCATCGGACTGCTTCCATCTTTAGGAAAATTCAATCGGATCGATTTACCATTACGGTAAACTATCAACTCATTACTAGGCACGATCAAGTCCTCCCCGTCAATAGTCAAATCAAAAATTTGATTGGAGCTGATCCCTTGTACAGATTGAAAGGTGTTGCTTATTGTATCAAACCTAACCAGGCCATTTGTTGTCCCTAAAAAGAACCTTCCCCTTTGCTTTTGGATAGATAGTACCCGTGAAGTGATCCCAAGTTCTTTTCCAAAGGTTTGGATTGGGGAGTTAATGGTTATTCTAGCGATTCCATCCTCAGTTATGGACCAAAGTCCCTGATTTTGATCCAAATAAACACCATAGACAACATCAGAAGGTAGACCCTGTCCCGTTCCGATTCTATTGAGAATTTCTCCCTTTGGACTCATCATAACAATGCCCGATCCGGCAAAAGAAAGGATGTAATTCCCCTGATAGGGAAGTGCGTGGTACAAGAGTCCAGCCCCTTCTTTGATCAATTGGTCAACTTGGGTGGGAAATTTACTGACAGATATGCCATCGAATAGGTAGAATCCAGTAGAGAAGCCTCCCAATAGAAATGTTTTTCCTCCTTCACTTGGATAGGGAAGCATGATCCTGAACCGATCCTTTCCCAAGATTTCTGTTCCGGGGACAAGCTTAATCTCCTCCCCCATTAATCGGAACAGACCCCGCTCATTCTGATAGATAAAAATATCGGATTCCTGCACAAAAGCATAAGAAAAAGTAGTCTCAGCAGGCCAGGTCTTCAGGGATTTCAGAGAAAAATCTTCCGCTAATTCGATTCTGATGAGATCCACCCGGGTTTGGAGAAATAGATACTTACCCAAGAAATTGATTGAAAAAATATCTATTCCAGACCGAATTTCTTCCGGAATCAGATGGAGTAAAGAGACGGCATGCATTTCTCCCTTTGGATTGGACATCAAATACCCAAAATTTCGCCCGCCATAAAAAATCCTTCCTTGGGCGTCTTTTGCAAGGCTGCGGGCCCCTTCAATGGAATTTCTACCAAAAATTGATCGCCAGGAAACCCCATCGTATTCGTGCAGGCCTCTGCTGGTTCCAAAATACATCAGCCCCTCCTTACTCTGTATTGCTGTCCAAACCTGTGGAGCCCCTTCGTACTCTTCAGGAGTGTAGGTAGTGACCGGCAGCCTTCCGATTTGTTCTAAGACAGACTGAGCGAGGGAAATTTTCGGTACTAGATTCGAAAAGATTAAAAGGAAGACTGATACAAAAAGAAAATTTCTCGATCTGTTAAATTGGGTCATGGGAACTCTTATTTGGGATTATTCGAATTCAGTTCTCTGGAGTATTTGGATTCTAATCGATAAAACCGCTTAAGAATGCAATTGGTGTTTTCGATTATGACTATTACTTGATACTATTTCTTAGGAAAGTATTGTAAAAAAACTATTTCGCCAAATAAATTTTGGTTTGTAGTCCTCAAATAATAGAAGAACAAAAGCCTTCCGATTTTTACTAAATTTCCCTTTTCTCAGAATGACCCTAAGTCCATATTTTATGAAAAAACTCTTAACACTTATTCTCGGTCTGGTTTTGCCCCTCATCGGAATCAGCCAAACCACTCCAGGCTATTTTATGCACCCGGATGTCCATGGAAATACCGTCGTCTTTGTGGCGGAAGGGGATCTGTGGAAAACTTCCTTAAATGGTGGCGAAGCGATTCGGCTGACCACGCATGCTGGAGAAGAAAGCTCTCCAAAAATTTCTCCCGATGGCAACTGGGTGGCCTATGCAGCTACCTACGAAGGCCCAACCGAAGTGTACCTCATTCCGATCACCGGAGGATTGCCGAGAAGATTGACTTACGAACCCGCAGCTTCTATCCCGACGGATTGGAAATCTATCACAGAAGTCGCATACGTGACCAATCAGTATGCTACCCTTCCCCGACTGAATACCGTCGTGATCAATATCGAAAACGGAAACAAAAGCATCATTCCTCTGGAAATGGCTGCCGAGGGAAGCTTTAACTCCAGCGGTGATACCTATTATTTTGTGCGGCCCACTTTTCACAATAATGTCACCAAGCGCTATGAAGGGGGTACAGCCCGTCAGCTTTGGAAATTCACTTCAGGCCAAGCGGAAGCCGTCAAACTGACCAATGAGTACAAAGGGGAAGACCATCATCCGGTTCATCACAATGGCCGGATTTATTTTCTTTCTTCCCGAGACGGGATTCAAAATGTCTGGTCCATGAGTGAAAATGGCTTGGACCTGAAGCAGCATACTAAGCAGTCTAGTTACGATGTGCGAGAACTTGCTCTTCACGGAACTAATCTGGTGTATCGATCTGGAGCAGATTTGTATGTGCATGATTTATCCAGCGCTCAGGAAAAGAAACTGGCGGTCAGCCTGACTTCTGATTTTGATCAATTGAGAGAGTATTGGATTGACAATCTAGGCAGCTACGTGACCAACATCTCCGTGACCAATGACGGAGAAAAAGTGGCTTTAACCGCGCGAGGACGGGTGTTTGTCTTTCCTGCCAAGCAAGGAAGGCAGCTTCGTCTCAGCCAAAAAGATGGCGTACGCTATCGGGATGCGGTTTTTTCTCCTGACGGAAAAGACATCCTGACTTTCTCGGACGAAAGTGGAGAATTTGAGATTCATCAATATTCGGGTATGGGATTGGATCAGGGGAAAAAGCTCACTTCGGATGGTAAAACTCTAAGATTCGGACTTTTGCCTTCCCCCGATGGGAAAAAGCTGGCTTACTATGACCTGAACAATGAACTCTGGATTCAGGATCTCGCCTCTGGCAAAAAGGTAAAAGCCAACGCATCCGATGAAGACATTAGCGGTGCTATGGCTTGGTCGCCTGATAGCAAGTGGCTGGCATTCGGTCAGGCGGCTTCTAATACCTTTATGCAGCTCTTTATTTTCAATTCCGAAACAGGCAAGCGAATTCCTCTTACTTCCGATCGCACCAATAGCATGAACCCCCAATGGAGCCCCGACGGCAAGTGGATTTATTTCATGTCGGATCGGAATTTTGAATCTCGTATCGGTTCGCCTTGGGGTACCCGACAGCCGGAACCCTTCTGGGAAAAACAGATCAAAATCTATCAGGTGGGTTTGAAAAAAGGCTTGGTTTCTCCTTTCCAACCCAAAAACGAGCTGAAGCCTGCCGAAGAAAAAAAGTCTGAGGGAGCAGTGCTTGTTTCAATCGATGAAGATGGACTGATGGAGCGTGTGCGAGAAGTTCCGATTCCCGCCGGAAATTATAAAAATCTGGTGGTGACGGACAAGGCACTTTACTATCACCGAGTCGGCCCAGGAATGGGCATATACAATGGTGGAGGAGCGTCCAACGAGGACAATCCTGCTTTGATGATGACTCCAATCGATGAGAAGGCCGAGCAAAAGGTCTTTGCGGACAAGGTTAACAGTTTTGTCACCTCGCTGAATAACAAGTTCGCCGTACTTCGCCAAGGATCAAATCATTACGTAGTGGAACTGGGCACTTCTCCGGTTTCTGATCTTTCCAAAAATCAGCTAAATCTGAGTGGCTGGAAGTTTTCTGTAGATCCAAGAGAGGACTGGAAGCAGATCTATACCGATGCCTGGAGAATGGAACGGGACTACTTCTACGACCGCAATATGCACGGCGTAGATTGGGATGCGATGTACAAAAAGTATTTGCCTTTGGTGGATCGAGTGACTACCCGTCGGGAGCTATCCGACGTGATGGGTGAACTGATCGGAGAATTGAGTGTCCTTCATACTTCTGTGGGTGGAGGAGATTTGCGTGAAGGGGATGATAGGATCCAGTTTGGAATGTTGGGAGGGAAGTTTTCCAGAAATGAAAAACTGAGAGGTTATGCCATCGACCATATTTTCAAAAGCGACCCGGATTATCCGGACGAGATGTCACCGCTTTCACATCCTGATCTGAATGTCTCCATAGGTGATGTGATTACGCATATCGACGGAGTTTCCGTGATGGATGCGCCGGATTTGCTGTATTTGTTGAGAGACAAAGCCAATAAGCAAGTCCGAATCAAAGTCCTGAGTTCTGCTGGAGCGGACAAAGGCGATCGGATCATTATCCCAATGACTTCCCAACAGGAATCCAATCTTCGGTACAATGAATGGGAATATACCCGACGCTTGATTGCAGAGGAGAAATCTGATGGCGATATTGGCTATGTCCACCTCAGAGCAATGACTGCATCGGACATCAATCAATGGTATCGGGATTTTTATCCACAGTTTAAAAAGTCCGGCCTCGTGATCGATGTCCGCCAAAACCGTGGAGGGAATATTGATTCCTTCATTCTTGAAAAGTTGATGCGGGAAGTCTTTTTCTACTGGAAAAGCAGAACGGGCGAACCGTATTGGAACATGCCTTATGCCTTCCGAGGACATTTGGTCTTGCTTGTGGATGAGTTTACCGCTTCGGATGGAGAAGCTTTTGCCGAAGGCTTCCGAAGACTTGATATGGGTCAAGCCATCGGTGCCCGAACTTGGGGCGGGGAAGTATGGCTTTCAGGGGTGAATACACTGACGGATAACGGCGTGGCTCGTGCGCCGATGAATGGTGTGTACGGCGAAGAAGGCGAATGGCTGATCGAAGGCGTCGGCTTTATCCCTGACATCGAAGTGATCAATATGCCTAAGGCAACATTTGACGGTGGTGACGCACAATTGGATGCGGCGATTGAGCATTTGAAAGCATTGATTAAAGCTGATCCAAGAGCTGTCCCTCAAGCTCCGGCTTATCCGGATAAGAGTTTTAAGAATGGAAAGAATTGATATTTTGTGGTCAGTGGAGACACTGACCACGGCAAAGAAATAAATCTATAACTATGAAAAAATACCTTTCTTTACTTCTAATCCTGATCTCTTTTCAGGCTTTTTCCCAAAAAATCCCCATCCCTGGCTCTGTAAAACGAGCCATGAGTCAGACTGATACGGTCACCATCCGAAACCACATCGCGTACCTTGCAGATGACAAGCTGAAAGGGCGAATGCCCGGAACGGAAGGCTATCAGATGGCAGTGGATTATGTGGTCGATCAATTCAAAAAAATCGGCATCCAACCCGGAGGAGACCCAGGACAATACACTCAAAAGCTGATTTTGAGAAAGTCTGTGGTGAATAATGCTACAGCTGTGGCTACTTTGAAAGACAAAAACGGAAATGAACATTCCCTGCTTTTTGCCACAGATTTCTTGCCTTATCCTCATCCAATGTCAGAAAAGGCTTCAGGTGAAGGATCCCTGGTTTTTGTGGGATATGGCGTGGATATACCGGGACTATATTCGGATTATGATGGCGTGAATGTGAAGGGTAAAGTTGTGGTAATGGTTGCGGGTGTGCCGGATGGAATTCCCGCTTCCACCCTGATTTCTCACTTTTCCAGTCCGGGGAATAAAATGAATACGGCATTTGCCAAAGGGGCTACTGGTGCGATTTTGGTTAATCCTGCAGTACCATTTACCAACCCCAATCCGACGCTTCAATCCAATGTGGCACTGAACCCGGAGAAAACGACTGCTTATGGACGGGGTTTCGTAGGGAATCTGGGCTTTGCACTCACTGGAAGCAAATCATTCCTGACAGGTCTTTTTCTGAATTCAGGCAAAAATTTGGACCAAGTTTTAGTTGATATTAAGTCCAGAAAGAATTCCTCTTTTGAGCTTCCCTTTACCTTTTCGGCCGGTTATACCAATACGCACAGTGAGTTTGACAGCCACAATGTAGTCGGCCTGATACCGGGTTCGGATCCAAGGCTGAAGAGTGAGTATGTAGTGCATTCCGCTCACCTCGATCACGTGGGAATCGGAAGGCCAGAAAACGGCGATTCGATCTATAACGGGGCGCATGACAATGCCTCAGGGGTAGCTTCACTCCTTGAAATCGGCAGAGTGTATAAGAATGGTAATGCAAAACCCAAGCGCTCGGTGCTGATCGTGATGGTCACCGCAGAGGAGATGGGTTTGGTGGGGTCCTCCTATTTTGCGGCAAATCCTACAGTGCCGAAATCTTCCATCGTTGCCAATGTGAATACCGACATGCCAACTGTCATCGCACCATTACTTTCCATTGTGCCCTTGGGTGCAGAGCATTCCAGCATCATGGGGAATGTGAAATTTGCTGCGGATTATCTTGGATTAGAAGTGGAAAAAGATCCTGAACCGGAGCAAAACCGGTTCGTGCGAAGCGATCAGTATAGTTTTGTAGTAAGCGGGATTCCGGCATTGCATATCAAGTACGGCAACAAAAGCAATGTACCGGGATTTGATATGGATGCATTTATCAAGGAATGGAGAGCCAAATACTACCACCGTGCTGCAGATGGGATGGACGGGATTTTCGATTTCACTGCTGCCAAAACGTATGTGCAGCTTAATTTCCTGATCAGCTATTCGATTGCCAATACGCTGGAAAAGCCCCGTTGGAATCCTGGCGATTTGTTTGGGATGGGAAGCAATTAAAACAAGTAAACCGGGAAGAATGCCCACATGAATTGTGAAGCTCTTCCCGGTTCTAAAAAATGGACTTATTTTTTTGGCTTAGTAGCCTCCATGGCTGCCTTTTCGGCAGCTATTTGCATCGCCATCGCATCGAGTCGGATTGGGGAATTGTCCCAATAGCCATAGGATTTGACGATTTTACCATTGACAAACTGAGACGTGATGTGAATCGGAATTTCGTATGTTTTTCCGTTGGTGGCCATGGTCCCTTTCCATACTCCCCAATAGTTTACCCAAGTTTCTCCTTTATCGTCCAAAACCATTTCAATGGCTTCATTTTCCCGATCAAGGCTGTAAGAACTTAGGGGCTCCAGCTCTAATTTTTGCTGAGCGATGATTTGCTGAATAGTTGCAGGTTTATCTTCGGTGGCATTGAAGAATAGTTGTGCATCTTCTGCATAATTGGATTGGTAGGCATCCCATTCCCCATTGACGTAATTGGTCATGATTGATTTGATGGTTTCAATCTCAGCGGATTGTTGAGTGTAGCGCTGCTTGCCTTCACAGGCAAATAACAGGATAGCGAATAGACTGATTACGATTAGATTTTTCATTTTTTTGAGTTTTAGACTATTTGGTAGGACGACTCATGTCTTTATTCAGTTTATACTGATAAGTCCAGACATTTTTAAGTGTTGACCGGAATTGGGACTGCAAGGCATCCCTCTTTTCTTTGCCGTGTTCTTTTTCATAGATATCCCATACATTATTTCTTGTGATATCCATTGCAGCAAAATTCTTATACGGGTTGACCACGTGGTAATTTGGACTATCAGGGCTCATTGTTACCCAGCTGTACCAATACCCTCTTGGAGCTCCTTCTGCTTTTGTCAAACTTGCAGCGATCTCTCTAATTATGGGAATGAATTTATGAGCTTCCGAGGCGTGGAGTTCATAAAATGCAACGGAGATCAATTCGTCTGTAGTAGGAGTACTCATACTTAAAGCCGGAAGGAGACGGGTAATATGGTTAGTTGCCTTTTCAATATGGGGATTGATCATGGCGGTCACTAATGAAGCGCAGTTGCTTCCTACCGGATCGGTTTTATCCATTTCTGCCCAGTTTGGCATGTCTGAAGCCAAGACGTATACGTTTCCTTCGCCTTGTTGTCTTTGCCATACTCTCCAGGTCCATTCTCCTTTTTCAGCTAAATAGCAGGATTTCCAGGCTTTTACACCCTCTTGAAATTGGACCTCATGTCCGGGCTTTATTGTAAATTCTGTTACCGACATAAGCGGACCGAGTGGATCAGACTGTCCAAGAGAAACAGTAAGCGTGGTGAAAAATAGCGGAGCAATTACCACCACTTTGAAGAAGTTTTTTAAACGGGTTTCCATGATGATCTTGGGTTATTTCCTGCCAATATGGATATAGGGTAAAAAGATAAAAAGGCAGCTAGGACGAAAGGGGGTGAAAATCGTCCGAACCAAATGAAAAACTTTTCCAAAATATTTGAAATGCAAAAAATTGATATTCAAAAGCTTATATTTTGTTACATTTATTCTATGAAGCGTATCTACATCCTTCTGATTTTTTTAATTCCCAATCTGGTCTTCGCTCAGATAGTGAAAAAGAATGGGCTTTTCCACTACAAAAAAGTATTTGTAGAATCGGATGATTTTGGGCCGGAGTATCTGGAAGAGTTGGAAAATTCTTTGATTAAAATCACGGACGATTCACTGGTGAGATTGCAGATCTTAAATGACCTGGGTTATTACTACCACACTCGAAATCTGAATAAAGCACTTAAACTGATTAATCAGGGGCTGAATGAAGCGACCGACCTGAATAACACGTACTGGCAGGGAAGGCTTCAGGTATCTCAAGGGGCAATTCTCCTTCGCATGGAAGAACTTGAGTTGGCCGAACTCATACTTAAAAATGCCATATCAAAAATTCCAGAGGCAGAGAGTTGGCTTCTCTATACCAATTTGGGCTATGTTTTCGAAAGGCTTGGGGATTTGGGAAAAGCGTTTGATTTTGCGGCAAAAACCCTAAAGATCGGGGAAACTTACCGAGACCAAAAAGCCATCGCCATGGCCTATTCCGATATGAGCAATCTTTTTTGGAAGCAGGGAAAATTTGATATCGGCTTGGAATATGGGTTGAAATCACTTGCCATTTTTGAGAAAAGAGGAATCAAAGACTTGGACTATGATTTTACGCTCCATGTGGTTGGGAACAATTTGGTAGAATTGGGAAAGCTGAAACAGGCGGAAAAATACTTTCAGCAGTCCATCCAAATCGGAGAAAACTATGGGTTTTATAATAACCTGAGCGATAGTCACATTGCGCTTTCTGAGCTATATGTTAAAAAAGAAGAATATGAAAATGCAGTAACTTCAGGTAAGGA
This sequence comes from Algoriphagus sp., assembly GCF_030694375.1. Classification (GTDB taxonomy): domain Bacteria; phylum Bacteroidota; class Bacteroidia; order Cytophagales; family Cyclobacteriaceae; genus Algoriphagus. The sequence continues at coordinate 176,728 of NZ_JAUXYL010000046.1, forward strand.
AGCGCTCAAATATGCAGAGCTCTTGGAAAATGATTTTATGATCATGCGATCCTATTTAGCAATGGGCAGAGCGAGCAATGCAGCAGGAAATTTCAATGCAGCTTCTGATTTTTTGGGAAAAAGTATTCAAGTCGCCACACCTGATTTTGGGGATAAGTATTACCTGAGTTTGGTTTACCTGGAGCTAAGTAAGGCACTGGAAGGGAGTCAGCAATTTGCCTTGGCATTGGAGGCAAGCCGCAAGTATGATCAACTTAGACAGGATGTCTTTACAGATCAAGCCAACGAGCAGATTTCCCTTTTACAAACTCAAATGGAGCTCTCCCAAAAAGAAAACACCATCAAACTGCAAGAAGCAAAACTCTCGAAAAGCAAGATTCTTCAGGCTTTTATATTGACACTTTCCGGGATTTTAGTGGTTTTTCTTTTTATTCTCTATCGGATTTTTCTTCGGAAAAAGAGGTATAGCCAGCTTTTGGAAAATAAAAACCTCGAAAAAGAATTTCTTCTCAAAGAGATTCATCATCGGGTAAAAAACAACCTTGAAACAATTTCAAGCTTACTTTCCCTTCAGACAGCCAAGATCGAAAGCAAAGAATTTCAGGCTATCATGGAAGAAACCCAAAACAGAGTTCATAGTATGGGAATGATCCATCAGCGGCTTTACCAAGGTGAAAATATGAAGGCGATTGAAATGAAGGGATTCTTTGAGAGTCTTGGAAATTACATCATTGATACATTTGATGCTTCAGACCGAATCCACTTTTGTTCTGAAATGGAACCCCTTGAACTTGATGTGGACTTGGCCATTCCGATCGGTCTCATTGTCAATGAATTGATATCCAATTCACTAAAGTATGCTTTTCCAGAAAATCGCTTTGGGGAGATAGGAGTCCGATTAGTAGAAAAAGACAGTCATTTGTTCCTCATGGTTACGGATAATGGAGTTGGAATGACATCGGATCCACCGATACTCGGGACTGGATTTGGCACGGAATTGATTCGTTTGCTTACGGTTCAATTGGATGGCAAGATGACACTTCAAGCACAAAAAGGAACAGCAATTATTTTTGAATTTCATCTCAACAAAGCTGCCTAATGGAGAAAACCAGAATATTGATTGTGGAAGATGACATGATCATTGCCTCCAATATCAGTTTACAGCTGTCAAACCTGGGATATGAGGTGACGGGAATTGAAACCAAAGCGGAGACAGCAGTCCATCATGCCTTGGAAGTGAAACCCGATATGATTTTAATGGATATCAACCTGAAAGGCCAATCCAATGGAATCGATGCCGCACATGCCATCCGAAAGTATCTTGATATCCCATTGATTTATCTGACGGCTAATGTGGACGATTCTACTTTCCAGAAAGCAAAGGAAACCCATCCCTATGCTTTTATTGGTAAGCCTTTTACCAACTTAAACCTTGAACGTACCATTGCTTTGGTAGAGGATAAGGTCAAAGAAAAACGGGAAAAACTCTCCTCCGAGGACACCTTAGTAGATTCCCAAGAGGATCGGATTTTTATCCGAAATAACAACAAGCTAATCAAAGTGATGTTGGAAGATATTCTTTATGTGGAGGCGGACCGAAATTACTGTAAAATCATAACTGTAGCTCAAACGTACCTTGTGGTCAGTCCAATGAACAAGCTGTGTGAAAAGATCAACCCAAGGCATTTTATACGAATCCACCGATCCTTTGTGGTGAACTTTTCAAAGTTGGATGCAGTGGCGGAATCCTTTGTGGAGGTGAAAGGAAAGCTGATTCCCATCGGAAAACAATACAAAGAAGACTTGCACAAGATGCTGAATAAGGTTTGATATTAGCCCATTAAGCAGCTTGAATCTTCAGATTTTTAGGTCCTAATTCTTCCTATCAATTCTGATAAAAGGGCTTTTCAATAGATACCAGAACCTCTGTTTTTTGTCCTCATCAAATTCGGCTAAGCCAAGTTTCACCTGCTCCGCAGGTTTGTATGTGTAGGTACCGAAAATACGATCCCAAAGGATAAAGATGTCAGCAAAATTGGAGTCGGTATAATGCTGATCCTGATCATGGTGGATTTTGTGAAGATTCGGAGTAGTGATTACCAAGCCTATTGTTTTATCCAACCAGGAAGGAAAGCGGAGATTGGAGTGCTCGATGACTAAAAAGGGTGTCAACGCGAGAAAATAAACCCCTATGGTAAACAAATCCAATCCGAAGATCGCAGCCATCAGAATAGGGGCACTGCCAAACCAAAACAATACTTCAATGGGATGGCCACGAAAATAAGTGGAGGAATCCATAGTCGTATCACTGTGATGAACCCTGTGAAAACGCCATAAAACTGGAACTAGATGGGAAATCCTGTGAAACCAATAGGTAGCTAAATCCAGGATCATCACCCCCAAGATCAACTTCAGCCAAACCGGAAGTTCAATAAGATGAAATAATCCTATTTCGTTTTGATTGAGCCATTCGATACAAAAAACGAAGATGACTGCCCAAAAAAGATTTCCGATCAGAAAAGGGACCATAAACAGAAAACTATTCCAGAAATGATGACCTCGCCTTTGAAAATTAAATTGAGTGCCAAGGATGTGTTCTAAAGCAAAGAATACCGCAATCAATCCGATTGCGATGTAATTGAGATCGATGGAGAGGAGGTATTCCAGGGTTTTCATTTTTTAGAGGAAGTTAAAGTCTCTGGTTTAATTCAATATTTCACCCAACGCAGTCTCAACCTTTTCCTTCACTGATTTCTCTTGCAGAAAGAATTATGGTGATTTGTCCTTAGTCCAAATTGAATTGCCTTATAATAATTTCAACTTAGCGTCTTCGTGCCTTTGTGGCTAAATTAAACTTTAGGGCCACGAAGATTCTAAGACACCAAGTCCAAAACTCATTTTTTAAACATCAACTCTCCCGGATCATAATCCTGTGGTTCTAAGCTGGTCAGATACAGGTAAAGCGCTTCCAAATCTTCATCCGACATTCTGGAAAATGGCCCCCAGTGCATGGGTGAAATTTTGATTTGCCTGCCTTTTCTGAACCGTTCCTTCCACTCTTCCACAGTTTTGAATTTCGATAGGGCGCTGTTGGGGTGTGGAGTAATGTTAGGCGTGCGCATCCAAAGTTCAGGATCCTCACCCACAGCCAGATGTAATTCAGGATAGGGTTCAAACTCCATTCCTCCCGCGTATTCGGGACCGATAGCCTCAAAAGTCATCAAATCTCTATTGGTATGGCAACCCACACAATTGGCCACATAGCGGGAGATGTATTCACCCCGTTCGATTGTGGCCTGCATCTTTGGAGCAAAGGCAGGAGGAGTTGGGTTTTCAATGGGTTTAAAAGAAGAAGCCATCACTCGAACAGCTTTTCCCATAAAGGTCCACTCGTTATCCTTTACTTCATTGTTGATTGGTTCCATGCTTCTCAAATAAGAAACCACTGCGACCAAATCCTCATCTGCCATATTCCAAAAAGGCATTAATACCGATAAAGTAGCTGATCCATCTGGCTTTACAGCATGGCGCATCATTCGAAACAGCTGACCATCCGAAAATCGTCCTATCCCGGTGGTAGGATCTGGTGTCAAATTTCTGGTGTATAGTTTACCAATAGGTCCCAATGGGAAATCCACACCGCCTTTCAGAGGAATAGGTTGACCTGCATCAGCAGCTATCATGTCCTCGAGACTGGACACATGACAGTTGGAGCAATGTGCAGGTCCATGAACCAGGTATTTTCCTCTTTCTATTACTTCCGGGTCGTTACTTACCTTGAGATCAGGGTAGGGAATATCGTAGGTTTTATCCCATGATAGTTGCACATAAATCACCAATCCTCCTACCACTACAATTAGGAGGGCTAGAATTCCGAGAATGATTTTCTTGATCATGAGTGCTGGGGTTAAATGAAATATTATTTGTTGTTCATTGCCTCACTTAATTTTTTGGTGTCCACATACTGTTGAAAAGACACGACTTTTCCGTCCTTTAAGGACCACAGATGAGCTACCTGAGCATTGTAACTATTCCCATTCTTGTGTTTGGCATCGTAGCGTAAGGTGGCCAACACTTTGCCATTGCTCATTTCATGAAGTACAATATCCTTCAGGTTAAAATATTCATGATCTGCACCGATGCGGGCAAAAACGCCATTGAGCACTGCGTCGGGCCCTATGTAAGGATTGCCATCGGCATAGGCGTTTCCTTCGGCTTCATTCCAGACCACATTTAAGTCCAAGCCTCCCAAAACAGTGGGAATATCACCTACGGCAAAGGCCTTATAAAGCCCATCTACAATGCTCATGTTTTTATAGGATTCAGAAGATCCTGCCGTATTGTTGGCAATGTTTTCTTGACTGATAGCTGGAATTGTTATAAAAAACAATGCAGCGATAAACAGGTAATTTTTAACAGTTTTCATGATATTGTTATTTAGTTAATTGTTGTGTTTCGGCTTCCAATTCAATCTCAATCAAAAATTCTGGCAAGGCCAAGCCTTTGACCTCAAGCCATGATCCGGTTGGAAATTGTTTGGTATAAATAGTATTTCGGTATTCGGCATGTTCTAAAAATCCCGGCATATCGATGGTAAAAACATTCTCCACCACCACATCGTCAAAGCTGCAGCCATAGTGCTTCAATACTTTATCCAGATCGGAATAACAGTTTTTCATTTGCTGAAGGAAATCACCTACTGAGGTAGGCGCACCTTCATCATCCATGCTGACTGCACCGGAGACTTTGATGCTGTTACCGATCTTTACGGCATGGCTGTATCCGTACACTTTTTCCACTTCAGGCCTGAGATTAAAGTATTCTGGTTTCATATGATTATAATTTAAGAATCTTAATCTTCCTTTGAATCACTGTTTCCGATGTCTCTTATGCATACATATTTGCCATCACGCTTCTCCCAGATGGCCATGTACTTGCCTGTGTAGGTTACTTTTCCGGAAGCGTCTTTTCGGGTTGACTTACCAACCTCTGTCACTGTGTTTCCATCACCAAAGACCTCCAAAACATCATATGCCACTGTACTGCCTGCCGCACTTTTTGCGAAACCAGCCTCAATGGATTTTTGAATGGCGGCTTTGCCAACAGACATCGGTTCACCGGGTCCCATCGTCACTGCATCATCACTGTAGAAAGCAAGGATAGCATTAATGTCTCGGGCATTGTCGGCAGCAGCAAAGGCGGTTTCTATGGCTTGTATCTCTGCTTTGATGGCGGACATATCAGGTTTGGTCTCAACCACTACAGGTTCAGGAGTGGCGACATTTTCTGGTGCAGGAGCGCATCCGGCAAGACCGAAAAACGTGAGAGCAATAAGTGCAGGAGCAATTCGGAAATAAGTTGTAGTTTTCATTTTTCTCGTTGTTTTGTGCCTACTCTGTACGGTTTTCGGCTTCTCCGTTTTTAATTGCTGGTGTTTAATGGGTCAAGATTTCCATTTGACAAAATTGGCTGAGGGCTTTCTTTTCTGAAGGAGTGAACTTTGCGGTAGCTCAGATTTCTCCAGAGCCACTCCAGCGGTCCATAATGAAAATACCGAAGCCAGATCGGACTCAGGATCAACTGGAAAATCCAGATCGGAAAGACTACATAAAGGAGTTCGTAGCGTTGCAACTTACCGAAGAGACCAAAACCCACACCGGTAAATACGATCATACAAATAACAGAATGCATGATGTAATTGGTCAGGGCCATTTTGCCAACCGAAGCCAGACTGCTTTTCAGCCAAATCAAAAAATTCGATTTGGAGAATAGCATGATTAATCCAATATGGCCCATGCTAGTAGCAATTCTTCCCAGGTCATAGGTGAGATTGGACTTTGCTATCGCAACAGGAGAAAACTGACCATTCAAAACAACTTGGAGCTCATAATAATTGATGGAAATGCCGATCAGATAACCAATCGCGGCCATTTTTCCATAGAAGCCAAGGGATTTATCCCCAGACAGAATATTCAATTTGAACAGCGCAATCCCGACCAACATCATGCTGAGAACATCCCAGAGTCCATATCTATAGCTCATCCAGGTATCGAAATGCAAATTGATAGGGGCCAGAAATGAAACCACATCAAAATATCCTTTCTGCATCGAGGAGTTGAATTCTGCAATGAATTCGGGAGAACGCTCTTCCTGAAACTTTTCCCATTTCGTTTGGGATTCTTCCAATTCTTTGGTCAGCTCCTTATTCTCGGCTTTGTAGGAATCAATGAGGGAAACATCGGCAACCAGTTTTTCACTCGCCCGGAAATCTGAATAGTTCCAAATCATTCCTCCCAAAACCAAAACTGATGCTGCTACGATCAATTTCTTTGGAGCCATGTTTCTAAATGAATACACCAAAAAACCCATTAAAGCATAATCATAGAGGATCTCTCCTGTCCAAAGCAGCAGGTATCCATGTATCAGTCCAAATACAAGAAGCCAAATGAGCCGCCTAAAAAATATGTCCGCAGCCTTAATTCCAGCTCCACGCTTTGTCAATCGGTCTAGAAAAATAAACATCCCAACACCGAAAAGAAGTGAAAACAAGCCGCGCATGGTTCCTTCAAAAAACATGTTTGTCGTTATCCAGGTGTAGAGATTCCATCCCGTGAATCCACCGGCTACTGTTGGATCATTGTAGGAATTTGCCAAGCCGAAGGAGTTGATATTCATTAAAAGAATTCCGCATAGGACAATTCCACGCATCACGTCCAGGGACTGAATTCTGTCCGACTGCTGGATAGGGGTGATTTGTAAAGAGGAGGCTTGTTCCATTTTTGGAGTTCTGGGGGAAAGGATAGGTTGGATTTAGAAAAATTGAATAATGCTGTTTGGTATCGGACAAGCTACCCAGTTGGATAGTAAAAAGGAATCTGGCTGGGACGAACGACCTGATTTACTGTCCGAAATAGGGGTATTTCTTTCCCGAGGAATTTTTAAAAATTTTGCCTTTAACTCAATTGATTACCCGGTTTTGTGCGGCTTGAAATCCCACCACCCTGCTTCGGGTTCCTTTGACTTAATTGTTGCCTAACTGTAGGCAGGGGTTGGCAAAGATGATCTTCAAATAAAAATCAATCAAGAAGAAATAAACAAAAAGTCCTTTGGTGATCACTCGATCACCAAAGGAATAGGATTTATTTTCCAGTGTAAAAAATTGTTCAGTTAGCCGGAGGCGTCAGGGTGAATCCCTGCGTCTCAAGGATATTCAGCATGTCATACCAGTAGCGCATAAAAGTAATTTTACCATTCACTACGGCTGAAGCGGTATGGTAGGGCACGTCTATCTTCTTCCCCGTCGCCTTATTAGTAAGTGTGTTGGTCCCCCAAGCTAAAACCCACTCCCCTTCATTCCAGTTATTCGTCACTTTGATTGGCAAATAAAGCTCTTGCGAAAGGGAGTGCTTGTAATTCGTGGTGCTTGTGGTGTAATATTCTTTGTGCTGGGCCACTGTAAGCGAGTCCATGCCACCACCCAATCCATAGATCATAGCATTCGGCGCAAATACGGCATTCATAGTTGCGACATCTCCGGCTTGCAGTGCTTTGGTGTATTTTTGGACTACCTCTATGGCTGAAGCTGCATTTTGAAAATCGAGAGTCACCGACGCCTCTTGTGCGTTGGAAATAAAAGGAGTCAGCACGAGTAAGAAAGCAATAGGCAAAATTGTTTTTAAAGTTTTCATAATGGGATAGGTTAGGTAAAACAGAAAAACACATTCAAAATATGATATCCAAACTTCACCTATTCAGATTAAAATGAAAGTGTACAAGGACGAACGACCTGATTTACTTTCCGAGAATGGTGAATTTCTTTCCTATGAGAATTCTGAAGATGTTAAGCTTTCAGCAAATCAAAAAGTCTATTTCTAAAATCGGCAGGTGTTTTTGAATTGTGTTTTTTTAAAAAGTGAATCCCGCTTTTAGTCGTTAAATAGGCTCAGGTGACGGTCGATTTGTTTGACTAAGTCCCCGACAATTCCATGGATTTCCTCATACTGATTTTGCTGGAACTCCCGAATAAACACGTTCATTTTAAGTACTTCCTGAAACTCAAGATTTGCCAAAAGAGCATCATAATCTTGAGGGCTTGCTGATACCCAAATTTGATCCATGGCTATATTCTTGAGTACTAAAGGATAGAGAAAATTCCATTGGTAACGATCATCCAATCCTTTTTCGACGTTCTCCAAGTAGGGGTAACGGGTAGAATAGAGATTGGAAATCCGATTGCGAAGGGAGTCATTGGATACCAGGTCCAAGCCCACTGATTTCAAGTTTTCCCAAGAGGCAGTATTCTCGGATAGCTGATAATTTCCAAAGATTTTACCAAAGTGGGGTTTCAGGGAATCATGGAAAGGCCCTTTATCCTGAAGGGCTGTGAGTATGATTCGATTTGAGGTAAGTCGATCTTTATTGCCATCGATGTTAAACTCTAAGTCTAACAGGTCACTTTGGAGATTATTTTTCATTTCACTCAATAAAATCACCTCCTTTTTTCTCAGCTTATTCGATTCATTGGCATTGTTGATCTGCAACGCGATCAGGATTCCTATTACAACGAGGAAGATTTCGCCAATGGCGTAAGCCAAGTACCGTGTGATTTTGTTTTCCCGAAGGAGGTTTTGACGGATTTTGCGGAGGAAAGAGATCATGGTCTATCAGTCAGTTAATGTGACAAACAATTGCGATCGGATCAGCCAAGTCCCCGAGGCTTTGGTCCATTGGGCGGAGTACTTTCCTCCGACTGCTGCTTCCTCCGAACCTTCTATATATCCTTTCCAGATTCCTGTCTCCTAGGCCAATAGGATTTTGGGATTGACCAGCACTTCATCCGGAGTTCGGATCCAGTACATTTTGGGTCCTTTGGCATTTTGGATGTATTCCATGAGCTCTGCTTTTCCCGCCAGCAAAGTTCCAGCACCTGTAGTAATGAAAGCATCCTCAGTAGAAAAAGTGGAATTCAACTTTTCGTCAAAACTTCTAAGGGCTTGATTGGATGCTTCCCGTTGGGCAAGGATTTGGGCCACGTCCAAATCCTGTCCATACGAAATGCTGATTATCAAAATTCCGATCAAGGAAAAGATCGTTGTTCCGACCCAATTCACTGCTTATCCCTGTAATGATCAAACCAACTCAAAATCGCTGCGGTCTTGCTCATCAGCATACTTGGTCGTCCTGTCAGACCGTGTGAAGCATTTGGGATTCTGACCATGGCAGATTCCACCCCGACGAGTTTGAGTGCGGTGTAATATTGTTCTGATTCTGAAATCGGCGTTCGGAAATCCTGTTCCCCAGTAAGCAGCATCGTTGGAGTTTTTACATTTCCCACCAGCGAAAGCGGTGATCTTCTCCAATAGTTCTCCTGATCTTCCCAAGGCAAGGCACCAAACCAATATTTGGCAAAAAAGGCAGGGGAATCTGCATGAAGTACAAAGCTCGTCCAGTTAATTACTGGCTTGGCTACCACAGCAGCTTTGAAGCGATTGGTTTTGCCCACGATCCAAGCTGTCAAAACTCCGCCCCCTGATCCTCCGGTAACAAATAGGTTTTCAGTATCGATGTAGCCTTTGGCAATTACCGCATCCACTCCTGAAATCAAGTCATCGTAGTCGTGATTTGGATAATCGTGGTGAATGGAGTTACCAAATTCCTGACCGTACCCTGTACTACCGCGAGGATTGGTATAGAGCACCACATAGCCTGCAGCGGCATAAGCCTGAATTTCATAAGCGAACGAAGGCCCGTACATGGCAAATGGTCCGCCGTGGATTTCAAGGATTAATGGATATTTTTTTGCAGGATCAAAATCCGGAGGAGTCACAATCCATCCCTGCACCCGCTTTTGGTCAAAGGATGATTCCCACCAGATTTCTTCGGTTTTTCCGATTTTCCGGAAGGAAAACAAATCGTCATTTACAGCAGTCAAGCGCTTGGTTGCTCCGCCGTTCCAAACCGCCAAATCAGCCGGATGCTCTGGTCCACCTTGGGTAAAAGCAAAGCGGTTGTTGGCAGAAACTGTGAAAGTCCCGGCATTGTAAGGCCTTCCCAAATCCAAACCTCCAAGTCCTTCGACGACGGTTCTTATCTTTCCAGTCAATGCTACATGCCCGATTTTTGTATCGCCAAATTCATTGTATTGGAAATAGATGCCCTGCCCGTTTCCTTCCCATTGTGGATTACCTGCATCACGGTCCAAATCCGCTGTTAGATTTTTGACACCGCTTCCATCCACATTCATTACATAGAGATTTGAAACCTGATAGCCTTGAAAAGTATCGTCATTACCTGTAAACGCAATCATTTTCCCGTCAGGAGAAACTGCAGGATTGGCATCCGGCCCAAATCTGGAGGTTAAGGCCTTTATCTCACCTGAACTCAGATCCAAGCGATAGATCTCTGAGTTTGCAGGCTCCAGTTCATGGTTTTCACTCAGATTGGCGGAGAAGAAAAGGCTTTTGCCGTCTTTGGCCCAAGCCGGACTTCCATGATTATTTGAAGTAAATGTCCGCTGTCTTGGAGTGCCGCCATCGATTCCCAAGGTGAAAATCTGTGATTTGCCGGGTTTCAAATACCCTGCGCCATCGCCGCGATAATTCATCTCATCGATGAAAATCGGCGGAGCATTCCATTCCGCCCCCTCGGGTTTCCCAGGGATGGTCAGCATGGATTTTTTGGTTTCAGGGACAAACTGTGTGAATGCCATTTGACTGTCATCCGGACTCCAAGCCACAGCACCGGGAGGAGTAGCCGTATTTGTAAGTGTTATCGTCTCCCGTGTGTCAAGGAACATGACATAGAGTTTGACCTTTTCATCGTCCTGATTGGAAAGGAAAGCCAGTTTTTTGCCGTCATTGGACCATCTTGGGGCATAATCCCGTTGGTTGCCCTGTGTGAGTTGGCGAATTCTGGAGCCGTCCACATTGCTGATCCAGAGATTGGAATAATCCCTGTCGGTCATGATGTCTTTGAAGTTTCGGCTAAAGACAATTTGTGAGCCGTCCGGCGAAATCTGGGGATCGCTGACATACTCCATGTTGAAGAGGTCGGTCAGTTCCAGTTTGGTTTTTTCCTGAGCAAATGCATTGATCTGAATTAAAATAAGAAAGAGCGCAATGAGTAGGTTTCTGATGTTCATAAGGGATTCAATTATCAATTTTCTTTTTCTTTTCCAGGTACTCATAATGACTGTTATCCTGAGGGGTACGAATGACTTTACTTTCCGGCAATGGCCCCAGTTGTTTCACGGCCAATTCCATCGCCCGCATCATTTGGGCGGCTTTTTCGGGATTTTCTTTAGCCAGATTTATGGTTTCTCCGGGGTCATTTTTCAGGTTGAATAATAGCGTCTCGTGAGGATCAACTTTTTTCATTCCCCTACTTCCGGCAAATCCAGCATAGGGTCGCTTGATTTTCCAATCACCCTCCCGATAGGCCTCCTGACTGGCAAGCATGTAATAAATAAAGCTGTCTCCTTCTCGGTTGCCGTTTTCAAAAAGCACGGCACTCAAATCTTTGCCGTCGATCTCCCGGTCCTGAGGAATTTCAGCTCCGACAAGTTTGCAGAAAGTAGGAAACCAGTCCATTTGCGTGGCCAAATCTTCATAGACTTGGCCCGGATCAATTTTCCCCTTCCACATGGCAACCGTAGGCACACGCACTCCACCTTCGAACGTAAACTGCTTTCCTTCTCTCAGCGGACCTGCCGAACCTCCATGATCTTCCATTACCAGCCAGGGGCCATTGTCTGAGGAGAAGACAATTAGCGTGTTTTCGAGGATGCCTTTTTCTTCCAGCTTTTTTAAAACCTCTCCCACACTCCAGTCCAATTCCTGAATGACATCTCCGTATAGACCGAGTTCCGATGTTCCCTCAAACTCCGGTGAAGCATAGATCGGTACATGGGGCATGCTGTGCGCCAGGTAAAGGAAAAAGGGGGTCCCTCCACTGGAATCAATGAATTTCAAGGATTCCTCAGTATATGTTTTGGTGGTATAGCGCTGATCGACTTTGAATTCTTCGACTTCATTTCCCCTCATGTAAACCACCGAGGCCATGTCATTGGAATAGGGGATTCCAAAGTATTCATCAAACCCCTGATTGAGCGGAAGAAACTTTTCCATATGGCCAAGGTGCCATTTGCCAACAATGCCTGTCCGGTATCCTTTCGATTTTAGAATTTCAGCGATGGTGATTTCTTCCGGATCCATTCCCGTCAGACTTTCAGGAAAAAAGACCGAGTTTATCCCCATGCGTTGTGGCATCCGGCCTGTAAGTAATCCCGCACGGGAAGGGCTGCAAACCGGAGATGCAGATAAAAATGAAGTAAACTTAATTCCTTCAGTTGCAATCCGGTCGATGTTTGGAGTGGCAATAGCTGTGGCCCCAAAGCATCCCAAATCACCATAGCCTAAGTCGTCAGCAAAAATGAAAACGATATTTGGAAGGGCTGAAACAGTTGAAGTGTTTGATTTTTCTCCGCAGGAGCAAAGCAAAAAAACCAAAAATAAGACAAAAGGATTTTTCATCATTTCTATCAGTGTTTATGATCCAAGCGATGCTTTTTCAAAATATCCTCACCAAAATCATTTCCCTTTTCTCTCAGTATTGTATGGATGTGATTGGCATTGTCCAGAAAGCCAACATTGTCGTATTCGATCAGGAAGTCAGGGCTGTGGATTACGTAATAGTGCGCTTTCATCGGTTCATAACTTCCGATCCAGGCAAAATAGACTTCATCCATCCCCCGGGTATGGAGTTTTTCAAGGTAGGCTTCGGCTTTTTCTTTTTCCAGATTTCCGATGTATTCTTCGATTAAGTAGTGGAGGATTTTCTGCTGTCCCCCGGATAATTCTGCACCTTTTATTCCCTGGAATTCCTCAAGCCATTGCGGTCTATCGGGACTGGTGATGATATCGCCGGGGACTTTATCGCTAATGGTTGCCTTGGCTTTTTGGCTTTCATCCAAGGCATTGATCAACCAAAAGCCGTAATCTTCTTCTTTGCTCAAAGGCCGTAAACCGGCATATTGTGTGGCTTCGACCACCGCCGGATCAGATCCGAAAAAGAGGGGAGTCATGGTAAATTCGTCTCCGGCCACAGTCAGGTTGATCGAGATATGATGACCTTCGAATTTCAACCCCCAAGCGTCATCTGTTTCAGGATTTCCTGCCATAGCGAGGTAGTAATTTCCATAGTCCCAATTCAGTTTTCGGATGAATTCCATACTTCGTTCATTCACTTTGCCCTGCTGAAACTGGATTTCAAAAAGCTCGTGAAGAATATCATCGACTTGCATAATCGCAAAGGTTTTCAGATATCCCTGTGAGCTGAAAACCGCACTCAAAACCTTGTGGAACGCAATTTTGCTTTCCTCAGAGAGGTCGCCGTATCGAACTCCGACACGGGGAGCGAGACCCAGCGGAAGGTTGGTCCAAGCGGTACGAGCACTATCCTCCAGTCCAAGCTGCACTTGAGCCCTCTCCACCTCCCCCAGTGTGGAAAGTAAGGAAACAGCTGTTTTTTTCAGAAGGGCTGTAGATTGGGACCAAGCCGTAAGTGAGGATAAGACAAGGAAGAATAAAACGGGGATTATTTTCATAGAAGATCAATTAAATACAAAATTTACAAATTTCTCCCAACCAACCGTTTCGGTCAGTGTCAGATAAAAAGCCTGGAGCGGGAAGTACAAGCCAAGAGCGATCAGAAATGGCCAGGGATTTTTATTTTTTCGAATGTCTCCCACTAAGAGAATCATCAGAATTAGGTCAATCAGGAAAAAGGAAATGACCATTCCCGAAATTCCAAATCCAATGGTCGTCAGGTCAAACCAAAAAAACAAAATCCGATCTAAAGTCGGTCCCATGAAAGTCAGGGCTGCCGCAATCATAAACCGTGCATGAATTGAAGGGGATTTCCTGAAAATAACCGCTAAAGCATAGAAGGCGACAAGCCAAAACAGGTAGACGAACCCAATAGCAGTGTAAGAAGCGATGATTATGCGTCCTTCAGCGTAGGCGTAAGGTGCTATTCCCTGAGCAAAATCACTTTCAAAATCTGCCAGTTGACGTGCATAGCCCTGTTTCATCACCAACCAGGTGCTCAGAATAACTATTGGGACAACCAGATAACTCAGTCTCCCCACAGCTCGATGTATGCTGAGTTTTTTGTACCGGATTAATAAGGGCTGGGAAATGGCGATCCCCATCCAAAGGGCCATGAACCCAAAATGAACATGGATTAATCTTGGACTAAATTGAAGTTGGGTAAAATAGCTGAAATAAAAACCTCCGATTGCCAATGGAATAAACCCCATCAACCAATAGCCCAAATTGGGGTAAAGCGAAAAGACGTTCTCCCTAGTCCTCATAAGGTGAAGAATAAAAGTTAAGAATGGTAAAAGCTTCTAGGCGGAGTTGGTTTGATTCTTCCGAATCGATAAAATGGAGGTAGTCAGGCCTGAAATTGAACTGAAATCGAATACGTTGGTAGGGATAAGTTAGCGGAAAAATCTAATTTTTCCAGTGATAGTCCTGAAATTCAACCAATAGGGCACCATTCTTCCGGAATTGGCTTGATAGACAGATCAGGAAAGAAAAAATCAACAGCTAGAAAAAAGCCGAATCTTTCAGGAATGATCGTTTTTCTCTTCCCGCAGCAAGACACAATCCTCTCCTTCAAATTCCGTTTCGATGGTGTAATGTTCAAATGGGTATTTTTTCATGATCCGTTTCAGTTCATTCTTCACATGGAGAATGTCTTCCATGGATTGCAGCGGCTTTAGCTTAACGTGGGATGTAAACACATGATGCTCCCCGTCCAAAGACCAAATGTGTGTATGATGGGTGGAGTCCACATGGACGATTGCCCGGATTTCCTTTTCAATCGCTGACTTGTCCACATCCAAAGGCTGACCTTGCAAGAAAATAAAAACAGTCTCCCGAAGTCTTTTGATGACATTCCAGAGAATAAAAGCAGCAATAAGCAGCGAAAGGGCCGGATCCAGATAGGGATTTGGATAAAAAAGTAGGATAATCGAAGCGATAAGCACTGCAATCCAACCCAAAACGTCTTCGATCAGGTGCCAGGTAATCACCCGCTCATTCAGGGTTTTTCCTTTACTCAGTTTCCAGGCCGCATAGCCGTTGACTGCCACTCCCAGCAGCGCAAAATAAAACATGCCTTTGGCATCTGACATTTCCGGGCTTTGGAGCCGGAGAATAGCCTCCCGGATCACAAAGACTGACCCCAAAATCAGAACAATGGCATTGATCAAGGCTCCAAGAAGGGAGAATCGCCGATATCCAAAGGAATAGGATTCGGTTGCTTTCTTTTTCGAAAGCTTGTCCAGATACCAGGAAGTACCCAAGGAAATTGAATCACCCAAGTCATGCACCGCATCAGAAATAATCGCAACACTGTTTACATACCATCCCCCAACAAGCTCAATCAGGGTAAAAGACAGATTGAGAAAAAAGGCAAGCCTTAGATTTTTACCGGAATCATGGGAATGATGGTGTGCCATAAATCAGCTTTTAAAATACCGGAGCTTTGCGATGTTTGGTGCCTTGTTCGTAGGAGTAGACTAGGCGGATCAATGTTGGTTCAGTCCACATTTTCCCCAGAAACTGAAGTCCCGCAGGGAGATTTCCTGAAGTAAATCCCATCGGAACTGTAAATGCCGGCTGTCCCGTATGCGGCGCGATAAGCTGTGAATTATCACCCTTGTATTCTTCCTGAAACCGATCAATCTGTGCAGGCTTATTATTCCAACTTGGATAAACCAAGGCGTCCAGTTTTAGAGAATCCATGACCTTTTCGATTGCTTCGCGAAAAGCAATTCGCTTCAAATCTGTAAAGGCATCGCCACAGTTGATTTCGGGATTTTCGGGAAGGGAGGAATCGACAAAACTTTCCAAGCCTTTCCGTGCATATTCCGAGGTAGTACCGACTCGAATAACATCCCGAATCGTTTTCATGGTGTCTCGTTTGACATAGTCTGCCAAAAACTTTTCCAAATCTGCACGGAAAACGGGACACCATTGATTTCTACGGAGGGAATCAAAGTTTTCTACCTTCACCGAGTCAATGATCACCGCACCTAGCATAGCCATGTCTTTCAGGGATTGGTTGAACAGCGCAGAAATCTCGGGATCTGTATCCTTTTCACTCAAGGTTCTAAACACGCCGATTCTTGCTCCTTTCATTCCGTCTTTTTTTAGGAATTGCGTGTAGTTTGTGGTGGTCTTTCCTTGGGAATAGTGAGTAATCGGATCTTTTAGGTCAATTCCGGCGATGGCTTGCAAAACCTTGGTCGCATCTTCCACCGTGCGGCACATCGGCCCGACCACATCATTCCGGAGGTATAGCGGCACGATTCCTTCCCGGCTCACCAAGCCCAAAGTAGTCCGAAAACCTACCAAGGCATTGTGTGAAGAAGGCCCGCGGATGGAGTTTCCCGTATCAGTTCCCAGTCCGATGGTCCCGAAGTTGGCGGCGATGGAGGCTCCTGTGCCTCCGCTTGATCCGGCAGGAACATGATCCAGGTTATAAGGATTTCGGGTAGTCCCTTGGGTTGAACTCTCCGAGTGCATGGGACTGAAGGCCCATTCGGCCATGTTGGACTTGGCAAGGATGATAGCTCCGGCATCTACCAGTTTTTGAATGATAAATGCATCCGATGTTGGATAAAAATCGGCTAAAGCCAAAGCCCCCGCTGTGGTTGTAAGTCCGGAAGTGTTGATGTTGTCTTTAACGATTAAAGGAATTCCATGAAGCGGGCGTAGCTTCCCTGTTTTGGAAAACTCTGCGTCAAGTTTTTTGGCGTTAGCCAAAGCTCCAGGATTAGTGACCGAGATGGAATTTAGCGAAGAATCCAGCGCCTCGATCCGACTGAGATAGGCTTCTACCAAATCTTCAGCTGAAAAATCTCCGTTTTGGAAGGCTTGGTGAATTTCTGAAATGGTGAGTTCGTCGATGTTGATTTGTTTTGGCTGCGGACTTTTGCAAAAAGAAAAAAGGCACAGAAAAAGCAAGGCATAGATTGATTTCATTTTTGTTTGATTTCAAGATTAGACTTTTCCGTTATCGGCATTCCCGTTTTTAATTCTTCGGTTCTGAAAGTTATTCTTTTTGTTCGCTGTTAAGAATTGTAGTGAAAGGCCAAGGTACTTTTCAAATCTATCTAACAAATAATTGGGTTCTTGAAAAAATTTGAAATTTCATTTGGGAAAAAATATCTTTTTGGAATGGTTAGAATAATATCACCCCTTCTGGGTTTTGGAACCGTCATTCCCAAATGTCCGCTATAATTATTTCATCCCTTCGGGATTATGTTTCTAATCCGAAAATTCAAAAAATGCGATCCTCTACATCTTTGCCTATACCTTACCTCATCGGAGGTGGAGGAGATTTCTTTCGTCTCAAAAGCCAAATCAACAAGGCTCCGAAAATCAGGAAGAATGGCCAAAGATTGAGGATAAAAATGAAGAACCACTGTAAATTCTTCCAGCCGTTTTTTAGTCCATCTTTTGCTTTGCCTAGGAAACCAAAAACACGCTCCCCTTCCACAAAAAAGGAGACATTCAGGGTGCTCAAGGCTACTCGATCACTGAGGAAATTGAGCCGACCCTGCATGGATTCGATTTCGCCTCGGACATTGGCCAGCTCCCGCTCGAGGGCAAGAATCTCTTCGACATTTTTGGCTTGCTTGAGCAATTCAGTATATCGGATTTCCAGCTCCTTTTTGGTTTTCAGCCGAGCCTCCACATCGATAAACTGCTCCGTGACATCTTCGCTGCGGATGTTGGTGTTTTCGATGCGGACTGCATGAGATTGGATTTTTTCCAGCAAGGGATCCAATTGGTCAGTTGGTATTCTGATCGTCAGTCGCTTTTCTGTTCGCTCGCCGTAGCTATTGGAAGATTCGTTGGAAATAAAGCCTTTGGCGGAATTGACTTAACTTTTGAGAAAAGTGTCGGTTTCATTGATATCCTTGAACTCGAAGTAGATGTCGCCCTCACGGACGACTTTTCGCTCAGTGAATTGCGTTTCAGGTAGGGGCTGCTCGGTGGGAGGAATGTCCGCTATTTTTTCGTACGATCCACCGGAATCAAGGCCTAGATTAACGGTGTCCTGAGTTCCGCAGGCAGCTACAATAAAGCCGAAGAGAATGGGAAGTTTGAGCAGAAAAATCTTCATAGTGAGAGGGTTTGGGTCAAAGGTCAAACGGAGGAATCTGATTTTTCGCTGCTTATGAAATGAAATTTAACACCTAGCGGTCCAGCCAATCCTTAAACTCAGCCACTTTTTCCCGACTGACCAAAATATCCGAATCGGGACAGCCTCGGAGTTTGACTTTCAATCGGCTGTTGGAATAGGTGAGGACTTCCTCGATTGTGTCCACATGGCTGAGGTATTTTCGGTTCAGGCGAAAGAAATCTGCGGGATTGACTTGGGCTTCCATCTGCTCCAAGGTAGAGTCGAGCACATATTTTTTACCAGCCTGAGTTTGGAGGAAAGTCACTCGCTCCTCACTGAAGAAGAAAGCGATATCCTCGGCTGGAACACTTTGGATTTTTTCTCCAAAACGCACCATGAACCGGCTTTTGTAGGATTTTGCCTGAGGTTGGATCAGTATTTTGATCAGTTCCAAATCCAGATGGGGCTGAATCTTCTGGGAATTGAATTTTTCAACTGCCCGTTCCAAGTCTTTGGGATCTATGGGCTTGAGTAGGTAATCAATTGCATTAACCTGAAATGCCTTGATCGCATAGTGATCAAATGCCGTGGTAAATATGATCGGAGTGGTGACTTTCACCTGTTCAAAAATCTCAAAGCTGATCCCGTCGGCCAGTTGGATATCACAGAAAATCAGATCCGGTGTTGGGTTTTCCGCAAACCAATGAACCGCTCTGCTGACAGTATCCAGATTTCCGATCAGTACGGCTGTTGGAAAGTGTCCCTGCAGCAACTTACTCAATCGAGTTGCGGCAGGCTTCTCGTCTTCAATGATTAGAATCTTCATGAGTTTACTTTCAAAAGAGGAAGCTTAACCAAAAATTCATGTTCCGACTGAAATATTTCAGGCATTTGATCACTCAAAATTCGATAGCGGGAACGGATATTTTCCAAACCTACACCCGTGGAAGGCTCATTTTGGCTGGTTTTGGGTTGAAAGGTATTGCTTACCCAAAGCTCATCCCCTTTTTGGAAAATGGAGATGAACAGGGGATTTTCTTGGGATGCAATGTTGTGCTTGATGGCGTTTTCCAGCAAAAGCTGTAGGGAAAGGGGCGGTAGAAAGCAACCTTTGCAATCGGGTACATCCACTTTGAAATTTAGATTCTCTTCAAATCGAATTTTCTGAAGCTCGAGGAAGTTTCTAGCAAAGTCAAGTTCCCTGTCAAGCTCGACCAATTCCTCCTGCTGCACATCGAGAACGTAGCGGTAGATTTTGCTGAGTTTTTGGATAAAAGCCGCTGAGCGGTCCGCATCTTCATAGACGAGGTTGGACAGGGCGTTGAGCGAGTTAAAGAGGAAATGCGGATTGAGTTGGTCTTTTAAGCTCTGGTATTGGCTGGCTAGCTTTTCGGATCGGAGTTGTTCGGCTTCAATAGCGGATTTCCGCCATTCTATCAGCCAAGACCTTGATGTGAAAATCGCCATAAATACCAGTGCGATGGTCATAGGCGTAAGAGTGAACTTCAGAATTCCTCGCCATGGGATTTGGTCTGAGGGAAACCTCCATTCGATCCATGCATAACAAAACACGATGACAAAGCTGACCATAAACGCATAGACCATATAAGTAGAGACAGTCGCCAAAAGCCGCTTTACAGGTTCGTGAACCCATGAAATCCGAACATCCCAATATTCCTCCACCCTGCTGCCCCCAAAACTCAGTGCCATAGACACGCAAAAGGAAAAGATAAAATCAGGCAGAAGTCCCTTCAAATCCTTCAGACTCAAAAAGCAAATCGGGCAAAAAATCACCTGCAAAGACAGGGCAATCGCCAAGTTGACAAGTAGGAATTTACGAAGGTCACGCCAGATTCCTTTGTCGTCTTTGCAGTCTGTTGGTGTCTCGGCTTGGATCATGTCGGAAGTTAGGAAAAAGGGAATAAAGTTCGGATTTCAGAAGTTTTGTGGTGAAGAAGACAAGTTTTGGATTAGGTGTAATTCTTACCAGAAAGTGAATGGATCAATTTGAGATCTTCAGGATTCCACTGAGTGCACACTCAATGGAGCTTCCATCCTATTTCGGATATTTTGACAAGCTCAGTACAAGTTTCGGAATTTCAACCTCCACCAAGAGCAACTTTGGTGGAGGATTTGTTGGTTTAGTTTTTCAAAGCGCACATTACTTGCAGGCATTGGCAACCTGCTCAGCTTCTCTTTTTCCCCAAGTTGGAAGTAAATAATTGTCATCGACCTTTGCTTCTTCTTTTGCAAAAAGCTCCAGTCCAACCCTTGCCAATCCACAAGCCTTTTCAGGCCCACTTCCGAAAAACTGTGACATTCCCAATTCCATCTGAGCCATCAGTGTCGTAGCACGTGGATTTTCCTTATCCAAGGCAATTGCTTTTCCAAAAATTTGCATGGCCAAGGGACTCATTTCCTGACCCCGGCTCATGGGATCGACGGAAAGTTTCCCCATGATTACAAAGCCTTTCAAAGCCGTTATTTCGGAATTGTTGGGTGCGATTTTTTCGGCTTTGTTCACCAACTCCATAGCTTGATCAAAGTATTGGTCTTTGTTGACCTCGAATCGAAATGCGGCCGTGGCCTTAATGTAAGCTGCGTAGTAAAGCGGGAGCCATTCTTCGGATTTTGCTTCTGCAATTCGGATAAACCCATTGGCCACCGTCTGAGATTGTTCTGAGGATTGGATGGTATTCATCGAGGAGATCTGCTTTTTCATGGCGTTTTCGTAAGCTGGATCATTTGCAAAAGCAGCGAAAACGAAGGCAAAAGCCATAGCGAGAGTAAATAGGGACTTTTTCATAAGTATTAGAGGTTGTTTAGATTATTTGCGTTTTTGTCTTTGGAAATGGTAAAGAAGATCCCAAGGAAAAGGAAGCGAGGTGCCCCCTGACCTAGAGGAAGGGATTCAAACCGTCCCTGTTCGTTTGGATTCTGTGCATACTGATACCCAAATATGTTTTGATGCCCAGTCACATTGGTGAGCGCTCCATGGATGATTAGGTTGGGCCGAGGCAAATAACTCCAGCTTAGGCTGAGGTTTTGGAACGTCCCTGTTTTGGAATTCATCTCTCCTGTGAGATTCGGGTCGGTGTAAGCCAGGCCGTCATTGAAGGACCAAGACAGGCCGAGTTGTGATTTCAGGCTTGGGACAAAGTGCTTGACCACCACGCTCAGGTTGTGTTTGGGTGCAAAGTCAGGCTGCACCTGTCCGATGTATTGGAAATAACTCCGCTTGCTGTCCACAAAACTGTAAGTGATCCAGTAGTCTGTATTTTTTAGGCTTTCCCGATCCCGGAAAAACACATCAAAACCTCGGGCAAAACCATCTCCCTCGTTTCGGACATTTCGTGGGTTTTGATGAATTCCTTCAAATCTAACCAAGTGATCATAGGACTTGTGGAAAGCCTCGGCCCGAAAGGTCTTGCCGTCTTTTTGGTAGAGGTAGTTCAGAATCAAATGCCGCGACTCGGTATTTTTCAAGTTTGGAGCCAGGACTCTGAAGCGTTCTTCAGGCAATTGATGAAAGCGGCCTGTGGCAAAAGAGAGGGTGCCGTTTTTGGAGATTTTGTAGGCCAAAGAAGTGCGCGGATCGAGCCATTTTTCATCTGCAAGGGAAGAAATTCCAGCCCGAAGCCCGGATCGAAGGACCAATTTTCGGCTGAGATACCAATCCCATTCGGTAAAAAGGAAACCCTGATTTTCGCCAATGCTACGCTCGAGACTTTCCTGAGTCAGGACTTCGGAATAGTCATTTCGGAAGTATTCGACGCCGTTTTTCACCGCAAGGCGATCCGAGAAATCATATCCAGCAGTCCATTTGGCATGGCTGAGTTGATTTTTTCGCTCCAAGTCTAAACCTCCCAGGTTAAGGATGTCCTTGTTTTGGGAGAAAGAAATTCCACCGAAGAGCGACCAACCGTTTTCAAAGCCCTTTCTCCAGTTAGTTTGAGCATAGGAATAGGTATTTTTCAGGTCGATCAGCAATCCCCGATCGGGCATACCCGGCTGCGGCTGCCAGAGTTGCATTCCTCCGGATTCGGTGCGGGCCAGTACTTTCCAAAGACCGCCTTTGGACGTTTTTTGCTGGGCGGCAAGTTCGATGTCTCGACCAAACGGAGCTCTTTCCCAGTCAAAATTTTGTTTGATCAAAGCCTGATAGGGTTTCAGATCAAAGATATTTCCACTGATGCTAATGCTTCTTTTTTCATTGGCCAAGGTGTGGGAATACCCCCCACCGACTGACATGATGGACAGATCGCCTTGGCTTCGTTTTGCCAGATCTTTGGTGTTCAGTGCCAGAGTGGAGGAAAGTGCCTGACCGTATTCCGCAGAATATCCACCCGTGGAGAAGAAAGTGCCCTTGAACAGATTTGGGTTGAATCGGGTGCGGGTAGGCACATTTCCGGCGGTGGTACCATAGGCATTTCCTACACGCATCCCCTCAATGTAGATGCCTACTTCGCTTGCATCACCACCACGAACGAAGAGGCGGCCGTCATTTCCGACGGTGGAGGTGCCAGGTAAAGTTTGAAAAGCTCCCACAATATCACCCATGGCAGAAGGGGTGGTGACGATATCGATCGGGCGAAGGATGACGGATTTTTTCTCATCCGAGGCTTCCATGGCTCCGGCTGATATCGTGACAGTATTCATTTCATTGAATTCCTCAATTAATTTAATGGATGGTATTTCAATCTTGGATTGGGAAAGGGTGATAGGAAATTCTTGTGACTTGAAACCCATCATGCTTACGACCAAGAGTTGATCGCCTGATTCGCTGCTTTCAAAAGAAAAAGCACCTGAGGCATCACTGCTTGTGCCGTCAAAACTCCCTTTGATAAAAACATTGGCACCAGGGAGAGCTTTTCCTTTTTCGTCAAGGATTCTTCCAGAGATAATCGTTTGGCTAAAAGCGAATGTTTGGCTGAGGAAAAAGTAAGTTAAAAGAAGAAGTCGTGTGTTCATTTTGATTCAGATATGAACCAAAATTGAAGGGCTTTATCCGTTCAAAAAACTAAAGCTGACTGAAGCGTCAAAATCCGTGACTGAACTTCATCAGGTAGTGAATGAATTGACATACACTTATTAAAAATGCCCTTGGATTTGATCCAAAGGCATTTTTAATAAATTAATGAATGCAAGAAAATTCAAAACTTCACCAACGCCTCTACTTTCTGTCCACTTCTTTCGATCACTACTTTGGTCGAATCTCCTTTTTGAAATGCGCTTAGCGCACGCATATAGCTCATCATGTCATAGATCGTGGAGTCGCCCAACTGAACGACGATATCTCCTTTTTGGAGTCCGGCGGCTTGCGCCGGTTTTCCTTCAGATACGCCATCCACTCGCATTCCTTTTCCGTCATACATGTAATCGGGAACTACACCCATCGACACTGTGAATCGTGGAGAATCGCTGGAATCTTTGGTTTTGGTGAAAGCGAGTTTAGGTTCAGAATCCAGTTGATCTATGACTCTGGAGATGTAACGGACCACTTTCACCAATCCCTCATAATTGATCTTGTCAGAATCGTCCGATGGCTTATGATAATCTTCATGCTGTCCGGTGAAAAAATGCAATACCGGCAAACCCTGAAGGTAAAATGACGTGTGATCTGAAGGTCCTACTCCGGATTCAGTAGTGACAATTTTCAAGCTGTCAGAATTAATTGGATCCAGAATAGATGGAAAACTTGGGCTTGTTCCAATGCCATACACAGCAAGAGATTTTTCCTCATTCAATCGACCTACCATGTCCATGTTAATCATATAATTCACACTGGCTAGGTCAATTGTTGGGTTTTTGACAAAATAATTAGATCCCCAAAGCCCGTTTTCCTCTCCTGAGAAAGCGATGAAAAGTACATTGCTGCTTAATTCCTCATGCTTGAGAATTTTTGCCAAAGCCAATAATGCAGCTGTGCCGGAGGCGTTGTCGTCCGCTCCATTATGAATGGCAGAATCGCCTCGGTGCAGTGAGCCTGAGCCTCCCAAACCTAAATGGTCAAAATGTGCCCCGATCACGATGGTTTTATCTGCCTTTTTATCCAAAAATCCGACCACATTCCGGCCGGTAATTCCTGCTCCATCGGTTCCGATTACAGCCTCTTCATGTGGATTTGAGGGTTTGGAAACTGTAAATGGCTGGAAAAACCCATCTGTACCTTTGGGGAGAAGTCCGATTTTTTTAAATTCTTTTGCCAGATACTCAGCGGCTTTTACTTCCCCTTCTGTACCTATAGCCCTCCCTCCCAGCTCATCGGAAGCCAAGAAAATCACATCTTTCTGAAGCGATGCAAAAAGTTTTTCGTCCGTTGGCGGCCCATCGCAGGCAGTGAATAAAAGCAGGGAAGCAAGGATATAGCTTGATTTCAAAAGATAATTTTTCATATGATTATAATTCTTTTTTTAGCGGCTATATGGAATCTTCGCATGACAGATAATCACCCCTCTGTGTGGTCCTTTGGGTCATGCCTGTCTGCCTCAGGCAGCTCGATTTCATATTTTATCGGATTTAGTCCAAAGGTAATAATTGGTATCTTCGATCTTTGATTCTTTTAATTTCACCAAAATAATGAGACATATCCTTTTTTCAATCCTCCTTTTGGCGATTGCCTGTAGTCCCAAAACAGAAACAGCTGTAGAACCTGAACAACATTCCCCTCCAGATTCCCTATTACTTCACCCTGAGGAAATGAAATATCTTAAAAATATCAAGCAGTTGACCTTTGGTGGAAATAACGCTGAGGCGTACTGGTCCTTCGATGATTCAATGCTGGTATTTCAGTCGGACTATGCAGACTGGGGCAATGAATGTGATCAGATGTTTTACCTCAACTGGCGAGAAGACGATCTTTCGGCGTCTCAACCGAAGCGAATCAGTACTGGACTGGGACGGACGACTTGTGCCTATTTCTTACCGGGGAATAACACTTTTGTCTATGCTTCGACACATTTGGTAGATCCTGCCTGTCCACCTGTTCCGGAGCGAAGAGCAGATGGCAAATACGTTTGGCCGATTTACGACAGCTTTGACATCTTTACTGCCGATTTGGAAGGGAATATTCTCTCTCAGCTGACGAATGAACCGGGCTATGATGCAGAGGCGACAGTTTCTCCTCGTGGAGATAAAATCGTCTTTACTTCCATTCGAACCGGCGACTTGGAGCTTTATACCATGAATATTGACGGAACGGAAGTGAAACAGATCACCTCTGACCTAGGCTATGACGGGGGAGCTTTTTTCTCGCCGGATGGTAGCAAAATCGTGTGGAGAGCTTCCCGGCCTCAGACTCCTGAGGAAGTCAAAGAATACCGGGACTTACTTAAAGATGGATTGGTCAAGCCAACCGATATGGAATTGTATGTGGCCAATGTGGATGGTACCAATGTCAAGAAAATCACAAGTTTGGGCAAAGCGAACTGGGCACCATTCTTTCATCCTTCGGGCGAAAAACTCATTTTCGCGTCGAATCATCTGACCGAGCGTGGTTACCCATTCAACCTCTTCATGATCAATCTGGACGGTACTGGCCTGACTCGGATCACGCATGACGGCACGTTTGATGCGTTCCCCGTTTTCTCCAATGATGGAAAATACCTCGTTTTCTCTTCCAATCGAAACAATGGAGGAACTCGCGATACGAATCTGTTTGTCGCAGAGTGGATTGGGGATTAATAGATCAGATATTAACACAATCATATGCGCAAAATTGGAATAACTCTACTGGTATTGATTTTTTCCTTGAAAGGATTTGCTCAAGAAAGAGAGATTCCTAGAAAACTGATTTATGAGAGCTATGTTGAAGTGCTAGAGCAAGCACATTCCTCCCAATCGTCGAGATTGGACTCGATATTAAAGGCTTCTTTTGACACAAAAACCATGGATTCCGCAGCTTTCAAGATTCTTTCATCGGATGATTTCTGGAAGAAGCAGGCAGACGAATCCAAAAGTGAGGTGGTCTATGAAATTTATCCAACCGAGGTTTGGGTATATTCCCAATGGAACGGTCAGCATGCGGGAAATAGCTATCGATATCGAAAAGACTCCCATTTGGCAGAAGAATACGACCAATACCGAAAAATCTTGAAACGCAATTTTGTCGCTATCCCCGAAAGAACGAAAAGCAGTGATGCCGTTTTTAAAGATGAAGTTTCTAGGTATCTCAATCTCGACATTTATAAAATTATAGAGACTGAATTTGACCCTGAAATGGGGAAAAGCACTCATTACCTTTTGGTGACAAACGAAATCAAATTGCCGGTAAAAATCAATCTGGGAGCAGGGCCTCAATTAAGGGATCAACTTATCATAGAGCGGATAACAACCTCCGAGGCATTTCCTAAAATGCGGTTTGTTTACCGATTGAAGGAGATATTCTGGGATGAAGATTTGAAATAGAAGTGTGTTTTTTCCAATTGGGTAAAAAGGACTCGGACGAAAAAATCACCTCACAAACACCGCTTTTTAAGCGGTTTTTTTTGTTTCAACAGTTCTCCTTTGCTACTTTAAAATTGTCTCAAACAATTTTTCTTTGCTCATGAATATTTATTCTCAGCTTTCCATCCCACTTCTGATTACCCTAAGCCTAGCCTTTTCGAAGTTTTTTGTCCAAGAAAAGGCGAAGGAATGGGAAGGGTTCTTGGCTTATTTGCCCAAGGTCAATACTATTTTAATTATCCTGGGACTCACTTGGTGTTTGCTTGGGCTGACCCGAATACTAAAGGAAAACCTGCTCAAGCAATATGATATATTGAAAGAAGATAATCTCAAGGCAAGGAAAATTTACACTACGAATTTTGGTTTCCGCCAAGAACTCCCCGACAGCTTGGGATTTGCGTGTACATGTGCGGGAAAAAATGATCGATTTCATCCAGAAAAATTATCCTGATGCATTACCAAAATCGAGAGTGGTGTTGGATCAGCGGAAAGCTGATTAATACAAATTTATTGTTCTCATGCTAAATAAAAGTTTGAAAGGACTCATACGTGCAATTCGTGAAGGTTGAAGGATTCTCGGATGGCAGGATTGTCATATTTATTCAATAGAAAGTTCTTTTGATTACATTTTTTGGAAAAAATGATTCTGCTCATTAGAAATAATCGCATAAATGATGCGTAGATTTGACATGTGAAAAACAGTTTTTATAAGCAGGTAATTAGAGCCACTTGGACGGCAGTCTTTTGTTGTTTTGCACCGCTGTTTGCTTCCCAAGTTAACGATCTGTCGTATCAAAAACTTTCACCACCCATCGAGTACAACACGACGATTGGTGAACTTGGAGAGATTTTTTGTGAGTCCTTTAGAATTGGATCCAACCTATCACCAGGTTCTGTTGTTAGGGATTTGTTAAATGGATTTGTAGGGTTTGCCCCACAAATAAATCTGATTTTTGAATCCAAAGTTCTTCAGATTATTTACTTGTCGGAAAACCACCCGATCAACCTTTCTTCATCTGTTATAATTTTCCCCTTTCATTATTTTTGGTAATCCGCTCCCTGATTACTCTTTTCTAAATTAATCAGAGATCATTCCACCTGGATTTGAAGGCTTTCAATGCCTTCGAAGTGATCTTTTTTATTCAACTCTAAACAGGGATTTATACCTTAAAAATGAAATCATACATTCTGTTGGCCATGCTATGGCTGACCCATATCACTGTTGCATTTTCTCAAGAAAATGAAACCCATGACATTACCGAGGAGCATCAGGAAGTAAAATCTAACTCTGAAGGCATAAATCCTCACCAAGTCCGAGACGAACTCATTCTTACTTTCGGCGGATACCTGGAAACGTTCTATTCCCATAATTTCAACAAGCCGTCCAATAACCTCAACGCGTTGAGAGGTTTTGATTTTATCAATAACTCGCTTACGGTCGGCAACTTCGTGTTGGCAACGGATGCTAAGTACAATAATTTCAGCATGCGTTTAGCCATCAACGTGGGTATGACACCTAGTCAGTTTTACAAGCAGGAGCCAACAACTTCCGCCAGCTATCAAATTCCCTCATTGAACAGTTCTACTTGGAACTTGATTCAGGAGGCTGTTGTTAATTATGACTTCGAAAAGGTAAAGGGACTTTCTCTTCAAATGGGAATCATGGCTACACCGATTGGAATCGAAGGATTACCGAGTTTTCAAAGTTGGGAATCCAGCAGTACAAATCCGGCAATTCATAAAAAGGACTATAGAGAAAACTGGAATTTTTCCAGAAGTAATGCCTTCATACATGTCCCGGATTATCATAGTGGGATTAGACTTTTGTACAGTCCAACTCCAAAAAGCACCTATTCATTCTACCTGATCAATGGTCAGAATATGGTCACGGACAATAACAATAGCAAAACGATGAGTTTTTCATACCTATGGACACCTAATCCCAAAGTGCATTTCAGCGCTTTGTATATGGGGGGAAATGAAAGACCAAGAGATTATCAGATCGAGAATACCTGGAGACATATATTTGATTTCCACACAAGATTCAATCTTACTAAGAATATTGTCATTATGGCTCAAGTTCTTCCTGGTGCTGAAACCTCAGCACTTGGAACAAATAAGTTTTTAATTTCTGCCCTTTATCTCAAGTATCAAACCAGCCAGAAAAACTACGTGGCGTTTCGTTATGAGCATCTTCTCGAGAAAGTTGCCAGAGGACACTCATCTAATTTTCTGGAAACTTTTAATGAGAATAACGAAGCGGGATTGTATGGCTTTACTACTACTTACTCTCACACGTTAGTTCCCAATCATTTGATGTTGCGACTGGAGCATCGATATGACTATGGAACCCAAAACTGGTTTTTCGAAGGGGAATTACAAAGTTCCGGAAACGAAAAAAATCCGTTTATTACCAATACTGATAAGCAGAACACTTTGTCATTTAGTTTGGTGGGTTGGTTTTAAATCAGGAATTATGCAGGTTTGGAGAATGCTGTCCAAGCCTGCATTTTTGCCTTCAAATTGCAAAATTCTGATTGGTTTTAATATTTTATGACTCTACGGAATGTTGCACGTTGTAGGAATTTCACTAACTAACCTGAGGAAAAAATCCCCCTAGCCCCCTTTGAAAGGGGGAATCTCCTCAAATTAAGCTTCAAACCCACACTTTTAATAGTACGTGAAAGATTGCGGATACTCATTTAATATTTTTATTTACCTCTAGAGCAAACTTTGGATTTAGAGTTGATCAAGTTGACCAAGATATTGTTCTGCTTGATCGATAAGTTCCTTTTGGTTCTTCATCTTATCCCAAGTCCGGTAAGCCATTCCGATTCGCGGATTTTTCTCCAGTTTATCACGATTTCGGTCGTAAAAGTGCCAATACAGACTATTGAAAGGGCAGGCCCCTTGTCCTGCCTTTTTGTTGGAATCGTATGCACAGCCGGAGCAGTAATTCCCCTGTTTTTTGATGTAATTGGCTGAGGAGACGTAGGGTTTGGTGCCGACGATTCCCCCGTCTGCAAATTGGCTCATGCCGCGTGTATTGGTGATTTCGACCCATTCGATCGCGTCGATGTAGATCCCGAGGTACCATTGATCGACCTCATCAGGATGGATTCCTGCCAGCAAGGCAAAGTTACCGGTGACCATCAAGCGTTGGATATGATGCGCATAGGCCAAATCCAATGACTGGCCAATGGATTGCTTCAAGCAATTCATTTTAGTATTTCCGGTCCAAAACCAATCCGGCAGCTTGTTATCATGACCAAAGAAATTCATTCCTGAAAACTCCGGCATTTTTGCCCAATAGATTCCTCTCATGTATTCACGCCATCCAATGATCTGCCGGATAAACCCTTCCACCTGAGCGATGGAGATCGTGTTTTGATGCTGATACCAATATTTCTCTACAGTCTGTACGACCTCAAGGGGAGAGATCATTTTGGTATTCATCGAAAAACTCAATCGAGAGTGGAAAAGGTATGGGTCCCAAGTGGTCAATGCGTCCTGGTAAGCGCCAAAGTGCATCAGGAGATTTTCGCAGAAATATTCCAGAATTTCGAGACTTTCAGCGCGAGAGACAGGCCAAGGATAATTTTCTGCATCAATCTTTCCGATGGTCTTCACTCCGGATTTTTCCAGTAGTTCTACTATCTCGCTTACTTTCTTTGGCCGGATCAAAGCTTTTTGAAGCAGTTTTTTGTCTTTTAGGGATGCTCGGTTGTCATGGTCGTAGTTCCATTGTCCCGTCAATGGTTCTTTGTCATCCATTAGGATGTTGTATTTTTTTCTCATTTCCCGGTAAAAGGTCTCCATGAGGTAGGTTTTTTTCCCCTTGAAAAAATCCTTCAGAAAATCTCGGGTGGTCAGAAAATGCTCAGTATCGAAAGAAGCTGAAGGGATGGGAAGTTTTTCGCAAATGTCTTTCAGAATCTTATCCAGTCGATATTCATCAGGTAGTTGATATTCAAAGCGCTCAAAACCTTCTTTGGAGATCAAGAAATTCAGCTGTTCTTTGAGGTTTTGTTGATTTTCGGGATCATCCAAGTTGAGATAAATCACCTGATGACCAGCTTCTGTCAACGCTTGAGCAAAAGTCCTCATGGATAGGAAAAATCCAACAATCTTCTGAATGTGATGCGTGACATAATCAGTCTCCTGCCGCATTTCCATCATCAGGTACCTGACAGAATCGTCTACTTCCTGATACCAAGAATGCTGAATGTTGAGTTGATCACCGAGGATCAGACGAAGAGTTTTGGCCATAAAAAAAGGACTTTACCAAAGTAAAGCCCTTTTCGTAACCCATTGTTCATGAAAAAATTAATATTTAAAGCAAGGCATGGAGGATTTTCTTCCGGCTCCTTTTGCCGAACCGGCTAAGAAGCTATACCTGATGGATATTTCATTGGCACCACCTGTATTGGCATTCCCCAAAGATGAAATGGTGAAATCATGACTGTATCCTACATCAATTCCGTTTCCGAGAGAAATACCTACTAGGGCAATGACCGATTCATGGTTAGTCTGAGTTATTTCCGAAACAGGAATTCCACGATACCATATTCCCAAAACCATTGGCTGCAGATTAACCTGAGCCCCCATATCCAACTGGGAGAATGGACCCTGGTTTTTGTAGTTGAAAGCCAAAGTCAAATCTTTGGTTCCGCTTCGGTCATTCATGAAAGTGCGCGATGAGCCTCCAGAAAGGTCAATTCTGTATCCGCCATGAGCCGAGAATTTTACGGGTAATCGACTTTCCTGATCATTGAGGAATGAAATGTTGGGTTGGGTAATGTGATGTGTAGCGACACCAAACCAAGCCTTTTCATTGTTGAACATCATTCCGAGACTGTAATCCACAAATTGATGTCTTGAATCAGGTCCGAGGTTTTCGCCCGAAAAGTCTCCCACTGCTCCAGTCTGATCATTGATTTGACTGCCGAAGACCAAATTGCCAAAATAGGCATCACGATCAATATAACTCACCTGACCTCCAAATCTAAGGAAGGAACGGAACCCCAAACGAGCTCTGTAAGAATAGGTAGCGCCGATCTCCGACACGCTGAGGTTAGCCATGCTTTGCTCTGAGCGATTGAATATCACTCCAATTCCACTGTTGGCATTGAACAGGTAGTGGTCAATGTGTGCGGAATAAGAAGTAAAAGACTGATCTAGTCCCGGCCATTGATTTCGGTAATTCACTCCGATTCGGGTCATCTCGCTTGCTCCGGTCATAGCCGGATTAAGATAAAGCGGGTTCGCGTAAAACTGTGAGTATTGAACATCTTGAGCCTTAAGGCAGAGGGATGTACAACACATAGTGAAGAACACGAGGGTGATAAGCGTAAATGATGTTCTCATATGCTATCTGATAAGGGTGATACCACCGGAACGATTGACCATTTGTCCGTTCATGGTGGTGAAGGTGATTCGATAAATGTAATTGCCGGCGGGAGTCAGCTGACCTTTGTAGGTCCCGTCCCAACCTTTGCTTTCCAGGCTGTTGGTGATAAAGAGCTTTTCTCCCCAGGTGTTGAAGACTTCCAATTGGAATGAGGTGACAGCTCTCAGTTTAGGGAAAAACGTATCATTAAGCCCATCTCCATTGGGAGTGAAGGCGTTTGGGATTACGATCATTTCAGTTGGAGAAGTGACTTGGACTTTGTTTGTTTCGACAGTAGAACAGCCAAAAATGTCGTATCCGGTTAGTTTGACTTCATATTCTCCGGACTTTGAGAAAATGTGGATAGGATCTTTTTCAGAGGATTTTTTCCCGTCTCCAAACTCCCATTCCCAAGCGATGAATTCCGGGGCAATTTCACTTTCAAACAGGATTTCCTCCTCGATCATTACTTCCGGTTCAGAGGTGAAGACCAGCTTTCGATATTGGAAGTCAAGTCTTGATCCCTGTGAATTTTGATTTGGAAAATCCACTTTTGACTCAGCTTCTACACTACAGCCAAGTGCGTCAGTTACTGTTACCTTAAGGACTCCGGAAGAGCTGAAGTTGATCTCTCGGGTATTTGAATTGCTACTGCTCCATTTGATGGTATAGGGCTCTTTGCCTCCCTGAATTGAGACCCAAGCCACTCCGGTTGCTTTTCCATTTGAACAGTCTATATCTAGGGCAGTTTCGATACGGGCCTGGATTTTTGTGGTTTCTACCACGGTGACAGTGAGGGAAGCTGAGCATCCGCTTTCATCAGTGGCGGTCACCGTATAGGTTCCCGCTTTCAGGTCTTTTCTCTGAAGTAAGTCTTTTGCCCCGTCTGACCAGGATAATTTTATGGTTCCTTTTTGTCCTGTGATTTTTAGGGATATGCCTCCATCGGCTTGGCCGGAACAGGAAACCGGACGGTTTTCCAACACCTCTAAGGTCAGGCTTGACTGATTGGTTAAGGAAAATTGCTTTTCAACAGTGCAGCCAAGGGCATCTGTTACTTTCACAGAATAGTTGCCTTCTTTTAAGTCAGTTACTCTTGCTGAGGTTTTTCCATTGCTCCATAGAAATGAAAATGGAGCCTTTCCGCCTTTTGGAAGGATTTCAATCTCACCGGTGTCTGAATCCTTACAGGTAGGATCAAGGATTCTTGAATCCAAGGTGAAAGAAGCCGGTGAGCTCAATGTGTAGGAAGCTTGGAAAGAACAGCCTTTGTTATCTTTTACAGTAACCTGATACGTCCCGGCAGCGATATTGGAGAGATCTTTGGAGTTGGCCCCATTGCTCCATGCATAAGTATATGGAGCCTGACCCCCAGTTACAGTTAATTGAATTTTTCCAGAATTAGCTATTTGACAGGTTGGATCTTGGGAAGCAGCCGAAACATTAATTCCTTCAGCAGCAGCTTTTATATCAAATGAAATGCTTACGTCGCAATTGTATTTGTCAGCAACTACTACTGTATAGGTCCCCGGGGCTAAATTATCGGCTTCCCAAACATCTTTGAGGCCATTGCTCCAGGTTATCTTATAAGGAGGGCTGTCAGCCTCGTAATCATTTCTACCGATTTTTACGCTGATTTTAGCGAATCCATCATTTCCGGAGCCGCAGCTTGCATCTCTTTTTGTGACAGGATTGAGGATTAAAGGAAATGGCGGTTGAACAATTATTCGTTCGATATGCTCTGTTCCTAGTGCGTCGGTGATTTTGACCGTGTAGGTACCGGCATTTAAATTGGTACGGTTTTGGCTGGTCTCGTTCGTGTTCCATCTGAATTTATATGGAGGAACTCCTCCTGTTACGTCAAGGATAATGCTTCCTTTTTCACTGTGAGAACAGAGTGCGAGTTTTCCGCTTACTGCGACTTGAATTGTCTGATATGTTTCAATTCGCTGGTTTTCACGACTGGGGATATTAAAGGCAAATTGGGCCCGGGCAGAATAATTGATTGCCATACTGAGGATCAGTAGGAGAATCTTTGCGCCGGACATTTTATTTAAACCTTTCATTTTTGCACTTCATCACAGTATTCAACTCTTTCAGCAGTAGATTTTTGTCTTACAAAAACCCTTTTGTGTATTTCATTTTTAAGAATAATATTTTTTGTAAGTCACATACAACAAAATGATATTCTTTAGAATTGCTGATTTCATGAAATTAGAACCTAAAAATTCTATTTTCCAAGCAGGGTGAACTACGATGTAAATGAAATGCTAGGCTTAGAAAAGTATAATTTTTCTTTAAAATGTATCATAATTAAAAAAACTGTTGTGGTGATACTTTTTTCAGGATGTGAAATGAAAAAAGACCTGCTAGAAAGGCCTTTGAAAAAAAATCAAAATTTTTTCGAATTTTTTACGTTAAACTGATTTTTCCTCTGAAAATCAGTACCTGAAGCAAGGTATTACGCGTGATCTTTGACCTCGGGATTTAGCATCACCCCATAAAAAAGTATATCTAACCGAAATTTCATGCGCTCCTCCACTATTTCTCAGTCCAAGTTTGGACGTAGTCATATCAAAAGAATAGCCTATGTCCAGACCGGTTTCTAAAGCAACGCCTACCAGTCCAATGAATGCTTCATTGTTTGGAAGACTGTTTTTGGTAGGAAGTCCCCGATACCATAAGCCTAAGACTAGCGGGTGTAAAAACAGTTGAGCCCCCACATCCAGTTGGCTAAAAGGATCTTGCTCTTTGTAATTAAAAGCAAATGAGAGCGATCTTTCCTGGTAGATGTGCGTAAAGTAGTCCCTTCCTCCGGGAGCAAGATTTATTTTGTATCCTCCCTGAAGCGATAATTTCATCGGGAGTACGCTGGATTGGTCGTTGACAAAAGAAATATTGGGCTCGCTCAGATGATGGGCGGATGCGCCCAGCCAAAATTTGTCATTGTAAAACATTCCTCCCACAGCATAATCAACAAAGGAATGGCGACTGTCTAAAGGAACGCCATTTAGCTCATCGGTAATGCCGCCTACGGTACCGTTGACAATATCAATCATCGAACCAAACACCAAATCTGAGAAAAAGGCATCTCGCTGCATGTAGCTAGCCTGCGCTCCAAGCCTGAAAAAAAACTTCTCGGTCAATTTGAGTCTGTAGGAATAGCTTAATCCAATCTCATTGGTAGAAAGATTGGCAAGAGTTTCCTGATTTCCATTGAAAATTAAGCCAATGCCACTGTTGTAGTCAAAAATATAATGATCAATATAGGCTGAATAGGAATTGAAACTATGGTCCAAGCCAGGCCATTGATTTCGATAGTTTACCCCAACGCGGGTGAGCTCGGAGGCGCCGGTCAGGGCAGGATTGAGGTAAAGGGGTGCGGCGTAGAATTGGGAATATTGCACGTCTTGCGCACTCAGGGGGAAAACACCCAAGAGCCCAAACAATACAAGCCATATCCCTAAAATAAATTTCCGCAACATAAACTATCCTCTCTCGCGGAACAAAGTTATAACCAATACTTTATCCGTGATTAGATTTTATCAAATAAGACATTGAAACTACTAGGGCTTAGGATTGAGGTGAGCAATCTTTGGGTTTCAAACCTTATCTTGAAACGAATCAAAAGTACTTTTCGCTTCTTGACATGCACAGTTTGTCAATAATTATACCAAAGGCGCTTTGTCGAGCGCCTTTGAGTTAAAAATCAATAATTTCCTGATTGCGAACCAGGTCCTCAAAATTTTCCCGTTTTCTAATTTGGAATGCCTTTCCGTCCAAAACCAGCACTTCCGCGGGTCTCATTCTTGAGTTGTAATTGGAAGCCATACTGTAACCGTAAGCCCCGGCATTTTTGATGACCAGAAGGTCTCCTGCCCTTACTTCAGTCAGTTCACGATGTGAAGCAATCGTGTCGGTCTCACAAATGTATCCCACGACGTTGTATTTCGCTTTTTTCCCATCTGGATTGCTCAGGTTGTATACGCCATGGTATGCATCATACATCATGGGCCGAATGAGATGATTCAATCCAGAATTTACACCCACAAAAGTTACGCTCGGGGATTCTTTGACCACGTTAGCCTTTACCAAAAGATATCCAGCCTCACTGACCAAAAATTTTCCCGGTTCCAACCAAAGCTCAAGTTGTTTCCCATAGCGTTTGCAAAAATCCTGAAAGGCTATGGACACTTTGCTGCCCACTTCCACTATATCTGTAGCAATATCATTCGGCTTGTAAGCTACTTTAAACCCTCCCCCGAAATCAAGGAATTTAAGCTCAGGAAACTGAATCGCAGCTTCAAAAAGAACATTTCCCCCCTTCAAGAATACTTCCGCATCTAAGATATCTGAGCCCGTATGAATGTGAAGTCCTACGATATTAAGCTTGTATTTGGCTACCGTATCCAGGATTTGAGGGAGTTGTTCGATGGAAATACCAAATTTACTTTCCTTGTGCCCAGTTGAAATTTTGAGGTTTCCTCCGGCCATGATGTGCGGATTGATGCGGATACAGGCAGGGATCGATCCTCCATAGACCTCCCCAAACTCTTCCATCAAAGGAAGACTGTCCAGATTGATCATGATTCCCAAGTTGACAGCTTCCCGAATTTCCTCAAAACCAACGCCACTTGGGGTGTACATGATTTCATCTGTTTGGTGTCCGGCCATCATTCCCAACCTTACTTCCTCAATGGATACCGCATCCACACCCGCGCCTGCTTTCCGTATCAGTTTTAAGATATTGATGTTGGAAAGTGCCTTGGTGGCATACTTGATTTTCAAAGGCACGCCTCCAAAAGCTTCTTGGAGAGTTTTTACCTGTTGAGTGATTTTTTCACCATCATAAATGTAAAGAGGGGTTCCAAATTCATCAGCCAGAGCGGCGATGGATACTCCTTGGATATGCGTAGGATTAGGCACTTGGAAAAGGTTTAAAGATTTGAGGCTGCAAGTTACCTATTCATAAAAAAAAGGAAGGCTAGTACCTTCCCTTTTTTTGGATTTAATGTAATTAAGAAACTAATGAAGTGAGAACGGCAAGATTACTTCCATTGTTCAAAATAAAGAAATTTGAAAAAAAACAGCTCAGTTAAAACATGTTAACAGCTGCGCCTCACTTGCGAATCACTTTAAATTTGTGTGATGTCCAAAGGTAATATCACCCTTATTGTAGTTTTGATGTCGCTGGCAAGCTTTGGCTTGATGGGCTTTCAATACTATTGGGTCAGAAATGCTGTAAGGATTAATCAGGAAAGATTCGATCAAAATGTGCTTCAGGTACTTTCCAGTACAATCAATGAGTTGGAAAAAGGTGAAACGAGTGATGTCCTGCTTAGCCAACTTATTCAGGATTCAGCGCTTCAGGAGACTATATTCAAAAAAATCGATCCTATTGAGCTTCAAATCCAAACCTCCCCTCGATATAGCCGCCCATCAGTCGTAGACACCATGCTTTCCTTACCCGCGCCTCAGGTGAGTGAGACGTTTCGTCGTATGTTGCTTTCTCGTGGAGTGGATATTTCTGTAGTTTCTGAATTGGAAAATTTCTTCACCTACTTGACTCCTGAGATTGCCTCGAGGATGTTCACTCCTGACGAAATGCAAATTTTGCTTCAGGAAAAAGAGCGGCAGTTAGATTTCCTGAGTAAAAGTCAAGGTTTCCTTCGACAGAGAAGGCAAAATAAGCCAATCATATCTTCCTTTGAAACAGAGATCATTCTTTCTGATGATGCGATCGACAAGATCGTAAAGACGAATATCAAAATTGACTTAATTAATCAGGCTATAGCTGAGTGGGCAGAGGGGCAGCGCGCTATTTTAGACCGCTTAGATACTGGAAAAGTCAGGCTAATGCTTAAGCAGCGCTTGGTCGAAAAAGGAATTTCCGAGGATTTTGAGTTGGCATTGCTTAATGATAAGGCAGAAATGGTGCCCATTGGCCAAGTAGCTGACCCCTTGAGATTAAAAAATCATGGAGTCCAAGCCAAGCTTTTCCCTAATGATATTCTAGGCAAGGATAACTTTCTGTTCATCTTTTTCCCTGAGAAAAATAATCACGTGATCCGGCAAGTCTGGCTTCCGATCTTCAGCTCCGTCGTTTTCATCTTCGTGATCATTTTTTGCTTCGTCTACGCGATCAAAGTCATCATCCGACAGAAGGAGCTTTCCAAAATCAAAAACGATTTTATAAATAACATGACCCACGAATTTAAGACTCCACTGGCTACGGTGAGTCTTGCCGTGGAAGCTCTTCAGGACCCTGAGCTGTCCAATCATGATAAATTCCGAACCCGATACCTTGGAATCATCAAAGACGAAAATAAGCGCTTGGTAACCCAAGTTGAAAAAGTACTGCAAGCAGCCGCGCTGGAAAAAAAGGATTTCCAACTCAAAATCGAAACAATCAATTTGACTGATTTGCTGGAGAGCAATGTAGATCAAATCAGTCTTCAGGTGGAGAAACGCGGCGGGAAAATAAACTTTGTCAACAAACTCAGAGATCCCGAAATTGAAGGAGATGCCTTTCACCTTACCCACCTGATCAATAACTTACTGGACAACGCCAACAAATATTCCAAAGAAAATCCGGTCATACGGGTGGAAGCTTGGGAAGAAGCAGATCGGGTTTTTATTTGCATCGAGGATAAAGGGATCGGGATGAATAAAGATGCCCAGAAAAAGATTTTTGATAAATTCTATCGGGTACCAACCGGTAACGTACACGACGTAAAAGGCTTCGGACTCGGGCTTTCTTATGTCAAAACTATGCTGGAAGCCCATAAAGGCGAAATTCAAGTGCAATCAGAAACCGGAAAAGGAAGTATCTTCACCATTAACCTACCCAAAAAACAATGAGCAAGGCCAAACTATTAGTCGTAGAAGATGATCCAAACTTGGGAGATATCTTAAAGGAGTATCTGGAAATGAAAGGCTATGAGCCCACACTTTGCAGAGATGGGGAGGAAGGCTGGAATAAATTCAAGAAAGACAAATACGATCTATGTCTTTTGGATATTATGATGCCAAAGAAGGACGGATTTACGCTAGCCAAGGAAATCAAGAAAGTGCAGGAAAACCTTCCAATACTTTTTCTGACCGCCAAAAATCAAAAAGATGACATTATCGAAGGCCTGAAAATCGGAGCGGATGATTACCTTACGAAGCCATTCTCTATGGAAGAATTGCTCTTGAGGATAACAGCTATCCTTCGCAGAACTCAAAAGTCAACCGAAATCTCAGCGTTGAAAACCTATACGTTTGGTGATTTTGTCCTGCATTACGATGAGCAGTTTATCGAAGGCCCTGAGGGAAGGCACAAGCTGACTTCTAAGGAAAACGAGTTGATCCGACTCCTTGCTTCAGAGATCAATAAGTTGGTCAACAGAAGTCATGCGCTCAAGCAGATCTGGGGAGATGACAGCTACTTCAATGCCCGCTCCATGGATGTGTACCTGAGCAAAATCCGCAAAATCCTCAAAGACGATCCAAAAGTCCAGATCATTACCATTCACGGAGAAGGATTTAAGATGATTGTGGGGGAAGGATAATTGGAGAAGCTAGTAGCTAGACATAAGTATCAAGATTTTGAAATCCCGGGGTAGAGATGCTCCGGGGTTTTTATTTTTTCCCGCAGGTTTCCGGAGAAAAAGACACAGATCAACACAGATTTTTGAGAAAGACAAATCTCCGACTTTCTAACTCCCCTTGACCTCCCAACTTCCTTACCTCCGAAACCCCTAAACCAACTCCGCCCCGATACCAGGGCCGTCCGGGAAAGTAACCTTCTCTGGTGAAATCCTCACCCCTCTTGCTGGATCTTTGGTCAGTAGCATCGCTCCATCCATATCTACATAGTCCAAAAGCGGGGCAATATGGGCAATGGCGGTGATTCCAACAGAGGATTCTGTCATGCAGCCTACCATCGTTTTCATACCCAGCGATTTGGCTTCATGGATCATTCGCAGTCCCGGAGTTATGCCTCCTGCTTTGACGAGTTTGACATTGATGGCATGGAATAAGCCGTGACATTTTTTGACGTCTGATTCTACGATACAGCTTTCATCAGCCATCACAGGAAGTTTTGAGTGTTTGAAAACTTCCTTCATTCCTTCCAAGTCGTCTTTTCCCAACGGTTGCTCCATAAATTCCACGCCGAGCTTAGCCAATTCTTCAGAATTTCGAATGGCTTGCTCAGCCGTCCAAGCACAGTTGGCATCGATTCGGAAAATTGCATCAGTATGCTTTCTCAATGCGCTGACGATTTCCAGATCATTTTCAGTCCCCAGCTTGATCTTGTAGATCGGCCAATCCACTTCTTTCATTTTGGACACCATCTTTTCGACCGTATCAATTCCAATGGTGAAGTTGGTAGTGGGAATCGTAGCAGGATTTAAGCCTAGGTATTCATAGAGTTTTTGGCCCTTCTTTTTGGTGAAAAGATCCCAAGCCGCC
The DNA here is from genome assembly GCF_030694375.1 of Algoriphagus sp. Taxonomy (GTDB): domain Bacteria; phylum Bacteroidota; class Bacteroidia; order Cytophagales; family Cyclobacteriaceae; genus Algoriphagus. The sequence continues at coordinate 217,220 of NZ_JAUXYL010000046.1, forward strand.
ATATCGAGTGCACATTGCGCAAATGGGTTTTCATTGAATACTTCCCGGCCCAATTCCCAAAGTTGCTCAGGTGTTTCCCAACCCTCGCCTTCAATTACATGCCGAAAAGCCTCCAAAAGCGGAACCATATTCTCAATTGTCATTCCGTAGAATGGATTGGTAGTGGATTCACCCAAGCCGTAAATGCCGTTTTCCTCCAGCTTTACGATCAAAGTATCTTGAATATCCCGGCTTTGGTGGGCAATTGTAAAGGTGTGTTTTAGAGGAAGGTCAATGACTTGGTAGCTGAGGTTCATGGGAGGATTTTATGAGCTTGGACAAAAATAGATGAATTTATTTCACTCGATTAGCTAGTTTTAGATTCAGTGATTCAAATGCCAATTCTATGAAGAATTCGATACAATTGTACCTCCTTTGTTTTCTGCTTTTTGCCACGAGCTGTAAAATTCAAGCTCAGATAGCTTACGAAAAAATTCCCTCTGACCGCTTGGAAGCCGCTTTTGAAAGCTACAAAGAACCCACGATCACACACCGTCGATTTAAGCATGCCGATCTTCAGCCTTTGATCCAAAAGCATTCTGCAGCTTTTCAGATCGAAAAATTAGGCGAATCCGTAGAAGGCAAAAGCATCTCCAGCATGATTTGGGGCAAAGGCCAAACCAAGGTGATGCTTTGGTCTCAGATGCACGGCAATGAAAGTACGGCAACAATGGCCCTTTTTGACCTGTTCAATTTCTTGGAAGCTTCAGACGATGAGCATGAGGAATTGAGAAAAACCCTAAAATCCAGCCTCACTCTAAAGTTTATCCCCATGCTTAATCCTGACGGAGCGGATGCATTTAAGCGGAGAAATGGTTTGGACATTGACTTAAATCGCGATGCGATTTCGCAAATTTCACCGGAGGCAGTGATTCTCAAAAAAGCCAGAGATGACTTCGAACCTGAGTTTGGGTTCAATCTCCATGATCAGCAGATCTATTATAATGTGGTCAATACGCCAAAGCAAGCAACAATTTCCCTTTTGGCTCCAGCCTATAATTATGAGACCGAAATCAATGATGTCCGCGGAAATGCAATGAAGACCATTGCGGGGATGAATGACATTCTGCAAAATCTGATTCCCGGGCAGGTTGGAAAGTATGATGACGCTTTCGAACCACGTGCCTTTGGAGACAATATCCAAAAGTGGGGTACCAGTACGATTTTGATCGAATCTGGAGGGTATCCTGGTGATCCGGAGAAGCAATACATCCGCAAGCTGAACTTTATGATAATCCTCAATGCACTGCATCAAATCGCCACCAAAGGCTATGAGCAATACACCACTGCCCAGTATTTCGCGATTCCTGATAATGGATTTCAACTCATGGATCTGATCATCAATGAAATGCAAGTCAACGTGAGGGACAAACTGTATCCCCTCGATCTGGCCATCCGAAGAAGAGAGTCAGAGAATGCTTCCGGATATTTTATGACTGGATCAGTGGAGGACTTGGGAGATATGCAGATTTTCTATGGTTTTGAGACCTTGGATGCCACAGGACTTCACTATACTGAGGGGAAAGTTTACCCTACAGCTTTCGAAAGTGTCGACAAAATTTCCGAAGCTGAAGCGATGGATTTACTTCGTCAGGGCTTTATGGCTGTGAAAGTAAAAAACGGAGAGGCTAGACAAGTACATAGACTTCCAATACTGGTGCTGAAGACCACAGAAAAATTCACAGGCGGTTGGACCACCGGTTCCGTTCCCAATTTCTTTTTGGCCAAAGATGGAGTGCTAAAATATGGTGTCGTCAATGGGTATTTAATTGACCTTGAAAATCCTAAAAAACAGGAATTTCGAAATCGGGTATTTTGAAAAAAGTTCTAGCTGAAAAAATCGGAATGAATCCCTCTTTGCTTTCTCAGTATGTGAGTGGAAAAAAAAAGCCTTCGATAAACCAATCACAGCGGATCCTTGCCGGCATCAATCGAATTGGAAGGGAGTTATCAGAATTAAAACTAATTTTTAATTAAAGTTAAAACCCGCATACTCGGCGGGTTTTTTGCCTATGAATTTGAAAGAATATCTGGTAAATTCATCAATCACTTTTCTAAATCGCCATGCGAAAAAACCTCTCTTCACTGATTTTTGCAATTGCAATCATCATCGCCGCTTTTGTATTTGCCAATGCGGTCATCAACCGAAACCGTCCACAGGGAATGATCCACGTGACGGGTTTGGGGGAGCAGAATTTTACTTCGGATCTGGTGGTTTGGGAGGGAAATTTCTCCCGGGAAAGCAAGGATCTAAAAGCTGCTTATGCAAGCTTGGAAAGTGATCGAACGGCCGTCACCAATTACCTCAAATCAAAGGGTATTCCCTTCGAGCAATTGGTGTTCAATGCAGTCAGTACTAATCCCATTTACCAACAAAATTATACTGCAAACGGAAACTACGCCGGACAGACTTTTCAGGGATATCAGTTAAACCAGTCCTTGGTCATCGAATCCAAGGAGGTGGAAAAAGTGGAGAAAATCAGCCGTGAAATCACCGAATTGCTCAATCAGGGGATCACATTCTATTCTCAGCCACCCCGGTATTACTATACCCAACTGGAATCTCTGAAACTGGAAATGATCGCCAAGGCGACAGAGGACGGTAGAATCCGGGCCGAGCGAATCGCTGAAAACTCAAATTCCAGCTTGGGAGATCTCGTCACTGCCAACATGGGGATTTTCCAGATCACCGGCCAAAACTCAGGTGAAGACTACTCCTGGGGAGGCACATTCAATACCTCGGCAAAAAACAAAACGGCTTCCATCACGATGAAGCTGAGTTTTGAGGTGGATTAAGGTGAAAAGGGTAGTTTTGTCTACATGAAGAAGCAAACTCCACAGCCAAGTCTTCACCCCCGAAATCTCCATCAAGGGCGCTACGATTTGGAGTTGCTTTCAGATTCTTTGCCGGAGCTGAAAGCACATATTTTCAAAAACGAGCATGGGAATCTGACTTTGGATTTTGCCGACCCGAAAGCCGTCAAATCCCTCAATCGCGCTCTTTTAAAGTATTTTTACCAAATCGAGTTTTGGGATATTCCTGTTGGATTTCTTTGTCCTCCGATTCCAGGTCGGGCGGATTACATTCACTATTTGGCTGACGTGCTTGGAGAAAGCAAGGATGGCAAAATCCCAACAGGCTCAAAAATCAAGGTTTTGGATATAGGAACCGGGGCAAATTTGATCTATCCTATTTTAGGGAATTCGATTTATGATTGGAGTTTTGTAGGATCGGAGTTGAATCCAGTAGCTATGGAATCGGCTCAAAAAATCATCGCGCAGAATCAAAAATTGCAAGCTAAAATTGAACTCCGTTTGCAGCCTGATTCATCCAGAATTTTCTCCAACGTCATCCTTGCTGAGGAATTTTTCGACCTGACGATTTGCAATCCTCCTTTTCACGAATCTGCCCAAGCTGCCCAAGAGGTCAGCCGGCGAAAAGTCCGAAATCTAACCGGAAAGTTGACTTCAAAACCAGTATTGAACTTTGGAGGACAAGCTGATGAATTGTGGACAGATGGGGGAGAATTGGAGTTTATCCGAAAAATGATTGAGGAAAGCATGAGATTCAAGAATCAAGTTTGTTGGTTTACGACTTTGGTATCGAAGTCCGAAAATCTAAAATCAATTTATTATCAACTTGAAAAAGCTGGGGTTTTTTCCCAAAAAACGATCGATATGGCTCAGGGAAATAAGCAAAGTCGATTTGTGGCTTGGACTTTTTTGACTGAAAAGCAGCGGGAAAATAGGTCTGAAGGTCATCGGGTCGGATAATTGCGATTTCTGCAATTATTAATTCTGAAATTCGCAATTCCTGGATATTCAATAGTTTGATTGATAATAAATTAGATCAATCAAACTTTAATTCTTATGAAAACAGCATTTCTTATTTTGATGATTTTAGCAACAATTAATTTTTGTTTTGGCCAGGAAACTAATTCCAAAAAGTCATATCAAGACTACAAAAGAGAAGGGAACTTAGAGATGATAATCGGTTCGGCCTTGTTAGTTGGTTCAGCATTGATATTCGTTCATGCCGCCCAAGGAAATGTCCCAATGAATAATATTAGAAATTTAGTAGTGGGGGGAGCGCTTATTCTTGGCGCAAGTATCGTTGTTTTATCCTCCTCAGGCAAAAGTTTCAAAAAAGCGAGAGAACTTTCTGCAAATCTGGACTACAAACCCATGGAGATACAGAGGTTTTCAAGCAGACAAATGGCCGGAGTTCCAGTAGTTTCGATAAGGATTAAATTTTAACTGCAACATGCTCAAAGAAAGAAGCCAAGCTAATTTACTAGCATGGCTTCTTTTAATCATATTTTTTGGAAGCAGATTGTGTCTGACAACCGACAGCCAGGTCTCCGCGAAACGCAAATTTTCAGGAATTAAGCGTATACGCTACGCTGATTTCCATATTCAAGACTTTGGATATCGGACAATTTTCTTCAGCACCTATCGCCGTGGTCTGTGGAGACACAGACCAAAAGTAATTATGCGTTCAGTGTATATTCCACACTGATCTCCATATTCAATGCCTTGGAAATCGGGCAGTTTTCTTCTGCGTCTTTTACCTGCTTGGCAAATTCTTCTTCGGAGATGCCTTCTACCTGAGCCTTAAGCACTAAGTGAGATTTCTTCAGCGTGCCGTCCTCAAAAGTGATGTTGGAAGTTACGTTTAGTTCCTTCGGAGGAAAATTGGCAGCGGTCAGGTTGAAGCTGAGCTTCATCGCAAAGCAGCCAGAATGAGCGGCAGCGATGAGTTCTTCGGGATTTGTTCCTACTCCGTCTTCAAATCGGGTGTTGAAAGAGTATTGTGTTTTGTTTAAGACAGTGCTTGCTGTGGTCAAATGGCCTTTGCCTTCTTTTCCGGTTCCGTTCCAAACGGCAGTTGCTTTTCTGATCATGGGATTAAAGAGATTTGAGGTTAAAATATGGTATTATAAGGCTTTTTGAAGGGTTTAAGTTTCTTGTTTTTTGAATTTCCCACAGATTTTCACGGATTAAAATCACAGATTAACACAGAAATTAGGCAATATATCTGAACTAAAAATAAAGAAATTCAAAAAATCTGTGCTAATCCGTGCCCTTTTCTGTGCTAATCTGTGGGAACTATTTTTTAATTTAGACAATGCACGAGAATGAAATCACATTTTTAATCCGGGGTGCAATTTTTAAAGTGTACAATACCCTCGGCCCGGGGCTATTGGAATCGAGCTATGAGGCGGCGATGGGATATGAATTGATCAAATCTGGGCTTTTGGTTGAGCATCAAGTTGGACTTCCTTTAATCTATGAGGATTTAAAATTGGATGTTGGTTATCGAATAGATTTGTTGATAGAGAAAAGGGTAATCGTTGAAATTAAATCAGTGGAGCGTTTACTAAATGTTCACCATTTGCAAATAATGACATATTTAAGACTGTCACGTGTAAAGGTTGGTCTTTTGGTTAACTTCAATACAGATGATTTGTCAGAGAACATTATTCGGAAGATCAATGGATACCTCTAATGCCCAGTTTCCCACAGATTGTCACGGATTAAAATCACAGATTGACACAGAAAGTGATAACACCCCATCAAAAAATCTGTGTTAATCTGTGTTCTTTTCTGTGCAGATCTGTGAGAACTAATTTTTCACCAAGCTAAAAAAAACCTCCAAATACTGCTCCGTCACATAATCCCAATTGTACTTCTGAGTCAATCCGGATCGGGCAATTAGGCGGAATTCATTCATTTTTTCGGGTTCAGCCTCAGCTTTTTCCACAATCTCCTTCAGGGATTCTGGATTTTTCTCAAAATACCAACCATGCTTTCCGTTTTGAAGCATTTCCTGATTGAATGGGGTGTCCAATGCCAAAATCGCACATCCGTATCCCAAGGCTTTCAACATCGCCGGATTGGTCCCACCAAACTCATGTCCGTGGAAATAGGCGTAGCAGTGTGAGTATAGTGCCGCCAATTCATTCGGGTCCTTCACGTATCCCGTGAAAAGAAGCCGCTCGTCCTTCAGATTCTTCAACCGATTTGCCCAAGCATCTTCAAAAGGAACATCGCCGACAATCACCAATTTTCGTAGGGAATCGGACTTCAAAAAGCCTTCAATGATCAGATCCGCATTATTGTCCGGCACCAACCTTCCGACAATAAGCAAATAACCTTGGCTTGCCAAATTCCATTTCTTGATTGGTTTGGATTCCACAGCTTCGCGTGGATTAGCTCCATAAGCGATTACTTTGGAATCTGCCTTGAAAAGCTCCAGATATACACGACGCATTTCATCGGAGTCGTTGATGATTTGATCGTAGAATTTGGTTGCCATCTTGGAAGCCCAGAAGAAATATTTTGAACCCAAGCCTTTCCATTTGGGGCGCAACCATTCCAGCCCATCGACATTTATCGCTGTAGGTTTCCCAAAAAGTTTTGAAATCAAGCCAAAAGGGCCATTGCCGCTATTTACCACAAAAATCACATCCACATCCGAGAAGCAGGCATGGATCATCGAAAAGAAGGTATGTGTCAGTTGAGTCAGGCTCTTGGACTCGATAGCAGGGGTATAAATGCATTCAATTCCATTGACAAATCGAGGTCGATCTGCAAATAAAGCCCGATGATTATATACACGTACATGCACTCCTTTGATAACCAATCGCTCGCCCAGTTCCTTGATCATCGTGTCGTATCCACCATAGACATAGGGATAGCCTTTGGCCCCCATGATGGCGACTTTTAGCTTTTTTTCAGGTGCAGCCATAGGTGTGTTTTGATTTTTTCTTCGAAAGCCTCCAAGCTGTATACGTTTAGAACTCGCTTTCTTCCTGCATCGCCAAATCGTTGGCGTAACTCAATATCCTGAATTAACTTTTCCAAAGCATCTACCCCTTTTTCTACGGAGGAAATGGGGATTAAAAGGCCGGTTTCTCCATCAGAAACCATCTCTGACGCACCTCCGGATTGCGTTGCGACAACAGGTCTCCCGGCGGCCATGGCTTCCAAGATCACGGTAGGAAATGAATCAGGCAAAATCGAAGGCAAAACAAAGACATCAAGGGCTGCCATGACTTTTGGAATATCTTCACGAAAACCGAGATAGGTAACTCTTGTTTCTAAACTCTTGTCTCTGATTTCTTTTTTGATCTCTTCCAAAATCGGTTCGTATCCCGGAAATGGATCTCCTACGAGTATAAAGTGCGTATTTGGATACTTCTTTGAAAGCTGATCGGCTAGTTCCAGGAAGAAAAGCTGTCCTTTTCCCGGATTGATCCGGCCGATCATTCCGATGGTGATAGGACTTTTGGTGAGTCCCAATTCCTTTTTCGCACTGGGATAATCTTCGAGGTAATCTCCATAAGGAATTCCATTGTGGATCACTTCAATTTTGGATTTCTTCAAAAGAGGCTGCCAATGGTCTGCTACTGCATTCGAGACGGCGATGGGATTTGGAGTGCTTTGGTCCAGTAAACTGGCCAACATTTTTACTAAAGGCTTTGGTCCGGGAAGGATTTCATGGATATGCCAAACATGCGGAATTTGCCTCCTTTTGGTCCAAAAAGCACCAACGATTACCGCAAGTGTGTTCGAATAAACCAGCTCAAACTGGTATTTCTGATGGAGTTTGGTGAGAAATCGATAGGCTTTTAGGTTTTTACTCAATCTGTTGAGTAAACCAGTCGGGTTGACATATTTCCGACGGAGGATTCCCAGATTTTGAACGTAAACCGAGAAGCCTTCCAACTCCAAAATCACCTGTAGTGGGCCTGAGTTCGTCAGAAGTACAACCGGATTGAATCCTTCCTTTCTGTAAATCCGCAAAACCTGAAGAATGATCTTGCCGGAACCATAGCATTCTGAAGAACTTTGAAGAAAAAGTACGTTTCGAGGCTTAGGCATTTCTTTTAAGGTATACTCCCAAAATTCCTGATTTTCCAAAACCAGCAGCAATCAACTCCAATATCGATGCAAAGGGTAAGAAAATACCTACAGCTATAAGCAATCCAAAGGATTTTTTTCGCTTCAAGTGTAGGATAAGGTTTTCCCGAAATCCTACTTTGGAAAGTATGGCCTGCAACATTCCCAAAATCCCGAGATGGATTGAAAATCTTCGAACTCTTACTTTTTGAAAGCCAATTTTTGCAAACTCATTTTCCAGTGCTGATTCTGTCCAGTGGGTTAAATGCCTTGGAATATCCCAATGGATCCATTTATCGCCGGCTATCGTTGATTGCCAAGAATCAGCACGGGGAACTTCGACATAGACCAGACCGTTTGGAGCAAGATTTTTTTCAAGAAGCTCATTGATCAATTTAATAGGATCGGGCAAATGTTCAAGGACATGATTCAGCGTGATGAAATCAAATCCGTCCAGCCCAATTTGGCCTTCTTCATAGCGTTCAACAAAGACCTCAACTTGATATTTTTCCTTAGCAAAAGCGGCGCGTTCTATTGCTGTTTCGATTCCCAAACCTTTCCAGCCCAAGCCTTTGGCCACGGCTAAAAACTGCCCTTTCCCTGAACCAAAATCCAACACTGTAACTGCGTGTGGATGAATGGATCGAGCAGTTTTTAGGATTTTTTCAGCTTCCAAAAAAATAATACGCTCGAAAACAGATTTCCGATTGTCGACTAAGGCGTAGACTTCGTCAGTGTAGAGTGAGTCTGAATCAATGTCTTTTGAAAGAAAAGTCCATCCGGTGCCGCAGTAATCGCAGCTGACAATAGATTGATTTTTGTTTGGTTTTTGGGGGGAAGTTTTACAAACCGGACAGGTGATTTGCCTCATGTAATTGGTGTAGAACTTAAGATAATCTTTTGAAAAGCTTCGATAAATTTTTGTGCGGAAAAGTCCTTTGATCGAGTCTTTCCCAACTGGATTAACTTGGACCTAAGCTCATTCTCACGTCCCAAAAGTATCAATTTTTCCGTCAAATCAGCCTGATTTCCCGTTTCAAATGACAAACCTGCACCACCGGCCACTTCTAAAAGTGCCTGCTGATCGGAATGGATGACCGGAACACCAAAGCCAAATGCTTCCAAAATGGGAATTCCGAAGCCTTCATTTTCCGAAGGAAATATGTACCCCAAAGCTCCTTGGTACAAGGCTTTGATTTCCCCGTCTGTGATATAGCCTGGAAGGAGGACTTTGCCCTCCAACCCACATTCCCGAACCAAATTCTCAACTGCAGGAAGGTCATTCATCTGCTTGCTTTCGCCCGGTCCGCCGGCTAGAACAAGCTTTTTATCTGATGAGGATTTGGCAAGGAATTCTGCATAAGCTTTGACAAGCAGCGGAAGATTTTTACGCTTGTCAAATGTGCCGATATGGAGAAAATAGTCTTGTGTAGTTAACTTGTTTTTAGCTAGAAAAGTAGGATCAGCAGGTGCTTTCAGTCCTTTTGGGGCTTGGTATACCACCGAAATAGGAAATGAATCCCCGAGATGTTCAAGTAGGGAATTGCGGGAATATTCTGATGTGGTGATGATTTCGGTTTTTTCCTTCAAGCCTTTCCTGATCAGGCTGGTGAAGTATTTGCGCCACCACTTGGAGTAGTTTTTAGGCATCTGCCAGAAAAATGCATCATGAATTACCGTCAGCCTTCGACAAGGCAGGGAAGCTGCGGGAGAAACAAAATCGGCACAGATCAAGACATCCGGTTTGTGCTTTTTGATTAGATCCGGGAGCTGGAACTCCTTCCATCTGAAATAGTCCAAATGATAGTTGAGTTTCTGGACTTTGGAGAGGGTGGATTTATAGGTTTTATCAGATGCCTGCGCTTCAGGTTCATGGGTAAAAATCCATTCAATCCCAGGATTCGGATATTTCCGGGCCGCTTTCGCCAGTTCCATCATGTAGGTTTTGATCCCGGTGGAGGCGACGTTGAGGTATTGGAGGTCGAGGAGGACTTTCAATTGGAGGTTAATTGTTGGGTAGACAGTTAATGGAACCTTGTTCAGCAATCAGCAATGGATTGCTCAGAAAAATTCACAAAACAAGTTAAGTGATTTTAGGTAAAATCAATTATTGCCTGAGTCCAGGAAAGATTTGGTTTGATGTGTTTTTAATAAAACTATATTCCTTCACATTGTATCCAATCATCCACCAAGACAACCAGGCAACATAAGTATACATTTCTGCATTAGCAGTGAAGAGAGGAAGAAGCAAGCCGACTTTGGTGACCGCTCCTACAAATGCAAGCCGTGCGGTCATCGTATTCTCAGTTTGATAAAATACCCTGAGGCTCAAGACGACACCCGTCGCCATAGTGAGAATGTAAAGCATCATCCCCAGCCAGCCCAACTGTACCCCATATATCAGAAATTGATTTTCACCCCCTACTCGCAGTTCATCCGTAACGCTTCCGGCATTTCCACTCATAGCAAGTCCAATCCCCAGCGGATTGGCTACCATGGAGTCCAATGCCAAAAGCCATTCGACCACGTGGCCAAGGCTTGAAGAGTTTTCGAAGGTGATGGTATCCAACACAAAAAAGTAAAAATCATCCGATGCAAACCCAATTACATAAACCCCAAAACAGACTAATACCAGAAAGCCCGCTCCGATAAGTTTGTAAAGTTTAAAGACCAGCGCCACAAAAAAAATCATGATAAAAAATGCCCCAAATGCCGCTCTGGAAGCCGAAAAAACCAGACTTCCCAAAGAGCAGGCCATCACCAAAAGGTAAGGCCAGTTGTATTCTTTTTTGGAGGTCAAAAACCAAATTAAACCCGCGGCAAAACCCATCAGCACCGAACTTGCCAACTCCAAAGGATCTGAGAAAAAGCTTGCAAGTCGCTTGGTGACCGCCTGAGTTTCAAAGGTCCAAGTCAGCCCGAAATTCCCACTTGGGTCGATGTCATTGATGGCCTGATTGTAAAGTGCATAGCCCGTAAGTTGCTGGAGATGTGAGTCTAGCAGGAAGCTTTCCACACAATTGACCAAAAAGGCTCCAATAGCGACGGCGAAAATGATTTTAAATATCCACCCGATTTCCAGTTTAGAAAAACGGGTATTTCTACCTAGGAAATACACCAATCCCGGTATTAGCATACTTTTATAGTACAATGCCTTATTAATAAAGGAAGCCTCTCCCAGAGGTAGTAACAAATACAAAAATCCAAGGCAGAGAAAGGCCAACATCATCCAATCGGTGGACTGAAGGCGAAAGGGATAATCAAAAATACCCTTTTGGTAAAATAGAAAAACAAGTATCGCCACCAATACTATGACTTCTTTAAAAATCTGGAACATGCCAACAACCTCAGCAGACTGTGTGGCCAGGTAAACTACACTTAGGCTGGTAATGTAGAAAGGGAGAAATGCTGTCAGGAAAAAAATAAAATAGCTCCATCTCCCCCTGAAAATCATCTCTTGAACAACCCACAGGAATCCTGCACCGACCGCTATAGCAATACCAATGAAGAAGATTAAGGCCATATTGGAGCGGGTTGAATAGGCAAAGTCAGCCCGTCTCGAATTCCCTTTGCCACAGCTTTCATTTTCTGAAATCTGCCTCTGATTAGAAAATAACCTAACCAGAGCGTAAAGCGGCAAAGGTGATATATCAAACCGCCAAAGGTTTTACCGCGACTCGTGGAGCATTGGTGAATTCCCCGAATCAACAACAATTGATTTCGAACATGAAAGTAAAACACCTTGGGACTCAATGTCCCTTCGGAATGATTCTTTTTGGAGGAGGCTCCAGCTTCATGATAGATCACCGCTTTCTCAGCTAAGGCAATCCCAAATCCGGCTTTTCGAAATCTCAGAGACCATTCCACATCTTCAAAATAGGCAAAGTATTGCTCATTGAGAAGACCGGTTGCCAAAATGGCTTCACGGGAAATAAGCATGCAGCATCCCGTAGCCCAATCCAAATTTTCCTTTTTGCATCGAAAATCTGCAAGTGGCTCACGATCTCCAAGGGTAATGGCCCGGTACAATGATGGCATCCATTTTCCCCCTGCGCTCCAGATGATTTTAGGATCATGCTGAAAAATTATCAATGGTTGTACCACGCCCAACCCTGGACTTTGAAGAAATTTTCGCATCATTTCTCCCAAAAAATCAGGTTCGACTATTGTGTCATTGTTGAGAAGCATCAGATGAGAGAAGCCTTGATGAAGTGCAAAGCGAATTCCAACATTATTTCCGCCCGAAAACCCCAGGTTTTCAGAATTTTCAATCAACTCGATTTCCGGATAAGCTCTTTTCAGTCGAAGACCTTCCTGATTTTGTGAAGCATTGTCTATTAAAATGAGCTTAAAATCAGGAAAATCAACTTTGCGCAACGAATCCAAACAGGCCTTGGTAAAATCAAACCCGTTCCAGTTGACCAAAATGACGGCGATCGAAGTATCAGGAGTAAAAGCCATGAACTAATGTCCGGTTATGTCTGTAAAGCAACACCAGACAGATTAAAAACACGACTATTTCTGTGGAAGCAATAGCAAGGCATAGTCCAATTGCACCCAGCATGGAGGTCAAAATCAAGGAGACCGTCACCATATATGCGCACATCATCCATGAAGCACGGAAAAGCAGCTGTTTCAGATCCGAAACAAGCATTATCGTGATATTGCCAATATTCAGGCAAGCCAAAAAGGGAACGATGGATAGAATCTGTAAGTAAATTACGGATTCCTCCAACTCTGAACGGGAAAGCACTTTGATGATAAATGGAGCAGAGAAATATGCGCTAGTGGAAATAATCGCTCCAATACCCAAGACTCGAAAATAAACGCGCTTTAAAAAGACATAAAATGCAGTTTGATTTTCTTTGAAAAGTCGGGATGCGCTGGGGAAAATTGCTTGAATAATCAGTGCCGGAAACATCCTTAACACCATAATCACCCGCTCGGCTAAGCTATACATGCCGAGGGTCTCTGCTACGGAGAAAAAGCTCAGAATAATAAGTCCTCCATTGATGGAAATATGACTCGCCAGATTGCTTAAAAACAACAGCGAATTGTCCTTTAGGCTTTTCCAGATTGCTGAAAACTCCGGTCTGTAAAACTGAATACCTAGAAAAGAATGGATATAGGCCAAGAGTAACAGATTGATGCCCAGCCCGAAAAAGCCCATTAGAAAATTCACCCATTTGCTCTGCTCCGGAGAATGAATGAACAACACGATGCCCATCAGGAAGAGTAGTTTGGAGAAGATATTGGCAATGGACACCAGTTTCATTTTTTCCATACCCTGAAAAAACCATAGCGGAAGGGTGGCTTCAGAGAACAGTAACAGCACCGAAAAAACCAAAATCATCTGATACCCCTCGAAGAGGTTGAGTCCAAAAACCCCAATCAAGATCATAAAGGCAGCAAGGGCAGCAAGAAGGACTTTTCCCGAAAAGACATTGGAGACCACATGTGAAAGTGCCTCTTTGTTTCCCTGAAGAATAGCGACTTCCCTGGGGGCACTGAGGTTATACCCAAAGCCAACCAAAATGTTGAGCAGGATGATCACCGATAGCGCCAGATTGACCAGTCCAAACTGATCCACGCCAATACTTTGGATAAGCAAAGGCATGGAAATGATCGAAATCAGCACATTCGATGACTGAATAATGGCCAAAAACAGGAAATTCTGGATCGACTTGTTTCGGATAAAATTTCCAAAAGGAATGAGCAGGTTTAGTTTTTCAAACATGGCAGCTTGGGTTTAGCTTTCCTGCACATGTTTTTGGAACAGCCTGCGGAAATAGAGCCCAAAAATCACGATTATTCCGGTTATGATCGCTCCGAGGACGATTCCTTTGACCAAACGAATCTCAGACCGCTTCAAGGGAAGCCTCGGAGAGTCAATGATCTGGATCAAAGGGGAATTGTTTCGGTGATTGACTTTGGCGATTTCCAGGTTTTTGACAATCTCCTGATATACCGCACCGGTTGCCTGCACATCTATTTGCCTTTTCCTGCTTTCAACTGTGGCCGAACTCAGCAGCGGGTTCGCATTGGGAACCCGGTCTGTGGCACTGGCATAAGCACCGATACTTTGGTCCAAAATTACCCGCACACTATCCGCCTGAGTTTGGAGAATAGCCAGGTTTTCACCCGTTTTTTTGGTTTTGGTTTCGAGGTAGAAAGAATTCACCTTTTCCACCAGCTTCTCATTGAACGCCTTGGCAAAAAGCTCATCCTTCGAAGAAATGCTGACTTGAATGATACTGAGCTTTCGATCAGGTTTGCTTACAGAAAGCTGATTTTCACGGATCAATTTCGACACTTCCATCACGACTGAGTCTTGAGTGACTGAGAATTTTTCTCTCGGATCAGAAAAATCCAAGTCCGCAAAATTGACTTTTGATTTCCACTTTTTATCCAGTTCCTGAAACTCGACAAAACGGTCAATCAACAATTGCCTATCATTGAAGGGGCTGAGCAATGCCTCCCCGAGCATCCGGTCTGAGCGGTAAAGCTCCATGATGTTGTCACCCTGAAAGAGTCCACTGGTGCTGCCCAAGGACCCCAGGTTTACTCCGACGAGCGAAGCTAAACCTGACATTTGCCCGATCCCTCCTCCTTCGCCCTCTTCGAGCACAAAGGAAGTTTCGGCATGGAAAACCGGCTTTTTAAAGATCGAAACCAATGCGCCTAAACCCATACCGATGATTCCTGCGAGAAGGAGAATTTTCCACTTGGAAAGAAAATAGCCAAACCATTCCCCGAGGTTTTGAAAGACCTCTTTGAGCGTAAACTGATTCTCTGAAAAATGCTTCGAATCTGCCATTACCTGTTGATTTGAGATAAAACCAAAGCAAGCGTGGCCAGGCCGGTAGTTACACCAACCACGTCTCCCAGCCGGATAGGCATTTTTGGTCCTTTGGTGGGTACGATCACTTCTGCTCCAGGTTCGATTGGAGGGAAATTGCGGATTCCGAAAAAGCCTTTGGTGCGTTTCACTGCCCCGTTTGCATAGACCACGTAGGTTTGTTTTTTGTTGGCACGACGCTCAAAGCCGCCGGCCCCGTTGATGTAGTGTTTCAGACCGCGTCCTGTTTCATGGCGCAGGGTGGTCGGGTAAACCACATCTCCCCGCATGCGGACAGTCTGCAGAAGTTTTGGAATGGAGAGGATATCCCCTTCTTCGAGAATCAGGTCGTTTTCCGAACCTGGGTTGTCGATGATTTTCTGTAAATCAATCGCTACTGCTTCAGTCTCTTTAAGTTTCACGGCAAATCCGGGAGTTCCTTCTGCAATTTGATCCAAGGATTCTTTTTTGGCGTTGGAAATACTTGTGTCGATAGGATTGATTTTTTCCGCAGGTAAGTCCCGGAATAGGCGCTGCAGCATTTCTTCCTGTGCTTCGGAATTGTTGGGATCTTCGATCAACTTCATTTTCAAGGCCTCCAGGTTCCGCTGTCTTCTGATTTGCTCAGATTCTGTGTTGAAAAATTCGGTCCGACGGATCAAAGTCGCGCCTTTGGAATAAGCAAACTGATTCAGTCCTCCTGCGCGATTTATCAAATCAGAGATTCGTTCAACACTGTTTTGAATGGCAAAAATTCCCGGAGAATTCACCTGCCCCTCGACAGCCACCAGTCTTTGCATGGTGAAATTTGCCCTTTTCCGAATGATTACCTGATCAAAGGGCTGAAGGGATTGGGAGCTGGTATTGATGGAAAGGTCCGGATTGACCCGTGCAGGAATGATGTCAGAAAGGGTTCCAAGGTCTGAATCTTCCAGTCTTCTGGCGATTTCGATGTCCTGAGAATTGGCTGATTCCTGTAGTCCTCCCGCCAGAATGATCAGTTCCTCGATCTTCATGGACTGGGAATAGGGATAGGTTCCCGGCTTTTTCACTTCGCCCAAAATCTGGACGTAGCGCTCATTCTGAACATCATAGATGCTGGAAATTCGAATCACATCCTCGCGCTGTAGCCTTACATCCGGGGCGGTTCCTGCCAAAACATTCTTCAGATTGACTTCGATCATCTCTGTGCTGAGATCCGGCTTGGTTCTAAGGATGCTCGCACGCTCGGTGTAGGCGTCGCCTCTAAGACCCTCGGCATTTTTTACCAACTGGGACAGTGTCAAGCCTTCCGAAAGTGCAAATGTGCCTTCCCTATAAACTGCGCCTCTGATCTGGACACGATTACTGAAGCGGTTTAGAATTTTGCTTACGGTAATTTCATCCCCGCCTTTCAGGAGGAAAAGGTTGAATTGGTTTTGGTACACATCCGAAACCGAGCGCTGATTTCCGGTGATTCTGGAGATTGCAACACGGTCTTTGAACGCCAAATCTGTAAATCCACCGGCATAGTTCAGGAGATTTTCAAAGGTATCTTCGGGGCTTATTTCAAACGTCATCGGGCGCTTTACCTCTCCCTTGACTTTGATTCTGGATTGGAATGGCGGTACTAGAATGACATCTTGATCCTGAAGTTGCAAATCCAAATCGGCTGTTCCGTTGATGAGTAAATCGTACACATCAATCGTTGCTATCGGCTTATTATTCCGTATTACTTTGATAGCGCGCATGGTACCGTTTTCATTCGGTCCACCGGCAGAATACAGGGCATTGAAGACGGTGGAAAAAGCGCTGAGTGTAAATGTGCCGGGCAATCGGACCTCGCCTAAAATATGCACTTTGATTGTCCGCACATTTCCCAAAGTCACTTGTAGGAAGGTGCTGGGATTGGCGCCCGAAAGTCCCGGATAGTATCTGGAAACTCTGCTTTTGATGATTCCCGTGGCTTCAGTGATGGTTTTTCCCGACACCGACACCGGCCCGATATTGTCCAAAATCACAAAGCCGTCAGGGTTGACCGTGGCCTCATAATATTGCTCAGACTGTCCGTAGATATCCACAAAAATAACGTCGCCCGGACCGAGAATATAACTTTGGGGCGTCGCCTGATTGAGGCTTGGCTCAAAGCTAAGGCGCCGGTTTTTCTGATAGAAAAGCGAAGTTCCGAAAATCTCCTCTCCCGTTGCCTGATTCAGGATTTCATCCTGGGGTTGATAGAGTCCGCGGGTGATTTCGTTTAGGTCCATTTGCTGTCGTGGCTCTCTACGTGAAGCCTTGCTGCTTCGGCTGGTACTTCCGCCCAAGTCCAGTTCTCCGATACGGTTGCGGAGTTTTTCTACCTCAACAGATGGCATTCCCCGGAGTTGGGCCATCTGGAGGAAATCATCCACTCCTAATCCGGCCTCATTGGCCCGTTTGACCAATTCTGCTACCTGTTCATCGCTGAGTTCATCGACTTTGATGCTTGTCAGGTCAGTATTTTGCTGCGCATTGACTTGAGGTACTGATCCTATCAGCAGGGCGATTAAGGCAAAAAAATACCAGATTCTTATGTTTAAAACCATGATTTTAAGGACTGTTCCGGGTGAATTAGGGGGAAAATAGAATTTAAAAATCCGTCAATTTCTTAATTCTACCAAATATAGGTCTAAAAAGTACTTTATTGGGTGATGCTGAAACCGTGGTTTCGATCAAAAAATTGGATATTTTGAAAATTCTCGAAGATTATTATCCGGCATTTCTCCATTTTCAGGAAGGAATGGGAAAAATTAAACTATCAAAAGGGAAGGAGAAGTATTTCCCTTACCAGGCAGGGAGAAAGTTTCTCAATACCCTTACAGGCTTATTCCGTACAATTCCTACAGATTTCGATCTGAGTGCGATCGGCTAGCAATTGTTTTCGAAAATTGAAATAGGGCAAAGAATTCCAAATTGAGGTAAGCGATTGTTCCCCTAGCTCTCCCATCACATGACGGGCATCTTTGTCAAAGCAACAGGGGACGACCTTTCCGTCCCAGGTCACCACAGCCCCTTGCCACATTCTCCAACATTTGTTTTCCAGTTGCTTTTTCAGCTTCCATTTGCCTATCCCGTCAGGAATGTAACGGGAATATCCAAGGTTTGAAGGGATCAATTCAGAGCCGTTTTCGAAATCATAGATTTGGGTGGTTTTGAGTTGGAGTTCGTCAACCTCTAAAGCTTTAGCCCAAGATTTCAAGGCGGGAAGCTGATGCTCATTTTGTCCTGTTACCAAAAATTGGAGTACAATTCTCGGGAATTGTTGTCCGGTTTTTTTTCGCTCCGAAAGCAACCGCCTCAGTCCTTCCTGAACTTTATTCAGACTTCCCCCTATCCGGTATTGCTCATAGACTTCTTGCGTGATTCCATCCATGGATACGATCAGCTGCTTGAGCCCACTTTTCAAAATTGCGTCCACTTGATTTTCCCCGAGATAATGCGCGTTGGTAGAAGTAGAAGTGAAAATGTGTTTGTGATCAGCGTAGGTGACCATTTCCAGAAACCGGGGATTCAAAAAAGGCTCACCTTGAAAATAGAGATGTAACCACGTAAGATGTCCTTTGACCTGATCAATGACCTTTTCATAAAGCGCTTCCTGCAGCATTCCCGTGGGACGGGAGAAGGATCTCAACCCGGATGGACACTCTGGGCAGCGAAGATTGCATGAGGTCGTCGGTTCGATGCTGAGCGTTGTGGGTTTTCCCCAAATGATGGGCCTTTGGACGATTTGGCTCAAATGAAAAGAGCTTTTCAGCAAAAGGAAATTGAGGACTTTCCCAAAAGTCAGGTATCGAAAAAATGCCAGCCCGGTGATCCACCTGTTTTTCACTTTGGAAAATACGGAATTAAGGAAGGAAGAAGCAAACGGAAAATTAGGATTGCCAGAGGAGAACGAATTGATGGATTAAGATTGGAATCCCTATTTTTGAATCTGAAACCAACATCCCATGAGGCCTACCCGAATTGCTTTTCTGATTCCGATCTTGATTTTAGTTTTCGCCTGTGGCAAAAAAAACCAAACCTGTGAATTGGATCCCGATATTCTTGATCAGGACATTGACTTGTCTATTACCCGTTTGGAGGATGAGTTCTTTGGTGCAAATACAGTAAAGGATTACTTGTTTCTGTTGGACAAGCATCCTGAATTTGCTGAGGTGTACCTTCAGGAAAGCATGTATTTCTCTCCTGATTCACTCGCCGCCAGCCTACTCGAAATTCATCAGGATTCGGCTCTGCGGGTACTCTATGACTCAGTCAAAGTGGAGTTTGCGGATATTTCTGATATTGAAACTGACCTCAAAAATGCCTTCAAGTCCGTTAAATACTATTTCCCAGATTTCAAAATACCCAAGGTTTATACCTTTGTCTCCGGCTTCAATTCGGATCTGATTGTTACGGACGACATGATTGTAATCGGTTTGGACTATTACCTACCTGCTGATCACAGTTTTCAGCCCGATATTGCGCGATACATGGCTGTACGCTATGAACGTGAATATTTGGTTCCAATGATCGTGCTTGCCATTTCCTCCCGCTACAACATCACTGACCCCACAAACAACACCTTGCTGTCTGAGATGATGTATTATGGGAAGGCTTATCATTTTGTCAAAGCAATTATGCCTTGCACCTCAGACCAGTTTATCATTGGTTATACTCCGGAGGAAATTGCTGAATGCTTTGAAAATGAGGAGTTCATTTGGGCCCATTTTGTAGAAAATGAACTGCTTTACCAGACTAACCCCTTTGAAATCAGAAAATACATCGGAGAAGCCCCTTTTACGGATGCAATCTCCACAAAAGCCCCCGGAAGATTGGGACGATGGCTGGGCTGGAATATTGTGGACGACTATCAGTCCAACCAGAATGTAGACTTGGCAGTGCTGATGATGGAGTGGGATGTGGAGAAGATTTTCAGGCAGTCCGGATATCGACCGCGCCGCCCTGAGTAGTTGTTTTCGGCTGAGGGTTGATCAGTTCCAAAAGCCTGCTCACAGCAATTTCTTTTGAAAAATAGGTTTCTGCCAGTATTCTTGAGTTTTTGCTCAGGCGGTCGAGCGCTGTAGGATTTTCTTCCAGTTTTTCAAGCTTGGCAAAAGCAGCGTCCATTTTTCCGGGAAGACAGGAGATTCCAAGTTCGTAGGTTTTTACCAAGTCGTATACCCAGCCTTTGTGATTCACTATGATAGCCTTTCCGGCAGCCAAGGCGTCAAAAAACTTATTGGGACTGTTTGTCTTAAGTACTGGCAAATGCGCAAAAGAAATCCATGCTAAATCTGCCAGGGAAAGGACTTCGTTTACCTTTTCCTTGGATCCGAAAGGGATGAACCAGACATTTTTCAGGTTTTTTGCTTTAGTGAGATCTCTTAACCTTTGCTCGAAACTTCCTGTTCCCATGATCAGAAACCCCCAGTTTTTTCCTCTTTTTTGGGCTATTTCAGCCAATTCCAGCAATTCTTCCACGGCATTTACCTGACCCAATGCTCCGGTGTATACCAGTGTCAATCCGGCTGAAATCCCAAGCTCCACTGCTAATTTTTGATTTTTCTCTTTTGGATAAAATCGGTTCAGATCTGAAAAATTCGGAATCAAGGCTACCTCCCGCTGTGGGCTGATTTTCTGCAAATGGGCCGCTATCCCAGGAGAAAGGGCGACTAAACTCAAGGCCTGATCGTAAATTTTCCTTTCAAGGGAATAGAGCAGGGATTTTGTGACCGGATTACGGATTGCTCCAACTTGTATCGGGGCTTCCGGCCAAAGATCCCGCACTTCAAAAACATAGGGGATGGCCATTCTTTTTTTTACCCAAAGTCCTATCAGTCCCGTGGTGAGGGGGGTTGAGGTAATGTAGAGCAAATCCGGTCTTGGTAGCTTTTTTACCAGTTTTTTAGCTTTTGTTACAAAGCGCCAAAATGCCCAAATCCGCTTAAAAAAGCCGAACTTTTGGTCATAATCCACAGGCAGGTAATGAACCCGGATGCCGTCGATCCAGCGTTGATCATAATCGGATAAGGCATGCGTGGTAATCATTTCCACTTCAATTCCAGCCTCCACCATGCCTTTGGCTAGATGGTATGAGCGCACCGCTCCACCTTGATCGGGGGTTCGGAAATACTGATGGATGTAGATTACCTTCATAGACGCAATTTCGACCATTCTGCCAAAAGAAACAGATTATAAAGGGTTAAGAATTGCGTTTTCACTCCTGACTCTGGATTCCGTAGGATTTGTCTTACCGTATCTGAAAAGTTTTCACCCTGTGTTTTATCAAACTCCTTGAGTGTAGCGAATACTCTTTTGGATAATTCTCCGGATTCGTTAAGCCACTCTTGCAATGGAAGTCCAAAACCAAACTTCTTTCGATCTGCAACCCAGCCAAGCTCATTTTCTCGAAGCAAATTCTTAATCCAGGGTTTGCCAAGGAGGAGTGCAGGATCTTCCACCCGTTGCCATAGCCCCAAAAGTGAGGAATCCAGATAGGGCGAGCGGCCTTCGATACCATGAGCCATCAGGGCATTGTCGTGGACTTTTAAAACGTCCTGTACTAGGTAAACTTGCCGGTCAAAGTCCAGCATTCGCTTGTATACTGGTAATTTTGGATTGAAAATTCGCTCATAATCCCCGATCATTTCTGTTGGAGGGTTTTGCAAGGCGGAGAAATTCAGGAAGGTGGTATTGGGGTCAAGCTGGATTCCTGATGTGAACTTTTTCCAATTTTTTCCAAAAGGCAGTTTTTTTAAATAGTCTGCCCATTTGCACCAAAAACGCTGCAGTTGCAAATATTTATCAAATGCGGCATGTCGCTGATACCCACCCCAGAGCTCATCGGATCCTGCCCCTGAAATCAGGACTTTTACCTCGGATTTGGCTTTTTTCCCAATCATCCAAGTCAGAAACCCTGCCGAATCTCCTATGGGAAGATCCACACTTCGGATGTATTCCTCCCAGTTTTCCAAGAAGGCCTTTTGGTCGATGTCAATGAGATGATGATCGGTTGGAATCTGTTTGGAAAACCGAATAGCTTGGTCTCCATCTGCGTATTTTGACCGGTACTTTTTCTCAACCTGAATGGTATATGCGGGTAGTGAAGTTCCGGTTTTTCTGTACCAAAGTGAGTATAGCAAACTACTGTCTGCGCCACCGCTCAGAAGCAATCCTACGGGTACATCAGCATGAAATTGATTGAGTACTGTTTTTTCCAGGAGTTTTGCGAAGGAGGTTTGACTTGGCGGTTCATTATTCCCTTGCGGTACCGGGAGCGTATCCCATCTGAAAGTGTCGTGTCTGAAAAGCGTACTGTATCTACCGGGTTTCCAGGCACTGATTCCTCGATGAAAGGTTTTTCCCGGAGCGGGAGCACGGAAATAAAAATAATGATCAACCTGATCCCAATCCGGGACATGAGCTTGAAAAGCTGTAATCCCTCTCAATTCTGAAGAGATGACCAAATTATCTGGGCTTTGGGCATAATAGAGTGGTTTTTCGCCGTTTCGATCTCTTGCTACCAATACTGATTTGCTGATCAAGTCGATGTAAATGATCGAAAACATTCCATTGAGTTTTTCCAGGCCTTTTTGCCCAAAAATCTTCAGGTAATGCAATAAAACCTCGGTGTCGGATTGCGTGATGAATTCGATACCCATCTTGGTCAGTAGCCTCCTCAGTTCCTGAAAATTGTAAATTTCTCCATTCAAAATTAGCAGACTGTTGCCATCTGGAGCCCAAAATGGCTGGTCTGCATCTGGCCCATGATGAAGAATTTTGAGGCGATTTACGCCAATCCAAAGCCCGTTCCAGGGAGAATAGATGGCAGACTGATCCGGACCTCTGTGGTGAGTGGCATCGACCAAAGCCTGAATGGACTTTTTACTTGCCTTTTTGCCCCAAATTAAATGTATCCCGCACATTTATTTTTGCACACCCTCCTTAGCTGCGATCTTGTTGGCCTTTTCGAAATACTTACAAAAATGGGTGATAGTGCATTCCTCACATTTGGGTCTGCGCGCTAGACAAGTATATCTCCCATGAAGAATCAGCCAATGATGGGCTACGTGGATGTATTGTTTGGGGATGTGTTTGACAAGTTGTTTCTCCACATCATAGGGTGTTTTAGCAGTCAAAGGGACAAGGCCAAGTCGTCTGGACACCCGGAAAACATGTGTGTCAACCGCCATATTGGGTTGATTCCATACTACAGAGGTGATGACATTGGCAGTTTTTCGGCCAACTCCGGGAAGTTTGGTTAGTTCATCGACGGTGGACGGAACCTCTCCGCCAAACTCCTCCATCAGCATTTTACCCAATCCGATCAGGTGTTTCGTTTTATTATTGGGATAGGAAATGGAGCGGATGTAGGGGAAAAGTTCATCAAAATGAGTCGCCGCCAAATGTGCTGGGGTGGGAAAATGCTCAAAAAGAGTTCGTGTTACAATATTTACACGCTTGTCTGTACATTGGGCAGAGAGGACCACAGCTACCAAGAGCTGGAAGGGATTTTCGTATTGAAGTTCCGTTTCAGCTATGGGCATGTTTTCCGAAAAGTGAGAAATAAAAGCTTCGTATCGCTGTTTTTTAAGCATGAATAAGTTCTAGTTGGAAACGGAGGATAAGATAGGTATAATTGGAATATTGGAAGATTTGAAAATTGAAAAATTAGGCGACATTTTTTTATTGCTTCAAAGAAGTAGGATTTAATTTCAAACGTTTATAACCAACAGATTTTTGGTGCTTTTGGGTATATTTAAGAAAATATCAGAGTCATGGAAGCGATCATTTTAAAAAGTAAATCGTCCAAAAATTTGAAGCAAATCAAAGAGCTTGCCATAGCTCTTGGCGTTGAGTTTTCAATTATCAAAGACGAGTTGGCCGAAGATTTAGCTTTGGCAAATGCCATCGAAAGTGGGAAGACTGGAGAATATGTGGACTTAGCTAATTTTTTGAGCGAACTGAAAAATGAAAATTCTGATAGATAAATCCTTTTATAAGGACTGGAAGAAAATCAAAGACCAAGATCTTAATCAGAAAGTTTTGAGTTTCATTGTGGAAATTCAAAAAGCTGAGTCCCTCAGTTCCCTTTCAAACTTGAAAAAATTAGTAGGCACAAAGAGTTACTTTAAAGAAAGGCTTTGAAATTATCGTGTTGGATTACTATGGAAAAATGACCATCTGATTTTTATTCGAATCCTTCACAGAAAGGATATTTACAGGTTTTTCCCCTAAAAATTTAACTTCAATGTTTTGAAAAAAACTATCATAATCATTCTAATGACCTTTATTTCTCTGGGAGGAATTTCCCAAACCCGCCCACGTGAACTCGGTATTCCCTTTGGCGTGCTACCCACGGGCCAGCTTAACTCCATCACAGATGTGAAAGGCTTGAAAGTCGGCCATTTTACTATAATCGAAGGGGAGAATATCCGAACCGGCGTGACAGCAATTTTGCCTCATGGAGGAAATCTTTTTCAGGAGAAAGTGCCAGCGGCCATTTTTGTGGGAAATGGATTCGGCAAGTTGGCCGGAGTGACGCAGGTACAGGAGTTGGGAAATATCGAGTCTCCGATCATTCTTACCAATACGCTTAGCGTTGCCGCGGGAATTGAAGGGGTGGTGCACTATTCGCTGTCCCAGCCGGGAAATGAACAAATCCAATCTGTCAATGCTGTGGTCGGAGAAACAAACGACGGCTACCTGAATGACATTCGAGGGATGCATATTAGTTCAGATGAAGTCATTGAAGCTATTCAAAATGCCACATCCGGTCCTGTTGAAGAGGGGAATGTCGGTGCCGGAACGGGTACAGTTTGCTTTGGCTGGAAAGGAGGAATCGGGTCTTCTTCGCGAAAGCTGCCCGAAAGCCTCGGAGGATATACAGTTGGTGTTCTGGTCCAGACCAATTTTGGCGGAAACTTGCAGATTGCAGGTGTTCCCGTCGGGGAAAAGCTTGGAAAGTACCCTTTCAAAGATGCGCTGGAAAAGTCTGACGGCAGTTGCATGATTATCGTGGCGACTGATGCTCCGGTTTTGGAGCGAAATCTGGAGCGCATGGCTCAGCGTGCGATGATGGGTTTGGCAAAGACGGGAGGAATCGCATCCAATGGCTCGGGAGATTATGTAATCGCTTTTTCCACAGCAGAGGGCCTGCGAATACCTCATTCTATTCCTTCTCAATTGCTTCAGAAAGCCGAATTTCTCGGAAATGATGACATGACTTCGCTTTTCCTCGCAGTAATCGAGGCAACAGAGGAAGCGATTATTAATTCACTTTTTGCAGCGGAAACGATGGTGGGAAAAGACGGAAGAAAAGTGGAGGCGTTGCCGAAGGAAAAAGTTTTAGATTGGGTGAAAAAGGGAAATCATTAATTCTCACATCCTTATTCGCCATTCCTTCGGAAAATAGTTATTCACACGATTTCCCAAGTTTTTGACCCAACCCAGCGGAAGATTTTGATAAGTCATCAGCACCCAGCCAATAGGCAGATCGGCGATTTCCTGATCGTTTTTTCGGAGAAAATCCAAAGCTTGGTCCAAGTTGAGTTCGTGGGTAGCGAAACCATTTTTTGGCAAGGTGGAAAGTGCCCATTCGTGGCTCGGAATCCAGTCGTTTTTTTGCTTTTTCCCCAACTCTACTCCGAAATACCGCAAACTCAGATGCAATGCAATCCGCTCAAAATGTCTGAAAAAGGCTTGGTTAATTCTGAATATTGAGTCGTTGAGACTGTAGTATTTGCCTTTTCCTTCGAATCCTAATTCTGTATCGAATCCTAGTTCTTCCCGCTCATTGATGGATTTCAGAACTGGGTGTTTGAAGTCCTTGATTTTTCCAGGTTCCTGCGAGGAGGCGGAATCTGGCCGCTTTAGAATGGTGATAAAAAAGCCCTCACCTTCTACCTTATGAGGGAAAAATCGGTATCCGAAAAATGTCCCATCGGGAGTTTCCACTTGAGATTCTACGATATTCCAACTTGGGTCGAACGGAATTTGAACGGGTTCAAAAGCAAATTCCTCCGTAAGAAATTGGATCATTTCCTCGTTTTCCTGCTTATTGAAAGTGCAAGTTGAATAGATTAAGTAACCACCCCCTTTGACCAAGGCCCCGGCCTTGTCCATGATCCGCTTCTGTCTCGATGAGCAAAGATTGACATGATCAGGTGACCACTCTTCCCGGGCTTGTGGATCTTTTCTGAACATCCCTTCGCCGGAGCATGGAGCATCCACCAAGACCAATTC
Organism: Algoriphagus sp.; assembly: GCF_030694375.1. GTDB lineage: Bacteria > Bacteroidota > Bacteroidia > Cytophagales > Cyclobacteriaceae > Algoriphagus. Next base: position 243,246 of record NZ_JAUXYL010000046.1, read on the forward strand.
AAAAAAACCTTCCAAGGGCTCAAAATGGTCAGGATCATTGTTGGAGACGATGATATTTCCCAATCCCCACTTGATGGCATTTTCTTTAAGGGTTTGGGCCCGCGATTGTATGACTTCGTTGGCTACCAGAAGGCCTTCACCTCCTAAATAAGCGGAAAGCAATGTGCTTTTTCCGCCAGGTGCTGCGGCCAAATCAAGATAAATTCCTTTGGGAATCTGAAGGCTATCAAGGATATGTTCGATAAACATAGACGAAGCTTCCTGCACGTAATAGGCGCCTGCCTGAAATGCGGGGTCAAGGGTGAAACTTGGGCGATCTTCTAGAAAAAAACCTTGTCTGGACCAAGGAATTGGAGAATTTGGCCAGTTTAGAGTGAACGGTTTGGCCGAATTCAGACGAATGGAGGTACGTGGTGTTTGGTTGACTGCAGTTTTAAAAGCTTCGAATTCTTCTTTTCCCAAAAGTGAAAACATTTGAGACTCGAATTCTGCGGGCAGTTTTATTTCGGACATGAGGCAAAGATAGGGATCAGTAGGCAGTATTTAGTAAGCAGTTAGCAGGCGGTAGAAAGCAATGGGCAGATTCTAATAGGCGTTCAGCAGTGTTCATTTGCAAATTTTTTGCCTACTGCCAACTGGCTACAGCCTACTCCAAAATTTCTTATCTTGATGATAAACTAGCGAATCTATGGATCTACTCACCAACATCGTCATCGGCTTGGTAGCCGCACTTCATCTGTATTTTTTATGGTTTGAAATGTTTGCCTGGGAGACCACAGGAAGGAAAATATTTCGTCAAATGCCTGCAGAAATGTTCCCAAAAACAAAAGCGTTAGCGGCAAATCAGGGATTGTATAATGGGTTTTTAGTGGCTGGGTTGGTCTGGTCCTTGGTGATTTTAGATCCGGTTTGGGCGGATAAGGTGGCCTTGTTTTTCCTGACCTGTGTGCTGATCGCAGGAATTTTCGGAGCGATCACTGCTAGCAAAAAAATCTTTTATGTACAGGGCCTACCGGCACTGGTAGGAATTGTTTTGATTATTTTTAACCGCTGAGACGCGGTGTACGCGGAGGATTTTGCTCGCAAGCTCGCTTAATTTTCGTCAATTCAAATACAACTTATTTTCCAATAGCTATAGTTTAACTGGCAACATTTATTCTCCCCAGAAAAGCGAAGAACGCAGAGAAACCTAAAGATTATTTACTACTCGCTTCAATCCATTAACCAGTTTGGCAGAATTAAAATTGATTAATAATCCAAGCTTGAGATTTGTTAGTTTAAGGTAAGTCAGAATCTGTGCAGTATGAATGTCAGAAAATTCATCAACTGCCTTTATCTCAATAATTACTTTCTCCTCAACAAGAATATCGATCCTGTACCCCGCTTCTAATCGTAACCCTTTATAGGAAATAGGCAAAGCAACTTGTGATTTAACATTTAGCCCCATTTGCCTTAATTCAAAAAGAAGACAGGCTTCGTAGCTACTCTCGAGCAAACCCGGTCCAAGATGTTTATGAACTTCGATTGCTGCACCAATTATTTGAGATGAAATTTCATTTTCTGACATAAAACAATGTGTTTAAAAAGCGCTAAAAAACGACCATTAAGCTAACTAAAATTTCGCAGTAAATGAATTAAAAAAATCTTCAACTTATCTTTGCGAACTTTGCGCCTTTGCGGTAAAATCAAAAAAAAGAGGCTTGCGCCCCTTTCTTAATTGTCATCTTCCTCATCAAAGTCATCCTCTCCCGGTCCCATATCAAACATCGAACTGAACAGATCCTTGAACTGAAGTCCGGTATCCAATAATTTTTTGCTCAATTGGGAGTACTCAGCCAGTCCGTGAAGCGCAAACTCCATAAAGAACTCCTTTTCTTTTTCCGGCAGGTTCTTTACCAGTTGTGTGACTACTTCTTCCAATCCAGGTACTGAATGAAGTAGATTTTTATATTCCTTGTCAGGCTGGGAGGCCAGGATGTCCAGCACATTTCCTTCCCCAAACCATGACAGTGGCAGCACATAAGGATTACCGCTTTTGTCTTTCTTCTTTTGTTCAGGAGACGGGAAATAATTCACGAACTGTGTGCGGATAGCTTTTCCGATCAAATTGTAAGCGACCAATCCTGCACCTTCCTGCTCACCTTCGTAGACCAATTCCACTTTTCCGGTAATGGCTGGAATCACACCGATCAGATCAGCAATCCGCACCATGGTATTGGATTCTCCGTTCATGTAGAGCCTTCGCTCAGCTGCGGAAATCAGGTTTTCGTAGGCAGAAATTGTCAATCGAGCGGAAACTCCACTTTTTTCATCCACAAACTCTGACCCTCTTGCCTCGATCGCAATCTGTTCGATGAGATCTTTCATCAGTTCAGGCACATGGATATTCTCCACAGGTTTTCCTTTCAGATTGGCTTCTTGAGCGGTGATCCGGCGGCCGATCTCGATGGATTTTGGATAGTGTGTGATGATTTGGCTTTCGATCCGGTCTTTTAGTGGCGTCACGATACTGCCACGGTTGGTATAGTCCTCCGGATTGGCAGTAAAAACAAACTGGATGTCCAAAGGTAACCTCAACTTGAAGCCACGAATCTGAATGTCTCCTTCCTGCAGAATATTAAACAGAGCGACTTGAATTCTTGCCTGCAAATCAGGCAATTCATTGATCACGAAGATCGAACGATGCGATCTTGGGACAAGTCCATAATGGATCACGCGTTCGTCGTTGTAGCTGAGCTTCATGGTAGCAGCTTTGATTGGATCCACGTCACCGATAAGATCGGCAACGGATACATCCGGTGTGGCGAGCTTTTCGGTATAGCGATCCTCACGATGCCACCAGATGATCGGGGTATCGTCTCCTTTTTCTTCTATCAAATTCTTCGCAAAAGTGGAAAGTGGTTGCAGTGGATCATCATTTAATTCGGAGCCAAAAACGACCGGAACATACTCGTCCAGCAGATGCGTCATCATCCGTGCAATTCGCGTTTTGGCTTGACCTCGAAGACCGAGTAGATTGATATTGTGTCGGGAAAGAATGGCCCGCTCTATGTCAGGAATTACGGTGTCCTCATATCCCCAAATTCCTTCGAAGACATTCTCTTTTCGCTTGATTTTCAGAATGAGATTATCACGCAGTTCTTCTTTGATGGATTTTGGAGTGTATCCGGAAGCTTTGAGCTGTCCGAGGGTTTTGATTTGTAAGAGTTGGTGACCGGTAAGTTTTTGGTAGTCCATGCTTAGAAGCGTTTGGTTCGGTTTCGTCTGTAATCTTCAAAAATTAAATCTCCAAGCCCTTTGAGGCTGGAGTAATAGGCATTTCCGTTGTTGACTTTGGTGAATTCCTTCACGAACTCTTTCAGGTAAGGGTCAGAAGCGATCATGAAAGTGGTCACGGGAATTTTCAGCTTTCGACATTGAGCAGCCAGTTTCAGCGTTTCGGCCAAGATTTTACTGTCAATCCCAAAAGCATTTTTGTAGTATTTGATACCGACTTTCAGGCAGGTGGGCTTGCCATCGGTGATCATGAAGATCTGCTTGTTTGGATTCTTTCTCCTGCGGAGTAAATCCATGGCAAGCTCCAACCCGGCAACGGTATTGGTGTGGTAAGGTCCCACTTGCAGGTAAGGCAAATCCTTGATTTCGATCTGCCAGGCATCATTTCCAAATACAATAATGTCGAGCGTATCTTTTGGATAGCGTGTTTTAATGAGTTCAGCCAGAGCCATCGCCACTTTCTTTGCAGGAGTAATCCGATCTTCTCCATATAATATCATCGAGTGCGAAATATCGATCATCAGTACTGTGGAGGTCTGCGATCGGACTTCATTTTCCATCACTTCCAAATCATTCTCGGTGAGCAGGTAATCACCTGAAAACCCGTGATTGGCCTGTGCATTCCGCAGGGAATCGGTCAGGGCAATTTGATCAAGATTGTCTCCGAATTCAAAAGCACGACGGTCGGTGCCCCGTTCATCACCTGTTCCTGAATGCGTGGTTTTATGCTGACCGGATTTGCCTCGCTTCAGTTTGCCGAAGATTTCCTCCAGCGCATTTTTGCGGATGTTTTGCTCTGCTTTTCCGGTGATCTTGAATTCCCCTTTTTGATTTTCTTCGGTGAGGTAGCCTTTGGATTTGAGGTCATCGATGAAGTCTCCAATTCCGTAGTTCGGATTGGTCATATTGTAGCGCTTGTCCAGATTGGTCAGCCAGCTGAGTGCCTCTGCGACATCTCCACCGGTCATTGTGACGAGTTGTAGGAATACGTTCAGGAGATTCTCGAAGGTGTTTTTCTCCGGGTCATTGGGAGGAATATATTGGGTAAAGCGGAAGCCTTTCATGTGTAGACGCTAGATGTTAGACACAAGACACAAGATTTATTAGCTGGTATCGTGTATCAAGAAATAAAATACCTGGATTTATTGAAGGATTAACAAAGGGATGGGCTAGTGAGTTTAGTATTCCGAATAAATTCCATGGAAAAGATGAAAAACTACTTCAGCGCAGTTGGAACCGTGACGGGGGTATTGATCCTGTTTGTGACCTTGATCCAGTTTAATGTAGCCTATTCGTTGATTTGGGCAATTTTCTTAGCTGGACCGTTTTTGGTTTTGTGGATGGTGTGGGCGGTTTTGGCTGCTCCCGTGGAGGTCAAGGAAACTTTTGAGGAGCAGTGGTATCAGGATCGGAAGGATTTAAGGAGGGGAGAGGGTTAATCATTTCGAGAAAAATTCCATAGGAGAAAGGACACGGATTTCTTTGGCATGTTTAAAGTCCTTTTTATCCCTTGTGACCAAAAAATCACATCTATTCATTAAAGCCGTATAGTACTGCAAGGCGTCTTCTTTGTCTTTAAAATCGGACTCTAAAGACTTATATATCAAATCTTTGCCAGCTGAAAGTATATCACAAGCTTTAAAAAAGTGACTCATTGTAAATTCAGAGTAAGGCAATTTGTATACATTGAATGCCAAGTAATAGAGATTTCCAATACTGCTTTCAGCTATTTGAAGTTTGGCTAGACCATTGGCATGCAAATCCAAAAATAATTTTGCTTCCTGGTAAAATGGCTCTCTTTTCCCAATGATGTCTAAGACCACATTTGTATCCAGAAAAATCTTAACCATATTTTTCCTTCAAATATTTAGTCAAAGCTACTTTGTCGGACTCTAGTGGTGCCTTAGTAGATTCCATTTCCTCCAATCTTTCTAAGAGTTTTTTAGCAGCAAGTTGCGATTCTGAGTATTGAACTGAAGGATCTTCCTTTTCAAAAATATCCTCAATCATCTTGGAAAGAGAAATCCCCTGACTTGACGCTTTCCTCTTGGCTTTTTCTACAACTTCTTTTTTGATCGTCAATGTAAGTTTCGTCTTCATGATTGCACGTGTTTAAATGAAATATACGTGTCTTTTTCTCAATGTTTTCAATTTTCGCATTAAAATGATTTAAACTACTTTTCGAATCCCTATGACTCCAGCCGATAAAAACGCCTCAATCCTCAAATCCACCGCCAAGCGACTGGGCTTTGATTTTTGTGGGATCGCCAAGGCGGAGTTTTTGGAGTCGGAGGCGCCGAGATTAGAAGATTGGTTGAATCGGAATTATCAGGGAAAAATGGGCTATTTGGCCAACCATTTTGACAAAAGATTGGACCCCACCAAACTCGTCGAAGGTGCTAAAATGGTCGTTTCGCTGATCTATAATTATTACCCCGAAAAACAACTTCCACATCAATCGGAGGACATCAAACTGGCAAAATACGCCTATGGGGAAGATTACCATAATGTGATTCGGACCAAGCTCACCGAGTTTTTGGAAGTGCTTCGGGAAGAAATCGGGGAAATCGGGGGTCGATCCTTTGTCGATTCGGCACCTATCATGGAGCGACAATGGGCTCAGAAGGCAGGCTTAGGCTGGATCGGGAAAAACAGCCTGCTCCTTAATCGAGAAATGGGAAGTTTTTTCTTTTTGGCCGAGCTGATCATCGATCTCGAAGCGACTCCGGACGCGCCGCTGGTAAAAGACTACTGCGGAACCTGCACAGCTTGCATTGATGCCTGTCCGACCGATGCGATTGTGCAGCCCGGAGTGGTGGACGGGTCTCGTTGTATTTCCTATTTGACGATTGAGTTGAAAGAAGCAATTCCCGATGAATTTGCCGGAAAAATGGAAAATTGGGCTTTTGGCTGTGACATTTGCCAAGACGTTTGTCCCTGGAACAGTTTTTCCCGACCAAATCGGGAACCTGCTTTTCAGCCAAACGAGGAGTTGGCCAATTTTTCAAACAAGGAATGGTTCGAAATGACGGAGGAGACGTTTAGCCGGGTTTTTTCCAAATCTGCGGTGAAGCGCACCAAGTTTTCTGGACTAAAACGAAATGTGGATTTTTTGAGTCTCAAATAGCTTTCAAACTGATATCCAAGCTACTTACCGAGTGAGTTAAAGCACCCATGGATATGTAATCTACTCCGCATTCAGCTACAGCAGCAAGTGTGTTTTCAGTGATTCCACCGGAAGCTTCGGTTGAATATTTTCCGTCGATCAATCGCACCGCTTCACGCATGGTGGAATAATCCATGTTGTCCAGCATGATGTAATCTACTCCGCCAACGGCAAGAACTTCCTTAACTTCGGCTAGATTTCGGGTTTCGATCTCGATTTTCAATTTCAGGCTATGGTCTGAGAGGTATTTTTTGGTTCGATCGATCGCGGCACGGATTCCTCCGGCAAAGTCGACATGGTTATCCTTGAGCATCACCATATCATAAAGCGCAAAACGGTGATTGACGCCGCCACCAATGAGCACCGCCCATTTTTCCATCAATCGGAAATTGGGAGTAGTCTTGCGGGTATCCATCAATTTGGCTTTGGTATGGGAAATCAGTTGACTTAGTCGGTGTGTTTTGGTGGCGATGGCACTCATTCGCTGCATGCAATTGAGCACGAGACGTTCTGCAGATAAGATGGATGCTGAAGGTCCAGAAACAACCAGTCCCACATCTCCTGCTTTCACTGGATCCCCATCTTTTTTTAAAAATTGCACTTCAAGCCTTGGATCTACCGCCTTGAAGATTTCACCGGCAAGTTCAACTCCTGCAAGAATACCATCATCTTTGATCAGGAGTTTGGCCTTTCCGGTTTTTCCTTCAGGTATGGAAGCCAAAGAAGAATAATCTCCGGGACCAATGTCCTCAAGAAGTGCAGATTGGATGAAATTTTGGAGAGATTCCGGAGTCAGATAAGCAGGCTTCATAGCACAAAAATAGCCAAAACTACCAGCTTGAACCTTTTGAAATTAGCTTTTTACAAAATCCAAGCTATAAATCCGAAAACCGGATCCGTTTTGGGAAACTTTGATAAAAACCTTAAACATTCCCTGGTTACTTGAGTACTCGCCGATGTAGGTACTGAGACTTCCCGGATTTTCGTTTTGAAAAATGAGGGAAAAGCCAAGGGACTGATTTTTCTTAAAAAAGTCTCTCAGGACTATCTCTGCTTGGTTTTTAGAGTAATCCCCTTGTTGACCATTTACATTCATAGAGATGCTGGAGTCAAAAAAGCGAGCCAATTCGCTGCTTGATCCACTTCCGATAGCGGATACGATGGGGTCTATGGATTTGTCCGTATTCATCCCTGAATCAGGTGAATAGAACCATAGAAAAGCAGAAAGGATAAGACTTAGCACTTGCATCATCCTCGTTTGGCAAAATCCAAGCCAAAAAAAGAGATGCAAGGCTCATTTTTAAGAATAGAAAAATCAGGAAGACAAGTGGTGTCAGAAAAGATTTTGGGGGGATCTTTGGGTTGAAAAGTAATATATTTGCCCCATGGACAAAAAAGTTTTATTGATGATTTTGGACGGTTGGGGCATTGCTACCAATCCTGCAGTTTCTGCAATTGACAAGGCAAAAACACCTTTTGTAGATAGTCTTTACACCAGATATCCCCATGCAAAATTAGAGGCTTCGGGTCTTGCAGTTGGTCTTCCTGAGGGACAAATGGGCAATTCCGAAGTAGGACACATGAATATTGGTGCAGGCAGAGTTGTCTATCAAGATCTTGTCAAAGTAAATCTTGCTGTAGAAAACGGCGAACTTAATACCCACCCGGTTTTGACTGCTGCCTTCGCAAAAACAAAGGCCGCCGGAAAGAAAGCTCACTTCATGGGATTGGTTTCGGACGGCGGAGTTCATGCACATATCAATCATTTGAAAGGCCTTTGTGATGCGGCCAAATTCAATGGAATGGACCAGGTTTTTATCCATGCCTTCACAGATGGGCGTGATACGGATCCAAGGGGAGGAATCCACTACTTGGCAGATTTACAAGATCACCTGAAGGGCTCCGTGGGCCAAGTAGCCTCAGTAGTCGGAAGATATTATGCCATGGATCGCGACAATCGCTGGGAACGAGTCAAACTTGCCTATGACGCGATGGTCAGAGGGGAAGGCGAAAAATCAAAGGATATTCTTGCTGCTGTAAAAAAATCATATGATAACAACGTGACAGATGAGTTTATCCGTCCGATTATTCATGTAGGAACAAATAACAAACCCTTGGCTACCATTGAAGAAGGTGATTTGGTGATCTGTTTCAATTTCCGTACTGATCGTGGCCGCGAAATCACGCAAGTGCTGACGCAGAGGGATTTTGAGGATTTCAATATGAAAAAACTTCAGTTGGATTACATCACCTTCACACATTATGATCATACTTTTGTCGGAGTAGAGGTGCTTTTTGAAAAAGATAACCTAAACAATACCATCGGGGAAGTCCTCGAAAGAGCTGGTAAAAAGCAAATTCGAATTGCTGAGACTGAAAAATACCCCCACGTGACCTTTTTCTTTTCCGGAGGAAGAGAAACTGAGTTTCATGGAGAAAGCAGGATTCTCTGTCCTTCGCCAAAGGTTGCAACCTATGACCTCAAGCCCGAAATGAGTGCGTTTGAGATTGCATCTAAGATCAATTCCGAGCTCAAAAGAAAAAGCGCAGACTTTATTTGCCTCAACTTTGCCAATGCGGATATGGTGGGGCATACCGGGGATTTTGACGCAGCTGTCAAAGCATGCGAAGCAGTGGATACCTGCGCGCAAAGCGTAGTAACCACAGCTTTGGAAAATGACTATACCATAATCGTCATCGCAGACCATGGTAATTCGGACATGATGATCAATGAAGACGGCACCCCTAATACGGCGCATACCACGAATCTGGTACCTTTCATTATGGCGGATGGGAAAGAGCAAATTGCGGTTAAAGACGGAAAACTCGGAGATTTGGCCCCAACAATATTGAAACTAATGGGCGTGGAAATTCCTGAAGAAATGACTGGTGAAATCCTTTTGGCATAATGAAATGCCCATTATCCTGTAGTTACGGGATCACACAGGGGGATGATTGAAAGGGCATTCCATGTGACCGCTAAAAAAAATTATAAACACATGAAATTGAGCATGACGAAAACGTCACACACTGGCATGATTATCCACCATGCGAGATTCCATCTGACCACAAAAAACATATTATAAACAGATGAAATTCAGAATCTTTCCGGCGATTGGTTTGCTCATTTGGCTAGCTTCTTCCTGTGTATCCGAAGAGAAAGGGAAAAAAATGGATAAGCTTCCCTACTTTAATTTGAGCGGGTATTTGGATGTGGAAATGGCCAAGTTGGATGGTGATTTGGTCACAAAAACTTCCAGGGTAAACGGGAAAGAGAAAACCGTGGATACCACCTATACTTTGGACCAATGGAAAGCAGAATTTGCAGCCTTCTATCTGGCTGACATCAATTCGCCTTCATTGGCACTTTCCTATTCCACAGAGACGAATTTTGACTATTTGACGCATAAATTATTGCCTGAGGCTAAAGGAAAGGTCAAGGAGATAAAAATCATGTATGTGAATAATTATCCTTCTTCCATAACATTTAGAATGACTGATAAAAATCTCTTTTTCTCTTCCGCAACACACGGTGAATTCCATATGAACTTGGCCTCAAACAAGCTGGATCATTATTCTATTGAAACGACGCAAAAAGTTTGGTTTTTGAAACCCACAAACATAAAAGTCGCCGGTATAGTGAGGTAGTCGTTTTGTAATAAAAAAAAGGCCTGCCATTTTTTCTTAAGTCGCAGGCCTTTTTTTTGAAAATTTCTATTTGTCAAACATCGGCGGACGTTTCGCCTGCCAATCTGTATTTTCCTGAATTAACCGGCCCAGCATAATGAGTTTTTCTTCTTCGAAGAGATTGGCCAGGAGGGTGATAGATGTAGGGCTTCCATTTTCAGCAAATCCATTTGGCATGCACAAGGCAGGATGACCTGTTAGGTTGGTGATTTGCAGTTGCTGTCCGGCAAAAGACGGCGTTACGATCACATCGTAATCTTTCATCAATTCGTGCATTTCTGCAATTAAGAGGCTTCGTTGCCGGCTCATCTGCACGTATTCTACGGCAGGGATCAGTCGGGCTGCACGAAAGATATTTGGCCAGGAATTTCTTGCCTGTGCGACCAGTTGATCGTCCAGATCAAGTCGTGTCAATTCATCAAATGCAGCGGCACCTTCGACCACAAGCATATTCACGATAGGACCGGGATTCATGCTGGTTTTTAGCTCCAGCGGATGAAGTTCAATTCCCTGATTTTTGAGCACTTCAATAACCGCCTGATCATTTTTGCTTGCTCGTTCTCCTTCAAAGAAGGCTTTGAAATAGCCAATTTTGAGTTTTTTGACATCATTTTTAGCAGAGTAATTGAAGGAGGCCGGAATCGTAGAAGCGTCTTTTTCATCCCTGCCATTGATCACGGCGAGTACGATGGCATTGTCCAAGACCGATCTGGAGATTGGCCCAATCTTGTCCATCGACCAGCTCAAAGCCATGGCACCATGCTTACTTACTCGCCCATAAGTGGGCCGGAGACCTGTCACGCCATTTCTGGTGGATGGAGAAACAATCGATCCCAAGGTCTCTGTACCGATGGCAAAAGGCACCAAACCTGCACTGACAGCCGAGGCCGAACCGGCGGAAGATCCGCTTGAACCCTGACTTAGATTCCATGGGTTTTTGGTGACTCCGCCGTACCAGATATCACCCATTGCCAATGCGCCGAGGGTAAATTTTCCTACCAAAACTCCTCCTGCTTCATTCAATTTTTCAACAACAGTTGCTGTTTCATCAAAGGATTGGTCTTTGTAAGGATTGGCTCCCCAAGTCGTTTTAGTCCCTTTGACTGACAGCAAATCCTTGATGCCATACGGTATTCCATGCAGTGGGCCGCGATATTTACCTGAAGCAAGCTCTTGATCCATTTCCCGGGCTTTTTGTAATGCCGGTTCTTCTAGCAAGGTGATCAAACACTGAAGCGTATCAGCATAGGTTTTGATTCGATCCAAGTAGATTTTGGTTAGGCGTTCAGAGCTTATTTGTTTGGTTTTAATCAGCACCGCCAATTGATTTAGGGGCAAATAGGCGATGTCATTTTCCTTTTCAGGCAATGTAACAGTTGCAGGGAGACCCCAATCATAAGGTTTTTGTAGTTGACTCGGGAAAAAGCCCTGTGGTAGCGGATTGAAGATCAATGCCGGCGCCACGGAATTTTCCAGTTTTGTCTTTCGAAGAATTTCAAAATTATTTCGCTGCGTATTTAGTGCTGCAATCATGCTGTCTTTTTCTGGAGGGGAAAACGACAGACCGATTAAATCCGCAGCAGCATCGATTGAAATAGGGGTGATTTCACCGGCTTTTCTGCCAAGAGTAAAGCCAACAGCTAAAAAAGCCACGGCGACTAAAAAAAGAAAAGGTTGTGAGCGAGAGCGGTTTTTTCGTTCCATTGGATAGTTTTGTGTAAATACCAAACTTAAAGCGGCTGAAGGTGTTTAATTCGGCTGAAATAATCAAACCATCCATGGATCAAACTACCGTAAATCCCACCTTTCCGATGCATTTCCGAGGATTACTGCTTTTGGCAGGGATGTACACCATAGCTTGGTCGGCTTTTTATAAGTGGTTTGGGCCTCAATTGCTCCTTTGGTTGGCGATGGGAAATTCCGACTTACAAGCGCTTCCTGCGACTTATTTTGGCACCTTCGGAATTGTAGTGGGCTTGATAATTTTTGTATCGGCTTTCTACCCCGTGAGCTGGGTATGGCTAATTTTAGCCGGGATTACCGGAAAAATCATCACTGCAATCTGGTTTACCTTGGGTTTCGCTCCGGAGCTGAGTTGGAACAAGCGAAGTATTTTTCACCTATTTTTCAATGAAGTGGTATGGCTGATTCCCCTAATTCTGATTTTTCTCAGAAGTCTTCAGGTTAAAAATTACCTCAATGAGACCGAACAAAAAGACGGAAAATGAAAAGGTACTGAGCGGTTGAAAAAATTTAAATAAAACAGGCTGCCTTGAAAATAAAGACAGCCTGCTTTTATTAGATAAGAAGTAAGATAAGCAAAATGATAATGATAGCGCCTACAGAGATGTAGATACCATTTCCAGCTCTTTTCGCCTCAGCCTTCATATCCTTCATTTCGGTTCTGATAGACTTAATTTCATCCTTGCTCATTGATTTAAAATCCATGGCTTTGATTTCTTCAAGTCTTTCTTCCATTTCTACCAATCGAACTTTTTGAGCTTCAGTAGGCTCAATTTTTGGATTTTTCTCAGGTGTTGCGTTTGCAAATTGAACACTGACAAATATTGCCAAAACAGCTAGTAACTTTTTCATAATAGTATTTGATTTAAGGTATGACATTTTTAAATGTACAAATTGAATTCCAAGGATGACAGTTTAAAGAGATAATACAATTCCCTAAAAGCCCGTACGGGAAAAATTGTAACTTAGAACCCTCAACTTGGCCCTTCCGATTATTAAAATTTCTTTCAAAAAATGTCCCAAAAACAAGCACACAAGCTATTTTTATTAGATGCGATGGCCCTGATTTATAGGGCGCATTTTGCCTTCAGCAAGAACCCAAGAATCAGTTCAAAAGGATTGAATACAGGAGTCATGCTGGGCTTTACCAATACCTTGGTGGAGGTGCTGGATAAGGAAAAACCTACCCACATTGGGGTGGCATTTGACACAAAAGCCCCAACTTTTAGACATTTACAGTACGAACCCTACAAAGCAAACCGCCAAGATCAGCCGGAGGATATTACAGCTTCCATTCCCTGGGTAAAGGAAATTGTCAGAGCTTTTCGTATTCCAATCTTGGAAATGGATGGCTTCGAAGCGGACGATATTATTGGGACTTTGGCAAAAAAAGCCGAAAAAGAACAGTTTACAGTCTATATGATGACTCCTGACAAGGATTTTGGTCAGATCGTAGACGATCATATTTTTTTATACAAACCTGCCTTCATGGGAAATGGCGTCGATGTAATGGGCCCCAAGCAAGTATGTGAAAAATGGGATATTGATCATGTCGACAGAGTTCGGGACATTCTGGGTTTGATGGGAGATGCGGTGGATAATATCCCCGGTATCCCCGGTATCGGCGAAAAGACGGCCGTAAAGCTTCTAAAAGAATATGGTACGGTCGAAGGACTGATCGCCAATGTGGATAAGCTTAAAGGGAAACAACGGGAAAACGTAGAGAACTTTGCCCAGCAGGGTTTACTATCCAAAGAATTAGCGACGATTAAAATCGACGTACCGGTAGATTTCCATGAAGAGGACTTGAGATATGATGGAATAGACGAGGAAAAACTACGTGCGATTTTCACTGAACTTGAATTCAGAACACTCGCTGCACGTATTTTTAAAGAGCCAAGTGCAAAAAAAGCCACCCTCAACGCTCCTGCACAGATGGATTTGTTTGGGTCCCCTGCAGCAGCAGCAGCCCCGGTAGGTTCAATTTCTGAAGAAGATGAAGAATCGGAACCGCTGGAACTTGGTTCTCCTCCGGTCTTGGACACGATCTGGTCCAACGTCCACAATTACCATAAAGTCAAGGGCAAAGCAGAAGTCAAAGAGCTGGTGGAATACTTGCTTTTGCAAAAGGAGATTTGTTTTGACACCGAGACTACGGCATTGGATGCGATGCAGGCTGAATTGGTAGGCTTGTCTTTTTCTTACATCCCCGGAGAAGCGTATTACATTCCTGTTTCGGACAATCAGGCGGAAACGCAGGAAATCTTGGAGCTCCTTCGACCTGTTTTTGAAAATGAATCCATCACCAAAATCGGCCAAAATGTAAAGTATGACATGCTTGTGCTGAAAAATTATGGGATTGATGTCAAAGGAACGCTCTACGATACCATGTTGGCTCACTACCTCATCGAACCTGAAGGAAAGCACAGCATGGATTGGTTAGCTCAGCAATACTTAAATTACATGCCGGTTTCCATCACCGAACTGATAGGGAAGAAGGGCAAAAACCAAGGCAATATGCGGGACGTGGACGAGGATGAGGTGACAGCCTACGCCGCAGAGGATGCCGATATTACGCTTAAGCTTAAAGAAAAATTTGATCCGATCCTCAAAGCAAATGGTTTGGAAAGTTTGTTTGATGACGTGGAAAATCCGCTGATTCGGGTTTTGACAGAAATGGAATTTGAAGGTGTCCGAATCGATACGGAGAGTCTCGCGGAGCTTTCTGTTTTGCTGGAAAAAGAAAGTCAGGAGATCGAAAAGAAAGTCTATGAATTGGCCGGAGTTCGGTTTAATCTGGCTTCTCCAAAGCAATTGGGGGACGTGCTTTTTGAAAAGCTGAAGTTGGACCCAAAAGCCAAAAAGACCAAAACCGGTCAGTATGCCACCGGAGAGGAGATTCTCAGCAAAATGGCCAATGAACATCCTATTGCCGAAGCGATCTTGGATTACCGACAGATGGTCAAATTGAAATCTACCTACGTGGATGCCCTGCCGACCATGATCAACCCAAAGACCGGAAGGATTCACACGACCTACAATCAGTTCGTCGCAGCTACAGGAAGACTTTCCTCCATTAATCCAAATCTCCAAAATATTCCCATCCGGACAGCCCGTGGACGTGAGATCCGAAAGGCATTTGTTCCAAGAGATGAAAATCATGTATTGCTTTCTGCTGATTATTCCCAGATCGAACTTCGGCTGATGGCAGCTTTTTCGCAGGATGAATCCATGTTGGAAGCCTTCCGCAATGGGCGGGACATTCATGCCACCACAGCCGCTAAAATCTTCAAAGTCCCTTTGGAAGAGGTGACGTCTGATATGCGAAGAAAAGCCAAAACGGCAAATTTTGGTATTATTTACGGCATTTCTCCTTTTGGATTGGCTCAGCGATTATCAATTCCAAGAGGTGAGGCGAAGGAAATCATCGACTCCTATTTCATTGAATTCCCGGCAGTGAAGGAATACATGGATGGTGCCATCGAAAAGGCGCGCAAGGATGAATATGTCGAGACCATCCTTGGACGCCGTCGCTACTTGCGCGACATCAACAGCCGCAATATGACCATGCGTGGCTTTGCCGAGCGAAATGCAATCAATGCTCCGCTGCAGGGTTCTGCTGCCGACCTGATCAAGGTCGCCATGATCCATGTGTATGAATGGATGAAAAAGGAAAAGCTGAAATCAAAAATGATACTTCAAGTACATGATGAATTGGTTTTTGATGCGCATAAGGACGAGGTTGAGTTATTGAAAAAACACATTCCCGGTCTGATGTCCAACGCAATAAAGCTTGCCGTACCAGTGGAAGTAGAAGTCGGAGTGGGACCGGATTGGTTGCAGGCTCATTGATGGGGAGTATCTAGTATCAAGACGCAAGTATCAAGACAGCGACAAGAAGCAAGAGACAAGATTTGAGACATAGGTATCAAGATGTTAGACAATGTGTCAGGCTGAGCGGAGTCGAAGCCAATCTTAAATGCAATTTTACACTGTTTTGTAAATGGAAAGAGCCGAAAAGTGTCACGAATATCTTCTTCCTTTGAAGCTCTTCAAACCCTCGTAACTCGTAACTCATAAATCATAAATCACCTTGTCTAAAGTAAAAACCACCTTTTTCTGTCAAAACTGCGGAGCGCAGAGCCCTAAATGGATCGGCCGTTGTCCTGCATGTGGAGAATGGAATACTTACGTAGAAGAAATTGTCCAAAAGGAGGAAACAGGAAAAGGAAGTTGGAAACCTCAAGGCGCCGGGACCAAAAAGGCCAATGCGCCTAAGAAAATCCACGAAGTAAATTACGAGGCCCAAGCCCGCTGGATCACCGGAGATCCTGAGCTCGATCGGGTGTTGGGTGGAGGAATTGTCCCGGGATCATTGGTCTTGATCGGGGGCGAACCCGGTATCGGAAAGTCCACGCTGATGCTTCAGATCGCTTTGATACTGAAAGGAAGAACAATTCTGTACGTATCAGGAGAAGAAAGTGAAGCCCAAATCAAGATGCGGGCAGATCGGATGGAGGCAAAAAATCCGGATTGCTATGTACTATCGGAAACAAATACACAGCAGATTTTTCAGCAGATAGAAATACTCAAACCTGATTTGTTGGTCATTGACTCCATCCAAACTTTAAACAGCCAATTTGTAGAATCAGCCGCGGGTTCGGTTTCTCAGGTTCGAGAATGCACCGCTGAGCTGATGAAATTCGCCAAAGAAACCGGCACTCCGGTTTTTTTGATTGGCCATATCACGAAAGATGGTTCGATTGCAGGGCCCAAAGTCCTCGAACACATGGTGGACACCGTTTTGCAATTTGAAGGAGATCGGCATTTGACTTATCGGATTCTGCGGACATCAAAAAACCGATTTGGATCCACGCATGAACTTGGTATCTACGAGATGCGAGCTGAGGGACTTCGATCGGTCGCCAATCCTTCAGAGATTTTGCTGACGCAGCGTGAGGAAGTACTCAATGGTGTCGCCATTGGAGCGATGATGGAAGGAAATCGGCCCTTACTTATTGAAATTCAGTCTTTGGTCAGTCCGGCGACTTATGGTACACCTCAGCGAAGTAGTACCGGTCATGATGCCAAGCGACTAAATATGCTGCTGGCGGTATTGGAAAAGCGTGGAGGTATGAAACTTGGGCAGCAGGATGTGTTTTTGAATGTCGCGGGAGGTTTGCGAGTGGACGACCCGGGTTTGGATTTGGCGGTTTGTGCTTCGCTGATTTCCAGTTATGAGGATACTCCTGTCTCGGAGCATATTTCCTTCGCAGGAGAAGTGGGTTTGGGAGGAGAGATTCGGGCGGTGTCACGTATTGAAAACCGGATCGCTGAAGCAGAAAAATTAGGCTTCAAGAAAATCATGGTGTCCAAGTATGCAGTGAAAGGTTTGGACCTGAAGAAATTCAAGATACAAATCCTCCAAGTGAGTAAGTTGGAGGAGATGTATCAGTTGATTTTTTAAGATTAGCTACCCTAATATTTACTTGAGGAAGTCTAGCTTTTTTGCAAATTCGAAAGTTAAAATCTTCGTCTATGAAAGCGCTCCTCACCATTGGTCTTCTTGTCCTTTCCAACACCTTTATGACTTTGGCTTGGTATGGTCACCTGAAATTTGCCGAGTGGAAATGGTTTAACAAACTTGGATTGGTGTCCATCATTCTGATTAGTTGGGGGATTGCGCTATTTGAATACATTTTTCAGGTTCCTGCCAATAAAATTGGCTTTGCAGGAAATGGAGGTCCTTTTTCGCTTGTCCAGCTCAAAGTGCTGCAGGAAGTCATCACGCTGGTCATTTTTATGATCTTTAGCCTGATCGCCTTCAAAAACGAAACACTAAAGCTTAATCACCTGATTGGAGCAATATTCCTGATTTTGGCAGTATATTTTATTTTCAAAAAATAAAAGCTTAGCTAATGGTCAGGGTTTTTGCACATTTTCTTTTAATAGCACTAATTTTTTCCTGTCAGGAAAAACCAATTCGAAGAAAACCAAATGTGATTCTAATACTGACGGATGATCAAGGGTATGGGGATTTGGGTGTGCATGGAAACACAGCTATTAAAACTCCGGTTTTGGATCAATTTGCATTAGAGTCAGCACAATTTAACCGATTCTATGTCAGTCCGCTTTGCGCACCTACGCGGGCCAGCTTACTTACAGGAAGGTATCACTTAAGTACCGGTACGATTTCTGTATCCAATGGACTGGAGACTATGGATGCCGAAGAGTATACCTTGGGTGAGCTTTTCCAGGACAATGGCTATCGCACTGGCCTCTTTGGAAAATGGCATAATGGGCAGCACTATCCGCACCATCCTTTGGCGCAAGGTTTTGATGAATTTACAGGATTTCTTGCCGGTCACTGGTCTAATTACTTTGATACAGAATTGGAGAAAAATGGAAAAAGCCAAACTTTTCCTGGCTATTTACCTGATGTACTGACAGATGAAACCTTGGCTTTTATCGAGGAAAATCAAGACCAGCCGTTTTTCGCATATCTCGCCTTCAATACGCCTCACAGCCCGCACCAAGTTCCTGACGAATATTTTAACCCATACAAAGCAGCTGGTCTTGATGATGAATTGGCCGCTGTGTATGGTATGATCAGCAATTTAGATCACAACATAGGACGAATATTGGAAAAGCTAGAAACACTTGGTTTGGAGGAAAATACTTTAGTAATATTTCTGACAGACAATGGTCCAAATGGCAATCGATTCAATGCTCAAATGAAAGGAATCAAAGGCTCTGTTCATGAAGGAGGAGTACGAGTTCCTTCATTTTGGCGATGGCCGAGCAAAATTGATCCTAGGCTTATCAGTACTCCTGCAGCTCACATTGATGTTTTGCCCACCTTGGCGGAACTACTTTCATTAAAATCAAATGGGCGACGAGGAATTGATGGGATCAGTTTGGCAACAGTTCTGAATGGCGAAACACAGCAAGTGTCCAGACCGATTTTTTCCCATGTTGCCTTTCCACAAAGCGAATTGGGCCCTTTTCCCGGTGCTATCCGCAAAGATTCAATGCTTCTGGCCTTTTTGCCCTCGGGTGTTGAATTATATGATTTAAAAAATGATCCCGATCAGACAGAAAATCTGGCTTTACAATCTCCTGGAATAACTGAAAAGCTCTCTGAAGAATACCAGGCCTGGTGGCAAAAAGTGGCTCCTCAGAATCTGGAAGATCGACCGATTCCTGTTTCCAAACAAAGTCCAGAGATCTTTCTGGCTGCTTATGAAGCGAGGTTCAATGGTGAGATTAGATTTTTTGAAGGGCACGGTTGGGCCCAAGATTGGTTGACCAATTGGAAGAATGATAGTGATAGTATTTATTGGAAATTGAATGTCTTAGACTCTGGAGAATTTCAAGTTTGGGTGGAATTTGCCGCTAACGAGTATCAAATAGGCGCAAAGTTTCGTTTGGCTAATGGCTCAAATTTATTATCCTGGACACTCTCAGAACCCTTTATTTCTAAAACCATCCCAAGTCCGGACCGAGTCCAGCGAAAAGAAGCACCTGAACAAACATGGGAACTCATGCCACTTGGCAACATCACGCTAAATGCGGGTCCGCAGACATTGAGAATTACAGCTCAGGATATTCCTAAAGCGGGACTTGGTGATATTTATAGCATAAGACTTCGGCCGATTAAGGGAGGACAAAATTAGAAAAATGAAAACAGATACCACCAAAGAAAACCTTACACTCGACCCGGAGAACTGGGACGCCATGCGCCAACTTGGGCATCGGATGATCGATGATCTCTTTGACTACTGGGAAAATATTCGAAATGAAAAAATCTGGAAGCCAATTCCTCAGGAAGTGAAGGAGTTTTTGGATCAGCCGATTCCCGAGAAAGGCCAAAATCCCGAGGAAGTGTACCAAGAGTTCAAGCAAAATATTTTCCCTTATAACAAAGGGAATGTCCATCCGCGCTTTTTTGCATGGATTCAGGGAACGGGTACACCACTTGGTGTCTTGGCGGATTTGCTGGCTTCCGGTATGAATCCCAACGTGGCGATTGGCGAGCATTCAGCCATGTACGTGGATCGTCAAGTTGTCAATTGGTGCAAAGAGTTGATGAACTTTCCTGCTGATGCCTCAGGAATTCTGGTCAGTGGCGGTTCGATGGCGAATATCACAGCATTGACCGTCGCCAGAAATTCTTTTCGGGATGAAAAAATCCGCCAGAGAGGTCTAAAAGCTGCATCGGCGCAGTTGGTTTTATATTGCTCTACAGAGACACATTCCTGCATACAAAAGGCCGCCGAGATTATTGGTTTGGGAACTGATTCCGTACGCAAGATCGGCGTAAACGGCCACTATGAAATGAAAGCAGATGAGCTGGAATTTCAAATTCAGAGAGATATCGAAGCAGGGCTGCTGCCTTTCTGCATTGTCGGCACATCAGGCACGGTAAATACCGGAGCGATTGATCCGATGGATGAACTTTTGGCTGTTTCAAAAAAATATGGGCTCTGGTTTCATGTTGACGGAGCTTATGGTGCCCTGGCCAAGCTTGATCCAAAATATGCTGATCGACTCAAAGCTATCGAGGAGGCCGATAGTTTGGCGTTTGACCTCCACAAGTGGCTCTATGTGCCTTATGAAGTCGGGTGTACGCTGATCCGCGATGCCAAAAAACATCGGGACTCCTTTGCGCTCACGCCGAATTATTTGATTCAGGAAAGTAGGGGTCTTTCAGGGGGCTTGGATTCAATCAACAATCATGGATTTGAGCTATCACGGGGATTCAAAGCGCTTAAGATCTGGATGTCGCTTAAAGAACATGGCCGAGAGAAATATGCACAGATGATTGCCCAAAACAATCGGCAGGCAGAATATCTGGCAGATTTGGTGAACAAGAGTCCAGATTTGGAACTGATGGCACCTGTTTCCATGAGCATTACCTGTTTTCGAATGATCAAACTGGGTTATACTGAAAATCAGCTAAGGGAGCTAAATCGGGAGATTTTACTTCGGCTTCAGGAAGAGGGAATTGCCTCGCCGAGTTCTACCATTCTAAACGGGAAATACACTTTGCGGATCGCCAATGTAAATCAGCGGACGCAAATGGGCGACATGGATTTGCTGATCAGGGAAGTGTTGAGAATAGGCTCTGAAATTCAATGAACAAGCTTTTGATGTGGTTTTGTCTGAAAATTTGGCTCAATTTTCGCTAATTTTCCACCAAACTTTTAAAATCAACATGAAAAAAATCAAACTATTCGCTCTTGTTTTGGGCATTTCTCTTTTGGCTTCAGTGAAGTCTCATGCTCAGGAAATCGGTCTTCGATTTGGAGATTTTTATGGTAACAACGTCGCTATTGACGGAGTATTTGCTCTCGGTGAATTTAGCAGGATTCACGCTGACGTCAGTTTCGGAGGAAATGGTCTGGGAATTGACGCACTTTGGAACCCGATCTATGCTGATATTCCGGATACGGATTTCCAATGGTATGCCGGTTTTGGACCTTCCGTTTATCTCTCTGAGAATTTTAGACTCGGAGCAGCCGCAGAGGTTGGAGCCGAATATGCATTTTCTGAAGTTCCGATTACCATAGGATTGGATTTCAGGCCCTATCTGTTCTTAGTGGAGGTGACCGAGTTTAGAGCCGGTTTTGGATTAAATGTCCGTTGGAGATTGAAGTAAAGTTTATAAATCTATAGCTCTCGCCGTCTGACACAGACGGCTTTTTTATGGAACAAATCATCGAAGGAGAGTTTTTTCTGGAAAGATTTCCCGGTAAGGGAGGCTGGACTTTGATTCGAATACCGATTTCAATTTTACCCTCGGGAAAGGCTTTTGGAATGCTGAAAGTCTGTGGGTCAATCGATGGATTTGAATTTGAAGGAAAGCACCTCATGCCTATGGGAGATGGATTTTTATTTATGCCGATTGCCAAGCCAATCCGACAAGCCATAGGAAAAGAAGAAGGAGATAAAGTCCTCTTCAAACTCTTTCGGGATGAAATACCCACCACCATTCCAGACGAATTAATAGCCTGTCTCGAAGATGACCCCGGTAAACTCCCGATTTTCAGAAACCTCAGTGATGCAGCTCAAAAGCAATGGATCGAGTATATCTACACGGCAAATTCTGAGGAGGCGAAAGCTAACCGAATTGTCAAATTGCTGGCTGAACTCGGAACTTTGACTTAAAATTCAATGATTATCCCAACAGTTGGTAAAATAGTACCTGCGGTGTTGGACAGTAATTTCAATTGATAGCGTGAAGGATCATTGGGATCTACCAAGATACTTCCATTACTGGCTCTGACAGGAATCAGGAGGGGAACCTGCTCCGCTTGGAAATTATAGAGATTTTGGATGTCCACGTACCAGTTGAGATTCCATCGCTTGAAGAAGTATTTTTTGTCGATCCTAAGATCTAACTGATGGAAAGGATCCAGTCGGATGGCATTGATTTGATTGAAATCTAAGATTCCCGAGTTTCTCAAATCCCAATTGCTGATCAGGCTGGATTCCTCCGGGTTAAATGGGGTGTAGGGTGTTCCGCCAAGAAATCTCCATCTAGTCCCAATTTCCCAATTTTTGCCAAATCTCTTCCCCGCTGTCAAACTCACAATAAACTTATTGTCCCATGAGGATGGTACAAATCCAGTGGTATTTGGATTGGTAAACTCACTTCTGACCAGAGTCAGTGCAGCGATTCCGTAGAAGTCTTTGAAGAGGCGCTGTTGCGCCAGAAACTCCAATCCATACGCCCTTCCTTCTGCATCGGAAACTACAGGCTCGTTTCCAATTACCCCAAAATCGGCGCCTAAATTGGCAAGAGCGATTCCATTTCGGATCGAAGTCGGATAATAGCTATATTTTTTATAAAACGCTTCGGCAGTAAACCTTCGGTTTTTTTCGGGAACAAGAAATTCAATTCCGGCGATGAGTTGTGAATTTCGGATGAACCGAACATCATTTTCTCGATTTTCCAATTCTCCTTCATCGTTTCTAAATCCCAGCACGGTATAGGCGGGCTTTTGGTAATATATGCCTGCGTTTGCTGTTGCAAATAAATTGGGTCTGAGTTGATAAGAAGCGGAAATTCTTGGGCTGATTTGGTTGAAGGGATTAGCGGCCGTCTCCGAAAAGTCCGCCCCATCCATTCGAACCCCTCCAGTCAACAGAAGGCGATCTTGATAGAAGTTTTTACTTCCTGAAATAAAGATTCCGTATTGACTGAAGAAGGAGGTGGACTCTATATCAATCACTCCGCCCGAACTTGCAAGTGTAGCCCTGTCGAAATTACGGATGAAATAGCGGGAATATTGATAATTCATCCCGTATTTGATCGTGTAGCCCTTTCCAAAGATGCTGTTTTCAGCCCGGAATTTATTTTCAGACTCCTGAGAGCTGTAGTCAAAAAGAAGGTTTGCCACCGAGCTGTTGTCGTTTCCGGCAAATTTGATGGACTGATTGTTTAGCATGTTCCGGCTGAGCACAAAAGTCCAAAAGCCATTCGCACGGAAACGTTTCAATTTAAGTCCAGTGACATAATTCCATTGAGTTTGGATAGGTAGCACATCCAGTAAGTAAAGACGGTTTTCGCGGTCCTCCTCCGTTTCTTTGTCAGGAATATCTTGGTTCAACTCAAAATTGTCAATCGCACCCAGTCCGATGAAAGTCAATTCGGTTTTGTCGTTCAGTTTTGTTGTGGTCTTGAGCTGAAAGTCATTGAAGGTCGGGAGAAAGGGTAAGCCCAAAAGCCTGAATAATCCCTGCAGGTAGGATCTTCTAGCTGAAAGGGAGTAGGTGGTTTTTTCAGAAATAGGGCCTTCATTAGAAAGTGTCAACTCCGAAGCTCCCACGGTTACTTGGGTTGCCATTTTATCCCGCCGACCGTCTTTGAGTTGGATTTCGAAGAAAGAACTCAGTGCGTCCATCCGGTTTGCAGGGAATCCTCCTGCGATGAGATCCAGGTTTTTGATCAGGTTTACATTTAGAATTCCTACCGGACCGCCTGAGGAGCCTTGTGTAGAGAAGTGATTGATGACCGGTACTTCGATCTCATCTACATAGAATTTATTCTCGTTTGGTGCTCCTCCTCGGATCAGGATATCATTTCGGAAACTTGGAGTACTCGCGACCCCAGGGAAAGCTTGGATTACTCGTGAGATATCCCGATTACCTCCCGGATAGCGTTCGATTTCATTGGTGTTGAGTTTTCTTACCGAAAGTGGAGTTTCCTCTGATCGGGTAAAATCACTGGTAATGACTACCTCGCTAAGATCAGATGCCGACTCGGCCAGTTCAAAATCCAACTGAACTGCTCTAGCCAGGGTAATTTGGACTTCGAAAGCTGTGGAGGTTTTGTATCCCACGAAACTTGCACGCACATTGTAAAGTCCAGGAGGCACTGCTTTGATTTCATAAAGTCCATTTTCATCGGTGATTGCACCTAAGTCAGTATTTAAAATCAATACATTGGCAAAAGCAACGGGTTGATTATTGACAGGATTGAAGACTTTACCTTTGATGGTTCCCTGTGAAAAAACCTGAAATGGGATAATAAAAAGAACTAGTAAAATCAGTCTGAAAGTCATTTGAAAGCTGGCTTAGAAGTACAATTAAAAATCACTCAGAAAGTTTGTTTCTCCTTGAAAATTTGACAAAAATCAACGGAATTACGCCGTTTGTTGCTCTTTTACTCTCCATAGTCTCCACCAAGGGGTACCGGGGGAGTCGTGGTGTTCGAAATGATATCCGAAAAAATAGCAGGTAATAAATGCCCAAACATGATTTTTTGATTGGGAGTTTGAGTGGTGCCTGTTTGTACTTTCACCCATGTGGGGCAGGTAGGTTCCAAAGTAGAATAACTGAAGGGTAGAAAGGATTGCGGGGACCATCCAGAACACGATTAGGTTTTCTGTTGGAATAAAAAGCTTCAATATGTTGAATGTAACAGCCATAAGGAGAAACTGCCAAATGGTGATGTATTGTCTGATAAAACTAAAATACCAAACCAAGAAATTGCCTGAAGCATGATAGTCCGGATCTTTTTCGGTAGCTACAAACCGATGATGTTCGTGATGTTTTGGGAATAGTCTCCAATAGAAATTGTAAGAAAAGAGCAAGGCCGCAATCCATCCGGTTAGTCTGTTCCAATTTTTATTGGAAGAAACAATCCCATGCATTGCATCATGTGCGGTAATAAAAAGCCCGGTGTAAAGGTGCATTTGAACCAATATCCCAAGGTATACCAGCGGATTTTTCCAGTTGATTTCAATAGAAAGCAGAAAAACCAGTGATATGGCCCATAAAAAGATTATTCCCCAGCCGATCAAAAGACCTTTTGGATCCAAGCCTTTGGAAGTGATGGCCGTATTCATGGCTTGTTGTGTTTAATCAAAAGGTGAGAATCCTTTCCCTTACCTGCTCCATCAGCCACATGGGTGTGGAGGTCGCCCCACAGATCCCTACAGTTTCGTTGGGATTGAACCAATCACTCTCAATCTGTTCAGCGTTGGAAACAAAATAAGTATTTTGATTTTTATCCTTGCAGACATTGTAAAGAACCTTTCCGTTCGAAGATTTGGTTCCACTGACAAATATAATCTTGTCAAACTTTTCGGCAAAATCCCGAAGTTCTTTGTCCCGGTTTGACACTTGGCGGCAGATCGTATCATTGGTGTTGACAGTGATGCCGTTTTGTCTTAGGATTTCATTGATTTCGTAGAATTTATCGGTGCTTTTGGTCGTCTGACTATACAGCGTGATGCTTTTTGGCAGACTTGAGATGTCCAATTCTGAAATATCCTGAAAGACTACTGCCTTATTGTTGGTTTGTCCCAGTAGGCCGATCACTTCTGCATGACCATGTTTACCGTAGATGTAGATCGTTTCGTCCTTGTCAAAAGAATTTTTAATTCGATTTTGCAGCTTCAGTACCACCGGGCAGCTTGCATCGATCAGAGTCAGGTTATTTTTTATGGCCAATTCGTAGGTAGAAGGGGGCTCTCCATGCGCACGGATAAGTACTTTTTCATCTTTCAGTCCATAGAGCTCCTCATGATCAATGATCTTTAGGCCTTTTCTGGTCAGTCGGTTGACTTCCTCATCATTATGGACAATATCACCAAGACAAAAAAGGTACCCCTGCTCTTCAAGAATCTCTTCGGCCATCTCTATGGCGTAAACCACCCCAAAACAGAAGCCGGAATGATTGTCAATTTGAACCTGAAGATTTTTCATAAGCATTAAAACTACTTTGGACCCGGATTGTTTTTTTTGCTTCGAATACTTTCGAAGATACTGATATTCACAAGAAAGAGCGTCATGGAATAGATCGTGTCCTCGATTGGTACGGTCCAGATCCTGATTCCCAGATTCTCTGCATTATTATAAATCACAATAGGCTCTTCGGTCAGCCCTCCTGTCAATATTCCATTACAAAGCATCAAAGGAATCAAATGAACGAGGTAAGCGAACATAAATCTGCCCAAGTATTTATCATTGAAAATCATAAAATGCACTAAAAGTGCTGCGGCGCCTACCAAGAAATTGACTGAGGTGTACCATTTATCCAGATGAAAGAGACCCAAGCCAATGAGGAAGGGAATCACGACGTAGACAAAAGGTTTGGCGAATGGTTGGAAATAGTCTTTTGGAAAAAAATAAATCAAAACTTCATATATAAAGACACAGGCAAATGGTACTGTGATGAAAAAAAGCCATTCCTCCAGTGGAAGGTCAAAGAAATAGATTCCTAAAAGGTATCTGGGATTGAATTCCCAAACGCCCATTTGCGTAAACCAATAATCCCAACTCAGAAAAACTGCTCCAGTGATCAGAATAGCCGGAAAAAGCGCATACCAATGAGAGGAGAATTTAACCCGGTGTTCGAAAGATCGAGCGAGTGGATAAGATATCGCAAAAAGGTTTACACCAAGATAAATATACTTTTCCATCACGTGAGGCCGAGTTTGGATTCGAAATAGGTGCCTACCAAGAGCGATATTTTCTGGGAGTTGGGAATTCGGATTCGAGTTTGAGTAATTGTTTCTGCCGGGAGGCCTTTAATTTTATCAAATAGTTTTTGGTAGTAGAGGTAGGCGACTTTCACGCCCAATTTGGCGCTTTTCGGCAACTGCTCTATTCCAATCAAGGAATCATTGAAGTCCTTTTGGATATCATCTTCAATGCGCTTTTTTACAGACTGATTAAATTGGTTAAAATCAACACCCGGGAAATAAACTCTTCCCCGCTCTTCAAAATCACTTTTTATGTCACGCAGGAAATTCACTTTCTGAAAAGCAGCGCCGAGCTTACAGGCCGGTTCTTTCAGTTTTTCATACATGGCTACATCTCCTTCACAGAAAACCTTGAGACACATCAATCCGACCACCTCGGCCGAACCATAGATGTATTCGTGGTATTTGGAATCGTTGTAGGATTTGAAATCAAGATCCATTTCCATACTGTGGAGAAATGCCTCGATCAGGTCCAGGTCGATTTTATATTTGTTGACGATTAACTGGAATGCATGCAGTACAGGGTTGAGTGAGATGCCCGCTTTAATCGATTCATAGGTATCTTTCTTAAATCGCTCCAGAAGTGCTTGTTTGTCCTGATTATGAAAAGTGTCCACGATTTCATCAGCATACCTCACAAAGCCATATATGGCGTAAATAGGCAGGTGTAACTTTCTGTCCAGGGTCTTAATTCCTAGCGTAAAACTAGTGCTGTACCGCTGGGTAATCAGACGGCTACACTCTAGCGTTGTTTGGTCATATAGCGCAATTGCATCCATTGCTTTAATATACCTTTTTGTCTACAAATTGTTTTCTTTCATCACTTCTCTCGCCACAACTCCCCCGGAAATCAATGATGGGGGGACACCGGGGCCCGGTACCGTCAGCTGTCCGGTGTAGTACAGATTGCTTACTTTTTTATTTTTCAGACTGGGTTTTAAGATCGCAGTTTGAAGTAAAGTGTTAGCCAGTCCGTAAGCATTGCCTTTAAAGGCATGGTAATCCGACTTGAAATCGCTGTGTGCATAGGAGCGCTTGTATATTACATGACTGCGTACTTCCTGCCCTGTGATTTTTTCAAGTCTATCCATGATGATGTGGTAGTATTTTTCCCGCATCTCTTCCGAATCTTCGAGATCTGGAGCAAGTGGAATCAGCAAGAACATATTTTCCATACCCTCTGGAGCTACTGTTGGGTCAGTAATTGAAGGTACTGAAGCGTAAAACAAAGGTTTGTCAGGCCATCTTGGATTTTTGTAAATCGCATCTGCATGTGGGCCCAGCGGTTCGTCAAAGAAAAGATTGTGATGTCTAAGGTTCTTCAATCGTTTATTTACTCCAAGATAAAACAGTAAGCTTGAGGGAGCCATGACTCGTTTATCCCAATATTCCTCGGAATAGTTACTGTAAGCAGGGTCGAGCAAATGCTTGTCTACATGGTGGTAATCAGCACCTGCTACTACTACATCAGCAAGGATTTTTTCCCCGGATTTCAAACGGACGCTTTTGGCAAGTCCGTTCTCGATCTCAATTTGGTCTACTTCAGCAGAATAGCGAATTTTTACTCCTTTTTCTTCTGCTAAGGCTACCATGCCTTTGATGATTTCGTGCATCCCTTTTTTGGGATACCAAGTTCCCAATGCAATGTCTGCGTAGTTCATCAGGCTGTAAAGTGCTGGGATATTTTCGGCTGTTTCTCCCAAAAAAAGCACTGGGAATTCCATCAGACGAATGATTTTATCATGGGAAAAGAATTTCCGCACGTGCTTTGACATGGATTGGAAAATATCCATCCGGATCATATCGACCAGCAAGCCCGGTGAGGCAAATTCGAGAAGAGACCGACTTGGTCGATTTACCAAATCATGGATTCCGACTTGGTATTTGTATTTTGCCTGAGCCAAAAATTTATCCAACTGCGCTCCCGCCCCGGGTTCGATCTCGTCCAGTATTTTTTTGAATTCCTTCAGATCAGCAGGAATATCCAGTAGGTCATTCTCACCATAAATTACTGTGTAGGATGGATCAAGCCTCACCAAATCGTAATAATCTGATGGTTTTTTTCCAAAATGTGCAAAATAATTTTCGAACACATCAGGCATCCAATACCAACTGGGACCCATATCAAAAACAAACCCCTGGTGTTCGAACTTTCTGGCTCGACCGCCCGGGGAATCGTTTTTTTCAAGAAGGGTGACTAAACAACCGGTACTATTTGCAAGATGTGTGGCGGCTGAGAGTCCGGCAAAACCGGAGCCAATAACCACTACCTGTTTTTTACTCATCGGATCAATTTTTATGCTTGTAAACGATCAAGTCTTCCTTGAGCAGTTTACGGGCAATATGAATCCTATTTTTTACAGTTCCAATCGGTATTTGAAGCTTCTCTGCGATTTCATGATACTTAAATCCGCGGAAATGCATCATAAATGGAGTTTTATAAACATCATCAAGTTTGTCAATGGCTTCATTAATGTCATCCATGGTGAAATTTCCGAAGACACCATTTTCAATCAAAGAATCACTGGAATTGATGTAATGTAGATTATCTGTAGTGTCAACAAAAGTCCCCCTTCTCACCATTCGCTGATAGTTGGTGATGAAGGTGTTTTTCATGATCGTATACAACCATGCTTTCAGGTTGGTTCCTTCTGTAAACTTATCCTTGTTGGTAAATGCTTTCACCATAGTATCCTGCAAAAGGTCATTTGCATCGTCAACGTCTCTTGTCAATTTCATGGCAAAAGGCTTTAACGAACTTGAAAGCTTGTTAAGTGAGTAGCTAAATTCTAGAGTCGTCATGGCTGTTTGTTTTTGTTGAATCAAATCTAGTAATGATTAAACAAAAAACAAGCACAATGTTGAATTATTTTTCAAAAAGATTCAACAAAAATTAAACATCAAAGCGAATTCGCCTCAAAAAAGGTTCTGAGAATGAAAAAAGGCGTTTTTTGGTAAAAACGCCTTTGTTTAATCGAATGATATTTTTGTTAAACTATTTTACTTCAGAGATCAGATTCATTTCGTCCAGGAAATCTTTGATATCTCGAATGTAATTCATCAGTTTCACATTGACAGGCATAACAAGGTCGTGACCGATGACCTGATAACCCGTGACCAAAAGTTGAGTTTTGGGAAAGCGGGCAGAAAGGGAGTGCAGGTAATCTTGGGCATGTTCAGATGAGGGAGATGTCGTGATTACCGTCATCATGAAGTCTGGCTGATGGATTTTATATACTGCCATTAAATCTTCATTGGGAGTATTCTGGCCCAGGTAAATCACCTTGTTTCCTTTGCTCTTGATCAAATAGGAGGCAAATAAGAGGGAGATTTCATGAAGTTCACCTTCTGGTAGAAACAAAAGAAATTTTTTGCCTTCACCATTGGCCACTTGTCCATCAATGGCCACAATTAACTTTTGGCGTACAAGATTTGAGATAAAATGCTCATGAGCTGGGTTGATTGCTCCTGTCTGCCACAGTACGCCAATTTTGGACATGAAAGGATAAATGATATTCATCATGGTCTGCTCAAACCCCAGTTTCAGGATATTGGTAGAGAGCACCTTGTCAAATCGGTCCTCATCCATTTCTATCATACAGATAGTTAAGGCATGGATTTGGTCGTCGTGGGTGAGGGTCCTGTCCGTAAGCTTCATTACCTCCCGCCTCAATTCATCCATGTCCATGGATGCGATTTTGCTTATTTTATAACCATTGTCATTAAGTAAAGCGACATTGAGAATAAGTTTGAGGTCATCATCATCATAAAAACGAATGTTGGTGTCTGTCCGCTTAGGGCTAAGCAGATTGTAGCGTTGTTCCCAAATACGAAGGGTGTGGGCCTTGATCCCCGACAACTGTTCCAGATCTTTTATCGAATATGTGCTCAATTTTCTTCGTTTTTAAAGAATTTTTTGGGTACTACAAACAAACCAAAAGAGACTGCATCTTCCTTTTGGTTAGTTCGGTGATGCGCCTGATGTGCTTTAAAAATTCCCTTTAGGAATGTGTTTCTTGGTCGATCAAACCATTTTAATCTACGATGAACTAATACATCGTGCAACACGAAATACAACACACCATAAAGGCTGATTCCCATACCTATCCAAAAGCGGTAGTCAAGTAGCTCCGCTCCCAGAACTATTAGTATCAAAGCAATGCTTCCGAATAAAAGAGAAAACAAATCATTGAGCTCGAAAAAACTTTTCGAAGGCTGATGATGCGTTTTGTGGATCATCCAAAGTGGGCCATGCATCAGGTATTTGTGAATAAACCAACCAGAAAATTCCATGGCAGCAAATCCTAATGCTATAAATCCTATTGCTGTAATCATTACCGAAACAACTTGATTTAAATGGTTTTGTTAAATTTTAATTCAAATCTGTGTTATATGTTAGGAGAATTGGTAATTATTCTGAATTAAATTTGGTTAAACCTCCAAGGTAAGGTTTAAAATCGCAAAGAAAATAATCAAAGCCATCAATAGAAAAACGCTAATTGGATTGGATTTTTCAAAATTTGCTTTCCGATAAATCAGTTGAATAAGAAAGGAAACGCCTAACCAGCCCAAATAATTGGTTGTTGGAATAACGTCAAACTTCCAAACCCAAAAATCAAGGGCTACAGCAACCGGCTCAATGATGTAATCCAATGCAGTCATTGCACTTGCAGCAAAAAAAGCAGCATAATAATCATTGGGAATTTTGTGAAAAAGGGAGCCGGTTAAATAACTCAGAATAAACCAATTGACACCGATAATTATGGGGACATCCCAAAGTTTTGTGCCTAAAGTGTGGCCATAGACATAGTCTCCATAGAGATATCCTGTATGGATGCCTATTATCTCGGATCCAAAGCCTATCCAAAAAGCAGCTGCTGCAAAGATCGGAAATGCGTCGGTCCAGCCTTTATGAAAAGCTAGAATCAAAATCAAGGAGGTTAATAACTGTGCAGGAGTCAGTTTCAAAAACAAATCCTGATATTCAGGTAGGCTGAGACCAATAATCCCTACCAAATGAAGCGCAACGATTATTATCTTGGCTATCAGTAGTTTGGTAATCCGAGGCTCCCCACGGGAAGGGACATATTTGTGCATATTTGATTGAGTAGGCGGCAGTTCGTATTTGGATTCCTAACTTTACAGTCTCGCAATTGTTAGCCACAAAAGTAAATAAAACCCCATTCACTGATTATGATCCTCTACAATATTACTATAAACGTAAGCCCGGACATCGAGCAGGACTTTATTTTATGGATGAAAAGCACCCATATTCCCGAAGTGATGGAAACCGGGATTTTTCATGAGCATAAGTTTTTCAGGCTAATTCATGATACGGATGACGGATCCACCAATTATTGTATTCAGTTTTTTACCGAAAGTCTAAAATTGATGATGGAGTATGAAAGTAAGCATGCACCCGGACTTCGGACTAAGACGCAATCGCGCTACAAGGATAAGGCAATAGCTTTTCGGACTTTGCTCGAAACTATCTGAATATGCCAAACTACCTCAAATTTCTGATTAGTATAGCCCTACCTCAAATAGCCGGAGGCTTGGGAGCTTTTTTCACTTTTACTTCGGTACAAACGTGGTTTCCGACGCTCATTAAGCCCAGTTGGAATCCGCCAAGCTGGCTATTTGGACCCGTATGGACACTGCTTTATGTGCTGATGGGAGTCGCCTGCTACCTGATTTGGAAAAGCGATCATCCTCTGAAAAAACCAATTCTGAAGCTTTACGCGGTACAATTGATTCTCAACGCACTTTGGTCTCCGGCTTTTTTTGGAATGCAATCCCCACTTTTTGGTCTGTTGGTCATAATTCCGCTTTGGGTAGCGATTGTCCTTTGTATCCTTCAGTTCCGTAAAGTTAGTCCACTGGCTTCAGGGCTGATGGTGCCGTATCTGCTTTGGGTGACCTTTGCTACGGCATTGAATACGGCGATTTTTGTTTTGAACTGAAGGCTGGACGCACAGAGCGCTTCTGGCTTATATATCTTTTATTCAACACTTCGAGAAGCTATAGTATAGTCAGTAATCCCAATTCAGATCCGAAGATTAGTTATCTTCTATTTCTTTCTATTCAATTTTTTAATTTAAAGTCTCTTTTTTTCTGATTAAAAAATCCGATGACCAAGGATCCCGATTGCTGCTGATATCTATCGTTGGTTGAGCTAAAGAAATCCAAAAAAGGATATAGGCTTATAAACTAATGAACAAAATCACATCTTTGGGTCGAGCCTATTCCTTCCTTTATTTCCTTCCAGCATCCAATTAAAAACATTCAAGTGCTTTATTCCACCTCGGCTTTGGGGAAAGGAATCTGTAGTCAACAAATACTTTGGATAATTGTCGCCGATCTTTTCCAAAGCCCCAAACTCACGGTCTACAGTTTTTTCATTTTCCATTTGCCAAGACACTTGATAATATTCTAGGTCCCCTGTGGCATTTTTGCAAACAAAATCGACTTCCGAATTGCGCGTCATGCCTGTCCAAATCTTATATCCTCTACGCAGAAGTTCAAGATAAACCACGTTCTCCAAGATATGTCCTCGGTCGGTCGTCCGGTCTTTACCTACCAACACATTAAGCAGTCCAACATCTACTAGATAATACTTCTCTTGGGTCGCCAATTGCTTTTTACCCTTTAGATCAAAGCGATTTACCTTGTAAAATACAAAACTTGCCTCTAAATATTCTAAATATTTTTCTACTGTGGAGTGATGGGTACTTTGTCCATCTTGCTTGAGTGATTTGGAAATATTGCTGGGCGAAAGCGAATTGCCAATGTTGGAAGCGACAAATTTGACGATGTTGCCAAAAGCCCGCTTATCATTAATTTGATGCCGTTGTGTGATGTCTTTTTCAATTATAGTGGTTAAAATGGCTTCCAAATATTCGTATAGCTTGTCATAACCCCCTTCCCGTAATTCAACCCCTTTCGGAAGAGATGTTTCATTGACATAGTCAAAAAACAAAGCTTCGTAATTAAGGTATTTGCTTGAGGTATCAATGTGGCGAGCGGTTAAGTATTCTTGGAATGAAAATGGTAAAATGGCTATTTCGATGTAGCGTCCACTTAAAAGCGTTGCCAGTTCACCTGACAACAAAAAGGCATTTGAGCCTGTGATGTAAACATCTATGTTTTCTTTTACAAACAAACCGTCCACTAACCGTTCAAATTCCTTTACATTTTGCACTTCGTCTAAAAAAACATAGCCGGGAATGGTCAAATCTAGTTGCATGACTATGTGCGCATATAACCCATCCAAGTCATCAATAAATTTACGTAATTCGAAATCTTCAAAGTTTAAGAAAACTATTTGGTTGGCTGACACACCCATTTCCAAAAGCGTCCTGCGATAGAGTTCAAATAAGGTACTTTTGCCACTTCTGCGTAATCCACTGACCACTTTTATTAGGTCTTGATCCTTGTAAGCCAATAATTTGCGGGTGTATTCTTCACGAGGTGTGTAAAACTTCATACCTTTAAGATACACTTAAATTATCAAAACCTGAAAATTTTGCAAGTTTTGATAATATTGAATTATAAAACCTGCAACTCTTTGATTCAACAAGAGTTTGCCAGATAGCATTTCAGCTTAAAAATCTCGATCCAGATCCGAAGGTTAGTAATCTTCAAACTCAGTCTTCTCATAAATTTGCAGGTTTTGAATTGAATCTTACATTTCTTTAAGGATCACTTGAATAGCAGGATTGCCTTTCGCTTTTGTCCATGCGCCCAAACTTGATAGTCGGACGAAGTGATTTCCTAATGAAATTGATACCGGTATCGTAATTATTCCAAATTTCTTTTGATCATCAACATGTACCAACCCTATGGAAACAAAGGATTTTTGTTCAATTTTCACACTATGTTCTCTAAGGCTAAATTCATAGATATCAATTCCTTGATTCTCAATTCGCCAGAGTGATTCAAAAAACTTCTCCCCAGGTTTTCCTTCCTGATTTTTTGACAGGAATTAACAAAAAATTGGAGAGGCAAAAAAATAACCCCCACCGATAAAGTGGAGGTTATCAATTTTGAAAATTATTGATTATTCCTTGATCGAGGTTGTCACTTTCGGTGCCTCTTTCGTCCAGGAGCTCACATCCAATTTCCTAGGTGTTGGTAGGATTTCATCTAAGGTATTTCCATCGTACACCCGACCGTTTTTCACAACATGCGTGATAGTATTGGTGTTTCGGATGTTTTCCAGCGGATTTTTATCCATGATCACCAAGTCGGCCAACTTTCCTGCCTCGATACTTCCCAACTCCTTGTCCAGCCCAAGCGATTCTGCTCCTAGAATGGTTGCGACTCGCATCGCATCGAGATTACTCATGTTACCGCTGGCTACAGACCAAAGTTCCCAATGATACCCTAAGCCTTGCAGCTGACCGTGTGATCCAATTCCCGCCAAGCCACCTTGTTTAACAATTGAATTGACACCTCTGGCGTGCTTTTCGAAAACATGATCTTCCGGAGCAAACCAACCCCCGAGACCACCGACTCTTCTTCTTGCCTTGGAGTTTATTTCATTGAAAGGAGTAAAGCGATTCAGTTTCGGATCGTGCAGTGGGCTTTCTGTAGTATAATAGAAGTTTTCGGCCCAAGGTCCACCGTAGGAAACCAGCAAAGTTGGCGTGTATGCCATTTTGCTTTCGGCAATCGTTCGGGTCACATCAGAATAAAGTGGATACACAGGAATAGAATGCTCATGACCGGGGTACCCGTCAAATAGCTGCGTCATGTTGAGTTTGTAATCCAATCCACCTTCGGTAGTCGGCATCAGCTTCTGTTCCTTGGCAGCCATGATTACCCACTGACGGTGCTGACGATTACCCACTAGGTACATTTTGATGTACTGGGTGTTGTAATATTTGCTGTATTGCTTCAGGACACTTTTTGCCTGATCCAAGGACTTGAGGTTATACATCCAGTAGCCCACACCAGGGCCTGTGGAATATACTCTAGGGCCGGGAACCATCCCTGCTTCCACCATGTCGCCATAAGTCAATACGTCTGTAGTAGCAGTCTGAGGGTCACGGGTGGTGGTCACTCCATAAGCTAAATTGGCAGCATAGATCCACACCGAGTTTTTGTGGAGGTTCCAAGTAGGCCACATGTGCGCGTGGGTATCGATGAAGCCCGGAGAGATGGTTTTGCCGGTAGCATCGATGACTTTTGCGTTTCCGGCATCCAGAGTTCCAGTGGCTCCTACCGCTTTTATTCGATTATTTTCAATCAAAATGTCCCCATTTTCGAGGACTTCCGATCCTTTCATGGTCACGATTCTGGCATTTTTCAAAAGTATGCTTCCGCTCGGAGTGTCCTTCGCAAAATAAACTTTGACTTGATGCTCATCGGGTTTGTAGGATTCTTTTTCCTTCAGTTGAGCCTTGTGGATACTGTCTGCTTTGGCCTTTTCTTTATCGGTTTTGAAAAGTTCTTTGATTCGTTCTTTTTCAGCTTTTGCCAAAGAGTCAGCCAGTTTCAGAGCATCAGGACCTTTCGCTTTCAGCGTTGAAACGCTGTCTGCATCAGCCAGTATTTTAACCTTTTTGGCAGCTTTCACAGAATCTTCAACAAATTCCGCGCGACCGACATCATATACCCAGTGTCCATTGCCAAGAGACCAATGTACTTTTTTGCCATTGGCTTCCCAGGCAGGAAATTCCCCGCCGATTTCGGTCAGTTGTCTTGAAGGGAAATTGCTTGAAGCCGGATCTCCCACATTGATGCTTGGAACTTTGCCGACAGTCGGGATGGTGACTACATAAATGTTGTTGTTGACTTTGGCCAAAGCCTTGTTTCCGGTTGGAGCCATCAAAATAGTACTTGCACTCGCAGGTGTCATCTGAGGTTCGCGGGCATTGGATCCTTCCGGCAGCATGCAATAGTTTACCGCATCTGCTGTCGAAACAGGTACACCCATGATATATTTTACAGAGGAAATTTCTTCCAAGCTGGCATGCTCGTGATCATCATGAGGATCGGCAGCAGAACCGAAAGGCGTGATTCCAGTGATTCTGGCATAGACTTTCTCGTCAGTCCCGTCCCATTTCACACTGAGTAATGCTCCGCCGGGCCCATTTAAGAAAATCCGCGAAGTGTCCTGGGTGAAGTGTACATTGCCTCGGTTTCCGGCATTCATGATTTTTCGCGACGGCCCCCCCGCTGCAGGTATCCAGACCAATTCTGCCTCAGCTCCGCTGACGCCGGGGCCTTCGGCTTCCTGAAGCAGGCGATTGGAGCCTTTGAAGACGACGATTTTATTTTTTGGTCCCCATACAGGGCCCATGTATAATGCTGATTCAGTTGTCAGTTTAGTCACTCCACCTTTGGGAGTAAAGGATGCCTTATAAAGATGTCCTCCTTGCTTTTCATCCCAAGTGGTGAATACCAGCTGCGAGCCATCCGGACTCCAAGTCGGCATCGCTTCGGTGAATTCGTTTGAAGTCACCCGGGTTGGGTTTCCGTCCGGGTAATTCATGACGTACAATCTGTTCAAGGCAGTGAAAGCCAGTTTTTTCCCATCGGGAGAAGGGACGGCATCCCGGATTTGAGTGGCAAGTTTGGCTGTTGTATCTTTGATTTCGTAGTTGAAATAGAGTCTTGGCCCCATGGCCAATTTGACGTCTGCTTCGAAAGGAATCTCTTGGGCAGGGCTACCGTCAATGGCAAGCTTCCAGATTTTCCCACCGTATGACGCAATCAGGAATTTGCTGTCCGGGGTGAAGGCCATTGCCGGCAGAACTCCCTGTGGGGCGATGGATTCTTGCTCATCCCGCTGCACAGGATAGGCCAGCCACTTTTCATCGCCAGTTTTCAGATTGCGTAAAACCAATCCTGTTTTATCTTCCCAACGGGAACCATACGCCATCCAATTTCCGTCCTTGCTGAGTGTGGGGGTGAAAGCTGATCCGTACCGTGAGGTGATGCTGGTAATTTCACCTTTGTCGAAATCGTAAGTCCCGATTTGATATTGAGGCAATGTGGCATTGTAATTCCATGCGCCTGTTCGATGAGAAAAATAGACTTTCTTTCCATCAGGGCTCACAAACGGATCAATGGTTTTCATTGTCGCCGGATTCTCATTCAACTGGATTCCTCCTCCGCCATTTTTGTGGTACATCCAAAGTTTGGAAATTCTTCGGCCTTTGGATACGACGATGTATTCACCGTCCGGGGTCCAATGTGCACTGGGGACGTCACCGGTTTTATCTTTTGTGATTTGCACGGTGTCTTTTTTGATTAGGTCGATATACCAAAGATTATCATTACCGGCACGGTCTGATGTGAATAGGATTTTTTCTCCATCAGGAGAAAATCTCGGATGAGTCTCATAAGCTATTCCTGTGGTGATCGGCGACGCTTTGCCGCCTTCCATAGGAATAGTGTAGATGTCTCCCATGAGATCAAAAGCGATCGTTTTACCGTCAGGACTCACATCTATACTTATCCATGTCCCTTCCTTGGTGGTAAATTTGACTTCGCGCTCAGGCTTTAGAGGAAGTTCTTTGAATTTTGGATACTCCAAGCTGTCTTTTTTGACGCTGTCGGCGGGGATTCCAGCTGCTATTTCCATTGGGAATATTGAGCTGCTATTTCTTGGAATCAATGCTGCAAAACTTACCGAAGCCCCAAGGGCAAGCAGCAATGCAGGATGGGTGATTTTTCTCATATGATTTTATTTGGGCAATTAATCTACTGGGAATCTTTGGTTTTATGCAACTATTAAGACTCAAGTCATTCCAAATAGATCGTATTCGGACATTTTTAAAGAGATTTTGATTCAAAGAGCAGCCGTGCTCAAGGGACAATGAATGGTGAAACTACTTCTTCGAATTAGTAAGCTCTGCATCAAGTAGTTCAAGAAGGTTATCCATTGGGGGGAAAAGGCTTTCTAATCGGGTTTTTGTGACAGCTGTGTTTCTTTTGTGCAGTTGGATTAACTGTAAAAATCTGTCATCGTAAATCACTTTGGGATCAGCTATTCTGTTTTGAATGGATTTTTCGCCGTTCCCCAATTTGACGATGACTCTTTCGGTGAGTGCCTCTACAAGTTCTTTTTCGATGGCGTCTGAGTCACTTAGCCCCTCAAAAATCTTTTCACTTCTGGGGATCCAAAATTCATAGATGTCGGCCATTTTGGACCGGATCGAATCGTCGGAAATTTTATCAATTCCACCTGATTTGATCGATCCATAGGCACCGGAATTATACTGAAAAAGGATGTCAAATCGTAAGTTGGAAAAATATTTATTCAGGGTGTCGGGATTTTCTTCTTTGTTCTCTACCATAAACAACAGCCGATTTGATGCATTTTGCTTGGTGGTTAATCGGGGAATCTGTGAAGAAAAATACCTTCTGTCTTTTTCCAAAGTTGATTTAAGCTCTTTAAGCATTTTCAGTTCGTAAACCCGTGTTTTGCGAAGCTCATTCCAGGTATTGATCTGAAGTGCGATCAAAATCCCAATCACGACCAAAAAAATCTCGCCGATTGCATAGGCGAGATATTGAGTTATTTTTTGCTGTTGGAGGAGTGATTGGCGGATTTTTCGGAATAGAGAGATCATATTCGCTGAGAAAGGTTTCTACTTGCTCACTTCATATACTGTGACTGGATTTGCTTTATTTTTCAAGGCCATTTCCCCTATTCGATTAAAAGCAAATTTGTCAGGTATCTGTGTCTGACAGTGTTCCATGATTAGAATCTGCCCTGGGTTTGCTTTTGCCTGAAGGCGTGCTGCAACATTGACCGTATCTCCAATCACAGTGTAATCCAGGCGTTTTAGGGATTTTGAGCCGATATTTCCAGAAACCATTTCCCCGGAGTTGATGCCGATGGACACTTGTGGTTTGAAATGAGTTGCTTCCGAATATTCGGGAATTGCCTCCATTTTGTCCCGAATAGCAATGCAGCTGGAGATGGCTCTTTCCAGATGATTTGGTCCTTGGTAGACGGCCATTACCGCATCTCCGATGAACTTATCCACACTTCCTTTTTCATCAATAATCTCCCGGACCATCAGGTCAAAATACTCATTGAGCAAGCCCACCACGGTATTTGGGTCTTCATTTTCTGAAATTTTTGTAAACCCACAAAGGTCAACGAAAGCGACGGTCCCAACGATGGTTTCATTTTCCATCAAGGCAGATTCAATTTCTTTGCCACCCATGAAATTCAGTACGGTCTCATCAACATACATTCTCAGGATATCGTTTTCCCGGATTGCTTTGATGTTGGACTTGATCTGATTGATATAATTCAGCGTTTTTTCCACGGTAATTTCCAAATCCTGAAAATCCACAGGCTTAGTCACAAAGTCAAAAGCCCCCAAATTCATCGCTTTTCGGATGTTTTCCATGTCGCCATAGGCCGAAATGATCACAGTTTTCAGCAAGGGATTTTGTTCCTTGGTGTTAGAAAGCAGGGTCAATCCATCCATCACGGGCATGTTGATATCGCTGAGGATCATGTCCATGTCAGGGTGCTCCTTCAAGGTGTCAAGAGCAAGCTGGCCATTGAGCGCAAAAAACATTTCGTACTCACCCGAGCGAATTTTTTGTCTGTACTTCTGGCGGAAGAGCATCTCCAAATCTTCCTCATCATCCACTACCAGGATTTTTGCCATTCTATTTGTCGGTAAGCAATTCTGCTATTTCATTTTTGAGGGATTCGAAATCTACGGGTTTGGTAAAAAAGCCCTTTGCGCCAGATTTTATGGCTTTGTTGTAGTTTTCCTTGTCCCCATAGGCCGAGATCATACTGACCTGTATATGGGGAAATCGGCTTTTAATATTTTCCAAAAGTTCTAGTCCGCTCATTCCTGGCATATTGATATCCGAAAAGACGTATACGACATCGGGCGATCCGGACCGTCCTAAATATTCCAAAGCTTCCTGTCCCGAAAAAGCAAATTCTACTTCCAATAGCTTGCTTTTAATTTCTCTTCTGAATTTTTGCAGAAACATGATTTCTACATCCTGTTCATCATCTACGATTAAAATTTTCATGTGAAAAAAGTTAGGTTTTATTAATAGGTAATTCTATTGTGAATCTGGTAAATACCCCTACCGTCGATTCAATTTCCAACGTGCCTAGATGGGATTTGATAATATCATGGGTGATACTCAGTCCTAATCCAGTTCCCTCTGTACCTTTCTTGGTTGTAAAAAAAGGCATTAAAAGTTTGTCACGTATGTCTTCCGGAACACCCGGTCCATTGTCTTCTACCACTACCAAAACTCTGTTGGTTAAGTTCTTGGTTCTGATTTCTAATTTAGCTTTATAATTTGATCCTACCATACTTATTTTGTCGCGCATAGCATCAAAAGCGTTTTTTATCAAATTGAGAACCA
Source organism: Algoriphagus sp. (assembly GCF_030694375.1). GTDB lineage: Bacteria > Bacteroidota > Bacteroidia > Cytophagales > Cyclobacteriaceae > Algoriphagus. The sequence continues at coordinate 284,484 of NZ_JAUXYL010000046.1, forward strand.
CCCGACTAAAGTCCTCAGCGTTTAAAGTGATCAACCCAAGATTTTCGTCCAAATCCAAATGGATTTCTACATTGATCGGATTGGGACTGGCTCTCATTCCATGAAAGGCCAAATTTGAATATTCCTTAATCAGCGCATTGAGGTCGGTGGGCTCCACAGTTCCTGAGCCGCCTCTGGAATGCATCAGCATTGACTTGACGATACTGTCTGCCCGAGATCCATGATGCCGGATTTTCCCAAGATTGGATTTGACATCCTCTAAAAGTTCCTGAATGTTTTCCTTTTCCGAGCTGTCTTGTAGTTTTTCCAATTCTTCGGCAATCTCATCTATAAAATCCTGACTGAGTTCCGAGAAATTGTTTACAAAGTTTAGCGGATTCTTGATTTCATGAGCAATGCCAGCGGTCAGCTGCCCCAAAGAAGCGAGTTTCTCTTGCTGTAAAAGTTGAGTTTGGGTTTCTTTCAGCGTAAGAATTGCTTGTTTGAGCTCAGCGTTTTTTTGGATAAGGTCAGCAGTTTTTTCATCCACCAGCTTTTGCAAGGCCTCATTTTTCTTGACCAATTCATTTCTATGCCAAGTGTCTCTCTCCGAATCTACAGCCTGTGAGCCATGCCAATGAACCAATTTCCAGTTCTGATCAAGATATTCAAAGACAGTACTAAACCGCAAAGGAAGTACGTTTTCATCGCTTTCGGTTTTAATGGTAATGATGAAGTCATGAGAAAAATAGGCTGCATTTTCGTTTGCAAAAATCCGTTGGTGGATCAAACTTGTGTTAAATCGAATCGCTATTTCTCTGGATTGCTCCCGCTGATCTTCCAATAATTTTTTGAAACCTTCAAGTCCAGTTATTTTCTCATCCACGGTCGTGCCAAATCCCATTACATCAGAAACAACATAATCGCCTATGGTGTCCAAAAGGAAATCATCCGTGACAGTCATGTCAAGGACTTTTTGAAGTGCTTCAGACAAAAGTTTCTCTTTCAGGGAGTCCATAATTTTCCTTTTTTGGAAATTGAGTGGGGGAAAGCCTCCTTATTGATTTTTGACCATTTCGGCAATTTCCTTTTTCAGTCGTTCAAAATCCACCGGTTTGGTAAAAAAGCCCTTGGCTCCCGAATTCATGGCGCGATCATAGTTTTCGCTGTCTCCATAGGCAGAGATCATACTCACCTGAATAGCTGGGAAACGGGTTTTTATTTGGTCCAACAACTCCAAACCGCTCATTCCCGGCATATTGATATCGGAAAAAACGTAGACAAATTTTGGGGGATTTTCATCACCCAGCACGTTTAAGGCCTCCTTGCCAGAAAAGGCAAAAGCCAGTTCAATTTCGCCGGATTTGATTTCTTTTCGAAACTTCTGACGGAACAAGGCCTCTACATCTTTTTCATCGTCTACAAATAGAATCTTCATAAGCTTATGGATTTTGGTTTGGTAAAAAAATTGTGAATTGGGTTCCGACTCCAATTTGGGAGTGAATGGTCAGGTTTCCACTGTGACGCTTGACAATGTCATGTGTAATGCTGAGTCCAAGACCGGTGCCTTCTGTCCCTTTTTTGGTGGTAAAGAAAGGCTGGAGAATCTTATCCTGAATTTCTTCCGGAATGCCGGGACCGTTGTCATTAAAAATCAGCTCGACGCCGTCCTTTAAGCTTTTGGTGACAATGATTAATTCAGGAGTGTACTTTTTTGTGCTGTTTTCTTCAATCTCAATTTTTTCTCGCATGGCGTCAAAGGCATTGTTGCAGAGATTGAGGATCACGCGGCTGAAGTCATCTGTGTAAAGTGGGATTTTAACGATGCTTTCGTCCAACTTCAGCTCGATGCCCACATTGATTGGGTTTTTGCTTGCACGCATACCGTGAAAAGCGAGATTGGAAAATTCCTGAATCATGGCATTGAGGTCTGTGGGTTCCATTTTTCCACTTCCACCTCGACTGTGAAGGAGCATGGATTTCACAATGCTATCTGCCCGGGTGCCGTGTTGATGGATTTTAAGCAAGTTGCTTTTGATGTCCTCAGAAATTGACAAGGCTTCGGTTTTATTATCATTTTCGAGTTCATCACGCATTTCATCGATGAGTTCTATGCTGAGATCGGCGAAATTGTTGACAAAGTTCAGGGGGTTTTTGATTTCGTGTGCTATACCCGCAGTGAGTTGACCGAGCGAAGCAAGTTTTTCCTGCTGGAGCAGTTGCTCCTGCGTGGATTTTAGATTTTGGTAGGCTTCTTCGATTTCATGGGCATGCTCCAGTTCTTTTTGTCTTGCTCGTTCTTTTTCGATGGCAACCAGGCGGCCAGATTGAAATTTGACCAAGCCAAAGACTAGCAATCCCAATCCTAGGAAATAAAATAAATAGGCCCACCAAGTGGCATACCAAGGTGGAAGGATTACAAATTTATAGGTGATCTCGTCGGAAACTATGTTGTAAATATTTTTTGCTCTCACGCGGAAGGTATAGTCGCCATGGGGAAGGTTGGTAAACTCTCTAAAATTAGTTTCCTCCCACTTACCCCAATCCTGATCAAAGCCTTCTAAATATGTCTGGTATTTGGTCAGTTTTTCCTGAATGAAAAACGGAGCAGTGTAAGCAAAGCGGATAGAATTGTTTTTGAATTCCATCTCATGAATTTCAGCACCCTCGGCTTGAGAAGAATGCCTCAATGTATCCGAACTGGCAATGATACGGGAAAAGTAAACAGGAAATGGAACTTCAGTAAGTAGTGATTTTTCATTGCTTATCCGAATAAGACCTTCATCTGTACCCAGCCATAGTACTCCGTCGGGTTCGGAATAGATTGATGAAGTTGTGTTTCCGGTGAAAAGATTGATCGGATAATCCTGAAGGATATAGGTGCCGTCTGACTGAGGTACAGCCAACTTTCTTTCATCTTTAAATACAATGAAAACCCTCCCCAATTCGTCAGTTTGAAGCGCATAATTGTCAATATTGATATTTGCCACTTCATTGGAAAAGCTGAATACCGAGTCTCTGACAAAGGCATTGCTTTTTTTATCGAAATAATAAAAACCCTGAATTCCCGAAGTGTAAATTCTATCCTGAACTTTGGAGACCCTTCCTGCCAAACCGGGGATACCGTCTGAATCTGTAAATTGTTGGACTTTTGTAGAAGGCAGATCCAAATTGCCAGATGCGGTCTTTGCCCAGCTAATATGAAACAGATTTCCGGCTTGGGTTCCTGCCCAAAGTTCACCTTCCCCATCCTCCTCTAATGTGTATATGTATCGCTCTATTTGGTTTAAAAGGCCAACCTGCTCAAACTTGTACGTATCGGACCCGAGAGGTTTTGTTCTTTTGAAAACAAAAATTCCGAAGGAACCACTCGTGAAAACATATCCTGGATGCTTTTCTGAAATCAAAATTCGAATAATCTGAAGTTTTTCAGTCCCAGGAATTTGTTTGGCAGTCCCATTTTGGATGGTATATATTCCAACATTGGAAGAAAGCAGTTGGTCTCCGTCCAATTGTAAGTCAAAAACTTGAGCATTGGGGATTCCATCTACTTTTTTGATTTTTCCGTCTGCATCATCCAGATATAAAACCGTGGTTGAACCTCCGATGTATAATTTGTCTTTTAATTTTTTCAGGGAAAGAAGGCTTCCAATCTCATAATCCTCGGAAAGAAATCGTGTCAGAGGTGAAGAGATTTCGATTTTCGAAATCCCATTGTTAGTCCCTGCCCAAAGGGTTCCTGTGGTATCTAATAAAAGAGAATAAACACTGTCATCTACCAGAGAATTTTTGGTTGTTAAGTTGCTGAGAAGCTTTCCTTGGGAATCCATTTGGACTAATCCCCCGCCTACAATGCCCAAGGCATATTTATCTGAGGATAGCATTATTCCTTTGTAAAGCCTTTTCCCTATCAGGTATTCGTCAAGTTCGGTTTTGAAAGGCTTGAAGTCTTTTCCATCGTAATGGAAAAATCCTCCTGAAAATCCCGCAACCAAAAATTCCTCCGGGCTTCTGAAAGGTAAAAGTACCTGAACTCGATCCCCTCCAAGGAACTCACTACCGGGGATGAGTTCCAACACCCCTTTTTTGGCTTGGTATAATCCCAAATCAATCTGATGGGCATAGAATCTTCCCCCGACGCTAAAAGCATACATAAACTGGGTATCAGGTTTCCAGATTTCCACTTTTCCCACCTGATTACCGCTTGCCGGGGTATAAATCAAAATACCCTCTCTGGCTTGGAAGTAGATTTTATCATCCAGTTCCGAAATAGACCAAATATCATTGATCAAAAAATCCTCTGGAATTAATTTGGATAGCGATACCTGAATGGATTTTCCCACTTTATCCTCTCCGACGTATCCAAAATCCCCCAAAGAGCCATAGTACAAAACTCCGGACTTTGATTTATGAAGGGAGCGAACACTAGTATTGAATCCCTTTAGTGGCGAAATCAGCAGTTCTGTGTCTGTCCCGTCAAATTTTATTAATCCCTGATTTGTACCAATGAAAATGAACCCTTTTTCATCTTGACCCAAGCTCCAGATTTGTTGTCCTGCATATTTGAATTCTTTGGAAGTGTAATTGGTGATGGTGGGTATTCCTTTGGAAATGTTGATTTGGGCAAAAGCAAAAGACCCTAAAGAAAAGATCAGAACAACCAGAAAAGCCGTAACCAATAAATTTTTTTGCATAAAAATGTTTTCTATTGGACTATTCTTTGAAAATAGCAAAAAGTTCTTGATTAGTTGGATGTTACGGGCGATTCCAATTTATTCAATTGATTTTTTTTCAAGAGGCTGCCAGAATCGTTCTTCCTTAGGTAGGCTTTCCAAAATCGCTTTCATCTGATCGTGGCCCTTTTGGACAATTTCCTTCCATCGGCTGTCGTCCATCATCCCAATACCTTTTAGCTCCATTTCCAGATAAATTGCGACGCCGGATTTGGTCATTTCCTGTTTTTGGCGGCTGTTTAGCGTCAGTGAATTGACCAGGATGGAGGTAATGCCCGGGAGTCTGAATTTCTTCTTTCCGGTAATTTTATCCCAAAGCATCGCAGCTGCCGAGGGCGTTTCATCAAAGTCCACAGGCCGCGATTTGAGTTGCGTGAGCGATATGGCTATGATATGTCTGACCGGATAATTGTACATCGTCTCTATGGGCAAATTGTCCACCACTCCTCCGTCTACATGGAGCTGATTGTCGATCACCACAGGAGGGTAAATCCCCGGAATAGCAATGCTGGCTTCAATCTGTTTCCATGCCAGACCCCGGTCATGTACCCGAGAGGTGGCATTGGAGTAGTTGGTCGAAACACAGTAACTACCCACCCAGAAGTCTTCAAGGTAAGTTTCGCCCATCGTAAAGAGTTTTAAACGCAATCTGGCCAAAAAAGAGAGACCTTGGGAAGTCGGTATCCCAGATTGCGGTTAAAACTGTGTTGAACGAAGCCGTAGTTTACTATGGGCATTTCTTTGTTGATTTCTGAGGATTTCCAAGGA
>NZ_JAUXYL010000038.1 GCF_030694375.1 Algoriphagus sp.
TCCAAGTAGTCGGATGCATAAAAATAGAGGCATCAATTCCGACGATATTGTCCTGCACGCGAGTCATGGATTCCCACCAAAGGCGCTTGAGGTTGTTTTTCAATTCTACCCCATAAGCTCCGTAGTCATAGACCGCCTGCAGGCCATCGTAGATTTCAGAACTTGGGTACACAAAACCATACTCTTTGGCATGGGAAATAATATCTTTCAATTGAGCGTTTTCGCCCGGAGTTTCTGTCTTTGCCATAGGCCGCAAAAATAAGGAAACAAATTGATTTGAAGCAGACAGAAAAAAGCTTGTTTATTTGACTTTGGGCATTACCATTAAAAATAGACTGCAATTTATGAGGATTTGCAGCCTATTAATAAAGTATAATCCAAAGTAATTCTTATCTAAACGTATACTTAACACCTACACCACCCCGCAGGTAGCTGCCGTATTCGTCGTAAAACACCGGTGCGGCCTCGATCAAAAATCCGAAATTCTTGTTGTCAAGTGGTTTGATCAAAACACCAAAAGGAATCACCAAATAGGTGCCATTGTAATACCGGTCTCTTCTGTTATAATAATGATCAAAAAGTCCTATACCGACTCCCACATAGGCATTGACGTCAGATTTTTTGACAAAATTATAGGCCCCCATCAACTCAAGTCCGATTGCCCGTCCCAAACCCAAGCGAGCTTCGCCGAAAAATTCCTTATCCGGGTCGGTTCCTATGGTAATAAAGGTTCGGGTATTCTGAAAGTTGATTCCAGCACTCACTTGGGCCTGAGCTACATGTATCAAACCCATTAAGAAAATCGAAAGAAAGAAGAGTTTTTTCATAATCATGTTAAAATTGGTCTATTCAGCTCTTGGCAAAACAGAGGCCAAATGATTTACCAATTCCCCTCTTCCCGGCTCACTTTCCTTCCTTCTTTAGCACTGGTAAAGGCCGATTCTATAATTTTCAACACGGCTATAGTCTGAGGCAAAGTCACTTGAAGGAGCGTGTCCTTCAAAATTGCATCTGCAACGTTTTGATAAAAAATCCGGTAATCCCCGTTCAAAGTTTGAAAAGGGATAGTTTCATTTTCCATGTACAGTTTCCCCCATCTTTCTTCAGGGTCCACTCCCCAGACTGATCCTTCGGGAATTCTTCCTTCTTTGAAAGCCTGCTCCTGCACATCGAGGAAAAACTTCTGAAAACTTCCTTTTTCCCCTAAAAGCAAAAATTTCGGTGTCTGAACATTGACCAAAACACCTGCGGTGACTCGGGCTTTGAATCCGTCATAAAAGAGCGAAATATCGAAATAATCGTCTGCAATAGCGTTTTTTCGCTGTTTTTGGATGTCTGCGAAGATGGATTCCGGCTTTCCAAAAAGCAAAACGACTTGGTCTATCAGATGTGAACCCAGATCGAAGGTAATGCCGTTTCCGGGTACGGCCTGTTCACGCCAGTTTTCGGAAACTTGTGGTCTGAATCGGTCAAAATGCGACTCCAAATAGACTAAATCTCCGAGTGTCTTTTCAGCGACAAGTTTTTGCAGCGTTCGGAAATCTCCGTCGTAGCGTCGGTTATGAAAGACACTGCAAATCAGATTTCTTTCTTTGGCGATTTTCTCCAGTTCTTCTGCTTCATGGGAATAGATCGTGACGGGTTTGTCCACTACGACGTGTTTTCCGGCGAGCAGAGATTGCTTGGCCATGGGGAAGTGAAGTTCATTGGGCGTTGTGATACAGATCAAGTCTGCAAAGTCAGCGTCAAGCAATTCCTCCAGGCTTTTGAACGTCCTCACATTGGGGAATTTCTCCTCACATTTTGTACTATTTCGCTCCACCACTGCCACCAAATCCAAGTCAGGACACACTGATATCAAGGGAGCATGAATTTTTTCTGCTACAGAACCATAGCCGACTAAAGCGGTGCGAATGGGCTTATTCATAAAAGAGCTTATAGATGCATTTCGTTGATTTTTTTGATCAACTCTACGCGTGAAGTGACTTGAAGTTTTTGATGGATGTTTTTTCGGTGTGTCTCGATGGTTTGGACACTCAGACTTAGTTTTTCGGCAATTTCCCGATTGAGCATTCCATCACTGATCATTTTCAGGATCTGAGTTTCCCGTCTCGAAAGTCGATATCGCTCACGGAATGCATCAAAAAAAGGTGTCAGATTCGCTTGTTGGATGACTCGGTTGAAGTCTACAAGATATCGTCCTTCATACACTTCAATGATGGTAAAGATCAGTTCATCAGGATCGGCATCTTTCAGGATAAAGGCATCAGCGCCCAATTGCATACATTCTTTAAAAATCTTTTCTTCATCGTACATGGATAATACGACCACCTTCAGTTCCGGATGGTGCTTTTTGCAATGGCGTAGCACTCCGAATCCATCGACGATAGGCATATTGAGGTCTGTCAGCACGAGATCGACTTCTTCCTTGTCCAAAAACTCAAGCAGCTCTTTTCCATTGGGAAATAAGCCCGTGACCATAAATCCCTCGTGCTCCTCTATTAGTCCCTCCAGTCCTTTGGCAAATAGTTTATGGTCATCGGCTAGTGCGATTCGGATCATTTTGTAGGAAGGTGGTTAGGTTTGTTAGCTGAGGGAGATTTACTAAAGACTACGGAAAGTAAAACACTTAATTCATAAAGGCAACAACAAAGTGATATGTGTGCCTTTTCCGACTGTAGATGTCAGTTTAAATGTTCCTCCGATAGTTTCCATTCGTTTGGTAAGATTAAACATTCCACTTCCCTCTGATTTTTTATTGGTGTCAAACCCAAGTCCATCGTCTATGATGTTGATCTCTCTGAAAGCGCCGTTTTTAGCCATTTGAATCATTAAATGTTCAGGCTGTGCATGTTTTATCGCATTGTTTAGACACTCCTGAATGACTCGGATAAGTACCAGTTTTTGGTCTTTTTTTAATTCCTGGAACGAAAAATCTGAGTCGAGAGAAGTTTGACAGAATCCGGTACCCTGAATTTTATCTAATTGTTGTTGAATAAAATCTTCCAATGTGACTGATTCTACCCAATCTAAATTTAAAGTTTTAGACAGCGATCTTACTTCTTTTATGATTTGATTGATGTACGTTTTGCCTTCGGCTTGTTTTTCGGGTTTGGTGGAATTGAGGTTAAGTTTGGCCAATGATAACAGTTGGCCGATATTGTCATGCAGTTCACGTCCGATATGGGTGAGTGTTTCCTGTTGGATTTCATTCTCAATATTCAGAATGGTTTTTTCATATTCGGTTTTGAGATGATCCAGTTTCTGTCGATTCTGTACCTGCCGCTGCCTATGAAGTACTACCATCGAAACGATGAATGTAGACATCAGTATGGCGAGAAAAGCTCCTCCAAAAAAAATCAAAGTGATTTGGCTTTCCTGCTCACTCATATGACAATTCTTTTGGGGCGAAAAAACGGGTGTTTAGGATAATAGGGACTAAAAAAGAACATAATACCAATACCCATGTGATCATGGAAATTATATATAATGATGCCATTAGACTCATGCTGATGCTGATAATATAATTAAAGGAAATTTCAAGCAAAAATTTAAGGATATCGTTAAATAAAATGGCAGTTACCTGCCAAAATGAAAAGGCTTTTATCGGATTGATATCCAGATAGTCAGGATGGGAGATGAGCTCCATGAAATAAAGTCCACAAGCAATGATTACAGCAGAATCTCCCACCAAAATAGAGTATGCTTGTTGCTCAAATAGTGATTCAATTCCCAGTACCTGAAATACCACATATGAGATAATAAACAAAAGAGACAGACCCTTTACAATTCTCTTTTTGAGGGGACTGAATAAGTATTGGTAGATCAGCACTAAAAAGAGCAGTGAGGTAAGGTGCGCACCAAAGAAGTTATAGACCCAGAGGTTGTAATTGTTTTCGTATGGGTAATTGAAAACCTGATAAAGCCATTTGTTGACTTCTTTGAACTCTACAGTTACTGCAGCTAAATATTCATAAAATACAGTGAGAATTATCAAACAAAATGGAAGGTAAAATTCTGGCTTTCCTTTTTTTCCTTTGTCTAGAAAACAGAAAAAAATCAAAGCCAGAATTAAAATACCGGATATACTGATGAAGTACCAATTATTTACTCTATCCCAAAATGAAAGCATTTTTCGTGATAAACTATTATTGACAAGTAGGTGGACATTTTATCCCGCGATTCTCATACTCTTCGTCGGCTACTTCGCTGTCGGTCACGTCTACAGGCTTGCCATTCTTGAGGTTTGCTGCCTTAAGAACAAGTGTGATCCCTCCGCTATAGCTATTCGGTTCGGTTGGATGCCACTTTTTGGCTAATTCCTCAGTGTACTCAGTAAGGTAGAATTTTATTCCGCCCGTTTTTCCGTCTTGGTCAGCTTGATCCAGTAGATTTTGAAGCGTATCCCGATCAAAGAAAACCCATTCCGTTTGTTTGGTGACATCACCTTTTGGGTTTTTGCCGGGTTTTCCCTGTCCTACTTCCTGTTTGTACTTCTTCTGCATTTCCTCGAAATCCTTCTTACTGATTTTCATTTGTCGTGATATTTAAGATCGTTAGTGAAAAATTTTATTTGTCTCAAAAGATACTAGATTTTAGCGGTATGGGACAAGAAAAAAGGAGCGAGATGACTCCCGCTCCTTTGAATAGTTATGAATTATACGGTTTAGGCAACTTTTTTAGCATCTTTTGGTGCTGCTGCGCCTTCATTTTCAATTTCTCGTTTCATCAAATCCACCACGATAGGAGTAGCAATGTAGATAGAAGAATACGTACCTACTACAATCCCAACGAACAATGCGAACGAGAATCCTCTCAATACTTCACCTCCGAATAGTAGCAAGACAATCACCACAATCAAGGTCGTGAAGGAAGTGATCAAGGTTCTACCCAAGGTCTGATTGATCGAATCATTGAATACCTTTACCAGCTTGTTGGTGCCACGGTTTTCGATGTTTTCACGAATACGGTCAAACACGATTACGGTATCATTGATGGAATAACCAATCACAGTAAGCATGGCGGCAATGAATACCTGATCAATCTCAAATGTGGCTCCGAATGCACTGGCAATCGCAAAAGCTGCAATCACAAACATGGTATCGTGAACCAATGCTACAATTGAAGCTAGGGAGAACTGCCACTTACGGAATCTCAACAGAATGTAAAGGAAGATGGCGATAAGTGCCGCAATCATCGCTTCTGCTGAGGAAGCCTTGATGTCATCCGCTACGGTAGCCCCTACTTTGGACGATCCCGTGATGGAGAATTGCCCTGCACCAATTTGCTCTGGGTTATCTACAAAAGTAAATCCGGTCACTGTAGTGATTCCTTCTTTTACTTTGGACTCCACTTCTCTGTTGGATGCATCATCATCCTCATTGATGAGGTAGGACGTGGTGACTTTAAGGGTGTTAGTTGAGCCGTAAGTTTTCACCTCTACCGAACCGTCAAATTCTCCGTCAAGACCCACTTTCAAGTCAGATGGTACTACAGCCTCATTAAAGGCAACGATGTAAGAGCGACCTCCGGTGAAGTCAACACCGAATTTTAATCCGTTGACCGCTGCAATACCAAGTCCGATTACAATGATTGAGGTTGAAATGATGTAAGCAAATTTACGCTTGCTCATGAAGTCGATGTTCAGACCTACCAATGCATTCTTTGCAAATGGCGCGGTAAAGTTGATAGTACTCTTGTCTCCCTTAGAAGTCATCCAAGATACGATCACTCGGGTGATGAATACTGATGAAAAGAATGAACAAGCGATACCGATCATCAATACGATGGCGAAACCTTTAACCGGTCCTTGTCCTAGGGCAAATAAGATCGCACCTGTGAGGAATGTGGTCACGTTACCGTCAAGAATTGCAGAGAAAGCTTTGGAGTAACCCGCATTGATGGCGGCCATTAAGCCGACACCGTTTCTTAGTTCTTCTTTGATTCGTTCGAAGATCAAGACGTTAGCATCAATCGACATACCGATGGTCAAGACAATACCGGCAATACCGGGCAATGTCAGGGCAGTACCCAATTGAGCAAGGATTCCAAGAATAAAGAAGATGTTGAATACCAATGCAGCAATAGCTACCAGACCGCCTTTGGCGTAATAGGCTACCATGAAAAGCACAACAAGTACCAATCCGGCAATCATGGAGAACACACCCTGACTTTGTGCTTCTTTACCAAGTGTAGGGCCGATGATGCTTTCCTCCACGATTTGAGTAGGCGCAGGAAGTGATCCTGATTTTAGAATATTTGCTAAATCCTGAGCTTCCTGAATGTTGAAGTTACCGGAGATTTCAGATTGTCCGTTGGGGATTTCTCCGTTTACCACAGGAGCTGTGTAGACATAGTCATCTAATACGACTGCGATTCTTCTACCGATACTCTCACTTGTCAGTTTTCTCCATTTTCTTGCCCCATCTGCATTCATTTGCATGGATACAGCCGGACGGGAGGTTTGATCCAAGGTCTGTCTTGCGTCAGTTACCACATCTCCTTCAAGAGGCGCTTGGTCACTTCCTCGCGTGGTCTTGATGGCATAAAGTTCCAACAATTCAGATCCATCCGCAGCTTTGACAGGCTTTACACCCCAAAGGAGCTTCAGATCTCTTGGAAGAAATGATTTGTACCGCTCATTCTTAATGATTCGATTGATTGTGATCGTGTCACGAACATCATATACTAAACCATTTCCTTTTAATAAGCTGATCAAAGGAGAGACATTCGTTGCGCTTTTTGCCGGATCCAGTTGTTCCAATTGTTTCTCCAAGGCATTTTTGAGTGAATCTTCCGCAGAAAGTTCTTCCATCTTTGTCGTGTCAACTGAAGCTGGACTTGCTTTCTGATCAGCAACCCAAGTGGTATTGATCGTTTCGATGGATCCTCCGTATTCGTTCAGTTCCAAGACTTCCCAGAACTGAAGCTTTGCTACACCTTGAAGCATATTTCTTACCCGCTCCTGGTTATCAACGCCAGGAAGTTCGATTTGAATTCGGCCAGAACCTGCAATTCGCTGGATGTTTGGCTGAGAAGTTCCGAATCGGTCAATACGAGTTCTGAGAATGTTGAATGATCTTCCGATGGCATTTTCAACCTCAGTATTGATGATGTCAAGAATAGCAGAATCCGTAGTTTCCAAAGAGATTCGGCCTCTGTTGGCAGCAGTAGCAAAAATGCTGCTCAGTGATTTACCTGGATTATTTCGTTGAAATGCTGCGTAAAAGAGGTCTACATATCTTGTATTTGAGGTTTTTGCCTCTTCACGGGCTTCCGCCACAGATTTATTGAAGGCCTCATCCTTTGGATTTCCGGCAAGTCCTTTGACGATTTCCACTGGAGACACCTCCAAAGTGACATGCATACCTCCCTGGAGGTCAAGACCCAAACCAAGTTCGGTTTCTTTGATTTCCTGATAAGTGAAACTACCACCCAGAAAACTGTAAACTGGCTCTCTCCATACGGAGTCTAGGTAGGCTCTTTTTTTGGCAAAGTCAATATTGCCTGAGGTGTCCGTGGCAAAAGCTTCAGCTTTCTTTTGGACACCATTGGACACGAATGTGAAGGACAGATAGTACAGGCAGAGCACTGTAACAATCACTGTCAAAAACACAATGATACCTTTGTTTTGCATAAGGATTGAATAGTTAAATTGATTAAGAAATACACGAGGACGCTAAACCAAAATAGATTTAGCTAGGATTGTAAGACAGAAAAATTGGATTTCAGGGACCTTTGGTAGATATGATCCGCTCAAAAAGAATTTCTACCAACTGATTAGGGTAGTATGCGGAGACGGCCTGAAGACTTGGAATCTCGAATTCAAAGCTGAAAATCTGGTAGATCAGATACAATACCGTATCAGCTACATGTAGCACAAAAGGGACTACCGCGTCAACAGCAACATTGATGAAAGTTTGATCCTGATTTTTGGAGGCTTGCTCAGTCTTGGAAGATTCGCCATTCTGAGGTACATATTCCACGCTGGAAATAAACAGGCAAAAAAGCAAAGCCATCAACAGCGTGAATCGCTGCTGGAATAGATTGCTATGGATTAACCTGTTTTTCACGTGTTTATATATTGCTATTCAAAGTCAACACCTGTCCCGATAATCGGGCTGGAATCTCGCATTGATTAAGACTATCTCAGTGTATGTCATCATTGAGATGCTTTATTTCTTGCGGGGCAAATATAGACATTATTTGAAAATCACGTCTTTTGCTTTGATTTTTTTGGATCATTTGCCCGATTTGGCTCTCAGGTAAGTTCGAATCACATCCAAGGCCATGTCAAAGCTGGAATTGTTAGGCACAATAAGATCTGCTTCGTTTTTGAATGGCTTAATGTATTTTTCATAAGTAGGCATTACATGCATCTCGTAGCGATACAGTACATCATCCAAATCATAGCCCCGCTCTATTTTGTCCCGGATGATTCGACGTTTTAATTTGATGTGATCTTTAGCATCAATAAAAATTTTTAAATCCAAAAGATCTGCTAATTCCGGATAGTAAAGCACGAAAATCCCCTCAACCACAACCACAGGTGCAGACGCAAAACTTAATATTTTAGGCGTCTTAGCAGCATTATTGAATGTGTATTCCTCTCGGAGAACTGTTTCCCCATCTTGGATTTTTCGAATGTCTGCTGCATACTGCTCGAAATCGATGCTATGTGGCGTGTCAAAATTATGAACACCTTGCGCATCAATGGGTTGCAGGTGACGGGGCTTATAATAGTTGTCTTGAGAGATGAGGCAGACTTCATCGGTTTCGAAACTACTGAGCAATCGCTCTAAAAATAATGTTTTGCCAGAGGCAGAACCTCCCGTGATCCCGACGATGAATGGTTTTTTCATTGGCGCCAAAGTTAAAGGATTTAAGCTTGATCTCAGAATTTTCTATTGCTTAGAAATGAAATCAAAGCCTTGACAGCTTTTCCCCGATGACTTATTTCATTCTTTTCTGCTAAAGTCAACTCTGCGAAAGTCTTTGTAAATCCTTCAGGTCTGAAGACTGGATCATACCCAAAGCCACCAAAACCTACTTTTTCTTCCAAAATCTCCCCTTTGGCTGTTCCCTCAAAGGAATATTCCTTTCCATCCAAAATCAATGCAATCACAGTTCGGAACTTGGCTTTTCGGTTACTTTTATCCTGCATTTTTTTCAAAAGCAATTCGATATTCCGCTCATCGCTTCTTGGTTCACCGGCAAATCTCCCCGAATAAACACCCGGTTCCCCTCCCAAAGATTCCACTTCCAGTCCGGTGTCATCGGCAAAGCAATCGACACCGAAATTGTCTTTGACAAACCGGGCTTTTTCAAATGCATTGTAATCCAGGGTATCGCCGGTTTCGGGAAGTTCTTCAGTACAGCCAATTTCCTGAAGGGATACGATTTCAAAGCCAGGCCCTAGGGCTGCTTTCACTTCTTCAATTTTCTTGGAATTATTGGTTGCAAAGCAGATTTTCATACACAATTAATTTTGGGAATTACATGGAAATGTAATGCAAAGGTTACGGAGAATTTTTAAAGAGCTGCTCAAATTGATTTTTAAAAAGTCAAGGCAGATTTTATTTGGTCTTTAGTTAATGTTTTTTTGCTGTAAATCGTTTTTCTTGCCAATAGTCAAGGAAACTAAGGTTTGAAGTTCGATAAAACGAACCCCGGCAATTCCAAGTCCCTTCTTGATCTACTGGCAGAATTTCGGGTAATCCTATTTTTTCTAGTCTTCATTGAAATGGCTTTCTTATCCTTATTAGCAAAAACTTGTATTTTGGGGCATGAAGAAAATCACGATTTACTGCGGCTCAAAAAAAGGCACTAACAGTGTCTACGAGGCAGGGGCTCGCGCCTTGGTTCTGGAGATGATCAAGCGGGATCATTCCTTGGTTTACGGCGCTGGTCGTGTCGGTTTGATGGGAGTGATTGCAGATGAAATGCTGGCTGCAGGAAAGGAAGTACTGGGGATTATTCCGCAAAAACTAGTGGATAGGGAAGTGGCGCACACCGGTTGCACGGAGTTGATAATTGTAGAGACGATGCGTGACCGAAAGTGGCTGATGGCCGAGCGGGGAGATGGATTTATCGCAATGCCGGGAGGTATTGGAACACTGGAAGAACTTTTTGAGATTATGACCTTGAATCAGCTCCATTATATTCAAAAGCCGCTCGCATTATATAATGTGAATGGGTATTTTGATAAGTTGATCGAATTCCTGAATCATGCTATGGATGAGGGCTTTCTGTATCCGGAACAGGAAGAAATGCTGATCATATCCGATGACCCCGTGGATCTGCTGGATCAAATGTCAGCATATCAAGCAAGACGGCCTGCGGATTGGTGAGAAAGTAAAAGGCTTTATGATTCTTGAAAAGAAAATAAAAATTCCATAATCCGATTGGGATAGATCCTGTACTTTCTATTTACTTCTTTCGAGATTAAAAAGATAAACTGTACTTTTGCAAGAACCTTGATAGCTGCATGATAGATAAGCTTTTTCCGCTTGATAAAAATTATATTCTCAGACAAGCCCAATTTGTCTTGGAAGAAGAATTGTTGGATCAGATGATCTATGAGTTGAAGCGGTCCTATACTTATTTATACAATCCTCTTCAATTGATGGATCAGACGTATGCCATGATTTTGGATACGTTTCAATTCCCCTCTGATCGGGTGAGGTTGATTTACCGTCAGCTCTGTGGGATTTATCGGTTTAAAAACAGAGACAATCAACTTGAGTTGCTTTTTGATGGACGGACTCATTTTGACAAATTTAAGGAAGAATGGGAAGCGTGCTTTATCGCATGGCTCCGAGAGCTCGGTCAACATGAACAATATGTCAAAACCATGCTTAGAATGACCCTGCTTTACGATACCGAATCCAGGGCAGAGTGGGCAGAAAACCACTGTAAGGCTTTCATCAACCAGTATTTTGAGCTTAAGGTTGTGAAAAGGCAAGGCGAATTGAGGCTTAAAGTAGGTTGACAACAACTAACTTCAGGAACAAGGGGCTGTCTCATACCTGCAGTTTGTCACCTTGAGCGGAGTCGAAAGGTCCTCGACTCCGCTCGGAATTACACACATTCAGCTGCCAAAACACCTTACATCATCGGTAGCGAAGTAGAAATGCGTCTGTATTCGCTTCTACTGGCCTTCGTACTGCCCAACTCTCGTTGGTCAGGTGCTCAGGCTGACACAAATCAGGCCTTTTGAGAGAGCCTCTACATGTTGAGTTCTGCCGCTTAATCAAAAGTTTGGACTCAATAAATATTTGCTGTAAAACTCGTCAATGACTTTGACCGCGTCGGTAGCATTATCTACCACTGAGAATAAGTCAAGATCTTCCTCTTTGATGAAATTATTCTCCGCGAGTAGGGTTTTTTTGATCCAATCTACCAATCCTTCCCAATAGGATTTACCCACAAGTACAATCGGGAAGCGCCCGATTTTATTGGTTTGTATCAGGGTAAACGCTTCGAAAAGTTCATCCAATGTTCCGAAACCACCCGGAAGCACTACAAATCCCTGTGCATAGCGCATAAACATAACCTTTCGCACAAAAAAGTAATCGAAAGTGAGAAGTTTGTCCCGGTCGATGTAGATGTTATTGAATTGTTCAAAAGGCAGGACAATGTTCAATCCCACAGATTTGCCACCTTCAGAGTAAGCCCCTTTGTTACCGGCTTCCATAATTCCCGGTCCACCTCCAGTGATTACGCCATACCCGTGTCGGACGAGCTTTGCAGCGATTTCTTCTGCCATCATGTAATATTCATGGTCGCGTGGAGTCCGGGCAGACCCGAAAATTGAAACACAGGGTCCTATCTTCGCGAGCTTCTCGTAGCCTTCCACAAATTCTGACATTACTTTAAAAATAGCCCAAGAATCCTCGCTTCTGATTTCACTCCAGTCGCGTTCTTTAAAAGCTCGTCTGATCCGTTCTTCGGCCTTGTTGTCTTCTAAATTGCTCATGTTAATTCGTTTTATTCCCTCAAAAAAACGATTCTAAGCTTGAAAAGGTGGTGTCTTCCGGACTTTGAGTTTTAAGAAGCTGATAGTCAATGAGAAAAAATGCGAGAGACAAAGGATTTTATGGGGGTAACATCCACTACTTTTGTTTTCTGAATGATTTATAAATGAATTTATTTGAAAAATCCGAGGCAGTCCGAGAACTCTTTCAGGTATTGGAAGATGAATCGCGGCAATTCCATGCTGAGTCAGGGATGGGTTGTGTATCCGGTTGCGGATTTTGTTGCGCAAATCCAGAAATTCCAGCCTCACCCTTGGAATTTCTGCCACTTGCCTTTGATCTCTATGAAAAAGGAATAGCTGAAGAAATCGCCAATCAACTCGCTCTTCAGGACCAATTAGGCAACTGCATCGTTTACCGTTCACAAAAGGATGACCCTACGAAAGGATATTGTGGTAATTATTCAAATAGAGGATTGATCTGTAGACTTTTTGGAGCATCTGCCCGCAAAACCAAGTATGGACAAAAGGATCTCATCACCTGCAAAATCCTGAAAGCTGAAAAACAAGAAGCTTTTTCCCTGACATCTTCACGAATCAATTTAAACTTGGAGATCCCTATTGCGGCAGCTTATTATACCCGTTTGGCAGATGTGGATCAGTCTTTGGCTAATCAGTATCCTGTCAATCAAGCTATTTTGATGGCTTTGGAGTTGGTTTTGAGGTTTAAATTTTACGAAGAAGCAGAGTAAAGGGAAGCCATCTTATTTTTTTGGGCCTAAGTTTTCCAGTATATTAGAACATTAGATAAAAGTGAAAAAAGCTTAAGTTATGTTGAAAATAAGCCACATCATCGAGACTGTGAAAGGGATCGTTGAAACTCGGGTAGGACTGGTAAAGCAAGAAATTCAAAAGCAATTTGTCGAAATATTGTCCCGAATAATCTTGTTGATTTTGATGGGAAGTTTGCTTTTGCTTGTTTTTTTGTTCTTGTCACTTTCCTTGGCCTTCTTCTTGAGTCAAGTTACCAAAAGCCCCTATCTGGGATTTTTAATTGTGGCCTTGATTTACTTTATGGTTGTCATACTGTTATTTCAAACGAAGGATTCTTTACAGATACAGAAAAGAACCGAAGGGCTGTTGAACAATTTTATTTTTAAAATGAAGCGAAACAAAAACGAAAATGACGATGAGCAATTACCTTGAAAGTAAGTCTGAAGAATTAGAGCAAACCCTCGCCAAGCAGATAGAACTGCTCAAAAAGGACTCCGAAGATTGGTTGAAATTTGGTGCAGTGGTGGCTGTTGGTGTAGTAATCGGATACGGCATTGTCAAAGCGACCCGAAAGAAACGAGTGAAAAAAGATTCCATCAGAGCGATGGAAGTTTTAGAGAAAGAAGGTTTGCTCAATGAGGATATCAAAACCCGTTTGACGAGTTCCAAGCAGTCAACTTTTTGGCCCAATTTAACACAGCGCCTGTTGATCTTGGGTCTTGCCCTGGCGAAAGACAAAATTTATAACATGATTTTTGTTCCCGCAGATGAAGACAAAGAAATTGAAAAGAGTCAGTAGACTTCTCAAAAATCTTTCAAAAACTCAACAAAAGGGAATCGCTTGGCTGGTGGATCCTGAAAAGGATTCTGACTTTGATCAATTTGATTGGATAAAGGATTCCGGTCTGGATTTAATTTTGGTCGGGGGGAGTTGTCCTTCTTCTTCAAATTTTGAAAAGACCATTCAATTACTCCAAAAAGTAAGTGGAGATATACCGATTTGCATTTTTCCCGGGTCTTATCTTCAATTGTCTGATCAAGCTGATGCAATTCTCTTTATGGCACTGATATCGGGAAGAAATCCCGAATACCTTATTTCTCAACAGGTTCAGGCAGCGGCAAAAGTCAAAAAATCCGGTTTGGAAGTTTTGCCTACCGGGTACATTCTAGTTAATAATGGAGAGCTTTTAAGTGTGCATTCAGTAAGCCAGACGATGCCTCTTTCTAATGAAGATTCTGAATTTGTCAAAGCCACAGCTTTGGCAGGCAAATTTCTCGGTATGCGCTACTTCTACCTAGATGCAGGGAGTGGGGCTAACATTCCGGTAAGTGCAACCATAATTTCGGCCGTTAAAAAGACAGTAAAATGCCCGATAATCGTGGGAGGAGGATTGTCAAATTCTGAAAAAGTGAAATGTGCTTTTATGGCTGGAGCAGATTTGGTTGTTTTGGGCAATTCTATTGAGAAAGACCCCGGATTTTTGTCCGAGGTCTTAGACCTTAAGCGGTGGTACAACCACTCATTGACTGTTAATTAAGGATTCCCTCCTTCGCATTTTGCCTGCAGGCACACCATACATCATCTTAAACCGACGACAGAAGTAAGCGGTATCCTTGTATCCGACTTCTTTTCCGATGTCCCGAATGGATTTTTTGGAGGTACGGAGCAATTCTACCGCAGCTTCCATACGCTGATATTCAATGTAATCCTGAGGATTGATACCGGTCAACATCTTAAAGTATTGACCCACATAGTCTTCAGAGACATTGGCCACTTTTGCCAAAACTTTATTGGAAAGATCTCCACCGATATTTGCTTTGATGAAGTTAAAAAGATCAATCAAACGCGGGTCTTTGAAATAGGTCGAGTTGGTCGAAAGTTCCTCGGTGAAAAGTCTGTTCTTCAAAATATGACGCAAAAGCTCTATCACCAAAACCTCCGTTTGTGCTTTAAGTGAGCGTTCTTTTCCGACGCTGTTTACTTCTATTTCTTTGATGATATCCTCTACCAGAGTGGCTATCCGATCATTAAACCGGATAATAAACGGTGGAATATCCAGGGAATTGAAAAAATTCACCACATCAAAGACCTTGGATTCAAATTGGATCAGGGAAATGCAGTCTTCTTCGGTGGTCTTGATTTCTTTAAAGCTGAGACTTTGTAGGTATTTTCGTTTGGTATCTCCAAACTGCTCCATGTCCAGCTCATTCTTTTTGGTTCCTGAACCGAAGGTGAGTTGAGTCTTTTGGCCCTTTGGGATAAATAGAACCTCACTTTCATTTACGAGCTCCTGATCTTCGCCCATTTTTAGCGTACCATGATGCAGCAGAATCAGGGTATTCTCACTTTCCACATAATTCATCACAGTCACAGGCTTTTCAATTTTGAAATTATTGCCTTTCAAAAACCGAACATGTACTGATTCAATGACTTTGTTGTAATAATCCATGGACTTAAAAGTAAAAGTAGGAATGTAAAAATATAACTTTTCCAACGGTAGAACAGGAATATTCTATAAATGAGGGCAAAAAAATAAAAAAAGGGTATAATTAGTTGTAATTATACCCTTTGAAAAAGCTCGTCCAGGGTTATTTAAGAATTCTTCTTGAAATTACAATTCGCTGAATTTCAGAAGTTCCTTCATAAATCTGGGTAATTTTTGCGTCGCGCATTAATCGCTCGACATGATATTCTTTCACATAGCCATATCCTCCGTGGACCTGAACCGCCTCAATAGTTACATTCATCGCTACCTCTGAAGCGTATAATTTTGCCATGGCTGATGCATGTGCATAATCTTCTTTTTGATCTTTGAGCCAGGCAGCTTTGTACACCAAAAGTCTTGCTGCTTCTATCTGGGTCGCCATATCCGCTAGTTTAAACTGGATAGCTTGGTGCTGACTTATAGGCTTACCGAAGGCCTTTCGCTCTTTGGAATAAGCCAAAGCCAATTCATAGGCTCCTGCAGCGATTCCCAGTGCTTGAGCCGCGATTCCTATTCTTCCACCATTCAATGTTTCCATTGCAAAGGTAAACCCGAAGCCTTCCTCGGCGATTCTGTTCTCCACCGGCACCTTCACATCAGTGAACATCAGTGAATGGGTGTCAGAACCCCGGATGCCTAGCTTATCTTCTTTCTTTCCAATGTCAAATCCTTCCCAACCTTTTTCTACAATGAAGACGGAGATACCCTTATGCCCCAGACTTGCATTTGTTTGGGCAATGACCAGATAGATACTCGCGGAAGAACCGTTGGTGATCCAGTTTTTAGTGCCGTTAAGGATGTAGTGGTCGCCTTCAAGCGCTGCACTGGTTTTTTGGGACGTAGCATCAGAACCTGCCTCCGGTTCGGAAAGACAAAATGCGCCCAAAACCTCACCACTGGCAAGGCGCGTCAAATATTTTTGCTTTTGGGCTTCGGAACCATACTTTTCCAAGCCCCAGCAAACAAGAGAGTTGTTAACAGACATGGAAACAGAGGCAGAGGCATCTATCTTCGACAATTCCTCCATCGCAATGACGTAAGAGACAGTGTCCATTCCGCCACCGTTGTATTTTGGGTCGACCATCATACCCATGAAGCCCAATTCCCCCATTTTTTTAATTTGTTCCTGTGGGAATTTAGCTTCGGTGTCGCGCTCTATGACTCCGGGAAGTAGTTCCGATTGAGCAAATTCTCTCGCCGCTTCCTGTACCGCCAGATGCTCTTCAGTCAGTTGAAAATTCATAGGGTTAGTAATATTTCGGGTTTTATTTCAATTCGAAAATATAGCCCTAAAAAAGAAAAGGGGCAAAAACTTGCCCCTTTCAGAATTTTATTTTGATCTGGATCAATCCCGATTGCCAAAAAAGACAAATATGTAATAGGCCAAAGTAGCCAAAGAAGCTAATGCCGCCACTACATAAGTCATTGCTGCCCAATGAAGCGCGTCTTTTGACATCTCATATTCCGGTCGAGTCACAATATTTCTGGTTTGTACCCATGCCAAGGCTCTATTGGAAGCATCAAATTCAACTGGCAGTGTCACCAATGTAAAGAGAGTCATAATTGAATATGCGCCTACTACGATATAACCAATGAATTCGTAAGGTAATCCCAAGGCAAACCCTCCAAGGAGAGAGGCGATCAAAACTACGTTTAAGATTTTTCCGGAAATGTTCTGAATTGGCACAAGTGCAGATCTCATTTTCAGCCAAGCATAGGAAGTCGCATGCTGTACCGCGTGACCGCATTCGTGAGCAGAGACAGCCGTGGCAGCAGCATTTCGGCCATAAAACACATCCGGGGATAAGTTTACAGTTTTGTTCATCGGGTTGTAGTGATCAGTGAGTTGACCTTCCACGCAGACTACTTTTACATCGTGAATATTATTATCTGCCAACATCAGCTTGGCAATCTCAGCGCCCGAAAGATTGGCTTGAAGGGTAGTTTGTGAATACTTCTTGAACTTGCTTTTAAGCTTGCTGCTCACAATAAATCCAAGACCTGCAAATACAACTACAATTACGATTAGAATAATCATTTTATTAAGTGGTTTAAAACTGGGTGTGAATACGAAGTTATGCCTTGTCAGGTTTAATCCAAGCAGGGATTCTCATCATTGCTATCCAGCTGATCAATCCAACGACCACGACCATGATCGTTTGGGTTCCATGGATGATGGCTGCGAAAATCTTACCGTCTGAATCTGACACTCCAAATTGGATCAAAATGTAAGCCACCAATGCATGAAAGGTACCAATACCCCCTTGAACAGGGGCAATCATGCCAATACTTCCCATGACCATCACCAAGAGAACTTCCCCGGGTGTCAAGTTGGCAGTACTTTGGATTGCAAGAGAGACCAAGTACATAGTCAAAAAGTAGATAATCCATATCAAAAATGAGCTGGCCCAAAAGCCTATTGGATTTTTGAGGGTAGAAATACTTTTCACTCCTGACAGGAGCTGCCGTCCAAAATTTTGAAGCTTATTGACAATCCCGTGGTTTCTGAACCTTTTGAAAAGAAAGTAAAGGAACAGGAAAAAGATGATCAGGCCTCCAAGTAGAATCGGAAGGTTATTGAATAGTTTTTGGCCAAGACTTTTCACATCAACCAATTCCCCTGCAAGAGCCAGGAAAAGTTTGTTTTCGAGAACAAAGGCCAGAAGGATGGTTCCTGTCAAAAATACAAGATCAATGCTCCTTTCTAGAATTACCGTACCGATCAAATGCCCCACTGAGATGCCGTTTGTTCTGGAGAGCACTCCACATCTGGCGACTTCCCCTGCCCTTGGAACAAGCATATTGGCCAGATAGCCTACCATCACGGCATGGTAGGCGCGGTTAGAAGTGACCGGTTTTCCTTCATCGGCTTGGATCAAAAGGGCCCATCGCCAGCCACGAACCCAAAATCCGAAAAGTGAAATGGCCAAAGAGGAAACAATCCAAAACCAATTTGATGAGCGCAATTGTGCCATCAGGCTTGTCATCTCGATATCCTTGTATAAAAACCAGAAAATCCAGACCGCTACCGTCAATGATACAGCGACCTGGATTCCTTGTTTGACCTTGGGATTGAGCATCAGATTAGCTTATTTCTTTCGTCAGGAAAGATAAGAATAGGCTTGTGTTTTTTTGCTTCCTCAAATTCCATTCCCGCATAGGAAATGATAATGACAATGTCTCCGACAGCCGCTTTTCTTGCTGCCGGACCGTTGAGGCATACTTGCCCACTGCCTCTTTCACCCTTGATTACGTATGTCTCCAGGCGCTCTCCGTTATTTACATTTACGACCTGGACTTTCTCATTTTCGATCAGATTAGCAGCATCCATCAACTCTTCGTCGATCGTAATGGATCCTACATAGTGCAGTTCAGCCTGGGTGATTTTTACCCGGTGTATCTTGGATTTTAAGACTTGGATAATCATTGGTTTGGTTTTTCGGCCGCAAGATTAAGAAATAATCGGCATGTTGTCTATCAAACGGACAGCTCCAATAAAAGCTGCCACGCAGATTGAAGATTTTTGTATTGAATTAAAGACAGTATAAGTCTCAAAGGAATCCGGATGAATCAATTCGAAATATTCCAATTCTGCGAATGGTTCATTTTCAAATCCGGATCTAATTTCAACTTGAATTTCAAACCATGATTTCCCATTCAATAGTTCAGTCTTGGCTTTTTCCAAACTGGAAAAAAGGAGTAAAGCGGTAAGCCTTTCCTGAGGACTGAGACGCAAATTTCTGGAGGACATCGCCAATCCATCAACTTCCCGTCTGGTAGGGATGACTTCCAGCTTTAGATCAAAGGAAAGATCGGCCACCAGACGTTTGATGATTGCGACTTGCTGTAGGTCTTTTTGTCCGAAAAAGGAAACATGGGGTCGGATGAGATGGAAAAGTTTGGAAACTACTACGCCTACTCCATTGAAATGCCCCGGTCTGAATTTGCCTTCGAGTACATGCTCCAAATCGCCAAAGTCAAATTTCAATTGAGTTGGGGTAGGATACATCTCTTCCACCGAAGGCAAAAAGACATAGTCAACACCGGCCTGCGTTAATTTTTCCAGATCCAGATCCAGTGTTTTCGGGTATTTCTGAAAATCCTCCGGGTTATTGAATTGAGTTGGATTGACAAAAATAGAAACTAGGGTCACATCGCAAGTGGAGCGGGATTTGGCAACCAAATCCAAGTGCCCGTCATGGAGGGCGCCCATCGTGGGGACGAGTCCGATTTGCTGATTATTTCGAAGGTGATTGAGCCATAGGGGATTCCATTCGGCTCCTGTGCGGATTAGCTTCACGCGTAGGTAGTATTTCGGCTAATTGGGGCAAAACTAGATTATAATCCAGAATTACAATGCTTTTAGCCTTTTTTTATTTATCTTTGTGCCGTTGTTTATCACGTTCATTAAAATCCCCTAAGCATGTCCAAACTACGTATCCTCTACGTTGCCAGTGAAATCAACCCTTTCTTACAAACTTCTGAAGTAGCCAATTTCTTACGATCCCTTCCCCAAGCAATGCAAGAGCGCGGGATGGAAATCCGTATTTTGGTGCCTAAGTTCGGGTTGATCAATGAGCGAAAAAACAGACTCCACGAAGTGGTCAGACTTTCCGGGATCAACATCGCAGTAGGTGATGAAGAGAAGCCGTTGATCATCAAGGTTGCCTCGATTCCCAATGCCAAGCTTCAGGTTTATTTTATTGACAATGAGGACTATTTTCAGCGAAAGCATGTGTTTCATGACAAGCAGCTGAAATTCTATGAAGACAATGACGAGCGCGCTATTTTCTTCTGTAAAGGAGTCATCGAGACCGTCAAAAAATTAGGATGGGCTCCTGATATCGTGCATTGCAATGATTGGATGACTTCGCTTATCCCGATGTATCTGAAGACTACCTATAAAAACGAACCACTTTTTAAGGACACTAAAACTGTCTTTGCGATCTACAACAATGGATTTTCGCATACCTTTGGCGACGATTTGTTAAACAAGGTTAAGATGGTGGATATCGATGACACTATTTTGGCATCTTTGAAGACCAAAGACTTCGCAGGCTTTATCAAGATCGGGATGGAATATGCCGATTTGGTAGTAAAGGGCAGCGGCGTCTCTGCAGAATTAAACCAACTCATCGAGGATTTCTCAAAAGACAAACAGTTTGAAATTAGTATCGAAGAAGAGCAACAAGCTCATGACGAGCTTTTCGGCATCTATAACAACCTTGCCGGGTAAACTGGCGGTTTCCGCTTTCATTTCAATCCTTCTCATCAGTTCATGCAGCGACCCAGCATCTGTCGGGTTGGAGTTAGCTCCTGGAAACAACCAAATTGGCGTTTTCTACAAGGAGTTTAATCTCGATGCTCAAATGGTGTTGTTGGATTCATTTAACACCGTCAATTCCGGTGTGTTGGTGGTCGGGAGTGAATCGGATAATTTATTTGGAAAGACGGAAGCAACTGGATACTCCAGGTTATCTTTTGACCCTTCAAAGGAAAAACCGGCAGCAGAGGCAATTTTGGATTCCATGATATTCAACATGGAGGTGGTAAGTGTGAACGGATCTGACTTAAATCAACCGAAACGATATTCGGTACACAAACTTACCGAGCCGATTTTAGATACAATTTATTACAATGTTGACGCTCTTTCATTTGATGAAAAATCCTTTGCTTCGACTAATGTTACATTCAATCAGGAAAAAGACACGATTCTAAGGCTCCCGGTGGACAAAGCTTTTCAAGAAGAGCTTTTTGGGAAACTGAAAATTGGTCGGGAAAATGTTTTTCAAAATCTTTTCACCTTTCGAAACTACTTCCCCGGCATCGCCATCAAGGCTAAAGAAGGAGATAACACAGCCATCGGTGTAGCACTCGGAGGAAATACCGGAATTGCAGTTTATTATCACCTGGAGGGTGATACGATTTCCAAAAGATTTGACATCAATACCTTTTCTTCCAGAAGTTTCAATGGCGTCAAATCTGATCGTTCGGGAACTCCCACAGAAGTCATCACCGAGCGAGGAAAGTCTTATGATATCGGGTCAATTGTAGGTATGAAATCGACCTTAGCACTGGCTATGAAGATCGATACCAGCCCTCTTGATGCATTTTTGGACACTTTATCTGGGGTCATATTCAATCAGGTAATTTTCTCCATCGGTGCTATTGAACCACAGAGTGCCGACAATAACCCCATTACTGGAATGGTCATGATTTATATAAATCGAGACAATAAGCCTGTCACGAGTACCATAAACGGTGTTCCGCTTTATGTTCAGACAGACGGGCAGCCTCAGGTAATTCCTGATGGAAAAGGAAATGAGGTGCCGAACAACATATTTATTTCATCGGCAATTTTGGGGTATGATTCTGAGACTAAGAAATATCTTGCCGGCATCACTTCTCATATCAATGCAATCTATAGAGGAAAGATCCAGAGACAAGATTGGTTACTTTATGCATCCACTCCCCAAACCGGGGATGATTTCAAGCGATCATTAAGGCAATTTAAAGTCAATAAAGATAAAATCAAGGTTCAGGTTATTTACTCCAAATCACGGTAGTATAATAGATTTCGAATAAGTGACCTTAATCCACTTCTTGTTTTTAAAGAAGTGGATTATTTTTTTTGGCATGAAAGCTGTTTCTTTGTGGAAGTTTAAAAAAACTTTTAAGAATTTTTCAGTATGTGTGGAATTGTCGCGTATGTCGGGCATCAGGAAGCTTTGCCCATTATCCTCAAAGGTCTCAGGAGATTAGAATATAGAGGATATGATTCTGCCGGTGTTGCTTTATTGGATGAACACGGGTTAAGTATCTATAAAAAGAAGGGGAAAGTCTCTGAACTAGAGAAGTATCT
This sequence comes from Algoriphagus sp., assembly GCF_030694375.1. Classification (GTDB taxonomy): domain Bacteria; phylum Bacteroidota; class Bacteroidia; order Cytophagales; family Cyclobacteriaceae; genus Algoriphagus. Next base: position 22,097 of record NZ_JAUXYL010000038.1, read on the forward strand.
GGAGTCAAACGGGGAAGTAAAGTCAAAAATCGGGATAGGTCATACCCGATGGGCTACACACGGTGAACCGAATGATGTCAATGCTCACCCGCATTATTCAGCTTCTGAGAAGTTTGCGATGATTCACAACGGAATCATCGAAAACTACGAAGTGCTGAAAAAAGATCTGCTTCAAAAAGGCTATACCTTTGAAAGTGATACCGATACGGAAGTTTTTGTCAAATTTATTGAAGACATCTACGTTAATAACCATTGCACACTGGAAGAGGCCCTTCGGCTGGCTTTGCACAAAGTGGTCGGTGCTTATGCCATTGTATTAATCAATAAAGAAGAGCCTGATACACTCATTGCAGCACGTAAAGGTTCTCCATTAGTTATCGGAGTTGGAGAAGAGGAGTTCTTTTTGGCTTCAGATGCCACACCGATTATCGAATACACCAATAAGGTCGTTTATCTTGACGACTATGAGATTGCGGTGATTCGAGATGGAAAGTTGCAAGTCAAGACCATCGAAAACGTAGAAACCAACCCCTACATCAATCAGCTCGAAATGGAGCTGGAAGCCATCGAAAAGGGTGGTTACGAGCATTTCATGCTCAAAGAAATCTACGAACAGCCCAAGTCTATTGCAGATTGTCTGAGAGGTCGTCTGGATGCCAAATCCGGTAGACTGGTACTAGGCGGACTACGGGATTACATGAATAAATTCCAGAATGCCGAGCGCATTATTATCACAGCCTGTGGTACCTCTTGGCATGCTGGATTGGTAGCAGAATATCTTTTTGAAGAGTTTGCCAGAGTGCCTGTGGAAGTGGAATACGCTTCGGAATTCAGATACCGTAATCCCGTCATCAGCGAAAAAGATTTTGTAATTGCGATCTCCCAATCCGGAGAGACAGCAGATACTTTGGCTGCGATTGAACTTGCAAAGTCCAAAGGAGCAACAATTTTCGGAGTGTGTAATGTGGTGGGCTCTTCCATTCCCAGAGCCACGCATGCAGGTTCCTATACCCACGCAGGTCCGGAAATCGGAGTTGCCTCCACCAAAGCCTTTACAGCACAGATCTCCGTATTGGCGATGATGGCACTTAAGCTGGGCTATCAGCGCGGGACCTTGCCGGAAAATAAATATATCCAACTCCTGAACGAGCTGGAAGCTATACCTGCCAAGGTGGAAAGAGCTTTGCTGACCAATGACCTGATCAAAGAGATTGCAGCAGAATATAAAGACGTGACCAATGCCCTGTATCTGGGACGGGGATACAATTTCCCTGTTGCACTGGAAGGAGCATTGAAGCTGAAGGAGATTTCTTACATCCATGCTGAAGGTTACCCCGCTGCCGAGATGAAGCACGGTCCGATTGCTTTGATTGATGAGGCCATGCCTGTTTTCTTCATTGCAACCCAGGACAGTTCTTACGAAAAAGTGGTGAGCAACATCCAGGAGGTGAAAGCCAGAAAAGGGAAAGTGATCGCAGTAGTGACAGAAGGTGATACCCAAGTAAAAGCTATGGCAGATCATGTCATAGAGATTCCTGCTGTACACGAGGCATTCGTTCCTTTGGTGGCAGTAGTGCCCTTGCAGCTGCTTTCTTACCACATCGCCGTGATGAGAGGCTGTAATGTAGATCAGCCGAGAAACTTGGCGAAGTCTGTAACTGTGGAGTAAATCAGGAATAATCAGATCGATTAATAGCCCGGTAAATCTACTTTCCGGGCTATTTTTGGCTTCAAGTAGAATAAATTCTTAGGTAATGATTCTGATTTCACAAATCATTTTGGCGGATATTTTGGATAAAATAAAAAATTCATTTTGCCCGGTTTTACATAATATTCTGTCGAAAAAATGTGAAATATTTTTTTAGTAACAAATACTAAAAATAAATATTATAAATAAAACAATAAGATTTATTACATTTTTTATGATTCAGGTTTTAAAAAAGTAATAAAACTAATTTTTTGAATTTTATTGATACTTCGAATTTTTCCGTTAAAAAGAGTCATTTATAAACGAAAATAATTCAAATGTAAGCTGGAATATATTTTTAGTAATATCTTTTTTGCATCCTATCACAATATTAAATTCTGTTTAATGTGTTTTTTCAAATTAATCAATACCCTATATAGGGTATTTTTTATTTAATCACACTTTTCTTAATTCGGAACAAGTATTCGAGAATAGTTAAAGGATATATTATGTCAAGGATTTTTAAAAATGAACTTTTGGCTACGCTGGTTTTAGCAATGCTTACGATAAAAGTAATGGCCCAGCTTCCCACAGAAGTGAGTGCCCAATTATCCAAGCTCACCCCTATGCCTGCAATGAAATCCCCCAATGTGGCTTCAATGGAAAAATATGGGGATTACAATGTCAATCTCTACACGGGGCTTCCCGAGATTTCCATTCCATTATTTGAAATCACCTCTGGCTCACTTAGTCTTCCCATCACCCTAAATTACCATGCCTCGGGATTTAAATATACGGATCAGGCGAGTTGGGTAGGATTGGGTTGGAGTGTCCAGGCTGGAGGCCAAATTTCCCGTAGTTTTCAGGGTAAGCCGGATGAAGCAAGTTTTCTCACATTAGCCAATGACTATTCGGTTCCCGGTGCTGGGGATTGTAACTATTGGACATACAAAGAAAATGCGGTCCTCTATGGAAATGACCATGAGCCGGACCTTTTCAATTACACTCTTCCCGGACTGAGCGGCAAATTCTACCTTCAGCAGGGAAGTGCGAGCCCCTATCTTGTCCCGTTCAATCCCATCAAAATCCAACGGTACAATACCATCGACTACTTTGATATTACCAATGACAGGGGGGTTGTCTATCGATTTGGGGCCAATTGGGCGGGGAGTTTGCCGGCCAGGGAGGGGTTGTATTCCCAAAGTGGCGGAAATACAACCTCCGGTGTTGTAGCCTGGCATTTGCAGGAGATGAAATCACCCAACACGGATGATTAGATCTCCATTTCCTACCAAACAGTCGGCACAATACAAAACTCGGATTTCGAATACAATCTGGCAGTATTGGATCAATGCAATACCAATAATCCCACTAACCTTCCTTGTCCAAGCAGTTTGGGAACTGAGCAGCAGGTATCCACCTCGTCGTCCACTACCCAACTTGGCATTAATGAAATTTTATTCAAAAACGGGAAAGTGAGATTCGTCATGGGGGGAAACCGTACAGATCTGCTGAGTTCCAATGGGATAAAGAAACTTGATCGTATCGAGGTTTACCGAAAAGAAGGAAGTGAGTATTTTCTGATAAAAAGTTATCATTTCGTAACCTCTTATTTCCGAAACTATGATAATTCTGCAGACTCCTACCTTCGGCTGGACCATGTCGAGGTCAAAGACGGGTCAGGAACATTTATCAACAGGCATTCTTTTTCCTACCATACCAGCACCATAGCCTGGTCAAGGCCCGACTCCGGTAAGGCGAGGGATTTCTTTGGTTTTTACAACGGAAAAGTATCCAACACCACGCTAATTCCTTCTACTACCATTCAATACCAACCTAATGTCCAAACTGCCCCAAGTAATATCACCATAGGTTCGGCAGACCGGTCCACCGACACCACCTTTTTGAAAAACGGGGTATTGAAAAGGATCACCTTTCCCACTATGGGCTATACAGAATTTGATTTTGAGCCCCATCGATACAATGAAGGAGGAGTAACAACCTATGTGCCCGGTTTACGGGTAAAGAAAATCACCACGTTTGACGGTGCCAAATTGATTTCAAAGGCCTATAAATACGGATCCTCAGAGAATGGATTGGGCCATAAGAATTTTGACCTGAGGGGGTTTTATTTCTATTCTGAACAATTAATCAGAAACGCCTGCTCCTTAATTCCCTGCGACCGGGAATATAGAAGTAGGATGTTCTTTTCCAATTCGGTAATCGGGCCGGGCTATGAAGATGCTCCGATCGTTTATTCCATTGCGACTGAGTATCAAAATGGAACAAATGCCAACGGGAGAACAGTCTTTGAATTCGACAATAATACGTTGATCGGAGACCCGCTTTTTTCAGTACCCTATAGCAATAAAACTTTCAGAAATTCCATGAGCTGGGCCAGAGGCAAACTGACCCGAAAAACTGTTTATAATTCTGAGGGCACCCAAGTTGCTCAAACCAATGTGAGCTATACCAATTATGGAGATCAGACATCAAATATTGGTCAGTCCGGATACCAATGGATCGTGGGAAGATGGGGAGGTTATCTATACGTGAACTGCGGGAATTCTGTGGATGGAAAAGAAATCAACCTGATGAACCTGGCAAAGACAACCGGAAACTATAAAGAAACGACCAGATCAGAAACTCTAAACTTCAGTGGAGTGGCACAGACAACCACTACCACCAAGGCCTTCAATCCCACCTACCTTCAGCCTACTTATGAGGAGCAGATCGTGTCCTCCAATCCGGAGATTGTCCGGACCAGTTTCCGTTATCCCTTTGATATAGTTAATACTTCTTCAACCTATACAGGGCTTCCCGATGCGCTCAAGCAAATGCTGCTCAAAAACATGTTGGCTTACCCCGTCGAACAATATACATGGGTCAAACCCACCTCCGGAAGCACGCAGCAAATTGTGGGTGGTCAGGTAACTGAATATGACCTGATTCCCGGAACCAATTTTTACCAATCCAAATATTTACATCTGTTGGAAGTAGCCTCTCTGGGATCTTCCTATACCACCGTTCAAGTATCGGGTTCAAGTGCACTGACCAGAGACGGCAGGTATAAACTCAGGTTGACCATGGATTCCTATGACACCCGGGGAAACCTGCTTCAGTATTCTCTTTCCGACGGACAAATCAAGTCTTTTCTATATGCCTATGAAGGCCAATATGCCGTAGCGGAAGCGACTAATTCTCCCGGATCCACCCTCGCTTTCACCTCCTTTGAAACCAATGAAAAAGGGGGATGGACCTACAGCGGGCCGGAATCCAGAGTGATGCAGGGAGAAGGAAAGACCGGGAATTCGGTGTATTTATTAAATAACGGGGATATCACTAAGGCATATAAAGGGGCCTATAAACTTAGCCTTTGGGTTCGAAAAAACACTTCTTCCTCCGCCTCCATGACAATAAACGGAGTCGATTATGGTTCCCAGGTGGGCACCTCCTGGAAGCTCATTGAGGTGACAGGCAGCGGAGGTACGATCACTATTTCCGGTTCCAACACCATGGTGGATGAGCTGCGTGTCCATGCGGCTGCGGGTATGGCAACAAGCTTTACCATTTTGCCCATGGTCGGAATACTCACTCAATTGGATTCCAAAAATTTGGGCACTTACTATAGGTATGATCCCTTTGGAAGATTGGAGACAGTCCGAAACGAGGATGGACACCTCCTGAACTTATATGATTACATCTACATCAAACCTTGAGTCTTATGATCAGATTGCATTTTTCAAAATTTTGGATTGTGATGGTGGCATGTATAGTGATTGCCAATCCATCCTTTTCCCAAGACGTCAACATAGGTTCCCCCGAAAAAACAGATCAAAGGCTGTTAGGAATTTGGAGAGTGGATTTTCCCGAATTGAAAGGGAAGCTTGACATTGAGAGCCAAAACAAACTCTCCCAAATGAGTGAAGAGGAGAGAGAGGCTGTATGGATGACTGCCGACTCCAGAATTTATCTTTTTGAACAAGATGGCAGGTATTTAATGACTTACGTCGATAGGGGAGTTTATGTCGAGGAAAGAGGAAAATGGACATTCGATTCCTCCGGCATGATGCTAAGGATGGAGCATGGCGAAGGAATCCGGGATTATCGCCTGGTTTTCACCGATAAAGGGATGATGTGGAATCCCACTGTAAAAAGGGATGAATTATTTGGGGTAATTTTTCTAAACCGACTGGATTTATGAAAACAATTTTTCTGACTTTACTTTTCCTGATTTGTTTACTTTCCGCCTCGCTGGCCCAAGTGGTGGGTTCCTCACCCTGTCTGACAGCCTATCCCTCCGCTCCTTCCCAAGTTATTGAAGCAAGCAGTTCGGTCAATCTGCTTGCCAATCCCGCTCCCTCGGGATTTGAGTACCGATGGTATGATTCCGATGGCGTCTCCCAGGTGGCGACCAGCCAAACATTAAGTACTCCGGTTTTGAGTACTACCAAGGTTTATTACCTTGCTTATTATCACACATCTACAGCTTGTCTGACTGCCAAAGTGCCTGTTAGGGTCATTTGGAATGCCGAAAAGAAAACGGTGGTAAAAACCTACGCCGTGAGAGACTCCCTCAATACAGAGGCACAGGTAAGGGCGGGAAACTCCGTCGCGATTTCGCGTGTTTCACAATACTATGACAGTTTGGGAAGAAGTAACCAAACTGTGGCGATACAGGCTTCTGTAAATGGGCAAGATATTATCTCCTTCAACACCTATGATAATTATGGTAGGCCTATGCGTGATTATTTGCCTTTTGCAAACAATAACAGCAGTCCCGGCTTATACCGCACCAATGCCGCATCGCTACACAGCACCTATTATACCTCGAACTTTGGTGATTCCAGGGGGTTTGCCGATAAAACCTATGAAGCTTCTCCGCTTAGTCGGCTTACCAAACAGGGAGTACCGGGTACTCCATGGATCGGGAAGGAAATTAAATTGGATGAAAACACCAACGGAAGCGGTGATGCAGTCAGAATTTGGACTGTGGATGGGGCAGGATTACCGGTGACTGCCTCTAATTATCCTGCCGGAGCCTTGTCAAAATTTGAGACCATTGATGAAGACAGTAGAAAGGTCATTGAGTATAAAGATAAACTGGGTAGGCTAATCCTGAAGAAAGTTCAGGAAGCCGGCACTCCTTCTGTGGATCATACCGGATGGTTATGTACCTATTATGTCTATGATTCTTTTGGCAGGCTCCGTGTTGTTATGCCTCCTTATGCTGTAGTAGCAATAATCGGTGGTGGACAAAGTTCAACTTCCACATCTATCCGTGATGGTCTCTATTACCTGTATTCCTATGACGAAAGGGGAAGAATGATCACTAAAAAACTCCCGGACAAGGGAACGGAGGAAATGGTCTATGATCTTCAGGATCGATTGGTTGCTTGGCGGGATGCAAACCTGGCAGGACAGAACAAGTGGCTCTATACCAAATATGACGCCCTTGGCAGAATGGTATTGACGGGTATTGTAACTTATGGTTCAGTTGTCACGCGGGCTACACTTCAAAGTCATGTAAATACTTTGGGGAGCAACAACGCTGTCTTGAACAGTACCTCGGGCAGATCTGGGGCTTCCAATGCTGGAGGGTATCCTCAAGTGGGACAAGGTAACGGGGAAGGGGAAGTGCTCTCTGCTAATTTTTATGATAATTACAGTTTGACAAATGCTGGAATGACCTACATCCAACGATCCGGGTTCGATGTACAAAGTTCAAAAACACATGGGTTACTGACAGGAAAACTGGTTACCAATCTTCACACGGGGACCAGGATGGAAACTGTGATGTTTTATGACAGCCACGGAAGGCAAATCCAAACACTTGAGGAGCATCATTTAGGTGGATTCAGGAGGTTTTCATCACGATATGACTTTGAAAACAAAGTCTTACAAACCATTACGGAATTTACCAGCTCCTTTGGATCGAATACTATGTATAGGTATTTTAATTACAATTCTGCAGGTTTATTGTCTTCTACTACCCATCAGATAAACGCTAGTCCAACAGTAACTCTGGCTAATTATACCTACAACAATTTGGGTGAACTTATAAACAAGACCTTCCCGGTGGCCGGAAATGCAGCGATGAATTTTACTTATAATATCCGGGGTTGGATCAAAAAAATCAACGATCCGCAGGCGAGCAATTCCTCCAACAAGGTATTTGCCCAAGAGTTGTTTTACGAATCCGGCGGGACCTCCCCGCAATACAACGGGAATATTTCAAAGGCAGAATGGAGGGGACAGGATGACATCAAGCGGGTTTATAATTATTTCTACGATCCTAATAATCGAATCAAGGATGCATTGTACACTGTTCCGGATTATACCTGGCAAGATGGTCGGTTTAATATTGGCTATGTCAATTATGATGCAAATGGTAATATCACCACCCTACAGCGGGTCAATCAGCAAAATTCAAGCATCTGGGCTTTGGTCGATAATTTGGAATATTCCTATCAGTCCAACAGTAATAAGCTCCTTAATGTCCATGACTATCAAGGGACCACTTCTTATCTTTCAAAGGACTTTAAGAATTTTGGGACTATAAATTATTCGTATGATGACAATGGAAATCTCACTGCAAATTCCGACAAAGACATTACTTCGATTACCTACAACCATCTGAATTTGCCTGCTACTATTACATTTTCAGGTTCTAATAGAAAAATAGACTATTGGTACAATTCAGAGGGAGTAAAAGTGAGGCAAGTCAACACCGATGGTGGAACTATCAATACTATCGACTATCTGAGCGAATTTGTTTATGAAAACAATGCGCTATCATATGTTATACATGAAGAAGGTCGGGCGGCTTTTGAAAATACCGCATTTCAGTATGAGTTCTTTATCAAGGATCATTTAGGTAATGTGAGGCAGGTTGTTCGGGCTCCTGTATCAGCACTGCGCATCGCTACGATGGAGCCTGAAAATGCGGAGAAAGAAGAAGAGGAATTCAAAAACATCAAAGAATCCCGGCAGGGCGCAAGTGAGCATAACAAAACTCCAGGGGGCTATGCCACGGCTTGGTTGAATGCGGATCGGGGCAGGATTTTAGGTCCGTCCAGAACCCAGGAAGTGCAAAAAGGAGATAGCGTAGAGCTTGGGGTATTTGGTAAGTATATGGATCCTCGGAAAACAAAACTCCAACCAGTTTCCTTTATCAGAACCGGAGCGAATACCAAAATGATCCAGCAGCTTACCGAGTTTGGGCAGAACCTTCGCGCAGCGGGACCGAATGAACTAGCCATCGCCAATGTGATTGCTTTGGTAATAACAGAGCTTCAAAAAAAGCCAGTACCTGAGGCCTATATGGGCTATGCACTGTATGATTCGGATAGCAACCGTTATGAGGTCGGTAAGGTGGTGCTCAGTAAAAAAGCCAGAAACAAACACGAGGAACTGATCCAAAAGCTGGCTGTCAAAAAAGATGGTTACATAGAAACATTCTTGGTCAACGAAACTGCCGAAAACGTTTGGTTCGATCAATTCCGAATTATGAGTACCGGTCCGCTGATCGTACAGGAGACTCATTACGATCCATGGGGAGTAGAGCTTTCAGGATTGGGGTATCAATATGGAGGAATCAAAATAAATCCGTATTTATACAATGGAAAAGAGGCAAACGGCCACTTGGGAGTGAACTTGTTTGATTATGGAGCAAGGATGTACGATCCGGCGATCGGGAGGTGGTTTGTGGTGGATCCGATGGCTGCTCACCCACTTCAGATTGATAAATCGCCCTACGCATACGGATGGAATAATCCAATTAGGTACATTGATCCGGATGGGATGTGTCCCAATGGATGTAATGAAAATGAGAAAAAGGGCGACTTCTATGCAGAAGGTGCTGTTGTCCAGAACAGATTTGGTGCCTCTCAGTATAATGATGGTAAATGGAAAGTCATAGAACGTACACCAATGACGGAAAACAGCTCAGATGGGGTTCGTATAAATGGGTTTTTCGGAGGGGGTTCAAGTTCTTTTGGGCAACAAGAAAGTGGTAGTCAAGCTCAAGGTGGTGGTGGTTCGGATAATGCAAAACTTGCTTTAGATATTGGAGGTTCAATTTATGGTGCTTTGCAAACGACTGTAAGACCTGGTGACCAGTGGCTTGGAAATAATGGTAAGTACTATAATAACTCTTGGGGAGGAAACCAATATACTGGTAGCCGTTCGGGAGCTTTCAAAGCGGCAAGCAATTACAAGTGGGCAGGTAGAGCTACCGTAGGACTATCTGCACTTATTGGTGCTACGGAAACAGTTAATGGTTATCAAAAGGATGGCGGGCAGTTTGGCTACAATGCACAAAGTGCAGCATTCGGAACAGTAGGAAACATTGCAGGAGGTTGGGCAGGTGCAGAAGCAGGAGCTTGGAGTTTTGGTATAGCAGGCGGTTTAATTGGTGGTCCTCCGGGAGCCGCGATTGGTGCTGTCATTGGTGGATTTGTAGGAGGTTTGGGAGGTGGCTACTTAGGTGGTAAAGTTGGAGGTGGAGCTGTTAATTATTATCACGGTAGATAAATGAAAGCAATGGAAAACTATCTAAATATTTTACATTTTTGTTTTTATAAAGCTCACTACAAATCACACTTGTTTGCTAATAAAATTAATCCTTTTAGAATATTAGCTGAGACATCTTTTATAAAAAATAGACTTGAAAAAAAAGGCATAACAAATATTGAAAAAGAAATTAACAAAGCTTTTGGCGATAAAAAATTTGGATTGAGTACTACTGTAGCAGGCGGTATCTTGTGGGGAGCAATGGCTATTTTATTTTTCTCAATTCTTATGGTATTCAATGTGTTTGTATATGCTACAACGCCTTATATTTTTGCTTGTGCAGTGCTTTCAGGAGGAATATGCTATTTCTTTGTTTTTAGAAATGATAAGTATATAAAATACTTTGATAAATACGAAAAATGGACAAAGGCTGAAAAGCGGAAAAATACTTGGCTTACATTGGCTTCTCTTTTTGCTATTTTCCTTCTCTTTTATTTAGGTCTTAAACCTTAACAAAACAGAAAAGTTTAGCCTGAGCCCCGCTACCTTCGTCCGTACCGGTATGGATCGCAAGATCATCCGAACACTGGGTGAATACGGTCAAAATCTTGCTGCCTTTCCTAGCGAAATCGCAATCGCCAATGTGATCGCATTGGTGATCGGAGAACTTCAGCAAAAGCCCGCACCGGAAGCCTATATGGGCTATGCCTTGTATGATTCGGATTCTGTTCTATACGAACAGGGCAAAGTAATTCTGTCCAAGAAGGCTAGGAACAAACATGAGGAGCTGATTCAAAAAATCGCCATTAAAAAGGACGGTTACATTGAAACCTATCTGGTAAATGAAACTGCCGAAAATGTCTGGTTTGACCAGTTCCGAATTATGAGTACAGGTCAACTCATCGTGCAGGAAACGCATTATGACCCGTGGGGTGTGGAGCTTTCAGGATTGGGATATCAGTATGGTGGAATAAAAATAAATCCGTATTTATACAACGGGAAAGAGTCAAACGGCCACTTGGGAGTGAATATGTTTGATTACGGTGCCAGGATGTATGATCCGGCGATTGGGAGGTGGTTTGTTGTCGATCCTCTTGCTAACCATGAACTTCAATTAGATAAATCACCTTATGCTTACGGATGGAATAATCCAATCAAATACATAGACCCTAATGGACTTTGTCCAAATGGATGCAGTGAAAATGAAAAGTCCGGAGAGCCATATAAAGATGGGGCAATAGTTCAAAATAAGTATGGAACATCTCAATATGTAGATGGGGAGTGGGTTACGATTTCCAGTACGCCTGATGGATCAGGAGAAAATACATCCACAGTCGAGAGCGGAGGAGGAGGAAACGGATCCGGTGCTTCAAGTGAAGGAAATGGTTTTTTTGGAAGTACAGGTTGGGGGGATATGACAAGTAATATAAATACCGGAATAGGGGCTTTTGGAATTTCTAATGGTGCTAAAACAGAATTATTTGACTACGCAGTAAGAAACAATTATAAGTCTGCGCAGTCCTGGAGCAAATTTAATAAGCTTAGACCTGCTCAACAGGCTTGGAGAGCAAACAATACATTAGGAAAAACAGGTATATCATATTTAAAATATGCAAAAGGACTTGGGGTAATTTCCGCAGGCGTAAGTACGACTTATTCAATTAGTAATGCTAGAATGTATTATTATAATGGGGGTTCGGATTGGCAAGTAGGAGTTAAATCATCCTTAGATGTTATTATGACCGGAGCTTCATTTTTTGGTCCAGTAGGTTTTGGAATAAGTGCGAGCTATTTTATTCTTGATGTTTCAACTGGAGGTTTTGGCGGGTTTGGTTCCACTAAAAAATAAATTAAATGAGAATATTAGAATACTTATATTGTAAATATTACGCATTTCAGGTTCGAATTGGGCATAGGGAAATTGCCCCGTTTAGTTCTGTATTAATCATCGCTTTTACTTTTGAACTATATTATTTCGGGTTGTTTTTTATATCAATTATATTTTTTGATAAAGACTATTTTCCAATCTCAGGTTTGTTTTTTACAGTATTTTCTATAATTTTTCTATTTTTTTTAATAATTCTGTTCTATTTTCTATTAGTTCACAAAGGAAAATATATGGAAGTGTTGAAAAGGAATAATTTAACAAACAAAGGAAGCTTGGGGGCGATATTATTCCCTCTGATTGCATTTGTTATATTTAATTTGGGATGGATCTTGAAAATGCTTCAAAATCTAGGAAAGCTGTGAAATGTATGTATATCAAAGGTAGTTTGCTGCTTAAATTGAATTCTATTTATTAGATTCGTTAAGTGGGATGTAAGGGTAGGATTTGAAAACCATATGAATTTTTTCCAGAATTATTTAACAATCGAAGGGTTGATATAAGCGAATTGATTGTGATTTTTGTCAATATTCAATTACCAATTGAATATTTGGTTTAGGTGGGTAATATTAGACAGGTGGTAAGAAACCCTTCCTCCAATCTCAGAATCGCTAGTATGGAACCTGAAAATGCCCCCGCTGAGTGTAGGGTGTGTCGTGAAGTCCTTGATGTGAATCAAAGACATGTTGTATAAAAGATGGTAGTAGGTCTACCGCAATCGCTGAGTAAGCGGAGGTTGCAAACCACCTCTCGGTGCTGCTTTGGTAACGGAGCGGTATTGAACGGAAAGAGGGAAAGGTTCGCTGGACGAATCAGGTGCGAATAAGAGAGATGAACGCAAGTGAATCTCCGATGAAGTGTCGATAAAGGGAATACATTGTCAAAAGTTGGTTTTTTATTCGACAGGTGAACAATCCAAGCTTACACCTACCTTCTCTTCATGATAATCCGCCACGGCGGACATGTTGACCGTCAGGTGGTGCGTGCCCCTGTTTCCTCATCCCGTATCGCCACGATGGAGCCTGAAAATGCGGATAAAGAGGAAGAGGAATTCGAAAACATAAGAGAGTCAAGACAAGGCGCAAGTGAGCATAACAAAACTCCGGGAGGCTATGCAACGGCATGGCTCAATGCGGATCGAGGAAGGATATTAGGACCTTCACGATCTCAAGAAGTTCAGGAAGGCGACAGTGTTGAGCTTGGGGTATTTGGCAAGTACGTGGATCCAAAGAAAGTTAAGCTAAGCCCTGCTACTTTTGCTAGAACAGGAATGGATCGAAAGATTATACGAACACTGGGCGAATACGGTCAAAATCTGGCAGCTTCTCCAAATGAAATAGCTATCGCGAATGTAATCGCCTTGGTGATCGGAGAACTTCAGCAAAAGCCCGCACCGGAAGCCTATATGGGCTATGCTTTGTACGATTCGGATTCTGTTCTATACGAACAGGGCAAAGTAATTCTGTCCAAGAAGGCCAGGAACAAACATGAGGAGCTGATCCAAAAGCTGGCGGTTAAAAAGGACGGTTTCATTGAAACCTATCTGGTAAATGAAACTGCCGAAAATGTCTGGTTTGACCAGTTCCGGATCATGAGTACCGGTCCTTTGATTGTGCAAGAAACTCACTATGATCCGTGGGGAGTAGAGCTAAGCGGATTGGGTTACCAATATGGCGGAATCAAGGTGAATCCTTATCTTTATAATGGCAAGGAGGCAAACGGCCACTTGGGAGTCAACCTGTTCGATTATGGAGCGAGGATGTATGATCCTGCAATCGGGCGATGGTTTGTAGTGGATCCGCTGGCAGAGCAAATGCGTAGGCATTCTCCCTACAGTTATGCATTCAATAATCCTATGCGGTTTATTGATCCGGATGGGATGGCGCCCATCGAGCCGAATGGTGGGATGACGTATGATGGGTACGTAGATGTAGATAAAAATGGGAATGTGCATGGGGCAGCTGGCAGAAAGAAGGATGACGAAAAAAGAACTAAGGGAGGAGAAAATACTTTAGATACCCAGGTAAAGAGAAATAAAAATATTAATAGTCAAACAAACGATGCAGGGGTACCAATTGGAGATGGTGGATTTTTGTTTAAAAATGAAAAAAAAGCATTTGCCTATATGTATTCTACCAGTTTTTTTAATTCATCAGGGGAAATAAGAGAGCTTTCAGCATGGATTACCAAAGATGGAATTTTAGTTATGCGTACCATAAAAATGGAACTAACGAAAGCAGGAATGACTATTATGAAATTACCCCTAATTCGGATGGATCTAAGTCAGTTTCCTATGGTGGAATGTCTTCTAGAATCCTAGGACACATACATACCCATCCTCATAATTATGATACAGGTCCAACCCTTCCGCATGGCAAAAGTCAGGGTGATTTTGCAATGTATGACTATATAAATAAACCAATTTTTACAATAGGGCCAAAACATATTTATATGGGTATAAGGGTAGATGGCAAGCCAGAAAGAAGTGTCGTTGGGTCAAAAGATGAAGGAGTATTTTTTGGATCAATTTATAACTGGTTAGACTAATGAAAATAATTTTAAAATTAATTGTCGTTTTTTTTCTAGTTTCTTGCAATCGAGTAGATAGAGAGGGGAAATTGGAATCAGAAAATTCTAAAGTGAAGTCTGAAAATTCTTTTTCCTATGTAATTAGGAATAAAATATTATTCGACTCTCTATCTTCTTTTGATGGGAAACTCAAGAAAAAATTTAAGAATAATTATATAATAATAGTTGAGTTAAATAAAGAGTCAACAAGAGGTGAAATTATTGTTTCTTTTTCACAAATTTTAAATAAAAGTGAGATAAGAGGTCTTTATCCTAGCTATGTGGTATATTCAGAGAATACTCCTGTATTTTTTTTTACTGGATATGAGGACTTGTTGAACATGCCACAATATTATATAGATATGGTTGATAATATTTCTAATGAAAAGCTTAATAAAGATATTGACAGTAAAGGGAATTTAGTTCCTCCGACAACTTATACTCCTATAGTTGAAAGGTTTATTATCCCCACCTGAATATAGTTTGAGGTTGAATTTAGAAAAGAAAGCTGCCTAGTCGTAATTTTCAGTTTCGCTTTTTGATTCATGCAAATTTGTAATTTGCTTTGGATACAGGACGGTGTTGCTATAAACCACTTGCAAATTGGCCTAAATCCCACTCTAGCCATTACCCACAAGAGGTCCAGGAAGGCGACCGTATTGAGCTGAAAGTGTTTGGGACCCCGATAGCTCGGGGGTCGATCCTAAGAAAGTACTGCTAAGTCCCGTGACATTTGTGAGAACGGGAATGGATCAGAAAATCATCCGTACACTGGGAGAATACGGTCAAAATCTCGCAGCATCTCCAAATGAAATAGCTATCGCGAATGTTATCGCCTTGGTGATCACCGAACTTCAGCAGAAACCCGCCCCCGAAGCCTATATGGGCTATGCCTTGTATGATTCGGATTCTGTTCTATACGAACAGGAGGACCGAGCGTGAAAAAACAGTCCAGTGGACTGTTTTAGCGAGGGGCCAGCTTGCAGGGTGGGAGTCCTAAGTAAGAAAGCACGAAACAAACACGAGGAACTGATCCAAAAGCTGGCTGTCAAAAAAGACGGATATATCGAAACCTTCTTAGTAAATGAGACCTCCGAAAATGTATGGTTTGACCAGTTCCGGATCATGAGTACCGGTCCTCTGATTGTGCAGGAGACACATTATGATCCATGGGGAGTTGAGCTTTCGGGGTTGGGATATCAGTATGGAGGAATAAAGTAAACCCCGCTGAGTGTAGTTTATGGTTGATTTTTTAGAGGGAATTTGCCTAGGCGTAATTTGCAATTACGCCTTTATATAAATACAAATTTGTAATTTGTTATTGTTGAAAAATACAATTTTATGGGAAAGGCTTACCGGATAAGAGATCAAGAACTGCCTTATTTTCTAATCTTCCAAGTTGTGGGTTGGGCGGATGTTTTTACCAGAAAAGTATATCGGGATTTCATTTTGGAAAACCTTTCGTATTGTAGGTTGGAAAAGGGATTGTACTTGTTTGGTTATGTGATTATGAGTAATCATATTCATTTGGTGGTTCAGCAAAAAGATGGGAAGCTTTCGGATTGGGTAAGGGATTTTAAAAAGTTCACGAGTAGGAAGTTGTTGAAATTGATCTTAGAGAATCCACAGGAAATGCCCCAAAGAATAAATCTCATTTAGGAGAAGAATAATCAAGAGCATTCCATCTGACCTATAAAAAATTGTATTCAGATGAAAGCAGGCGGAAAGGGATGAAGATGATTTTTGAGTATCATGCTGAGTTTAATAAGCGATCAGGCGATTTGCAGTTTTGGACTCACGAAAACAATGCGATTGAATTGTATCGACCTGAAATGATTGAAAGCAGGTTGAGCTATATTCATGAAAACCCTGTCAGGGCAGCCTGGGTCGAAAAAGCCGAAGATTACTTATATACAAGTGCACGGAATTATTCAGGACAAAAGGGCTTAATTGAAGTGGATTATTGGTATTTGTATATCCATTGCCAATTGCAAATTGGTTTGAATATTGGGGTGAAGTTACAAACTTCACCCAGCGCCCACTCGAACTTCAGACGTGCTGAGAAGAATCTACGCCTAGGAGGGAGGTTGTAATGTAGATCAGCCGAGAAACTTGGCAAAATCTGTAACTGTCGAATAACCTAGATCTATCTTCTATCAAAAAGCCCGAAGTGATTTTCGGGCTTTTTGTTTTTATGACATGTTGATTTTCGCTGATATGTATATCCACAAGCCTACCATCAAACAAATTTGATTAAGTAACACAGCGACCTGTAAAATTACCTGTGTGACTAGCTTTAACCTTTTAAAATGGATTGATCTTAAACCCAAGTAATCAGTTCCTGTCCATATTATTTACATTCACCTTGGGTCCATGACTTGAGGCCCGATAGGTCAGCGGCACAGGCATTGAAGTAAGTTTTTCCGTCGCAACCGCAAACCGGAGTATAATCGGACGTGCATGGCCCTGACCTGATCTTTTCAGGATCTATACAATTTGCTACGGGTTTTTCTTCTTCACAGTGTGAAAAGATAAAAAGAGAACCAAAGAATAATATAACAGGCAATTTTCTCATGCCTCAAGAACGGATTTCCCAATCCAGACGCTACATCTTAGGGGTGTGAGTTGACAATTTTAGACTACTCAGCCGATAAATTCCTTACTTTTGCGCAGCGAAGAAAACCCATGCTGGACAAATTACAAGCCCTGAAAGACCGATTCGAAGAGGTAGGTCAACTCATCATCATGCCGGACTCCATGTCCGACATGAGCAAATACACCAAGCTCTCCAAAGAATACAAAGAACTTGAGAAAATCGTCATCGCCTATGACGAATACAAGCTTGTGCTTCAAAACATCGACAGCTCCAAAGAGATACTGGATAAAGAAAAGGATCCGGAATTCCGTGAAATGGCAAAAGCAGAGTTGGATTACCTTCGGGAGCGAAAGGATGTGCTTGAAGGAGAAGTGAAGCAGCTGCTGATTCCAAAGGATCCGAATGACTCCAAAGACTGTATTCTGGAAATCAGAGGAGGCACAGGAGGAGACGAAGCATCGATCTTTGCAGGGGATTTGTTTCGGATGTATGAGCGGTTTTGTGAAATGCAGGGTTGGAAGCTCACGGTACTCGATTTGACATTTGGTTCTGCTGGTGGATACAAAGAAATCATTGCCACCGTCTCCGGTGCTGATGTATATGGCATGTTGAAATATGAATCGGGCGTACATCGTGTACAGCGGGTGCCTGCCACAGAATCTCAGGGAAGGGTGCATACATCCGCTGCTTCAGTGGCGGTTCTCCCCGAAATGGACGAAGTTGAGGTGCATTTGGACATGAATGAGATTCGCAAGGACACCTATTGCTCTTCTGGTCCAGGCGGTCAGTCTGTAAATACCACTTATTCCGCAGTGAGGTTGACCCACCTGCCCTCAGGCTTGGTAGTGACCTGTCAGGATGAAAAATCCCAGATCAAAAACTTTGAAAAAGCACTCAAAGTATTGCGGTCCAGACTCTATGAAATCGAACTGACCAAGCATAATGATGCAGTAGGGGCTCAGCGTAGGTCGATGGTGGGCAGTGGTGACCGATCGGACAAAATCAGGACTTATAACTACTCCCAATCCCGTGTCACAGACCATAGGATCAACAAAACGGTCTATAATCTACCGGATGTGATGGATGGGCATATCGAGGAATTCATCTCTGCACTGCGATTGGCAGAAAACCTCGAAAAAATGAAAGCCGGAGGAATCGAGTAAGTGGAACAGACTTTGAAGGAATCAATTAACAAAGTATATTGAACAAACAATAAACCAGCGGAGGAATAACCCACCTACTTTTATGATCATAACAGGAGAAAAAGAAATTAACCTAGTCAATTGGAATGACTCCCATTTTCATCAACTCTATCCGCTAGCCAATAATCCCAAAATTGCCATGAATCTGAGGGACAGTTATCCTCAGCCCTATACCATTCATGATGCGAGACATTGGATCGAGCATAATCAGAAGTTTAATCCTCCTCAAAACTTCGCCATCGAATATGAGGGAAAGTTGGCCGGGTCCATCGGTTCAGAACGCGGAAAAGATGAACTCCGAACTAATTTGGAATTAGGATTTTGGGTGGGGGAACCATTTTGGGGAAAAGGGATTGCCTCAGAAGCGGTAAAGCTTTACACCAAATATGTATTTGAAAAATTTGATATCCAGCGAATCTATGCCCAAGTCTATGACTTCAATGGAGAATCTATGAATGTACTGGAAAAAGCGGGGTACATCCCCGAAGCAATTCTAAAAAAAGCATTTATCAAAAGAGGCAGGGTTGGCGATATTTTCCAATATGTGATGATCCGCGATGAGGAATAAACTTCGATTTCCGATGGCTTAGTTTGTTCTCGTTCTCCTTTAACATATTTCCATCAATACACCCAAGTTACCGAACCAGTATTTTTCTGGAGACAATTCCATTTTTGCCCAGAAGCTGAATCAAAAGAAAACCTTTCGGAAGGGTATCGAATCGCATTTCATTTTGATAAGGTGAGATTGACCTTGTTTCTACCAATTGACCAACAGAATTGTAAATGAAGACAATGGACCACGAATCCAAAGTCTTTGATGAAATGCTCAGATTCCCCTGACTTGGATTAGGATAGACCTTCAGATCTCCTTCATCGAAAGGCTCTAACGAAGTGATGACGTTTACATTCACCGGCAGGATTCGCTTTGGGCTGTAGTTGCACGCATTTTGAGCTTCAACGGCAAGTTCATAGTCCCCCTCATTTTCCCACAAAATAATGACTCTTCCGGTCCCCTGTCCTGCCAGAATTTTTCCCCCGCCGGATAGACTCCAGCGATAGTTCAATCCTGCCGTTGCAGTTACCTCATAGATTTGCTCTCCGAGCCCCACTCGGGGTTCACCGGAAATACCCAATGGCGAATCGGGAGCAGCATTCACAGTGATCGTTTTCAGAATTGGTGCAGCGGGCCCACATCGATTCTCCTGCGAAACACTTAACTGCTGTTGTCCTGAAAGTGTCCATTTGACCTCGACTTTATGCGTTCCCTGTCCTTGGGTAATTTCGCCTCCGGTCACGTTCCAAGTATAAGTTGTCCCATCAAACTTTGGAAGGGAATAGGTGAAAGTGTTGTCCTTACATACTGCCCCATCTCCTGTGATAACCAGATTAAGAGCGGGGCTTGGAATCACCTCTACTTCCAAAGCGGAAGTCTCTCCACTGCCACAAAAATTGGAACGACTGACCAAGACTGCATTTCTACCCGGTGTATTCCATTTGACTTCAATTTGACTGGTTCCCTGGCCGGAAATTATTTCTCCTCCGTCTATCCTCCAGATGATTTCAGATCCCGGGCTTGGAAGTTGGGTTATTCGGTAGGTTGTATTTGCTAGACAGGATTTCGATTCACCGGTGATTTCTCCCAAAGTCCCCACCGGAGGGATGCAAGTATAGGTAATGATGGATCCATCCTGACCCACAAAATAAGCTTTGGAGTCGGTACCAGGACTTACCCCAGTCAAGTTTCGAACTGTTCCGGTGGAGGACTTAATCCAAGTTTCCCCTCCGTCAAGCGTGACCAGTGCTACTCCCTCATCTCCGGCAATGAATCCGATATTTTCACCAAAAAAGGCGATGGAGTTTAGATTTTTCGCGGTCCCGGATTCGATTTTTCGCCATGTTCTGGCTTTGTCATCCGTCTTAAGTATTGTCCCGGCATTTCCTACAATAATTGCGCGTGTCGTATCCAATTTGGCTAGGGCATTTAGATTTTCCTCCGTCACTTTTGGTAGCGTCTCCCACTCACTTCCGCCTGCGCTTCGACTGATTTGACCGTTATCGCCCATGGCAAAACCGAATATGAAATCAAAAAAAGTAACATCTTTCAGGTTTTTGGTGGTGTTGGATTTAATGGTTTGGTCCCAAGTCACTCCCGAATCAGTAGACCTTGTGATATAGCCATTATTGCCTGCTGCATAGATGACAGAAGGGGCAAATAAGTAAAATCCGGATATTGTGCGGTTTACAGTTAGAGAAAGTGGTACCCAATTACTACCCGAGTTTCCCGTGCGGTATATTTTTCCTCCTGCCGAACTGGTGAAGCCGTAGCTGGTATTCCAAAAGTCTATGGTTTGAATAAGGAGGGGTTCGGGAATTGGTCTGCTGACAAGGGTGGCCGCCCCGTTGGAGGTGACAAATAAGCCGCCATTTTCCCCTGCGATGTATCCGGTGTTTATGCTTTTGAAATCAACAGAAGTAAAGTTATTTCGAATACCTGCAAATTTTTGGACCCAACTTGCACCCGAGTTTGTGGAGTTCAGAAGATATCCATCTTGTCCCACAGCAGATGAAAGGGCCGAATTTGGTTTGAAAGCAATATTTTTGATGTTTCGTGTATTGGTAGCTCCAAGATTGAGTTTGGCAAAAGTGCTGCCGGCATTCACTGTTCTCACGATAGTAGCTGTATCACCCACCGCCACAATAACCCGAATGTCAAGGGGGCTAACAGTGACCTTTCTCAGCGTCTGGGTTGTATTCGAAATTAATTCGGTCCAATTTTCTCCCCCATTTGAAGTTTTTAGAATTACCCCATTTTGACCCACCACGTAGCCTGTCATAGGATCTGGAAATACAAGGCCAAACAAGTCCCTGTCGGCGGCAATGGCAGTGACGTTCCAGGTATTCCCTTTATCAAAAGATTTAAGAATTCTGCCTTGATCGGCAGTTATAAAAGCAGTGTTTTCATTTACAAATGTGATATCGTTTAGTCCCAAGTTAGTGCCGCTGGATACCTTTGACCACGTTGTTCCTGAGTTAAATGACACAAGAATTTCTCCGTTTTGGCCAACAGCCACAAGTTGTGTGGATGCCGTTTTGGCTACACTTCGAAGGTTGTTTTGAGTTCCTGAGGCCTTTTGTTCCCAACTTTTTCCAAAATCGGAACTCGTAAAAATCACCCCTTTTTCTCCTACGACTACCCCATGACCGTTACTCAAAAAGGCAACATCCGAAAATCGAGTGTCAAATTTTTGCAACACTTCATCCCATGTCGCTCCACCATCGCTGGTGCGGACGATCAAATTTTCTCCAACAATCACCCCTTCTGTTTCATTAATCCAAACAATAGATTCGAAGTCCAGTCCCCAACTTTGCATACGAGTCCAAGTTTGAGACCAGGATTCCATCGATAAAAAGAGGAGTAAAAAGAGTGTAATAGAGATTCTTTTCATTTCATTCCATGAATAATTGCTTCAATATGAAGACTTAACAAAATATTAGATCCTTAATGTATATCACAAACAGTTTTAAGTTAATCAAGTGTTCTGAACAGTTATCTAAAAATGCTTGATAAATTTAAGCTAAAATTCAAAAGGATATGAAATCGAGCCTGTGGCAGACAGGAAAGATGCAAAACAGCAGGTGCTGGCAAGATTATCCATAATGCGAAATTCCCTGCAGGTAGGTATGGCCTTTAAAAATCAAATTATCATCATATGAAGAAGCTAATCATTTTAGGGATTGTCGCATTTTTACAGCTTTCCTGTGGTCCTCAGGAGCGGGTTTCAAAAGAAACTTTTGAGCAGGTAAATCAGGCGATGGAAGTAAAGCGGCTGATAGAGGTTGAGATATTGGATGAAGCGATGGTTTGGGGAGATTCAATTTCTTCAGAGGCACAGCGACAGTTGATCTCAAATCTTCAATCAGCAATTGCAGAAAAAGGAGTGGCCGGGGCCGTTGAATTTTGTAAGGTACAGGCACTTCCGATTTTAGCTGAAGTAAGTCAAAAATATGGAGTAGAAATTCGGCGTGCATCAAATCGCTATCGTAATCCGGCAGACCAACCTAATGAAGAAGAAAAGCCAATTTTGGAAGCTTATGAATACAATGCTGAAAGTGGGAATAAAAGTGAGCCAAATATTCAAAAATTTGAGAATGGAGAGGTCTTCTTATATACCAAACCCATTGTTATTCCCGGAGGGTTTTGCCTGAGTTGTCATGGTGATCCGGGGAAAGATATCAATGATGAGACCCTTCAAAAGCTAAACGAACTTTATCCTCAGGACAATGCAAAAGCTCATAAGGTGGGTGAATTGAGGGGAATGTGGTCGATAAGAATCCCCAAACGGGAGGTCGTAAAAAGGCTTTAATGACTAATTCATTTCAAAAATCTGAAAGTGAAATACCCAAAGGATTTTTCTTCTGAGGCTGTTACAGAGAGACTTGATTATCATTATTCCAAGAAAAAAATTTATTAAAAAGGCATATATCTTAAAATAAGGCAAAAAATGACTCTGCCATTTATAGAAACAACAGAAAACAGTCGGTTATTAGGTAGATACAGTTAGCTTTTTAGGTGAAATCATCGGACTTTGATGTTTAGTTTTCACTAACCCAAAAATGCCTATGAAAATCTCTACCTATGCCAGGCTCCTAAGCCTGACATTTTTGATGTGCCTATTCAATTTAGGTACTGCACAGGCCCAGACCAAGGAGGTGTCTGGCGTTGTAATTTCCGGAGAGGATAATTTACCCCTTCCTGGGGTTTCCATCCTTCTAAAAGGTTCCACCTCAGGTACAGTTACTGATGTAGACGGAAAGTTTCGAATTTCTGTCACTTCTGATCAGTCTGTATTAGTCTTTTCTTTTATAGGATTTACTACCCAAGAGGTTTTGGTAGGAGCTCGAAGCGAGATTAGCGTAACCCTTGGCCCAGATATGAAGTCACTTGCAGAGGTGATTGTGGTGGGTTATGGTGAGCAGAAGAAGGAGACTATAACAGGCTCCGTAGCAACTGTAAAAGGGTCTGAATTAGCAAAGTCGCCTGCTGTAAACCTGTCTAACTCAATTGCCGGCCGAATGCCTGGTGTAGTTGCCGTCAACAGAAGTGGCGAACCGGGATATGACGGATCAGCAATTCGAATCCGAGGATCCAATACTTTGGGAAATAATGACGCATTGATAGTAATTGATGGGATTCCGGCACGTGCGGGAGGGATTGATCGATTGAATCCGAATGATATTGAGAGTATCTCGGTATTGAAGGATGCGTCAGCAGCAATTTATGGATCACGCGCAGCAAACGGGGTAATCCTGGTGACTACCAAAAGAGGAAAAAGTGGAATTCCAGAATTGACTTTCCAGGTAAATCAGGGTTGGGCTCAACCGACGGTGATTCCTGACTTGGCTGATGCTGCACAATATGCAGGAATGCTTAATGATTTGGATATTTATGCATTGCCTGTGAGTGAATGGGCTGCTGCTAATCAGGCCTACAAGCAAAATGGGCAATACCTGCGACCCAATGGCCAGGTTCGTAGAGCTCCATACAGACCCGAAGAGATCGAACTTTATAGAAATGGATCTGATCCTTGGCTTTATCCAAATACCAATTGGTATGAAGAAACCCTGAAAACTTGGTCTCCTCAGACGAGGATGAATGCACAATTAGTTGGTGGTAATGACAATGTCCGTTACATGACTTCAATTGGATACCAAGACCAAGATGGCTACTACAAGCAATCTGCTACTGGATTTAAACAATATGATATCCGGTTGAACCTGGATGCTAATGTTAATAAGTACATAAAAGTAGGAGTTGGTATTTTGGCGAGAGAAGAGCAGCGGTTTTTCCCGACTCGAGGTGCAGGAGCAATTTTCCGTATGCAGATGAGAGGAAAGCCAAATCAGCCGGCCTTCTGGCCAAATGGTTTGCCAGGACCTGACATCGAGAACGGCGAAAACCCAGTAGTAATCACCACAAATCAAACAGGTTATGACCGAGATACCAGAGATTACTTCCAGACCAATGGTACCTTGGAGATCAAAATTCCTGGAATTGAAGGCTTGAAGATCACCGGAACTGCTGCGATTGATAAGACCATGCAGTTCAACAAGCGTTGGGAAACTCCTTGGACCTTGTACCAACTGGGTACTGGATTTCAGGCTGATGGAGTTACTCCAAATCTAGTGGCTTCTAAAAGAGGTCCTGCTGAACCAAGACTTACTCAGGCAAATAGCAATACCTTGAATATTCTTTTAGGAACAGTTGCAACCTATGAGAAAAAATTCGCTGACAAGCATTCCTTGACCTTACTTGCTGGTTTCAACAAAGAGACTGTCGAAGGAAACAACTTCAATGCCTTTAGAAGATTCTTTATTTCATCTGCAATTGACCAAATGTTTGCTGGTGGAGATTTGGAGAAAAATAATGGAGGGGGAGCATTCGAAAGAGCGCGTTTGAATTATTTCGGTAGAGTGGGATATAACTATAAAGAAAAATATCTTGCTGAGTTCCTTTGGAGATATGACGGGTCTTACATTTTCCCTGAAAGTTCTCGATATGGCTTCTTCCCTGGAATCATGATGGGCTGGGTCGTTTCAGAAGAAAGTTTCTGGAAAAATAGCCTAGGAAAAACCTTCGACTTCTTCAAGATCAGAGGTTCATGGGGTCAACTTGGAAATGACCAAATCTTTTTCGGGGGAGCACTTCAGGAATACCAGTTCCTTTCCACATACGGATTTAGCTCTTATATCGCTAACGGAACAGAAGTAAAAACTTTATTTGAAACCCGAGTTCCAAATAATGCCATCACCTGGGAAATCGCAAATAACTCCAACTTAGGATTTGAAGGTCAGTTCCTTCAGGGCAAAGTATTCTTCGAGTTTGATTTGTTCTATAATAAGCGAACCAATATCCTTTGGAGAAAAAATGCTTCAGTGCCTCAAAGTACTGGACTCATTCTTCCTGCAGAAAATATCGGTGAAGTAGAAAACAAAGGCTTTGATATCAATCTTGGATACAGAGGAACTATCGGCGATTTGACCTTTTCATTAGGCGTCAATGGTGGTTATGCCAAAAACAAAATCCTCTTCTGGGACGAAGCACCGGGAGCGCCTGAATGGCAGCGATCGACGGGAAAGCCAATGAATACTTTCTTGGTTTACCAATATGACGGAGTTTTTGCAACTCAGGAAGACATCAGCAGCAATCCACTTGATTATCGTGCAATCACTAACAACCTTCGACCTGGCGATATGAAGTATAAGGACATCGATGGCGATGGCAAGATTACTCCAGATGACCGGATTAGAATGGATAATAATGACATCCCGACCTTCCAGGGTGGTATGACGATGAATTTGACTTTCAGGAATTTTGATCTGGCAGTATTATTTCAAGGTGCCGCAGGTGCAAGACAGTATGTAAGTGCCGGTGAATCTGGAAACATTGGTAACTACCTGTTGGAAATCCATGATAACAGATGGACGATAGATAATCCAAGTTCTGTTCACCCAAGAATTGCCAACAGAAGTGATCAGTACTACTCTGGCGGTAATACATATTGGTTTAGAAACACGGATTATATCCGATTGAAAAACCTGGAAATAGGCTATAATCTGCCTTCATACCTTTCCGAAAAAGTGGGAGTGAGAAATCTCAGAATCTATGCAAACGGACTCAATTTATTAACCTGGGATAAGTTTGGCACTTACGATCCTGAGACCATTAGTTCTACAGGTCAATATTATCCTCAGGCAAGGGTAATTAGCACAGGTATTAATGTCACATTCTAACAATTGTCACACATGAATAGAATCAATAAATATTTAACTTTTCTGCTCGCTGCATGCTTCACTTTGACGGCATGTAATGATGACTTTCTGAATACCAAACCACTAGGCGAGGTCGATGAAACAAGCGTTTGGACTGACCTTGCTTTAGCAGAAGCATTTGTGGTAGGAATATATCAAGGTTTGGGTAATGGTGGATTTGATGAGCAAATGCTCGCCTCCCTTACCGACGAAGCAATGTTCACACACCCAGGTCGAGGAATAAATACCATCACAGAGGCACGATCCAATTCTGCTGATATCGGTTGGGTAAATGGAACATTATCTTGGAACAACATGTACTCCCGAATAAGGGCAGCAAACTTGGCGATAGATAAGCTGACAAGTCCAAACTTCCCGCATTCTGGTGCTACTGTGGATAGACTGATCGCAGAGGCTAGATTTATGAGAGCCTACTATTATCATCAATTAATGAGATATTATGGTGGTTTTCCTATCATTGACAAGCCCTACACGTTGGATGCACCGACGTTTGACATCCCTAGAAATACCTTTGAGGAATGTGTCAACTTCATAGTAGCTGATCTGGATGCCGCTGCAGGATTGCTTGTAGGAAAATCTGCTATCCGTGGACGGGCCACTCAAGCTGCAGCTTTAACTTTGAAATCCCGAGTTCTTCTATATGCAGCAAGCGATCTTCATGATGGGCCTACCGCAAAAGCTAAATCTCCGGACTTGGCGGCATACGGTAAGTTGGAATACCTTGCTTATGCTTCAGGAAACAGAACAGAAAGATGGCAAAAAGCTCAGGCCGCGGCCAAGGCTGTTTTGGATATCGCATCAGGTAATCAGATGGGACTTTCGGCTCCTGTTGACCATGCTACCGGAATTCAGAACTATATTAACAATTCCATGGCGAGAAATGGTGGTCAGAATGAGATTCTGCTCGGTCGATTTTTCATCAACTTAAAAGCGGAAAACGGTGGTCGCCAGGGACTTTTCAATGGACCAAACGGCTATAATAACTGGGCTGGAAACACTCCTGTTCAACTCCTGATTGATGATTATGAAATGATGGACGGTACTTCCTTCTCTTGGAATAACCCAGCTCATGCAGCAGCTCCCTATGATAAACGGGATGCTCGATTCTATGCATCTGTCCTCTATGATGGAGCCCAGTGGAAGCCAAGATCTTCTGCAAATCAATCCAGGGATCCATTGGGTCAAATTCAGACAGGTACCTATCCAATCAATTCAGGTGGTCAGATCTTAAATCACTTTGGATTGGATACCCGAAATAGCCCGATCGAAGACTGGAATGGTACCTACACAGGGTATTATTTCAGAAAATTCATAGATGCAAATCCAGCAATCGTAGATCAAAACACTTGGCAGGAGATCCCATGGCCAGTTCTGAGATATACGGAGGCAGTCTTGAATTATGTGGAAGCTTCGATAGAACTTGGTCAGTTTGATGTAGCCAAGGCTTGGCTCAATCAAATTCGATTCCGCGTCGGTCAGCCTGCAGTAACAGAAACTGGAGATGCACTAAGACAGCGATATAGAAATGAGCGAAGAATTGAAATGGCCTATGAAGAGCAGCGTTATCATGATGTTCGTCGTTGGATGATTGCACCCCAGACACTAGGTAGACAGGCAAATGGAATCAATATCACCGCTTCATTTAAGCCTGGTCAATCTCTGAGTCGGTATAAATATGATCCTACAGTTTACAATTATGTCTATAAAGTAATTGATATGGATCCGGGTAAGGAAAATCGTAAATGGTTGGACAAAATGTATTACTTGCCCATCCATCGTGATGAAATGAACAGGAACGAGCTTCTTGTTCAAAACCCTGGATATTAAAATTCCTCCTTAATTTGTCTGAGCTATCCTATTTGGGGTGGCTCAGACTTTATTTATATGAAGAGCTTTCCAATTTCCTTTTGCCTACTGCTATTATCTTGGCTTATTTTTTCCTGTGAAAAAGCTGTGCAACAAACTCCAGTCCAGGAATCCACTCCTTCTGACCCACTCTTTCGGTTACTAAGCGCTGATTCTACCGGAATTACTTTTTCCAATCCAATTGAAGAAAATCTTAACCTAAACGTCCTGATGTATGAATACCTCTACAATGGTGGAGGTGTAGCCGTAGGGGATCTTAATCAGGATGGCTTGGATGATATTTATTTTTCGGCCAATGTGGGCCAAAATCAACTTTATCTGAATGAGGGAAGTCTTAAGTTCAAAGACATCACACAATCCTCCGGAGCCAGTGGTCGACCAGGCCCCTGGAAAACCGGCGTAGTCCTGGTCGATATTAATGGGGATGGCAAATTGGATATTTACCTCTGTCACTCCGGAGCATTATTGCCGGAGAAGCGAAAAAATGAGCTTTTTGTCAATCAGGGAAATGATCCAAATGGGATTCCTCAGTTTAAAGAAATGGCGGAAGAATACGGGATAGCCTCTGACGCAACTTCTACTTCTGCTGCATTTTTTGACTTTGATCTGGATGGGGATTTGGATTTGTTTCTACTGAATCATAATACCAAATCCATCCAAAATCATGATGCCACTGTCACCAAAAATTTATTGAAAGAGAAGCACGAAGCAGGCTCCCAGCTTTTTGAAAATCAAAATGGAAAATTCATTGAAGTCACCGAAAAAGCCGGGATTTCAAGTTCCAGCTTGTCCTATGGATTGGGTGTTTCGGTGGCAGATGTAAATGGAGATGGCTGGCCGGATATCTACATCGGCAATGACTATTCCATGCCAGACTACCTGTATATCAACCAGAAAAACGGAAAATTCAAAGATGAAATTCAGGTGATGCTCGATCATGTTTCTCATTTTTCGATGGGAAATGATATCGCTGATATCAACAATGATGGCTTGATGGACATTTTTACATTGGATATGCTTCCCGAGGATAATCTTCGGCAGAAGCTTCTCCTTGCACCGGATAATTTTGAATTGTTTCAATTAAATCTGGACCGTGGATTCCACTACCAATACATGCGGAATATGCTCCACATCAATGCGGGAAACGGGACTTTTCAGGAAATAGGTCAACTGGCAGGAATCTCAAATACTGACTGGAGTTGGTCAGCTCTTTTTTCGGATTTTGATCTCGATGGCTGGAAGGATCTGTACGTCACCAACGGGTATTTGAGAGATTACAACAACCAGGATTTCCTGAAATACATGGATAATTACGTCCGAACCGCGGGAGGTCAATTGAAGCGTGAGGATTTACTCAATCTGGTCAAGTCTATGAGCTCATCCAACCTGAAGAATTATACTTTTCGCAATAATGGTGACCTGACCTTCGAAAATGTAAGTAATGATTGGGGGCTTTCGCAAAACGGAAACAGCAACGGTGCCGCCTACGCAGATTTGGACAATGACGGAGATTTGGATTTGATCATCAACAACATCAACTCACCGGCTTTTGTCTATGAAAATCTTGCCGTTCAAAAGGGGAAAGGGAATTTTCTTAAAATCGAACTGAAAGGCGAGGGTCAAAATACCATCGGTCAGGGCGCACTCGTGAAAGTTTTCGCCGGAGGAATAATGCAAGTTCAAGAGCAAAATATCTACCGGGGATTTCAGTCTTCAGTCACTCCAATTTTGGTGTTTGGAGTAGGTCAAAACACAAAAACCGATTCAGTCCATGTACACTGGCCCGGTGGTAAAGTTTCCATTCTCAAGGATTTAAATGTCAACGAATCTTTCATTGTTTCACAAGCTGAAGCAGGAAAAAGTCAAAATTCAAAAACGGTTAAACCCCAGCCACTATTTACGCAAGTGGCTAAAATCTCCTCCTCGAGAGCCCAAACAGTCAATGATTTCAAGAGGCAGCCACTTTTGAGCTTTGGTATCTCCGGAAACGGAAAAGCCATGGCAGTGGAGGATTTCAATGGTGATGGCAATCCCGACATCTTTTTGGGCGGAGGTGCAGGAGTCAGCGCCCGATTGATATTTGGTCAGGGGAATGGGAGATTTTCCAGAACCGATTCCACCGCATTCCTTGCGGCGGCTCTATCTGAAGATTCCGATGCCCTGAGTTTTGATGCCAATGGAGACGGGTTTTTAGATCTTGTAGTCGGAAGTGGAGGCATGCATCAATTTAATCTGGGTGATGCCGAACTTCAAGTCCGATTGTACCTCAACGACGGCAAGGGCAATTTTTCGTTGTCTCCAAATGGACTTCCAAAAGAGTCCTTTCCAACTGGTACTTTGGCGACTGCTGATTTCAATGGAGATGGCTTTGACGATATTTTCGTTGGTGGGCGTGTAGTCCCGGGGCAATACCCCACTTCTCCCGGAGCGCGTATCTGGATAAATGACGGCAAGGGAAATTTCACTGACCAAACTGCTGTTTTAGCTCCGGATTTCAAAAATATGGGCATGATCACAGATTCAGGTTTCGCAGATTTGAACGGAGATGGTAAGCCAGAATTGATTCTGGTAGGAGATTCTATGCCAGTCACGATTTTTTCTAAAACCGGAGCTATTTGGCAAAATGTAACCTCTGTGTACTTCGATTTGCCACAGATTGGATTTTGGTCAAACCTACTGATCGAGGATTGGAACTTGGATGGAAAGCCGGAGCTTTTCATCGGAAATCATGGCAAAAATTCCCAACTTTTTGCTTCTGACACCCAGCCCATGGAATTGCTTTACAAGGATTTTGACGCCAACGGTTCCACCGACGCCATTTTGGGCTATTACATTCAGGGAGAAAAATATCCTTCACCTAGTAGGGACGAGGTCCTCGGTCAGGTCTTGTTTTTGAAGAAAAGATACTTGGATTTTAAAAGTTTCTCAGAAGTGAAAATGGAAAATCTTTTCACTCAGGAGGAGCGAAAAGACAGTCGGTCCACATTTATCAACCGATTAGAAACGAGTTATTATGTTTTGGACCAAAGTGGTAAATTTCAATCTAAGCCCTTGCCTGTACAAGCTCAGTTCTCCCCTGTTTTTGCCTCGGTATTTAAAGATTTGAATGGAGATGGAAATCCCGATCTAGTATTGGGGGGAAATCTTTTTGATGCGAAAATCAAGTTTGGTCGCTACGACGCCAATCATGGTTTGGTTTTCCTTGGGGATGGAATGGGAGGCTTCAAGGCACTTTCTTCTGTTCAATCCGGGCTTTCTTTAAAAGGAGAAATCAGAAAGATTGAGGTATTTGGCGAATATTTGCTTTTTTACCTGAAAGGCGATGGGATTTACCTATTCCGTCACCATTTATCAAAAGAATTAAGCCAATAGCGGCAGAATAACGTAATTTAAATTTTGAAATTGCCCAACATAACCATGAAGAAGTACTTTGCGGCGTCCGGCCTCTTACTGATGAGCTTTCAGCTGAATGAGCGTGCCGTGTTTGAAGCTTATACCCAAAAAATTCCAGGTACGGAAGTGACCTTTGATATGACTCCCATTCCTGCCGGGACATTTCTGATGGGCTCCAATGATCCCGATTTTCCTGATCAAAACCCCATTCACGAAGTGAAATTGGATGCCTTTTGGATGGGTGTTCATGAGGTAACTTGGGATGCCTTTGAGCTTTTTTTGGATAAACACTTTGAAGAATCGATGACCGAAGGGGGGCTTGGGGAGCGGGTGGATGGTTTGACTCGCCCCAGTTTGCCATATTTAGACATGACTTTCGGGATGGGAAAAGAAGGAAAGCCTGCTGTGGGGATGACCCAATACGGGGCTCTTCAATACTGTCATTGGCTATATTTGAAAACTGGCATTTTCTATCGAATTCCGACAGAGGCCGAATGGGAATATGCTGCAAGGGCAGGCTCCAAATCACGGTTTTTCTTCGGAGAAAATGATGCTTTGCTTTCCGAATATGCATGGACGAATTCAAACAGTCAGGGAAGCACCCAAGCAGTGGGCTTAAAGAAACCGAATCCTTGGGGACTTTTTGACATTTACGGAAATGTACAGGAATGGACTATTGACGGGTATGAGCCTGATTTTTACAGTAGATCCGGAAAAGAAAATCCCTTCAATCCAGCAGAGAAACTTTATCCACACGTGGTACGTGGCGGAAGCTTTAAAACAGTAGACGATGAAATCGGGTCGGCAGTCCGTAAAATTTCCGATCCAGCCTGGAAGCGCATCGATCCTCAAATTCCAAAAAGCCAATGGTGGTTCCCCGAAGCTCCATTTATTGGATTGAGAATCGTGAGGCCACTGATTCCACCTTCTCCGGAAGAAATTCAAGCCTATTACAATCAAGAACCTATTGCTGATTATTAACAACCC
This sequence comes from Algoriphagus sp., assembly GCF_030694375.1. Taxonomy (GTDB): domain Bacteria; phylum Bacteroidota; class Bacteroidia; order Cytophagales; family Cyclobacteriaceae; genus Algoriphagus. Next base: position 54,625 of record NZ_JAUXYL010000038.1, read on the forward strand.
TAACTAACCATATCTATGAAAACTCTTAATTCACGGAGGGACTTTATCAAAACTTCGGCCTTGGTCACAGGGGGAATTTTGGCTCCTTCTTTTATCGTTCCGGGCGCGTATGCAGCTCCTGCAAATGAGCTTAAGCTCGCCGTCATTGGCTGCGGAGGCCGAGGCACCGGTGCAGTATTTCAGGCTTTCGAGACTGGGCACCCAATCAAATTGGTCGCCATGGCAGATGCCTTTCAGGATCGAATGGACAGTAGCTACAAAGCTATTTTTGACAAGTATGGGAAGGATAAAGTAGATGTGCCCGTTGAAAAAAGATTCGTGGGTTTTGACGGATACAAAAAAGCAATGGCTGAGGCTGACGTGGTGATATTGGCCGCACCTCCGGGTTTTCGTCCTTCCCATTTTGAAGAAGCAGTAAATCAGGGGAAGCAGATTTTTGCAGAAAAACCAATGGCTACCGATGCTGCAGGCATCCGAAAAGTATTGGCTGCCGCTGAAGTGGCTAAAGCCAAAAAACTAAACGTGGTCGTTGGTCTTCAGCGTCACTATCAGAACAACTACCGAGAGGTCATGAAGCGAGTTCACAACGGGGATTTGGGAGAAATCGTCGGCGGACAAGTGTACTGGAATGATGGAGGAGTCTGGGTGCGTGAACGTAAGCCGGAGCAAACCGAGATGGAGTACCAAATGAGAAATTGGTATTATTTCAACTGGCTGTGTGGGGATCATATCGTAGAACAGCATGTTCACAACATTGACATCGCCAATTGGGCTAAATATTCCTACCCGGTAAAAGCAGAAGGAACCGGAGGACGGGCTGTCCGAACAGGCAAAGACCACGGGGAAATTTTCGACCATCACGTGATAACGTTTACCTATGCCGATGGCTCTGTCATTCACTCCGAGTGCCGCCATTTCCCGGGTGCTGCCAATCGTGTGGATGAGACGTTCCAAGGAACCAAAGGAAAGGTTTTCCTGAGTGCGGGCAACCATGGCGTGATGACTGACTGGAAGGGAAATCCAATCTATACCCACAATCGGGAAAATCAGCCTAACCCATATCAGACCGAGCATGATGAACTATGGGCAACTTTGGTCAAAGGTGAATACAAGTTTGCCGACGCAGAGAATGCCGCAAAATCTACCATGACTGCGATTATGGGGCGCTACGCTACCTATTCAGGGAAGGTCCTGACTTGGGATGAAGCGCTAAACGGTACTGTGGACTTATTCCCTGAAAAATTGGCTTGGGATGCTATGCCGAAGATCCTTCCTGGAGCTGACGGCTATTATCCACATGCCATTCCTGGTAAATCCAAAGTCGTTTAAACTATGGAAAGAAGAGGATTTATTAAGCGAATGGGATTAGGCAGTGCCCTTTTGGGTACCGCCGGAGCGATGAGTATACCTGCTTTTGGAGCTGAAAAAGTTCCGGCTCCAACCTTTAAAATGGACTTTGCGCCGCATTTCGGAATGTTTAAAAATTCCGCACCGGGAGGCCTTGTCGATGAATTGAAATTCATGGCAGACCAGGGATTCCGCTCATTGGAAGACAACGGCATGCTGAAAAGGTCGGTGGCAGATCAGGAGTTGATCGGGAAAACCCTCAATGATCTGGGCATGCGAATGGGTGTATTTGTAATCGATGGCGGAGACAATTGGAAAGTTTCTTTGACTACCGGAAAGCAGGAATTTTTGGATGTTTTTCTCAAAACATGCCGAGAGTCAGTTGAGGTAGCCAAACGGATAGGTGCCAAATGGGCGACCGTTGTACCGGGCTATTTTGAGCGCAACCTCCCAATGGGTGTACAGACAGGGAATGTGATTGAAGCCCTGAAAAGAGGTGCTGAAATTCTTGAGCCACATGGATTGACTATGGTATTGGAGCCATTGAGTGACAATCCGGATCTCTTTCTCCGTCATGCGGATCAGACCTACATGATCTGCAAGGCAGTCAGCAGTCCGAGCTGTAAAATCCTTTACGACATCTACCACATGCAGCGGAATGAGGGTAATCTCATCGCGACTATGGAGAAAACCTGGAGCGAAATTGCCTACATTCAGATTGGGGACAATCCCGGCCGTAAAGAACCGGGGACTGGAGAGATTCATTATGGAAATGTGTTCAAATACATCAATTCCAAGGGATTTACCGGAGTAATGGGGATGGAGCATGGCAATGCCTTGCCAGGAGTAGACGGTGAAAAAGCACTGATTGAAGCTTATCGCAAAGTGGACATTGTATGAAGTTAAGTACGCTTTTGTTCCTTGGATTATTTTGGGCGATTTTTTCCCAAGCTCAAAATCTTCAATGGAAAGAGTTTAATACACCTGTGAAAGCCTCCCTAAGGGGGCTTTCACCTGTTTCAGGTCAAGTTTGTTGGGCAAGTGGAAGCGGAGGAACTTGGCTCAAAACCACAGATGGAGGAGAAACTTGGGAACATGGCGTAATTGCAGGTTTGGATTCGGTAGATTTTCGATCAATACATGCATTTGATGCAAATACCGCTGTGGTGGCCTCAGCAGGCCAGCCTGCTCTTATATTAAGAACTGAAGACGGAGGCAGGACCTGGCATAGCGTTCATGAGGAAGGCGATCAGGCCTTTTTTGACGGAATAAGTTTCTTAAATAAAAAAAGAGGATTCGTGATCGGAGACCCTGTCAATGGGAACTGTATGGTCTTAGAAACCTTGGATGGAGGTAAAAACTGGAAGTCTTTGGAGAATTTACCTCCAGCAGAAACAGGTGAGGCCGCTTTTGCAGCTAGTGCTTCCTCCTTAATTGCTACCAAATCAGGATTGATTTTTGGGACAGGAGGCTCGGTATCCAATTTATATTTTTATGATTTTTCGGATCAAACATGGGATAAAGTAAAAACTCCCATGCTACAGGGAGAAGCTTCTCAGGGGATTTTTGCCGTCACAAGTACCGAATCAGGAATAGTAGCTGTGGGTGGAGATTATACCAAACCTGATTTCAGGGATCGAAATGCTGTTAGATTTGGCGCCGATTCGTTCGAGATTCCAATCGCTTCACCTCTTGGATATCGTTCCGGTTTGGGGTACTTCAGGAAGATTGGAATTATGCTTGCTGTTGGCCCATCCGGCTCAGATTTTTCAAAGGATGGGGGATTGAACTGGGAAAATTTTTCAATGACCGGATACCATGCTGTCAAGGTTTCTTCAGACGGAAATTCAACCTGGGCCTCAGGAGGCAATGGCAGAATTGGGCGTTTGATTCATTGATAAAAAAACTGCTATTTTTTATAGGAGAGGCATAGAATTACCCAGTTCTTTTGTGAAAATGTAAAGTTTTGGCTTTTGCCGCTTTTTATACAGCGCGTCAGTAGTATATTTAAGCAAGTAATTACATTATCAATTTTCCCAAATCTCACGAATCCAAAAATCCATGTTTGAAATAATTCCCTCCATTTGGCTAATCGATGGTAAATGTGTCCGCTTGAAAAGAGGCGATTTTGCAACCCAGGAGGTGATTTCAAGTAACCCGCTGGAAATTGCGCAGACATTTGAGGGTATTGGAATCAAACGACTTCATTTGGTCGATCTTGATGGAGCAAGAAGAGGTGAACCAAAAAACTATCACATTTTAGAAGCCATATCCGGATACACTGATCTATTGGTTGATTTTACCGGAGGAGTTTCTACGGATGGTGACGTTATTAAGTGTTTTGAGTTTGGAGCCAAAACTGTGACAATTGCCTCTGCAGCTGCAAATCACCCGGAGCGATTTGCTCAGTTCCTTTTATCCTATGGGAGAGAAAAAATAAATCTGGCAGCAGACACCAATCCAGAAGATCATAAAATAAAAATCAAAGGTTGGCTTAAAAAGACTGAAATAGACCTTTTTGATCATATCGAATTTTTTTATGACAGAGGTTTAAAATATCTCAAGTGTTCGGACGTCACCCGTGACGGCGTGATGCAGGGTCCAAACTTTGAGCTTTATAAAGAAATTCTTGACAAATTTCCATCGATCCATGTAGCAGCATCAGGAGGAGTAAGGGGGATTGATGATTTCAAAAAACTTCGGGATATGGGCATGACTGCAGCCGTTTTTGGCCGTGCATACTATGAGGGGAAAATAAGTCTCGCCGAACTTGAAAAGTTTTTACAAGACACATAAAACAAAAAAAGAGGCTTTCGGCCTCTTTTTTGATGTTTTGATGGTGATTATTAATCTGCTTTAAATTTATCAACGATATATAAAAAGATGTTGAAGGAAAGCGTCGAAGGGGAGTCATTCTTTTTCACCTCTTTTTCTGAAATAACCTCCCCAGTGTTTAAATCTTTTTTTACTAAAGTGGGAAGTGCTTTTTGAGGGACATTCACTTTAGGAGCAAGCAGGGAGGGAGATGCATGATCATTGATCACCGTGTGATCCTCCAAGATTATTTTATCGGTATTCCTGCTGTTATTTTCCTCGATTTTCCCATTTTCTGATTGCGCAGAAGCATCTATTGCTATCAGTGCCAAAAACAAAACAGCTACACTGAGTAATGCCGGCTTTTTAAAATGAGATACTGTTAAATTTAACATGAGTTATATTTAATTATGAAGGATTAAACTAGGGGATTAGCAAAAGGTTTCTAAAATTAAGAAAAAAAATGGCTATGCAAACGATTGACATAGAAGATTTCCTCAAAATAGACCTTAGGGTTGGCACGATTATCCAAGCAGAATTATTTGAAAATGCCCGTAAACCGGCATATAAAATTTGGATAGACTTGGGACATGAGCTTGGAGTCAAAAAATCCTCGGCCCAAGTGACAGATTTGTATCTTCCGGCTGATTTGATAGGAAGGCAGGTGCTGTGTGTTTGTAATTTCAAGCCACGGCAAATCGCCGATTTTATGTCCGAAGTTTTGGTCACAGGATTCACATCCATTGAAGGAGGAATAGTACTTGCCTCTGTAGAGCGAATGGTTCCTAATGGGTCAAAACTTCATTGAGATTTATGGCAGCGTTATTTTTAAGCCTATTTCGGAAAGCTGACAAGGATAGGTTTGAAGATCAGCACAATCACCAGCTGTGGCTTGCCCTGTTTTAAGTTCAAATCGGTATTGGTGTAGAGGGCAGATAATTTCTCCCTGCGAGTTGATGCTTCCTTGAATCAGTGAAGCTCCCCGGTGTGGACAAAAAGCAGAAAAACCATAAATCCTTTCTCCAATTCGGACAAGGCCAATTTCCCGAGTACCAAGCTTCACTTTTTTAACCCGGTATTCTGGCAGCATTTCAAAAACCTCTGAAATTGAGCCTCCCAAATAAAAATCTCTCATAATTGATTCATTTTTTTGATCCTCCCTATTTGCCACTCACTGATAAAATGTTGGAATTATGTACTTTGTTCCTGAACTTCATAGCATGTGAATTTAACCCAATTAACCATGAAAAAATATTTGCTTCTTCCCCTTCTCTTCCTGACAAGTTGGGTATTAGGTCAAAGTCTAGATGGGTCCTGGAAATTGGTGAGCCAAAATGGAAATGCGGTAACTGATCAGGAGTATATCAAAATTTATCAGGATGATTATTTCGCTTTTGGTGTCAAAAATGTAGCAGACAATACTTTCATCGGAGCCGGTGGTGGTCCATATAAATTTGAAGGGGATAAATATTCCGAAACGCTTGATTTTTTTACACTTAATCCGCTTCAGATCGGTACAACCACTCCCTTTAAAATCGAACTGGATGGAAAAAAACTCGTGCTTTCTGCAAATACAAACAACGGGATGCTGGTCGAAATCTGGGAACGGGTATCTGAGGCAAAAGATGACCTGACCGGCAATTGGGTGATTACCGGAAGAAAAAGGGACGATCAAATCTCACGCTCTACTCCCGGTGCTCGGAGAACAGTCAAAATATTGAGTGGAGGTCGGTTTCAATGGATCGCTTTCAACTCGGAAACCAAGGAGTTCTCTGGTACAGGTGGCGGGACTTACTCTGCAGTAAATGGGAAATACATCGAAAACATCACCTTTTTCTCAAGAGATAACTCTCGCGTAGGCGCCAGTTTAGGATTTGATTTTCAGGTAATCGATGGGGAATGGCATCACAGTGGTCTGAGCTCAACAGGAGCACCGATCTACGAAATCTGGACCCCTTACGCTATTGGATATAAACCGGCAAAATAACAGTGGAAGAATTGGGGGAATAGAAAAAGGAGCTTCAAAAGCTCCTTTTTTGTTATGCTTCAACCGCGTAAAGTTCTTTTAACTTTCCAACTGTATAGTCGACCTCTTCAATGGTATTAAAGCGGCTGAAGGAAAACCGTACAGAATCGCGTTCCGGATTGTGATCCAGTGCTCTTAGCACATGAGAACCAACAGTTGCTCCTGAGCTACAGGCAGACCCACCCGAAGCAGATATCCCTTCTAAGTCTAAATTGAAAAGCAACATGCCGCGGTTAGAATCAGATGGCGGAAGACTCACATTCAAAACCGTATAAAGGCTTTTTTCTAAATCTTCTGACAGTCCGTTGAATGATACTCCCGGAATATCATCTGTGAGCTTTTTGATGAAATGGGTTTTTATCTTTTCAATGTGCGTGCGGTGGCCTGCCATATCTTCATAGGCAAGTTCAAGTGCTTTGGCAATTCCGATAATTCCAATCACATTTTCAGTTCCTCCACGCATGTTGCGCTCCTGCGCTCCACCATGGATGAAGGGGTGGATTTTTTTGTCTTTTCTCACAAAAAGGAACCCCGAGCCTTTAGGACCATGAAATTTGTGACCGCCTGCAACTAAGGAATCCACATGCAGGTTTTTCAGGTCGTGTATAAAATGCCCGATTGTCTGAACAGTATCCGAATGAAAAAATGCGTCATATTCTTTTGCCAATGTTCCAATGCGATCCAAATCATTCAGGTTTCCGATTTCATTATTTGCATGCATTAGGGAGACCAGACTTTTTGGGTTCTCTTTCAGCAAAGACTTGAGCTGGTCCAGATTGATTTCCCCTTTTTCATTGACTTCAAGTAAGTGGAGTCTGACCGCTCCTTTTTTTGCCAAAACTTCCAAGGTATGAAGTACAGCATGGTGCTCAATCGGGGAAGTGATGGCGTGCGTGATCCCATGGCTTTCAATTCCACATACTAATGCGGTGTTGTCGGCCTCTGTTCCACCCGATGTGAAGAAAATCTCCGAGGGACTGGCATTAAGCAATTCCGCTACTTTTTTTCTGGATTTCTCGATGGCACTTCTCACCTCACGTCCATGACTGTGGACGGAGGAAGGATTTCCAAAATGAGATTTCATAAAAGGAAGCATGGCTTCGATCACCCGATCGTCCATGGCTGTGGTGGCGGCATTGTCAAAATAAACCTTCATCGTTTTTGGGTTGGGGTGCTGGGATTTGCGAGTTAGATCAGAGAGGCACTGACTACTTCTTTGATGTCCTGCATGATTTTCTTTGCCAAATGCTCCGCCGTCGCTTCAGATTCTGACTCGGAGTAAATTCGGATGATCGGTTCTGTATTTGACTTTCTCAAATGAACCCATTCTTTTTCAAACTCGATTTTCACGCCGTCAATATCATTGATTGGATGCTTTTTGTATTTGTTTTTGATTTCGAGAAGGATATTATCCACGTTGATTTGAGGAGTCAGTTCAATCTTATTTTTCGAAATATGATAGTTGGGATAAGTCGCTCTCAGCATAGAGCTTGACTTACCAAAGTTTGCCAGATGCGTCAGGAATAAGGCCACTCCGACTAATGCATCTCGACCATTATGGGAAGCAGGGTAGATAATTCCACCATTTCCTTCTCCACCGATGACGGCATTTACAGCCTTCATTTGATTTACCACATTGACTTCACCTACTGCGGCGGCGGTGTAAGTGCCACCTCTTTTTTCGGTTACATCACGAAGCGCCCGGGTAGAAGAGAGATTGGATACGGTATTGCCGGGAGTTTTGCTCAGCACATAATCTGCTACTGCCACCAGTGTGTATTCTTCACCAAACATAGAACCGTCTTCATTAACAAAGGCCAGTCGATCCACATCCGGGTCAACTACGATTCCCAGATCAAAGCTCCCTTTTTCTAATTTCTTAGAGATGTCTCGAAGGTTTTCAGGAAGTGGCTCAGGGTTGTGTGGGAAGTGACCGTCTGGGGTGCAGTACATTTCCTCAATTTCAGAGACTCCCAGGGCACGAAGCAATTTTGGGATAGCTATCCCTCCGGTAGAGTTAACTCCATCTACTACAATTTTGAAATTTCTTGCTTTGATCGCCTTGACGTCTACCAGATCAAGATCCAACACATGCTGAATGTGACGGTCGATGTAATCATCTATTTTGGAGTAAGAACCCAGTTTTTTTACCTCCGCAAAGGAAAAATCTTCATTTTCTGCTTTTTCCAGAATTGATTTTCCTTCTTCATCTGAAATAAATTCACCGACAGCATTTAGAAGTTTTAGGGCGTTCCATTGAATCGGATTGTGACTGGCAGTAAGGATGATTCCCCCTCCGGCATTTTCCAAAGGGACGGCATATTCTACGGTAGGTGTCGTGCTCAATCCAAGGTCAATCACATGAATGCCCATACCCTGAAGGGTAGCCGAGACTAGTCTGGAGATCATGTCACCGGAAATTCTGGCATCTCTGCCAATCACAACTTTGGGGTTATTGGTTTTTTGGATAACCCAAGCTCCATAAGCTGCGGTAAATTTTACAACGTCCACAGGAGTGAGTCCCTCTCCGGCTTTTCCACCGATGGTTCCCCTGATTCCTGAAATAGATTTGATAAGCGACACGTAATTTGATTTAGTAAAAGTGAATATCTAAAAAATCTTGTCTGAGACAGGATCTGATTTTATTTGAATTTTGCCAACACCTTGTCAACCTCATTCTCGGGGTTGCCGCAAGTGGTAGTGGAATCCATGGTTTTTCCGCAATACCCGCAAGTAGCTCCTTCTTTGTTGAGAAAAGGACTTTGGGATGCACAAGTACCCTTGAATTCACCGTTTTTAAGGAATATGAGCCTCACTGACATCAGGATGAAGAATAATGCCACGAAACCTACGGTAATGAATACTGTTGTCATAACGGAGAAATTTGCGCAAATTTAAAGCTTTACTTCGAAAACGTTCACAATTCCCGCTTAGTTTCCCAAGTCATGTCAAAATTGAGTACCCGAGCCGAGCAACTCGCCGCTTTAGATCGTTTATTGACCATCATGGATGAGCTACGAGCGCAATGTCCATGGGATAAAAAGCAGACTACAGAGAGCCTGAGGCATTTAACGATCGAGGAAACTTTTGAGCTTTCGGATGCGATTTTGGAAGGAAATCCGGAAGAAATAAAAAAAGAACTTGGAGATATTTTACTCCACATCGTTTTCTACGCCAAGATAGGCTCCGAGGAGGGTAATTTTGATATAGCGACTTTGACCCATTCCCTCTGCGAAAAATTAATCCGACGCCATCCACATATTTATGGCAATACCATTGCCACCGATGCAGATACAGTCAGTCAAAATTGGGAGAAAATCAAGTTGAAAGAAAAGGGGAATGTCTCAGTTTTGGGAGGCGTACCCAAGTCATTGCCTGCTTTGATCAAAGCCATGAGAATTCAGGAAAAAGCACGTGGTGTTGGTTTTGATTGGGAAGAAAAACAGCAGGTATGGGGAAAAGTGGAGGAAGAAATGCAGGAATTCAAGGAAGAATTTAATGCTGTCGATGAAAAGGTAATAGATAAAGAAAGGGCTACCGCGGAATTTGGGGATTTGCTCTTTTCCCTTATAAACTATGCGAGATTCATCGAGATTGATCCTGAAGAGGCTCTTGAGCGGACTAATTTAAAATTTATCAAGCGTTTTCAATATCTTGAAAATTCAGCCAAACAAAGCGGCAAAAATCTAAGTGAGATGACCTTGGCTGAAATGGATGTCTATTGGAATGAAGCGAAAATGAAGTAGGCGTTGGTCAGTTTGCAGTCGTAGAAAATAGTGACCAGTATTCAGTCTCAGTTGGCAGAAGTAATTCAGAATGCTGAAATAACTAATTTTCAATGACCAATGACCAATTACCAATGATCAATTACCAATAACCAATTACCAATGATCAATTACCAGTTACCAATAACCAATAACAACTCACCACACACCCAACATGCCCAACCAAATAATCTTTACCTCAGAAGCACCAGCACCTATCGGTCCTTATTCACAGGCCGTTTTGGCAGGAAACACCCTTTACATCTCAGGGCAGATTGCATTAGATCCGGACACCGGTGAGCTAATCAACGAAAATATTACGGAGGAGACGCATGCAGTAATGAAGAACATGGAGGCAGTCCTCCGCACTGCGGGCTTTTCTTTTTCAGATGTGGTGAAGTGCAGCATTTTTATTCGAGACATGGGACAGTTTGGCACCATCAATGAAGCCTATGGTCAGTATTTTAAATTAAACCCTCCGGCACGGGAAACAGTTGAGGTTAGTAAGCTTCCTAAAAATGTGAATGTGGAAATTTCCTGTATTGCTGTCAAATAGCTTGTTTTGACTCTATTACCACACCATAGCGAAACATTAGTCAGTGCCCTTTCCAAGAAGGAAATTTTGGGGCACCTGATTCGTGTGACCCGCGAGGTAAACTATCTGGATGCCCGCACGATGTCGGACCCCAAAATCAAATTCAATGGAATGATCGGTCAGGAAGGATTCAGAATTTCCAAAGTGATTGACAGGGGAGATACTTTTCTGCCGCTAATCACCGGAGAAGTGGAGTCTACCCCAAGGGGAAGTATCATTTTCATCAGATATAGGCTCTTTCCGGGTGCAATTTTTTTTCTGGCTTTTTGGAGTCTTATTTTGCTGGCTTTCATGGTATTCTATATTGCAGCGATAGGTAATCTAACCTATGGATTCATTTGCCTGGGATTGGCTGTTTTCAATTACGTGCTTGGCATGTTCTTTTTTCACAGGCAAGTAAAAGCCTCACGGGAAGTATTCCATGAGTTAATTAATTTTGAGATGAAGGGAAAGGATTAACCATTGCACTTTTTAGGCTAAAAGACCTTCAGTCCCTACCTTTGCGCTTTGTATTCAAACCCATATACCAAAAATATGTCTATCCGAATCGAAAAAGACACCATGGGGCCAGTAGAGGTTCCTGCTGACAAATATTGGGGAGCTCAGACCCAACGTTCCATCAACAACTTTAAAATCGGAGGCGAGAAAAACCGCATGCCGATTGAGATTATCCGAGCATTTGCACTTTTGAAAAAAGCAGCAGCCTTGACCAATGCCGAATTGGGTGTTTTGGAACAGGATAAGGCGGACATTATCGCCATGGTTTGTGACGAGATCCTTACCGGGCAGCATGACGAGCAATTCCCTTTGGTGGTGTGGCAGACCGGTTCAGGTACACAGTCCAATATGAACTCAAACGAAGTAATCGCCTATCGTGCCCATGTGCTTTTGGGAGGTTCTCTGGAAGATGCCAAAAAGAAAATTCACCCAAACGATGACGTCAACAAGTCTCAATCCTCAAATGACACTTATCCGACGGCGATGCATATCGCAGCCTATCAGATGGTAGTAGAAAATACCATTCCCGGAGTGCAAAAATTGAGAGATACCCTGGCTGAAAAATCAGAAGCTTTTAAAGGAGTTGTAAAAATCGGGCGTACCCACTTTATGGATGCCACTCCACTTACTTTGGGACAGGAGTTCAGCGGGTACGTGGCCCAGTTGGATCATGGATTGAGGGCATTGAAAAATACGCTTTCACACCTTTCCGAGCTTGCATTGGGCGGAACGGCAGTGGGTACCGGCTTGAATACTCCACAGGGTTATTCTGAGTTGGTCGCAAAAAAAATAGCAGCCCTTTCCGGTCATCCATTTGTCACTGCGCCAAACAAGTTTGAAGCCCTTGCGGCTCATGACGGTATGGTGGAAGCGCATGGGGCATTGAAGCAAGTGGCTGTTTCTCTTATGAAAATTGCCAATGACATTCGGATGCTTTCATCAGGTCCAAGATCAGGAATCGGTGAAATATTGATTCCTGAAAACGAACCGGGATCCTCCATCATGCCGGGCAAAGTCAATCCAACGCAGGTAGAGGCAATCACAATGGTCGCTGCTCAGGTGATGGGAAATGACGTAGCCATTTCCATTGGTGGATCGCTAGGCCACTTCGAACTGAACGTGTTCAAACCATTAATTGCAGCGAATTTCTTACAGTCAGCAAGACTGATTGGAGATGCTTGTGTGTCATTTAATGACAACTGTGCGATTGGTATTGAGCCAAATATGGCCATGATCCAGCGTCATCTGGAAAATTCCCTGATGTTGGTGACGTCACTGAATCCATATATTGGCTACGAAAACGCCGCTGCAATTGCCAAGAAAGCGCACAAAGAAGGGACAAGCTTGAGAGAAGCTGCAATAGCTTTAAACTTACTTACCTCAGAGCAATTTGACGAATGGGTCAAGCCAGAAGATATGATCGGTGGATTGAAATAAGTTTTTGAAGAATCTGTAAATCAAGAAAGCTGCTCGAAAGGGCGGCTTTTTTGGTTTTACGAGGGTCTTATCTTTTTCTAATCAATATTTTTTGATGTTATTTCTAAGTAAGAAATTGACCCCTTAAAGATTTATGCCTTCTTGATCTAGAGTCTAGATAAAGAATTTCATAATTGTAAACCCCGATACCGAAACTGAAATGAAAAAACTTGCATTCCTTGCGCTTTGTCTGATTTTTTTCTCAGGATTTAATCCTAAATCATTGACCTGGGTGGCAATCGGAGATTCCATCACTTACTTAAATGACCATCCTGATGAAACCGGAAATAGGATCAGCAAGGGATATCTAAGCTTGGTGCAGGATAAATTTCCGGACCTCGAAGTAATCAATAAAGGTTACAATGGATGGACAGCAGTAAAAATTGCTACGGAGTTCGAAAAGTTAGAGATTCCTAAAGCTGATGTTTACAGCATATTTCTTGGAACCAACGATTGGTGGGGAGGAAGGCCTGTGGGTACGCTGCAAGATTATCTGGGAAATACCGGAGTTGGAACGGTACATGGAGCTTTTCGGGTAATTGTCGATAATCTTAAGAGTTTGAATGGTCAGGCAAAAATAATCTTGATCACACCAATGCAGCGGGTTGATTTTGTCTACATCAATGATTACAAAAACAATGCTTACGGCTCATATCGCGAGAAAAACGGACAGCAGTTGGAGCAGTTTGCTAATGCAATAGTGTCAATTGCCAATTATGAAAAGTTTAACGTGGTGGACTTGTACCATAAAAAAGGAATGGGCCATGCGGATTTGGTAAAGTTTAAACGACTAAAAGACCCCCAGACTGGAGAATACTTAAAATACAAGTACCCGGATTTTATTGATATCAACTTTGATCCTAAAAAGGATGAATATCCTTATCCGGCAAAGTCAATCAAGGTTACCTATGATGGACTACATCCATCGGATAAAGGGTACCGGATGATCGCTAAGGAGTTGTATCCGATTTTTAGGGAAATGCTTAGGTAAAAAAAAAGGCCTCAGATGGCCCTTTAACATTATTGTAGCCCCGACGGGAATCGAACCCATATCTAAAGTTTAGGAAACTTCTATTCTATCCCCGTCCGACTGGCGTCAGCCGGGCGGGCATTGAACTACGGCATCAATTTTTGTTTTAAAAACTTTCTTCCATGGGATGATTTAAAGTATTTCTCTCGTTTGATGGCTTCATTCAAACTCTCAAATTCTTCAAAATAAACAACCTCAAAAGGGATATAAGGACGAATTGATACTGTCATCCCAGAATTGTGCTGCTCCAACCTCTTAACCAGGTCGGTGCAGTGACCTTTGTAATAGTATTCAAAGTTTTTGCTTTTGAGCACGTATGCATAATACATAGTTGATATGGTCAAAAGTTAGTAGCCCCGCCAAGAATCGAACTTGGATCTAGCGTTTAGGAAACGCTTGTTCTATCCGTTGAACTACGGGGCCAAATATTAAAATCCTAATGTGACGTTTAAGGAACGCTTGTTCTAATCATGGAAACCCGCCTTCAGACAGGTAGATATAAGCCCAAGAATTAAACAGACTCGCAAGATAAAGTAATTCTAAACTTTCTGGCAAATATTCTGAACTCAACTTGTGGCTTTCCAATCATTTAAGCTATCTTTGCACTCCAAATTTAGGATGGACGGGTTCCATCCAATCACTTAATCTAAACAATTATGTCTGTAAAAATCAGATTAGCACGTCGAGGCAGAAAGAAACAAGCCATCTATGACGTCGTTGTAGCTGATGCTAGAGCTCCACGAGATGGACGCTTCATCGAAAAAATCGGAACTTACAACCCGAACACAAATCCCGCTTCCATCAACATCAACAATGAGCGCGCTCTTACCTGGTTGTTGAACGGAGCTCAGCCAACTGATACTGTGAAGGCCATGCTTTCTTACAGAGGTATCATGCTGAAGAAACACCTTCAGATTGGTGTATTGAAAGGCGCTATCACTCAAGAACAAGCAGACGATAAATTCAATGCTTGGTTGGGCGAGAAGGACTCTAAAATTGCTGACAAATCCGACAAATTGGCTACTGCAAAAGCAGATGCTCGTTCTAAGGCACTTGCCGCTGAAACTGCCAAAAATCAAGCTCGAATTGATGCCAAGCAGGCAAAAGAAGATGAGCAAAAGGCGTTGCTTGCTGCTGCTGAAGCTGCAAACAATCCTGCTCCTGTAGCTGCTGTTGAGGAAACTGTAGTAGCTTCTGAAGAAGTAGCTCCTGAAGTGACCTCTGAAGAAGTGGCTCCTGAGGCTGCACCAGAAGCATCTGCTGAAGGCGAAGAAGCGAAAGCATAATATAAATCTCCCCCATGAACAAGGAGCAGTGCTTTCAATTGGGCTATGTAGCCAAAGTTCATGGACTTCGTGGTGAAGTAAACGTGATGCTGGATGTAGATTATCCTGAGGATTATGAAGATCTCAAGCATCTATTTCTCGAACAGAAAGGCAGATTAATCCCTTTTTTCCTGGAGCATTTTGTGCTTCAACCCGGAAATAAGGCGCTGGCAAAGTTTGAGGATTTGAATACCATCGACCAAGTAGAGGGGCTGGTTGGATCGGAAGTTTATCTTCCGCTTACCGAACTTCAGGAATTGGATGAGGATCAATATTACTTTCACGAATTGATTGGTTTTGAGGTCTTTGACGAGACCAGAGGACTGATCGGGCCTGTGCAGATCGTATATGATCTGGAAACACAGGATCTCCTCGGGGTGACCCATCAGGGAAAGGAAGTTTTGATCCCAATTCAAGACGGAATCATTCTCAAAGTGGACAAGGCAGCAAAAAAAGTTTTCTGCCAGTTGCCCGATGGCTTACTTGAAATTTATCTGGAAGACTAATCCATGCACATTGACATAATTTCTGTCGTGCCCGGCTTGTTGGAAGGCCCTTTTTCTCATTCTATTCTGAAAAGAGCAGAAGAAAAAGGACTGGCCAGCGTTCGGGTTCACAACTTGAGAGATTATGCGACAGGCAAACAAAAGCAAGTCGATGACTATGCCTTTGGTGGTGGAGCCGGGATGGTGATGATGATCGAGCCAATCGCCCGATGCATCGAGGCACTTCAAAAGGAAAGAACGTACGATGAAATCATCTACATGACGCCGGATGGAGATACCTTCGACCAATCCATGGCAAACGGACTTTCGCAAGTTGAAAACCTCCTGATCCTTTGTGGTCATTACAAGGGAGTGGATCAACGGGTGAGGGACTTGTTCATTACCAAAGAGATCAGCATCGGAGATTTCGTTCTTTCGGGAGGAGAATTGGCAGCAGCGGTAGTCGCAGATGCCATTATCCGATTGATCCCGGGAGTATTGAACGACGAGACCTCCGCCTTGACAGATTCCTTCCAGGATGGCCTTTTGGCACCGCCTGTTTACACCAGACCCGCTGAATACAATGGGATTGGAATTCCGGAAGTGTTGCTTTCAGGACATGAAGCCAAGATAAGCGAGTGGAGATTTGAAGCGTCGGTTCGCCGAACCAAAGAAAAAAGACCTGATCTGCTGAAAGGCACCGGGTGGGAGTAGGCGAGACAAGATTTTAAAAAGTAATTCATTTAAGCCACTGCGGTGGCAAACTGCGAAAGCATAAAATATAGAGCTATGAGCGATCTAATGAAAATTGTAGAAGCGGAATACAGCGAGGCGAGAGCCAAATTCCCTTCTTTCAAAGCCGGTGATACCATCAACGTACACGTACGAATCAAAGAAGGTAATAAGGAGCGTATCCAGCAGTTTCAGGGAACTGTGATCCAAAGAAAAAACCCGAATACAAACGGCGAAACATTCACTGTACGTAAAATTTCTAACGGAATCGGCGTTGAGCGTATCTTCCCTATCATCTCTCCTGCGATCGAGCAAATCGACTTGCTAAGAGAAGGTAAAGTAAGAAGAGCCCGTCTTTACTACCTTAGAGGACGTCAGGGTAAGGCTGCACGTATCAAGGAGAAAATCAGACCAAGAAGCTAATTCTTGTTCGGATAAAAACAAAAAAGGAACTCAGCAATGGGTTCCTTTTTTGTTTTGGCTTGGTTGGACCGGAAGATTTGATTCAAAAGACTTCTTGCAATTATGCTTAATAAAAGCCCAAATCTAACGACTTGGGCCCTTTTCAGACTTCATACTTTATTTCTTGCTTTCCGTCACCGCATGATGCGCAGCCCGTGCGGCAAAAGCCATGTAGGTCAAGGATGGATTTTGTGTGGAAGTGGAAGTCATCGAAGCACCGTCGGTCACATAGACATTCGGAACGGCATGCAGCTGATGGTTGGCGTTGAGCATCGATGTTTTTGAATCTTTGCCCATACGTACACCGCCCATTTCATGGATATCCAAGCCAGGTGCCCGCTTGTCATCCCGTGTCCGGATATTGGTAAATCCTGCCTTAGTAAACATCTCAGACATTTGTTCGATGTAGTCTTTGATCATTTTTTCGTCGTTGTCGTCGTATTCCACATTGATTTTGAGCTGAGGAATTCCCCACTCATCTTTCAGCGTTGGATCCAAGGCGACATAATTACTTTCCTTTGGAATCGTCTCGCCCATCATGTGCGAACCCACATACCAAGGACCGTATTCACTTGGATTGAGGAGGTTGTTTTTCAACTCCATCCCGATGCCTTCCGAATTGGTTCGGACACCTCTTCCGGCCGAAAAACCTGCAGCGTATCCTCTCAGGAAGTCTGTCTCCTGCTTGTACACATTTCTGAATCTTGGGAAGTAGCCGCTTGTCGGACGTCCACCCGAAGTGGTATACTCTGAGTGTCCTTCATGCTCGGCAGATACACCAGCGCGATAGTTGTGAAATGCAACGTATTTGCCCAGCACTCCACTGTCATTACCCATGCCATTTGGAAAACGATTGGAGGTAGAGTTCATCAAGATAAGATTGGAGTTCAAGGCCGCTGCATTCAGGAAAATCACGTCTGAATAAAACTCCTCTGTTTCCTTGGTCAGCCGATCTACGATTCGGACACCAGTAGCTTTTCCTTTTTCATCATCATAGATGATCGAATGCACCACGGCATCTGGTCTCATCGTGAGATTTCCGGTTTTTAGGGCCCAGGGAATGGTGGAGGAATTGGAACTGAAATAGCCTCCAAAGGGACAGCCCCGCTGGCAGAGGTTTCTGTTTTGGCATTTTGCCCTGCCTTGCTGGGCAAAAAAATCCAGATTGCCATTGATGTGCGCACAGCGGGAAGAGATCATGTGGCGGTCATTGCCGTAGTTTTTCTTCAGTTGCTCCGCAAAATACTTTTCTACCACATTCAATTCGTACCCGGGAAGAAATTCTCCATCCGGAAGATTTGGTAAGCCGTCTTTGTTGCCCGAAACTCCCGCAAATTTCTCCACATGGCTGTACCATTTTTCGATGTCTTTGTATCGGATCGGCCAATCTACTGCGAAGCCATCACGTGCGGGACCTTCAAAATCAAAGTCAGACCAGCGCTGTACCTGTCTTGCCCAAAGCAGGGATTTTCCCCCAACTTGGTACCCACGAATCCAGTCAAAAGGCTTCTCCTGCACATAGGGATGTTCGGTATCTTTAACGAAAAAGTGCATCGCATCCTCCCGAAAAGCATAGCATCGACTGACGACCGGATTTTCTTCCTGAATTTTTTGAGGCACCTGACCCCGATGCTCAAATTCGTATGGAAGCATGTTTGTAGTCGGGTAGTCCTTGATATGCTCCACATTTTTTCCACGCTCCAGCATCAGTGTTTTCACTCCGAGATCGCAAAGTTCTTTTGCGGCCCAAGCACCACTGATTCCTGAACCGATGACAATGGCTTGATAGGTTCGTTCTTGTTTACTTCGGATATTCAGATTAGCCATTAATGCGGGGTTTTTGTAGGTCGGAGATCAGCACAGCACCATTGTACTCGCCGGGAATGAGTGAATAAGGAATTACTTCGGTTTGGATGTATTCAGAGGCCATATAGCCTTGGATGGTTAGGCGTTTGGTGGAATTCAGAAAGTAAGAAACGTTTGCCCGTTCTTTTCCCTCGGGCGTATCATCTCCTTCTAGTTTGGTGCCGGTGAGAATCAATTCCTCTTTTTCCTTGGTGGAAAGTGCCTCAAATTTCTTAGCTGCGGTTTTTTGCACATAGTCAGGAAAGGCGGTAAGTCCAGCCGTGAATTTTTCCTGATTTTCGGTGGTAAAGCAGTCATTGACCATGACAAGGATAAAGTCGGGGACTTCCAAATTGAGTGCTCCTTTGATCTCTCCTGCAGGGATTATCGTGTCTGAAATTGATCCCAGGAGGGTTTTTTGAGAAGCTGTAATTTTTAGATTCTGATAGGCGGCAAGGATGTCATCGCTGCTGAAATCACAGGAAGGAATCAACACGAGTCCTCCGGAGATCAGGGCGAGATGCCGCAAGGCGATCCGTCTGTTCATATAAGATAGATTGGGTTTAAAGCATTTGAGCCCAGAAAGTAGGGAAAATTATGCGAAATCCACAGCCAAAGGTATAAAAGACTTTGAATGATAATCTACCGAGTCAAAACTCCGAATTCACCGAATGTTGCAGGATTTCCATCAGTGGTTTTTAGGGATTTTAGTTTTATAAATCTGGACTGAACTGAATCAAACCGGACAATTTGTTCGATTGGGCTATTTTGGATATTTGAAAATTCTCCACGCCTTACGGTGTTCCATTTTTTACCGTCATCACTTATCTCAAATTGATATTCGGAAATAAAGCCACTTGGATATCTTGCCTGCATGGGTAAATAAGTAAACCCACGCAGCGAAACTTCTTTTCCGAGATCTATCACCAGTTCATTACTTGTTGAAGTCCAATAAGTCTGAGATTTTTCATCGATTGCCCGTATCGCATTGGAGTCGTTGGCTATTGACTTCCAGTTTCCCTTGGCGATATCAAAATCAACTCGTGCAATCTCTGAGCGTTTTCCAGATTTTGAATCCACCGCAAGAGCTTGAACAGTGGTTGCTTCTAGCACTTCAAATTCACCTAAAAAAGGATTTTCGCCCACTTTTGGCGCATTTCCATCTAAGGAGAAAAAGATTTGCTGGCTTTCTTCCGCTGTGGTGATGCTGACTTTTCCTTCCGGGGTTCGGGTGATTTTAGGGGGAAAAAGCAAAGCCGGAGCATGGTAAACCCCGATTTCAGAAATCACGGGGATTCCTTTTGCCTCCAGGAAATTGATGCGGATTTTTCGGGCCTCGGTATCCGGGAATCTCAATATCCGCTTGAAACCTATGGTGGTTCCTCTTGCCACAATCTCCCATTTTCCATTGACTTCTTTTTCGAGGGAAAAAGCTTTGACCCGCTGTCCGAGATTGACAAATTCCTGGATCAAAAGGCGGTTGAAGAAAACTGATTTTCCGAAATCCAATTCCACAAAAGCCTGAATCTGTCCATCAGGTGTGGACCAATAGGTATTGAAATCTCCGTCATTCAGATTTTCCACGCCATATCCTTCACCCCGGCTGGAAGAAGATTTAAAAGAAGCCTCCTTAACCAGGTTGACAGCAAAATCTTCCCTGATTTTGGCAGCCATCTTCAAAATCGCTTCTTCGTCCTTCTCATGAATCAAGCCACGGGTATCCACAGGGAAATTGATCAGTAGCGAGCTGTTTTGCCCGATACTCTTGTAATAAATTTCCATCAGCTCGGGTAAGGTTTTTACTTTGTGATCTTCATAAGTATGGTAATACCATCCCGGACGGATACTGACATCCGACTCAGCTGGCACCCAATGTGTGCCGTTTTCCTGTCCCGTGGCCCATTTTTCAGAGAATTCAGGCATTCCGGCATAGACCGAATCCCGCATCAGATTGGACCAGGTAGTCTCGTATGCAAATCCATGTTCGTTTCCTACCCACCTTACATCCGGACCTGCATCGCTGAATAGCATGGCATTGGGTTGAAGTTTTCGGACCAATTCAATCGTCGTCGGCCAGTCGTAATAGCTGAATTTATCGACTTTTCTTTCCTCATTTGCTCCTCCATACCAGCCTGTGCCGCCATTGGCGCCGTCAAACCAAATCTCATACAATTCCCCATAATTGGTCAGCAATTCCGTCAGCTGATTACGCATATAGGTGATGTATTTCGGCTTGCCGTAGTCGGGATGATTTCGGTCCCATGGGGAATAGTAGATCCCCACTTTCAGTCCTTCTGCCCTGCAGGCATCTACAAATTCCCGAATCAAATCGCCTTTTCCATCTCGCCAAGGGCTGTTTTTCACGGAATGCGCTGTGTAAGCTGATGGCCAAAGTACAAATCCGTCGTGGTGCTTGGCTGTGATGATCAAGCCTTTCATCCCGGCTTCCTTTGCTACACGAGCCCATTGTTTTGCGTCGAGCTCCGTCGGATTAAATTGCCAAGGTTTTTCATCTCCAAATCCCCACTCCCGGTCTGAAAAAGTATTCATATTAAAGTGGACAAAGCCGTAATACTCCAGCTCCTGCCAAGCGATCTGTCTTTCATGAGGAATTGGGAGAATCGGCTCCGGCGGAGTGGCTTTTTCCTGACAATAACTGAGCGCGAAAGCTAAAAATGGCCAAACAAACTTCTTCATAAAATTAAATTCAAGGTTGCTGTTTTTCAGTTGGGGATGGAAATCTAAAACAAATTAAGATTAGCTGATCCCCAATCAAAACCATTGGTCTGGATTGTTGCTTTTGTCTGCAA
Source organism: Algoriphagus sp. (assembly GCF_030694375.1). GTDB lineage: Bacteria > Bacteroidota > Bacteroidia > Cytophagales > Cyclobacteriaceae > Algoriphagus. The sequence goes on from NZ_JAUXYL010000038.1 coordinate 75,834, forward strand.
GTTTCCTTGTATTTTTCGGCCATGAAAAATGCCATCATCCTATTTCTATTGCTACTGAGTTCCTCCCTTCAGGCCCAAATTTATGTGCGTGTATCAGATTTTGAATCTAAAAAGCCTTTGGAAAAAGTCTTGCTTAAGGTTAATAACTCAAAAGACTATTTAACTGATAAGGAGGGTAAGGTAAGGATAGAGGAGCAAAGCCCTGTTAGTGTCACTTTTTTCCTTGAAGGATATCGATCACTTGTCGCAGAGTTTCAAGATGGGTATTTTGAAATTGAATTAAAGCCCATTTCCATCTCACTCTCCGGTGTGACTGTCTCCGCTTTCGAATCAGAAAGGCCACTTTTGGAGCAATCAGCTGCTGTCAGTGTAGTTACTGAGCGGGACTTCAATCGGTTCAATGAAACCTCCCCCGTTAATGCCTTCAATCAAAAAGCTGGGGTAAGAATCGAAGAACGTGCGCCGGCCAGTTACCGGGTTTCAATCCGTGGAAGTTCGCTTCGTTCGCCCTTTGGAGTGCGGAATGTGAAAGTCTATTGGAATGAGGTTCCATTCACTTCACCGGACGGGACGACGGCTTTGAACCTGCTTGATCTGGCCAATATCAAAAGAGCGGAAGTGGTGAAAGGGCCTTCCGGAAGTATTTACGGGGCCGGAAACGGCGGTGCTATTTCTCTTTTCAGCCAACCAAATCTGACAGAAAACCGGATTGCGACCGAATATTTAACCGGGGATTTTGGATTAAGCCGATTCAGGTTAGGGCTTTCCCAGCAAGTAGGGGAGGGTGGAGTGGAGGCTTCTTTTGTCAGCCAAAAATCAGACGGCTACCGGGAGCATTCGGCGGTAGATCGTCAGGTATTTCAGTTGGGTGGGTTTTTTCCGATTTCTGAAAAGCAGGAAATTCGTACCCAGTTGCTGATTTCTGACTTGGATTACCAAATACCCGGAGCCTTAAATGCCGCACAAGTGGAACAGAATCCCAAGCAGGCACGACCGGGCTCAGTTACTCAAAACAGCTCTATTTCCCAACAGACAGTACTGCTTTCATTGGGGCATCTGTATCGATTTTCTGAAAAGACAAACAACAACACAACCGTTTACCTCAACACGAACAACTTTGAAAACCCGTTTATTCTCGATTACAAGAAAGAGCTGGGCTTTGGATATGGCCTAAGGACGAAGTTTACGCATGATGGAGAATTGGGAGGGAAGTCTTTGCGATTGATTGTAGGAGGAGAATATCAGAATGGATTGACTGATGCGCAGAATTTTGGCAATCGGGCCGGAGTGGCAGATACGGTTCGCTTTTCGGACAAGCTCAGAGCCTATCAGGGCTTCTTCTTTCAGCAAGCTGAATGGAATCTGAATTCCAAATTGCTGTTTACACTGGGTTTGTCTGAAAATTTTTCCGGCTATGAAGTAGATAGACAAATCGACGCCACGCGCAAACCTACAGGACTACAATCCAGGAAATTTGATCCTGTAGTAATCCCAAGAGTTGCATTAAACTATCGAATGAATGCCTTTAGTTCGGTGTATGGATCGGTCAGCAGCGGATTTTCTCCCCCTACTATCGATGAGGTTCGAACCAATGAAGGAAGTTTAAACTTTGCTTTGGAGGCAGAAAAAGGGATCAATTATGAAGTGGGGTATCGATTGGGCAAAGAAAAATTCAACTTCGAATTGATTGGCTATTATCTCAAGTTGGAGGAGACCATCACCACTTTCACCAATGCAAACGGAGTGGTATTATTCAGAAACGCGGGCTCAACAGATCAAAAAGGAATTGAGGCGACAGTAGATTATGCCCTTCTGAGAAATTCTGACGGATTCGTCAGAGACATACTGCTGGGAACAGCTTACACCGGGCAGTTTTTCAAGTTTGATGAGTATGCCAAGCAAGCCAACGACTTTTCAGGAAATGACCTGACAGGAGTGCCGAAGCATAATCTGGTCAGTCGCCTGGATCTGAGAACTTCCATTGGCTTTTACCTCAATTTCACACATCAGTTTACCGACAAAATTCCACTCAATGATGCCAATACCGTCTATCAGGAATCGTATGACTTGGTGAATATGCGATTTGGGTATGTACGCAAGATTGGCAAGTTTGACCTGGAGGTTTTTGCAGGTGTGGATAATCTCCTGGACGAGTCATACTCTTTGGGAAATGATCTCAATGCCTTTGCTGCCAGATTCTATCAGCCCGCACCGACCAGAAATTGGTATGGAGGAGTGAAATTGGGATTGAACTATTGAGGGAAAATAGGGTAGAAAGATACTGGACTTTGCTCCAATAGGCAGGCTTTTGTCCTGATGGACATGCCCTTTAAATGTTCTGTTAAGCAAAAAAAAAAGCGGTCTTTAGACCGCTTTTGCTGTTTCCATTTGATTGATGATGTCCTCGTAGTCGAGCTTGTCCCAATTTTCGGTAATTAGGGGGCTTGCCATTACTTTATTCATAATTGCTTCCTGAAGCTTCCCTTGCGCGTACGCTTCGGCATAACTCATATCGGTAAAAGTCACCATTGTATAGAGCGGTATCCACTCTTTTGGATAAAGCTCATGAAGTTTGGCTTCTATTTTTTTGCGAAGCAAAAACTTTGGACTCGACACCGAATCACGCATTTCAATGAAGTTTTCCATCGCTAGCTGACAAATTGCATCGGTATCAGGTTTGCGCTTTTTCTGGAATTTTTCGAAAACCAAATCCCAAGCATTCGTACCGAGTTTTTCAATCAGTCCATTCAAAATTGAGCAATCCTCAAAACCGCAATTCATCCCCTGTCCATAAAATGGAACCATGGCATGAGATGCATCTCCAAGCAATAATGAATTTCCCTGAACCCAAGGATAGCATTCAATATTTACCAAAGCGGCTGTAGGGTTTTTGAAAAACTCGGTTTTCAAATTCGGCATTACTTGATATGCATCATCAAAATAGGCTCTGAATACGGTTTCGAGATCTTTTTCATCCTGAATTTTCTCAAAGCAAACCTTCGTACCTTCAAAAGGCAGAAAAAGTGTACAGGTAAAAGACTTGTCAGGATTTGGCAGGGCGATGAGCATAAATTTACCTCTTGGCCAGATGTGCAAGGCATTCGGATCCATCGCAAAATCGCCAGAAGCTGTCGCTGGAATCGTCAATTCCTTGTATCCATGGGAAATGTATTCCTGTCGATAGTTGAAGCGGATTTGCTTTTGCATGGACATTCTCAATGCTGAGTATGCACCATCAGCCCCGATTATGACATTGGGAATTAATTTATTATCTCCTTCTGGAGACTCAAAGCAAATCTCATTTGTTCTGAAATTCACATCGAGACACTTGTGCTCAAAGTGGATTTCGGCACCCAATCGCTCCGCCTCCTCTACCAATAATTGATTGAAATTTCCTCTGGAAATGGAATAAATTGCCTGATCAGCTTTGCCATATGGCACAAAAGTAGTCCCTCCATGCTCATCATGCACTCGCCTTCCGTACATCGGAATCGCAAAAGGCATAACCTTATCCTTCAAGCCAACTTGCTCCAGACTTTTCCAACCTCTATGGCTCAAGGCCATATTGATCGATCTGCCAGCTTCGGAATAGGGATTTTTGCGCTTGTCAGGTCGCTTGTCGTACATAGAGACTTCGAGACCCTGACGTCTGAGATATATGGCCATCAAACTGCCGATCAAGCCGGCACCTAAGATGGTAATTTCGTTTTTCTTCATCGAATATGTTTACCCACGCTTCTTTAAGCGAATTTTTTCAGGGATTGTTCCAAAATCTTTGCAAACCGGAACACATCCAAGAAACTGTTATATAGTGGAGTAGGCGCAAGTCGAATCACGTTTGGATTTCTCCAGTCACCTACTACTCCTTGATTATACCATTCATCGAAGACTTCCTTGCCCCCACGGTGGATCAGCAAAGATAACTGACAGCCTCTTTCAGCCGGATTATTTGGGGTAATTATTTCCAAAACCCCTGATTCACCGCTGATTTCCCGGATCAGAAATTCAAGATAGCCGGTGAGCTTTTCGCTTTTTAATCGAAGGTTTTCCATTCCTGCTTCCTCAAAAATATCCAAGGAAGCCTGATGTGCGGCCAATGCCAAGACATTGGAATTGGCCAACTGCCAACCGTCCGCTCCATACATTGGTACAAAACCTTTTTCCATCTTGAACCGCTCGCCTTCGTCATGTCCCCACCAACCTGCAAACCGGGGTAAATCAGGCCGCTCCGCAAATCTCTCGTGAACGTATATTCCTGAGACATTTCCGGGACCCGAATTCAAATACTTATAGCTGCACCAAGTGGCAAAATCCACATCCCAATCGTGAAGCTTTAGCACTGCATTGCCTGCAGCATGCGCCAAATCAAATCCTGCCAAGGCCCCGACTGAATGGGCAGCTTGGGTAATCGCTTTCATATCAAAAAGCTGCCCCGTATAATATTGCAATCCAGCCATATTAACCAAAGCCAGTTTCTCTCCGTGTCGCTTAATCTCACTTAAAATATCTTCGGTTCGCAAGGTATATTCTCCTGACCTTGGTGAAAGCTCCACCAAAACATCGGCTGGATCCAAGCCGTGAAATTTGATCTGAGTTTCCAGCATGTATTGATCGGATGGAAAAGCTCCGGCCTCCACGATGATTTTATAGCGCTCTTTTGTAGGTTGATAAAAAGAAACCATCAAAAGATGAAGATTGACCGAAAGGTTATTCATCGCCACCACTTCGTGCTCATGTGCACCGACAATCTGGCAAAGTGCAGGTTTTGACTTTTTCCGAACATGATACCAGGCATCTTCTCCGTGAAAATGCCCATCCACAGCCAAATCTGCCCAGTTGTTCAGCTCTTTTTCGAGGTAATCTTTGACGGACTTGGGTTGGATTCCAAGCGAATTCCCGCAGAAATAAATCGCTTCCTTTCCCTTGACTTTGGGAAAATGAAATCGGGATCTGAAGTGTGAAAGTGAATCTTTTGCGTCCATTTCACGGGCAAAGGATTCGGAGAATTGGTAGTTCATATTTTTTGGTCAACGGTCGACGGACCACAGTCCACCGCCAGAGAAAATAAGGTTTGAAGTCTGCTTTTTCCTGCTGTCGACTGTCGACAGTGGACTGTTGACTTTACTTTTCCATATACGTACCGCAAGATTTACAAGTCCTCAGGTCATTGCTCGACCAAAAACGCTCCATGATGGGAGGAAGTTGAGTCACGATATCGGTCAATTCGACATATTCTTCATGAAGCCGATTTCCGCAGTTTTCACAGTGCCAAATAAAGCCGTCCTTTTCTCCTGCTCTTCGGTAGCGCTCGATCACCAAACCAATCGTATTGGCAGGTCTGCGTGGAGAGTGAGGCACTTTTGCAGGCAAAAGGAAAATTTCCCCCTCCTTGATTTCAATGTCTTTGGGTTTACCATCCTCTATAATCTTGAGCACAATGTCGCCCTCCAATTGGTAAAAAAACTCTTCGCCTTCATCGTAGTGGTAATCTTTTCGGCTGTTTGGCCCGCCGACTACCATGACTATAAAATCGTCGTTTCCTTTGTACACCTGCTGATTGCCTACAGGCGGCTTGAGCAAATGACGGTTTTCATCGATCCACTTTTTGAAATTGAAAGGTTTGGCGACAGACATATTTGATTCAGGTTTGAGTAAAGATTACTTCCAAATATAGGTATTGAATCTAAAACCAGTTGTGAATTAGTTTTTGAACAATTGCCCAACTTAAAAGGTGAAAATTCTGAGGGTTTTTCCAAAGGTTAAGAATTATCTTAAATCTTTGAGGTTCTTCGGACCCTCGTAATTCGTACTTCGTAAATCGTACTTTTGTTTATAAAATATCAAAAACCTATGAATATCCCCATCGCCGACCTACACTGCGACCTGCTTTCCTTTTTGGCGGCAGTTCCCCGTGCAGATGCATTTTCCAAAGACCAAATTGCCTGCGCATTTCCATGGCTGCAGGAAGGTGGAGTCCGAATGCAGGTGATGGCGATCTACACGAATGTGGACGCTTCCAGCATGAGAATGGCCGGAAAGCAGGCCAAGATCTTCTATGATTTGCTGCGCAAAGAAGAAAAGACAGTAACCAAGTTTGATGCTGATTTTCTGAAAAACCCAAGCTCGGATAATCGAATTGGCATCATTGCAGCGGTTGAAAATGCGGCGGGATTTGGGCATGAAAAAGCCACTTGGCCGGAAATCTACAAGCAGTTTGACCGGATGCTTTCGACAGTCGGGCAACTTGCCTACATCAGTTTGACTCACCATACCGAGAATCGCTTCGGAGGAGGAAATTATGTCGAGGGAGTTGGGCTGAAAGAAGATGGAAAGCGACTCCTGGACTACATGGCTGGAAAACGGATTCCCATCGATCTTTCCCATACTTCCGACCTTTTGGCAGAGGGAATCCTGAATCATATCGACCGGCACCATTTGCCGATTCCGGTGATCGCCAGCCACTCTAACTTTCGGGCACTTTGGGATCACAAACGCAATCTGACAGATGAATTTGCTCAGGAAATCATCAAGCGAGGAGGAATTATCGGAGTGAATTTTTTACGGGCATTCCTAGATCCTAAAGTCCCTGAGCGACTTTTTGAACATATTCTGCATGGAAATAAAATGAGTGAAGATGCAATCTGCTTCGGCGCTGATTTTTTCTACACCAAGAATTTTCCCGACCAGAGCAGGCAACCGTTTTATTTCCCTTTGGCCGAAAATGCCGGGAAATATCCTTCGATTTTAGAATCCTTGAGCAAAACCCTGAGTGAATCTCAGCTCAAGAAACTGGCTTCTGAAAACGTGTTCAACTTCTACCAAAAACTTTGGAGCTGATGTCAAGTCATCATTTTGTCAAGGAGCAGCAAGAACCGGCAGTGTTTATCCTCAACACAGAAGGACTAAATTTCGATGGCATTTCTCCACTTTTGGAGTGGGTTCCGACGGTTTTGGTTTGGCAGGAATGCTTGGATACCGTGCTGAGTTGGGGTATAAAAATCGACGTGATTCTCGCCACGGAAACCTTCCAAAAAGAAAATCTCCAACTGCTGGAAGAGCAGTATCCGGTCAAGTTTCTGACTGCATCCCCAGAAAACACACTAGACGAAGGACTTCAATACCTCTTGGCAACCAAGCATCCGGCAGCGCATTTGGTTGGGGTTTCGCATTTGAGGTGTATGGATTTGGAGGGAAAATTGGATTTGTTTGACCTGACGATCATGGATGCAGGCTGGAAATACTATCCTGTCAAAAGCGGGAAATTCAAAAAGTGGTTTGCTGAAAGCACAATCCAGCTCTTAGGTCGAGAAGGAATGCCAGTGGAAATCTCCAATGAAAGCGGCAAACTGATGCTTCCTCTGATTTACCTGACCCAGTTGGAAGTGCCGGAAGGAATTACGGAGATTGAGGGTAAGGGGATTTTTTGGGTTGGGGAGGAAGTGAATTCTGAAGGCTGAAGTGAGAAACCAGAATTGAAAGCTGACTCAAATCAATTTTTATTATTTTTTTTTTGTAAAAATCCCTTAACAAATATTGACTTTTACAGAATTCGTTTAGATATTTTAAAAAAAATATTCCAACCAAAACCTTTTTTTATGAGCAACACATTTGCCCCCCCCCCCTTAAGTACAAAAATCTAGGTAGATTCGAATTCTTAGGTTTTCTAGCCCTTTTAATCTCTTTGAATCTCCTATTGACCTCTTGCGTCGAAGAAGCAGAAGCACCTAAAATCGCGGTCAACGAAAACGCCCAGATTGTCCAAGTAAAGTCTTGGTTTGAAGAAAATAAGACCAAGCTCAGACTTCCGGAAAAGGGCTCTAATTTCCGGTCAGAGTCTCAGGAATTGATCCTGCCATTTTTTGAAAAAGAACCCGATTGGAGTAAGTTTCATCATTATTATTTTCCAGATGGGCGGGAAGTTTTTGAGGTAAGATTGAAGAATCAGCAAATATTTTTCCCTTGGAATGATCGTAAAAAAGGAGACAAAGGAAAAATTAAAAATAGAGTAATTCAAAATATCCTTTTTGTCTAGAATCCAAATTTTAATCGTTATGATCCTTTAATAGCAAGGTATTATCCTGAAGAAAACTCTAGAAGAGATTTTAAGGAAATGAATTATCAAATGATTGATCAAAATTGGAGTGGAATAGTTGATCTATTTACTTATGATGAGCATTACTTTATCGGTTTTGAAATTGATAAAGGAAAAATTCTTGCTGCTCGTAAAATGGAAAAGATCTCAGATGGAAACCGTAAAGTAATTACCACCGAAAATAAAGACTACAAGTGTTCTGTCGTGACAACTACAACAGATTGGTATCAAATTACCTATGTGTTGGAGACGAATACTTGGTATGTTGAAGCACTTTCTCCAACTAGTTCCACTTCCTATAATTGCCCAATGGATTCCGGAATGAATCAGTCCACCTCGGGAGGTAATTTTACTTATGGTGGAGATGGATTTCTATGGTATAATTCTAGCAGCGGTACAAGTTCTTATTATCCTCCAGATGTTCCACTTCCTCTTTTAAAAATTCTGATATCGATTTCAGATGAAAAACCATGCATTAAAAATGCTGCTCAAAATGCAGTTTCAGCAGATTTTGCAAATGAAATAACAAACTTAATAAATGAAATTTTCCAAGAAAAGGAAGATTATCGATTAGAGATTGAGTCATATGATCTTGGAGATAATTCGTTAGATGGTTTCCATACTTTTAGTACTGCATCTTCAAATAATTCTTACGGAACTTTTTCAGTTGTAATTAATTCAATATTAGAAAATTCTTCAAAGGAATATATTACAGCTACTATTTTCCATGAGTTTCTTCATGCATATTTAGGATATTTAAATTTGGGTAACTTTTTAAGTGAATCTCAAGAACATGAAGAAATGGCTGTTGAATACATTGGGGTTCTTTCTAAGATTTTAGTTGAGAGATATGGTGTTAGAAAAACAGATGCTATGGCTTTGGCTTGGGGTGGTCTTCAAGGAACGCAATCTTATTCAAAAAAATCATCAACTGAAAAAAATGATATCGGTTTAATTAATCAAGCATATAAAAATGGACAAAAAGGAACAAAATGTAATTAGGGGGGCAATTTTTTTAGTGATTTATTTAATTGTCCAATGTGTTTTTGCCCAAAGGACCAGTAATATGGAAATTATTGGAGAGGAAAATTTTAGAAGGTTTATTGGGACAAATATGTTGATTCATCCTATTGATAATCCAGAAAGTGTTAAATATTCAGGGTACTATATTAAACTTTCTATAAAAGATGAACTTATTGTTGGTATTTCATTTTCCGAAAATGTCCCGATTAGTATTCCTAGAAGGCTGGCGGTAACTTTTAAAGATTTAAATGAAAAGATTTCTTTAAAAGATTATAGATTTCGAGATGTGGAGTTAATAATTATTCCAGTATTACTCCATTGGGTTGAAATTGAAGAAGAATTAAGTAGTCTAGATAATGCTTTATCCTATATTATTCCAGATAAAATTAACTGCAAATTCGTTTATATCCTCGATCCATTTGTTCATAATCTGTATAATCCAAGAAAATAAAATTTGTAAGTGGATAAATATTCTGAAATTAAAAAGGAAGGCTCTCACCTTCCTTTATTTGCCTAAAATATTAAGATCATTTCCCCGAAAAAATCGGGGCAGGCAGTGCCTCGCTATGACGCCTACTCCCTAATCCACCCAACTTTATCCCCAATCGGCTCACGCTTTCCGGCAGGCCAAGTGTCGGTAGCAGGCTTGGCGACGTAGAAGAAGCCCATCAGCATATCTTCTCCTTCCAGACCGAAATCTTCTCTGGCTTCACCCCAGAAGGTCGGTCCGCCCGTCCCCCAATAGCAGGCTAGTCCATGTGCACAGGCCGTGAGGTACATGTTCTGAACAGCCATGGCTGTGGCGGCGATTTCTTCCATCACCGGAATGCCCGAACCTTCGGTTCGCTTCATCAGAATCGCAATCACGTGAGAGGCTTTCAAAGGTTGATCCTTAAATTTTTGATAAGTCGCTTCGATGAAGTTGGTGCCGTTTTTCTCAGCACGCATTTTATACATTTCAGCCTGGTAATCCGCGAATTTCTTCAGGCCTGCACTAGTGTAGACGATAAATCTCCAAGGCTGAGTCAATTTATGAGTCGGCGCCCAATTGGCGTTTTCCAGCATTTCTTCAATAATGGAATCGTCCACAGGATCGTTTTCTTTGAATTGGGCGGGGAACATGGACCGTCGTCCACGGATGATTTTGGTTACTTCTTCGACGTTGAAATTTGGCATTTGCATAATTATTTGTCTTAATTTTTTTTGATTGAAAGTTTAATTTGAGGACTCAAAACTCTCCTGAGTTCTAAAAGGCGGATTCAACTTTTAAAATTCCCTCATTTTCATTTATTAAAAAATCTTTGATTATTCTAAAGGAGATATTTTGGTCAAAAAGTAGTGACATGGGTTGACCTATGCATATTTCAACTTTTGCTCTCTATCCGCAGCATAGGCTAAACAGGCCTTTATGTGATCCAAGTTAAGTTCTGGAAAATCAGCCAAAATATCTTCCATACTCATTCCCGAAGCCATCCAGCCTAGCACATCAGATACACTTATTCGTGTGCCTTTGATGCAGGGTCTGCCAAATCGGATGTTTGGGTCGATGCTGATATACTCCGTATAATTCATAGCTTTAATTTACGTATGTTTTTTGGATTGGTCTGAATTATCATCCCAAGTCCAATCGTTTTCCGGATCTGTGAGAAATTCCTCATCCTCAAAAACATCAGGAATCAAAAGCTTATCTTCACCGGCTTCATGTATTTTCTTAAAAGCCTCCGCCCAGCCTTTCCGTGGTTGATTTTCTTTCTTTTCGTTCATGATCTCTATTTCAAAACTCCCTCCAAAAACTTCCGTACATCCTTAGTTAGCGCATCAAAATCCTCCTGACGATTGTACATCATGTGGCCTGCTTCGTAGTAGGTCATTTGAATCCGCTCTTGTGGAAAATCATGCCGTGCAAAGGTGAATTCTGCATCAAAAAACGGAGTAATCAGATCATAATAGCCATTGGCAACCAATACTTTCATTTGAGTATTTCGGTGCATGACCTCGCTGAGCGAGCGTGCCGTGCTCACATAGCTCGGCTCATAATATGCACCTTCCGGCACAGGTTTCCAGTTCCAACTTCCACCCATTCCGGATGCAGAGGAAAGGTAAGGTCGATCCATCTTTACTTTCAAATCCCGCATTAAGTAATCGTTGAAAACAGCGGTATAGGCAGCACTTGTCATGTAGTCACTCGGATCGCCGAGCACCGGACCTTCGGATAATTTGTCTGTTTCCAAAGCCAAAAAACGTCCATCCAATGTTCCAATGGCTTTTCCTTCGGCTCGCAATAATTCCTTTTTGAACCGGTGCATCAGGATCTGATTATCGGATTGGAGGATGTATTTTTTATCCAAACCTGTGAAATAGGCGAGTCTCTCAGCTGTAGCTTCTTTCTGGGCTTGCGTTTGCTTATCACCTAAGAAAAGGGAGGACAAATACTCACTGTATGCAAAATCTCTGGCTTCCTTTGCGAAAGCTTCAATCGTCTTGCCCTGCCCAGCTTTCCCGTGGTACCAAGCTGTCACGGCCTGTGAAGGCAGGTAAGTGAAGAATGACGTGAGGTTATCTGCCCAACTTGATGAACCTGCATAGTCCAAGGCTTGGGAGATCAGGATGATGCCGTTCAGAGCCATGTTTTGTCCCCCACCTTCGAGTACCTCGGCAACTTTTGCGGCGCGTGTGGTGCCAAAACTTTCTCCAGCCAAAAACTTAGGCGCTTGCCATCTTCCGTTTTGCGTTACCCAAATCCGCATAAATTGAGCAATTGATGCTGCATCTTCGTTTAGCCCCCAGAAATCAGAAGTCTTCCCAATACCTTCAATCTGGCTGAAACCGGTTCCGATCGGATCGATAAACACCAAGTCCGTCAGATCCAACAAGGCCTGATTATTTTCCACAAACCGATAAGGCGCAGCACCATCATCTTGCTTCGCCTCGGAGTCAATTTTTACAACTTTAGGTCCAAAGAAACCCATGTGAAGCCAAACTGAAGCCGAACCCGGACCTCCATTGAAAACAAACATTACCGGTCTTCTTGAAGAGTCCACACCTTCTCTGACATAAGAAGTAGACCACATGGCTCCGGTGACTTCACCTTTGGAGTTTTTGAGAAAAGTCTCCCCTACAATCGATTTGAAGGTTATTTTCTGCCCGTTGAAAGTCCCTGAATGACTTGACTCGAACTTTTGAGGATCACGGGGAATCCACTTGGCCTCGGCTTTTTCTTCTTGAGAAAAGGAAGAAATGGCTATCAAAAATGCGACAACAAAGAACAGGTATTTTTTCATTTTATTGGTGGTGTTATGAATTAGGATCAATGAAATTGAGCCTGCCTGTTTACCGCAGGTATGACTCAAACGTCACCCGGGGACGATTGTAAACAATCAGGCTAGGGTAGACGTCGTCAAAGAAAAACAAAATATTATAAAAATGCGGGGCAACAATGGGTAATGGCTGCTTACGGACCCAAGAATTGGTTGGAAGTTTCAATTGGGGGCGTTTTCGGCTATGAAAAATCCGAGCAGGATAACACTGCTTTTTCCTACGCCTTACCCCTCGTTCAGGGTAAATTTTTGTTCAGGGAATATGAATCAGGAAAAGGGCCGGGATTTGGAGCGGTGGTAGGAAGTTTTTTCCCGACCGGCAAGGGTGCTTTCAAGCCGGAAGGATTTGGAACTTTTGCCTTTGCCACCATCACCCAATGCTTTGGTGAGAATGAGGATGTACTTATCCATGCAAATGTGGGTGGAAATTATTTGCATATAGATCAATCCGGAGATCTTTTGGGTACTTGGGGCTTTGGTTCGCAGGTACGGGTGTTTAAAGGGATGCATTTAGTCGGTGAAATATTTTCGGGAGATCCTTATGTTCCCGGAGCAGGAGTTTCCTATCAGGTAGGATACCGCTATTTTTTCAGTGATCTGCTTCAAATAGACATGACCGTCGGAGAGGGAATGGGAGGGGCTCAACCCTTGCCTTTTTGGTTTAGTGCGGGAGTAAGGATTGTTACGGAAAGGTTTTTGACCCTTAAAAAGCGGGGCTCTTAAAACCATCTCTGTATTTCTATAATCAATCTTTGAACATCAGCGACGTTTTCTGCGGGAGTCTGAGGGAACAAAACAATCGCTCACAGACCTGCCTGCCGCAGGCTGGTGGCTCAGATGAACACAGATTCTATAATAATTTACCTGTGTTAATCTGTGCAATCTGTGAGAAAAACCGTTCTGTTAAAAGCTGGAATTCACTCAATCTGATAACATCAGCGACTTTTTCTTTGCTAATCTGCAGGAAACCCTGAAAACCTAAATTTTTAGATTAGATTTTTTTGATTTAGGATTTAGTTTTTATTTTAGAGATAGATAGCTTACAAATAAATCCAATTTTCCATGAGAACATGTCTTTTAGTGCTATATGTGGGACTCTTTTTTACCTCATGTTCTAAACCATATGAGGTTTTTGACATTATTGTTCCTGAAATAAATACAGAATACGATTCATTATTTTTTCAAGAATTGATAACTGGAAAAGTTTTGGGGAAAGTACCTCTGAATTCCTCTCAGAAAAGTTTTTCCTTCCCTATTGAAGGACAACTACTTGCAAGCATTCAGGTGAAAGGAAGTGACAAATCTTACTTAACTATCCTTGGTCCGGGAGTATCCAAAAGCCTGAAACTTAGCGGGGACTTTTTTGTGACAGAAGAATCACCGGCAGATTCAATGGCCAATGTTATTTGGCATTCTACCAATGAAATGTTCTCCCGCTATGCAGGATTGATTTTTAGGGTTGGCGATCCTGAATCGGTCAAAGAAAAGTTTGATAGCTTAATCAATGCCAGAGACAAGGTCATAAAGCACCTTGAACCAAGAATCAGTGATTCAGAGAAAGCACTACTCAACTATCAAAACCAAGCTAGGGCGTACAATTTCTTGATGTATTATGGGAGAATTGTTAAAGGGTTTGAGGCACAAGACCCCTATTTCGATTTTATCAAAAAGATCAATTTTTTCGATTCAGAAGCAAAATCTTTACCGGATATGCTCCTATTCAAATATGAGATTGAGTTATTGAGAGAACAGGATTCCATTCAAGATATCCAAACTTTTCTTGGGGAAATCGAAAAAAAGACCGAAAACCTTGATTTACAAAATTTCTTGAAGGCATACTATATCCAGTCAGTTATTGAACATCCATCCTATTGGAGACCTCATGAGCAATTGTTTACATCCGACAAAATTACCGAAGCACTTGAAGGAGAGAAATCCAATCCTTATTCATTCTTGATTAACAGAGCTTCAGATTCCTTTTTCTCCTCCATGTCTGGTGTTGAAGCATTTAATTTTAAAGCAAAAAAGTCGGACAATTCTGATTTTGATCTGTCCGACCTCAAAGGTAAGGTTATTCTTATTGATGCTTGGGCAACCTGGTGTGGACCCTGTGTAAAACACCGCCCAAATATTTTAGCTATTGCTGCCAAATACCAAAATGACCCCCGCGTTGCGGTTTTAATGGTTTCAGTAGATTCTGAACTTGATCGATGGAAAAATTTCGTGTCCCGAACCAACCCTCAGGGTGTTGGAATTGAGGTCAATATCCCAAATGGAATAAATGATATTTTTGGAGATAAGTATTTGGTCAAAGCAATCCCAAAGTATTTTTTGATTGATCCTAGGGGAATTATTATAAGTTCCGATTTGCCAGATCCTTCTCTTGGAATGGAAAAAATGATTGAATTCGAGCTTGAAAAAATGTAAATACTCAATGCTTCAGCCTACAGCCTCGGCAAAGTAATAACTTAATAATAAAGCAAAGTTTATCACTAAAATTTATCGTGTAATTGTGTGTTTCAAAATTTCCACTGATATCATTTTCAAATGTGTTTTATCTTTTGAAGAAAGAAATTCTACAGTTTTCAGTTATTCAAAATACCAGGAAGCCACTGGAGTACTAAATATCATCAGAAATGGATTAAGTCTTCATTTTATCAATTCAGATTCAGCTCACAGACCTGCCTGCCGCAGGCTGGTGGCTCAGATGACCACAGATTCTTCAATAATTTATCTGTGAAATCTGTGAGAAAAATCCTTTCCCTTGAAAAGCTGGAATTCACTCAATCTGCGTCCATCAGCGACTTTTTCTGCATGATCTGCGGGAACTAAAAAAAATCCCTCACAGATGACCCGAATGACCACAGATTCTTCAATAATTTATCTGTGCTCATTTGCGCCATCTGTGAGAAATAAACGCCTTAAAACTTCAAACTCAATCCCAGCAGAAAATTCGTCCCTGCCTGTGGATAGTAGAAGTTTTCAGTCACCAGTTCCCTTCCGGTATTTCCCGGCACGAAATAGCTGAAGGTATAGCCGTTCGGCTCATACATCTCATTGAAGATATTGTTGATCAACAGGTTTATCTCCAATCCCTTGAAGAATCTGGGTTGCGCAGCATAGCTGATTCTCAGATCATTGGTAAAGAACGCATCCAAGGCCCTTCCTTCATTTACTGTATTGTCAAGAAACTGCCGGCCCACGTACTTGCTCATCCAATTGAGCGAAAGATTCTTGGTTGGCTTGAACTCGATGATGGCCGAACCGACCACATTTGGTGAAAAGGCAATGTCGGTGTCTTTGTATGTAATGGATTCCTGACGAAAATCCGTCACACTGTAATCGTCAATGTACTCGGTGAATTCCCTGATTTTGTTCTGGCTGAAAGCAATATTCCCTCCAAAGGTCCAAGCTTTTGAAAGTTGGAAAGTTCCATCCAATTCAATCCCTGCACGGTAGGAAGATGCCACATTTTCACGGATATAGGCTCCCACGTCATTGATCTGTCCGGTCAGGATCAGTTGATCGGTATAATCCATGAAGTAGAAATTGGCATTATAGCTCAATCGGCCTGCTTTGGCACGAACACCCGCTTCGATATTATTTAGCTTTTCCGCTCTCGGCACTTCGGTGATCGGGTTGTCTGTGAAATCCCTTCGAGTAGGTTCCCGATTGGCCACTGCATAACTCGCGTACCAGGTTTGACCCCCTTTTTCATAAGAAAATCCAAACTTCGGATTGAAAAAGGCGAAGTCCTCCTGCCCATCCAGGACCCGTCGGTCATTATTTATTCCCTGAAAAGAATAATTGATCCCACGGACTTGAAGATCTCCGAATAGATTCAAGCCGGGCTTGATCTCGTAGGTGGCTTTTGCATAGACATTTCGGTCGTCCTTGATGGCATTGTTGTCATAATACCGGTCACGGATATTGGTTATGCCTGCCACTCTGGACCAGATGATCTCTCCAAAATGGTCTCCATCATACCGGTTGGCACCTCCGCCCAGGATGATATCCAATTTTCCGTCGGTTGAGAAATAATTCACCGAGCCCACAAAGCCGTAGAAATCATTGTCCAACCAGCGTCTTCGAATAATGTCCGTGCGGGAAATTACTTCGTTGCCGATTACGACATTCGGCAATCCGTAGCGCGAAAGCCGGTCATTTTTTCTAAACTGCTCATAATAGCCCCGTCCATAGGTGTAATGCAAGGCAAGATTGGTTTTCCAGTTTGAGGCTACTTTCCCGGTGTAGATCAGTTGGTAGTGATCCTGTTGATAATTATCCGTTTCGTTGTCGTATGTGTAGAAATTTGCTGTACGGTCCGTTTTCAAAAGCGATTCAGGCAATCCATTCCAGGATTGATAGGTTTGCTCTTTTCCGGAGAAAGCAATCAACTTGATCACACTTTTTTCTCCATAATATCCTCCGGACACAAACCAACTACTCAGGTCCGAAAAAGCACGGTCAACGTAGCCATCGGAGGTGATTTTGGAAAGCCGTGCATCGACCGCAAAGCGGTTGTTGAGCAAGCCGGTCCCAGCTTTTACCATATGCCTAAACGTATTGAATGAACCGAAACCATTGTCAACCTGTGCGTAGGCTTCGTCCTGACGCGTGTCTGTCTGAAAATTCAGGCTCGCGCCAAAAGCTGCCGCCCCGTTGGTAGAGGTGCCGACACCGCGCTGAATTTGTACGTTTTCGACCGAACTCGCAAAATCTGGCATATTCACCCAAAACACACCATGAGATTCGGCATCATTCATTGGAATGCCGTTCACAGTGGCGTTGATTCGAGTTTGATCCGAGCCACGTATGCGAAGTCCGGTGTAGCCGACTCCAGCACCTGCATCCGAAAAACTCACTACGGAAGGGGTAAAATTCAGTAAGATGGGAATGTCCTGACCTAAATTCCGTTTGGCGATTTCTGACTTATCCACATTGGTGAAAGTAGTCGGAGTGATCCCGGAGGCCCGGGTTGAGGAAACAATAAATTCTTCAGTTAAAAAGTCTTTGCCCTGCAATCTAATCTCCAGATCCCCGGAAAACGGTAGCGTAACCAATCTCCTGAAAGTTTCAAATCCCAGATAAGATACCCGCAATTCT
Source organism: Algoriphagus sp. (assembly GCF_030694375.1). Taxonomy (GTDB): domain Bacteria; phylum Bacteroidota; class Bacteroidia; order Cytophagales; family Cyclobacteriaceae; genus Algoriphagus. The sequence continues at coordinate 93,372 of NZ_JAUXYL010000038.1, forward strand.
ACCCCGCCATCGGGTAATTTAGAGATGATAAACTTCCCGGTTTCATCTGTCACGGCACCTTTTCCAAGGTTCTCTGTCCATACCGATGCACCAATCAGCGGTTCCCCGCTCTGCGCATCCACTACTCTTCCGCTCAGGCTGTTTTGTGCCCAAGCTGAAACTGCGGCAAAGCATAGCACCAAGCCAAATACTAATTTTTTCATGATAATTCTTCCCTTTCGGGTCATTGAGTGAAACATTAGAAAACCCAAGGGAGGTCTTCCGTGATAGTTTACCCGGTTTGCAAAATGAATACAATCAACAGTCCCGAAGGGTACCGCTTCGGCAATTTGATTGACACATTCATTCTACTTTTCTCATTTCCCTTCGCCGGCATTACCCGGATCAGGTCGTATGGGTATGATCTCAGCCCGTTTTGTTAAGGCACCCCTTATGATCTCTACAAATGTACAAGCGAAAAGTTGGTATCTGCAAAATCCATTGAAAATTTCCGCATTTGGGTTTGTGTAGGTCTTGCAGTTTCAGTTTAAATATGCAACTTTGTTGCATAAATGGAACGAATCTCTCTCAAAAACCCCGACCTTTTAGGTGTTGCAGCCAGTTTGCTTTGCCTGATTCATTGTGTACTCACCCCATTTTTGTTTTTGTCCAGTGTGTTGATCGTCATTTCTCCCCACGGCAATGAAGAAGATATATCACTTTTCTGGAAAGCACTGGAAATGGTATTTTTGATTCTCTCCTTTTGGTCAGTGCGTCAGGCCACACGGCAAAGCCTACATGCATGGATAGGCTATGGATTATACATTGCGTGGTCAATACTTGCCATCACAGTCATACTTGAATTGGTCGATGTCCATTTTCTTGGCGACTATCTGAAGTATATCGCGGTAATTGTCCTGATCATTCTTCACCTTTATAATAATTTCACAAAGCACCTTTTCCATAAATCCCCTTAGAAATTCGATTCTGTTCATGAGTTCCTCCCGCATTCCAGTACACCTGATCACCGGATTTTTGGGATCAGGCAAAACCACATTTCTCAATCACTTCATCCGTAATTTTCCCGGAGAACGGGTAGTGGTGATCGAAAATGAAGTGGGGAAAGTGAACATTGACGGGGGGCTGTTGTCCAAAGAGACCTTTCAAGTGGAGGAATTGACCGCGGGATGCCTTTGCTGCTCACTCAACACCGAATTGATCGATGTGCTGGAACGCATCCACACCCAACGGGATAAGATCGACCGATTGATTATAGAAACCACAGGTATTGCAGATCCGGAGCCTGTATTACTGCCATTTTTCAGTCATCCTGCTGTGGAAGCTGCATTTGAACTGATCCATACCATCTGCCTGGTCGATGCCGAAAACATCGAGGATTGGATCATAGAAACAGAAGAGGCCAAGAAACAAATAGCTGTAGCCGATGTGATTTTGATCAATAAGTCAGATCTTGTTCAGCAAGATTATCTCAATTTGCTGACACTGGAAATTCGATCAATCAATCCCATGGCTCGGGTTTGGACAGGAAGTCAGGGTCGGTTTGAAGTCGACCCTATCCTAGAAGTTATTCCTCACCGAGAGGAGACCGCAGCGCGGTATTTTCCCAAGGTGGAAGCTGCTTCTGCCGCCAACAAACATGGCATGAGCACCTTCACGCTTATCTTTGACACACCTTTCCAGCTGCAGTCCCTGAGCAATGAACTTTGGAAACTCCTGGTCATCAATGCCCATCAGATTTATCGAGTGAAGGGGATTATTTATGCCAACTCCTATCCGGTTCCTGTGATATTGCAGTCTGTCAAAAATCAGTTGGTGATGACCGACGGTGAACCTGATGCTGATGGCATTCCCGGTCAAAGTAAAATTGTCTTTATCGGGAAAAATCTTAAAAAAGAGGCAATTCAACGAATTTTTTCCAGACACCTAATTCAAGGGTAATTGATATCTTTAGCGCATGATGTCAAGCGCATCATCCTCAACCTAAAAACCCATCCTTAACCATGCGTCTGTACAAACTCAACTCCGGAACACTGTTAGAATCTGAAAATGGAATTTTTCTCGGCCCAGAACTCGATTGGGATCAATTGCTTGGAAGAGAACATTTGCCAAAGCTTTTAAAGTCAGAGGCGACACATTGGGAGAAGATTTCATTTGAAAAATCCGAAGAATTGAAAGAAGAAGGCCTCCTCGCACCCATGGGTAATCAGGAAGTATGGGCTGCCGGAGTGACCTATTACCGCAGCCGAACTGCAAGAATGGAAGAATCTCAGGATGCGGGTGGGGCTGATTTTTACGACAAAGTATATGCGGCTGACCGTCCTGAATTATTTTTCAAAGCCACTGCAAGCCGGGTTTCCAATCCCGGCGAAACGGTCAATATCCGTAAAGACTCCACTTGGGATGTACCAGAACCTGAGTTGACTTTGTTGATTTCCCCTTCGGGAAAAGTACAGGGATTCACGGTAGGCAATGACATGAGCAGTCGAAGCATTGAAGGCGAAAACCCACTCTATTTGCCGCAGGCGAAAGTGTATCAGGGCTGTGCGGCAATCGGTCCCTGCATTTTGATTCAGGAGGAAATGCTTCCTGATTCTACCAAAATCAACCTTGAAATCCATCGAAATGGCCAAGTCGAAGCCGCTGGAGAAACGGATCTGGCCCAAATGAAGCGTAAACCTCAGGAATTGGCTGATTGGCTTTTTCGGTCAAATTCCTTTCCGATTGGATGCTTGATGATGACTGGTACAGGGATCGTGCCGGATAATTTTACTTTACATGCCGGAGATGTGGTGAAAATCACAATTGAAGGAATCGGGACCTTGGAGAATAAGGTTGGGAAGATCTGATATGGCTCTCTTTTACCAAAAACTCCTTCATCTCCCAAGTTTTCCCCAAGGATATCATCTGATCACTGATCAAATCGAAAAAGCCATTCCCGAAATCCGGGAGATCCGGATCGGGTTTTTACAGGTTTTTTTACAGCATACCTCTGCTGGGCTTTGCATCAATGAAAATGCCGATCCGACGGTGAGAAAGGATTTCCTGACTTTCGTAAATGAATTAATTCCAGAGACTTATCCACGATTTATCCACAGCTATGAAGGGACAGACGATATGCCTGCGCATATCAAAAGCGCATTTTTTGGTGTAAGCCTTCAAATTCCGATTTCCGGTGGAAAACTTGCCTTGGGAATTTGGCAGGGAATTTACCTCTGCGAATTCCGTCACCAGGGGGGCAATAGGAATCTGATTGTTACCGCAATGGGGACAAAATAATGCCTTAAAAAAGGCGCTTTACCATTGGTAAAATTCCTTGTTTGGAATACTTCTGCAAGGTTACTTTTGCGGGCGATCCACCGAACATGAGACCTTTAAAAGGAATAGTAGTTTTATTCAGCTTCTTTTTTTCTTTCTACGCAGCTGCACAGGCTCAATCTGAGTCAAATGCGTTCGCTTTTAAACTGAAAGAACCAATTACTTTGGATGGTCAGCTGGATGAGGAAATTTGGACAAACGCTGAGGGTTGGAATGGTAATTTCAAGCAATACTTTCCCTCAGATACTTCTTATTCCAAAATCCAAACCCGGATAAAAATCGCCTTTGATGACCATAATCTGTACATCGCTGCAGTAATGGAAAATCTTGGTCCCAGAAAATACGTCTCGACCTCCTTGCGTCGGGATTTTAGAGGAGAGCAAAATGATGCAATTGTTCTCGTTTTGGACACATTCAATGATAAGACCAATGCATTTTCATTTGGGATCAATCCCTACGGAGTACAGCGAGAGGGGCTTATTTCCAATGGAGGCAATACATCCAAGGATCTTAGTTTAGCTTGGGACAACAAGTGGTATTCAGAGGCGGTAATCTTTGAAAACCACTGGCAGGCAGAAATGATCATTCCCTTGTCAACGATACGCTTCAATGACGGAACTCAAAACTGGAATGTAAATTTCTATCGAATTGACAGTGAATATGGAGAAAGAAGCACTTGGACACCGATTCCAAGGAATGTTCCGATTATTTCCACCGCATTTAGCCGAAAGTTGATTTTCGAAGAACCGATTAAAAAGAATTCTGCCAATATTTCGATTATCCCCTACACTGCTGCCAGAACTTCCAGCAACTTCCTTGAGGGGACTTCAGAAAGGCTTACACCTGCAGTTGGCGGAGATGCAAAAATAGGAATAGGTCCCGCACTCAATCTGGATTTGACTTTCAATCCTGATTTCTCCCAAGTGGAAGTCGATCAACAAGTGACGAATCTGGATCGGTTTGAGATCTTTTTCCCTGAGCGAAGACAGTTTTTCCTTGAGAATGCAGATCTGTTTGACAGTTTTGGTCAACCTAGGTCCAGACCATTTTTCTCCAGAAGGATAGGTGTAGACATTGATTCTGCCACAGGACAAAATATCCAGAGTAAAATCATTTATGGCGCGCGTCTTAGCGGGAAAGTCAATGAAGACTGGCGAATAGGGGCGATGAACATGCAGACTGCTACGGATGAACAGGCGGGAGCCCAGGGGAAGAATTTTACTGTTCTTGCCCTTCAAAAGAAGGTGTTTACCCGATCCAACATCGGGTTGATTTACGTGGACAGAGAATCCTTGGCGTTGGATGAGTTTCAGCAGCTCTTTGACCCCGCAGCCTTCAATCGACTGTTGGGTGTGGATTACAACCTGAACTCTGCAGATGGAAAATGGACTGGAAAGGTTTATTACCACCGGACTTTTGAATCCAGCAAAAAAGAATCGCCTTATTCTTTTAATGCCTACATGCTCTTTACAGACATCCATTGGAATTGGAGCTTTAGCTATCAGGATATCGGCCAGAATTTTAATCCGGCAGTTGGTTTTGTGCCAAGAGTAAACTTCAAACGGATAAATCCTGATGTGTCTTATCTATTCTATCCTAAGTCAAGATTGATCAATCGTCACGGGCCAAAACTTGAATTTGAAGCCTACTGGAATGAGGAAATTGGTCAGACAGATCGTGACATCAATCCGGGATATTTAATCCGCTTCAATTCGCTTTCCGAACTTCAGATTACCCAGCGAAATCGGTATATCTATCTGTTCAGGGACTTTGACCCGACCCGGACCGGAGGAGATCGACTCCTTGCGGGTACCGATTACACGAACAAAACCATTCAGGTGGAATACAAAAGCAATCCGAGAAATGTGTTCAACATCAACCTTGATGCAGAGACCGGACAATATTACACCGGCAATTTCTCCAGATTTACCAGTGAAATGGGCGTGAGAATGGGCTATTTGGCCAATATTTCCATGAATTTCAACTATGCAAGAATTCGCCTCCCAAAACCTCAGAATGATGCCGATCTAATTCTGGTAGGGCCACGGATAGATCTGACTTTTAGCAAAAAAGTATTCTGGACGACCTTTATCCAATACAACAATCAGATCGATAACCTCAATATCAACACCCGTTTGCAGTGGAGATATGCTCCGGTTTCGGACTTCTTCCTAGTCTACACGGACAATTATTTTCCTGGAGACTTTTTACCCAAGCAGCGTTCTTTGGTGCTGAAATTGAATTATTGGTTGAATATTTAAGAGGCTCAAACCCCCATTTCTCTAGTAAGTTTTCGGATCAATTTATTTCCCTTTTTGTAGCCATTCCAAATCGCCTGTACCTGCCCGTTGGGATTGATCAGTACATAAGTAGGAAAAATAGAAACCTCAAATAATGAAGTTGCCAAGCCATTGGGATCCCAAAGATTTGCCCAAGTGATCTGATTTTTGTGTTCTGTTTGATCATTAAGCCAAGTAGTTTTCTTGGGATCTTTCCAAATGCTCACAAGTTGAACTTGATCTCCCATTTCCTCATGAATTTTTTTCAGCTCAGGTAACGCTTTCAAACAGTAGACACATCCGGTAAAAGAAAACTCCAATAGCGTATACCCGCCTTTTTGATCATGAAGCGAAAAGTCGGTACCAGCTTGACTTTCTAAAGTGAAATCTGGAGCCGGCTGTCCGATTTTAGCACGTACACTTTGATTCAAGGTTAAGTAAGTCACCATTTCGTCAAAGTACCAAGACTCCTGAAGACTTGAAGGCACTTTTTTGATCAAATCAACCAATTCCTCATCCTTAAACTGGGACTTGAATTCATTGAGTTTGTCCAGTCCTACGAGTTTATCCACATGCTTTGCAATCAATTCCTTCTTGACATCCCCTATAGCAGCATCGATTTCATTTGCAATCAATGTGAAGGGATGCGCAGGGAAAACCTGCCATGAAGATTCGTCATTTACTTTTCCTGTAAGCCGGTATTCTCCTTCTTCCAGCCAAAAAGTTTTTCGCTGATTGATCTTACCGGAATTGGAGATGTAATACATGTTCAACTTTTTGGGACCAGGGGAATCATCCTCATTTGTGAAAAAATAATTCTCTCCAGAAAGGTTAAGAAATTTCTCTCCATGCTCTATGTACAAAAAACGATTCCCGGCAAAATTTGGCTCTAAGGCACTAATGACTTTAGTGGATTGAGCATGAAGGGAAAGCGGTAAAAGAAACGCAATTAGATATAGTGAATATCTCATAGCAAGATATTTTCACTATATACTTAATCAATCTATGTAGGGTTACAGTTCATTTTACTTTTTAGATCCAATCCATTGAAAATTTGCTAATTAACTCTCCGTTACGAAAAAAACCCAAAACCCATTTTTGCCTTCAATCATTGGTTTTCTAGCTTTCTATTTCTAAAATCCGATATAAGTTGAATGTCTTTTCTGGAAAGATCTTCCCATCGCTTATTCCCCGAACAATAATTTGTTTGAAAGTAAGGGAAACCATTTTTGGTTTTGGCAACAACGAGATAGTTAAATAAAGGCTGAAAATTGATTAAACAATAAGTTTCTCCATATCCATATTCTATTTCAATTAAAGATGATTGAGGCTTTCCACTGATCACTTCATCAATCGTAAAAGTTGCCACATACCTGTAGCCCAGACTAGGAAAATACTCCGTTCGCTTATTGATTACATGCCCTTTAAAAATCAAATCAGCATCGGTCATTTGACGGATACTAAGGTCAGCAAAGGGATCGCAACTACATTCAGAAGCATTCCCAATTGTGTGATTCAAAAAAAGAAATAGCAATAAAAGGTATATTCTCATTTACTCACCTCCACTCTTACCTTTTTCCCTGTCATCAAAATCCTTCTATATCCATCCTTGGTATCTGAACTGACCTCTTTTCCCAGAATTTTTACTTTGGTATAGGACTCGGGAATCTCAATCGAAATCCCCCATTTGGATTGGCTTTGCTCCACTTCGATGCTACGAACACCAGACTTATCCACATAGCTGAGGCTGATTAAGTTATCTCCGATCTGTACTTTTTGAATCGATGCTTCTTCCCAAGTGCTTGGCATTTGAGGGCGTATATAAATTACTTTATTTCCCGCGTCAGGCCGGATTCCGAAAAACTGCGTGACAATCGGAACCGCATAACTGTACATATTCCAAGCCTGAGTGAACATCCCATAATCAGGGGAAACTTCATAAATAGACCCCGGTAATGCAAAACCAAAACTCCGCGTCATCCGCTTGAGGTAATCCAATGCCCCGTCCGGATTGCCGTAGTTATTTTCTCCGATGGCTGATACTCCCGTCGGTAAAGTCATCACAGCACCGGTGTAGCTGAACATTTTACTTCCGGTAAAAGCCCCGTCTTCGTTTTCTGCACTTTCATCCCGGTCAATTCCAGTGACAAAAACCCCAAAAGGATTGGTGTATTTTCTTCCCGTTTCCAAAGCGATTTTGGCTTTTTCAGGATCTGCAACTCCTGTTTCCATCGGCGTATTCACGACCCAATTGTGATAAAGGACAAATCCTTGTTTCTGATCCTTTGGCAATGTGGATAACTTAGCTTTTGTAGCCTGTAATTCTGCCACTGCCCAGGGTTTATTCAGTGTATCCGCCCGGATAATTGCTCCCTCGATGAGGTGAAGCGCATCCTCAGCGGTTCCGATAAAATCCGCATAACTCCCAAATTTGGCTACCCAAAAGTCTGCATTGATCTTTTCTGCCAAGGCAGCTGCCGTCTGTTGATAACTTTTCACCAATTCGTTTTTTCCGAGGATTTCAGCCATTTTCGCCGCATCTGCAAAAGCCTTTTGACTGTAAACGGCCACATCAATCATCTCCGATTCCAAGCCGTGGATTTCCATCATGCCATAGCCATCTGCCAGCAGATTTCCGTCCTTGTCATTGACGGAAAGGAGCCAATTCAATCCCTTTTCGATGGAAGGAAAATACTTTTCCAGCAATTCCCGATCTCCTGTCCATCGGTAAACTTCCCAAACGGTCGAGGCCCACTGTGGCGTTTCATTGATATTTCCGGGGTTGAACACCGCGCCATTTGTGCTGACTTCATGGACGATGCGACCGTTTCCGTTTGCCTTTTCTGAGAGATTGTGGATAAGTTCGATTGTGGAATAAACCAAGTCTTTTCTACCTGTGGTGATTAATCCTTGGATGGTGTATTCACTATCCACTCCAAAAAACCAGGGATAATCCTGCAGTCCGGCTCCAAATCCCCTTCCCATTCCCGGAACATCACGAACCAGCCAATCCGTATTGTATTTGACCCATTCAAAAGCCTTCTGAAGTTCTTTGTCAGGAATGGTGATTTGGGCGGATTGCTCAAGGGTTTTATAGCGATTCCTTTTGGCGGTCCAATCCTCCTGTAAATTGTTCCGAAGATCAGCTAAGGTTTCCATAGCCTTTATTTCACTTTCTGTGGATCCGGAAATGTAAATAGGAATGATCTGCTCCGTCGAAGCAGGAAGCATAAGCTCTATGCCAAAGCCTGCATTCGTGCCTTTTCCTTTTGGAGACATTGAACATTTAGCCTTTTCTGAGGGGCTCAAGACTAATCCTTCGGCGCTGCCCCAGACCACATACCAGTCATTGCCCTGATCTTTACCTGTAAATGTGTTCGTCTGCTCATCAAAAGTAATTTCGTCCGGATTGTCCAACATTCCAGTTCGCTCACCAAGCCAAACCGGCATCAGATCTACATAGGCATTGAAATCAAACCTCAGCTTTTTTTCAGAGTTATCCACATTTTTTACTTTGAAAAGAATGACCATTCCTTCTTTCCCGTCAGGCACAAAGTGCAATCGCTCAACTTCAATTCCTGCCTCCGAAATGGGAAATTTCAAGACGTTCGAAAAAGGATAATTCGTAAAGGATTCAGCATTGTTCAGGCAAAATGTCTGTTCATTAATGCCTACGGAAGCAGTAAATCCATCCATCAACTTAATCGGATGCAGCCATATTCCTCCCATTTCTCCATCCAAATGCCAGCCTAAATCAGGAAAAGTTCCGTCTTGGTGTCCAATTAAATAAACTCGATCCCCTGCTGCCGTAAATGGGGATGCTAAATATTCCTTTTTACCCGAAAGCCCGTCTGTTGAATCCAAATCTGAAAACACAAACTGTTCCGGTGAGGGCCCTGTACAAGCCAGAAAAGCCGAAAGAGATATTAGGATGATGGAATTTAGAAATCGCATAAGGCAGTCATTTGATTGTGAAAATTATGGCTTTTGTTCAGACTTTTCCGCTGTAATTCGAAATCATCCAAAATTTCTCTCAATTCAGCAATCCAAAAAACGCGAATCAATATCCACAAATCAGGGATGAAACGAAGTAAAACAAGCATGTGAAATTGAGTTTATAAAAATCCTTAAAAAGCCAAAACACTTCCAGTAAACTCCCTGTTTCAAGGAATATGAGGCATAATCGAGTGATAGTATGGTTTCGAAACGATCTGCGAATCGCAGATAACGAAACGCTTACCAAAGCTATACAATCTGCCAATGAGGTTGTTCCTGTTTATTGTTTTGATCCCAGGATGTGGATGAAAACAGAATTGGGGCTGTCAAAAACAGGAGGTGTCAGAACGGGATTTCTCATCGAGTCGGTGAAAAGTCTTAAAGAAACCTTTCAAAAAATAGGGGGAGACTTAATAATTCTTCAGGGAAAGCCTGAAGAAGAGGTAATCAGCTTCGCTGAAAATATTGGAGCAACTGCAATCTTTTTCTCTCAGGAAATTACTTCAGAAGAAAAAAGTGTGGATAAGTCTCTTGATAGTGCAGCCTTCGCAAAAGGGATAAGCACAGAAAGTTATTGGCAGGGTACGCTTTATCATATTGACGACCTTCCATTTCCTGTCAATCAGACTCCTGAAGTGTTTACTCACTACAGAAAGAACGTTGAAAAAATGGCGAAAATCCGGGCACCATGGCCCTCGCCATCAAAAATCAATTATCCCAGCGAGGCAGTAAACTTCCATTCGGAGTCGCTTCCTTCGCTGCATACATATGGACTGGAGAAACCCGAATCGGATTCTAAATCGTGGATGGAGGTTGAAGGTGGAGAGCAATCCGGCCTCGGGCGACTTCGGTCCTATATTTGGGAAAAAGACCTGTTGAAGGTGTACAAAGAAACCCGAAATGGGTTGATCGGGATGGATTTCAGCTCCAAGTTTTCGCCATGGCTGGCATTGGGCTGTATTTCTCCCCGGTCTATCTATGAGGAGGTCAAGCGCTACGAGAAAGAACGGAAGAAGAATGACAGTACCTACTGGTTGATCTTTGAATTAATTTGGAGGGACTATTTTCGATTTATTGCCAAAAAGCACGGTGACAAAATATTCAATATCCATGGCATCAAAAACCAAGAGGACTCCTGGAGTAGGGATAGGTCTCAATTTGAGGCTTGGGCTGAGGGGATGACAGGAGTTCCTTTTGTGGATGCCAATATGCGTGAACTGAATGCTACAGGATTTATGTCAAATAGGGGTCGGCAGATAGTTGCAAGTTTTTTGGTAAATGATCTGGGTATTGACTGGACATGGGGCGCGAGCTACTTCGAAAGTCAATTGATCGATTATGATGTCTGCTCCAACTGGGGTAATTGGATGTATGTAGGAGGAGTTGGCAATGATCCTCGGGAAAATCGTTACTTCAATATCCTTCGTCAAGCCAAAAATTACGACCGAAACGGAGATTATGTCCGAATCTGGATTCCTGAATTACAGGCAATTAAAGGATTTGACATTCATCAACCTTGGGACTTATCCACATCCCAGCTTCGAATCCTGAAAATTCAATTGGGCCATACTTATCCACAGCCTTTGCGAAAGATTCCGACTTTGGAAAAAGCATATTAATCAAACCAAAATCTATTGTGGAACCTCAGGAGACTGAGGTTTTTCTTTTTCCCAAAGTTTCCTATTTGGTTTTCCCATGGTGAAATAAAAGAAAACAGTCATCCAAAATTGAAAAAAAGCGTTTTGAGCCCAAGTTGACCACTTATATATCACGGAAAAATCAAAGGTCATGGTAGGGTAAACGTAGGCCTGTGCTAACAAAAAGTAGAAAATTGATCCGATCAGGATCATAATCCAGGTTGGTTTCCATTTTAGATAGTCTAGAAAATCTTTCATTCCTTAACGCACTTTATCTTCCACATCCTTTTTTGCCTCATACTTTTCTCTCATCTTTTCTCTAAAAGCTGGATTCAATCTCCAAAAAATGAAGTATTCAAAAGCTGTCCAACCAATAAGGTAAAAGACAAACTTGAAATAGGATGCAGGTTCCTGAAGAAAACTCCAGTCAAAGCCCTGCTTCAAACCGATATACCCATCTGATATCACAACATGAAGGACACTGACAATACCGATAAAGATCCAAGAGGTTCTCAAAAAGAGCTTGAATTCAATCAATTGTAATTTTTTCATTTCAATGACGCGATAAAATATTTGATAGTAAAATTTAAGTATTCATCAAAAAAATCAAAATTAATTTTATTATAAAGGTTGAAAGCAATTCTAATTCTTAAGAGAATTGCTTCCAAATTGATCTTTTGATTCTAGTTGTTGGGTTTTCGTATTTTGATTTTTCCGATTTGGTCTCCAAAACAACAAGTAATAACCGACAGTCCACCAAAATATATAAAAAATGAGCTTTAGATAAGATTTAGGTTGCTGGATAAAACTCCAGTCGAAGCCTTCGTTTAATCCAATGTAACCATCAGTAAATATTACTGGGCCAATGCTGGATAGCAGAATAAACCACCAAAAGGATTTTAGAAAAAGTTTCTTGTCAGTCAATTTTTCGTTTTTCATCATTTGGTTCTTTCACATATAATATCGAGTCAAAAAAAGATTCAGCTTTAAATTTAGTCAAAGTTGAACACTTTTTAAAACAACATAGTCACATAGCAGGGAAATCGCATTTACGATTTTCTATAAAAATAATGTCACCCCTTTGGGGTTATCCTACAAACTAGAAACGTTTACAGCTATAATCCTGTCATCCCGTCGGGATTTAAAAGTTATAAAATGGATTGGCTATACATTCATTAAAACCCCGTAAGGAGTGATATAAATTCGAAAATCGATCTACCTGAGTCATATAGTTAAACATAGAATAAGATATTTGGGCCTTCCCAACCTATGTGACACTATGTTTCTATGTGGTAAAAAACTTTGAGTCATCTCCGACTCTCCGGTAAAAAAACTTTGCGTGACTTCATGAACCCTGCCTACCGTCAGGCAGGTTCGCGGTAAAAAACAAAAAATTTAGCTTTTCTCCCTAATAATCAAACTTTATCCCTTTCAAATCCGCAGGAATCTGTTTTTTTCGCTTTAACTCCATTTGATATAAATACTCCCCCAATTCAGCGAAAAAGGGAAGTCCAATTTCTTCTGTTTCGTAAGTGTCATCATTCAGCGTTTCATTTTCATTCGTGTAAATCACCGCTGTGACGAAAAACTCTACCCCATTGTCAAAATCAACGAAATAGCTTCCATCTATCAAATGACCATAAGCCCAACCTGTCTTATTAAAGATTCGAAATTGGGCCGGAACCGGCCCCTTCGTTGTCCCAAATTTGTAAAACTTCGAGTAACTGTCAGTGTATTCTGACTGTGGATAACTTGGATAATCACTCTCTCCGGGCAACATACTCATGTATTTCAGGATGAAATTCCTGTGTTCCTCATTGATATTAAACCGTTCATCGCCCAAAAATGCTTGCGGAAAAACGATCCGCTTCACCACTCCATCCAAATCGGAAATCGAAAACTTATTTTTGAAGGTAAAATCCAAAGGCTCATTCACGAGGGAATCTCCTGAGAAATATGCTTTGCCAATTTTTGGTTGTTCAGCGTTGGAATAAATTATTTCCGTACTGCGAGCAGGGAGTTCATGAATGATCCTTCCGGACTTATCCACAAAACGAATCGGATTGAATTGCCGATTTTCTTCAGGACTCATTGGCATACTGAGTCGATGATTGATTAGGGAATGACTTAATCCCTTTTCCTTCAATTTTTGATTGATGTAGTCCTGACCGAGTAATTCATAGAGTCGATTGAAGGCATCATTGTCAGAAACGAGCAGGATCTTTTTGATGTAATGTCCGATACTTGGCAGGCCTGATTCAGCCGTACTGTCTACCAAAGCAGGAAATTGGGAAGGTCGGACTGAATCTGTCAACATGCTCGTTTCAAGGGTCAATCCTTCAATATTCTGCTCCTTCAGCCATTCCAAAGCCAATATTGCAATTGGAAGTTTGACTGTCGAAGCAGGGTAGAAATATCGTTCATCGTCCAAGTTGAACTGAAAAGTAGTCATCATTGGATTGACATGTTCATTCCGGTCGATTTGTGTATAAAGTATTTGAACTTGGTATTTGGAGGAATCTTGAAGTACCTTTTTCAGGCTTGGGTAAGCGTCCAAGCCATCCAGAAAAAGTTTCGGCTCCTTAGTTTGGCAGGAGCTTATGCATAAAAGTATCAAAAGTAAAAAAGGCAGGTTTTTCATTTTTTATCCGAAAGTTGATGTAAGGCTTCATTGAGCGCCATAAAATCCCAAAGTGTATGAGCTGCTGAAATAACGATCCGGTTTATTCGAGGACTTTCTGCATTGGGGTAAGAAAAAGAAGAGGTGATAAAACCCATTTTCTCCAGTTTTTCCACCCAATCAGGGTTTTCATAGATGAAAACCGGAAATTGTGCTGAACCCTGAATTGTGGATAAGTCACGGGTTTCCTGATTAAAGATTCCACAATAGTCCCGGATTTTTTGACATTGGGCTGTATAGATTTCCTGAGTTTCAAGAAAGGCCTGTAGGTTGGCCGGGCTTCCCGGAGAGGCTCCGGTGTAGATAGCCTGACTTTTGATTGCCTCAATAAGCTGCTTTTTCCCCAATACAATTCCGGCCGGCATGGCCAAACCCTTTCCCATGGAACCGGAAATGATCAGATTAATTTTTGAGTCTTTATGAACCGAATACGTTCCAAACACCCCTTCGCCCAAAACCCCAAAAGCATGACTATCATCAATCAATAGGCTTACTTCATGTTTTTGGGCAATTTCTTTAACCCAAGTGTAATTATGAACCACAGCTTTGAGGGGGTCTACGGCATTGCCCAAAATTAAAATCTGCTGTGCAGGAAGTTTATCAGAAAGCTCAAGACACTGCCTTTTCCATTGTGTAAAATTTAATTGATAATCAGGCTTTAATTCTGCCGGCAGGATAGCGGGATGTGTATCCGGAGCAATCCAACACTGATCGGATTTGGGGTAAAGGTATTGCCAGGCGGAGATTCCGGCTAAGTAGCCGGAACTCATCACAGCGCTGGCTTCGGCTTTAGCCTGCTTTGCAAAGAAGCTTTCAAATTCATCATAGACTTTCAATCGTGCATTATTGACCCTGCTGAGTCCGTGATTGAATCCATAGCGACGGATGCAATCAAACAGCACAGATTCATAATGCCGATCTTGGTCAATTCCAAGGTAGGAAGTGCCGCTGAAGAAGAGGTATTCCTTTTTTCCAACATACACAAATCGACCGAGTCGCTGATCTAGATTGATGGCTTTCAAATTGGCGATTATTTAGCAAAAATCTGGCTTGGATCCTGAAATGACTTGAACTCCAGGGCATTGCCGCAAGGATCCAGGAAAAACATCGTTGCTTGCTCGCCGACTTCCCCCTGAAACCGGATATAAGGTTCGATGACAAATTCAATTCCATGAGCTTTCAACTTATCGGCGAGGGTATGCCACTCGTCCCAACCCAAAATTGCGCCGAAGTGTCGTACCGGAACGTTCTTTCCATCGACTTCATTGGTCTTGGCATTTGCCAGTTCTTCAGGCTTGATGTGAGCCGAAAGCTGATGACCAAAGAAGTTGAAATCGATCCACTTATCGGTGCTTCGACCAATGTCACAACCTAACAAATCTCCGTAGAATGCACGTGTTTCTGCAATGTCACGGATAGGGAATGCGAGGTGAAAGGGTTTAAACTCACTCATAATGCTTAGTTTTGCGGATAATTTTTCTTCTAAAATAAAGTTTTTTCAATCCTTAAAGATATGTCAAAAAAGAAAACAGTTTCATTGGTTTTGAGCAGCGGCGGGGCGAGGGGATTGGCGCACGTGGGTGTGATCGAGGAGCTGGAGAGTCGTGGCTATATGATCGCTGAGATCGCGGGCTGCTCGGCAGGAGCGCTGGTCGGCGGGATGTATGCGGCAGGTAAATTACCCGAATTCAAAGATTGGATCTGCAATCTGGATCGTGTTGATGTTTTTTCCCTGATGGACTTCACCTTTTCGAGCAGGGGATTTATCAAAGGCGAAAAAGTGTACAATGCCCTGAAGAAAGTGGTCAAGGACTGTCAGATTGAGGACTTGTCAATTCCTTTTTCCTGCAATGCGGTGGATTACCGCAGGGGTCAAGAGGTGATTTTCCGTGAAGGAAGTCTGTACGCTGCCATCCGTGCCTCGGGAAGTATTCCTTCAGTTTTTCAGCCTGCCCGGCATCATCGACATGAATTTATTGATGGTGGAGTATTGAATCCTGTCCCCATTTCATTGATTTCAAATCACGAGAATCGATTATTGGCGGTGGTTGAAGTGAATGGACCTGAATCTCTTTACATCGAACCTCCAAAAAAGGATGAAAAAGGCAGGAGATTCATGTCCATACCCAGCTGGTTAAAAGATTACCAGCTCAAGATGCGGCATTATTTTCCTGAAGAAATAAAAGAAGAGAAATCAACTTCCCTCAGTTCCATCAATCTCCTGACCCGGTCGTTTGATTTACTTCAGGATCGGTTTTGCGAGTTGTTGATTGAAAAATATCCAGTGGATATGATGGTGAGGGTTTCGAGAAAACAGGCAGGCACACTGGAATTTCACCGGGCTGGGGAGATGATCGAGATCGGACGACAAAAAGCAAAGGAAGCACTTGACGCATTGGAAAATGGAGATACCTGAATTAAATCGTCTGCTAGGCAATGTGGATATCTACCTTTTAGACCAGATTCTGAAGGGTCGATTTACCAAGGAAATGAAAATCCTGGACGCTGGTTGCGGAGAGGGACGCAATGCCGTTTACTTTATCCAAAAAGGCTATCCTGTATTTGGGATTGATCCAAACGAACTTGCAATCCAATACTGTCGCTTCCTTTCCAAAAGTTTGAACCCGGAATTTGACATTCATCGCTTTCAGGTCGGAAAATTGGAAGAAATTCCATTTCACAACGATGCATTTGATGCAGTGATCTGTTCGGCTGTTTTACATTTTGCAGAAAGTGTGGATAATTTCTGGCAGATGATCCGGGAAATCCATAGAATCCTCAAACCGGGAGGAATTTTCTGGTTTCGAATGACAACAGGTTTTGGAGGAATTATGGATGAAAGTCAATCCTTAGCTAGTGGAAAATACTTGCTTCCTGACGGTTCAGAGCGGTTTTTGCTTACCCAAGACCATGTGGATAACTTGGAGAAAATGGGCTTTAGACACCTCGAGAATCCAAAGTCAGTATTGGTACATGGGCAGCGGGCGATGGGGGTTTTTGTGATGGAGAAGGTGAAGAAATGATCAATTTTCAAATAATTCGTGCATCTCCCTGAAAATTGAGAATTGATCATTGGTAATTGAACATTTAAAGCGTCTTGTTTCTTGTCTCTCACCTCTTGTCTCTAAGATGATCAACCCCAAAATTCACATTGCAAGTCCTTCGTAAATCCTCCTTGAAAATTGAGAATTGATCATTGGTAATTGAGAATTTCAATATCTCCAACCCCAACCCCCCTCCAACCCATGGATCTTCAATACGCGCTTGAACTCACCGGAACATTTGTATTTGCGATATCGGGTGCTTTGGCCATTCGGGAGAAAGAGCATGATCTTTTTGGGGCAGGATTTACAGGGTTTATCACAGCTATAGGCGGCGGAAC
Source organism: Algoriphagus sp. (assembly GCF_030694375.1). Classification (GTDB taxonomy): domain Bacteria; phylum Bacteroidota; class Bacteroidia; order Cytophagales; family Cyclobacteriaceae; genus Algoriphagus. Next base: position 110,661 of record NZ_JAUXYL010000038.1, read on the forward strand.
ATTGCGGGATATTTTATTGGATAGCCATCCTTTGGTTTGGATAGGAGACATTTATTTTCTCTATTCGATACTGGCCGGAATTCTCACTGCATTTCTTTTTCCAGGTATTCTCAGTCGCCTTCGCAAAACATTCTTCCTTTTTGACACGCTTGGAATTGGATTTTTTACAGTTTTAGGGGTAGAGAAAGCCCTCAGTTTGGGCGTAAGACCCGAGATTGCAGCGATCATGGGGATGTTCTCTGCTGTGATGGGAGGAGTGATTCGAGACACCTTGACTAATGAAATTCCAATTTTGTTTAGAAAAGAAGTCTATGCATCAGCTTGTCTGGCGGGGGCAATTCTTTATTTAATATTGGACTATTATGGATTGGAGCGAAATTACAACATGTTGATTTCCATGTCACTAATAATAAGTATTCGAATGATTGCGATGAAATACAAGTTGAGCCTGCCCAGGCTAGGTTAAGAAAATGAGCCCGATTTTTTAAAAAGGCGCATATAATTTATACTTTACTTGAAGATTCCGATAAGACTGTTTGGGAGAAGGGGGATTTTGCTTAAATTTTACAAAATTGAAAATAGCCTATACATGAACTTTTTGAAAAATAGTCTGGAATGATTTCATCCAGGCAAAACATTGACTGGAAAGCTGTATTTGATCCATTTTCCATCGTCTACATCATTGCAGGGGTTCTTTGCGCGGCCGCGGCCTTGCAGATATTTATGCTTCCCAATAAATTTTTGGATGGGGGGGTGACCGGTATTGCCATTATCGTCAATCTTCAATACGGCATAGATATCAACCTCCTTTTGGTTCTGATTAATATTCCGTTTTTATGGTTGGGGTGGAAAAAAATCGGAAAGACTTTCGCTGTTCAATCCACTTTCTCGGTTTTCTTGCTGGTCATCGTGCTGGAGTTTTTCAAATTTCCGGCCATCACCAGTGACCTTGTCCTGAGTGCTGTTTTCGGAGGAATCCTGATGGGATTGGGGATTGGTTTGATTATCCGTGGTGGAGGATTGATTGATGGCTTTGAGGTGATTACCGAATTTGTCCAAAAAAACTCTCCGCTTTCGGCAAGTGAGATTACCGTTTTTTTGAATTCGCTCATCATGTTGTTTGCTGCGATTTTCTTTGGCATAGAACCTGCAATGTATTCTATCCTCACTTACTTCACCGCCATCAAAATGACAGATTACGTGGTCGAAGGATTTGAGGAATATACCGCCTTGACGATCATCTCGCGGGAGCATGAAAAAGTAAAAGAACTAATTGTAAAAGAATTTGGAAAGGCGATATCAGTTTATAAAGGTGAAAGAGGTTATCTTCCAGAAACATTTCATATCAAACATCCCTGTGATATTATCATGACAGTGGTGACAAGGCTGGAAGTTCACCGTATGAAAGAAGCTATTCAACAAATAGACCCGAAGGCATTCTTCTATGTACAAACAATCAAGGAAGTAAAAGGAGGAGTGATCAAACGGGTCGGTAAAAAGCACAGCTGATGGTATTTGAAGAAATCCAACATACGGTCTATCAGGAAATCCTGGCAAAATTGCCTGAGCACCTGACTTATCACAATCTGGATCATACGGCCTATGTGATAGATAAAGCAATTTTCCTTGCTAGGGAACTGAAGGTCTCCGCAAAAGATCTTCACTTGCTAAAGCTGGCGGCACTCTTTCATGATACTGGCTTTATCGATAATCCCAAAGACCATGAAGAGAAGGGTTGCAAAATTGCTAGAGGCTATCTTGAAAAAGGCTATTCTACCGATGATTTGCAAAAAATATATGGGATGATCATGGCTACCAAAATCCCTCAGAGTCCTACCTCGCTTTTAGAAAATATTCTGGCAGATGCCGATCTGGAATATTTGGGTACGGATCTTTTTGAGAAAATAGGCAAAACACTTTTTGAAGAACTCAAGCACTTTAATCCTGACTTCACGGAGCAGGCTTGGGACGAGTTGCAGTTGGTTTTTATGCAAAAGCATCACTTCCATACCGAGTACTGCCAAAAGCACCGCGAGCCTAAGAAGCAGGAAAATTTGCTGACCGTGAAGAAAAGGCTAGGTTTGGTTTAATCCTTAAACTTAGGCTTCAGCCTCACAAAATACACTTCATCATCCTGATTGAGATAGGTATAAATCATCCCATCCCGGACGAAAACTTTTGAGGGAAGTTTAAAATTCTCATCCAAAAGTACTTCGCCAAGTTGCTCAAATTCAGGAGAAAATGCGGTAAGCACTGCTTTTGGAGACTCCACGGTAAACCTCCAGAATACCTTATTTTTTTCATCAAAGTGAAAATTCCCATAGCGGACTTCATCCAGTTTTGCTTCGAAAATTTTCTGAAATTCGGCTTCAGAGTCCACTATTTCAGGAAAAGCAGCTTCGGATACCTGTCTGGTAAATTGACTTTCATACGTTTTGGAGCTGATTGAGTCAGTCCTCAAATCCAGAAAGTAAACTTTATTTTCTGCACCGATTGAAAAGACCACGGAGTCACCTTTTACCAGAATATTGTTAGGAGGAAAAGTGGCATTGACTGGGTGTTCACCATTGTAGAGGAATGTTGTCTGATATTTTAACCAAGAACTTAAGGATTCCATCGGGAAGATTTGGGCCGTTTGTGCTTCAAAATCAACCACAATCACGCCTTCTTTCGGATCGGTCATCTTTTGCCCTCCATAAAATGCCGCTAATTTTTTTCCATCACCCGACATGGCTTGATCCAGCCAAATTCGACGTCCTTCGGGGAGTGATTTTAGAATGAATTCTTCTTTATCCAGTCGGAAGGAGCTGATTTTATTGAATTGAGCATCAAAGGTAGAAACCTGATACCCATCCCGGAAAATAAAGCTGCCTTTAGGAGTAGGGTGAACCTTTGAAATATATTCAGTACCCAAACCGTTTGGCCCTTCCAATTCCATCGGAATGATCTTTTCCAGGCTAAGGTTTTCCAGATTGATCACCTCCAGTGCGACGGGTTTGGTCCGCTTGAAATTGTATAAGTATTTACCATCCGGAGACTCTCCCGAGGAAGTCAGACTCCAATTGACATAGAGCAGTTCATCTCCGGCATCGACTTGAACAGTGTCAAGTTCTGCGGAAAAGTCCAGGGATTGCCGCTCACCTGGTTTTTTTTCAGAAGAACAGGAGGCGAATCCGACGATAAGGAATAAGAAAATTGCGTTTTTCATAGTCTAAAATTTAAAATCCATCACCGCAAAGCCCAATTCATCCTCCACATTGACATAGGACCAAAGCTTGCCGTCTTTGAAGAAGGGCCAAGAAGGCTGAAAGTTTAATTCCTTGAGTTCAACTTCTCCAAGGAGATTAAAGTCTGAATCATAGGCAAAAAGGAAGACTTCATTTTTTGGAGGAGCTTGAGGATCTAGTATTGGTTTGCGGAAAGACCCAAACCGAAAATATTGGCCTCGGTTCTCGTCCCACAGAAAATCACCAAATGATATTTGATCTCTAGTGAAGTTGACAGCTTCATCAAACTCTTGCCTGGACTTAAATTCTCTGGATGCTGGTGAAATTTTTTGATTAGGAACGAGCAGGTGTTTATAGGTTTTAAATTCCAGTGAATCCTTTATGATATCATATAGGTAGAGGCTACTTGTACCCTGAGAATAAATAAAAACTTGATCCTGCTCTATTTTCAATTGAACGCTTGCTGTATTGGCTGTAGAGGAGGATCTTCCCTCACGAAAAATCAATTCAAAATTTGATAAAAAGCCAAATTCAGGCAATCCGATGACTTTCCCATTTAAGGAGTCCATATCGAAAATGGCCAGACTATACTGTGCCGATTCAACATTATTAGGTATAGAAAACAACAGGTTATGCTTTGGGGCCGCCTCTAATTGATAGAAGAAGGTGTAGTCCTTCTCAGTCGTTATTCCTTCCAGTTTGACAGAATCACGGTTTAGTGAGGTTAACTTTTCAGCTTCAAGATTGAAGATTCCGGTATTTTGCATCCCCAGAAAAAGCAGCTTGTTTCCTCCTAAAAATTGTGTTGTGATGGCAAAATCCGGCATTCCATTCGGTCCTTCTTTTTCATATTGGATTTGCCTTTCAATTTTCAACTTATCCAAATCGATGACCGAAAGGACTTGATCGGAAGGATGCAGGTGGTAGAGATACTTTCCATCCTCAGAAAAGTCAGCTTTCAGCAAGCCAAATTGGAGATTGAGGAGGTAATCTCCCGGATCCACCAAGACCGTATCAGCGGTGAAGCTGAGATTTTTCAGCATGTTTCCTTCAGTATTGGAACCTGTGTTTTTGCTATTTCCGCAGGAAAAAGAAACTAATCCAAGCATCAAAACACCAATTAGGAGTTGCTTATTCATCGTTCAGATTTGGTTTAAGCCTTACAAAACCCAGTTCATCATTTTGATTGATTCCTTTGTGTATATAGCCCTCTCTAAAGAAGACATTCCCAGTAAAATTTGGGGCCTTATCCAGTTCATAAATTAGATTTAGCTCCTGATCAAATACGGAAAGGACAACAGTCTGTTCATTGGTTCCCGCTGAAGTTTCCTTTTGATAATAGGAAAAACGAAAGAAGGTTTTGGAAATAGGATCATAGGTGAATTTCCCAAAAGTGGGTTCGTAAAATTTGGTTTTTACGGCCTCTTTCAATGCGTCCATAGAATTCACTTTTCGGGGAAAATTCCCGGGTTTAGCCGCAGGAAGCAAGGCCGTCGCGTAGCTTTTTTGATAAAGCGAATCCGTCTTCAGGTCATAAATAGCAATAACATTAACTGGGCTGATGCTGATCAAAACTCTATCATCTATTAGTTGAAGATGAAATTCATCTCCGTTCGTCATGTTGGTTTCAGCTTCAAGGACAATTTTGAAATCTTCAAGTGTCTTTAATAAAGGAACCTCCAAAGTTTTGCTAGTCTGCTGGAGTAAATCAATCAAGACCAAACCTTCTCCGGAGGACCTTCCACCACGGGATACTCCATAGACACCAGCGAAAAAATTTCCTTCTGAATCGTAGTCTCCACTGAAACTTGCAATCGTCTTGGCAGGGATATTTTTGGACACAAATTCCTCCACATCCCAATTGTAGATTTTGAGGCGATTTCCTGTGGAATCCATTTTTCTGATTCCATCAAAGGAAGAGAAGTAAAAATCCTCCTGATTCGTGACATGCAAATCAAAAAGCGAAAGAGATCCTATTCCATTTGGTCCGTCGGAAGCAAATTGAATAGATCGCTCGATTTTGTAAGTATCCAGATCAATCTTATCCAATCGCTTTTCTATCGCATTATAAAAGAATAAGTAGCGATCATCCGGAGCCAAAGTCATAGTCCGCAGTCCAGCATCCACTGTCAACAATAAGTCTTTGGAATCTACCCAGACCGTATCCGTGGAGTAGGAAAACTCAATTTGTGATTGTTCTACCTTTTTACCTTCACAGGAAAAAATCAATGGTAGGAAAATCAGTGCTATTAGTCTTCTCATCATCTTAAAACTTAAAATCTATCACCGCAAAACCCAATTCATCATCCACATTGACGTAATTCCAAAGCTTGCCGTCTTTGAAAAATGCCGAATAGGGAATGTCTTTGATTCCTTCCAATTTTGCTTCCCCAATCAGTTTTAGCTTATTGTCAAAAACAAACAGAAAAAATTCTCCTTTACGGATTTGACCTTCCTCCACCTGTGGACCCCAAATTCTCCCAAAACGAAAAAAACGATTATTCTCGCGGTCATAAAGGAGATTTCCAAAGTAGATCTGCATCTGAGCTTTCTCTTGCTCAGATTTAAAGGCTTGTTCCGAGGTGACTTTTTGAATGATCGGCTTATCTTTCTCGTTTGGAGTCAGCGTAAAATTATAGTCTATCAGGTACAGGGAGTCCTGCTCGATATTATAATTATAGATCTTGTTGTTGGCCGAATTTGTAATCAAAACTTGGTCTTCAATTAAGTTGACTGTAATTGACTCTCCATAATATTGAACCATATTATCTGTTCGAAATGAGAGATTGTATTTCAAAGCAGTCTCCATTGCCGGGATTTTGCGGAGCTTCCCGGATTTATTTTCCACATCAATGATTGCCAAATCAATGGTTTCTCCTAAAAAATCACCTGGTAGGGAAAACATATACTTTCCATTTTTGGTCAACTTCAGCCCAGAGGTGAGCAAGTTACTTTCCACCTTCTCAAGCCCAGCCAATTCCTCAGGTTTTACATTGAGGTCCTTTACTTTCTCACCCTGCAAATTGAATAGCCCATTGGAATTATATCCTCCCATGTACAAATCTCCATTGTCCATGAATTGCATGCTAAAAACATACTGCCCAATGCCGTTGGGACCTTCTTTTTCCATGGGAAATTGCTTTTCCAATATCAAATTGTCCAGATTGATCTGATTGATTTTGGTGTTGGCAACATCAAGTTGATAGATATATTTCCTGTCCTCGCTTAAAGCCGCAGTGCCCAGCCCTCGGGAGAGATTGATGATTTCTTCACCTGGATTGACCACAACAGTATCCACCGTGTAGCTGAAATTTTCCAGGACTGTTCCTTTTTTTTCTACATTTTCGCCTTCTCCCCCACAGGAAAAAAGCACCAAAATCATCAGGTAAACTGGTTTTAACTTCATGTTGTAGTTGGTTAAAATTTAAAATCAATCACTGCAAAGCCCAATTCGTCTTCGACATTGACATAGGACCAAAGCTTGCCGTCTTTGAAGAATGGATAAGCAGGGACACTTGTAAAGTCTTTTAGTTGGGCTTCACCGATCATCTTGAAATCTTGGTCGTATGCAAAAAGAAAAACATCAGCCTTTCGAGGAGTTTTGTCGTCCACTTTTGGATGGAAAATCTTAGCAAATCGGAAATATCGCTTACTGCCATCGTCCCAAATGAACTTCTCGAAGCTGATTTGCGAACTCAACTTGCCCATTTCATCCTCGAATTCCTTTTGTGAAGTCACTTCATTTCGAACCGTTCCTTCCTTTTTTTTCAGAACTAGTTTGTGGTCGAATGTTAATAACCTGAGCGAATCGGCGGTATAATCATAAAGGTAAGTATCACTTCCGGCGGTGGTTTGAATGATTAATTTACCATTCAATTCCTGAAGAGAAATCTCCTCCACATAAACAGACATCATCTCATCCGAACGGAGCACAATCCGAAATTCAGACGCAATGTCCATGGCTGGAATATCGATGACTTTCCCTTTTTTGCTTGCAAAATCCACAACAACCAAATCTCGGGTACCTTCAAAGAAATTTCCCGGAGTTGAAAAAAGATACTTTTTGTCGCTGGAAATCCTAAGTCCATTCCAAATACTGGACTCATCGGCTTCATTCATTCCTTCCACATCAGCAGCAGAAACCTTGATAGTTTCCAGTTTTTCACCTTGGAAGGAATAAATCCCGGTATTCTGAAAACCGGAGAAAAGAAACTGCTCATCCGGAAGTAGTTGAACAGCATAAAGGTATTGCCCTATTCCATTGGGACCTTCACTCTCAAAAAATAGTTTTCGCAAGAGCTTCAACCCCTCCAAATCGACTACGGATACACTTTTGTCTTTGTCATCCAAAAGATACAGGGTCCGCTTATCGGGGGAAAGATCCGAAAGCCGAAGCCCCGAGGCCAAATTGATAATTTCTTCACCGGGATTGACTACAATCGTGTCAACTGAAAAACTGATGTCCTCCAGAACATTTGAAGGAGTGGAATTTTCGGAGTCATTTGACCCACATGAAAAAGCCATCAAAGAAATGGCAAAAAAAGCTAGTCTATTCATAGTAAATAATTTTACTACTAAACTAGCTCAGGAAAACTAAGATCAAAGAATAAGCAAAGTTATTTTTTGTAAAATTATCCTCTCACCGCTCTCAATATCAGATCAAAGACTTCAGTAGGTTGGATTTTTTCAGCTGAATTAATTGCCGAACCTGACACAAAAAGTGGCTTGTCCAAGTCGGATTCAGGAATTCGCCCATGTGCGCCTTTCACCAATGTCGCATCCAAAGGAATCACATCCATCAGGTAGCGGAAGCCCAGTTTTTTCTTCAAAACTTTTGACCCAACCGTCAGCAACGGAATTTTAATCTTGGGATCCAGGATTAATTCCACGGGATCGTATCCGGGTTTGCGATGGATATCCACACATCGTGCATAATCCGGCGCTTTGGCATCGTCCAACCAGAAATAATAGGTAAACCAAGATTCTGAATCTGCTATCACAACCAAATCTCCTGACCTTTCGTGGTCAATGTGGTAAGCTTTTTTGCCGGCTTCGTCCAGCACTTTTTCCACTCCGGGTGTCTTTTCCAGTACCGCTTTGACTTCGGCTAATTTGGATTTGTCATTCACATGGACATGCGCGACCTGATGATCTGCTACCGCAAAAACTGCGGAAGTTCCGGCATCGAGCGTCTCCTTTCCCAATTCATCCTTCACCTGAATCCATCCCTTTTCCCTGAAAATCCGATTCAAGTGAACAGGATTGCTTACCGAGGTGATGGCATATTCTGAAAGGAGTAAGACTTGAGTTCCTTGCTTCTCAAAATAGGTGATCAGGTCTTTCGCCAAGTCATCCACTTCCTGAAGGTCTTTTCCAATCTTGTCAAAATCAATCCCATACTTCTGAAGTCCATAATCCAAATGCGGAATGTAAATCAGGTTGAGCGTGGGATTATGCCATTGATCGATTTTTTTGGCTGCCTCAGCAATCCAGCGACTGGATTCGATGGTAGTTTTTGGCCCCCAAAACGAAAAAAGCGGAAACTGACCGAGCTCTTTTTGAAGCCGCTCGCGGAGCTCCATCGGTTGGGAATGGCAATCCGGCATTTTACGCCCATCCTGAAGATAGAGCGGTCTTGGCGTCACTGCAAAGTCCGCGCTGGAGTACATATTGTACCACCAAAATAGGTTGGCAACAGTGAATTCCGAATTTTCCTTTTTGAGCACTTCCCAGACTTTCTCAGCTTGCACCAGCTTATTGGATTGTCTCCAAAATTTGATTTCACATTCGTCCTGGAAATACCAGCCATTTCCCACGATTCCGTTTTCAGATGGCCATTTTCCGGTCAAATACACTGACTGTGCCGAGCAAGTCACTGCCGGAAAAACAGGCTCGACAACCGCTCTTTGCTTGGAGTCAATCCAGCTTTTCAAAAAAGGCGTATGCTCACCGATAACTCGGGGAGACAGGGCAACTATATCAAGGACAACGGTTTTTTTCATTTTCTTAATAAACTAAAGGGATTTGAACCATTAAGGGACTTAAAAAAATTAAGAAATGCTAGTCAAGCGCTTGATCCCACTTTTCAGACTATTCGTCTTCCAAAACTTAATTCCCTTAATTTCTTAATGGTTAATCTGTTCACTTTTCATTTGAAACCTTTGAGGGTTTGAAATAAACCTCAAAGGTTAAAATTCTAATGGCTTCGACTCCGCTCAGCCTGACACGATTGTTAGGCTGAGCGGAGTCGAAGCCCAATAAAATCACCTTTCGTATTTCCCAACTCACGTGGGTCAAGTGTTCAGTTTTAAACTGATATACTGTTTTTACAACTTACAACTCACTTCTCACCAAGCCCTTACCCCATCTCCCCAATCACCCAACTCAACTCTCTGGCAATAGATTCTCCCAAACTCAATCGGGTATCTTCCGGCAAAACTTCCCAAGTGTAGGTCTCCACTTCCAGATGTTGGGTGATTTCTGGATTGGATAAAATTTCTTTGAGTACAATTGAAATGGTTTCCTGCGTGGAAGAAAAAGAACCGTAATTCTCCAAGAAAACAGGTACATGGAAGTGAATCCGCCACTCTTCTTCCTTGCTCTCTGGCAAGAGTTCAAGGGCCTGAGGGAGGTCTGAGTATGACTTTAACATGCCTTTTGCATCTCTGGCAACCACCTGATGCAGATAGGTCGACTCGACGAAGGATAACAGCTTTTTACCCAAACTGAATTTTCCATTTGGAGTTTCAGGAATCAAGACTTTCAGGGCCGCCGAAATCTGGATTTTCCCGATGCGGATTCCCGCTGCTTCAAATTTGGCAAATGTATCTGCAGGTTCTTCATAGACAATTGCAAAATGGCAAACGTCATAGCAAACCTGAATATGTCTCTTGATCAGTTCCTCGGCTTCACTTTCCGTGATTCCAAACTTTTGAGCCAGCCAGGGCTTCCCATTTGGAAGAAGCCAATCTGAAAACAGCGAAACTGTCTCATCGGAATTTTCCAGAACGCCGTCCGGTTCCGGTTCAATGTCCAAATGCATGAGTTTGCCGGTGATCCGATGAATATTCACCAATTCCTCCACCACTTCCAGCAGATGTTGGGTAGCGGTTTCCATGCCTTGGTTAAGCGCATCTGTGGTTTTGAACCAATGCCGATAGGAAATCGGTGAAGTGGAAATTCCCCCGTCTAACCCCGGAGGTAAAAGTTGGGCTAAAATCCTGAACGAACGGATGGTGTAATCCCTGCGATCCGTGGTAGTCCAGTCCGGAAAATGGACCTTTTCCTTGACGATCTGCCGGTGAAAATCTCCGTAGGGAAAACCATTCAAGGTAAAGACGTATGCATTTACTTTTCGCAGCCAATCCTGAAATTCCCTGAGTTTCTCGGGCCTTTCCAAAGCCAAAGAGGCTTCATTGGAAAGTCTCAGTCCGATTCCAAAAGGACCTTCCGCTTTTAAACGCTGCCGAACTTCCGGAATGTAGATTTTGAGATTCTGAAAAGTGGCCTCCCAGCTTTCACCGGGATGGATATTGCTGCAATAGCTCAGATGAAACCCTTTGACGTCCATAAGTTGAAATTAAAAAAATCAGGAGGGAATCAAATTACCCTTTTCCTGAAATGATTGAAGTAAAGCTACAGATCTATGAATCAATTCCTCGTCCATTTCGTGCACTTCGATGCCTTTTCCCAGTTTTTCCAAAAGCATAATTGTCAATTGACCTCCCAAATGCTCCTGAAATTCTTTGAGGCCTTGAATCAAACTTTCCCCCTGGAGTTCAGGCGCAAAAAGCTCAAACCCCAAGGTTTTCATCACCTGGATAATCCGGTTCAAGTCGGCTTCGGAAATTCTTCTTTGTAAAAAAGAGTACGTAGAATCCAAGGCAATCCCGATTGCTACTGCCTCTCCGTGACGGATGCGGAAGTTGCTCAGCTTTTCCAGCTTATGCGCTGCCCAATGTCCAAAATCCAATGGTCTGGACGAGCCAAATTCAAAAGGATCCTTGCCTGAAATATGGTCCATGTGCATTTTTGCACTTCGGATGATATGCTCCTTCATTGGTGCCATTTCACGACGGGCTAAGGCTTCGGAATTTTGCTCCAACCACTCAAAAAAGCTCAAATCCTTGATCAGGGCCACTTTGATCGCTTCGGAAATTCCCGCTCTCCAGTCTCGGTCATCCAGCGTTTTCAGAAAATTGAAATCGTTCAAGACGGCATTTGGAGGGGTAAATGTTCCGAGATAGTTCTTTTTGCCGAAGGCGTTGATGCTGTTTTTGACTCCGACTGCGGAATCATTTTGCGAAAGCACCGTAGTCGGAATGCGAATCAGCCGGATTCCCCGATGGGAAATCGCTGCCGCAAAACCCACCATGTCCAGCACCGCCCCTCCGCCAATCACGGCGATGTAAGAGTGTCGGTCAATCCCATACAAATGGGTGGCTTCGACGATCTTTTGGTATAAGGTCTCGTCATTCTTGCAAGCTTCCCCGCCGATCACAACGATAGGTTCGGCCGGAAGCGTGAACGTATCCTTGTATTTGTCAGCGTAAGATTTTACCTGATTGATCAACTCGGGATGCGTGTCCGAAACGCCGCTGTCAATTACAAAAAGTACTTTTGGCACACGTTCTCCCCGAAGCACATCAGCCAAAATCGTGTTTTCAGGATCAAAAAGATCCTCGGTAAAACACACCGGATATCGGAAAGGAACTGAAAAGGTCTGTTCGAGAATTGTATTCATCGGAAGGACAATAGGTTATTGGGCATTTTCCGCTTTAAAGACAATTTGAGCGGGGAATTAGTTTAATTAAACCTCAGGTTACGGCAAATTTTTTGGCTAACCAAAGGGAAATAGGAAGAAGGAGCAAAACGATGATCCCAATGGGCCATCCTGAGAAGGCTGCGGCAATGGAAGCATTCACAATGATGAGCGAAATAACGGCTGCTTTTACGGATTTTCCGATGAATTTAGGTTCCTGTGTGCGGATAGCTTTAGCCAAAGGCGGAAAGATCATATAGCCCAACAAAGCTAAAAACGGAATGACTTGCAGGTATCCCGGACTCTCCAGGTAGGCCATTCCGAATATGGCCAGGAAAATCGAAGCATACATTATTCCTCCTGCAAAGAGCGCTTTCCTGTTTTTTCCATGAACTTCGCCCCTGCTGATCATCGTAATCGCTGCCACATAGATCAAAGGAATCAATGCGATTGGCCAGATTTTCTGCAAGACTTCGGGCGCAACACTGATTCCCAAAAGCAAATTTCCGGAGCGGCATAATCCCATATTGATCGGCCCAAGAATCCGCTGATGCTTTCCCCAATAGTCATACAGCACCGCGCATGCGGCAACGGCAATAGCTAAAAATCCGGCAACATGATTTACCTGAAAAGCACAAACAATTCCAAAAACCAACAGCAAAGTGGACATGATCATTGCATTCGATTTGGAAGCCCGACCACTGGGAATTGGCCTTTCGGGCCGCTCAATGGCATCCAGTTCCGCATCTGCGATATCATTGAAGGCGACTCCACCTGCATACAAACCAATTGTACTCAATGAAAGCCAAAGCAGATTCTGCCAAAACTGCTGATCTCCATAAATCCAGTTGGTGGCCATGTAGTCCCATGCCCCGGCAATGGCAAAACCCGCCCAGATATCTGCAATCGCTGTGATCACATTAGCAGGGCGGGTCAGTTGGAGGTAAGGGAAAATTCCGTGTTTGGCCATGGATTAATTCTCAACTCGGTCGGCAGGACCTTCTACCCGCGGAACTTGACCTCCACGTAGGACAGAGTTTCCCCCCAGTTTCTTGGTCTGGTCAATAGAAGGTGCTTTGAGCCAGTCGTTCTCATCCATCTGTCCGCTGAGTCCGAAAACCGTCAGCGCATTTTGGTAGGTGGTGAGGCGTACGTGCTCCTCGGGGATTCCCATTTTTCGCATGAGATGGGCAGTTTTTGGCACAGCCAAAGGATCGGAAATCCCCCAGTCAGCCGCAGAATTCACGATTATGCGCTCGGGACCGTATTGCTTGACGATTTCCACCATTCGCTCCGAACCCATTTTGGTATGTGGATAAATGGTAAAAGCAGCCCAAAAACCCCGATCCAACACTTCTTTAACCGTCTCCTCATTGTTGTGATCGACGACCACCCATCCCGGATCCACCTGATGCTCTTCGGCTACGTCCATGGATCTCGTGGTTCCTTTCTTCTTGTCTCGATGAGGAGTGTGGATCAATACCGGTAGGTTGACCTCTTTCGCCAATTCGAGTTGGAGGCGATAAAAGCGATCTTCCGCTTCGGTTTGGTCATCGTATCCGATCTCTCCGATGGCGACAACTCCTTCTTTTCCGGCAAAAAGTGGCAAAAGCTCCATCACCTGTTCGGCTAAAGGCACATTATTGGCTTCTTTGGAATTCAGGCCCATCGTGCAGTAGTGCACGATCCCAAATTGGCTGGCGCGAAACCGCTCCCAACCCACCAGTGTGCTGAAGTAATCTTTGAAAGAACCAACTTCAGTTCGAGGTTGTCCCAACCAAAAGGCCGGCTCGATAGTCGCTACGATTCCGGCTTTGCGCATCGCTTCGTAATCATCCGTCGTGCGGGAAACGAGGTGGATATGGGGATCTATGTACATTTCCATTTTTTCAGAATTAAAATCAAGTGTATAAAATTAGAGAATGAGGTTGGAATCAAGCCTTTTTCTCCTGAAAATCCCTACCTATTTTTTCCCAGGTGATTTCTCCGTATTCGATCGCCATGACCTCTTCGTTGTGTCCTTGCAGCAACTGTTTTGCTACCTCAGACTCACAACCATACAAGGCCAAAAGGCCGGCTTCTACTTCCAATTGCGCATTAGAAGCAAGTACTTTTTTCAAATCAGCCACGAATTTTTCATTAATGAAAGGAACGACCAAGCGCCATAGTTCCGGCATGACATCCCTTCCTGCGGCCCATCGCTCATGGGCAAAATCCGATGCAATATCTGCCAGAGCAGGATTTCTTCGCTCATCCAGCCTTTGTATCCTGTAAAGTGGACGCTGCATAAAGATCGACTTCAGTACCAATTGATTCCAGTTGGCCTCAGGGAAGTATTTGGCGGGGAAAGGATTATTCAGGGCGATGGCATCAAAGATCAGCGTCATATTTGTCCGGCATCCGTCAATCGCCCGAGAAAGCAATTCTTCCTGAAAAGGCATCACTGGTAAAGCGGCATAAAGCGCCTGTTGCTCATACATATCCCCTGTTTCAAAAAGCTGATTGATGGCAGTAAACCACTTTTCCTTTTCCTGAGGAAAGTGAAGTAAAAGGCAGGTTCGGGCAGTTTGGAGTAAATCCCAATGGCTGGGATCGAATCCGGGAGCTAGATTTCTTGCTTGGTCTTTCTCTTCCGTACTAAGTTCAAGATTTTCCTTTTTGAAAAAGCGGGAAGCTTGGGAGAAAGCGAGAAAGAAAGTAGAATTGGAGCTTGAACTTTCTGTTTGCTCTGCTTTTTGGCCAAGCCAAGAACTTGATTTTTCTTCTGCACGGTTTTCAATGATTTTCCTGAGAAAACTCTTTATTTCAATATCAGAGGCCATCAGTCAGATTTTAGGTTTACTTCAGATGTAAATAAACTTTATCGCCAATAAAAAACCATCCCGTTTGACAGGAACGGAAGAAGAAAATCACCAATCCTGATGAAAATCATATTAAGCAACACTTTTGCACAACGAAGTATTCATAAATTCAGTTAGATTACATCATAAATGGTGCAATGTTGCACAATAATCTATGCGAACAACAATTGAAATACCCGAAGAATTGCTCGAGGAGGTAATGAAGCTTACTGGAGCAACGACTAAAAGTCAAGCAATCAAGTTAGTCCTTGAGGAAAAAATCGCTCAAACAAAGCGAAAAAGAATTATCAAAATGAAAGGATCTATTGATTTGGACCTTGATTTAGATGTTTTACGAGATCGATAAATGATGGTAAAGTCTCCAATTTTGGTTGACAGTTCTGTTTGGATTGAGTTCTTGAAATCGCCCAAACCCTCCACATTAGATAAATTCATTGATGAGGACTTGGTTTCTACCAATGATATTATCCTTAGTGAATTGATCCCTAGGCTTCAGCTAGAAAGGAAGGCAGACGTCATTGATTCCCTGATCTCCTTCGAAAAAATTCCATTAATTATTGATTGGGATTTAATTCGCCACTATCAGATTTTAAACCTAAAAAATGGAGTGAATAAAGTCGGCATTCCTGATTTAATTATTCTTCAACAAGTGATTGAAGAAAAACTTACACTTTTCTCCTATGACAAGCATTTTAAATTGATGCAGGGTTTTTTGAAATTTGAGTTGATATCGTGACTCAAAAGGGGAAACCCTGCTTCCTCTTCAATTCCTAGATTAATATACTTGCTTGATTTTATTCCTCACCAAAATTATTTCCCTAAGAACCAAGCTGAAACAAAAAAACCAAACCTAAATACTCAATTATATTCCTGAAATTTTAATATTTGTTTATAAACTTTTAAAATTATGAAAAACGCTTTAAAAATTGTCCTTTGTGGAATCTCCCTATCTGTTATGTCAAGCTGTGCTACACACAGTGCTTATACAGGGAATCTCAAATCGCAAAACACACAAGTGATTCTATCTCAAGACAACTTTAAAATTGGGGAAAGAATTGAAGGGAAGGCCAATGCAACCTATGTTTTCGGTATAGGCGGGTTAAGTAAAAAATCACTTGTTGAAACAGCTCGAACAAATATGTTTCAAAATGCAAATCTTCAGGGCAGTCCGAAGGCATTGGTTAATGAAACATTTTCCACAAAAACATCCTTTTTCCTGCTCTTCTGGAAACATCAGGTAAATGTTTCAGCAGACGTGGTTGAATTCACGAAATAATCTAAAAGAGGCTGTCTCTTAACTACTGTTTTTCACATTGGGCGAAGGCGAAATGTTTCTTTATTCGCTGTAAATGGACTTCGTACTGACCAACTCTTGTTGGTCAGGAGCTCAGGCTGACACCTTCAGTCCTTTTGAGACAGCCTCTATTTTTATTCCCCTCATTTTATCATTGATTTATTTAATTCTAATTCTGTAGCTATTTTAGCTAATAAACTGAATCTTATTAAATCGGGCTTGCATGAGACAAACAGGCAAAAAAACTGTGCAAATTAGGATGATTGTCTCCCACTTTCTGGAGGGATGAAAATAAAATCAATACTAGACAGATGAAGTCCAACCGCCAAAAAATGATGGATGGGGAAGCTTACAACTCCCGAGATCCTGAACTCCTTGAGCTTTACCACCGGGCAAGAGCCTTAATTTTGGCCTACAATACTTGCGACAGCCGTGATCTGGTACAGCGCAATGCGCTTTTAAGCCAACTCTTGGGAAAAGTGGGAAAAGGGGTTTGGATTGAAACTCCATTCTTCTGCGACTATGGCGTCAACATTGAGATCGGCGATAATACCTATGTCAATACCAATTGCATGTTTCTCGACGACAACAAAATAATCATCGGGAAAAATGGGCTCATCGCTCCATATGTGCAAATTTACACAGCCACTCATCCACTCAAGGCATCCGACCGCCTCTATCAAGAGGGAGAAAGGACCCGATATCACACCTCCACCAAGCCTGTGATCATTGGCGATAATGTTTGGATTGGAGGCAATTCGGTGATATTCCCCGGTGTCAAGATAGGAAATAATGTAACCGTCGGCGCAGGTTCTGTAGTGACTAAAGACATTCCGGATGATGTTTTGGCATTTGGGAATCCCTGTCAGGTGATGAGGGAGCTTTAACTGAAATATCCACCAACGGTTAGCCGAAATAATACGAACTCTTTTATTTTTAGAATCTAAACTAAACTCCTATGAAAAAAATCTATCGCTATGGTTTGTGTTTGTTGCTTTTGATTTCGGTCAAGGTACAAGCCCAAAATCAAATCATCGATGCCATCATCAAAGAAGCTACTGAAAACTCCAAACTTGAAGTTTTGGCCCATGAAATCATGGATGGTGTGGGACCAAGATTGGTCGGTTCTCCACAAATGCAAAAAGCACACGACCTCGCTGTCTCTACTTATCAATCTTGGGGAATCCCAGCCCGAAATGAAAAATGGGGAGAATGGAGAGGTTGGGAAAGAGGGATCACTCATATCGACATGATTGCACCATGGACTAGGTCATTGGCAGGAACTCAATTGGCTTGGAGTCCTTCTTCTCCACAAGGTGGAGCTAAGGGCGAAGTGGTTATCCTTCCTGAGTTTGCTGATTCCGTGGCTTTCCAAAAATGGCTGCCTTCGGTTAAAGGAAAGTACGTCATGGTCTCTGTGCCTCAGATCACGGGTCGGCCGGACTACAACTGGGATGAGCATGGAACCCCAGAATCCATCGAAAAAATAAGAGCAGAGCGTACAAAAATCAACGAATCCTGGAATAAGCGACTTGCTTCCACCGGAAAAAACCGAACCCAGTTGCCGATTGCTCTTGAAAATGCAGGAGCTTTAGGCATCATCACGTCCTATTGGTCGAATGCGTTTGGAGCAAATAAAATTTTCTCTGCCTCCACGAAGAAGGTTCCGACAGTTGACATTTCACTGGAAGATTACGGCCTGCTTTATAGATTGGCTGAAAGTGGTAAAAAGCCACAAATCAATCTAAATGCGCAATCCAAAGAAACCGGAGTTCAGCCTACTTACAATACCATCGCAGAAATCAAAGGAACCGAAAAGCCTGACGAATATGTGATGCTATCGGCTCACTTTGACTCTTGGGATGGAGGAACGGGCGCTACCGACAACGGTACCGGTACGATCTTAATGATGGAAGTAATGCGTATTCTAAAGGCCGTATATCCAAATCCAAAGCGTACCATCTTGGTTGGACACTGGGGCTCTGAAGAGCAAGGACTGAATGGATCAAGAGGTTTTGTAGAAGACCATCCTGAAATGATTGATAAAATCCAAGCCTTATTCAATCAGGACAATGGCACTGGTAGAATTGTGAATATCTCAGGTCAAGGATATGTACACAGTTATGATTACATCGGTCGATGGTTGAGTAAAGTACCAAGAGACATTACTCGTGAACTGAAAACCGAATTCCCTGGAAACCCTGGAGCTGGTGGAACCGACCACGTTTCTTTTGTTGCAGCGGGTGTTCCTGCTTTCAATTTGGGCGCTTTGCCTTGGAATTATTTCAATTACACTTGGCACACCAACTTGGATACCTATGATAAAATCGTGTTTGATGATGTGCGAAACAATGCGATCCTAACTGCGATTTTGGTATATATGGCTTGCGAAGAACCAGAGATGGTTTCAAGAGAAAAGCGTATTCCGGTCAATCAGAGGGGTGAACCTACAGAATGGCCTGGCAAAAGATCTCCTACCCGAAAAGGTGGGATGAATTAATTTTTTTTCGCGAAAACTATTTTATAAAAGATCCCGCTTCGGCGGGATTTTTTTGTTTGGTTAATTTCTCCAAACATTCAGTGAGTTAATCTCGCCTTCAATCAGAATCTTAAAAAATTTCCTTTTCCCAATCCACCTGGGGATAAGGAATGAGCCCGAAGAGACATCGGTTTCACCTAGCGGAAAATAGTCATCACTCCCCCCCTGTGAAAAGTGATCTGTGGGGCTCCAATACAATTTGACCGGGCCGGTTTTCGCTATCGGATTCCAATTGACTGTCCAAACTCTTCCCTTCTTGATCAATTCTGCATTTTCGATAGAAATTTTACCGATGAGCGAAACTCCGTCCAATTCATTTTCCCTTTCCTCAGGAACCACCAAATTGAAAAACCGAAGAAAGGATGGCAAAATATCCACCATGGCCGCTTTGCCGGAATGAAATCGTTCATTGAGACTTTTGGCGTTTGTCACCATCCAGATTTCGCGCTCGGAGTTGGATTGTCCGCCGTGATCTTTGCCCTCGGGTTCTTTTCGGCCATGATCAGTCGTCACCCAGATCAGCCAATCCTCTCCGAATTCCTTCTGACGATACTGCACTGCTTCCCACAATTTACCAATCTGTGCATCTGCCAGCCGGATAGCTGCTCCGAGTTGTGGGCTCTTTCCAAATCGATGCCCCATATCATCGGTAAACTGCAAATAGACCCAGCTTAAATCCGGACCATCTGACCTCAAAAAAGCGGAGGCTTCATCGGCTACTTTATCATCAATATCCCGGATGTATAGGTGTTCCTCATCATGTGGATAAGTAAGCGTATCCAGTTCCAAACCATCGAAGGATTTATCCAATTTCAGAAAGCGGGTTTCTGGTAAATTTTCTCCCAGCAATTTGGTCCGGTTGTCTTGCCATGTTGAAAAAATTGCTGTTTTGGCGTCCGGTCGGACCTCCTTCAAAAACCGAAAAACAGTCCAATAATGGTAATTTGGATCCTCAATTCCATTGCCCCAAACATTGTGCTTATTGGCCCAGGTGCCGGTCAGGAGAGAGTTGTAGCCCACTGCCGAAATGGTCGGCGTCTGAGAGTAACCGTCTTTTTTCCCTCCGGTAAAGGCTCTTGCATAACCGCCTATTTCAGCGATTTGATCGAGATTTGGAGTCTCGACACGCTCTAATTCCGAAGCCGGGATTCCATCCAGAATGATGAAAACCGTCTTTTTATCCTGGGAAAAGCCAAAAAAAGAAATACAACAAAGAAAGAGCGTTATTCCAATTGAAGTCCATCCCCCTTTGTTTTTTATGTTAATTACCGGAAAGAAATGAAGCATGGGCTGGTATTTTTAACCAAAATAAGCGGAAGAACGCAGACTAAATTTGCCAACATCACATTTTCTTTGGTAAAGGGAATGGATCAGGTAATAAATCATTCAATTTGTTATTTTATTTCAGAAATTATGTGGGAGATTACTTTTGCTGAACAAGTAAGCAACCATGACATCAATCTTTAAATCATATTACCTTGGAAAACCCTGTCTTTAAAACGATCTCCTCCCAATGCTACTTAGGTGAAGGCCCGCTTTGGATAGCTGATTTAGGTTGCTTTTTCTGGGTGGATATCGAAAAGGGTAATCTTCATCGATACCATTTAACTTCCGAAAAACTGGAAATCAGGCATTTCCCGCATTATTTGGCGGTGGTTCTGAAAGGTCAAAATGGAAAATTGATTTTGGGTTTGGACCGGAAACTGGTGTGGTACGATTGGGAGACTGAGGAAATCGAAAAGCTGTGTGAAGTGGAGACTAATCAGCCCTTACACCGCTTCAATGACGGAAAGGTTGATTTTAAAGGTCGGATTTGGATAGGGACACTAAGTACCAAGTTCACAGAGGGGGCAGGTTCCCTTTACCGGATTGACTCCAAGCTCAAACCCGAAGTACAACTGAACAACCTGACCATTTCCAATGGAATGGCTTGGACGGAAGATCAGGATACTTTCTATTTTATCGATACCCCAACGCGGAAGATTCAGGAATTCTTATTTGATCCGGCGACAGGAGAAATCAGATTCCGAAGGGTTGCAGTGGAGATCCCGGAGGACTTGGGCTTTCCGGACGGGATGTGCATCGATCGGGAAGGTATGCTGTGGGTAGCACATTATGGAGGTTCAGGAGTCTATCGCTGGAATCCTCAGACCGGAAAACTTCAAGACAAAATCGAGCTGCCTGTTCCCCATGTGACTTCCTGTTGCTTTGGGGGTGAAAATCTCGATGTGATGCTGATCACCACGGCCCAGGAAAATATGACTGAATCGGATTTGAAAAAATATCCACAGAGTGGGGATGTGTTTTTGGTGAAGATGGAAGTGGGGGGATTGGAGACGAATCGGGCTTGTTTTTAACTATTATTTCTCACAGATTTTCACGGATTAAAATCACAGATGCACACAGATTTTCCACTGTATTTCTTTCATCAGTGTAAATCTGTGTCCTTATCCGTGCTTATCTGTGAGAATAAAAAAAGCCAATCTTTCGGTCAGGCTGGATTCTAATGTTTGTTTCCCGCAGATGAGCGCCGAAAAAGTCGCTGATGTTCGCTGATTTTAAAATGGTTCAAGTCTCCTGACTTGGACCTAATCCGTATTGTAAATAATATTTGGCAGTCCGAAGACTGCATTATGACGGGTCCAAGTTTGAAAACTTGAACCAATCCGGTCTCCGCGGATGAACACAGATTATTAACAATTACATATTCATCTGTGAAAATCTGTGCTATCTGTGAGAATAAAAAAAGACCAACCTTTCGAGTGATTTTTCAGGCTACAAGTCCTTTATCAACTTTTCTAGGTCCTCTATGGAAATCGATTCTCGATCTGATTTTGAATAAATTGTGATCAGGAAGACTTCTTGGTTGATCACCTTTACCATTGTGATCACTCTTGCTCCCCCTGATTTTCCTTTACCCGTAGAAGTAATTGCAACCCTAATTTAAAAAAGATTATTTCCAAGCGGTGTTCCTTGGGAGGGGTTACTTTCCAAGGATTCAATAAGGTTAAATAAGTCAGATTTAAGAGAAGAGTGCTTCTTTGCTAATTGCTTGAAGTTTCTCTGAAAAGTATCTGATAAAAGTATTTTAAAGCTCATCCAAAAATGTTCTTGCCTCTTTTAGTTTAATTTTTCCCTCCAGGTGATCTTTCACTTCTTTCAATCCTGCTTCGATGCTTTGTAGGATTTCTTCTTTGGTAGGCTCTTCAAAATCCTCCTGAACTTTGATTTTGATAAAATCAAGACTCCCAATGAAGTTGAGGAAGGCTGAAGCCTTTTCACTATCGATTTCTAATGTAATTTTCATACAGTTAATTTAAATCATTTTTTATGGATTTCGCCTTTTTCTCAACAAACGATGAAATAGGCTTGTTTTTAAATGTTTCCCACGGATTCTCACACAAAAAGAACTCACATTTTTTCCCAAAGAACCTTATCAGTGAAAATCTGTGCCCTTATCCGTGGTGATCTGTGGGAAAACAAAAAAGCCAATCTCTCGATCAGCCTTTTTCAATTTCTCTATAACAACGGCCTGAATTGACTCAGGAATCGCACATCGTTTTCTGTAAAAAGCCGCAAATCCTTGATCTGATATTTCAGCATCGCAATCCGCTCAATACCCATCCCAAAGGCAAATCCGGTGTATTTTTTCGAGTCAATACCACAGTTTTCCAAGACATTCGGATCGACCATTCCACTGCCTCCGATCTCTACCCATCCGCTGCCTTTGCAGACATTACAGCCTTTTCCTCCGCAGATCAGGCAGGAAATATCGATCTCAGCACTGGGTTCGGTGAATGGGAAAAACGATGGTCTGAATCGCACTTTAGTTTCCTTTCCAAACATCTCCTTGGCAAAGTGGTAGAGCGTATTCTTCAAGTCCGCAAATCCTACATTTTCATCCACATAGAGTCCTTCCACCTGGTGGAAAATGCAATGAGCACGGGCAGAAATTGCCTCGTTTCGGTACACACGACCCGGAGATAGCGTCCGAATCGGAGGTTTTTGGTTTTCCATCACCCGCACCTGCACAGATGAAGTGTGCGTACGAAGTGCGATATCGGGATTTTTTTCAATGAAAAAAGTGTCCTGCATCTCACGCGCAGGGTGGTTTTCAGGGAAATTCAATGCCGTGAAGTTATGCCAATCGTCCTCGATCTCAGGTCCTTCGGACAGGTTAAAACCGATGCGCTCAAAGATCTCGATGATGCGCTGACGCGTGGCGGTAAGCGGGTGGATTCCACCCAACCGATAATTGGAAGGAGGCAAAGTCAAGTCGATATCGGCAGTTTTTGACTTTTTGTTGGAAGCAGCCACCTTTTCGATCAGTTCCTGAAATTTTTCTTCCGCCAATTGCTTCACTGAATTAACTACCTGACCGTAGGTTCGCTTTTCCTCATTCGGGATCTGTCCCATCGCTGCAAAAAGCTCCCCAACGACACTTTTCTTGGAGATAAACTCCATTCGATACGCTTCAAGTTGGTCTGGGGTAGTCGCGTCGGCGGCTGCTATTGCGGCTTTGATCGCTTCGATTTTCTCTTGGTACATGACTGTAAATTAATCCAGCCACAAAGCTATCAATTTTGAGCTTTTGGGAGCAAAAGTCATTGGCTAAACTCCGGTCCTTTTAACTTTCCCCCAAAAAAAGTTGACCTGCACCCAATCCACCTGCGAAATCTCACACGTAAGTGCATCCATATCAGAAAAACCAAAACAATAAAACTTATGAACAACTTATTCAAAATGGCTTTCGCAGCCTTCGTATTCCTTTCCGCAAACACCGCATTTGCACAAATGGAAAAAACCGTAGAAGTGGGTGGCGCAGCAATGTACCCTTCTAAAAACATCGTGGAAAATGCAGTGAATTCTGCAGATCACACTACCCTGGTAGCAGCATTAAAAGCTGCAGGTTTGGTAGAGACGCTACAGACTGCAGGTCCATTTACAGTTTTCGCTCCTGAGAATTCTGCTTTCGCAAAACTTCCTGCAGGAACAGTTGAGACCCTTTTAAAAGAAGAGAACAAAGCGCAATTGCAAGCAGTATTGACTTACCACGTGGTAGCCGGTAAAATGGGCTCAAAAGAAATCGCGGCTGCAATCAAAGCTGGTAACGGTAAAGCAACTTTAACCACAGTACAAGGTGGAACAATCACTGCTTGGATGAAAGGCAAAGACCTTTACATTACGGATGCAAATGGTGGACAGTCCAAAGTTACCATCGCTGACGTATGGCAGTCAAATGGCGTAATTCACTCTGTGGATAGTGTAGTACTTCCTAAGATGTAATCGAAAGGCATTGTTATTAAGTAAAAATAGCCCAAGTCGATTGATTTGGGCTATTAGCTTTTATATAATTCTAATTTTTGTATTTGATTTACCTTAAGTAATTCATAGTTTAAATTTCACCTTTAGCACTGAAAGCAACTTCCAGGAACTGAAGACTGTCTGAATTGGAATAAAGCAGCTCTTTTTTTTCTATAAGGAAATAAGAATTATAGCTCAGATAAAACCATTTATTGAAATCTAGAGCTGAATCGTATAGAATAGGAAATCTGGATAATTCTTGTATTTGTAGGTAAATTTTTTTTTGATCTGGATAATGTCCCAAATTAATTATAAAGTCAGGGGATTTGACGAAGTTTTTCCGATAGTGGATATAGGTTTTTCCCTCAATAAGTTCCGATCTGCGAAAGGAAAGAGAATCCTCGGTATTTAGCACAATTATTAATGTGTCTCCTATTTCTGGAAAATCGTTGGATTTATCAATTTCCAAAAAAGGTTTTTCATTGATTTGCTTATTGCAGGAAATTAATAAAAACCATGTCAATATTATACTAATTGACTTCAAGTAAATCCTCATTGAATACAAGTTTTTGTTAAACGGTTATCTAAATCCTGAAGATCTTGCAAAACCTTTCGATCCTCATATTTCATCTCATTCCATTCTTTTGAACTATTTAATCCATGCCAGGCCATTGCTGTATAAAAAGTTGGATTTATTCCTTTTGGCCATTTACTAGTCCCTCCTACTGCATTGTAGAATTCACTCGCTCCCAATAATGGATGAATTTCCTGAAGGACTTTAGCAATATTATCAACAATATATTCAGCCATAAAATTGTGTTGCTGTAGGCTATTGTTGTTTGGATAAAGTTTTTTATACTCTTCGAAATTATTCTGAAAATTTCCGACTAATAAGGAGCCCCTTTTCTCGCCAACTGCATTATAAATTTCCGCATGGATAATTTCGTGGAGTATAACTCTAGCTGCATCTAAAGAACTCATATCATTCACCTTTTTTTCATTAAATGTGATTATAATATTATTATGACCATAAGTAGTCCCATCAGTTTCAGCCCCAGCACCAGATTGAATTGTAGTTCCGACTTTAAATGTTACATTTTTTGGAGAAGTTTTATTTGTAAATTCGGCTAAGCTGTAAACAAATTTGCTCATCTCCAGCATCTCTTGAGCACATTTGAGGGTTTTGTTTTGTGAAAAACTTGAATCAATATAAATAGTCAACTTTGGCATCGGCACATCTGGCGGGTTATACCCTGAATAAGAGCCTGAATATCCTCCATTGCTTGAATATGAATCACCACCGTAGCTGTAAGATCCGCCGCCTGAGGTATACGAATCATTTCCTCCCACGGTGCAAAATTGGCTTAGTGTGCTTTCCAAACTTGTGATAGTCATCACATCTCCCGCTATAGTCACATTAATCCAGACTGTCTCTACAATTTTACACCTAACATCCATATTTTCTTTTCCAATGTAAAATTTACCGTTTGGGGCATTTTTATTGAATTTTCTAGTATTGGTAATTTGTCCCTTTTCTATTTGAAAGCCAATAAAATAATGCTCATCATAAGTGAATAAGTCTATCCATCCACTCCACTTCTCATCAATCATCTGATAGTTGATCGCCTTAAAATCTCGCTTTGATGTCTCTTCATCAGGATAGTATCTGACAATGAGCGGATCAAACCTGTTTTCAGTGCGATGTTTTACAAAAAGAATATTTTGGATAACCCGTTCTTCAAATTCTTCCTCTACATCCTTCGATTCGGGTTTGGGGATATAAACTTGTTCATTTTCCAAATTTATTTCAAACACCTCTCGCCCATCAGGAAAATAGTAATGGTGAAACTTATCCCAATCAGGTTCTTCTTCAAAAAATGGGAGGATCAATTCCTGAGACTCTGACCGAAAATTAGATCCCCTTTCTGGGAGTCTCAGCTTGGTTTTGTTTTCTTCAAACCAAGACTTTACTTGAGCAATCTGTGCATTTTCAATGACCTCGATTTTGGGTGCTTCTGGTTCTTCGACGCATGAGGTCAGCAGTAGATTCATAGTGATCAAAAGCGCTAGAAAACCTAAGAATCCGAATTTACCTAGATTTTTGTACTTGGGGGGGGGCTAATGTGTTTTTCATAAAAAAGGGTTTTTTGGTTGGAAAAATTTTTAAAAAATATCCAAACGATTTCTTTAAAAGTCAAGAGAGGTAACTGCTTTTTTTGCATAAAAAAACCCAAATCTTTCGACTTGGGCCATTTTCAGATTTTTGACTTCAGCTTTCTCACTTCAAACTTTACCAAGTTCTTCCCCCACCCGGTCTTCCCATTTGCCAAGGCTGCTGAGGCGCAGCCTCCGGCTGCTTGAAGTTGCCGAGGATATATGTGAAAGTCACCATGCCATAGCGCGTAAGGACATTGGTGAATACATCGGTCACTGCAACATCTGAGATGGTTCGGGTGATGCTGTTATTTTGATTGAGTAAGTCAAAGATCACTGCTTTCAGCTCTGCCTTATTATTTTTTGCAAAGCGAATTCCACCCTCGATATTCCACAGGAAGAAGTTCTGATTGAATCCTTCAGAAAGACCAGAATACAGGGAATGAGCAACATTATTTCCCATGAAGTACTTCCCGTTCTGAGAGGAGAAATACAAACGAAGGTTAGTTTCCTGCTGATAAAAGTTATTATCCAGGTTCTGCTGAAGCGAAGAGTTTACAATGTTATACGAACCTGTGGTGCTGATCGAGAAGTCTACATTTTGGCTGATATTCGAGCTAAGCGTAATTCCCTGACTAAGCGTAAGGTTATCGTTCAAGTTACTTTCACCATTGATAATACCCGGAATTCGGTTGAAGCCTATTCGGGAATTGGTGTTGAACTGAGATTTGATCATTTTGATCGGAGCACCATAAGTCATGAAAAGGGTTGCTCTAAAATTCCCATCCAAATTTACCGGACTTGTGATTTGTCCACCCGGACGTAGGAGAATCTCTCCATTGATCAGGGTATCCTGCACTGCAAGGAAGGTGCTGTTTCCGATGAAGTTTTTGGTGGAAGAATAATTTGCAAAGGTGAATAGCGTGCGGGATTTCTCCAGATTCACTTTGCTGATGTTGACGAAGATGTTGTGGTTGAAACTCTGCCCCAACGAAGGATTACCAACACGCAGGTTCAGCGGGTTTTGGTTGTTCACCACGTTCTGAAGCTCTGCCACACTTGGTTCACTGGTATCAGTGCGGTAGCGCATTCTCCAGCTGAATCCGGTTTCCCGATTTCGGTAGTTGACATTTGCGCTAGGTAGAATATTGTTGAAGGATCTCTCGAATACCCCCGGGGTTGGGAAAAACGCCTCATTGTCCAATCTGGCATTTTGGTAATCAAGGTTAAGATTGACGTTCCAGCCTTGATTATTGTAAGCATAACCTGATCGAAGTCGCTGCGTGATGAATTTGTTGTCAAACTCATTGGAAAGTGCTGAATCTAAAGTGAAAAGGTTTTCACGATTGAGTACTCGGGTTTTTTGATCTGCACTGGTTTTGTTGTTGGCAATTTGGTAGCCAAAAGTTCCGATGGATTTTTCGCCTAGCGGCTCGGTCCAAGTGGCGTTCATTCGGTAGTTAAAGCCATTGTTGAGCGAGTTGGTCTCCTGTTCAGCAGTGTCGACCAAATTGCGACGGTAATCCTGACTAGCCGCCAAAAGCGTTGAAAACTGATCCCGCTTGTTCCATGCTGTGAAAATATCCGTCGATAGCGTTCTTCCTCTTTTATCGAATTTGTAGCGGTAAGTAATGTTGTTGGAAATGTTGAACGCGTTAGTCTCTGCATCGGTGATAGATCTCAATGCGGAAAGAGAGTCACCGGCATTTGTGGTAGTCAAAGCGTCTCGATCACCAAAAGTTCTGTTGGTTTGAAAAGAGATATTAGGCGTAATGATTATGGAGTTTTTCTCATTCAGATCTGCCTCAATTCTGGCATTTGCGCGGTGATTGTTATTGTCCACGGTATTGATCAGATTTTCTTGGTAAAACTGCCGAAGATTTTCATTTACAACAGTTTCGCGATTGGTAATCTGACGAAGCGAGTTGGTCGTGTTGTTGAAGAAATAACTACCCGAGAAATTGACTTTTTGACCCCACTTGTCCGAATAGTTCAAGCCTATCGCATTTGTGGCAACGATGCCACCAGTATTTCCTACGAAGAAATTATTATTTCCTCCGCCACCAAAGCGACCACCGCCGCCTGGGCCACCTCCACCAGGACCTCTTTGCCCTCCACCGCCACCGGCATTAGCCGTTACTCCGGCGAGGTCTTGACTGGAGAAATTTTGTTGATTGATATTATTGAAGAGTCCCAATACAGAAAGTCGCTTGTCGCCCTTGAAGAAGTTTAAACTACCCCCCGCTGCATATCGATCATCTGTTCCATAGCCGCTATACACCCGGCCAAAAGAACCGTTTTTCCGATCTGATCGAAGAATAATATTGATTGTTTTGGTGTAGTTGCCATCATCAAAACCAGTCAAACGGCTTTGATCCGACCGCTGATCCAATATTTCTACTCTGTCAATCGCATCAGCCGGCAGATTTCGCAAAGCGATGCTTGGGTCATTGCCAAAAAACTCCCGTCCATCAACCAAAATCCGCTGTACCTGCTCTCCTTGAGCTTGTACTTGGCCATTCTGCATGGTGATTCCTGGCATTTTTCGAATCAAATCCTCAGCCTGCGCATTGGTTTGCGTTTTGAAAGCATTTGCATTGAAAGATGTGGTGTCCCCCCGCTGCTCTCCGACCGGAATCTGACCTTCGATGAGCACTTCTCCAAGTACTTTGGTGTCCTCCAGTAGAATCAAATCTCCTAATACAGGCGATTGCCTGATCTGATGGATTATTGTAATGGTTTTATATCCTATAAAGGTTATTTCCACCTTCACAGATGGGATATCCGGGCGCGCAATCTCAAATGCACCATTGGTTCCCGTGACGGTCCCTATCAAAAGTGAATCAGTAACGGTCTTTACCAGCACGTTTGCTCCGATCATCGGAACGTTGGCGACACCGTCGATTACTTTTCCTGTCAATTTTCGCTCAGGACGGTCTTGCCCGTACGCTGAATAAGTCAAAAGAAGGCTAAAAATCAGTGGAATTAATGCGTATTGTTTCTTCATAATCAGTTCAAAATTCAACTACTTTGACTGAATGCCAAAGGGAAAGGTTTAACCATCGATCACACTAAAACGGGAGTGGCCCCATTGGAGGATAAGTGGTGTATTTCCCTTTTAAAATTTAAAAATTCTAAACTTGAGCCATGATTTCAGGATATGAAATTCCATAATGACTAGTATCGTATACCGATTGGCCATTTCTGATAATTATCACCTGAGGGGACTCATGAGGAATATTAAACTCCTCTTCTATTTGATTTGACAACGAACGATTGGCAATCAAATCCAAAAAGTAAGGCACAACTTTAGCTTCATCGGCAGTTTTCCAATTACGCATCAGGCGATCGAGCGACATACTGCTCACGGAGCATCGGGTGCTGTGCTTGAAAATCAAAACAGGTTTTGTTACACTCAAGGCCTTGATCTCTTGGATTTGAGCCGCATTGGTCAATTTATTCCAGTTCATAGTCGTGATTAATTACTTTTGGGGCAATTGTTGCAAGAGCGAAATAGTTCCTCTTTGAAACCGATTTAATAACAATGAAAATGCAGAATAGTGCCAAATCCTTTTTTTTCGCGAAGCTAATCTTGGGAGGCTTGTTGCTTTCGGGTGCTTGTAAAAGCTTGGATCCAAACTTGATCCCGGCTACAATACCTGTTCCGGCGGCATATTCAGAGGTGAATGTTCCGGTTCGCATACCCCTTGGCACCTTGGAAAACCTGCTCAACCAGCGCATTCCTCCAGTTCTTTTTCAGGAAAAGGCAATGGATCTCGGCAATGGAATAGTCGGAGATTTGAATTTTTCCAGAAATGGAATGACAAAAATTCAACCGATAGACAAAGATAAAATACAAATCCAGCTTCCTATTCGTATCAGAGGCGAAGTTGGACTGAAGCCGGGGGGATTGCGGAATCTATTTCAATCAAAGGTCCCTTTGGATCAATCCTTTGCTCCTGTTTTCCTGATCAATCCCATAGTCAATGAAAACTGGTCAATGGGGATTTCTGAGTTTGAACTGCTGGACTTAGGGGGGAAAATGAGTTTTAATGTCTTGGGGATGGAACTTGATTTGAGCCAAATGATCCGAAATGAAATTCGGGATTATGCGGCAACTCATCTGACTTCCAAACCGGACCTTGTCCGATTAAAACCCTTGGTTGATCAGATTTGGAACGAAGTGGGTCAACCTGTCTTTGTGGACTTCCAGGGTAAAAAAATGGCCTTTTCCATTCAGCCTGACTCGGTGAAACTGTCCGAAAATTTTTCGCCAAATGAAGGATATCACCTCAACTTGGGAATGAAAGGAAAAGTGAATCTGCATCCGGCTGATGCCGCACCCAGCAGGCCCTCACCATTGCCTAAACTGACCGAGAATAAGAGTGCAAAAAATACGCTCGAAATCCTGATTCCCCTTCGTTTGACCTACGCTGAAATTGATGAACTCCTGCGGGAAAATTTTGGAAACCAGGCCATTCGGGTCAATAAAACGACGGTATTTCGCCCTGACAATTTCAAGTCCCAAGCCTATGGTGAAAAGCTTGGAATAAAAATGGATTTTCACGCAGAGCAAAGCAATGGGAAGCAAATAAAGGGAATGTTGTTCTTGGTAGGTTTGCCAGCCTTTGACAGTAAGGAGCAGGTTTTGATTTTTGATCAGGTTAATTTTCACCTGGCAAGTGACAATCCCAAAGCAAAGACCGCAGCAGCTTTGAAAAAAGGTAAAATCATCCGTCAGCTCAATCAAAAGCTTCGTTTTCCAATGGCCGAAGTATTGGCGGAAAGTTTAGGAGGGATTCAGGAGCGACTCGCTTTTGAGACGCCAATTGCCGATCTCAGAATCATCGATTTGAAAATTTTCCCCAATGGATTCTATCCGACTCCCTCCGGGCTGGAGATCCAGTTAAAAGCAACGGGAAAGTCGGACATCGCATGGAAATAAAAAAAGCTGCCCTCTTGATCGGACAGCTTTTCAAAAGTTCATGAGTTTGGTCACTTCATTTTCTTCATCATCTCACCTGCCACAGATTTGATGTTTTCATCCAGAAAATTTTTGGAGATTTTATCAATCTTGGATTTTAGGTTTGATTCCAGTTTACTCGCTTTTGCAGAGAGTAAGCCAAACTTGACCACTGAAGGATCTTTGTCCTCAAGAGAATGATTCAAAATGGCCTGTGCACCGGCTGAATTGCGTTTTTGTGCGCCATAGGCTGCGGCTACCCGAATGGGAGCAGAACCGACCGTTGCTGCATTTTCCAGAATCTTATCCGCTTCATCGCCCTGAATAAACCCAACCAAGTAAGCTGCCTTTATTGCCAGGTTTTCATCGCTGCTCGCCACCAATTCCTTCAAAAAAGGAAGTGCATCCTCTCCAAATTTCAAAGCGGCTGCAGGATAGTCCAATTCATCCTGTCGGAGAAAGGCCAGGAGTTCGTTTGTCGAAGAAGCTCCGTGGTTACTCCCTGTTGTTCGTCGTTGTGCCATGATATTTAAGAGTTAAAGTTGAGTACTGAGTGTAGAGTTACGCATCGTGGTGGACTCGCTGGAGATCAGATCAGGGGGAGGATTGGTGATGTTGAACGTCCCCAAGCCGGTCATCAGCCGGTCATTGTTACTCACGTGGCTCAAACCTAATACATGGCCAAACTCATGTGCCAATGTCCAACGACTTGCTGATCGGACCACCACACATCCGGGTCTTCCCGCAGGATGGGCTGCACAGCCGTTATAGCCGGGTACAGTACTTCGCACATAATAGACTACCAGGTCATTTCCGCCCATAAAGTTTCGGTTTCCAAATAGCGAATTTTGCTCAGCAGTAGTCTGCCCCATGAAGCAGCCTCCCACATCTACGTCGGTAAGTGTTGGCAAACTCAGATTCTCGGTAGTCACCCAATCCACCCGAATACCGGCCACCGCAAAAACCTCCTGCATGGCAGCAAATTGTTGGTTTAAGGTAAAGCTGGTAGGGTTTTCGAGGATTTTCACATGGATTCTCACCCGCTCACGCAAAACCCGTGTCCCGGCAGTGCTGGACCAATAGATACTTCCCCGCTGGAAATGGGAAATTCGACCTGTGCCGCCAAAGACTGCCAATTCATCGGAAGTTGGATAGCCTAACACACTTCGTTCCCAGCCCAAAGCCTTCCATTGCTCCCGGATAAGTCCATGCACCTCCCAAGCGCCTGTGCTAGGGGACCAGTAGATGCTTCCTCCCTGGAAATGATTGTATCTGCCTATTCCATCCGGACAAGTCATCTCATTGGTCAGGGGATAGCCCAGAAAACTGCGCTCCCATCCCAAAGACGAATACTTCGCCCGAATAGCTCCATGTATCTCCCAGGCTCCCGTAGACGGGCTCCAATAGATACTTCCTCCCTGAAAGTGATTGTACCTACCGATGCCATCAGGTGTGGCGGTCTCATCGGTGATCGGATAACCTAAAAAGCTTCGTTCCCAGCCCAGAGATTGCCAGCGAGCTCTGATCAACCCATGCACTTCATGGGCACCTGTGGAAGGATGATAATAAATCGATCCATTTGCATAATGCTGAAAAGAACCTACACCATCCGGACATTTTGTAATCGGAGTGGTATTCGGCCCCAGCCATCCTCCTGAGCCTCCAAGGGCCAGGTACTTCTGTGTGATAGGATGCTGATACTTGAGGAGATCTTGAATAGATCTAATTTGATGTTCACTCAGTACCAGTTGTTCCTCTCTCAACACCAGATTTGGGTCAATTTTTAGTTTTGACATAGCGTTGGGGAAAAATGGTGGAATAAAAATTTACAATCGAATTTACCTATATTCCATTGATATCAAAGGAATTATGCAATTTTTTAACCGCTAAATTCTACTTTCAACTACCAGTTTTTTATCAAGTCCCTGTAGTTTATAATTCCTTTTCGCTCTGCCACTTTTAGTAGTTTCAGAAAAAGTTGGGCAGTTAAAAATGCATCACCTGCCGCAGTGTGCCGATCATCCGTGTCAATCCCATATCGTTCGCAAAGGGCATCCAAGCTATAAGTACCCATCTTGATTCTGTTTTGATCAGCTTGTGGACCATGCTCCAACCTGATCGCCAAGCTAAGGGTGTCAACTCCCGCATTGGGTAATTGATCCAGGCCAAAATCGCTCAGCTGTCTGTTGATCATTTCCAGATCAAATCCAAGATGATGCCCTACCAGGATTGAATTGCCTAAATAAGGCAAAAGCCTCCGGACAAATTCTTCCTTGGAAATCTGATCAGGGATGTCAACCAATCCATGAATCTGGGCTGTTTTACCACCAGTGTTTTCAGAAAGTGGATACCATTCCACCGCAGTGGGGATTTGGATTTTCAATTCGGAAACTTTCACTGCCCCAAAGGATAGAATCGAATCCCGGGAAGGGTCCAATCCTGTAGTCTCCGTATCCAATACAGTAAAATTCAACTGGTCAATGGATCGAATCCCCGGAATGGTCTGCTCATTTGCCGCTAAAAAATCACGGATAAATTCCAATCGTTCGTGTTTTGGCTTCCAAAATTCCCACCAGCTCATCGCCTGAAATAGTCTAGTTGAAACCGGATATTGACGATTTCCTGTAACTCGGATATCGGAGCGAAGGCATTTTTCAAAAGTTGCCGCTGAAGTTTCCCCAAGGATTTTGGATTGATGTATCGTCCATTGTTTTTGTTTTGCAAACCTTCCAATGCCCGCATTCGCATCAAAATTTCGTATGCTTTTCCGGCTTGGGAATAAAGTTCCGAATTGGAAGATTCCAGCTCCGCTAACTTTTCGAATCGCTGAAAAGTATTATTGATTCCCACAATCTGATGACTCAGTACCAGCAAACGAGCCAGATCTGTCAAAGGCAACATCGCCCGAAGTTTAATGTCAAACTGATCTCTGTTTTCACCTGATTTTTCCACAACGAAATCCCTGAAAAAACCGAGGGGAGGTGGGTTTTTCATCGCATTTTGAGCTAAAAAATTTAAGAAAATCTGTTTCTTCCCGATTTCCTGATAGATATGATCGGAGAGTTCAGCAGCCAAAGCATTACTGCCTGCCACAGACCTAAAATCAAAGAAAATCGAAACCTTCATCAAAGCTTCAGGAGAGGGGTGAAGAATCCAATCCGAAAAATAATTCTTCCAAACCGAAAGCGGCTGAATCCACTCCGGATTGCTTGCCATGATTTTACCCGGACAGGGATCAAAGCCACACGCCAAAAGAACTTCAACCACGCCTTCACCCAACTTGAGGAAATATTCGGCAGCCTTGGACTGAAGTCCTTCGGCCACATCTTCATAGAGAATGGCGTTATCCAGATCGGTTCGAAGCAATTGTTCTTCCCGGCCCTCACTTCCCATGGATAAAAAGCAAAACCGGGTGGAGTTCATTTCAGGATACTCGGCTTTCAATTCGGTTTTTGCGATTTCCAAGGCCTGCCGGATGATCACATCGTTGATTTCGGTCATGACCGAAGCGACGAATTCCATGGAAACTTCATTTTCGAGGTAATAGCAAAGCATCTGTTCCGCACGATCACGAATTTTCCGCATTTCACCCACCTCCTGCGTGTTCATCAGTCCGTGAATGAGTACCGCAGGACTGTTACCCATCGAGAGAAATACATCATGGTCCGAAATGATCCCGCACACCGGACTTTTGTCCGTGCCATCCCCGGTCAGGACCAAATGGTGCAGGCGGTGACGGATCATGGTCAGGTAAAGGTTGGAAAAGCCATCCTGCTTCTTTCGGGTAATCACCGGACTGGTCATGACTTGTGAGACCGGATTTTTAGGTGAAATTTCCGAAGCTAAAACTCGGCTCCGCAAATCTTTGTCTGTCAAAATACCCAATGGAAAATCCTGTGAATCGCAAATTACAATACTGCTGACCTGAGCTTCTGCCATCAGTTTTGCGGCACTTTGGATTGATGTTTCAGGAGGGCAATTCAATACCTTTTCGGAAAAGTTGACTGCTGACTGATCCGAAAAAATCAAAAGGGAATGATCTCCCGATGCTTTTTTTAACTCACTTCTTGCTTTTTGTCCCTGCGAAAGATCCTGCCTGACTACGACTTGCCCTGCTGCAAATCCTGCTGCAAAAAAGAGTGCGACGCGACTGTTTTCCTCCAGAATCTTTTCAAAAACAGCAACAGGAATGGCATAAATCAGACTGTTTTCGATGACTTTGGAAGTCAGGAGATAGGGCCTTTTACCCAATAAAGCCAATACCCCAAATACATCCCCCTCGTCGCATACTTCCCGGATTTCCTCGCCCTTTTGAGAAGTCTCTACCAAATGGATGATCCCTTCCTTGAGAATGAAAAAATGAGGTCTTGCGGCCTCACCTTGCTGAAATAAAATCTCGCCTTGTTCTAGATACTGTACTGCTACACTTTGAGCCACACGGGTCAGATCCCCATCTCCCAAAAAGGAAAAAGGAGGGAATCTTTTCAGAAACTCCGCGACTCGGTTGACAATGACGTTGGACATTTTGAAAGTATCTAGTATCTAGATTTTAGTATCAAGATCAAAGTAAGGATAAAAGAGACTGGAAATTCAGAACGCGGAAAATTGGTATAGCTCAACCAAAAACTTCCTAGCTTCCAAACTTCCTTGCCTCCCAACTCCACTATTTTCTTCCTTCAATAATCTTCTCTACCACATCCGGATCCAGCAAAGTACTGGTGTCGCCCATGCTGTCCAGACTTCCTTCGGCTACTTTTCTCAGAATTCGACGCATGATCTTTCCTGATCGGGTTTTTGGAAGTCCCGGCACAATTTGAATTTTATCCGGCTTAGCAATGGGTCCAATAATCTTAGAAACCATTTCTTTAATCTCATTTATCAGATTTTCTTCTGTACGGTTGGTCATATCACAGATGACATAGGCATAAATACCCTGACCTTTGACTTCATGTGGATAAGCTACTACGGCTGATTCGATGACTTTTGGATGCTCATTGATGGCATTTTCCACTTCGGCAGTTCCCATTCGGTGTCCTGAGACGTTGATTACATCATCGACTCGACCTAGGATTCGGTAGTAGCCGTCATGATCCCGCTTCACTCCATCTCCGGTAAAGTACATTCCCTTATAGGCTGAAAAATAGGTTTGCTTGCACCGATCGTGATCCCCATAGGTCGTCCGGATCATGGAGGGCCAGGGAAATTTGATGCAGAGATTTCCTTCTACAGAATTTCCTTTCAGTTCATTTCCTTCCGGGTCTACGATGCAAAGCTGGATTCCGGGCAGTGGCAAAGTGGCATATGCCGGTTTGGTAGGAGTGATGCCTGCTAGAGGAGAAATCAAAATTCCTCCGGTTTCAGTCTGCCACCAGGTATCGACGATCGGGCACCTTCCTTTCCCAATATGTGTGTGGTACCAGTGCCAAGCTTCCTCGTTGATGGGTTCACCGACTGATCCGAGAACTTTGAGCGAACTCAGGTCATACCCTTGGATAGGATCAGTGCCGAAAGCCTGAAGTGCACGGATGGCGGTAGGGGCGGTATAAAACACATTCACTTTATGTTTTTCAATCACTTCCCAAAATCTGCTGGGATTCGGGTAGGTCGGAACACCCTCAAACATCAGGGTAGTGGCTCCAGCCAAGAGTGGTCCGTAGACTATGTAAGAATGTCCTGTAATCCAACCGATGTCAGCTGTACACCAGTACACATCTCCGGGCGAATACTGAAACACATTCGAAAATGAATATTGGGTATAAACCATGTAGCCCCCGGTGGTATGCACCACTCCTTTGGGTTTGCCTGTAGAGCCTGAGGTGTATAGAATAAAAAGCATGTCCTCACTGTCCATTTCTTCGGCCACATGCTTTTCCGATTGTCCTGCCATGACCTCATGCCACCAAAAATCACGGCCGTCTTTCATGGTGACTTCCTGACCAGTTCGTTGGTAGACGATCACGGTCTCCACGGATGATTTTTCCAGGGCTTCATCTACCACGGATTTCACTCCGATTTTCTTATTGCCCCGATAATTGCCATCCGAAGTTAAAATTGCCTTGGCCTCACAGTCAATCACCCGATCGGCGAGTGCATTACTCGAAAATCCGGCAAAAACCACGGAATGAATGGCTCCGATTCTGGCACAGGCTAGCATGGCAATCGCAGCCTCAGGCACCATCGGCATGTATATAATTACCCGATCGCCTTTTTTGATTCCTTTATCTTGCAAAACATTCGAAAATCGGCAAACTTCCTCATAAAGCTCCCGGTAGGTAATGGTCCGCGTAGGCTCAGTTGGCTCGCTCGGTTCCCAGATGATCGCCGGGCGGTCACCGATCGTATAGAGATGTCGCTCAAAAATATTCTCTGTGATATTCAGCTTGGCATTGACAAACCACTTCACATCCGGTCCATCGAAATTCCATTTCAGGACACTGTCCCAACGCTTTCTCCAATGAAAGGAATCGGCAATTCTGGCCCAGAATTCTTCGGGCTGAGCTATGCTTTTTTGGTATTCGTAGAGGTATCCACTGAGGGTATGTAATCGATCACTCATGATATTTTAGGTTTTTGGGTGCTGAAATTCTAATGATTATGTGCTGATCCCGCCCCTTTCGGAATCCTGATTTCCTGAATCAAATCCTGAACATGCTGAGGTGGGGCAGGAGTGAATTTCGAAACGAAATAGCACATCAGAAAATTGAGCAACATGCCGAGGGAACCGATGCCTTCCGGAGATATTCCAAACCACCAATGCTCCAGGGTATTGAGTTCTGGGCTGAGGAATTTGAAGTAGGTAATATAACCAATTGTGAAAATCAAACCTGAAATCATTCCCACGATGGCCCCTTCCTTGTTTATTCGGGTAGAAAATATTCCCAAAATAATCACCGGAAAGAAGGATGCCGCTGCTAATCCAAAGGCAAAGGCTACTACTTCGGCCACAAATCCGGGCGGATTTACTCCGAAATATCCCGCAAATAACACCGCTCCTGCTGCGGCAATCCGGGCGATTCGAAGCTCCTTTTTCTCCGAAATTCTGGGATTGAAAGTCTTGACCAAATCACGGGATACGGAAGTGGAGATGACCAAGAGTAAACCTGCTGCTGTCGAAAGCGCTGCCGCCATGGCTCCTGCTGCGACCAATCCCACTACCCAATTGGGCAGGTTTGCGATCTCCGGACTTGCCAAGACCATAATGTCCTTATCAATGCTCAGTTCATTGGCCGATGGGTCGGCTAGGTATTGGACTTTGCCGTCCCCGTTTTTGTCATCGACAGAAATGAGATTGGTTTTTTGCCAGTTTTGAACCCATACGGGCAATTCGGAAATATTCTTTTCTGAAGTGGAATTGATCGCGTTGTAGATTCCAAATGCTGCTACCGCCGGAGCTGTAGTGTATAGGATCGCAATAAAAGCCAAGGCATACCCTGCTGAAAGCCGTGCATCTTTGACTCTCGGTACTGTGAAAAAGCGGACAATCACGTGCGGTAATCCGGCTGTCCCGACCATCAATGCCAGGGTGATCATTAGCATATCTGCCATCCCTTTTCTTCCGGCAGTGTATTCGGCAAAGCCCAAATCAGCAAGCACTCCATCCAGTTTTGCCAGAAGTGGAGTCCCGTCCGCCACGCTTCCACCCAAACCTAGCTGAGGGATAGGGTTTCCCGTCAGCTGCATGGAAATGAAAATCGCAGGGACCATATAAGCAAAAATCAGCACGCAAAACTGGGCTACTTGGGTATAAGTGATTCCTTTCATTCCCCCCAATACCGCATAGAAAAACACAATGCACATCCCGATCACCACGCCCCATTCGATGGGAATTTCCAGATAACGGGAAAAGACAATCCCCACGCCGCGCATTTGTCCGGCGACATAGGTAAAGGAGATAAACAGCGCGCAAATCACTGCCACCACTCGGGCTTTGTTGGAATAATAGCGGTCGCCGACAAAGTCAGGTACGGTGAATTTTCCAAATTTCCTCAAATAAGGTGCAAGCAACAGCGCAAGCAAGACATAGCCTCCAGTCCAGCCCATCAGATAGACCGAACCATCGTATCCGGAAAAGGAGATCAATCCTGCCATGGAAATGAAGGATGCTGCAGACATCCAGTCCGCCGCTGTCGCCATGCCGTTGGCCAATGGGGAAACGCCCCCTCCAGCGATGTAAAACTCATTAGTCGAGCCGGCACGCGACCAGATCGCAATACCGATGTAAACAGCAAAAGAAAGTCCGACGAGTATATAGGTCCAGGTAAGTATGTCCATGGTAAAAATTAATCTTCGTTGACGTCAAATTCCTTATCCAGCTTATTCATTCGTGCCACATACACAAAAATCAGGATAATGAAGGTGTAAATGGAGCCCTGCTGCGCAAACCAAAACCCAAGTGGATAGCCTCCAATTTTGAATTGGTTAAGTGGTTCAACCAATATTATCCCAAATCCAAATGAGACTAAAAACCAAACGGAGAGTAAGATCCAAAGTGTCCGGAGGTTTTTCTTCCAATAATCAGACATCCGGCCTGGGGAATTAGGCATATTTTTTTAGGGTTTAAAGTAAAAAACAAAGAAAAGAAGGTCGAAATGGCTATTTGGGAATAGAATTTTCCGCTTTCTCATTCAAAAATGAAATACCTGAATCTGATGACAGAATCCAAATGCTTTTCTGTGAAAATCCAAAGTTTTTTGGAAACGTCTTATACCTCTATTCGGGTTATTAGAACGCCATTAATCGAACAGAAAAATTTCCTGTTTCAGCAGGAAAATAAAAATCACATCAAATACTCCGATGCAATCGCCAATCCGGCTGCCAAAAATGTCACCAGCAACTTATTCATCTGAAACTTGTGATGGGGACTACTTTCGAAAAAGATGGTTGTTGAAATATGCAAAAATCCTCCGGTGACCAACCCATACAACAATCCTATTCCTTCCTTGGAAAGCATACCCTGATTGATGAAAAAAGCACTGGAAAACATCCCCATAGGAGAAGCCAAGGCAAAAATGGTGAGTAAAATTATTGTCAATTTTTTGCTCAAAGAAGCCGAAAGAACTGCAGCCAAGGCAAAAGCAGCAGGGCCTTTGTGCATGATGATCCCAAGCAAAACGGTATTGTCACTGTGGGAGTGACTTACAGCCAAAGATTCCTCAGCCATGGCTGTCCCATGCGAAAGTAAAGTTCCTTCCAAAAATGCATGGATAAACAGTCCCAACATTAGAGTCCAAACACCCTTTGAAGTTTCGCTTTGATGCTTGTGAATATGGCCGTGCTCTATCCCACTGGACCAAAACTCAAGGATCTGTTGAAAAAGGAAGCCAATCAAAATGTAAAGTCCCATCCTGGCACTGCTGAAGCCACTGTCAAAAAGCTCCGGAATAATATGAAGGATAGTGATCGAGAAAAGGTAAGATCCTGCAAAAACCAATAACAGTTTGAAATATTTATCCCGAAAGGCTGGAAAAATAAACACCAATAACCCTGCGATCATTGCGGTGGAAAAAAGAAGCAGAAAATTTATTCCCATGAGTTGAGTTTCAGCTTTTCCCTATTTTGGGAAAAAGCGTTGCAGGTAATAACCAATGCAAAGGTAAGAAAATTCAATAGTGTTGCATTTGGCTTTTTTAATTTACAGGAAAGGATAAAAATCGGACTAATTCTGGACTGATATACTGTTTTAGTCCCCCCCCTTTTTCGTTGTAAATCAAAAGCATCTGCAAATCGTCACGGATGGAA
This sequence comes from Algoriphagus sp., assembly GCF_030694375.1. Taxonomy (GTDB): domain Bacteria; phylum Bacteroidota; class Bacteroidia; order Cytophagales; family Cyclobacteriaceae; genus Algoriphagus. The sequence goes on from NZ_JAUXYL010000038.1 coordinate 151,502, forward strand.
TCCATGCGAATTGCCTCCCTCCAGCCCATCACCATCAATGCATCGGCTAGCGCATCCGCAGTTTTTGCATCCCGCCCAATGACTGTGGCGCTTAGCAACCCATTAGTTGCAGGATATCCTGTTCGGGGATCCAGCGTGAAGGACAACCTAACGGAATCTCTCGTGTAGAATTGCTCGAGATTTCCGGCAGTAGAAATCGCCTGATCTTGAAGTGCCACGATGCCCTCGGATTTCGTTTGGGTGCTGTCCAACAAATGGAAAAGCCCGATTTTCCAAAGCTCACCTTTTTCATTTACGCCCCTAGCCAGGTTTTCTCCACCGATTTGAATGAGAAAGTTTTTAATGCCTTTGGCTTCCAAAAACTCACCTATCAAATCAAGCGCAAAGCCTTTTGCCGATCCGGAAAAGTCCAGAAGTATGCCGGGGGGAGATTTTCGAATTAGTGAATCTGTGATGATGACCTTCTTCAGCCCAACCAAAGACAAAAAAACCCGAACATCGGTGCTATCCTGTAGCCTTACTCCTGAGGGGGAAAAAGACCATATTTTTTCAAGGGAAGATCGAGTGGGGTCCAGTGCGCCAGCTGTCAAATCATACATTTTGTTTGACTCCTTCAATACTGAGACTAAGGTTTTTGAGGGAGAAATTAAGGTGTCTTTTAGATTCAGGCGATTGACTTCAGAGGTAGGTTCGTAACCTGACACACTAAGGTTAAACACATTTAAAAGTGAATCAATGGAGGGTTGAAAATCCTGATTAGAAGGATCTAAATAGCTCACTTGGTAAGCTGTGCCCATGGTTTTTCCCGAAAAGGAAACTTTCCCTGTCACTGATTTGGCGGAAGTATCAATTACGGGTTTGCCTTCCCGTGTCCGCCAGGCATAGACTAATAATAGCATAGCAAAGAGGACCAAGGAATAAATGATGTTTTTCCGGGCGTTGGGATTCATTTCTGCTTATTTGAAGGCGAATTTAGATCAATTTTTGTCAGGGTGAACAAAATGAGGAAGTTCTCCGCATAGGGTTTTGTTTATATTTGTCTGTATTCGAAAAAAACATGAGAGAAGATTACCTGAAAGGAGACGAAGATCAGCTGAGCCCAAAAGACCGGGAGTTTGAGCGGGCATTGCGACCCTTGAGCTTTGACGATTTTACCGGTCAGGCCAAGATTATAGAGAATCTCAAGGTCTTCGTCTATGCTGCAAAAATGCGGAAAGAACCCTTGGATCATGTGCTCTTGCATGGGCCTCCGGGTTTGGGAAAAACTACCCTGAGCAACATCATCGCGAATGAACTCCGGGCAGGCATCAAAATCACCTCAGGACCTGTGCTGGACAAACCCTCAGATTTGGCAGGTTTGCTCACCAATCTGGAGGAAGGGGATGTACTTTTTATTGATGAAATTCATAGACTGAATCCGATCGTAGAAGAATACCTCTATTCAGCAATGGAAGATTTTCGGATCGACATCATGCTGGATTCAGGTCCCAATGCGCGATCAGTCCAGATTTCATTGAGCCCGTTTACCCTAATCGGTGCGACGACACGCTCCGGTTTATTGACTTCCCCACTTCGTGCTCGATTTGGGATCAATTCCAGATTGGAATACTACGATGCAAAGCTTCTGACAGACATCGTGATTCGCTCGGCAGGAATCCTTCAAACGCCAATTGATGAAGTAGCCGCTTATGAGCTTGCCAGAAGAAGTCGGGGTACTCCCCGAATCTCAAATATGCTCCTACGCCGAACCCGGGATTTTGCTGAAGTAAAAGGCAATGGAACTATCACGCTCGAAATCGCCAAGATCGCCCTTAATGCACTTGATGTCGATGAAAACGGACTGGACGAAATGGATAACCGAATCCTGATGACCATCATCGAAAAATTCAAAGGCGGACCGGTTGGACTCAGTACGATTGCCACTGCTTGCGGGGAAGAAGCTGAAACGATCGAGGAGGTCTATGAGCCCTTTCTGATCCAGGAAGGCTATCTGAAAAGAACCTCAAGAGGCAGAATGGCTACCGAACTGGCCTATACCCATCTCAAAATAAAGCCTAGCGGAGCCACGGGAACGCTGTTTGATTTGTAGGGATTTGACAAAAAGAAATTTCTGGAGAAGGAAATCTTCATTGCTTATCCGGCAATTGTCGGCATAACTCCCAATTTTTAAAATAGATTTTACCATGAAAATCGTAAATTATACTTTCGATTTTCATGGTAAAAGACAGACAAATACTTCCTCTTTTTCAGGAATATCTCTCGATTTTCCCTGCTGTAGGTCTTTTGGGTCCGAGGCAGGTAGGAAAGACTACGCTAGTCAAAAACCTGACCTTGGAGAAAGAAAGTTTGTACCTCGATCTCGAAAAGGCTTCGGATCGAGCTAAGTTGATCGATCCGGAGCTTTTTCTGAAAGCGCATGCTGAAAAGACTGTGATTTTGGATGAAATCCAACTCATGCCTGAGCTTTTTTCAGAGCTTCGAAGTTTGATCGATGAGCAACGTGAACCGGGAAGGTTTATTCTTTTGGGTTCGGCTTCTCCTGATCTGATTCGAAAAAGCGCGGATTCCCTTGCTGGACGAATCGGTTATCTCGAATTAACGCCATTTTACTTGGGGGAGATTGATTCCGATGAACTCCAAAAACTCTGGATTCGTGGTGGTTTTCCTTTGTCCTTTCTGGCTAAAAGTGAGCGGGAATCTCAGCTTTGGAGACAAAACTTCATCAAGACTTATCTGGAACGAGATCTAGCACAAATCGGACTCAGTACCGATCCCCGGCTGGTGGAGCGCTTTTGGATGATGCTGGCCAATGCGCAGGGAGGAATCTGGAATGCAGAAAGCTTTGCCAAAGCACTTGGCATCACCCGCCCGACGGTCAATCGATACTTAGAGTTTTTAGAGGGATCCTTTATGGTGCGGGTCTTGGCTCCTTTTCACCAAAACATCAAAAAGCGTCTGGTCAAATCGCCAAAAGTCTTTATCCGAGACACAGGTTTGCTTCATGCCCTGACGGGAATTGATAGCATGGATGCACTAGCAAATCTGTTGCTGATTGGGCCGAGTTGGGAGGGATTTGTGATTCAGCAGATTATTGCGACTTATGGAGATGAGTTTGAATATTACTTCTATCGTACCCATCAGGGAGCAGGGTGTGACCTGCTTTTAGTGAGAAATGGCGTGGTCAAAACTGCCATTGAGATCAAGAATACCCTTTCACCTAAACTCAGCAAAGGAATGCAGATCAGCATGGAAGATACCGGGGCCGAAAAAGGTGTGATTATCTGTCGGATTGAGGATGGCTATCCGCTTTCAGAAAAAGTCAGAGCGATAGAATTGAAGGAATTTTTGAGAGGGTTATAGGCCACGAAGGCGCGAAAACGCTAAGTTTCAGGAAAAGAAAAGGCACAAAATCTTAGTGACTTTGTACCTTTGTGGCTAAATAAGTGGGATCTAAGGGATTCGAACCCATGACCTCTGCTCTGTCAAAGCAGCGCTCTAAACCAACTGAGCTAAGATCCCTATTTGTGTTGGCGAATATAGAAAAACCTGTCAGGTTTCCGAAACCTGACAGGTTTGAAAATCAAACAAAACTTTCCTTCAAATACTTCCCCGTAAAGTTCTCCTCCTCTTTGGCCAAATCCTCCGGAGTACCGGCAAAGGTCAGATGTCCTCCTTTATGTCCGCCTTCAGGTCCTAAGTCAATCACCCAATCGGCCGACTTGATTACCTCGGTATTGTGCTCGATGATGATCACGGAGTGACCTTGGTCAATCAGGGCATTGATGCTATGAAGTAACTTGCTGATGTCGTGAAAGTGAAGGCCGGTCGTAGGTTCGTCGAAGATGAAGAGGATGTGATCTCCGGTTTTGGTGCCGCCTTTTCCGAGGAATGAGGCCAATTTCACCCGTTGAGCTTCTCCACCTGACAGTGTATTCGAGCTTTGGCCCATTCCGATGTAGCCCAAACCTACTTCCTGAAGTGGCTGAAGCTTATTGATGATCTGAGTTTTGCCTTTGAAGAACTCCAAGGCCTCATCGATGGTCATTCCCAACACTTCTGAGATGTCTTTGTCCTTGAACTTCACTTCGAGGATTTCATTTTTGAATCGCTTTCCTTTACAGGATTCACAGGTCAGGTGGATGTCTGCCATAAACTGCATTTCCACTGTAATTGTACCTTCACCTTGACAGGCTTCGCATCGGCCTCCGTCCACGTTGAAGGAGAAAAATGCCGGTTTGTAGCCTCTTTGCTTGGAAATAGCTTGTTCCGAAAATAGGTTTCGGATCGCATCATAGGCTTTCACATACGTCACCGGATTGGAGCGGGATGACTTGCCGATCGGGTTTTGATCCACAAATTCCACTTGGGTCACTTGCTTGTGGTCACCTTCGATTTTGTCGTATTTCCCGCTCTCGTCGATGACAGTCCCCAGCATTTTCCCCAAAGCAGGATACAGTACCTTCTTGATCAGGGTGGACTTGCCCGAACCTGAAACTCCCGTGACGCAGGTGAGCGTGTTGAGCGGAAACTGGACGGTTAGATTCTTTAGATTATTTTCTCTGGCACCTTTGACAGTAATTGAATCCTTCCATTTTCGATTACCGTTTTTGATAAAAATCTTCTCTTCCCCTCTAAGATATTTTGCTGTGTAGGTAGTTCCGATAGTAATCAGATCTTCAATTTTCCCCTGAAAAAGTAATTCTCCACCCTTCACTCCGGCATCCGGTCCGATGTCAATAATTTGGTCCGATGCTTTCATCACTTTTTCCTCGTGCTCCACCACGATCACGGTGTTGCCTAGATCCCGAAGTTCTTTTAGTACTCCGATCAGTCGGTCCGTGTCTCGTGGGTGCAATCCGATGCTGGGTTCGTCCAAGATATACATGGAGCCGACAAGCGCCGAACCTAAGGAGGTTGCCAGTTTGATGCGCTGAAATTCTCCTCCGGAGAGCGAGGAAGTCAATCGATTAAGCGTCAGATAGCCCAAGCCCACCTGATCCATAAATTCCAGTCGGCTGACGATCTCTTTTAGCAGTCGGTTGGCGATTTTGGCTTCGTGGGGAGGGAGTTCGATTTTTTGGAAAAAAGCAAGTGCATCCTCAATCGGCATGAGGACTATATCGGTGATAGATTTTCCCTGGACTTTGACATAGGAGGCGTCTTTTCTCAGTTTCGTGCCCCGGCAATCCGGACAGGTCGTTCGTCCACGGAATCGGGAAAGCATTACGCGGTACTGAATTTTATAGGTTTTGGTTTCCAGATCTTCGAAGAAGGCATTCAAGCCTTGGAAGTACTTGTTACCAGTCCATATCAATTCCTGCTCTTTCTCCGTCAGTTCTCCATAAGATCGATGAATTGGAAAGTCGAATTCGATGCCTTTTTTCAGCAAGGGTTCCAACCACTGTCTGCTGGATTCCCCACGCCAGGGAGCGATGGCCCCTTCATAGACTGAAAGCTCTTTGTCCGGAATGACCAAATCTCGGTCGATCCCCAATACATTCCCAAAACCTTCACATCTTTTGCAGGCGCCAAAGGGATTGTTGAATGAGAAAAAGTTGACAGACGGGAGCTCGAAGCTCATTCCGTCCAGTTCGAAGCGGTCTGAGAATGACTTGGTCTCCACATCCGGCACGGTGATTTTGCAATCTCCATGGCCTTCGAAAAGGGCAGTTTGGATGGAGTCGGCAATACGGAATTGGTTGTCCTCGTCATCTTTTTGGACAGTGGCACGGTCAATCAGAATTTCGTATTTGCCTTTCTTTACCTTTTTTTCTTCGAGTAGTTCTTCGACGAAAAAGACTTCCCCATCGATCAAGATTCTCGTGTAGCCTTTTTGTAAAAGAAGCTCCAATTCCTGCTCGATTTTCCTTCCCCGTTCAATTTGAAGCGGACATGAAATCATGACTTTGGCTCCCTCCTCAAAGGAAAGTACATAATCCACGATGTCTGTGACGGTATTATGTTTAACCTCTTTTCCGGATACCGGAGAGTAGGTTTTTCCAACTCGGGAGTAAAGCAACTTGAGGTAATCGTAAATCTCTGTGGTCGTGCCTACGGTGGATCGGGGGTTTTTGGTACTAACTTTTTGTTGGATCGCAATGGCAGGCGCAACACCTTTGATGTATTCCACATCGGGTTTTTCCATCCTGCCGAGGAATTGGCGGGCATAGGAACTAAGGCTCTCCACATACATCCGCTGGCCTTCGGCAAAAAGTGTATCAAAGGCCAAGGAGGACTTGCCCGAACCAGAAAGTCCGGTGATGACGATAAATTTATTTCGGGGAAGGGCGACGCTTAGGCTTTTGAGATTATTGACCCGGGCGTTTTTGATGATGATGAATTCCTTCGGGTCGAGGGAATCGAAGTCGATTTTAGCGGGTAAAGTGCTTAAAGTCATAGCTGGCAAAGTTAACAATCAAACCCGGCAAGTGGGAGAAAAGTTGTGGAAGTTGTCTAAGAGGATGTTTTCTTTTTACCGCAAAGATCGCAAAGGAACACGAAGCAAATAATTGGTTCAATCTTGATTTTGGCGTTTTATGGCTTTTTTGAGAACCTTAATTATAAATTCACTAATTGGCCTTTTTTGAGTTCACAGAGAAAAGCTAAAGCTTTTTTGCCTTCGGGTTTTTCTGTTTAGCCATAAAAAAACTCTCGTTGTTGCGGAAGTTTGAATAATCTAATACTCTATTAATCCTTTTTTCCTCCCTTTTCTCTGTGGTAAATCAACTTTGAGTTCCGTAGTGTCCTTTGTGGCTAAGAAACAAATCCTTTTCTTCGCAGCATGGATTTTCAATTTCTCCTGGACGGATTTGCCGAAGGGCTTCGTAACATGACCTGGCTGGAGGGTATAGCTGTCTTCTTTGGGATTGCTTCTGTATTCTATTCCATAAGGGAGCGCATTTGGGTATATCCGACGGGACTTGTTTCCACGCTGATCTATGTCTGGATTTGCTTCGAGTATAAGTTGTATGCGGATATGGGTATCAATGCCTACTACTTTGCCATGTCGATTTTTGGCTGGTATATATGGACACATCCCAAAGAAAATCAGGCAGTTCTTCCTGTCACTTGGTTGGACAAAAGAGGCTGGCTGTACGCCGTAGTGATTTTTGCGGTTTCTTACCTTCTTTTATCACAGACACTTACCAATTTTACGGATAGCGATGTGCCCTATTGGGATTCTTTTACCACTGCTTCAGCATTTGTTGGGATGTGGCTGATGGCCAAGAAGAAGGTGGAAAACTGGATTTTCTGGATCATCACTGACTTGGTCTCTGTTCCCCTGTATTTCTACAAAGGCTTAATTCTTACCTCTTTTCAATTCTTGTTTTTCACGGTTTTGGCTACTATTGGACTTTTCGCCTGGATCAAATCTGCAAAAATCTATGCAAAAGCCTAAGCGCATCCTTATTCTTGGACCGGAATCTACCGGGAAAAGTACCTTAGCAGCCGATTTGGCGAATCATTTTGGCGAACCTTGGGTGCCGGAGTTTGCAAGGGAATACTTGGAAAAAATCAACAGACCCTATCGCTATGAAGATTTGGCGGAAATCGGAAAAGGACAGATAAGATTGGAAGATCATCTGGCAGAAAAAGCCGAAAATTATCTCTTTTGCGATACCGATCTCCGAGTTATCCACATTTGGTCCCATCATCGATTTGAGAAAACGGACCAATGGGTAATGGATGAAATCGGAAGGAGAAGGTATGATTTGATTTTACTCACAGACACTGATTTGCCTTGGACTCCGGATCCCCTTCGGGAATACCCGGACTTGGAAATGCGACAATATTTTTTCACAAAGTACCTTCAATTGGCGCAGGAAAGCGGTTTTCCTTTTTTGATTGTTTCCGGAGGTCGGGATAAAAGACTAAAAATCGCAATTGCGGCAGTCGAAAATTTGGTAGGATTTTAACTCGATTTCCTTCCATCCAAACTTGTTGTTTTCTTGGCATCACTTCCTAACCTCCCAACTTCCTAACCTCCCAACCTCCATACCTCCAAACTTCCTGACCTCCCAACCTCCTCACCACTTCCTCAGCGAAAGCGTCGCGGCTTCAACCAATTTTATTTTGTCGGGATGGTAATTATTGTTCAGGACAATGATGGTTTTACCCTCTTCGATAAATCGAACAATGATCGTCTGATAGCCCGGATTGTCACCGGTGTGCATGACCATTTTTCCAAACGGACTTTTGGGTTCGACTTCCCAGCCAAAGCCATAATAGCTTCGGGTTAAGTCATTGAGGATATAAGGGGAAAATGCTTTTTCCAACAGTTCCTTTTTGACCAATTTTTCAGAGTAGAGTGCTTGATCCCATTTCAATAAATCCTTTGCAGTGCTACTGACGCGACCGGGACCTTTGCGGTTGCCCAGCCAAACCGTGTAATCTGAAGCATGGAATTTATTGGCGTTGATGTAATTGCCTAGGCTGTCTTTGAGATGGCCTGCGGCAAAGTTTTCCACATTTGCTTTTTCCTCCAAGCTACGGATAGCTGTGTTTTTCATTCCCAAAGGTTTGAAAATCCATTCTTTGGTCAATTCTACAAAGTCCCTCCCACTTACCTTTTCAGCGATGCTTGCCAGCAAAACGTAACCCGTATTGCTGTATTCGTACTTTTCTCCTGGTTCAAAGAGCATCGGGGGAGAATACCGATTGAGGTATTCCAGGATGTCCGGGTTCCCTGCAACTTTACTTTTATCCCAATGTGCGTCCATAATAGTTTGGTAATCAGGCAAGCCGCTGGTGTGAGTTAACAAGTGGCGAATGGTGATTCCCTTGTAGGGAATGTCAAGGTACTTTTGGACCAAATTGTCAAAATCAAGCATTTTCTTTTCCTGACACATCATCACGATCATGGCGGTGAATTGCTTGGAAATGGAAGCCATTTCAAAAACATCGGTAGTTTGTAGCGGAGTTTTATTTTCAAAAGACCTGAACCCGATTGCTTTTTCGAGCAGGATTTTTCCATCTTCGGCAACTAAAACCACACCCGAAAAACCATTACTTTCTGCCTGAATAAGAGCGGATTCTAGAATTTTTTGCTGCGCAAAAAGTGGACTTATCCACAAGAAGAGCAGTACGCATAGTGTGGATAAGTTTTTCATTTTGCCAAAGAATGTTTGTTGATGAAATTAAATGTCGCAGCAAATGCATTGACCCAATTTCGGTGTAAAAGAAAAGAATGAACCTCATCCGGAAAGATCAACTGCTCCACATGAACACCTTGTGTCCTCAAGACCTCGGCTAATTCCACGCTTTCGGAGAAAAGGACATTGCGGTCATCATCACCGTGTATTAGGAGCACCGGATCTTTCCAGTTTTTGACAAAATTCATAGGAGAAGACTTGAAAGCCAGTGCTGCCATCTCCGGGAATTTTTCCGGTTTATACCACGAAGCAAATACCGGGATGTCATTGTTCCAATTGTGTACCCCATGGATATCGACCCCCACATTGAATTTTTCCGGTGCCTGAGAAAGTGCATGTGCGGTTAAAAATCCCCCATAACTTCCTCCCCAGGGTGAAATTTTGGAATTATCCACATCAGACCGGGCTGCCAAATAATCCGCTGCTGCCATCACGTCCTGAACTTCACTTGCACCGCCAGCACCATAGTTTTTCTCCTCTCGAAAATCCATCCCATAGCCGATTCCACTACGGTAATTCAGAATGAAAGCAATGTAACCTTGTGAAGCAAAATACTGCTGTGCCGCATAGGTATGACTGTAATACATGCCATAGTTAAATCCTAATAGCATTTGTCTTCTGCTTCCGCCATGGAGAAAAATGACAGCAGGATACTTCTTCTTTGGATCATAATTCGCCGGAAGCAGAAGCTGCCCATAGCTTTCAAAACCGTCTTTTGCTCTTAGCGTGATCGGTGTGGGTTTGCTCAGGGTTTTTGGAAAAGATTTTGGAAACAGTTCCTGCGCAAGCATTTTGCTTTGGCCATAGGTTTGGACCATTGGCCATCCGGGTTGGTTCCAGCTCGATTCCAGCCAAGCCAGACCGTTTTCTACTCTTACAGGTGCCCAATTGATCGTTTGGGGGTCGGAAAGGAGTTCAAGATCAAATGTGGATAAGTCCAGTCGGGAAACCTGCCTTCGGTCGATATTCCCGATATTGTGTGTGATCAGAAGCTCATTTTTTGTGAAAGAAGCTTGCACCCATTCGACCTGACCTTCGCCCGGAGTCAGATGTTTGAGTTCCTTTGTTATTGGATTGATACTATACAATTGCATCCAATTGTTTTTTTCCCAGGGGAAAACCAAAGAACCCCCAGGCGTCCACCAAAGTCGCTCGCTGATCGCAGGCAAATCGTCAACCATGACAGATCCCCGTCCCGGATCTGCTTCCCACACTTCCTCAGCTTTCATTGTAGCAATATCCAAAACACGAATACTCCAAGGATTTGCCTCGGTGATCGAGGTAAAAGGAAGCAAATTCAGAATATTCGGAATCCGGAGGTAGGCCAGTTTTTTTCCATCAGGACTCCAAGCCGGATAAGCATCAAAGTCAAGACTGGCTTCTGGATAGGTCAATTCCTTTTTTTCGAAATTCCATAAACCAACGAAGGAATGATCCGTGCGGCCTGACATAAAAGCCAGGTAATTTCCCTCAGGTGAAAAGGAAAGCATCGAAGCGCTACCTCTTGCAGTGAACAGTTGCTTGACTGAATCGGTGGTATCGCTTGCAGCTTTCAGGTAAACCGATCCTCCGATCAGGTAAGCGATATTTTCCCCATTCGGGCTGAACACAGGTGAAGTCCCGGGTGCAAACCAGCTGGATTTCCCACTTTCCAGATCAACTTTGAAAATTTTCTTATCCGTGTTTTCCTGTAACTGAGCAGGATTTGCAGGTTGTCCACTTGGATTTCGGCTATTTCCCCTGACGAAAAGTAAGGTTTTACTATCCGGAGAAAAAACCAATGGACCTAAGTCTACACCGATATCACCCTTATAATCGGTAAGCTTCTTTGCAGCGTAGTCAGGGGCTTTTGCATAAAAGACATTTCGCTCGCCCTGATCGTTGAAGACCCAGGCGATAGCTTTCCCGTCAGGAGAAGCAGTCATGGAAGTGGGAAATGGAACGGATAAATAGTCTGCAACAGATTGGGCTTGAATCTGATTGGTGAGCAAAATCAGGGATAAAGCGAAAAGTATCTTTCTCATAAAGTTGGGGTTTCAGTTCAATTTTTTGGCAGCTGCTCACAGACCTGAATTCCGTCATGCAAGTTGCTACAGATTTGCACAGATTTTTTCAATCTGTGTAAATCTGAGAAATCTGTGAGATAATTCAAGGTACAACATTCAATTGAGTCTCTGATTCGTAAATTAAGATTTTGATCTTTCTGAAATCTCCCCAAAATCGCTTAGCTTTTACTTTCTAAAACCTTAATTAACAATGACAAGATCATGGACTTTTACTTTTCTTTTTTTGCTATCCACACTTTTTGGTTTTGCGCAGCCCAATCCCGCACAGCGAGACAGCCTCAATAAACTCACCCAAGCCGACCATCAGCTGATGATGCAGCTTTTGGGCATCGAAAGTCTACGTCCTGGACCCTCGGGAAATCCTCAGGCACCCAATGCCGCCAATGCTGAAGAGAGCAGAGCAAAAACCTATGAATCAGTCCCAGACACACTGGTTTTTGAAGATGGAAGAGAAGTGAAAAATCCAGCTGATTGGCATAAGCGGAGTGCAGAGTTGAAAGAACTTTTTGACCGGGAAATGTATGGGAGAACTCCTGAAAACTTGCCTGAAGTGAACTGGGCACTAATTTGGGAAAAAGATACTGTGATTGGTGGCATTGAAACCCACTATCGGAAGATGAGAGGAAATGTGGATAACTCTAAATTCCCTTCTATTTCGGTTGGGATTGATTTTGAATATGGGGTTCCAAAAAATGTGGATAAGTCAGTTCCTCTTGTCATGGAATTTGGCTGGATTTGGCCAGTGGGCATGCAAAGGCCTCCTGCGCCTGCCGGTCCAAGTTGGCAGGAGCAAGTACTGAGTCAAGGCTGGGGATTTGGGATCATTATACCGACAAGTTTTCAAGCCGATCATGGTGCAGGTTTGCGAACAGGAATTATCGGATTGGTCAATAAAGGGGAACCCAGAAAACCGGATGATTGGGGTACGCTGAAAGCTTGGGCTTGGGGAGCAAGTCGGGCCTTGGATTTTTTCGAAACGGACCCATCAATCGACTCGAAAAAAGTCGTGATCGAAGGGCTTTCCCGATATGGAAAGGCTGCTTTGGTTACGATGGCTTACGATCAGCGGTTTGCTATGGGATTAATCGGTTCATCGGGTGCCGGTGGCGCTAAACTTTTACGAAGAACTTTTGGAGAGCAAGTGGAGAATCTGGCGAGTTCGGGGGAATATCATTGGTTTACTCCAAATTTCATCCAATATGCCGGTCCATTGACGCCCAATGATCTTCCTGTAGATGCACATGAATTAATTGCGCTCTGTGTGCCCAGGCCTGTGTTTATTTCTGTGGGTTCGCCCACGGTGGAGGGACAGTGGATCGATGCCAAAGGGATGTTTGAGGCGACGGTATTGGCTGGACCAGTGTATGAATTACTTGGTAATAAACCTTTATCAACAAATGATTTTCCCCCAATTCAAACATTTTTGGATTCAGGAGATTTGGCATTTCGGCAGCATGAGGGTGGTCATACGGTGGGACCGAATTGGCCTTACTTTATTGAGTGGGCGAGGAAGTATTTGGAATAGAATCAAAGAAAAATGGCTTGATTCTATCTAATGCCAATACTGTGCGATCTTTTTCTTCAGAAATGCCACACTTCGCTCCAGTTGGTCCATGCCATCTACCCCGTCTTCGATGCTGATCCAATTATCGAATCCAACCCGCTTTAACTCCGTGAAGATGGCATCGTAATCGTTCATTCCCTGACCGATTTCCCCATGACTGAGCCGCTTGGCATAGCCTTGGGCTCCGCCTTCCTCTTTTCGAAGGTCTTCTATGGTGCCATATTTCAAAAAACGGTCGCTCGCATGCATGGTGACCACTCGATCAGAAATGTCATAGAGCAAATCCAGGGGATCCTCTCCAGCGAGATAGGTGTTGCTTGGATCGTAATTCACTCCGAAGTTTGGATGCTGAATCGATTTGACGAGTTTGGTAAACACGGCGCGCTTTTGAGCAAATTCTGGGTATTCCCAGAAGTCGTCTTTGTAGTGATTTTCGATAATTAAGGTGATGCCAAGTGATTGGGCATAGGGTAGACAGGCTTCGATGCAGTCTTTGGCGAGTTTGATTCCTTCTTCGATGGAAAGCTCGGGGCGAAACTGTCCCGAAAGGACGCGGCAGTACTTTCCTCCGAGTTCATCGGTCATATCGATCCAGCGTTTTTGCTTTTGGATTTCCTTTTCGCGGAAGGCCTTGTCCCGATGCGTAAAATCAGGGGAGCAACACATCATCGGAATGACCATGCCTTCGTTTTCGACCATCCGGCGGAATTTGGGCCAGTTTTTTTCATTTTCCATTTCCAGGAAACCGGCATACCACTCCAATCCATCGAGTTGAAGCGGTACTGCAAGCTTTACCCAGTCGGCGATTTTCATGCTTCCGTCCTTGCAGAGCTGCTGCATAAATGCTTTGGGAAATGCGGCTAATTTGGGCATGGTGAGTTATTTAAAGGTTTTATTGTCTTTGGGGAGATTTCGCCCAATCATCGGATGCTGCTCCAGGGTGAGTACCTGTCCGGAGACAGGGCCACTTTCGTCAGAAAGCCAAAAGATGCAGGCCGCAGCGATCTCTTCTGGCCAAAGGATTCTCCCGGAAGGAGCAATGATGGCAGGAAGATCTTCGTACCAAGTTTCAGACAATCCGTGAAGTTTTTTGCGCTCCTTTTCCCGCTCAGTAAGTACCCAGCCCGGATTGATTTGATTGACTCGGACGCCATATTCCCGCATCAGTGAATCGCCCAAATTTCCAGTCAGGGTCATGATGGCTCCTTTTGAAACTGAATAAGCCAACAAGTTGGGTTCTCCGCTCCAGGCGTTGATTGAGCCTATATTGAGGACGCTGCCCCGGGTCTTGATGAGTTCCGGGAGCGCTTTTTGAATCAGCAAAAATGGCGCGATGGTATTGATATCCAGTACTTTTTGGAAAAAAGCCCGATCCGTATTGTGGATGTCCGAGTCGAAGACCAAAGCAGCATTGTTGACCACTGCGTCGAGTTTTCCGAATGTATCTACTGCAAGCCTCACCAGGTTGTCGGGGCAAGTTTCAGTAGTGATGTCTTCGCAATGAAATACGGCATGTTCTGTTCCGATTTCCTGAAGGACTTCGGCTCCCAGATCTTCCTCCAAGCCATGGAGGACGACTTTTGCTCCCTCGCCTACGCAGCGCATGGCGATGGCTTTGCCGATTCCGGTAGTGCTTCCGGTGACGATGATGACTTTGTCTTTGAGTCGCATCTTATACGGGTTTTAAAACTGACTTCACCACTTGCCCGGTGTGCATTTTTTCAAACGCTTCGTGCCATTCGGTAATTGGCCAAACGCCTCCGATGATGGGTTTCACATTCAGGGCTCCGCTTGCCATCAGGGCGATCACCCGCTCCCAAATCGGCCAGTTGTGGCTGAAGCTGCCTTGCAGTCGGATGTTTTTCTGGACGATGGGATCCAGGGAAAAATTGCAGGGTTGAGGCCCCCAACCTACTTTAGTGATCTGTCCGTTTGGTCGGACGAGTTTCATTGCGATTTGCAGTGTTGCACTGTGTCCAGCTGCATCAATAATCAAGTCGGCACCCAAACCGTCTCGTTTTCTGGCCCAAGTCTCGGCCATTTCTTCTCCAATCAGGACGCTGCATCCGTAGGCATTCTTGGCGATTTCCAGTCTTCCCCGATCTCCTTCCAGTCCAAGTATAGCCACTTCTGCTCCGCAAAGTCGGGCCATCGCTGCGCACAGAATTCCAATCGTTCCCGGCCCAATGACAATCACCCGATCACCCGGTTTGATGCTGGAATTTCCCACCACTGAATTATAAGCCACACAACAGGGTTCGGTCAGGCAGGCTTCTTCGAAGGAAAGATTTTCCGGAACGGTATGGAGGCATCGGGCCGGAACCCGTACGAATCTGGTCATCGCTCCATTCACGCCATAGCCAAAACCTTTGCGCGTAGGATCCAGATTGTATAGCCCGACTTTGCTCATGGGATTTTGGGTGTCGATCACGGCCGCTGTCTCGGAGACGACACGGTCACCGACTTTCCACCCAGAGACTCGAGAACCCAGAGCAGCGATTTTTCCTCCAAACTCATGACCCAAGACCACCGGATAATTCACGGGCCAACTGTGATCCGAGGTCCACTGATGGAGATCGCTTCCGCAGACGCCGACATTTTCCACTTCGAGGAGTATATCCTCCTCTCCGATTTCAGGAATGGGGATTTCCCGGATTTCAACTGAATGTTTTTGCTCGGAGTAATTAACTACCGCAGGTATTTTGGTGCTGGACATAGGTTAGGATTTTGAGGGAAAAACAGTTTTTTGAGCATGGATTGCCGCGCAGATCATCCGGAGGGATTCTTCGAGATTTCCGTCTGCAGTTTTAAAGGAATCCGCATCGATGGTCAATGGAGCACCTAAAACAACCAATGGTGCGCCGTATTGAGGACACATGATTGCCTGCTCGAGTGAAAGTCCACCAACGGCCTGCACGGGAATATTCACCGCAGCGACGACTTCTCGGAGTTGATCGAGAGGACTTGGCATGCGATGCCCCGCCGCTGCAATTCCCCTTCGCTCATCATAGCCGATGTGATGGATCACGTAGTCGCAACCGAGATCTTCCAGAAATTTGGCACCTTCTACCATATTCGGACAGATCATATTATCCCCCATGACTTCCACGCCGAAGTCTTTCCCGGCTTTGACCACACATTTGATGGTTTCGGCATGTGCTCGGGCCATGACCACGACGTGGGTGGCACCGGCTTTTGCCATCATTTCGGCTTCGAGGTAGCCTCCGTCCATGGTTTTGAGATCTGCTACGATGGGGATTGCGGGGAAAGCCTCTCGGAGTTTTCTTACCCCGTGAAGGCCTTCGGCCAAAATCAGCGGCGTGCCAGCTTCCAGCCAATCTACTCCGGCACGAAGTGCCAGGGCGGCAGTCTCCAAGGCTTCGTCAATGTTGGTCAGATCCAAAGAGATCTGGACAATAGGTTTCATAGTTTTGGGTTTTGTTAATTGACTTGTAAAAGCGATAGGCAATCAATATAAATGTTTTTAAAAATGCATCCGACACGATTTTGATAAGGTGATTCTACTATTTTTCAATGTGCATTTCCGGGACAGTGTCAGATTGTAAAAATGACAGAGACTTTTGGCCCCGGCAGGTAAGCTGCTTTGACCCCGGAAATTAGACTCCTCCAGCAGATATTCACCGGCTACTGAGCGAGAAGTCGAGGTGAAGTTTAATATTATTTGGGTATCGTCAGAATTCCAAAGTATCATTTTCTCAAAATCCTTTTTACTAAAGGCATTGTTAACCTACCTCAAATCAAATAACTTATCCAACCCAAACTAACCTGCACATGTCTGAAAAGCGAAAAATTACCTTAAAGGATATTGCCCACGCGCTGAATATTTCTCCTTCTACAGCTTCCAGAGCGCTCAATGGCTACCATTCCATCTCTGATGAAACTATCCGGCAGGTAAAAGACTATGCGGAAAAGCACAACTATGTACCCAATGCTCTTGCAGTGAATTTTCGAAAAAACCGGACTTCTTTAATCGGATTGGTGGTCCCACATATTGTGCATCATTTTTTCTCAACGACTATATCCGGTGTAATTGAAACAGCCAAAAAACACGGATATCATGTGTTGGTATCCCAATCGGGAGATGTGAAAAACGGAGAGGTTTTCGCCTGCAAAACTTTGCTTGGTATTGGAGTGGATGGATTGATTATTTCTGTTTCCAATGAAACTATTGAGGCAGACCATCTTCAGGATTTTTTGGATGAAGGGAAGCCAATTGTTCAGTTTGACAAAATCACCGATCATATTATTTCTCCAAAAGTAGTGGTGGATGACTTCAACGGAGCCTATCAAGCAGTAAAAAATCTAATTGAAAATGGCTATCGGAAAATCGCCCATCTCAGTGGTAGGATGGAAGTAAAAAATGCACAAGGAAGGTTTCAGGGCTATAAAAAAGCCATTGAAGACCATGGATTGGAATTTCGAGAGGAATGGGTAAAGGGCTGTTGGGACATTCTGGAGCAAGAAGGATTTGACTTTACCAAGGAATTGATGGAGAGTCCAAATCCACCGGATGCGATTTTTTGCATTACGGATTTAGTAGCCTTGGGGTCAATGAAATACCTGCAATCAGCAGGCTATGATGTGCCAAGTCAAGTAGGTTTGATGGGATTTAGCAATTGGATGCTTTCGGAATACATTACTCCAAATCTCAGTTCGGTTCATCAGCATGGCTTTGAAATGGGAGAAAAAGCCACTGAAATTCTGATCGACTTGATCAAAAAGCATGAATTCGGAGCGGATGAACTGATCGAACTGAAGACTGAATTGATCGTTAGACAGTCTTCTCAAAAGCGGTAACCTTGGAAAACCAAGGAGTTTTTCCAATTTTATTTTGGTTCAAGAATCATAAATCCATAGGGTTCCAAGCTTAGATGCTCGTGGTCTAGGCCTATTTCGAATTCTTCCCCGTCCCAGAGATTTATCAGCTTTTGAGCACCCTCAGCTTGCTCTCGAAAGGCATACCAAGTCAGGTTTGCAACTTTATCACTGAAGTTGAAGAGGCAATAAACGTGCTCATTTCCGAGTCTTCGGATAAAGCCAGCAACATGGATATTGTGAGGACTCATCCAGGAAATATTGCTTGAGTCACTGAAAAGAGACTTTTGCTTTCGGATTTTCAGAAGCTTCTTTACTCCGGTAAAAACCCGATTTTCAATGGATCCTTCGACCTCCACTTTGCTGACTTTTTCCCAATCGATCACAGGTCGGTGCATCCAGCGGTTGTCGTAGCTTTTGCCGGGATCAGTTTGGAAGCTATAGTCATTCGTATAGCCGATTTCATCTCCGTAAAACAGCATCGGAAGTCCACCCAAAAAGATAGAATGCGCTTGCATCATTAGGATTTTTTGGATGCTTTGGGCGATTGAATTTTCATTTCGCTCGATGATTGCTTTTTCCAGACCACAGAGCGAAGCCAATGTTCCACTGATCCGGGCATCGCCTGTTTTGGGGTTGGAGGAGAAAAGTGCCCCCCGCGCCGGACTCATCCACTGCTCGCCGGAGTAGGAGTAATATTCCTTCATGA
The DNA here is from genome assembly GCF_030694375.1 of Algoriphagus sp. Taxonomy (GTDB): domain Bacteria; phylum Bacteroidota; class Bacteroidia; order Cytophagales; family Cyclobacteriaceae; genus Algoriphagus. The sequence goes on from NZ_JAUXYL010000038.1 coordinate 169,829, forward strand.
ATTTCCGGTGCTGATAAGGATCCTTGCCGGCCTGTGCAATCATGTAATCATCATATCCCAAGCCGATGTCGTCATGACAGCGGGTATAGGTTATCCAGGAAGTTCCGTACGGTTTTTGCAAAATCTCATGCTGCGCGTTCAGCATGATTTTCGTTTCGCCGGTAGCCAACATATCCCACTGAAGGGCCATTTGTGTAGCGTTGTAGGCGAAGTCACACTCCTGGGCAAGAAAATCATCCGTTCCGAAATATTTCATGATCTCTTTAGGAGCGACAATGGCCTCTCCAAGCAGGGCCATTCCCGGTGTAGCCACCTGCACGCATTGCTTGATGAGTCGGAGAAGCGTATGTGCCTCGGGGAGATTTTGGGAGGCTGTTCCTGTTTTTTTCCAGATAAAGGCAGGAGCATCGATCCGTAGTAGGTCAACGCCCAGATTTCCGTAGAAAAGAATGTTCTCCAGCATTTCACGGAAGACGACCGGGTTCATATAGTTCAAATCCCACTGATAGGAATGAAAAACGGTCATGACCCATTTACCCATTTCTTCATTCCAGGTGAAATTTCCGGGCGAGCTTTCCGGGAAAATATCAGGCATCTTCTCGTCAAATTCATTCGGAATCCAGCGATTGTCATAGGTGTAGAAATAATCCTGATAGTATTTATCTCCTGCTTTGGCTTTTTGGGCCCATTCGTGATGGTGTGAGGTGTGGTTGAGGACGATATCCAGCATGAGGTACATGCCTTTTGCGTGCATTTTTTTCCGCAGGGAAATCAATTCCTCCAAAGTTCCAAAGCGTGCATCCACCTTTCTGAAATCAGACACCGCATACCCACCGTCACTTTCTCCCTCTGGACTCTCGAATATAGGCATCAGATGAAGGAAATTTACGCCCAAATCTTCCAGATAGGGTAGTTTTTTAGGCATGGATTTCAGGTTTCCGGAGAAACGATCCACGTACAAGCTCATCCCCGCAAGCTGATTACTGAGAAACCAAATGTCTTTTTTGGCTTTTTCTTCGTCGCGTACTTTAAGCCCTTTTTCACGTGTTTGATACCCCGTAATCAAGCTTTGGATCAGTTGGGAAAATTGGTTTTCCGCATCGGAGTGCCCCCCATATATTTCTCCAAAAAGCCGGTGAATGACGGGAAGGTGATGAAAAAAACGTGTGACAAAAGGCTTGTCTTCCTTATTTTTATCAAGGCTGGCAGCCTCAATCAGGGTATGTGCTTTTTGCTGCAAAAGAGATTCGGTGGTCATTCCAGCGATTTATATGGAGGTGGAAATGTTGATTAATGCCCTGCTGAAACAGGAGTGATGTCGGGATCGATTTGCTTATTTTCTTTGATCCGTAGCGTAGCCGCTGCTGCAATCAGAAGGAGGATTCCGGCGAAGGTGATGGCCTGTCCCGCATTGTTTTGAAGGAAAGTTTTGGAAATAAACCCAAAGGTCAGGGTCTGCAAAATCATCGGAATCACGATCATCATGTTGATGATTCCCATATAGACCCCGTAGCGCTCTTTGGGAATTTCGTTGACTACCAGCAGGTAGGGAATCCCCATCATGCTGGCCCAAGCGATCCCAAATCCGGTCATTGGAGCAAATAGGAGATATTTATTTTCGATCATCGGGAAAATGATCAGCCCCACTCCAGCCATCAGCAGACAGAAGAAATGGACTTTTTTAGGTCCGAATTTCCTGGCCATCCCAACCAGAAAAAACGCCGAAAGGAAAGTAATGATGTTGTACCAGCCATTGACCAGGCCTGTCCAGCCGACGGCTTCCTCGTATTTGGAGGGATCACTCGCCGGCGTGGCATCCCACACCGAAAGGGCGATACTTTTTGCGGCATTTTGCCAATAACAGAAGAGTGCATACCATTGAAAGAGGTAAACCAATGCCAGCTTCCACATCACAGAGGGCATCTGAATGATGGACTCGATGATCTCCAGATTTTGTGCAAACAGCACTTTGGTAGTCGGGTTGTTTTCAGCCCAGTGAATCGTCTTTCGGATCAGCTTTCGTTCAAAAATAGAAGGGATTAAAAGAATGAAAAATGCCAAATAGGCGACTAAAGTGGTCAAAATCGAAAGGAAAAACTGGATCGCCGGATGAGGCATTCCTTTGTTCCGCTCTTTTAATAGTATTAGCTCCTCAGGTGAGGGAGGGTATTCGGGCGTCTTGGACATGCTCCACAGCACCGAAGTGATCGAGCAAATCGTACCCAAGAAAAATGATGCATAAACCCACATGGGCAGGGATCCGATTGTTCCCTTGAAGAAAATTTGGAACACAAAGAGCGAAAGATTTGCAAGTGTAATCCCAAGTCCTGTAAAGAAGCTTTGAGTCAAAAATCCCTGTCCATACTGCTCCTCCGGAAGGGAATCGGCAATCAGTGCACGGTAGGGCTCCATCGCCGTATTGTTAGCTGCGTCCAAGACCCATAGTAAACCCGCTGCCATCCATAGCGTACTGCTGAACGGATAAAAGAACAGACAGATGCTACACATCAATGCACCGATAAAAAAATAGGGTTTTCTTCGCCCGTATTTTTCACTCCAGGTACTGTCACTCAATGCTCCGATGATGGGTTGGATCAGCAGTCCTGTCATCGGCCCGGCAAGGTTCAATAGCGGAATCTCGTCAGGGGCAGCGCCCAGCATGTCATAGATGGGATTGACTGCACTTTGCTGCAGGCCGAAACTATATTGAATCCCAAAAAAACCAACATTCATGTTGATGATCTGGGAAAAGGAGAGTTTGGGTTTTAGCATTGGATTATTTGGGGTTTCAGAAAAAGAGTGTAAAATCTGCTTCTCGGTGCAAAAAATACAAAGTTTACGTATTGAAAATACTCCCCTCGATTTTGTAAAATCCTTAAATCCAATGAAAACCTTATGGAAATCGATTGATACTCCAGAATATTTTTTTTAAAAAAGATAAAATTAAACCCCGAAAATTTACTCTTCGGGGTTTATAGAAATGAGGCTGATTTTAATTCTGTAATCTCGCCTGGATTTCCTGAATCAAACCATCATATTTTTTAAGAATTCGGGCCCAGTCTTGAAATTTTTCATCATCCTTGACGGTCACTGCATTTTTCCCGTCCAGAAAAGCTTCCTGGCTGATTAGCTTTACGGCGTATGCTACTTGATTTGAATTTCCCCCACTGGAAACTATCACCCTTGTTCGAATGATGCTTGACTGGAAGTTTTGAACTTGCCAGGCTGTGGTCAGGTATCCGGTGTTGTAATCAACAGTTTCTAAAATATCAAAATAACCTGTGATAATGGAGCTGAGAATTTTCCAAGCATCTTCCGGTGCCAATCCGACCTTAACGGGCACGGTAATTCGCACGTTGGCCAGGTCTGAGGAAACAGAAGAGGTGTAGGCTTCATCCACTTGCATTTCAAGAAAGTCAGCCGTTGGCGGTTCCTGCATATTGGCTTGATTGCAGTAGTTTTTAACATATCGAACGAAGCCATCCTTGCTCACCCGAACTTCCACGCAGGAATTTTTTGGAACTTTGAGATCATAGGTGCCATTGCCTACTCGCTTCCCGCCGATTTCAATTGCTGCATCATTTGGGGCAGTGGTCACTTTCACCAATCTGTCTTCCAAGACGGCCTTGTCTCGAATAGGAGGCTCAGGATCACCTTGTTTGTTGCAGATTACCTTTTCGTAATTGACAAATCCGTCTTTAGTAACAGTAACAGTTACACAGTCTCCAAAGGGAACCCTGATGTCTTGGTTTCCTTTTCCGAGTGTAATCCCATTGGTAGCCACATTTGCATCAGCAGGCGATACTTCCAATCTGACCTGCCGATCTTTCAGGATGAAGTGATCCTTCATCGGAGGGGTTTCCTTATCGGGCTGATTGTAATACACTTTGGTAGCAGTGGCAAAACCCGGTTTTTTTACCTCAACAGTCAAAAAACGATCTTTTTGTACATAGAGATAAATTGCTTTGGTGCCGATCATTCGTCCATCCACGAAAATCTCTGCATCAAATGGCTCTGCGGTTACATCAACCTGTCGGGTATCCAAAGTGATTCGCTGTTCTTTGTCCCACTTGAGGTCTTTGTTAAATTCTTTAATGATAGTTTGATAGCCGGGTTTGACGACTTTGACTCTATTTTTGGAATTTTTATCAAGTTTGAGTTCAACAGATCCAGTTCCCAATTCCTGCTTATCTGAATCATCATAGTCATTGAGCATTATGAATTTTGCATCTGAATGATTGGCTGTAAGAAGGATTTTTTGGGAAAATCCAAGAATTGAAAAAAAGCAAAAAAGGGGTAAAATGAGTAAATGTTTTAATTTCATAAGGAAGTGGTTGGGAAATAATCCTCCAAATAATTCAATTCGAATTATTTATCCAAACCTTTAGAGTCAATATAATTCAAGAATTCTTAGCTCAAGACCAAGCTTTCTTCAAAAAGTTCAACCAATTACCATGCATCACTTTTTCAATATCTGAAGCATTGTAACCTCTTCTCAGAAGTAGCTCAGGGATTTTTTGCAAATCAGCGATGGTTTCCAAGTCTGCAGGACTTTGTTCCGTACCAAATGCGCCATCCAAGTCGGAGCCGATACCGATGTGATTTGCATTGCCAGCTACTTGGCAGATATGATCTAGGTGATCTAAAACCGTGGAGATCGTGACCTCTCTTTCTTTGGGAGTAGACTTACCGCGGACCCATCCCGGACTTAGCATCCAGGCATCAAATGCACCCCCGATTACAGCCCCGCGATCTACCAAGGCTTTGATCATCTCGTCGGAAAACTGCCGGTTATGATCCACCAAAGTCCGGCAGTTGTTGTGACTGGCCCAGACGGGACCCTGATAGATTTCCAAAGCATCCCAAAAAGCCAAATCACACAAATGTGTCGCATCTAGAATGATCCCGAGTTCGTCCATTTTCTTCACCAATTCTTTCCCCTGATGACTCAAAGGAGCCGAAGCATCCGTCCCAAAAGCATAGCGTCCAGGCCCGTAATGCGCCGGACCCAATGCCCGAAGTCCACTTTCATAGGCTTTGTCCAGATAATCCAGATTGACTATGGAATCGGCACCTTCCAGTGAAAGGATGAAGCCAATCGGTTTGGCAGCATTGTCTTTTCCGTCCTTCCAAAGCGCCAAATGAGAATCCAATTGATTCAAATTTCGGATTTGAGCCATTTCGCCTTTCTCGACCATCGCCTGATACCAAGCCAATTGACCTTGAGTTTGGGCCCAGGCCTGCTCTGGAGAGTGCCAACCGGGAAGTGAGTTGTCAGGAGCGACAAAGCGGGCGATCTGAGTAGCCACGACCAAACCGATATTTCCTTTGCGAAGCTCAGGAAGTGAAACGGTCGCATTTCCCCGGTCCGGTTTATCCCTCAGGCCTTTTTCCCGTGCATTGATTTCTGGGAGGGGTCGAGTAAGATCCCGGTTCCACTCCAGTGCGTTCATACTCAAATCGAGGTGTGCATCAATGGTAAACATGGCTTTCAGAAGGATTGAAGGATGAAAACGGTTGGTATTTTATGGAGGTCAATCGGGAATTTCTTCCAATCGGCGATAGTCTTGGTTTGGATAAACTCGTCTGCTGCCGTCAGATTTTTGGCAATGCAAAGTTTGGTATTTCCGGAGAGTGTAGCCAAGACTTCTTCCAGCATTTGATTATTCCGGAAGGGAGTTTCCATGAAAATCTGGGCTCGCTGTTCACGAAGCGATTCTGATTCCAACTTTTTCAGAGCCGCCGCCCGCTCCTTTTTATCTATTGGCAAATAACCATGAAAAGCAAAAGACTGCCCATTAAACCCAGAACCCATCAGCGCCAAAAACATGGAGCTCGGTCCGGAGATCGGAACGACCTGAATGCCCTTTTGGTGGGCGTAGGCCACGGCCAAAGCGCCCGGATCGGCAATTCCCGGACAGCCTGCCTCGGAGATCACGCCGATATCAGCGCCGTTCATCAGAGGTTGCATGAGCCGATTGATAGATTCGGGAGGGGTGCCTTTGTCCAAGGTTTCCATGTGAACTTCCTCAAGATTTACACCCAGCTTTAAACTTGAAATGTAGCGACGAGCGGAGCGGGGGTTTTCCACCAAAAAGATTTTGGTGTGGGCGATGACATCTTGTACTTGTGGGGAAATCACCCAATGAGCCGTGTTATCGGCTAGTACATTGGGAATTAAGAAAAGTTTTCCTTTGGGCATTTGTGGGAACTTGGAATGAAGTCGAAAGTTAAAATTTAAAGCCCAAATTCATTACCTTTTCGCTGTTATCCCTTCTATTAATCCTATGTCTCAGAAAAAATCTCTGCTTCTAATTCTATTCCTTTTAGTAGGACTCAATTCTTTTTCCCAAAATCTCAAAGCCCTTGTTGGCGGGACATTAATCGATGGATTTGGAGGAACGCCGATTCGAAATTCAGTGATTATTATCGAAAATGAACGCATCAAATCCATTGGGCAAGTGGGAAGTTTGGCTATTCCAGCCGGGGCTGAGATTATTTCTACTGAGGGAATGAGTGTACTTCCGGGGCTTTGGGACATGCACGTTCACCTGATGCTCAATGGTCACAGCGACTACACCCATTGGGATAGTACGTATATCGATGTGTTTGAATCCGTGATCATGCCTTCTTCTGCACATCAACTCTTGATGGCTGGAGTTACGAGTGCCAGAGATTTGGGAGCTCCTCTGGAAGCCAGCATCAATGTGCGTAATCGAATCAACAAAGGTGAAATCCCCGGTCCGACGATTTATGTGTCAGGGCCTTTTATCCAAAAAGCTCCTTATCCCAATACCGAAGAATTCCGCTGGGGCGTGAATGGGGCTGCAGATGCACGGGCAAAAGTCAAAAAACTCGTTGATGCCGGAGTCGATGTGATCAAACTGATCGATCAGGATCAGATGACTTTGGAAGAAGCAAAAGCTGTGGTTGATGAAGCTCATAAATATGGAAAAATGGTGGTCGGGCACTCCCACCGACCGGATGAAATCCGAATCGGCCTTCAGATCGGTGTGGATAATTTTGAACATACAGGTTTGAGTTCAGCGCCTGAATACCCAGCGGACATCATGTTAATGTTGAAAGAGCGGGCAGCCAAGATGAACCTTGGGCCACTCTTTTGGACACCGACGGTTGAAGGACTTTTCAACTATGAATACGTGCGTGACAATCCCGAGAAGCTGGATGATCCTTCCTGGCATTTGGGGTTGCCGGATTCAATCGTGAGAGATATTCGAGCCTCACTTCGCTTTCCGGGAAGAATGTCCTATTTCCAGTTGACTCCGGTCCGAAAGCCGACCCTGGACCGGAAATTTGCGCAGCTGAGAGAAAGTGGCGTGGTGATGCTAGTGGGTACGGACAGTGGAATTCCGATGAAATTTCACAGCCAAAGCACCTGGAATGAGCTGGATGTCTGGGTTAATCACTTTGGAATGGATCCGCTCCTGACCATCAAAGCTGCCACTTATTGGCCGGCCGTAGCTATGAAAGTCGATAAAGACTATGGGACAATCTCTGAAGGAAAATACGCTGATATCATCGCTGTCAGAGGAGATGTAGTTCGCTACATCAACTTATTACAAAATGTGGATATGGTGATTAAACATGGGAGAAAGGTGAAGTGAGCAGTGGTCAGTTTTCAGTAGGCACCGACACAAGGGGAAGTGGATTTGCAGTAGGCAGTTTGAACCTGCTAGCAGATAAGAGGGCGATATTTCAATTATTTGTTTTAAAAAATCTTTGGGAATCTGCGTCTTTTTCTGTGTTAAACTTGCCTGACGGCAGTCAGGTCTGTGGGAAACTTTTGAGACTTTCAGAAAAATGTCGGGAATCTCATTTAGAACTCCTTCATTTTGTTTTACCCCAAAAACCTCCTCATTTCCTCCACCACCGCATGTGGCTGTTCGGCGTGAAGCCAATGACCTGCATCGGCAACGAATTCCAATTGGTAGTTTGGAAAAAACTTTTCCATATCGGCCATATCCTTCTGCTGAATGTAGTTGGAATTGGCCCCGGCAAGGAAAAGTGTCGGGCCTTCAAATTTTCCGCCTTCCGGAAGTGCTTCACCGACATTTTCGATGTTTTTGGTGATGACTGGAAGGTTGATTTTCCAGGCGAATCCTGTGTTGTCGCGGGTCAGGCTTTTCAGTAGAAACTGACGAACTCCAAGTTCCGGGATGTATTCTGCCAATTGATCATCGGCATCTTTTCGGGATTTGATTTCGCTTAGATTCAGAGAATTCAATCCTTCCAAAATCGACTCATGATGCACGGGATAGTAGCGGGGAGCGATATCTGCAACGATGAGTTTTTCCACCATTTTCGGATACTTCAGCGCAAAATTCATCACGGTCTTTCCACCCATCGAATGACCCATAAGGAAGACTTTTTCAAATCCCTCGGTATCAAACAGCTCTTTCAAATCTTCCACCATCACGGCATAATTCCACTCATCAGCATGGGGGGAATCTCCATGATTGCGCTGATCGACGAGGTAAAGGGTATAGTGCTCGACCAGTTCTTTGGCAATGGAAAACCAGTTGTCCAGCGAACCGAACAGGCCGTGTAGGATGACGAGAGGTGGTCCTGAGCCAGACTTCTTAAAGTTTAAAAGCATTTTAGATTTACGATTTATGAATTACGAGACTTTTGGCCAGACTTTGTAAGATTTTACCGTTTACCAATTTTTCGAATTTCCCCCTCGACTTTGATGGAAAAATACCTAGACCCCGAACGGGGTCTAACTTTTCAATAGCCTCGGGTGAAACCCGTGGACAACAGATGATTTGAATTATATCAGACGACCCTGAAAAGGGTCGAACAATAATAGATTCTTCCATTCTGGAAAGTTCAACCCCTTTCGGGGTTGCCTTCAGATTTGTTTCTCTCATTCTTCCCTAGGTTCCACCTAGGGTTATTGAGAGGTTCGACCGCTTCGCGGTCTTTTTTATGGCGTCGAAGATTTAATTGTCTTGGTTAATTCTAGTACTAAGATTACAATTTTCCAATCTTTCAATCTTATCTCCCAATCAAAGTTCCAACTGCCTCCGATACATCTGAATTGTATTTTCCAATCCATAATACAGCGCATCGCAGATCAAGGCATGACCGATGGAGACTTCTTCCAAAAATGGAATCTGCTGCTTCAGAAAAGCCAAATTGTGCAAGTCAAGATCATGTCCTGCATTCAGTCCAAGTCCCAATTCTTTTGCAAGGCGCGCAACTTCCACATATGGTCTTACGGCTTTTTCACGATCCTGATGGTAATTTGAAGCGTAAGGTTCGGTATATAATTCCACCCGATCCGTGCCGGTAAGCTTAGCAGGTTCAAAGTATTTTGCCTCAGGATTGATGAAAATGGAAACTCGAGTTCCGATCTCGTGCAGTTCTGCTACAATTTCCTGAAGCATAGTTTGGTGTTCGATCGTATCCCAACCCGAACTGGAGGTAATCGCATCCGGCGGATCGGGTACGAGTGTGGCTTGGGCAGGTTTGACCTCCCGGATCAGTTGCATAAAGCGCTGATCGGGATAGCCTTCGATGTTGAATTCGGTGGTCACGACCTTGGCCAAATCCCGGACATCCTGATAGCGGATGTGCCGCTCATCCGGTCTCGGATGGACTGTAATTCCCTGAGCACCAAAGTGCTCACAGTCTAATGCTACTTTGACGACATTGGGATTATCCGCTCCCCGGGCATTGCGGAGGGTGGCAATCTTGTTAATATTTACACTGAGTTGAGTCATATCCGTGTTGAAAAAGGTATTTTTACCCCGTATTATTGATATAACACAAACTTAGGACTAATGGCTTTAAAGCAGAAAGTAGATGGCGAAATAAAATCCGCCATGATTGCCAAAGATAAGGTACGATTGACCGCTTTGCGTGCAATCAAATCGATGATTCTTCTCGAAGAAACAAAAGGAGGCTTCAGTGGAGAGCTTAGCGAAGATGAAGAAATGAAGCTTTTGACCAAAGCAGCTAAGCAGCGCAAAGACTCCGCAGATATCTATCAGCAGCAAAACAGACCTGATCTATTGGAGGTTGAATTGGCCGAACTTGCTGTGATCCAGGAGTTTTTGCCCAAGGCTTTAACCGACGAGGAGCTAACCATGGCTATCCAAGAAATCATCAATATCACGGGGGCAGTAAGTGCCAAAGAAATGGGCAAAGTCATCGGAGCAGCCAACAAGCAGCTTGCAGGCAAGGCAGATGGCAAAGCCATCGCGGACAAAGTAAAATCACTTTTGAACGGCTGAGTTGGCACCGATTGATATTGTTATCCTGATCATTCTGGTATTAGGAGCCTATGAGGGCTACAAAAAAGGTCTATTGATGACCATTGTGGGCCTCATAGGTTTTGTTTTGGCGATTATTTTAGGAGTCTATTTTATGGATCCGGTGAGTAAAATGCTTGCTGAACGGCTGGATCAGCTCACCTTTGCTTTTCCAGTAATTGCTTTTTTGATCGTATTTACCATCACCTTACTTATTGTAAAGATTGCAGGCTGGATCCTCAAGAAAATGATGGATTTGATTCTTCTTGGAAGTATTGACAGCATCGCAGGGGCGATTTTGGGGATTGTGAAGTCCGCTTTTTTTATCAGCCTATTCATGTGGCTTGCATTGAGTTTTGAACTCAAAATGCCAAAAGAATGGAGTGCCAAAAGTGAATACCTCCAATACATTGAACCCTTGGCACCGGGGGTGATTTGGGTGCTGGAACCGCTGGTGCCAAAAATCAAAGAATTGCAGGAGACGATTGTTGAGATCGTGGAGGGGTTCAAGGATGCTGATACTAATTGATAATTTTGATTCGTTCAGCCATATTTTGGCTGATCTTATTCGGCAGACGGGCGTGGAATTAAGAGTCATCAGAAACGATGCTAGTTTGGAGGAGATTGGAAAAATCGACTTCAAGGGACTGATTCTCTCACCTGGGCCTGGAATTCCAGCTGATGCAGGGAATTTGCTATCTGTTTTCGCAAAATATCATTTTAAAGTTCCGGTACTGGGTGTCTGTCTCGGCCATCAGGCAATCGGCGAATTTTTTGGAGCAGAGTTGGTGAAAAATCAAGTTCCTACCCATGGGAAAGTCCATTTGGTCAGAAAAACCCAAACTCATTTTTTTACCCAAAATCTTCCGGATCGATTTAACGTCACGCGCTATCATTCGCTCCAACTCCAAAATCTACCGGATTGCCTGGAAATTATTTTGGAAACTGAGTCCGGAGAAATTATGGGTATGGCACATAAGACGCTTCCGATCTTGGGAATCCAATATCATCCTGAGGCGTATCTGACGGAATTTGGATTGGAATTGGTGAAAAATTGGGTGAAAGGAATTCAGGATTGGAAAATAGAAAGCTTGAAAAATTAGCTGGCTGGAGGGTGGAAATGTGGAAAAGTTAGGACGTGTCAGGCTGAGCGGAGTCGAAGCCTCGTAAATCGTAATTCTTAAACTTGTACTGAGCGCCCGCCGGTGGGAGGGCAGTCAGTCGAAGCATCAAAAATCCGCTTACCTCAAATCAATCACCTCGATGCCCGGATATTTTTTGGGGTCGAAAGCAAAATAGTCCATCGCCAAATTGGGAGCTGGCTTTAGATTTTTGAAGGAATAAGAAAACATCCCCCCCTGTCCATCAAACATCTCCCAACCCAGCAAATCTTTGGAGGCTTTGTCCACCATAAGTTTTACCTGCTTGAAAGGAGCATTGGATTTCAGTGCAGTCAATTCAACCACGTTTACAAGCTTTCCCTGATAGGTTTTATCTGCTAAAAGCTTGTAATTGAAGCCTGTTTGGTACATTTTGTAAATATTCGAAGGTGTAAGTTCCCCCTCCAATTGTGCAGCATCATTGATGGTTACCTCCTTGTAATTGGCAGTTTGGATAAAGGTCCAAACAGTTTTTCCATCATTGTAAATTTCCTGATCGGGAAGTTTAAGCCTGTATTTCTCTCCGCTGACAGCGATTTCACCCGATTGGCGGTCGCCCGGAACACCGGCATCCTGATAAGTGTAATCAAAGCCGGCAGTGAAGCCTTTCATGCTTTGGTACTTTTCGCTCATGGCGTCGAGCACAACTTTGGCTTTTGGATCTTTCTGAGCCGAGGCCTGAAAGCTCCAAAAAACCATGGAAAAAAGAAGGAAAAGTTGAGTCTGGAATTTCATGAATTTGGACTGCTGGGACTGGGAAATCAGCTTTTACAAGCTATTCAATAACCGTTCCAAACTAGCCTCATCCTGAATCAGTACTTCCCTTGCCTTTGATCCCTCAAAGGAGCCCACAATTCCGGCCGCCTCTAATTGATCCACAATCCTTCCGGCTCGATTGTATCCTAATTTTAACTTTCGCTGAATCAACGAAGTACTGCCCTGCTGATGCAAAACAATCAGCCTTGCAGCCTCATCGAATAGGGGGTCTCGATCCGAAAGATCCACACTTGAAATTGAACCATCTCCGTCTTCACCCACAAATTCAGGAAGGAGATAGGCATCAGAATATCCTTTTTGCTCACCGATCCAGTCGCATATCGCATCTACTTCCGGCGTATCAAGGAATGCGCATTGGATACGGATCATTTCAGATCCCAACGAAAGCAGCATATCACCTTGTCCAATCAGTTGATCAGCTCCTCCTGCGTCCAGGATGGTTCTGGAGTCGATTTTGGAGGTGACACGGAAAGAAAGTCGCGCCGGAAAGTTTGCCTTGATGATACCCGTGATGACGTTGACTGAAGGGCGTTGCGTGGCTACAACCAAGTGAATTCCGATAGCTCGGGCTAACTGTGCCAACCGGGCAATCGGAGCTTCGATTTCTTTTCCGGCAGTCATCATCAAGTCCGCCAACTCGTCAATTACCAGGACGATGTAAGGCATGAAATAGTGACCTTTTTCAGGATTTAGCTTCCTTGCAATGAACTTAGCATTGTATTCTTTCAGGTTTCTACAGCCTGCGTCCTTTAGCAAATTGTATCGGTTGTCCATTTCGATACAAAGCGAATTCAGGGTGTAAATAACTTTTTTCGTATCAGTAATAATGGCTTCTTCTGAGCCTGGAAGCTTCGCCAAGAAGTGACGCTCGATCTTGTTAAAGAGCGTTAATTCCACTTTTTTGGGATCGACCAGTACAAATTTCAACTGAGAAGGGTGCTTCTTATAAATAAGAGAAGCCAAGATCATGTTCAAGCCCACTGACTTTCCCTGACCCGTGGCACCTGCCATCAGCAAGTGGGGCATTTTAGCCAGATCAGCTACAAAAACTTCGTTTGAGATCGTCTTCCCCAAGGCAATCGGGAGATCCTTATCGGATTTCAAGAATTTCTCTGTGCCCAATACAGCACGTGCAGGCACCAGCTCCCGGTTTTTGTTTGGAACCTCGATGCCAATCGTTCCTTTTCCAGGGATAGGAGCTATAATTCGGATTCCCAGTGCCGCCAAACTCAGGGCGATATCATCCTCTAGGTTTTTGATCTTGGAAATCTTCACTCCCGGATCGGGGACAATCTCATACAGTGTCACTGTCGGACCGATCGTCGCCTGAATTCCCTGTATGCCGATCTGGAAATTTTTCAGTGTGGTGACAATCTTATCCTTGTTTTCCTGCAGTTCCTGCATGGATACGGTCACTTTTTTGATGTCGTATTCATTCAGCAAATCCAAGGTGGGGTATTTGTATCGTGGAAGATCGAGGGTAGGATCGTAGGGATCCAGGTTTTCGACTTCTTGAGCAGTTTTCTCCTCTTCAGCTTTTTTCACGGAAAAATTACCCTCTTTCACCGTGCTTTTAGTATGCCCCTCTTCCAGTAAATTCACCTGCGGAACTTCAAAAAGATCTTCCTCCTCCTCCATATTTGAGCTTCCCGATATACTGAATGGCAATTCAGGCGCTGTATCAACAGGGGAATTGCTTTTCACTTCCCAAGCGCTTCCATCGTCATCGATTTCTTCCAATTCTTCTTCAGATTCCTCTTCATTTGAGAAAGGATTTGGATTTTTGATTTTGGTATCTGCCACTGAAGATACCTCAGCCACCTCTTCTTCAGATTCTTTCGGGGAAAACCAGTTTAACTGTTCCAAACCGAAAAAGAGAACTACAAAAATCAAAAAGGCACCGACAATAAGAATGAATGTCCCCATGCCCAGAAAATCACTGGAAAGCTTGGCCAATTCGTAGCCAAAGCCACCCGAAAGGAAACTCCAAAAAGAATATCCTTCGATTAATATTACAATATAGCCCAGCAATAAGCCTAGCCAGGCCGTGAAGAACAGCGAAAAAACAGCATACCGGGTAAGGGATACCAGCGAAAACTTGAATGTCCATCTGAATCCGATCAAAAAAAGAAATGGAGGCAGTAAAAAAGCAGCAATCCCAAACCATCGAAAAATCAGCCAGTGGGAGGCTTGGGCACCAAGGTAACCTACCCAGTTTCGTGATTCTCGTGCAGAATCCCGGATTGCCTGATCGGGATTATTCATGACAAGACTTTGATCAGCAGGACCGTTAATCAGGTAGCTGACAAAAGCGATAAACAAAAAGATGGCAATGGAGATCAGGATGATTCCCAGTGTCAGCGAAAGCTGCTTAAATTCAATTTTCCCAAACGAAAAACCAGGTCCTTCCGGTTTAGGAGGGGCTTTTTTTGTGTTTTCTGATTTCCTTCGAAAGGTATTTTTAGCTGCGGATTCTGATGCCATTTAAGCTTGAAAGTACAATTTTAATTTAAGCCAAAAGGCCAATAAATAGAACTTACCGGGAAAAATGTGCCAGAAGCCCTTTTTTAATTCTTTTAATCAGTGCCGGACCCTCATAAATCATGCCCGAGTAGACCTGAATCAAGCTCGCCCCTGCCTCCAACTTCTCAATTGCGTCTTGGGCACAGAAAATTCCGCCGACCCCAACGATGGGGAATGCCCCCTTGGATCTCTGATGAAGGTATCGGATGACTTCTGTACTTCTTTTGGCTAATACCTTGCCACTGACTCCACCTGCGCCGATTGCCTCCACTTCATTTTTCGGACTGCTCAATTCCGAACGGTCTATGGTCGTATTGGTCGCAATCACCCCGGCAATGCCAGTTTCCTGTACGATTTCAACGATGTCGTCCAGCTGTCCGTCTGTAAGATCGGGAGCGATTTTCAGTAGGATTGGTTTTGGATTTGGCTTGCGATCATTTGCCGATTTGACTGCTTGCAAAAGCTGCTTTAGCGGTTCTTTTTCCTGCAAATCACGCAGGTTCGGGGTATTTGGAGAACTCACATTGACGACGAAATAATCCACATAAGGATGAAGGGTTTCCAGACAAATCAGGTAATCGTCCACCGCATTTTCATTTGGGGTGACTTTATTTTTACCAATATTTCCCCCAACAATGACGTCTGATTTTCGCTTTTTCAATCGCTCCACAGCAGCCAAGACACCCCCATTGTTGAAGCCCATTCGATTGATCAATGCTTCATCCTGTGGTAGTCTGAACAAACGGGGTTGGGGATTTCCTTCCTGAGGTTTCGGTGTCAGCGTACCGATTTCGATAAATCCGAAACCCAGCATGGCCATCTCGTCGATGAGCTTGGCGTCTTTATCAAAACCGGCTGCCAAACCCACCGGGTTTTTGAATTTCAGGCCGAATACTTCTCGCTCCAACTTCGGATCTTCGAATTTAAAAGTTGACTTTACAATCGAATTTATGATAGGGAGATTGAAGGTCAGTTTGGTGAGATCGAATGTGAAATGGTGTGCGTCTTCCGGTTTTTTTAGAAAAAAGAGGGGCTTAAGTATGGATTTGTACACGGCTATAATTCAGGAGTTATGTCCCCAAAGTTAGGGATTGATTGGGGAAAATAAGGTTGAAATCCCCGTGTTTTCACCTTAGGTTGAATTCGCTTCAGTGATCAATCTGAGACCTTCCAAAGTCAGATTTCGATCCACTTCGTCGAAGGTGCTTTCCAAGGTTGTCAAAATTGCCGCTAATCCACCGGTTGCAATAATTTTGAATTGCAGGCGAGTTTCTGCCTCGATCGCTTCGATCATTCCTTTGACCAAGCCCGTGTAGCCGTACAAAACTCCAGCTTGGATGGCGTGAATCGTATTTTTACCCAGTGCTGACTTAGGGAGTTTTAGCTCGACTTCTGGAAGTTTGGAAGTATTGGTAAAAAGGGAGTGGATGGCTGTTTTCAGACCCGGGACGATATTTACTCCAAGAATTTCTCCTTTTTCATCCACAGCTGTGAATGTCAAGGCCGTGCCAAAATCTACTATAATCACCGGTTTGGCAAGTCGGGAAAATGCTGCCATTACATTACACATCAAATCACTGCCTATTTCATTTGGACGGAGCGATTTGATCGGCAATGTTTCATAGCTTTTCGCAGAGATCAAATAAGGAGATTGTCCAAAGTAAGATTGGCAAAATTGATCGATAATGCTGTTGATTTCCGGGACGACGGAGCTGAACCCGATCTTTTCAATTTGAGAAGCATGGATTCCATGTTCCAAAAAGTAGAGTGGGACTTTTTTGCTCAGCTGGGAAATGAGTTTCGGAGTCTTGGTTTCCAGGCGGAATTGGTTGGTCCATTTTCCGCTTTTTTGATCAAAGAGTGCAAAAACAACATTGGAATTGCCGGCATCGATGGCTAAAAACATTCTGTTATCAGGTTTTGACTAATTTAGGCGATCGTAAAAGTAATTCCCAAATTCAAATCCCTTTTTCGCTTATGTATTCTCTCCGCGAAGGCAAAATTGAAGACCTCCCCCGTGTCCTCGAACTGATCAAAGAACTTGCGCTCTATGAAAAAGCTCCAGAACAAGTCACCAATACCCTCGAATTGATGAAAGAAGATGGCTTTGGGTCAAATCCGATCTATGGAATGTACGTCTGTGAGAAAAATGAAACAGATCAAATCATCGGCATCGCTATCTATTATTACCGCTATTCCACTTGGAAAGGAAAAAGGCTTTACCTGGAAGATATCGTGGTGACTGAATCTGAACGGGGAAATGGAGCCGGAAAACTGCTTTTTGACCGGGTCATGGCAAAGGCTTTGGAAGCCAACTGCACCGGAATGATGTGGCAGGTACTGGACTGGAACGAGCCTGCGATCAATTTTTACAAAAAGTACGGAGCCACCCTCGAAGCAGGCTGGCTCAATGCGCATTTGCAGGATTACGAAATCAGGGAATTGTTGAAAAGATAATTGGCTGGAAGACGGTAGACCGGAGACGGAAGAATTCTTCGGTCTTCGGTCTCCGGTCTTCTGTCCAAAATTAATTCTACCTTTGTGATTCATTATGAAAAAGAAGCCATTTTCCGTTGTCTATGAGGACAACCACCTCCTGATCGTCAATAAAGCCGCGGGCATCCTTGTTCAGGGTGATAAAACCGGTGACAAAACACTGACCGATTATTGCAAAGAATACATTGCTGAGAAATACAATAAGCCGGGAGAGGTATTCCTTCATCCGGTCCACAGACTGGATAGGCCGGTAAGTGGATTGGTGGCTTTTGCCCGTACATCCAAGGGATTGGAGCGTATGATGGAACTCTTCCGCAAGCGGGAGATCCACAAAGTCTATTGGGCGATTGTAAAGCGCAAGCCTCGTGAAGAGATGGGCAAACTGACGCACTACTTGACCAAAGACGAATTCAAAAATGTGGTCACCGCACACGACAGAGAAGTGCCCGGTTCGCAAAAAGCCGAGTTGAATTACAAAACTTTGGGTTATATGAATGACCACTGGCTTTTGGAAGTTCGTCCGATCTCCGGTCGTCCACATCAGATTCGCGTACAGTTGGCATCCATGGGTTGCCCGATTCGGGGTGATGTGAAGTATGGTTTTGCCAAGCCAAATCCGGATGCGAGCATTAACCTGCATGCCTTTCATCTTATTTTTGTACATCCTACCCTGAAGGAGAAATTGTATATGCGAGCGGCACTTCCTGAGTCAGAATTCTGGGAGCAATTCCTTGAATTTGAAGAGCGAAGGGTGAAAGATCAGCATCTGGATAATACGTTTTCGGGGTAATTAAAAAAGAAATACAGTAGAAATACCTGTGTTTTAAAGTTAGTATTTGTCTTATCCGATAGAAATGCCTCTATTATTTCGTCCGCTCTAGTGGACCTATTTCAAGTGTGTCTCCTGCCTCCGGCAGGCAAGCGCGAAGCATATCTCCATTAACTATGAAAAACCTTCTCCTTTTTCTAAGCTTCATCCTAATTCTAGGAGCCTGCACCTCACCAAACCAACCCAAAACCATCTATATCGTCCGACATGCCGAAAAGCAACTGGTAGGTGAGGATCCAGACTTAGCTTATGTAGGCGGAATTCGTGCAAAAAAACTTGCACAGATTCTTGAAGATCAGGATATCAAGCACGTTTTTTCAACAGATTACAAACGGACCCGTTCAACAGTAGAACCTACCGCTTCAGCCGCAGGGGTCGAAATTCAGATCTATGATCCCAAAAATCACGATGGCTTGGTGGAGCAGTTAAGAAAACTAGAAGGGAACGCGCTAGTCGTCGGTCATAGTAATACAGTGAGCCAATTGGCAAACTATTTTGTGAGTGATGGGGAGAAGTTTGCTGATCTGACGGATTTGGAATACGACTTTATCTATGTGGTGAAGTTGGAATCCAATTCTTCTTCTGTTGAGCGAAAAGTTTACAAGGATTATTGAAGCCTGATTAGTTTAATTGCAAACCGTATTAAGCTTTTAGAAAATGGCATTTGAAGTCCAAACTTTATCTCGATAGTTTGAATATTACAATACAAATTATTGACTAGTATTTTAATTCATTTCCAATATCTTGGTGAAATTATATTTGAGAATTTTCTCCTGAAAATGGTCAACTCCATATAAAGTTTGATCCTCTTCATCAAAACTTATTCCCATCAAATAATCAGGCGTCTCTATTACTTGTATCAAGACCCCGTCCCAGTCGAAAATTTTAATTTGGCTAGGTTTCATCACCTCGCCATATTCTGATTCAGGTTGATCGTAATAAAGGGCGAAAATGTAATCGTTTGTGACCTCTAAATCAAAATAATAATTGACTAGATCAAGGGGTTTTCCCTCCAACATTTTTACTTTTTTAACCCCTAATTCACCATCTACCTTCTTTGCATTAGTATAATCTTCATCAAAAATTAATAGACGGTCAAAATAATTAAAAGCGATTACTGATTTAGAGCCATCAGGCTTCAAGCGGAAAAAGTTATAAAAAGTAGTATAAAAATCCGTTACACTTTCTGAAACATACTCGTTGAGATCCAAGATTGGAACCGAAAATATTTCCTTTTTATTTTTTATATCAAAGCCCTTTATGAGAAAGGGTTCAGGACTTAAATAACCAAGATTACCAATAAGTAAGCTATCATTTTTTAGCATCATATCTTGAGTTAGTCCAATTACCGGATCAACCTCATATAAATAATCTATCTCCAAAACAGAAAAGAAAAAGTCATTCACCTGAAATACTCCACCTCTAAAAACATCATACACAAATAAATTATTTGAACTTAATTGCTTGAAAAGTTTCGGTGCTGAAAATTCATCTGGGCCATTTCCATTTTTTAACCAATCCCTTAAAAATCGTTTATCCTTTTTTGAATAGACAGAAAAAAAACTTTCAGCTGAATATTTGTGAATAAATATTAGGGTGTCAAAAATGGTAACATCTAATTCTGCAACTTCATTTTGAAGAATTTGCTCACGTTCTCCTGAAATTTTTACTCTTCTTATTTGTTCAGGATTAGTACAGGATTCGATCAAGATTATTGAACTAAAAATCAGAAACCATTTTGACACCCTCTTCATTAACCT
Organism: Algoriphagus sp.; assembly: GCF_030694375.1. Taxonomy (GTDB): domain Bacteria; phylum Bacteroidota; class Bacteroidia; order Cytophagales; family Cyclobacteriaceae; genus Algoriphagus. The sequence goes on from NZ_JAUXYL010000038.1 coordinate 189,651, forward strand.
CCTATTTCTGGATTCGTTTCGCAAAAACTTGCTGCTCCAAACCCTTTGGAATTGAACTTAATGGTACAATCTCCGCAATCATAATATGTTGCGCCAGCCTTCGCCCTAGACTCTGAGTAGCAGTTCACTTGACCAGATTTTGCAAATGAAATTGACCCAATCGTCAAAAATGCAATCATAAATACTCTAATAATTTTCATGTTTATAAAATTAGAATTTAGCCAATCATCAGCTTGGCTTTTAGCTGCGAAAAAAGATTCAACCGGTTTAAAACTTAATCTGATGTTAAGCTATTTTTTTTTTTTTTGAATAATCAAAAGAAATATAAGTTTATTTCTGAAAAAATTTGGATCTCATTAAGGTGCTAAATGATCTAAAGAAATTTATTCCGATTTTTCCATTCACGATTCAATTCCTTTATCTTGAAATCACAAGTGAAGGAACCCATGAATCGCGACGAAAACCTCAAACAACTTCAAAACAAGGAAAAGATCTGGGACATTGTTGTCATCGGAGGAGGTGCCTCAGGATTAGGCGTAGCCTTGGATGCAGTTTCCAGAGGCCTTTCCGTGGCACTTTTTGAAAAAGCAGATTTCGCCAAAGGCACTTCCAGCCGAAGTACGAAACTCCTGCATGGAGGCGTCCGATACCTTGCTCAAGGAGATGTTTTTTTGGTATTGGAAGCACTGCGAGAGCGAGGCCGACTGATTAAGAATGCTCCTCATTTGACCCAAAATCAGGCTTTTATCATTCCTGTTTACAACCGTTGGGATCGGATACAGTACAGCGCAGGTCTTAAGATGTATGACTACATGTCCGCCAACTTGAGCTTGGGTTCGTCAAGCTATATTTCAAAAGAAGAAACAATCAGACGGATGCCTGGTATCAATCCCGAAGGACTTTTTGGTGGAATTGTCTATTATGACGGGCAGTTTGATGATGCTCGACTTGCGCTTTCAATCGCGCAAACTACCGATCACGCAGGAGCTATTGTGCTGAATTATACCAAGGTAAATGCGCTCGAAAAAGATGCATCGGGCAAACTCAGCGGATTGCATGTGCAGGACATGTTGAGCAAAAAGAAATATTCAATCAAGGCTCGAATGGTGGTTAATGCTACGGGAGTATTTGCTGACAAAGTTCTCCAAATGGATAATCCCGACGCGGCGAAGACCATCCAACCTAGCCAGGGAATTCATCTGGTTTTGGATTTGGATTTTTTGGGTGGAAAAGATGCCCTGATGATTCCAAAAACCCGGGATGGTAGAGTCCTTTTTGCCGTTCCCTGGCAGGGAAAACTGGTTGTCGGGACGACCGATACCCTGCGGGAAAAAGCCAAACTCGAACCAGAGGCTTTACAGAAGGAAATAGATTTTGTATTGGAGACTGCTGCTGGATATTTGACTCGAAAGCCCACCCGAGCCGATGTCAAGTCTGTTTTTGCTGGACTTAGACCTTTGGCGCGTCCTAAAGAAGGGAGTACCAAAACCAAAGAAATCTCCCGCTCCCATAAAGTGATTGTTTCCGAAAGTGGCTTGGTGACACTCACAGGAGGAAAATGGACCACGTTTCGTAAAATGGGAGAAGATACTGTGGAGTATTTTCCAAAAATCACAGGCAAGTCCATGGACAACTCGAGATCTAAGGACATTCTACTTCATGGCTTTACCAAGGTGATCCCAAAAGGGCATTGGGCAGTCTATGGATCGAATGCGGTCTTGATACAGGATTTGACAAAGGCAGATTCCGGTCTTTCTGAACGGATTCATCCTGAATTTCCAAATATTTTGGCTGAAGTGGTATGGGCGGTAAGACATGAGATGGCGGTCAAGATCGAGGATGTGCTTTCCCGTAGGATTCGGATGTTGATCTTGGATGCACAAGCTGCTCTTGATTCAGCGGAAAAAGTGGTGAAACTGATGGCCTCGGAACTTGGAAAGGATGAAGGCTGGATTGAAAAAGAGTTGGAAGATTTTAGAAAAGTGGCGGAGAAATATTTGATTAAGTCTTAATTTTTTAAATCTTGATTTCCAATTAACCCCAATACCCAAAATGACCCAAACCAAACCCTACCTCATGGCGCTGGATCAAGGCACGACCAGTTCCAGAGCCATTGTTTTTGATAAGCAGGGACAGATTGTCTCGGTTGCCCAAAAGGAGTTCAAGCAATATTTCCCCAATCAGGGTTGGGTGGAACACGATGCCAACGAGATCTGGACCAGCCAGTCTGCTGTGATGATCGAAGCCTTGGTTGACAAAGACATTCGTGCGGATCAAATCGCAGCAATAGGCATAACCAATCAACGTGAAACAACCATCGTTTGGGAACGCAAGACAGGGAAACCCATCCATAAAGCCATTGTATGGCAGGATCGGAGAACAGCAGCTTTTTGCGATGAACTGAAGGAAAAAGGCCACGCTGAAATGATCGCTGAAAAGACAGGATTGATCATTGATGCGTATTTTTCAGCAACTAAAATCCGATGGATTCTGGAAAATGTAAAAGGAGCTCGGGAAAGAGCTGAGGCAGGGGAATTGGCATTTGGTACAGTGGATTCTTGGCTGATTTGGAAACTAACTAAAGGTCAATCTCATCTGACTGACATCACAAACGCCAGTCGCACGATGCTTTTCAATATTCATTCGCAGGACTGGGATCAGGAGCTTTTAAATCTTTTCGATATTCCAAAATCCATGCTCCCGGAAGTCAAAACTTGCAGTGAGGTGTTTTGTGAGACAGCTGGTGATGTTTTGAGCGTAAAAATACCAATAGCCGGGGTAGCAGGAGATCAACAGGCGGCACTTTTTGGGCAGCTCTGTATCGAGCCAGGTATGGCAAAGACAACTTATGGTACAGGGTGCTTTCTGGTTATGAATACTGGAAATACTGCTGTGCGCTCCAAAAATCAGCTTTTGACAACGGTGGCTTGGAAGATCGGTGATGAAATTAACTACGCATTGGAGGGCTCGGTTTTCATCGGTGGAGCAGCAGTCCAATGGTTGAGAGATGGCTTGGAGCTATTCAAAAAAGCATCTGAAACCGAAAAATTGGCGATGAGCCTGGAGGATAATGATGGGGTTTACTTTGTACCGGCACTTTCCGGTTTGGGAGCGCCACATTGGGATCAAAATGCGAGAGGAGCTTTTTTTGGAATTACCAGAGGGACAACTATTGCGCACATGACTCGAGCAGCCTTGGAAGCGATCGCTTATCAAGTATATGACGTGCTCAAAGCCATGGAAAAAGATAGCGGAAAACCAACCCAGGAGCTTCGGGTTGATGGTGGCGCTACTGCAAATAACTTTCTGATGCAGTTTCAGGCAGATTTATTGGGCTGCGAGATCAAGCGGCCGCAGATCATTGAGACAACAGCTATCGGTGCGGCATTTCTGGCAGGATTAGCAGTTGGATTTTGGAAAGATCGGGATGAACTTCAGGCGTTGTGGGCAGCCGATCGAAGTTTTCAACCGGAAATGGAAGTGGGAAAACAAGAGAAGCTGATTCACTTTTGGCACAAAGCAGTAGAAAGATCTAAACACTGGGTAGAATAATATGAAATACCCATCGGAAAAGCTTTTTTCACAGGGCGATGGTTATCTAGGGTATTCTCCCGAAACAAGTTCGGGACAGGCTATCTGGCCTCTAAAAAACAAATTATAAACAGATGAATCCATTTATCGCGGAATTTATTGGAACTGCAATCCTGCTGCTGATGGGTACAGGGGTTGTTGCGAATGTCCTTTTACCAGGTACAAAAGGGCATGCAGGGGGCTTGATGGCAATTACTACTGCTTGGGCTTTGGGTGTATTTTGTGGAGTAGTCGTGGCAGGACCTTACAGCGGAGCACATTTAAACCCAGTTGTGACCATTGGTTTAGGAATAGTCGGAAAATTTGACTGGGCTCTCGCACCGGGATATATGCTAGCCCAACTGGGTGGAGCCATGATGGGATCGTTTTTGACTTGGCTGATGTACCGGGATCATTTTGATTTGGAAAAAGATCCCTTATTGAAGCGTGCGCCTTTTTGCACGGATCCTGCTATCCGGAATTTTAATACAAGTTTGACTTCTGAAATCATCGGGACATTTGTCCTGATTTTGGTGATTCTCTATATCGCTGGCGCAAAGCTGGAAGACCCAACTGGGACCCCCATTGGCTTGGGCTCAATTGGGGCCTTACCAGTTGCTCTTTTGGTGTGGGTGATCGGCTTATCCCTTGGAGGCACGACAGGCTATGCGATCAACCCCGCCCGTGATTTGGGTCCGAGGATAATGCATCAGATTTTACCAATCACTGGAAAAGGGAGTTCAGATTGGGGATATTCTTGGGTTCCAATAGTTGGCCCGATTATCGGAAGTGCTTTGGCTGCGGGGCTGTATTTAGTAGTCGGAGCCTGAAAATGTGATATTTGGGGATCGTAATCGCCAAATATTCAATTCTTGAAAATTCTCTTAATCCGTCCAACTTTTGGGGGCTAGTCCAATCATGTTGGGGCTGTCATTTTCTAGCTTCTTGTCCCTCGCACCTTGCCTCTAAGAAAACATCTCCTCAATCAGCTCGGTATAAAACTCCTTAATGCTTTTCCCTGTTGCTTTCACCTGTTGTGAAATCAGGCTTGTCTCAGTCTGTCCTGGGACGGTGTTAATCTCAATGAAATAGAACTTTCCTGTCTCCTGCTGTAGAAAGTAGTCGACCCGGACAGCGCCTTTGCAGTTCAGTTTTTCATAGACTTTGGTCACGATCCTGCCGACTCGCTCGACTTCCTCTTCGGTCATTCTCCCGGGAGTGATTTCCTCACAGACTCCCGGAACATATTTGGCCTCGTAGTCAAAAAACTCCTTGCTGCTCACAATTTCTGTCGCGGGAAGTACGGTGATTTGGCCTTTCCCTTTAAAAATCCCGATCGAAAACTCCCGTCCAGATACAAACTCTTCTACCAAAACCTGAGCGTCCTCAGCAAAAGCCTTTCCTAAGGCTTCCGGCAATTCTTCCCAAGTTTTTACTTTGCTCATTCCGATAGAGCTCCCGCCGTTATTGGGCTTGATAAAAAGTGGCAAAGTCAGACTATCGGCAATTTTCGAGGCGTTTTCAACCACATTTTCAAAAAGCTGGATCGATCTAGCCACGTTCAATTCAGGAATATCCTGAACAATTGCTTTGGTGTAGCCCTTATTCATCGTGATCGCCGAAGTCAGTTGATCACAAGTGGTATATGGAATGCCGAGCATGTCAAAATATCCAGCCAATTTACCGTCCTCTCCCGGCGAGCCGTGGAGGATATTGAAAACACCGTCAAACTTGACTTTTTCATCTCCTATTGTGATGCTGAAGTCATTCAGATCCACGGGAATTTTTTCTCCTGAAGCACAGACGAAGTGCCAATCGCCCGGATACACGAAAATTTTGTAGACATCATACCGATCTCTGTCAATAGTTTTTTCTACAACTGCTGCACTTTTAAGTGAGATGACAGATTCACCGGTAAAGCCCCCGGTAACCAAGGCAATTTTTTTCTTCATGGCTGGAAAAATTAAGGTTACGAAATAGCTTATTTTCCGTTTACCCTCCAAGGGTTTCGAAACGCATGGAGGGTTTTATATATTCGCCCAGATTTACCACAAGAATTTTACCCAAAATTTCAAGGATATGATTAAAAGTTGGAAAGTGCTCAGCTTGGCTTGGATCGTGATGATCGGAATGGCACATAGCACCCATGCCCAAAGTCTGAAAAAAGTAAGCCTGGAGGATGTCTTCAAAAAAGGCACCTTCTCCCAAAAATCCGTCTATGGTATCAACTGGATGAAAGATGGACAGTTTTACAGTTCACAGGTTGAGCGAAACGGTGCTCCTGCATTGCTCAAAATCAATGTGTCCACCGGCGCTGAAGCCGGAGTTTTACTGGACGGACGCGCTTTGGGTGTGAGTTTTTCATCTTACAGCTTCAATGCAGATGAATCTAAGGCATTGATCGCAACCGATGTTGAGTCTATTTATCGGCGGTCTTCCAAAGGTGTTTTCTATGTGGTGGATATGACCACTGGCCAAAAGCAGCAGCTGATGAACGGAGAGAAAATTTCTTACGCCACGCTCTCTCCTGACAATGACAAAGTGGCTTTTGTCAAAGAAAATAACCTGTATATGGTGGAGTTGGCCAGTAATAAACTTACCCAAATCACGACAGACGGTGAGTGGAACAAGATCATCAACGGAGCTGCCGATTGGGTGTATGAGGAGGAATTTTCCATGGCACAAGCTTTCAAATGGTCGCCTGATGGAAAGAAAATTGCCTTTATCCGATTTGACGAGACACAAGTTCCTGAATTCAATATGCAAACCTGGGGACCACTTTATCCGCAGGATTACAAATTCAAGTATCCAAAAGCGGGTGAGAAAAATGCGTTAGTGAGCATTCATGTGTACGATTTGGTGAATGGGAAAACCCAAAAAGTGGATGTTGGATCTGAAACAGACATTTACCTGCCCAGAATCTACTGGACAAAAGATGCCAACCAACTGGCGTTTATCCGACTGAATCGCCTGCAAAATCAGCTCGACCTGTTTCATGCAAATGCAATTTCGGGTGAAAGCAAACTGATCATCTCCGAGACTTCCAAAACTTATGTGGATCTTGATTATAATGATGACTTGCAGTACCTCAGTGATGGCAAGACTTTTATCCGCACTTCCGAGCAAGATGGCTTCAAGCACATTTACCATCATAATCTGGACGGAAGTCTAATCCGACAAATTACAACCGGTAATTGGGAAGTTACAGCGATGGTAGGGGTGGATGAAAAAGCCAGAAAGCTTTATTTTATTTCCACGGAAGCATCTCCGCTTGAGCGAAATTTCTATGTAATCAATCTGGATGGGAAAGGGAAAAAAATCCTGACACCTTCCAAAGGCACACACACCATCAATATGAGTTCGGATCACAAGTTCTTCATTGATTATTACTCTACGACTGACACTCCTGTGAAGGTGACTTTGAATGAATCCTCCGGAAAAGAGATAAAGGTCTTGGAAGATAATCAGGGACTGAAGGAGCGACTGTCCGGTTTTGCTTTAGGGAAAAAGGAATTTTTCACCTTCCCTACGGTTGATGGCTCCATGCTGAACGGCTACATCATCAAACCTGCTGATTTTGATCCCAACAAGAAATATCCTGTGCTGATGTACGTCTATGGCGGTCCGGGTTCGCAGAATGTGCTAAATTCCTGGGGAGGAACTCGGGACTTTTGGCATCAGCAATTGGCTGCCGAAGGAATTATTGTGGCTTGTATTGACAATCGGGGAACAGGCGCAAGAGGACGTGATTTCAAGCATTCCACCTATGCTAATCTTGGAAAATTGGAAACCATTGATCAGATCGAAGGAGCGAAGTATTTTGCCAAGATGCCTTTTGTGGACCCCGCGCGAATCGGCATTTGGGGCTGGTCGTATGGAGGATATATGTCCTCGCTGGCACTCATGAAGGGCAACGATGTTTTCAAAACTGCCATCGCAGTCGCTCCGGTGACTACCTGGAGATATTACGACACGATCTACACAGAGCGCTACCTTCAGACTCCACAGCTTAATGCTGCCGGATACGATGACAACAGCCCCATCACGCACGTAAACATGCTAAAAGGAAACTTTCTACTGATACACGGAACGGGCGATGATAACGTCCATTTTCAAAACTCCGTCGATTTGGTCAATGCTTTGATTGCTGCGGATAAACAGTTTGAGACCTTCTATTACCCTAATCGGAACCACGGGATCTACGGTGGAAATACGACTTGGCACCTTTACACCCAGATGACAGATTTCCTGAAGAGAAAGTTGTAAATAGAATCAACCAATAGATAAAAAACCGCAGGAGGAAGCTTCTGCGGTTTTTTTTGTAGCGTAACCGATCTACGATCCGTCTCGAAATCAAACACTTTTATCAACCAAAAGCACTTATGATGAAAAACGCATTTAAGATCCTCCCAGCTTTGCTTTTAATTATTGTTTCCTTCTCCTGTCAGGAAAATGAGGAACCAGAAAACCTACTGGATCAGGTGGGATTTGAAGGGACTTTGCCTGATGGAAGCAATTTTGGAACTACTGATATTCGGTCATCAAATGGTACTGGGATTTTCGGAATCAATTTTACCTACCAAGGGAATCATGACCTTGCAATTAGAAGTATTGAAAAAGGGTGGACCTTGAGCATTGAAATACCCAAAAAAGATTTTTCAAACAACCCTCCCATTGGTGGGTCTATTCCTATGCAAGTTGTTTTCGATTATTTCAATATACATTATCCTTATGAGGACGTTTTGGGAGTCTTTATGTCTGAAAAAGAGAAGGCTAAAAGAGAAGTTTCCTACAGCAGTTTTGATCAATTTAGAGTTCTACTTGCAAATGATATAAAATATTATTTCTATCAACCGGAATATTTTTATCAACCTAAAGGTGGCAAAGTCCGAGTTCTTGCAGTTAATGAAGGGATGATTAAAGATCTGGGCGGAAACAACATTCGTAAGATCGAAGTCACGATCGAATTTGATTTGCCGATGAAAGCTTCCGATGCAAGTACAGAAATTCTGGAAGGAAATCTTAAAGGCGTAGGTCGCTTTAGGTATCGTGAGGATTTTTATCAGGGAGAGTTTGAAAAGTTTGATTAGTCAATTTTGATCTGATCGAGGTAAAACTTCATCCGACTGTGATCCCGCTGCAAATATTCGATGCGGTCGATCCGGTCCAACTTGTGATTGTAAAAAACCTCGACGTATTCATCTCTAAGTAAATAAAGGTTGATCTTATGTCGGTAATAGCGGATACCCACCACAAAAGTCCCCTCAATGAAGAGAATTCTGATTTTTTGATGGATTGGCATACAGCTAAATTCTTCCCGACTCATATTTCTTGCGTTTCTCCACAATGACTCCAATTTAACCAAATTGGTTCAGCTTTTTGATCAAAGACTTTCCAAAATGACTCAAGGCATGACTGCTCGTTCGAGATAAATTTACCCGGAATATTCATTAAACTTCCTATTACGAGCTCATCCGCCACTGCGGACAAAATCAAACGCTTTGCTGCATCTAATTCAGTCACGGTCCCGAAAATAAAGGATGCTTCATTCGTTATATGCTTGTTTTCTAGCATTTTTAGCTCTTCCCGGCATTCTTCGGGACAAGCTAATACAGATTCTAATGTATAGTCCGGGGTTAGCTGAAGAACGTATTTTGAGCGTGTTTTCTGTCCTTTTTCAATAAAAAAACCTCCGGTTTTGAGCCGGAGGTGTACTTAGCAACTTTTCTCAACTGACAATCAATGTGCGATCAGTTGAAATTCTTTAATCGCTTCACTGAAGTCCAGAATTTCCGCATCCTTCAATATTCCTGCAACGATACTTGATCCTGCAGCAGACCTGTATCCTCCCGCACAATGCACAACTATAGGTTTTGAAGTAGGTATCTCTTTTGCTCGTTCTCTTAATTCTTGAAGCGGAATATTAATAGCTGCTTCGAAAATAGGTGCTGTAGCATGTTCGTCTCTACTGCGGATATCAACGATTGTAAATTGTTCTTTATTTGCTTTGAACGCCTCCAAATCAAATGAATTCCCTTTTTCGGTCATTCCAGCTGGATTTACCACAGCGCCTTTGATCAATTGCTCATAGCCTATTTTTGCAGCTTTGGTGATCAAAATTTCCAATTCTGCCGCAATGTCTGCCACGAGGAAGAATTTTTCTTCAGGCCCGACAATTGAACCTAGCCAGGTTTCAAATTTCCCGCCATTCATGATGTTGATCGCACCGGGGATATGTCCTGCTGCAAAATCCAAATTATTTCGAGTATCGATCACTAGGGCCTCAGCTGGTAAAGTAGCTCCTTCGGGCCAAATACCCACTTGAGAAATAGATCTCTGATACGCTGGCGCACCTTTTTTATTCATGTCCACATCGTAACCGAAGTATTTTGGAATGTAAGGTTGACCCTGAAGCAAGGAATCCACGAAGGTTTTTTCGTCCAAGTCATTAAAAGCCCAATTGGTTGCGCGTTGCTCCCCAACGGTGGATTGGCGGGCATCGCTCAGATTTTTGCCGCAAAGCGAACCAGAACCATGTGCAGGGAAAACCAAAACATCATCGGCCAAAGGTTTCAATTTATCCTGAACCGTGTGATACATCATTTTAGCCAGCTCCTCCCGTTGAGCGGTCATATTACCGGCTTTTTCCCTAAGGTCAGGACGACCCACATCACCGATAAAAAGCGTATCACCTGAGAAAAGGGCATGATCCTTCTCGTTTTCATCCTTTAATAGTATACTGATCGAGTCAGGCGAGTGTCCAGGAGTATGGAGGGAATGGAAAGTTACTTTTCCCATTTGGAATGAATCTCCTTCATCAAAACCAACATGCGGGTATTCTGCTCCGACTAATTTGGAAACGTAGATGGTGGCGTCGTCATTTTTGTAAAATTCCAAATGTGAACTGACAAAATCGGCATGAGGATGAGTTTCGATTACTGCTACGATTTTGGCAAGGTTAGCTTCGGCAAAATCATAATAGGGCTGAGGATTCCGACCTGGATCCACAAGGGCTATTTTCCCTTCACTTAAGATAGCATAGCTGGCATGAGCTAATCCTTCGTCATAAAATTGTTGAATATTCATAGGTAATATTTATTGTTTCTGAATTGTGATGCAAAGATAAAATGGGCGTGATAGGGATTTCGGTGATCCTAATCACATTAGGAAAAGATCATGGACTTAATAAGAATGCCTTGATTTATCCAAGCCTACCTCTTAAACTTGAAAAACCATTAAAGTATTCCAGTGAAAGGTCAAAAAGTCTTTTTAAAATTTCTGCCTGTCTTTTTTCTTTTTGGGCTTTTCTTTTTTCAAAGCTGTAAATCCAAGAAAATTCCCAAAGACAGCCCGGCTTTCACTGTGATAGAAACTGCAAAAAGCTACAGAGGAACACCTTACAGATATGGAGGAACTACCCGGGCTGGAATGGACTGTTCAGCATTGGTTTACCATTCCTATTATGCCGTAGGGATTAATCTTCCCCGTATGTCCGCCGATCAAAGCAAGTTGGGTCAAAAGATCAACTTAAATCAAGTTCGGCCTGGAGATTTGTTGTTTTTTGCCACTGGCAAAAGAAAAAACCAAGTCACCCATTCCGGAATAGTCACCGAATCGGTGAAAGGTGATATTCGGTTTATTCATGCATCTACTTCGCTCGGTGTGACCGAGGACTATCTCAGCAGCCGCTATTGGTCGGGCGTTTTTCTTTTTGCGAAGCGGATTTTATAAGTACAGAATATTGGTCTCAAAAGCCCAAAAACACTTTCGCCAGACGCTGAGCAGTGCAGCTAGTATTTATTTTCCAAATATCCTTTGGGATTAGGCTTTAATGGTTAATTTTGCGCTCGAATTAAAAAAGCGTAAACCTTTTTACATTTCAAGCAACAAATGGCAAATATTGGAAAGATAACTCAGGTAATCGGCCCCGTGGTGGACGTTTCCTTTGAAGGCGGTAAACTGCCAAACATCCTTGACGCACTGGAAGTGACCAAAGAAGATGGTCAAGTAGTCGTAATGGAAGTGCAGCAGCACCTAGGCGAAGACAGAGTGAGAACTATCGCAATGGATGCATCCGAAGGGATGGTTCGCGGCATGGAGGTAAGAGATTTGGGTCAGCCGATCTCAGTACCAACAGGCGAAGCCATTAAAGGACGACTTTTTAATGTAGTGGGTCAGGCGATTGATGGTCTTCCTCAGGTTCCTGCCGGAAAAAGACTTCCGATCCACAGATCTGCACCCAGATTTGAAGATCTTTCTACTTCTGCCGAAATTCTTTATACAGGTATCAAAGTAATCGACTTGATTGAACCTTATGCAAAAGGTGGTAAAATCGGTCTATTCGGTGGTGCCGGTGTGGGCAAGACCGTATTGATTCAGGAATTGATCAACAACATCGCCAAGGCTTATTCAGGTCTTTCTGTATTCGCCGGTGTGGGTGAAAGAACCCGTGAGGGAAATGACCTACTTCGAGAAATGATCGAATCAGGCATCGTTACCTACGGGGAAGACTTCGTTCACTCATTGGAGACTGAAGGTGGATGGGATCTATCTAAAGTTGATTTGAAAGAGCTTGAAAACTCAAAAGCAACCTTCGTGTTTGGTCAAATGAATGAGCCTCCCGGAGCACGTGCTCGAGTAGCTTTGACAGGTTTGACACTTGCTGAATATTACCGTGATGGTGATGGCACAGGTCAGGGAAAAGACATTCTATTCTTTATTGACAATATCTTCCGATTCACGCAGGCAGGTTCTGAAGTGTCCGCACTTCTTGGACGTATGCCGTCTGCAGTAGGTTACCAGCCTACCTTGGCTACCGAAATGGGTACCATGCAGGAGCGAATCACTTCTACTAAAAACGGTTCCATCACATCTGTTCAGGCGGTTTACGTACCTGCGGATGACTTGACTGACCCGGCTCCGGCGACGACATTCGCTCACTTGGATGCGACTACCGTACTTTCCCGAAAGATTGCCGAATTGGGAATTTATCCTGCGGTGGATCCATTGGATTCTACTTCGCGGATTCTATCTCCGGATATCCTTGGAGAGGAGCATTACGGCTGTGCGCAGCGCGTGAAAGAGATTCTTCAGCGCTACAAAGAATTGCAGGATATCATTGCGATTCTTGGTATGGAAGAACTTTCTGACGAGGATAAGCAAGTCGTACACCGTGCAAGACGTGTGCAGCGTTTCCTTTCTCAGCCGTTCCACGTGGCTGAGCAGTTTACAGGCTTGAAGGGTGTATTGGTTGATATCAAGGATACCATCAAAGGCTTCAATATGATCATGGACGGTGAGTTGGATCACCTTCCTGAAGGAGCGTTCAACTTGGTAGGTAGCATTGAAGACGCCATCGCCAAGGGAGAGAAAATGTTGGCTGAAGTAAAGTAAGAAAATTAGTTATTGGGTAATAGTTAATAGTAAGACTGAATTTTCATCTACTAATAACTCCTAATCCAATAACTCAATAACTAGAAATATGCAATTAGAAATCGTCACACCGGAGAAGAAAGTATTTCAGGGAGAAGTATCAGAGGCCAGTTTTCCTGGCGCTGACGGATCTTTTCAGGTGTTGAATAATCACGCACCGATCGTTTCGGCTTTGGCTAAAGGAACTGTATCCTTTACTACAGCAGAAGGCAAGCAATCCATGATCGTGGATGGCGGAGTGGTCGAAGTCAAAGACAATGTAATTGTGGTCTTGGCTGAGAAAGTAGTCGGCTAAACTTCAATTCAACCATAAAAAGAAAGTCCAACTCGTGAGGGTTGGACTTTTTTGCTTTTAGCAGAAGAACTTTTCCAAAGTTCTAAACTTAGGAAAAGTTTAGAATTCCGTTAATCTTCTATCGGTCTGAGAACGGCTCGTTTGATGTATTTTTCATCGCTTTTCATCAGGCTGCCTTCGTAAAAATAGAGCGTATCATTTACTACTCCTGCTAGCATACCAATGTCGAGGATATTACGTGGATTAGAGGTTTCCGACCATTTCTTAGCCTCTTTATTGAAGATCAATAAATGAGAATAGGTTGCGTATTCTTCTCCAGTTTTTTTGTTATTCATCCAAGTCTCCACGATTACTTGCTCGCGATTGCCATGAATGGAGTTGAAGTAATGGTTGGTCGGCACATGAACTTTGTTTTGTTCACCTGAAGCAAAAATTTCGCTAAAGTCCAGAATCTGATCAGCACCATGCAGATTGTAGTCAAAAAAACGACTTTCAGGCAATGCTACCGAATCAATCATTTCCCCGTTTGTGGAGTAAAAATTCACCTTTTTACTGTGTGGGAAAGACAACGCAATGTCATTCCCAAAATCACCCATCGTTAAATAGGTCACAGGACTCATTGACCCAACTACCGCTTTATATTCCTTTGGATAGTCAACTATCGAATTTTTTATTTGACCTTCATTTCCAAAAAAATAGATTTGATCGCCTGAAGCTCTATAAAAATCAGGATGATAACTATCGTAAATTGAACTCACCATTTCCACCAAAAATCCATCAGGTAATTTCTTGAATTTTGCTCCCATGAACCGGATTACTTTATCATCTGGAAGCTGAAGTTTGATTTTTTTTATAAACTCCTGGCGTTTGGCATTGAACACCAAGACGGACTCACTTTTCTTGTCCAAGATATGGATAATGGGATACTCAGAAACATCGAAAGATGAGGGTGAAAAGGAGCCAATTGGAAAATCTCCAGAGGCAATCTTTCCTACTTGCTCACCTTTTGTAGTTATGATGGCCACCATAGGAGAGCGATAAGAGGATACGGCTAAAAGGCTATCGCCTATCAATTTAACTTGAGTTTGGCTGTTTAGGAAAAATTTATCTTCCATTACCAAAACCGAATCTATGACAGAAAGATCCCAAAAATCTGGAATGACATCCTTTTCCACAACCGTTTTACAAGAAATTAATGTGGAAAAGAATGTCAATAAAATCAAACAGCGCTGTTTCATTTCAATTTACCTATTCGGTACAAGCCCAATTGGACGGACCACCATCACAACTCCAAACAATGCATACTCCGCAATCTGCAACATCACATCCAAATTGATCTTTAAAATGTGAGCATGGTCCGGAAGCCAGTGAAGGCTGCACCACCGCAATACTTCCCAAAACCATACCCAGTACGGCCAGGGCTAAAATCATCGTTTTTTTCATTTCATTTTTTGTTTAGATAAAAGATTGATTAAAAAATTAGCTTAGTTAAAACTAGGAAAGCAGAACTTGTTGACCAAAAAATCAACTAAAAAATTTGCCAAAAATCTGATAATCGGTCGAATTAAATTGGGGAGATAAATAATTAGTTTGAGTGGGGATAATAAATATTTTGAAATTGCTCCATGTTTCTTAGAACCCAATTGGTGATTATCAATTTTTAAAATCTTTCAATCTTCCTATTTTTAAATAATTCTCTTACCTTTGCAGCCACGAAAGGGGGTGTACACTATGATCATTGTAAACGTAAAAGAGAACGAATCCATCGAAAAAGCGCTGAAGCGTTTTAAAAAGAAGTTTGATAAAACCGGTGCGGTTCGCGAACTCAGAGCCCGTCAGGCATTTACAAAGCCTTCTATCGTAAGAAGAGCACAAGTCATCAAAGCTGCTTACAAGCAACAACTTCGCAACGAAGAGATGAAGTAATCAGAATTTGATTCTAAATACAGACGCACTTGCCCTAAATGGCAGGTGCGTTTTTGTTTTTATTCTCTGACAAAAGTCACTGTTATTTTTCCGTTTTTCTGCTACCTTTTGAGTGATGATTGACTCATTTATCAATTACCTCGAGTACGAAAAGCGAAGCAGCCCGCATACCGTGCTGGCGTATCGCAACGATTTGGAGCAAGTAGCTGATTTTGTGTCTCTTTCATTTGAGATGAATGAGCTTACCCAGTGCACGCATTCAGAACTTCGCGCTTGGGTGATTGATTTGGTCGAAAATGGTTTGAGTACCACCTCAGTGAACCGAAAAATCGCCACTTTGAGATCCTATTATAAGTTTTTGTTGCGCTCCCGGCTGATTACTCAAGATCCCACTTACAAGTTAAAATCCCTTAAAAATCCGAAAAAACTTCCCGAATTTGTACAGGAATTGACCATTGAATCCGTTTTAGAGGAGGACGTTTATGAACCGACTTTTGAGGGGCAGCGGGACCGAATGGTGATGGAGTTTCTCTACCTGACGGGAGTTAGACTTTCGGAATTAACCAACCTCAGGTGGAAGGATTTAAATCTCATCGAAGACCAGGTGAAAGTTTTAGGCAAAAGGAAAAAAGAACGAATAATCCCATTGACAAAATCCCTGAAACAGAATATCATTTTGTATCAAAAAGTATTTGAGGAAAGGTTTTCAAAAACAGACGGGAATGCCTACTTTATTGTAACCAATCGGGGAGAGCAAAGCTATTCTATGTTGATTTATCGGATCGTCAGACATTATTTAGACCTATTTGCGCAGAATACGCGTAGAAGCCCACATTTGCTCCGGCACACCTTTGCCACTCACCTACTCAACAAAGGTGCCGACCTCAATGCTGTAAAGGACCTACTTGGTCATGCCAATCTGGCGGCGACTCAGGTCTATACCCACAACTCTATGGAAAAACTGAAGGCTGTGTTTGAACAGGCACATCCTAAAGCGTAAATAAATCAATTGTTCAACCACTTAAATGCAAATCACTATGAAACTGCAGATGCACTCCATCCACTTTGATGCGGATCGCAAATTGATCGACTTTATTCAGCGAAAGGCGGACAAACTGGACACCTTCTATGATCGAATCATCGATGGGGAGGTTTTTATGAGGATCGATAAAAATGAGAAAAATGAAAATAAAATAGTCGAGATAAAGCTAAATGTGCCCGGGAAACAGTTTTTTGCAAAGCATCAGGATGAATCTTTCGAAGCTGCAGCAGATGAAGCAGTCGAGGGCTTGCGCAGACAAATCAAAAAGTATAAAGAGAAGGTAGTGCTGGTAAAACAATAATCCATTCCATACTCAAAATTCAAACCCTCAGGAAACTGGGGGTTTTATTTTTGCCTTTCAAAAAATCGTTTTTTCGACTCAAAAAGAAATACTTTCTTCCTGTAGATTCTAGCAACAAATCAAATTCAGGTTTTCCGTACAATTTCAAAAGATCAGGAATTTGCTTTGAGTCCCAACTGACCGAAGCTTGATTTACTTCAAATCCAGAAGTGTCTAGCGAATCCAGCATCCGATCTTCGATTATTAAGTTTTCAAATTGAGCTACTTCATTCTTCCAGCCCGACCTTGACAAGTCCACAAGGTGATAGGATGTGCCCAGACTCATTCGGATTTTGCTACCGGCATGCAGGTTGCCAACGAAACCAATGGGTAATTCTGGGTTGATTTGTGCTTTTTCTACATATGACCAGACCTGATTTCCCTGATGGGGGAGCGAAATATGATACGTGATAGTAGAGAGCATAAAGAATATCAGTAAAAAAGAATAAGCGATCAGTTTGGGAAGTTTTTTTGGAGAACCTACCCAAGTAATGGCAGCATAGCTCAAAAACAATGCACCGATCAACCATTGAAGCCGAAGCCAAACCGTCCCTTTTTCCCCTGAATTGATAGAAATGCTAAAGCCAGCGAGAATGACTATCACAAAGAGAAGCACGCCCAAAGAAATTTTTATTGATTTCTGCCGATTAAAGGCACCTCCACGCACCAACACCCAACCCAGCCAAACCGCCAAAACCGGTGCCACAGGGAGCAAGTAGCGCTCATAAAACTTACTGGTCATCGCGCCCATTGCTAAGATGGCCAAACCCCAAAGTATTGCGAAACCAAAAAATGCTGCGTTTTCTTTCCAGCATTTGACAATGAGATTCTTCGATGCAGGAATTGCCAAAAGCACCCAAGGAATAAACATGGCGATCAATAGAACAAAGGCAAGAAGTCCATTTTGAAAAATTAAGAGAATCCTGGATGCCACCCGAATCCCAACTTGATCCTCCAGAAAGCTATCCAAATACGTAGGCCCATGAATCTTCCACATGGCTACAAACCAAAACAGCGCAATAAAAAGACTTACTGCCAAGGCTGGAATATTCAACAATGTTTTCCATGAAATCCTTTTCCAAGGATTAAATAAAAGAAAGAGCAAACCCAAAACGCCCAATGCCGCAGCAGGAAGCCCTTTAACCTCAAAGGCTAAAGCCAATCCCAAATACATAAGCCAGCTGTATTTTTTTGAAGCTTGATCTCCGTTCCGAAGCAAACCGGCAAAACCAATTGCGCTGATGGTCATGGTCAAAACCAGCAATACATCGGGAATGGATCGACCTGAAGAAAGGATCAAAACAGGATTGGCTGCCATAATCAAAGCAGATACACTAGCTATCTTTTCATTTCTAAAAAGAACTTTACCAAGCCAAAAAGTCAATCCAACGGTAAAGGCACCTGAAAGCAAAAAGAAAATTCTCGACCCAAATTCGTTGACGCCGAAAAGCTTGAATCCTGCCACAACTGCCCAATAGGTCAAAATAGGCTTCTTAAAACGAAGTTCCCCACTTCCCAAATAAGTCGTGAAGTAATCTCCGTTTTGGAGCATTTTGACCGCTGCGTCCCGATAGTAGATTTCATCGGGATAGTGCATGTGAAAATTCAACGCAAAAGGCCCTACCAATACCATGAAGGCGGCCATGAGGATCCAGGGATTGATTCGCAATTCTTGGGAAAGCATGCCGCAAAGATAGTTTTATTGAACTTTAGTAGGCCGAATTTCCTTTTGTTCGCTTAACCTATTCCGCTGATTTTTGCGGCAGGAAGGTTTATTCGGTATTTTTGACCAAATTTTATCCCATGAACAAGCCACTTTTGTCCGTTGTCATCACCGTTTACAACGAGGAGGAAAATATCAAACCACTTTTGGAAGCCACCTATGCTGCACTTTCCGAGATAGATTATGAGGTGATCTTGATTGAGGATGGCTCTACGGATCGGACTGTGGCAGAAGTCAAAAAATATGCAAATGAGCGTACCAAGCTGATTATTTTCAATCGAAACTTCGGTCAAACGACTGCCTTGGCTGCGGGGATTGACATGGCCACCGGGGAATACATCGCCACGATGGACGGCGACCTACAAAATGACCCGACCGATCTCCCATTTATGCTCAATAAAGCTATTGACGAAGAATGGGACGTGGTTGCAGGTCGCCGAGCCAAGCGAAAGGATGGTTTCGTACTTCGAAAAATCCCCAGCAAAATCGCCAATTGGGTCATCCGAAATACCACTAAAGTCTATCTCAATGACTATGGTTGCACACTGCGGGTGTACAAAGCCGAGATTGCTCAAAATATGGGGCTTTACGGTGAATTGCATCGCTTTATCCCCGTCTTGGCAAAGCAGCAGGGAGCCAAAATGACCGAAGTCGATGTGAAACATCATCCACGGATTCATGGAACTTCGAAATATGGATTAAGCAGGACCTTCAAGGTTATGGCCGATCTGATCCTGATGCTTTTCTTCCAAAAGTACTTTCAGCGTCCGATCCATCTATTTGGGGGATTGGGTTTGATGGCGCTTGTTTTGGGTTTTTTGATCAATTTCTATCTTCTGGTTATCAAAATCATGGGAGAAGATATATGGGGCCGCCCGATTATGATTGTGGGCTTCATCTTGCTTCTTGGAGGAATTCAGTTAATCACGACCGGGATTATCGCTGAGATCATTGTTCGAACCTACTTTGAGTCACAGGACAAGAAGACGTACTCGGTGAAGTCCGTTTATCAAGGCAAGATAGAGGAAGTAAAAAGTGTAAAATCAGAAGTCTAAATTGTTCGTCACTGCGAGGCACGAAGCAGTCTTTTCCTTATTTGAAAAGTAGGCAGTAGGTTCCATTGAAAATTGAACATTGAGTTTGAAAATTGAGCATTCTTTACCCATTATCCCATTAACCATTAACTCTTAACCATTTTCACCTCCTTGACCCGATTCAAAAACCAACTCAAAACCGCCCTGAAGCTTTTACTGACTGGATTGGCTTTGTATCTGGTTTTTCGGAAAATCGATACCGGGCAGCTTTGGCAGATCACCAAGACGATCCAGTGGTTTTGGTTGATTCCGGCAGTTTTACTTTTTGTAGCGAGCAAAGTTTTCACAGCCTTTCGACTCAATCTCTATTTCAAAAATATCGGAATTATGCTTTCCGAAAGTCAAAACTGGCGACTTTACCTCATCGGTATGTTTTATAATCTTTTCCTTCCCGGAGGAATTGGTGGCGATGGGTACAAAGTCTACCTCCTCAATAAACACTTCAAAACTCCTGTCAAAAAGCTGGTTCAGTCTGCGCTTTTGGATCGGTTGGGTGGTTTGGTGGCGATTGTATTTCTACTTTTTGGATTGTTTTTGATAGTCGATATTCAGCTGGATTTCTTGGAAAGTCAGTTCTGGAATGGATTGATGATTGCAGGGTTGATTTTGACAATTCCGACTTTTTGGCTGTTGCAAAAGTTTTTCTTTCATGATTTCCTTCCCTCATTCTGGTCTGCAAATGGGTGGTCATTTGCCGGGCAAATTGCTCAGCTAGTCTGTGCTTGGTTTATTTTAAAGTCCCTTGGCATCACAGAAAACATCCTCGCCTACCAGCTCGTGTTTTTGCTTTCCTCAATCGTGGCGGTGCTTCCGCTGACGATTGGTGGAGTTGGAGCGCGGGAACTGGTTTTCATCTATGCGCACGAGTATGCAGGGATTGAAGAGACTGCAGCGGTAGCTTTTAGCCTGATGTTTTTCTTGATTTCGGCGGCTGTTTCTTTAGTAGGAGCATTCATCAAAGTCGATATGGCTAAAAAATCATAATAAGCTGTAATTCAATACATTTTTAAAAAATCATCATTGCAAATTTAAAATATAATTTTAAATTTGCAATGATGATTCAGCGATTACTTTTCCATAAACTCGAAGAACTAATGCCGGATTTCCCGGCTATTGCCATCCTGGGTTCCAGGCAGGTGGGAAAGACTACGCTCGCGCAAAGCTTGGCAGAGCACTTCGATCAGGAGTCGATTTATCTCGATTTGGAAAGTCCATCAGACCGGGCAAAGCTGGCCGAACCGGAGCAATACTTTGACCTGCATGAAGGAAAACTCATCATCTTGGATGAAATCCAGCGTATGCCCGATCTCTTTCCGCTATTGCGGGGAGTGATCGATCGCCGGAGGAAAAAGGGTTTTCGTGCCTGTCAGTTTCTGATTTTGGGTTCTGCTTCCTTGGAGCTGATCCGTCAGTCATCTGAATCTCTGGCAGGGCGGATTGCTTACGAAGAACTTCCCGGATTTACCATTTTAGAAGTTGGGGATGAAGGGAAGAACCTAGAAAAATTATGGCTTCGGGGTGGATTCCCGGATTCCTTTCTTGCGAGTTCAGATAAGGCCAGCACGACATGGCGGCAAAACTTCATCACGACTTACTTGGAGCGAGACATTCCTCAGATCGCTCAGTTTGTGCCGACGAATCGGTTGCGCAGGCTTTGGACCATGCTTGCGCATGAGCAAGGGCAGATGATCAACTTGTCCAAGTTTGGAGCAAGTCTAGACTTGAGTTCGCCCACTGTCAAATCCTACGTGGAGCTATTGGAAGACTTGTTGCTGATCCGTTCCATCCGACCATGGATGAGCAATGTAGGCAAGCGCCTGGTGAAAAGTCCAAAAGTCTATATCCGTGACTCCGGAATCGTGCATACACTTTTGCAAATCGGTTCTCTAGATAATCTTCTTGCCCATCCTGTAGCTGGTTTTAGTTGGGAAGGTTTGGTGATTGAGCATATCCTGTCTGTTTTGCCAAAAAATGCAGACTACGGTTTTTACCGGACTTCTGCTGGAGCAGAGTTGGATTTGGTTGTCCAGATGGGTTCCCAACTTTGGGCGATTGAGATCAAACGGACGCTCAGTCCCAAGCTTTCTAAGGGGTTTACCATCGCTGCAGAAGATGTGGAAGCTACCCATCGATTCTTGGTTTATGCTGGAAAAGAAGAATTTCCGCTGTCGGAAAATGCAAGTGCGATTGGGTTGATTGGAATTTTACAGAAGATAAGATCAATAGGGGGAAATGGTTAAATGCCATTTCCCTACCTTTGCCCAAATTCAAAAAACACATGACCCGCTCCGAGCTTTTCTCCCAAATCCAGAAAAAATCTTCCTTTTTATGCGTAGGTCTTGACCCGGATTTGGAGAAAATTCCTACTCACTTACTTTCTGAACCTGATCCTATTTTTTCCTTCTGCAAGCAAATCATCGAAGAGACAGCAGACTTTGCAGTGGCCTATAAACCGAATATCGCCTTTTTCGAAGCCTTAGGAGCGAAAGGATGGGAGACACTTGCAAAAGTATCCGAACTTATTCCCAAGGATATTTTCACCATCGCCGACGCCAAGCGGGGAGATATTGGCAATACGTCCAGCCTTTATGCCAAAGCTTTCTTTGAGACGATGAATTTCGATTCGATCACTGTGGCACCCTACATGGGTAAGGATTCGGTGACTCCATTTTTGGAATTTGAAAACAAATGGGTGATTCTCTTGGCTTTGACTTCGAATGTGGGTTCAATGGATTTTCAGTTGATTGAGGACAAGGATGGCAAACCGCTTTATCAATCAGTGCTTGAAAAAAGTCAGGAATGGGGTAGTCCGGAAAACCTGATGTATGTAGTGGGTGCGACTCGGGGAGAACTGATCGGAGAGGTACGGAAAGCAGCTCTGGAACATTTTTTCTTAGTTCCGGGAGTAGGAGCCCAAGGAGGAAGCTTAGCTGATGTAGCGAAATATGGCATGAACTCGACCTGTGGAATTTTAGTGAATTCCAGCCGGGGAATTATTTATGCTTCGGGGGAAAAAGACTTCGCGAAAGCTGCTAGAAAGGAAGCGCATAAGCTTCAGGTAGAGATGAAAGGATTGTTGGAAAAGTATCTTTGATCTAGGCTTAACCCTCCAAGGGTTTCGAACCCATGGAGGGTTTGACTCTATCAAGCCTTGACTTCTAGTTCTGAATTCCCTAAATTCCATAAACTTTTAGTCTTTGGGAATTATGAACTTCAAAGAAGATTTTTTACAGGTTGTCTGGAAGTACCAATACTTCGACAAAAAAGACCTTCGGACTACCGATGGTCAACTCCTCCAAATCATGAAGGTAGGCTTTCACAATCAAAGCGAAGGACCTGACTTTCGGGATGCGACCATTGTTTTGGATGGGGTCACACTCCACGGTCACGTCGAAGTGCATCGGATGGCCTCGGAATGGAAGCAGCATGCACACGGAGGCGATCCGGCTTACAATTCGGTGATTCTTCATGTAATCTGGGAAAATGACCGCGAAGTCCTGCGAAATGATGGGACACCGCTTCCAACCATCGAACTGAAAGGTAAAATCTTCTTGGAGATCTGGAGAAATTATGAGCAACTACTCGATTTTAAATCCGACCTTCCCTGTGCACATGCTCTGGGCACAGTGCCTGAAATCATCCGATTTTCGGCTTTGGAAAAGGCCTTGGTGGAGCGGCTTTTGGAAAAATCCCAACTGATACTTGCTATCCTTGATCAAACGAAAGGAGATTGGGAGGAGACGGCATACCGATGGCTTTTCACCTGTTTTGGATTCAAGATCAACAGTCAGCCCATGGGGGAATTGGCGGCCTTGGTTCCGTATAAAGTGCTCCAAAAACACCGAACTCAGGTTTCAGCTTTGGAGGCGATGCTATTAGGTCAGGCTGGACTTCTGCCGGAAAAAAGCCATGAACCCTATGTTCAGCATTTGATTGGAGAGTATGATTTTTATCAGAAAAAATTCGGCTGGACAACTCCACTTCTGCGTCAACATTGGACTTTTATGGGTGCTCGACCGACTAATTTTCCGACACAACGAATTGCGCAATTGGCAGCAATTCTTTCCAAAGCACCAAACATTCTTCAGGCAGTGCTCGAGGATAATCGGGAGTTCGCAGCTTTCAAAAAACTCCTCCAAATCCCGCCTTCTGACTACTGGAAGTATCATTATTCTTTTGGTAAGCCAACCGAAAAAGTGGCTTCCAAAGGTGTGTCAGGCAGCTCTTTGGAGCTTTTGATCATCAATTTTGTGATTCCGTTATGGTTTGCATATGGACGCTACTTTGAGCAGCCCGAGTGGCAGGAGCGATGCTTTGACCTGATGCAGACGATCCCCGCCGAAAGTAATTTCATCATCCGAAAGTATGGGGACAAAGGCTGGAAAGCTGAAAATGCCTTCGATTCTCAGGGTATGATCGGGCTTTTCCGAACGTATTGCCAGCCCCAAAAATGCCTGAACTGCAAAATCGGGCAGAGCCTTCTCAAGGGCCAATCCAAATGAATCGTTGCGCAAGCGAGTCATTTCCCGTACTTTCGCAGTCCAAAACCATTAAAATTCATGGAAAAACCGGTGATCATCCTGGGAGCAAAAGGAATTGCTCATCCCGCACTTGAGATTTTCAACAGCAATCAAGTCATCGTCTATGGCTTTTTGGATGAGGATCAGAGTCTTTACGGTACGGAGATCAATAATATTCCAATTTTGGGGAATCCCGAGGACGAAGGTTTCTTAAAGTTGATCGGTAAGAAAACCGAAGCATTTGTCGCAGTGGATGACGTGAAATACCGCAAGTTTCTTGTGGAAATGCTGATCGAAAACCGAAAGGTCCAGCCTGTAAATGCAATCCATGAGCGTGCTTATGTCTCCACAGATGCTGCTTTGGGTCATGGTAATTTCATCAATGCAAATGTCACGATCGGCGCCGGAGCAAAAGTAGGAAGCCATTGCATTTTTCACACCGCTGCACTGATTGATCACAAGGCGGTAATTGGTGATTTTGTCCAGATCGGAGCGGGATCGATCGTAAATGCAGAGGTGACGATTGAAGAAGGGGCATTTATCGGTTCGGGAGTGACGATAGTGGCTGGAGTGACAATCGGCAAAGGTGCCCGAGTTGGTGCTGGATCTGTTGTGATTGGCTCAGTAGGAAAAAACGAAACGGTCTTCGGGAATCCGGCAGCGAAGATTAAGTAAATGGTGAAATGTAAAAAGTGAGTTGTAAGAAGTAAGAAGAAATAACGAACACCGAATGCTGAATATCGAATGATGAAGTAAAGCATCGTAAACCTGTGCTGAGCAGCTTGTCCGCCGCGGCGGATAGTCGAAGCATCAAAAATCGTAAATCAAAAATCCCCAACACCCTGCCGAAACAGGGCGCTAGTTATGGAAACAACAACAAACAAACGGTACAGCATCCTGCTGTACTATTGCTACGCAAAAATCGAAAACCCCGAAGAATATCGGGAAGAGCATCACCTGTTCTGCGTTGCCAACAACATCCGAGGTCGAATCATCATTTCTGATGAAGGACTTAATGGAACCGTCTCAGGACTGGTTGAAGATTGCGAAAAGTACATGGCCTATATTCAGGCTGATCCGCGATTTGCAAAAACAGAGTTCAAGATCGATTACCACGAGAAACATGCTTTCACCAAGATCCATGTGCGGTACAAGCCTGAAATCGTGCATTCTGCGCTTCGCCACCTGGATCCAAATGTGAAAACCGGGAAGCATCTTGCACCGGAGGAATTCAAGGCCTTGAAAGATCAGGAAGATGTGGTGATTTTGGATGTTCGCTCAAATTACGAGCATGAACTAGGTCGATTTAAAAATGCAATCACCCTCGATATCGACAACTTCCGTGATTTTCCTGAGAAAGTAAAAGAGCTCGAGCATCTGAAAAACAAGAAAGTATTGACTTATTGTACGGGTGGAATAAAGTGTGAAAAAGCATCTGCATTTCTTTTGGAACAAGGTTTTGAAGACGTGTATCAGCTTCACGGCGGCATTATCAAATACGGAATGGAGGCAGGAGGCGAAGATTTCGAGGGGAAATGCTACGTCTTTGACAACCGAATCGCGGTAGAGGTCAACAAAGTGAATCCTACCGTAATTTCAAAATGCCACGTCTGTGGGACGGCCTCTGACCGGATGGTCAACTGTGCCAATCCAACGTGCAATGAACACCTTGCGATCTGTGAAAAATGCGGTTGGGAAATGGATGGTGCATGTTCTGTGGAGTGCAAAGAAAACCCGGAAAAGCGTCCATATGACGGAACTGGATATTACCAGAAAAATACCAACGGATACAATCCATATAAAGGACTTCACCGTATCCCAAGCAAAGAACTAATCCAAAAACTCCATGGAGAATCGACGAATTCCTGCGTCTGAACTGATCATTAATTCGGACGGAAGCATTTATCATTTACATCTGAAGCCAGAACAACTGGCTTCACTTGTTTTTACAGTAGGGGATCCTGATCGGGTGGCCTTGGTTTCCAGATATTTTGATCGGGTTGACTTCAAAATCAATAAGCGGGAATTTGTCACGCATACTGGTTGGTTGAATGGAAATCGAGTGACAGTCATGAGTACCGGAATGGGTACAGACAATATCGAAATTCTGATGACTGAGCTCGATGCCTTGGTCAATGTGGACTTACAGACCCGAGAGATCAAGCCTGAAAAAAAGAGTTTGCAGATTGTACGTTTGGGGACCTCTGGCAGTATGCAGTCTGATATTCCTGTTGGATCGCTGTTGGCTTCGGAGATTGGTGTAGGCATGGATACCTTGATGGTTTACTATCCGGAGTTGGCTGGAAATCAAAGCTTGGCAAAGGCTATTCAGGTGGAGTTAGGCCTTTCATTTCTACCCTATCAAGCTCCTGCTTCGGTTAGTCTTATTGAAAAGCTTGACCAAAACTTTGTCAAAGGCGTGACCTTGACTTGTCCCGGTTTCTATGCTCCTCAGGGTCGGGAAGTCCGACTGAAGCCACGATTTGATCAAATGATCGAGCGCCTTTCTGCCCTAAGAATTGAAGATAAAACACTGACCAATTTCGAAATGGAGACGGCAGGTTATTATGCGATGGGTGAATTGCTCGGGCATCAAATGCTGAGTTTGAATGCCATTGTAGCAAATCGCCCGTTGAAACAATTTGATCCCGAAGCGGATAAAACAGTGGACCGATTGATTCAACTAGCTCTTGGCGCATTCACAAAATGAGTTTGCTGACAGAGCAAATTTTTGAATCGCTAAAGGATAAAACTATTCCTGAAAAGGCTGCATTTTGCCTAAATTCTTTAAAGCTTTTCAGGGTGGCTATGGGGAAGGAGATCAGTTTTTGGGAGTGATCGTGCCTGATCAGCGAAAAATTGCCAAAGCGTGCTACAAAGAAATTTCATTGGATGAAATTTCGGATTTGCTTAAAAATCCCTTTCATGAGGTTCGGTTGACTGCATTAATGATGCTGGTTTATCGCTTTGAAAAACTGAAATCTGAAGAAGAGCAAAAGAAAATCGTAGATTTTTACCTTGATCATCTCCAGTTTATAAATAATTGGGACTTGGTGGATAGCTCCTGTTTTCAGATTTTGGGAGCTTTTTATCATGAGAAAGACAAATCCCTTTTCTCTGAATTGGCAGCTTCTGGACACCTATGGAGGCAACGAATTGCAATGATCAGCAGCTATTTTTGGATCAAAAAAGGAAAGTTTGTAGATGCCTTGGCTTTGGCCGAAAAGCTCAAAAACCATCAACATGACCTGATTCACAAAGCAGTGGGTTGGATGCTGCGTGAAATTGGTAAAAGGGATTTTGACACTGAGTTTGACTTCCTGAAGAAACATTACCAATCCATGCCTAGGACGGCCTTACGTTATGCTATTGAGAAGTTTCCGGAGGAGTTACGGCAAGATTTTTTGAAGGGAGATATTTAGAAATACAATTGAAATAAACTCCGCTTCGCTCCGTGAAATAATGTTGAAATATAGGTTCTTGGGTTGCGGGTAATGTTTACTCAAAGATTTGGCTCACCAAAATGGACAAACCTCGAATCACCTGTGAAACACTAATTATTATTTCGCCTGACGAAGGAAGGCTTATTTCCACCGCATTTCCACTGTATTTCACTTTTATTCTATCCCATCCAATTCACTCAATTCCAGCCAAACCAACTCCAATTCCTCCATTTCGGAATCGATCGCCTGAAGCCTATTTGACCAAGCCATCAGCTGATCGACTTCGGGAGCACCGGCAGAAATCTGATCGGTTAGCTTAGCCTTCTCAGCTTCCAACTTTGCAATGGATTCTGTCACCTTTTTGAATTCCTGCTTTTGCTTAAAACTCGCTTTTATTTTCGGAGCAGATTCTTGTTTCTCGATTGTTGTCTCTTTTATCTCGCTTTTGGTTAGAGGAGTCTTGATACTTATGACTTGATTCTTGATACTATTTTCGTTCTCTTTCTCCCACTCCCTGAAATCCGTATAATTCCCCGGAAAATCTCGGATCACCCCTTCACCCTCAAATACAAACAAGTGCTCGACCAAGCGATCCATGAAATACCGGTCGTGAGAAACGATGATCAGACAGCCAGGAAAAGTGTCCAAGAATTCCTCCAAGATGTTCAAAGTCATCAGATCCAGATCATTCGTAGGTTCATCGAGAATCAGGAAGTTCGGATTCTTGATCAGTACCATCAGCAGTTGAAGCCTTCTGCGCTCCCCGCCGCTCATTTTGGCGATTGGCGTAAACTGTTGCTTGGGAGGAAATCCAAATTGCGTCAAAAACTGACTTACCGTGATCGTCTGACCTTTGTCCAAAGTCACAATTTCTGCCACTTCTTTGACCACATCGATCAGGCGTTTTTCCTCGTCAAATCGATCTTCTTCCTGACGGTAATAGCCATAAGCCGTCGTTTGACCCACAGAGATTTTACCTGAATCGGGTTGATTCAAGCCTGTGATCATTTGGAGAAACGTAGTCTTTCCCGCACCATTTGGTCCTACGATTCCGACCCGATCTTTCTTTTTGAAGACGTATGAAAAGTCCTTAACTAATGTTTTTTCTCCGTAAGCTTTAGAGATTTTGTCGATTTCCAGAATCTTATTTCCAAGTCTTTGAGTTGATACTGTAAGCTCAATATCTCGCTCTTCTCGCTTGGCGAAGGCTTTTTCTTTGGTTTCCTCAAATGCTTCCACACGGTATTTGGCCTTGGTGCCACGGGCTTTGGGTTGACGACGAATCCAGTCCAATTCCTTCTTGTAAAGGCTTTTGGCTTTTTCAAGTTCCACGTCTTCGTTTTGCATCCGCTCGGCCTTTTTGTCCAAAAAGTAGCCGTAGTTGCCTTGATATCGGTGAATTTTGCCTTGATCGAGTTCGAGGATTTCATTGGTCACTTTCTCCAAAAAGTAGCGGTCGTGCGTCACCATGAAAAGAGAAAGGTTGGCTTTTGCCAAATAATCCTCCAGCCACTCAATCGTCTCTAAATCCAGGTGGTTGGTAGGTTCGTCGAGGAGAAGCAAGTCAGGTTTCTCAAGGATCGCTTTCGCCAAAGCCACCCGCTTACGCTGTCCACCGGAGAGCGTGCCAACCGGCAAATCGGTATCATGCAATCCGAGTTTTCCCAAAACCTCCTTTACCTGATATTCAAAATCCCAAGCTTGGAAAGCATCCATTTTTTCAAAAAGATCAGACATCTTATCTGAGTTGTCAATTCCTCGCTCTGAGTCCAAAAGTGCCTTGTGATAATCCTCGATCACCTTCAGGATTTCGCTGTTGCTTTGGTCAAAGATAGTTTGGTAGATGCTTAGGGAACCTTCAAAGACTGGGTTTTGGTGGACGTAGGCGATTTTTACAGATTGATTTTTACCAACTTCACCGGTATCGGCGATTTCCTGACCCATGATGATCTTCATCAGAGTGGACTTTCCTGCGCCGTTGATGCCGACAAGTGCTATTTTTTGTCCTTGGGAAATTCCGAAGGATATATTTGAAAAAAGCTTCCGTTCCCCGAAAGCCTTACTGAGATTCTCAACTGAAAGGTAATTCATGGGGCAAAAGTAAGGGAAAGAAAGCAGGCAAAAATGTGTAATTCAATATTCTTGCCTTGTCCGGCTTAGATTACATATTTAAACGGCTCAAATCTTACTTTTTTTCTAGACGTGCTTTTGTTTTTTTTGTTTGAGCCTAGATATTAATCTAACTCTGCTAAATCTATTCTCTCAAATTGGAATAAATCTTCATGGGCATTGCGGTTTTCGGGATTATTGATGGAGATATACAAACCTTCTTTGGTTATGAAAGAATTGTTTGGGAAATAGATCCCACCTTCAAAATAGCTTTCGGTCAACATTTTTAATTCATTGTCAAATACCTGAATTACAAAAGGGCCTGGGTTTTCTCGAAGTAGGCTAAGGTCTTCTTCCGTCTTGATAGCCAAAGTTGGATAGGCAAATCGATAATATACTTCTCTGAAAGGATCATAAACTAACGATTCATATCGCGAGGAGGCTGTAAGATACTTTTGTGTGTCAAGGCGCTCTCCAGCTACCGGGAATAAAGGAAGAGACTCATCTAAAAATTGGCTTTGTCCATCAAAGATCTCTAAAGTCCCATCTTGGTTTTGCTTGAATACTCGGTGATCTCCAAAAAGTGAAAAGACGGTGAAATCGGGCTGAAATACCAAACTAGGCTCAAAATGCTTTAAACCTTTACTCAGATATCCTTCAGGGTAATTTAATTTACCAAGCTCAATGTTTCCATTAGTTAAATCTATGCTATATGCCATCTTAGAAATTTTCAATTTTTCCTCAGTCATTGCCTTATAGTTTCCTTGTATATGAGTTTTGACCAACAATTTATTATTCCTTATCAAAGGAGGACTTAAAAAATATGTGTTGTGGACAAATGCATTAGTATATATATATGGATTTTTATACTCAATTCGGTTGTTAATTTTGCCATTAAAATCTGTCAAAGTAATTAAATTAGAAATTTGAGGATATAAAAAAATACTGTCAAGGCTTTTGACTTGAATACCGAATAGGGCACCTACTCCCTGTGGTCCTTCGTAAGGAAAAAATATTTCTTTTTCAAGTTTCTGAGACTGTATTCCATAAAACTGAAGAGAGTTAACCTTCCAATTTACATTAATGAGATAATTTTCAAAGCTGACAAGTCCCGTGCTGATATTTGAGGTAGTGGAGTCAATAGGGAATGAAAGAATTGATTGACTGGGGATTAGCGTGAAGGAATTATTTTTTCTATCTGCAATGTTACAAGATACAGATAGGAGGAAGATCAAAACAAGGAAATTAAACGTTTTCATAATTAATATATTAGATAAAATTAAAGGCTCTACCAAGAATTAAAATGAAGAACATAATGCTTAGGTTTTAACACATGTGATTTATGCTTCATAAGACTTTGGAAATCAAAGAAAAATTTCTACTTAAAATGTGCATATTTTCAATTTTAGCAGCGCTTATTTATATGTTCCACTAAACTAATGGTAAAATTAAATGAAAAGGGGTAAGATTCTTTTACCCCTTTTTTAAATTAATCGCCAACCTCTGGTTCGCAAGAATCATCCGCCTCACAAGGCGGTGGCGGACAAGTTTGGTTAACACAATTTTCCCACCCTTGCGTCTCACATATCGCTGTCGGGTAGTAAGCCTCAAAGCAAGCTGCATTAGCGCTGGAGATGGATATAGCCCCAAACATCAGGCTAAATAAAAAAAAACCTAAAATTAACTTTTTCAGAGTTTTAAAATTTTGAAAATAATGGAATACCCCTTGGCCAAGAGCAATTAGTCACCCGACTAACTACTTCGAACATATTATTATTATTATTATTGACCAAATATTCAGGTAAAAAAAATCACGTAAATCCCTAAAAATACCCTATATAGGGTATGGATTGCTAACTAATTAGGTGAAATGAAAACCATCCACGATATCCTCAAACTCGGTGATCCGAGACTTTATGAACGATGCGAACCTGTACTTGAATCTGAATTACCACTGGTTCCGGATTGGACTCAGCAACTCCACGAAGCGATGGAGGATATCCGCAGGGTTTATCAATTTGGAAGAGGAATAGCCGCACCGCAGTTGGGCATCATGAAGCGGATGATTTACCTGAATCTTGATCGGCCTTATATCATTTTGAATCCGGAGTTGAAGGACTTGAGTGAAGGAAAATTCGAGTTGTGGGATGACTGCATGAGCTTTCCCAATCTTCTGGTCAAAGTGAAACGGCATCAAAGTTTGACGCTGGAATATCTGGACGAAAATTGGGAGAAGCAGAGTTGGACAGTGGATGGTGCAATTTCAGAATTGATTCAGCACGAATTTGATCACTTAGACGGGATTCTGTGTACGATGCGGGCGATTGATGAGAAATCTTTCCGGTGGAAGGAATAGGGGATATAAAGTGGAATTATAGGGTATAGCTTTTTTCAGTTTCCCGCAGACCTGACTGCCGTCAGGCAAGTTTTCCGCAGAAAAATCTACAGATTTCCACAGATTATTTCAATAAGTTTTTATAACTCCAATGGAATCTGCGTAAATCAGCGATTCAGATCTCCGCAAATCAGCGGGAGATATTATCTCGCGAAGCCTATCTCACAGAGTATATTTCGCAAAGCATATCTTCACTTTATTATCTTTGATTTATGAATTTTCCCACCCTCTCCGATATCCGTGCGGCGCATGACCGCATCCGGCCGTTTATCCATCGAACACCGATTCTTACTTCCACAGCCATCAATGAAATCGCCGGTTGTGAGATTTTTTTCAAATGCGAAAACTTCCAAAAAGTCGGTGCTTTCAAAGCACGTGGCGCAGCAAACGCCGTTATGAAACTTACCCCTGGACAGCGAGCAAAAGGAGTCGCAACACACTCCTCAGGAAACCATGCGGCCGCCTTGGCCCGCGCTGCGAGTGTGGCGGGGATTCCTTCTTACATCGTCATGCCTTCCAATGCACCCGAGATCAAAAAAAAAGCGGTCAAAGGCTACGGAGGCGAAATCATCGAATGCGAACCCAATCTCAAGGCACGGGAAACTACGCTCGAAGCGGTCGTGGAGCGAACTGGCGCTACCTTTATCCCTCCATACGATTTCATGGATGTGATCGAAGGACAAGGCACCTGCGCCTTGGAGCTGCTGGAGGATCAGCCTGATCTGGATATCGTGATGGCACCTGTTGGTGGTGGCGGACTGTTGGGCGGCACTGCTCTTACTGCACATTATCTAAATCCTACAATCAAGGTAATCGCCGGAGAACCAACGGGTGCAGATGATGCTTACCGATCATTTCATGCTGGAGAAATCATCCCCCAAACAGGTCCAAATACGATTGCTGATGGATTGCTGACTTCGCTGGGAAAACTGAACTTCGAGTTGATTCAACGATATGTGGATGACATTCTGCTCGCAACTGATCCTCAAACAATTGAAGCCATGCGACTGGTCTATGAACGGATGAAGATCGTGATTGAGCCTTCCTGCGCAGTTCCTTTGGCGGCTTTGCTGGCAAATAAGGATCGATTTGCAGGTAAAAAAGTTGGAATTATCCTTTCCGGTGGAAATGTGGATTTGGGGAAGTTGCCGTTTTAAATCCCATAAACAGGCTTCGATAAAGATTTAGCCTATTAATTGCTTAAAAATTCCAAATCTTTACCGCATGCCATCTTCCATCTTTTCAAGATTTCGAATTCTCCCAATCCTTTACTTCGCTAAGAGGCAAGTTTCCAGGCTCAAGCTATGGGTGTGGGTGAAAGTCGGGTTTGTGAAGAAAGTGCTGATCCAGCCTTATGCGGGCTATGGAAATGGAAAGGAGCTTTATCTGGCTGGCAGAGTTTTAGCAGACCGGGACATTCAGGCTTCTGCACTTGAGGATCGATTTTGGCGGAATTTCCGGAAAATGAGAAAACGCTTCCTCACAATCGTTTTTCCCGGAGTTGATCTGGAAGCGGATTTTCAAGGGAAAATCATCAAAGTCACCACAGATGAAGAAGGGTATTTTGAGATCGTACTACCGCTAAAAGATTTGGAAATCCTTCAAGGTTGGCAGCCCATCCGACTCCGACTGCTTCACGATTTGCTTGGGCGATCTACTGAGGTAAATGCCATTGGAGAAGTTTATTTCCCCGTTTCCAATCCCGATTATGGTATCATATCAGATATCGATGATACGATTTTGACGACTGGAGCGATGCGAATGTGGGAAATGCTGAAAGTAACGTTTACCCAAAATGCACACACACGGATTCCGTTTGCGGGCGTGTCGGAGTTTTATGACGCACTGCGAAAGGGACGTGACCAAATTCTGAGTAACCCGATTTTTTATGTATCAAGCAGTCCTTGGAACATTTATGATTTCCTGATGGAGTTTCTGGACGCGCATAAGATTCCCAAAGGGCCGTTGATGCTTCGGGATCTTGGCTTATCACGGGATCAGTTCATAGCAGGAAGTCATGAAGTTCACAAGCTGAAGCAGATCAATCATATTTTGGATGTGTTTCAGGAGTTGGCTTTTATCTTGATCGGTGACAGCGGTCAGAAGGATCCTCAGATTTACCTCGAAGTGGTGAAATCCCATCCCGGTAGGATCTTGGCGGTCTATATACGGGATGTTTCAGGTTCAGATCTATCTGATTTAATTGCAGAATTCCTGATTCAGGGAGTTGAGTTGATTTTGGTCAAAGACACCACAGCCGCTGCTGCCCATGCACTTTCCAAAGGTTGGATTTTGCCGAGTGACACGGAAAAAATCAAAGATCAGAAAGTAGAGGATGAGAGAGGGACTTAAAACTTTTTCTGCTTACCAACTTACACTTCGATGAGTACTAAATCAAGTTCGGTTATTTTTGAAAAACCTTACTATTCCCTTCATGAAGATAAATTAGAAAGTTTGAATCGGCGATAAAGTCAATCTTCATTTTCTCTGACTGAAAGTTGGTATTCTAGTCCATCAATTTTTCGTTTCAATTTCCCGAAATGCTTAGTGAGATTGCCCCCTTTTGGAGATTTCTTCAATTTCTCTTTAAGAATTCTTGAGGTGTCTTTGGAATTAGATTTGTCAATTATAACAGTCATAGCTTTCAAAAATACAAAAATTGAGCTATTGATCAACCGTATTTTTTAAAGAGGTTTACTCCGTTGGCAATGCTACCTCAAAGTAAAACCTCGGAAGGATTCCATGTTTGGATTTTAGCCTGATGGACAATACCTAATCCGCAGCCCATGCTTAGGCAAAAGGATGGATTTTGCAAAGTGACACTGAAAAAATCAAGGATCAGAAGGTGGAGGATGAGAGGGAAGGGGCTACCCCAATCTTTAAATGACCTTACTCAGAAGAAAAGTTCTCCAAGGTGGTTACAGTCACTCACGTAGACGGAACCTTTGTTAAGTCAGTTTAATTAGAAATCAAAATCCAACTTGAATTTTAAAGAGGCTGTCCTTACTTAAGAGACAGCCTCTTTAAAATTAATCTATAAATACTACATAACACTCAATAAAGCATTTCCACTCCCATCCCTTTTCTTTATCTTTTTTAAACAAAAATAAGAGCTCTGCATTCTCCGTTTTATCAAAAACAAAGGCATAATTATTGATTATTAAAGGCTCAGAAATTCTCCTTGTGGGGTAAAGGTGACCTAACTCATTTGTTTGCAATGAGTTTTTGCTCAGTTTAATGTTTGGAGGAAGTTGTGATTGTTCAATTTTCTTTATTGAAATAGTAGAAGTCATTAAAATCAATCTTTCATAAATTTTAGGGAAATGTGGATCTTCAAATGGACAAGAACTATAGTTGCCTTCAAATTCTGGTTTGATTAAATTTATCCATGATTTGTAATCAATGGTTTCATTAAATATAATGATTTCACTTTTCCCTTTGGAATACATTGCCTCAATAACTCTATATTGCTCATCAGATAATCTATTATTTTTTTCTTGTGATTTTGCAATATTAGTTAAACAGATGAAAAGCAAAACAAGTATTCCCTTAAATATAAAATTAGTCATTACAATTTTCTTTAATTCCTCTTGCCATATTATTTCCTGTTGCTTCATTTTCTAAGATTTGAAGAATTGTATTCCAATCTCCATTAGGAATCATAGGGACTACATCCGAAATTGGATTCGCTGTTCCGTTCTGCAATAAACCTCCGAATGCCATCTTATAATAATAATCAAGGCCTAATGTACCTGAAGTAGGCCCAGAATTTTTATCCCAATTATATAAAGATATTGCCATTCCAAATAAATATTGGCTCATCATTCCATGATTAGCATCAGGTGTGCTATTGTTATGTGCAATATAATAATTATTTAGCTCAATTCTAAATTCATAATTAGTTTTAGATAAATATATCATATAAGCATGCGCTGTTTCATGTATAATTGTTCTTGCTAAACTTAGTGAAGTTGCATTATTAGCATAGGAATTATCAATTTGAATAGTGATATTTCCTTGGGAATCAGGTATTTTTGTTTGAGCATTTGGTCTGATCCCTTGAGCATTAACTGGTAAATCGACATCTTCTATATAGTAATTAAATTTTCCTCCTTGTCTAAATAATTCTAACATCCACGGAAAGATATCTAAATTACTAATTCCTGTCATATCTGTTAGATTTGGAGCTCCCTTAGCTAATTTCTTAAATAAATCTGAGGTACAAGGATTATCTAGTCCATTTATAATAAAAAGACTAGGCGCAGGTGCTGGAGGAGGATTGTAATCACAAGTGCCACATCCTGACCCAGAAGGATCAAAACCATCCCCATTATAATAATAGGTGCCGTCAACGTATACTGTTCCTGTAGTTGGAAATTCTCCCATGGAACCCGTACAAACAACTTCTGTAATTATTTTTGAATGGTAAGTAGCACCTAAACCTAAAGGGTCATCCACTGTGCTTCCTGGTGATGGCGTCACCCAAGTTATTTCCCTTGTAATCTCTCTACAATCACTTAATGTCCTAAATTTAGAATTGGATGAAGCCCCATAAGAAATTGTTCTTTTTTCCCCATCAGGTAAAAACTCAAATGAAATCAAATGATGCTCATCATATGTAAATAAGTCAATCCTCCCTTCCCAGAATTCATTGATGGAGTTGTAATTTATATTTTGAAAATCAAAGTAATTATCTGGGTTATTTGGGAAATATCTTGCGATTAACGGATCAAATCGATTTTCTGTTGGATGCTTTACAAACATTATGTTTTGAAGCACATAGTTATTTGGATTTTTATTTGGGAAACTATCTATAATACTTACGGGGAAATACTTGGTCGCATTCTCCAAACTTACCTCAAATACTTCCCTTCCATCAGGAAAGTAATAGTGATGAAATTTATCCCAATCGGGCTCTTTCTCAAAAAAGGGCAGAATCAGCTCTTGGGATTCTGTGCGGAATTTCGATCCTTTATCAGGCAATCTTAATTTAGTTTTATTTTCCTCAAACCATGACCTGACTTTGGCAAGCTGACTGCTTTCTGTCAGCTTGATTTGGGGAGCTTCGGGTTCCTGCACGCAGGAAGTCACCAAGAGATTCATGGTAATCAAGAGACCTAAAAAACCTAAAAATCCAAATCTACTTAGATTTTTGTACTTGGGGGGGGGCAAAATTGTTTTTCATAAAATTTGTTATGTTTTGTTGATTAAAAATTTATCTAATAAATAAAGGATAATATTAAAAACAAAGATTGTACTTAAAATAATTTATAAATATCTATTTTTAGTTACAAAAAATTCATGAGATAAAATCCGGGTAACTCATTAGTTGCTCCGCCACCGTGAGTTTCTCACTCACGGAATTGATCGCATATTTTAAAAATGTTCTCTTTTCTTTGTTGGAAACATATTTATTCTTTGATCCTACAAAAAAGTAAATCTTTTTGGGTCTTTGAGTCAGATATCAAGACTCAATTGAAAAATGAATCACGTGAGTGGACACTCACGTAGGCGGCAAAGACTCTCAAGTAAGTTGATTTTTAAACGAATAGATACGCAGCTTTAGACAATTTTGATCAAAAAAAGCCCAAACCATTCGATTTGGGCCTATTATAATTTCACTGCAATTAGGAGAAAGCTATTAGTGACTCGTAAACCAATTCCCAAGAGT
Organism: Algoriphagus sp.; assembly: GCF_030694375.1. GTDB lineage: Bacteria > Bacteroidota > Bacteroidia > Cytophagales > Cyclobacteriaceae > Algoriphagus. The sequence goes on from NZ_JAUXYL010000038.1 coordinate 227,211, forward strand.
CTGACCGTTTTAAAAATACCTTTATCTTTAATTCGTTGTTTATCTCAAAGGTTTCTTGTTCCAGAATAATTCCATACAGCTCCTGGTTTGTTCCTTTTAACAGGATTGGATAAGAGTAGGAATAAATTGTCTTTTTAGGTACAAAGCCTTTGGTTTTGTTTAATTTATCTTTGCAGGTAAGGTAGTCTATATTGATTGTAAGAGAGCTGCTGGATTTTAATTTGTGTTCAATTCTCCTCCTATCTTTTTCGTCCAAAAGGCTGTCCAAATCAAAATTTCCAAGCCCTCCTACTGAATTTTTATTTTTAGTAGGTAAATCTGAATAGGAATTAAAGCCCGAATCTTCCCAAGAAAGAAACCGCTCATCTACCAGCGCATATTCATTTGTCTCACAGGCTAGATAGTTAATTAGATCGTATTCTTTCGAATACTCCTTCTTGGTTTTGGTAACTCCAATCAATAATAGACTAGCAAGGATTACTTTTAGCAAAATCATTGGCGAGATATTTTTTGCTTATACGAAGATTGAAGCAATCTAAATTTAATTAGGAAAGAAATAGTTGAAAATACTTTTAAAATCAGCAGATAAAATTTCAAATAGTTTCATTTAGGTGATGGATTTGCGTTTCCATCGTTTTACTTTCCTTTTTTTGATCTCCCTTTCCCCTACATTTCCCTATCTTTGCCCCCTGATTTTACCAAACCAAAGCCCGGATTTGCGGGTTTTTAGCTGAGAAGAATACATCATGAACAGAGAAGTTCGCGTACGATTTGCTCCATCTCCTACCGGAGCATTGCATATCGGTGGCGTGCGCACCGCCCTTTACAATTACCTTTTTGCCAAAAAAATGGGAGGAAAGTTTCTCCTCCGTATCGAAGATACCGATCAGAACCGCTTTGTCCCCGGTGCAGAGGATTACATCAAAGAATCCTTGGAATGGCTAGGGATCGCTCCTGAGGAAAGTCCCTGGAATCCCGGAGATTGTGGCCCATACCGTCAGTCAGAGCGGAAATCCATGTACATGCAGTATGCGCTGGATCTGGTAGATAAAGGCCATGCTTATTACGCATTCGATACTTCTGAAGAATTGGAAGCGATGCGTGAACGACTCACCGCTGCTCGTGTTGTGCAGCCGCAATACAACAGCATCACGCGAACTCAGATGAAAAACTCCCTCACGCTTTCTGAAGATGAGGTGAAATCACGTTTGGAGTCCGGTGACCCCTATGTTATCCGAATCAAAATCCCAAGGAATGAGGATGTCCGTCTGAATGACATGATTCGTGGTTGGGTGATGGTGAATTCCAGCACATTGGACGACAAGGTTCTGATGAAATCCGATGGGATGCCAACCTACCACTTGGCCAATATTGTGGATGATCATCTGATGAAGATTACTCACGTGATCCGCGGCGAAGAGTGGTTACCTTCTGCACCGCTTCACGTATTGTTATATAGATATTTTGGATGGGAAGACACCATGCCACAGTTTGCGCATTTGCCGCTCTTACTAAAGCCTGATGGAAATGGAAAACTTTCCAAACGGGATGGAGACAAGTTGGGATTCCCTGTTTTTCCACTGGATTGGACTGATCCTTTCTCCGGTGAAAAATCCTCAGGATTCCGTGAGCAGGGCTATCTTCCGGATGCTTTCCTGAACTTTCTCGCATTCCTTGGTTGGAATCCTGGTGACGAAAGAGAGCTTTTTACTTTAGAAGAATTGGTTGAAGCTTTCACTGTGGAGCGAATCGGTAAGTCTGGGACGAAATTTGACATCGCCAAAGCCAAGTGGTACAACGAGCAATATTTGAAAATCAAACCTACCTCTGAATTAGCTGCATTTTTGATAGCTGACGCGAAAAAGGATGGGGTAAATGTTCCTTCGGACAAAATCGATTCCATTGTTAACCTTGTGAAAGATCGGGTGACTTTCCCTGCTGAATTGTGGAAAGAGAGTAGATTTATCGTTGTAGCCCCAGACAGTTTTGATGAAGAGATCGCTTCAAAAAAGTGGAATGGGGATGCCGTAAAAGTCCTTGGTGCATATGCCGTTGCATTGGATAGCTATAGTGGCGAATTTGATGCTGTTTCTGCCAAGTCTTTGTTAGAAAGCACGGCAGAAGCGGAAGGAATTAAACTTGGAAAAGTGATGCAGGCGGTTCGGCTGGCAGTTACCGGTTCTGGGGCAGGCCCCGATTTGATGGTGGTTTTTGCTATCTTGGGGAGTACCGAAGTGGCCAAAAGAATCCGGTTTGCGTTAAGCACATTGACAGTTGTAGCATAAGATGGCAAAGAAAAAGAAAAAAGAAGAAGAGCCTCGAGTTCATGATGAACTGAAGGGCTTCAAAATGGAAATCAATTCCTTCGGAGAAATTTCCTCCAGTTTTCCAATTGACAAGATCAATGAGTTTCTCAACAAAAATGTAGAGGATAAGAAACTGAAGGATAGAGATGATTTGAAAAAAGAGGAATAATATTCCGAATGTTAAAAAATAAAACTAAGAGCTCCAGATTGGAGCTTTTTTTATATACTTGAAGAAGTATTTTATAAAATTCAGCGATGTTGAAGTCAAGACTCTTTTTTACCCTGCTTATCCTTTTTAATATTAACTGCCTGCTTGCTCAGAATTCCCGAATAGCGGGAAAAATTACGGATGAAATCACAGGGCAGCCCTTGCAGGATGTGCATATTTTTATTCCAAATACCACCTTTCAGGCCTTTTCCGATTCATTGGGAGGCTTTCTGATTTCCAACGTTCCTGAAGGAAAATGGGAAGTACAGGTTTGGGGCCATGGATGGGAAACGCATCGGGAGGAGCTGGTGCTGAAAGCTGGCATTCTAAAAAATATGGCTATCAAGCTTGGGCAAAATAGCGGTTTGGATCCTGTTGCTGAGACACTTTCCAAAGGGCAACTGACCAAAGTGATAGATCAGTTGATGCAGATTTTTGTTGGGGCTGATTTCAAGAAGCAGGAGGTAGCAGTGCTGAATCCAGATAAGTTTATTTTCGAAAAACTTCAGGATAAGAACTTTCGGGTGCACTCCATCGGGCCAATTTTTTTCTCCAATAATGAAAGCGGCTATTTGGTCTCTACCTACTTCAAACCATTTGTATTGGCGCCGGGGGCTCGGGTGGAGGCCACCTACAGCTATTTTGAACTGCCGAGCAATGATTCCGAATTGGCGGTTCGCAGAAAGGTTCGAATGAGAATCTATGAGGATTCCCCTCAAAAATTCCTTTCCCAGTTGATGACAGGATCACTGGAATCCTTTGAATTTGATCCTAAACCTGAAGTTTCTTTTGCCGAATATCCGGGAGATTACCTGCTCAGTTTTTCCAAGCCTTTGGCAGTCAGTCTTAGTGGGGGGAGAAAAGGCAGCCTTGATTTTAAGGGCGAAAAATTACCCGTTAAGTTCAACGGTGCTCCTGTTTCTTCCGGGAACTTGGATCTAGGAGGGTCATTTTTGGATTTGAATCCGATTTTTGGACTTCCTGCAAATTTCAACGCAGATAAACTGATCAAACTTGCCAATCTGGAACGGACTGCAGAGACCATGGAGGAGCGGATATTTGTCCACACAGATCGAAAGCATTATTGGCCGGGGGAAAACCTGTTTTTCAAAGCCTATTTCAATTATGGGAATCCAATAATGGCTGAAGATCTGAGCAAGGTCCTACATGTCGAGCTTTTGGACAGTACAGGGTATCTGTGGTTGCATCGTGTTTTCGAAGTGAAAAATGGAGTTGCTTCAGGTCACCTGGTACTTCCTGACCTGCAGGAATCGGGAAATTTCATCTTAAGAGCCTATACCGCTTGGGGGCAAAATTATCAGGCGGCTGACTTTTACCTGCCTATTCAGATTTTAGGCCATCAGTTTCAACCTGCAAATTCCATTATTCAGGAAGGAGGATTTGGTGTGGGTGTATTTTCGGACAAGCTGGAATATAAGGGGGGCGAAAAGGTTAAGCTAAATATCATGGCTCTCAATTCTGTCGGAAATCCCATCAATGCCAATCTTTCTGTTTCAGTATTGGACTTGAATCAAGCAGTGTTTATTCCGGAGACAAAAACTATGGAGGAGAGTTTTATCCCAAAATCCGCAGTCACTACTTTGGATAAATTCCCCGCCAATCCTGAAAAGGGGTTTTCCTTGAAAGGGCAATTGATGGATCGTGGAGGGAATGCAGTCGATGGAAGTTTGAAAGCTTTTATCAATGGCTACACGGACATAAGATCTCTCCGATCAGATAAATCGGGAAACTTTGAACTGCCCTCTTCAAATTTTGAAGAGTCCTTCGAAATCGCACTTCAGGCAACGGACAGAGAAGCACGACCTGTTCGAGATATCAGTCTTGGAATTAAAAATTATCCTGCACGGAAATTACCCGACACATTGAATTACCCACCGGTGGTCCCCCGCGGGATTCTGCCTTCTCCTGATATTCAAGTCCTACAAGGGTTGGTTGCCGGGGAGATTTTGTTGGAAGAAGCAATAATAGAAGACAAGCGGGAACTGTCCATCGGTCCGATGATCTATGGCAGACCTGACAAAGTGGTTAAGACAGAGGACCTTTTTCTGAATGGGACTTCGATCCAGTTTTTATATGCCTTGGCTGGACAGGTGCCGGGGATGACAGTTTATGGCACACCCCCTGCGATCCGTTTTAGAGGTGGCGAACCTTTGGTTTTAATCAATGGCGCTCCTGTCAATTCGGCCGGAGGAGGCACATTTGGTAACACGGGTGGGGGACAGACTGCTTTTGATGTGATCAGTACTCTGGATGTGTTCTCTATCGAACGAGTGGAGGTCATTCGAAGGCTGGTCCCCCAATACGGAGATCAGGGGCGCAATGGAATCATTTCCATTATTCTCAAAACAGGTCTGGACCGTGCAAAGTCTATCGAAGCAGCTATGAATAACTACACCCTTTTCGAATTTAAGGGATACCCCAAAGCACAATCCTTTGAAGAAGTTGAAAAAAACCGGTTGGAATTCCCTTTTCTGTTTGGGTTTAAGCCGACTTTATACTGGAATGCCGCCTTGCTGGCTCAGGAATCCCGTATGTCTCAGCAGGTAGAATTTAGTCTCAACGAAAAAGCAGGTCCCATTTTAGTTGAGATTCGGGGAATAAGTGATCTTGGAGAACCGATCTACGGAACATTTTTACTCAATGCCGGTAAGCTGGAAAATGACTCAAAAAGTGATTAATTGCATCTTCTAAACCAACGAATGCTGTGATGAACAAGAACGTATTTTTAACGCTGTTCCTCTTTTTGGGCATTGCCCATTTTATTTTTGGCCAAACAGGAACGCTGTCTGGTGTGGTCAAAGACGCTGAAACAGGCGAGACACTGCCTTTCTGCAATGTTTTCATCAACAACACGACCATTTCCACTGTCACCGATATGGATGGAAAATTCATCCTTTCCAACCTGGAGGCCGGTCCTTTGGAAGTAGGGTTTTCCTTTATGGGATATGTGGCAGAGACACGAAAAGTCACCTTGAATCCAGGCGGAAATCTGACGGTGAATCTGTCGATGAAGCCATTTGCGACCGAGCTGAGTGATGTGGAGATTAAGGCATCCCGGGACAAAAACTGGGAACGGGACTTGCGTAAATTTCAAAACCTCTTTATTGGCATTGATGATGCCGCAAGCAAAACAAAGATCCTGAATCCATGGGTGATTGATTTTCCTGTTGGAGCGGATAAAGGTGCCTTTGTGGCGAAAGCTGACCTTCCGATTGAAATCGAAAATCAATATTTAGGATACAAAATCACCTTTAACCTGAGTGAATTTTTTGACTCACCGACTAACTATCGAATTGTGGGTGCGGCGAGATTTGAGGAAATGAGCCCGGAGTCAGAAATACAAAAATCAACTTGGATAAAGAATCGTGCAGAAATCTACCGCAAGTCTCCCATGAATATGTTCCGGTCGATACTCAATGGGACTCAGGAGCGCGAAGGGTTTTTCCTCTATGGAGACAAGGCAGGAGGATCTGCCAGCAGAAATATGCGAAGCGATATTTTTGCCAATGAGTTGGGCAATTCGGTGGTGGTATATAAAGCTGATCCATTGGTTACTCCAACAAGTCCACCGGGACATTATTTCATCAATTTGAAGGGCAGGATTGAGATCCACTATCAGAAGGGCTTTGCTCAGGCAAACACCTACAAAGACGCGCCCTATCCGATTTCATGGCTTGAAGTAAATGGCGGAAAAGTCAAGGTAAAGGAAAATGGCATGGTAATAAATCCTCAGGATTTGGTTTTCTCAGGGGATATGGACCGCAAGCGAATTTCCAATTTGCTTCCTTTGGACTACAATGCCGAAAAGGCGATTCAGCTTCAGGATTTGGCCAAAACAGCTAAAAACTATCAGGAGAAAGTCTATCTCCATACCGACAAGCCGTACTATTATGCAGGGGATCAGGTTTTTTTCAAGGGGTATTTTGCCTACGGCAATTCCTACTTGCGTGATGAACTCAGCAAGGTACTCCATGTAGAATTGGTCAGTGGGGAGCGGGATATGGTCATTGAGAAAAAATTTCAAATCAGAGACGGAATTGTAGTCGGAGATTTCTACTTGCCGGATTCATTATCGGGTGAAAAATATTTTCTCCGTGCTTATACTAACTGGATGCGAAATTATGGTCCCAATCAGTATTTTCTCCAGCCTTTGAGCATTCTCGATCCTTACAAGCGAATCGCCCCCGAGGAAACCTTTACCAATTGGAAAAATCAGGGGGCAGCAATTCAGGCCGATAAAACTCAATTTGGTACCAGAGAGAAAGTCACTGTAACGCTGAAAGTAGCCAATGATAAAGGTCAGTCGATTCCCGCCACACTTTCTGTTGGAGTTTGGGATGCCCGACAGCTCGTTCCTGTCAAAAGAACTTTAGAAATGGCAAATGCTCTAAATCTCCAGGGAGTGTCCGAGAATTTGGGTTTGGATCGGTTTTCCTACCCGATCGAAAAAAGTCTGAAACTTTCGGGTACTGTGACAGATGAGAAAGGTAAAGGGGCAGCTGCTCAGGTTACCGCTTTTGTCAATGATTTTCAGGGGATGATCGATCTGGAGTCCGGGAGTAACGGGACGTTTGTATTGGAGGATATGGAATATTTTGGTCCGATGAAGTTGGCTTTTTCTGCTATGGATAAAAAGGGCAAGCCGTTGAAAGTAGACCTTAACACTCCTTTAAAGGCACCGGTAGCACTCCCTGCGGAGGCTTATTTTCCAAAATTAATCACCCTTGCCAAACCTATTAGAATCTCTGAAGTGGAGGAAGAACTGCCTGCGGCAAAGCAAACGAACTCCAACTCAAAACCAGCCATTTACGGTAATCCGGATTTCGTGGTGACCGGTGAAGAGCTCACCAAAACCGGAAATACTACAGATTTGGTGAACAGTCTGGCGGGGAATGTTCCAAGTATGCGGGTCACATTGGTCGGCGCTACAGGGCAGCAACAAATTCGAATCAGGGGAGGAGCAGTGTCCGCAGGCGGAAGTATGGAACCTCTGGTCATGGTCAATGGGGCCATCATGGGGGCATCCGGGGCATCCAATGCCGCTGATAATTTAAGAAGTATCAATCCTTTTGATATCGATCGGGTAGAGGTGGTGACACGGATGGCTCCAATGCTCGGCGATCAGGGAAGAAACGGGATTATTGCTGTTTACCTCAAAGACAATCTGGATATGGGATTGGATGGTTTGGCCGGACCTGGCATCAAGGAATTTTTGGTGGAGGGTTTCCAGCCTACAGGGACATTTATTCCTGTGGATTATGCCCAGATTACCGAGCCTGTTGAAAAAGACGATCGTCAGACTCTTTATTGGAATCCCTATTTGATAGCGGATGATATAGGGACTGTGACATTTTCTTTTTACACCAATGATTCGGATGGCCCTGTAGTTGTAGAAGTTCGAGGTCTGGGAATTGATGGAGAACTTATTGTGGGGACGTTTATCCTGAATCAGAAATAAAGTAAGTCCTTCGAATTCTCTTAATTTTAAGCATGCATAAAATCCTGATTTGCCTTTTCCTATTTATCCTCCCTCTAGGAGCAATGGCTCAGCTCAGTGTGGGGATCAGAGGAGGATATGCGACTTCTACTTACAGTTACCAAGCTTCTGCTGCAACAAGAAGTCGATCAGTAGATGGGATAGGTTCTCCGACTTTTTCTTTTGTTGTGGAATATTTCAATTCTAAAAATGCCGGAATAGAACTTAACCTTCAGCAGCTGACCCTGGGCTTTCGCCAATTTAATGGAGATGAAAAGCTGAATCAGACTGAGTTGACTTACCTCAAAGTTCCGCTATTGGCAAGTTTTTTTGCCGGCCGATCGGGGCGATTTCAGATCAAAGTTGGCCCGCATGTAGGCTATTTACTCCAAGCAAAAGACATCACCCGTGAATTTGAAGGAGAAACCCCGCGAGAGTTGCCAACCTATGGAGGTGCGGGAGATGTACCAAACAAATTGATGTACGGACTTACAGCGGGGGCAGGTATTTCAAAACTGTTTGGGAAAAGTACCCTCTCTGCTGAAGTCAGGTTTGGATATGATTTCACAAATCCAGAATCGCAGGGCAGAATTTTTGATATGAGTTCAACTAATCTGGAATTTACCTTAGCGTATCTTTTTAGAATAAAAGAAAGGAAGTTTTAAACTTCAGGCTACTTGACCTTGTATGCTTACAGGGACTACTTAACTTTGACTCAAAGCCTTAACCTATCCTAAATTGAAAATCCAAATCATCAACGGCCCCAACCTTAACCTGTTGGGGAAACGTGAACCCGAAATCTACGGAAGTCAAAGCTTTGAGGCTTATTTTGAGCAGCTTCAAAAGCGCTTCCCTCAAGTGGAACTCCATTATTTCCAAAGTAATGTGGAGGGAGAATTGATCAATAAAATCCACGAAGTGGGTTTTAGCTTTGATGCTATTCTACTCAATGCAGGAGGTTACACGCATACTTCGGTCTCGATTTCGGATGCTATTTCAGGCGTTACCACGCCGACGCTCGAAGTCCATATTTCCAACATTTACAAGCGGGAAGAATTCCGTCATAAAAGTATTATTTCCAAGTCTTGTGTAGGTATGATCTCAGGCTTAGGGCTGAAAGGCTACGAACTCGGGGTTACCTATTTTCTCAATTCTCCAGACCTATGATTACTTTTGCTCCGGGCCCGTCCAAAGTTTACGACGCGCTTCCACACTACATGCAGGATGCCTTCGATCAGGGAATCCTAAGCGCAAATCACCGCAGTGGTGCATTCATGCAACTCTACCAGGAGACCGAGCAGCTCATGCGCGAAAAACTCCACATGCCGGATGACTATAAGTTGTTGTTCACCTCTTCCGCAACTGAGAATTGGGAGATTATTTCCCAATCTATCGTGGAAAGGGCCAGTTTTCATATCTATTCCGGTTCATTTGGCAAAAAATGGTTTGAATATGCCAAGCATATCGTTCCTGCTTCTTCCGCTTTGAAACTTGAGGCCAATCAGGCAGTGGATATTGCCGGTTTAGAAATCAGCGAGGAGTTTGATGTGATTGCGATTACCCAAAATGAAACCGCAAACGCCTCTCAGGTTCCTATGTCGGTCATCGAGGCGATTGGAGGGAAATTTCCTGAGAAAATGATTGCCGTTGACACTACATCCAGCATGGGTGGCATTGAGATGGACTTTAGCTTGGCGGATATTTGGTATGCATCGGTGCAAAAGTGCTTTGGTCTCCCGGCGGGACTTGGAGTGTTGATTGTTTCTCCTAAAGCCATTGAAAAGGCCTTACAGAAAGGTGAAAAGGGGCGATACAACAGCCTTAACTTTATGTTGGAAAATGCAGCCGGATTCCAAACCCACTACACCCCGAATGTTTTTGGGATTTATTTGCTCAACAGGGTTTTGGAGGATCTCCCTGAAATCCAACATGTGGATGCCCGATTGAGAGCACGGATGAAAAATTTGGAAAACACCATCGCGCAGTCAGAAAAATTCAGAATGTTGGTAGATAATGAGCTGACCCGGAGTACCACCGTAATGGGAGTAGCAGGATCGGAGGAGTTGATTTCTGCTGTGAAAAAGGCTGCCGAAAAAGAAGGCATGCAATTGGGGAGTGGCTATGGGCCTTTAAAGCCTACGAGCTTTCGAATTGCCAATTTCCCCGCAATAACAGACGCTGAATTTAATCGACTGATTACCTTTTTGAAAAATTATTAAGATTTCCCCGAAAGGGATGGGCTGGAAACTACTGACCCCAAAAAGTTAAAACCTTTTGGGGTCAGATTGTATTTTTATGATCTAATGGTCAAAAATAGTTGGCGAAATCCCGTCTAACGTGCTATTATTTAGATAATTACAAGTATGTTGATGAAATCGGTTTCAATAAGATTTTTTGTTCACAAAAAACTTTAGAAAACGATGTTCCCTTTTTACTTCAAAACTCCTACATGAAAAGGTTTTTGGAGCCATAATACAAGAAGAATGAAGCAAAAAAGCCCTTCTAAACTAAATAAACCTACAATTTGAAGGTGTTGGTTCCGCTATGAATAAGTTGCTCAAAACGCCTCTTAGAAATTGTCCATTGAGATATACAAATTTTCTCGATCAAAATCACCAACTATTTTTGACCACATTACCATTTTTATTGGAATTCTAATTTCCTTTCAGTGCATTGCATCGGTCGTAAGCAGGATCAATGTCAATAAATACATCTTCCTTAGCAGTAATGAACCACTTATCGAGAATTTCGTCTTCTTTTCGACGTAGCGTGGCAGCCTTCATTTTTTCATAATCAGCTTCCAAACTGGCCCGGTGTGCAGGGTATTTTGCCTGATAGTACAGAATTCTCACTTTAACTCCCTCTCTTGGGTCTTCAAATCGAATCGGTCTGGTAATACTTCCCACTTTCATGGTATCAATGGTGAAATAGAGCACAGGATCCTCCAATGTTCTGAGCGAAAGGCGATTTGAATTTGTAGATGGGTCAGTGAAAAATCCTCCATTATCAGAGGTACCTCTATCGTTAGAATACTCCTTTGCTGCTTTTGCGAATTCGATTTTACCTGCTTCAATTTCCCGCTTTAGGCTGTCAAGGTAACGTTCGGCTTTTAAGATATCCTCCTCGCCCGGAACAGGAATTTTTAAAATATGGCGGGTATTGTAACTCGTTCCTTTTATCTCAAGCAATTGGATCATGTGGAAACCAAACTGGGTTTCTACCGGATCACTGATTTCTCCCAAGCGAAGCCCCAAGGCTGTAGATTCATATTCGGGGGCTAATTCGCCCCTGCGGAAAAATCCGAGATCTCCTCCTTGTGCACCGGAACCGGGATCTTCAGAATGTTTCTTTGCCAGATCAGCAAAATCTGCTTTTCCATCCAGAATATCCTGCTTGAATTGGGTAAGCTGAGCGATCAGCTGTTCCCTTACTTTCGGACTTACTTCCGGTTTTCTTACTATTTGTCCTACTGTAGCTTCGGAAGTAAACAGGGGGAGTGAATCTTTGGGTATGCTGTAAAAAAATGCCCGTACGTCAGCAGGAGATACCGTCAGCCCTTCTGTGATCTTCGATCTCATTTTGGATACAATCATTTGCTCTCGGATGACATCTTCGATTTCTCCTTTGAGTTGTTCAGCAGTTTTTCCATAAACTTGGATCAACATGGCCTCATCTCCACCAAACTGCTGCATGACGGAATTGAATCGACTATTTACCTGAAGCAAAACCTCAGGTTCTGTAACCAGTACGGAGTCGATTTCAGCTTTGGCCACCATAAGCTTATTGATCATTAGGCTTTCAAAAACCTCACAGCGCGTTGGCGCAACTATTCCTTGTTGAGCTTGCGCAAGGGCTTCGATATAGGTCTGCTGGACTTCAGATTCAAGGACAATATTGTTGTCAACTTTTGCGACAATCTTATCTATGACTTGGCCGGTCGGTGGAGCTTGCTGTGCAAGAGCCTGACTAAGAGCCATCGCTCCAAAAACGCTAAGAATAAGTCGGTTTAGAAATTTCATGATGTTTGGTGATCTTTGATTTCCAGAATTGGAAATCATTTAAATTATTGATTCAATGCCAGAAAAGCCTCTTCCTTGGCTTGAGCGTTTATCTGGATTGGGTACTTTCTTTTTAAGGTATCAGTGAGTGTCTTATCTAGGTATTCTTGATAATCCCTGATTACCAGACCCCTTGATTCTTCGAATTTCCGTGGTTCGGCAGGGAATTTTTGACCTAGCGTAACCAAGTAGGTTGACCCATCCACTTCAATCTCCTGGAAGGTCTGATTTAGATTGACTTTGGAGAGGATCTTATGATCAGCGTATTCGAAAATACCGGATTCAGTCTGGTAAGCCAATGGGGCATTAGCCTTGAAGTTTGCTTCAAAACTTTGAATCAAGGTTTGGTTGAATCCGTTCCCTTGCAGTACCTGACGGGCATTTACAAGTTGGGTTTTATCCAAAACCTTCACTATATACGCCTCTACGCGGTTTTTCCACTGATACCGAGAAATATTTTTTCTATAAAATTCCACCTGACCAATCGAATCAGTAATTCCTTTTTGCCAGACTTCCTGATTCATCAGAGAGAAAAGTAAAATTCCATCCCGGTATTCCTTGAGCAGCATTTGATACTCTTTGTTATTTGCCTCCAGGTCTTTTTCCTCTGTTTGGGCTAAGGTGCTTGCGACAAAGCGATCGTACCAAATATCAAAAGTTCCACCTTTTACCTTTGGACTTATCTCCTCTGCTTTTATGTATGCCGCTAGATCTGCAGCCTTGAAGGTTTTGCCCTGTAAGGTGAAAAGTGGGGAGTTTTCCAGAGACCGACTGATCAGTACCGGTTCAAAACTTGATTTATTTGTTTGGTTAAGCGCTTGGGCCAGCAAAGCTACCGAGGCATCGTTCTCTACAAATCCATAGCGTGCCTTTTGGATAGCAACCACCTGAGACTGAATCATCCCGGAACGAGAATCCCTCAATATTTTTGAGCGGATTGATTCTTCCATTTCTTCAAAGGAGTCAATGGGCTTTTTTTCCTCAAGACGTAGAATGTGGTAACCATATTGGGTTTTCAATGGAGGAGATATTTCACCAATCTCGGTAAGCGAAAAAGCCGCCATTTCGAATTCAGGGATCATATTTCCAACGCCAAACCAAGGGAGCATACCCCCTCTTTGATTTGTTGCGGGATCTTCGGAAAAGGTCTTCACTATATCCTCCCAAACCGTACTTTCCTTTTGGATTTCCGCATAGATATCTGATATTTTTCTTCGGGCGTTTTCTTCCTGAGTCTGATTTTCCGCGTCAAAGCGAACTAAGATGTGCGAAACTCTTACTTGTCCGGGATTTGGCTGACGGTCTTGTACCTGAATGACATGGTACCCAAAATTGGATAAAACGGGATCTGAGAGTTGGCCAACTTGAAGATTGAATGCGGCATCCTCAAAAGGCTGCACCATCTGAAGACTTGTAAAGTAACCCAAGTCCCCTTTGTTTACTTTGGAAGAGGGATCATCAGAATATTGGACGGCCAATTCATTGATGTTGCCCCCATTTTCGATTTCAGCTTTGACTTTCAATGCCATTTTGAGAACAATCAGGCTATCATTCGAACTCGCATTCGGAGGGAATTGAAAGAGTACGTGACTAGCTCTGACCACTTCCTGCATTCTGGAGTAAGCTTTTCGAAGCTCGCCTTCCTCGAGAGAGTTTTTGATCAGGTATGGGTAAATGAGCGTTTCTTTAAATGAATTGAATTCTCTCGAAAATTCTTCAGCTTGATCAAGACCTAAGGCTTCGGCCTCCCGAACTTTCAACTTATAATTGATAAAAAGGTCAAGATTTTCCTCGAATTCTTCACGGCTAACTCCCGATTTTGGAGTGTCTGTATTTCTCCCTTTGGATATGAGATAGACTAATTCGTCTATGTCTACAGGCTTCCCGTCAAGGGTAAGCAGCGCCTCCTTTGAGTTTTGGGCCAAAACAGGCAAAGTGCTGCCAAGCAAGCAAACAAATAAAAGAGAAAATGTAAATGCCGAAACGGTTCGGTGATTCATGGACTTGATGGCCGATTTAAGGTGCAATGTTACAAATTTATCAGTAATTCGGGTTCAATGACTTAATGACTGGGCATTTAACTGGCATTTAACCAAAATTAGGAGCGAAACCACTTGATCAGGCGGCAAGTATTGGTGCCATTCTCAGATTCAAATTCTATTTCGTCCATAATCTTCTTTACCAAAATGATGCCTAAGCCACCTTTTCGCTTTTCGAGCATGACTTCTTTTAAGTCTGGACTTTTATAATTCAAAATATTAAATGCTTTGCCCTGATCGGAAATTTCAAAAATCAGTTTTTCAGCAGAATCAATTATTTCTAACTGAATGCTGTCCTGAGGATTGCAGCCGTGAGAATGGATAATCAGATTGGCACATACTTCTTCCACAGCCAAGGTAACTTGATGCTTCTCGTTATCATTGAGAGCTACACTTACCAATGCCTGCTGGATAAAAGATCTTAATCCCGAAAGGGCCGAAGTTTGGCAAGCAATATTAAGACTGTATTTCATTTTTAATCGGCAAATGCAGCGGCTCTATCTTTATAAATAGGGATCAGTTGATCCAGTCCCAAAATTTTAAACACTTCAAATACTCTTGGAACCAAATCACAGATTTTCATACTGATTCCATTCTCTTGAAAATCCTCCAAGTAGGACATGAATACTCCCAATCCAGCAGAGGAGATGTATTCCAGGTTTTTGCCGTCTATTAGTATAGATTTTGAACCGCCGTCCACCAGTTCTTGGATTGCCTCATCAAGGATCACAGAGTTACTAGCATCCACTTCGCCGAAAAGGCTGAGGATTTCACTATGATTTTCTGTTGTTTTTTCAATACGAAGCATGTCTTTGGGGTTCTTTATACAAAGTATTCTTAATTTATGGGATCTTGGAATTTCACGACCATCATCGAATAATCATCGTCGATTAATCTATCCCCTCCCACAAAAACGTGAAGGGATTCGATAAGTTGGTTTTGAATTTCAAGAGGGGACTTTTTATGGTGTATTTCCACCAAACTACGGATACGTTCAAATCCAAACTGCTGTCCTTTTTGGTTTTTTGCTTCTACGATACCATCAGTAATTAAAACCAGAATATCACCTGACTCATAGTTGAAGGTTTTTTCGTGAACGTGATTTTCGTACTGCTTGTTTCTTAAAATTCCCAAACCCAATCCATCAAAGAGCATAAATTCAGATTTATCATCTTTAGCTTTATAAAAGAGGGTAGGAATGTGACCTGCGCGGGCATGGCAGATTTTTTTCTCCGCTATATCGATAAAGAAGATAGATGCGGTGATGAAATGATTTTTCCCCAGGCATTTGCTCAAAGCTGAATTTGCTTTTATCATAAATTGAGCAGGACTCAGATTAAGCTGAATAAGGCTATGAAATACGCCTTTCATCTGAGACATGTGGAATGCCGCCGAGGTTCCTTTTCCCGATACATCCCCGATGATGAGTACGTATCGATTTTCATCCAGTTTAAAGGTGTCGTAATAGTCACCACCTACTTCGTCTGCAGCATTTGAAAAGGCACAAATTCCAAAAGAATCAGGATGATCCAATTTGGTGGGGAGTAATGCTTTTTGGACGCGTTGAGCAATTTTTAATTCCTCTTGGTATCGCTCGTTTTGAATCGCCTGATTTAGAAGCCGGTGATTTTCCACTGCGATACATGCTTGCCGGACAAAAGTGCTGATGATATTTACCATTTCCTTATTGAATCCGTCTCGTACTTCTTTGCAGAGTACCATTCGTCCTATTGCCGTTTTATTGATCACGATTGGGACCAATAGTGTGGATTCGTAACGGGGATGGGTAAGTTTAACGGTAAGCGGCTGAAGCATTTCCGGCTTGTCGGTGGTAGCCCAGTCTGTTGCATTTTTTTGGTTTTTGATCAGCGCTGAAAGTTCATGCTTGGTGGGTTCATCCAGAAATCTCAATTGATTCGTTCCGATAATTTGTTCTTCAGGGTTTATTTCTATCCAGGCAGCATCAGCATAGGAAGCACTCATGCAGCTGTCCAGTAGAATGTCCAGTACCTGCTCTTCATTTTCTCCGGGTTGAATAGATTGGCTGAGACGTTGGAAATTTATGGCTTCGGTCAGTTTTTGTTCAAAGACCGAAGAGGTGGGGAGATTGAACAAAGTGACTAAAAAACTAAAAAGGGCGTAGATGAAGATAAAGCCAAATAAGGCCATTAGAAATAAGTTGTCAGTCAGATTAACCTGATATGTCTCTGCCTCAGAATAGGCCATGAAACGTCTAAACAGGTAACCAATACAGACTAAGATAAAGAAAAGGAAAAGCAGGGACTTCCATTTTTCTTTGAAAGTGAGGTAGGGAATCCATTTCAAATTTCCGGACAGTACTGCCGAAATGATTAGCAGGATGACCATTCCAAAAAAGAAGCTGTAATCAAAATTATTTTTGTTGAAAAAAACAAAAAACATGGCGACCAGCATGGCAAATTCGAAAGCCTGCCACTGCTTGACCACTTTCTTGCTCTTTTGATAAAGTATCAAATGCTTCCACAGCAAGGCTGAAGAAATCAGAAAAATAGTCGTGAGGGCAAAATTAACATGGTAGAAAAAATTCTTCAGAAAAAGCTCCGAGGCCAGCGTGCTGTCTCCTAAAGACATATAGAAAAGTTCTATCAAAAGGGCTACGCCACTTGCGAAGATCCCCGTCGATGCGGCCCTCCACAAGAGATTCAAGAAATCGCTTTGGATGTTTTTCTCTATTGAATAGCTGTAGAATCCATATAGGGTAAAAAAGAAAACAATCTCCAAGATCCAAGTGATCTCGTCTGAAATCCCCGAATCGATCTCGTTGATCATGCCAAATAGCCTAACCAAATCCACAAACAACAAGGCAAGCCACACCAGGATGGCGAGTAGCAGGCTAAGTTTACCTATATGGATTGAGGGTAGTTTGATCATTGGAACAATACCGCAATAATACTGAAACTGAATTAATCCTTATTATTCGGAGGATATTCAATTGGCCCAGTCCAGTTAAAAATTGTCAAAATGAGGTTAAAGACAAATAAGATCTTCGACCACGCCTTTTCCCACTTTATCCTCGATCAGAAGCAGAACTTTGGAGCGGTTTAGCATCAGTTCTTTTTTGACCGGTCCGGAGCTGAGTTTTACAAAAAGCTTCTTCTCCCTGATAAATACAGCGGTCGTTCGGTCTGAAATGGTCTTTCCCACAATTTCTCCCCAAGAACTAATCAGCTGTTTTTCTTTGAATTTATCTTCTAATCGATACGCTTTGAGTAACTCATTGAACGCTGCCTCCAAAGGTGCAGCTTCCTTTTTTCTCCCCGGATTTGAATTGTAATTCATGTGTTTATGATTTGATTCTAAAGGGCAGATTTGCAGGCAGGCAGGTGGATTGCCTTGGATAATCATCCCCTATTCAAAGCTCGCGTATTGCCTGTTTGATTCAACCAGGCTCGATTTTATGAATTCAGATGAACAGTTCCGCTGCGATACTGTCTGCCAGCAACTTTCCCCTTTTGCTCAAAGATAGGATTTTACCATCCCATATTAGCCAACCCATCTTTTCTAATTTCTCAATCTCTTTTCTTTTGCTATTCAGAATATCGACACCATACTCACTGCTTAATTCGGCTGGCGAAAGTCCCCAAATCGTACGCAAACCGGTAAGAATTCTGTCATTTACCTGATCTTCCTTTGTGGAGAGTTCTAATTCAAAAGGACTTGTGCCAGCTTCCAACTCTTTAATGTAGCCGGCATTTGAAGCCGGATTGAAACCGCGGTTTTTTCCGTCAAAGGAATGAGCGCTGGGACCTACGCCGAGGTATGGAACACCCGTCCAATAATTTGTATTGTGCAAGGCAAATTGACCTGACTTGCCAAAATTTGAAATTTCGTATTGGATGTATCCTGATTTTTCTGATTGCTCCTGAAGTAGTTCAAACTGCTCAGCCACAAAATCTTCTTCTGCAGGCTGAAATCGACCCTTTTCAGTCCATTTGCCCAAAGCAGTTTTTGGTTCTACGGTAAGCGAATAAGCGGAAATATGCCCCGGATCCTGGCGAAGTGCTTCTGTCAGATCCTTCTCCCAAATAGAATGATCTCCATATGGAAAGCCATAAATCAAGTCAATGGAAAACTTTTCAAACCCGGCGTCTCTCCCCCGATAAATCGCTTCCAAGGCCTCAGAGGCAGAATGAGCGCGATTGTAAAATCGTAATATTTCTTCCTGAAAACTCTGGATACCCAAGCTCAATCGATCAATGCCCAATTCTTTCCAAAACTTTAAATTTTCAGCAGAAAGGTCATCTGGATTTGCCTCAAGTGTTACTTCCTGCAAGTCTGTGCGAAAAGTTGTTTGAATTTTTTCCAGTAAAAAATTCAGGTTTTTTTCCGAAAGGAGAGAAGGGGTACCTCCTCCCAAGTAGACGGTTTTGATGGGTTGTCCGGCGAGATAATCTTTACGTATTTCGAGCTCTTTACCGATTGCTTTCACGAGTTGATCCATTCGGTTCAGATTGGTGCTGAAATGAAAGTCGCAGTAATGGCAAGCTTGCTTGCAAAAGGGAATATGAATGTAGATGCCTGCCAAGTGAATTCAATTAACTTGCGAATATAAACAATCCCAAATAGCGCCTTGAAGTCACTTTTTTTGACAGTAGTTAGTTGGTTGACTTTTAGCCAGGCAATTTGTCTGGGTCAACAGATCATTCAAGTGGAATGGACTGAATCTCCAACCTCGGAAATCAAAAAAATCAGAGAATTTGGCACGTTCACTGAAGCGGGGAAATTGACTGACTCGGTTTCCTTAATTTTCAAGTCCGAGGGGTACTTAGAAGGGTATTTTAGGGAGAAAATTTTTAACGACACGTTGCGCTTGACTTGGGATTTTGGCCAACTATTTCGGTGGGAAAAAATTGAGTATGGAAGCGTTCCCGAAGAATTTTTTGCATCCTTGGGAAAGCCGAGGTTAAGCTATCAAGCGCCTTACCAGTGGATTGATCGCGCCCTTAGCTATGCCGAAGACACAGGATATCCCTTTGCCGAATTAAAAATAGATAGCTTGACCATCAGAGATAATCTGATCTCCGGAGTGTTGGAATACAACTCTGGCCCAAGGATCACTTGGGATAGCTTGGAGATTGCAGGGGGAAGTAAAACAGATAAGCGATATCTTCAGCAAGTTACAGGCTTGATCCCAGGTCAACCCTTTTCACAAAAAGACCTGGCAAAAGCCACTCAAACCATTCGTAAATCACCTTATTTCACGGTTGTTGGGGCACCTGAATTGGCATTTCAGATGCGGCAGGCAAAGCCCATTTTTATGCTCCAAGATCGAAGAGTCAATGTATTTGACGGGGTTATTGGGCTTTTGCCTAATGAGAATGAGCTAGGAAAAGTCTTGATTACCGGGGAAGTGGATCTTCAATTGTATCATCTAGGAGGGAAAGGCAGGGATTTCTCTCTTAATTGGCAAAGGTTGAATATTCAATCCCAATCTCTGGAAATTAACGCTAAAGAATCTTTCGTCTTTCATTCCCCATTGGATGTTGGGGTAGGTTTCTCTTTGCTTAAACAGGATTCCAGTTTTGTGAATCGGACGTTTGAACTGGATTTTGGATATCGGATATCAGATAAAGCCTATTTGAATTTCTTTACAAAAAGGCAAGCAGGAGATCTGATATCACCCGAAGACTTCATTCCTAATCAGGCCTTGCCTGCCTCGATTGACTACAGATGGAATCAATACGGGATCGGAATGGATTGGAATACCCTGGATTCACCAGTTTCTCCAAGAAAGGGCAGCAGAATTCAAGGTAGGTTTTCTTTAGGCAATAAGCGAATCCTGCAAAATACGGGACTACCTGAGGAATTATATGATGGGCTTGAAGAATCCTCTGCGCAGTATCAAGGGTGGTTTTCAGGAGAAAAACATCTGTTTGTTAAACCTACCTGGGGAATGTGGTTTAGAGGAGTTGGGGGATTTCTTCAAAATCAGAATTTGTTCCTCAATGAGCTTTATCGGGTAGGTGGATTGAAAAGTCTTCGTGGATTTAATGAGAAAAATTTCTTTGCAAAAAGTTTTGGCTATCTCAATCTCGAACAGCGCTTATTTTTTGATCAAAATTCCTTTCTGATTGTTTTTGCTGACCTTGGTATCATCGAAAACCCATATAATTCTCCCAAGATTGACCATCCATTTTCATTTGGCACGGGAATCAATTTGGACACTGACGGAGGATTATTCAGTTTTGTACTTGCGATAGGGAAATCTGACATCCAAGCCTTATCGTTTTCTTATTCCAGGATTCACTTTGGGTATCTGGCTAGGTTTTAGAGGGTGAAAAATTTATGTCTAAAATTCGACTACTATTCTTTTTTTACTTTCTGCTGAGTACTGCTTCGGTAGCACAGGTGTTGGAAAATTATGACGGGCAATGGAAATCTGCACGGGAGGAATCTTGGTTTGGAAGCAACAATCAGATTGAGCTAAAACTTGATTTGACTGCATTTCCCCAATCTGAATTTCAGATCAAATTACCTGCTAAATCCACTGTTTTTATTGATCAAAAACTGTGGCAATTGACGACAGGCGATACGGTTTTTTATAAGTCGGTCAATGAATTGAAGGCCGAGTTTAGAAAAGATTCAGTGGACTTCACAGTGGTAAGTCCTAATCTGGCCCCGATGAATGTGGGAATTAAGAAAGTAATAGGGCGGATTGATGGGGTTGATTCTAGCGTAAATTCAGAGGAAATTCCGCTCTCGGCACGATTCGTCCCCCAGTCTGTGAAAGATTTTTATTTTACAGGCCTATTTGTGATTATTTTTTTCCTCGCCTTGTATAAGCTTGCCTACCCATATTTGTTGGCAGTGATGCTTCAGCCCTTGGCAGTAATCAGTGCTGAGGACTTTTCTGAAAGCGGCAACCTTCAAAAGTTTTTTTCATTTGATATTATTTTCTACCTCTTGATTGTGGGGATGATGATTTCGCAGACTGCTGTTACAGGTTTGGTGATTTTCAAAAAAGACTGGCTGGAAACATGGATTGGATTGGATTTTTCTTCACTCTTGCTGATTTGGCTACTTGGCGCATTTGCAATATTGGTATTGACCATCTTTAAGTTTATCGGTATCCGCGTGATCTCTTACTTATTTGATTTGGGAAA
This sequence comes from Algoriphagus sp., assembly GCF_030694375.1. Lineage (GTDB taxonomy): Bacteria > Bacteroidota > Bacteroidia > Cytophagales > Cyclobacteriaceae > Algoriphagus. The sequence continues at coordinate 248,461 of NZ_JAUXYL010000038.1, forward strand.
GGCGGAGTTTTCGCATTTTTTCTACCTTTTGAGATTGGTAGTTTTTGGATTTGCCTTAGTATTGTTGGTGGGGGCTTATTTTGTTGCCAACAATTTTTCGGAACTGGGATCTGCTCTTACGATTTTAATTACGAGCTTCTTTTGGTTTTATATTTTCGGAGTAGTGGGTTTATTTCTTATTATGATGAATAGACTGAGTTTTAAGAAATACCATTTATTTACCTACCTTTGTATCGCTGAATTAGTACCATTTCTAATCTTTTCAAAGTGGATTATGTTTCTTGGTCTATGAGGTGTTTTAACCAAAAATTAAGGAAATAACTAGCATGAGTGCAACTCCAAAAGATCGCTTTAAGCCAGTAAAAAGTATTCTAGTTTCCCAGCCAAAACCTACTGATGTAAATTCTCCCTACGTCCTGCTTTCGGAAAAGTATAAACTAAAAATAGACTTTAGACAATTCATTAAGGTCGAGCCTGTTCCGCCAAAAGAATTCCGAAAGCAAAAGATTGATATTTTGAAGCATACGGCAGTCATTTTTACAAGTCGGAATGCCATCGATCACTTTTTCGCGATTTGTAAGGATTTCAAGATAGAAATGCCTGCTGAAATGAAATATTTCTGTATTTCTGACCAAACTGCACATTACCTCCAAAAGTATATTGTCATCCGAAAGCGAAAGTTATTCGTTGGGCAGAAGACAGCTGAGGATCTTTTTGATTACTTCAAGAAGCACAAAAACGAGAAGTATTTATTCCCATGTTCTGATATCCGAAAGGATGACATACCTGGATACATGGAAAAACATGGTATTGCATTCACTGAGGCCATTATTTATCATACGGTTGCAGCAGATTTGACTGATCTGGCAGATGTTAAATATGATGTTTTGGCCTTCTTCAGTCCATCAGGCATCAAATCCCTAAAACAAAACTTTCCGGATTTCGTCCAAGGAAACACCAGAATTGCTGCATTTGGTCCTACTACAGCACAGGCTGTTCGGGATTTAGATTTGATTTTGGATATTGAGGCGCCAATGCCAAATGCGCCAAGTATGACGGGGGCTTTGGAGCTTTATATCAAAAAGGCCAATAATTTGTAAATCTTAAAATCATTTTCTGTGGTTTTTCAGTTTAAATTCATGTACTATTTAAGAATGGGAAAGACTACAGCCTGATGAATACCAAAAGCCGCTTGGACAACTTTTTAAAAATAGGAATCGTGCTGATTCTGCTTTTAAATGCAGTAAGCGCATATGGCCAACAGGACGCACAGTTTACCCAATACATGTACAATGGTATGTTTTACAATCCTGCTTTAGCGGGGAAAGAGGGAGGGTATCGTTTTTCTGTACTTCATCGATCCCAATGGATCAACTATACTACCAGTTCAGGACAAGGAGGGGCGCCTATCACTCAGTTGATCACCGCAGAAGGAAGGCTTGAGGGTAAAAATATAGGGTATGGCCTATCCATTGTCAATGATCAGATTGGAGCGGCGGGAAATCTTGAGATAAACCTGAAAGCGGGCTACCATAAAAAAATAAACAGGGCCACATTAAGTTTTGGGGGGTATGCCGGAATATTTTCGAGCTCCTTGGATTATGGGGAAATTATTGTTGTCAATCCTGAACCTACTCTACCGAACGCAGGCAAAGAAGGTCAATTAGCGTTGGATTTTGGAGCAGGTATTTTGTATGATCGAGGGCATTATTATTTGGGACTGAGTTCAAAACACCTAAATCAGCCAGCATTTGATTTTGGAGATGGAGCCTACGCAAATCAGTTAAAAAATCATTCTTACGTATTGTTCGGTTATAGAATCAGACCGATAGGTCAATTGAGAATAGAACCAAGTTTGTTAATCAAAACCGTATCGTTTAATAATTTTTCTTATGATGTCAGCGTTATGGCAACACATCAGAATAAGATCAATGCAGGATTGGCGTATCGTGGCGAGGAATCTATTTCTTTGATTTTGGGATATAGTTTATTGAGAGACAATTCTTTAAAGCTTGGTTATGCATTTGATTTAGTCACTGGAGGTTTGGATGCCAAATCCCCTACCAGTCACGAGTTAATGCTTAGGTATGTTCTTTCGTCCTCCAACCGAGAGATAGAACGTGTTATTCAAAGAACCCCAAGATTTAGATTTTAAATCTGATTCTCGTTAAAATGCTTTACAGCAAAAGCCGATTACGTTTCGTTTACAAAAAGGTTTATAATTGGCAGGTTATTTGCATTATTGGGGTTTATTCGCCTAAATTTCGAATTAGGATTAAGATTTGTGTTGAGCAAAAATTTGATGATTTCAAAAACGTCATTTATGTATAAAAAAATGAAAATTCGCTTAGTCCCGATAACTTTGGGCCTAGCTTTAGCAACCCTTTTGCCAGGTTGCGGGCTTTTTAATAAGAAGGGATCTGCAAGTGAAAAGTCCAACAGGCGAGGCGAGGTTACCGGGGTAGCCAAAAGAGCCAGCTGGCAGCAAAATCTTCCGATAGACATGGTGCCCGTGAAAGCTGGTACTTTTTGGATGGGACAATCTGATGAAGATATTGCCTACACGCAGTCCGCTATGAATAAGCAAATCACTATTTCTGAATTTTTTATGGACAAATACGAAGTGTCCAATAACAAATACAGACAATTTTTGGAGGCTGTTAAAAACGGAGAGTTAGCCACCGGCACCCCCACTACGCTAAAAGATCCACCCACATTTAATTTTGAGGAGCTTAAGCCTGACACTACAGTGTGGTCTACAAGCTTCTCTTATCATTATGGAGATCCTTTGATGGAATTTTATTTTGATCACCCAGCTTTTGATGATTATCCTGTTGTAGGAATTACTTGGGATCAAGCACAGCAATACTGTGTGTGGAGAACCTATCATCTCAGGGCTAATGATGACTCTGATTTTGATGTTCCTTCTTTTAGACTTCCTTCTGAGGCAGAGTGGGAATATGCAGCAAAAGGCGGTAAGGATGTCGCTAAATATCCTTGGGGAGGCCCTTATCTTAAAAACAAAAGAGGTTGTCTTATGGCAAACTTCAAACCGGGTAGAGGTAATTACATTGACGATGGCTTTGCCTACACTGCTCCTGTAGATGTGTTTTCCCCAAATGGGTTTGGACTTTACAACATGTCAGGAAATGTGGCAGAATGGGTAATGGACGCCTACAAAGCTACCTCAAGAGTGGACACTTGGGATTTGGATCCAGTATACGATGATCCTAATGAACCAAGAAAAATTATTAGAGGCGGAAGCTGGAAAGATATTGCCCATTATCTAGAAACTTCTACCCGTACTTATGAATATCAAGACGTGGCACAAGCACACATTGGATTCAGAACGGCAATGACTTTTATTGGTAGATCAGGATCGATGGACGTGAAGTCTTCAAAGCGCTCAAAACGATAACCCAATTTTCAAAAAAAAACCTAAACCTTAATTCATAATTTACAAATGGCTAGTAACAGCAACTCGTTTAAAGCAAAGTTCTACGGCAATTGGATGCCAAAAATCTACGGTATTGGTGCCGCTGTCGTAATTTTAGGTGCGATGTTTAAAATCCTCGATTGGCAATTTGCCAACATCATGATTGGTGTTGGTTTGACAACAGAGGCAATTATCTTTTTTCTTTCTTCATTTGAGCCAAGAGCTGAGGAAATGGATTGGAGTAAAATTTATCCTGAATTAGCTGATGGAGGTCCTAAAAAATCCAAAGGGGATGATGTCTCTGCGAAATTGGATGATATGCTTTCCAAAGCTAAAATAGGCCCGGAATTGATAGAAAGCCTAGGTAAAGGAATGCAAAACTTAGCAACTTCTGCTGAAAAAATGGGCAATCTCTCCGATGCCGCAGTCGCTACTAATGAATATGCGACAAATGTAAAATCCGCTGCAAAAACGCTGGTGGATATGAATGCTTCTTACAGTAAAACCGCAGCAGCCCTTACCGAAATGTCTGCAGCATCCCAAGATGCAAAAGCATATCATACTCAAGTTCAGAATGTAACCAAAAATCTTTCTGCTTTGAATACAGTTTATGAAATGGAATTGCAGGATGCAAATAGTCATGTAAAGACATTGAATAAATTCTACAGCAATATGACTTCAGCGATGCAAGGCTTGTCCGAAGCAGGTAAAGAAACTGAAGCATTTAAAAATGAATTGGTCAAGTTGAATCAAAACGTTAGCTCGCTTAATAAAATTTATGGCGGAATGCTTTCAGCCATGAAAGGTTAATTAATCCCAAACATCTAAATAATAGATACTAAATAAGATGGCAGGAGCTAAAGAGACACCTAGGCAGAGGATGATCGGAATGATGTACTTGGTATTGACGGCCCTTTTGGCCCTCCAAGTAAGTAATCAGATCCTTCAGAAGTTCGTTCTCATCAACGATGGGATGGAAAGAACTTCAAGAAATTATATTGCAAAAAATGAATCCTCTGTAGCTAATATTAAAGGGGCAGTAGAAGAGCAGGGAAATAACCCGAAAGATGTTCCAAAAGTGGGAGCTTCTCAAGCGGTTAGAAATGAGACGAAAGAAATTTTCTCGTATTTGGAAGACCTGAAACAGCAATTGATTACTCAGGCAAATGCAAAGAATGATGAAGGTAACTTTGTTAATTCCGCGTTGAAGAACACTGAAGTTCCGGGAAATTTATTTGCGAACAGTGGTAAAGGGGAAGAGTTGAAAGAGAAACTTAATAACTATCCCACCCAAATCTCAGGCATTCTGAATGGTATAGGAATTACAGGAATGACTTTTCCTCCAATTGCACGGGATGCAAAAGATATTGAGCTATTTGCTAACGACAGAGAAGCTCGAAACAAGAGCTTTGTAAACCTCACGTTTGTAAAATCACCTGTTGGAGCGGTGTTGGCACTAATTTCCCAATATCAAAATGAAGTCTTGAATATAGAAAGTGAGGCATTGAGCGAAATTGCCAAGTCAATAGGTACTTTCTATTTCAAAGCGGATATTTTGGAAGGTAAAATTGCTGCCGTTTCTAATGTGGTTGCAGCAGGCACCAAATTTCAAGGTGATATGTTTATCGCCTCTGCTTCGTCTTCTGCAGCCCCGACGATGACTTTGGGAGGACGTACAGTCCCTGTTGAAAATGGTTTTGGAAAAGTAGAGTTTACAGTACCTCCTGCGGGAAGTTATGACGACAAGGGTCTTTCCAGACAATTATTGAAAGGTGAAATCATCACCAATGTTGGAGGTGAAGATCAAGTGATTCCTGTTGAATACGAATATTTTGTAGCGCAGCCTATCATCAAAGTTTCTTCAGAAGTTGTTCAGCAGCTATATGCCGATTGTGCCAATGAATTATTGATTGAAGTTCCGGCCTTAGGCAACACCTATTCTCCTGACTTCAATGTGAGCAATGGACAATCCATCAAAGGAAGTAAACCTGGTCAGATTACAGTAATTCCTGGAGGGTCAGGAAAAGTTACTATTGGCGTAAGCAGTGGTGGAAATAGAATCGGTGACGTTGTATTTGATATTAAGCCTGTTCCATTGCCTACGATTAAAGCTTTGGCAGCGAATGGATCTGAAATGGATGGAGCTGTTGCTCACGCAATAAATGTTTTCAGTGGAATGAAGGTGGCTGCGGTTGCAGAACCAACGTTTGCAAGAACAATGGCGAAAGATTCCAATTTTGAAGTCACCGGGGGAGAACTTATTCTCCTAAGAAGTGAGGTTCCAAGAGGTACAGTTCCAATTGGTGGTAGTATGCGAACACTACTCGAAAGTGCACGTCCTGGCGATGATATCGTAATCAGAGTGACACAAGTTACAAGAACAAATTTCAGAGGAAATAAAATCAACTCTGAACTAAGACAGATTATCCGACTTGCTGTTAAGTAATTGGATTTCGAAGTAAATAAAGAAAATTATGAAACGATTTGTGCAACACATCTTCCTAGCTGTTCTAATTGCCGTTGGCCTTATTCCATTAGGTTCCAATGCGCAGGTGGCAACTAGTGTTAATCCATCAGGATTTGGTGATCGCCAATTCTCCATGGATACAATTTATTCAGCTAAGCGGATCAGGGAGGATGATAAGATGTATCAAATCTCGGTTTGGCGAAGAATAGATTTGAGAGAAAAGTACAACCTTTCGCTCTATGGTTCAGGTGATAACAAAGCCAATGGAATTGTAACTCAGATTTATAAGGCTATTGTTGATGAAAACGCATTTGAAGTATTTGCTGATCCGGACTTTTCCAAGCCGCTTTCTATTGCAGAGTTCCAAGATAATTTTTGGATTTCAGCAAATGGAGATTCAATCTTTTCTAAACAACTTTATTACTTGGATTTCAAAGAGGACTTTGTTTTTGATAAGCATCATTCCCAACTCAAATTTGATATCAAATACATTGAATTGGTGATGCCATCTCAAACAAATGCCAATGCGGGTCAAAAAACGGTTGGTTTTGTTCGATACAAGGACTTTGTCAACTACTTCAAAAATCATCCGACTGCCAGATGGCATAATTTTCAGAATATTTCCAAGAGCCTGACTTATGATGAAGCTTTTGAATCCAGATTATTTAGATCTGTAGTCAGAAGATTTACAAATCCGGATGAAGCGTTGATTGCTGATTTGATTAAATCAGATCATCCCAATCCGGAAATGCAGGCTTATCTCAATTCGCTTGGATTCGAATACAAACTGTTAGAATTTGAAAACTCCCTTTGGGAGTGGTAAAATAAAAAGGGGCTTAGGCCCCTTTATTTTTTTCCATCCATTCTAGGAGTGATTTCGCTCGGCTCATTCCGATTACCTCAGTCAATTCTGCCTCACTCGCAGATTTTATGTTTTTTACTGATTTGAAATGTTTCAATAGTTTGTCGGCAGTATTTTCGCCAATCCCTAAAATCCCAGTCAGCTGTGTTCCAAATGCATTTTTGCTTCTGACTTTGCGATGAAAAGTAATTGCAAAGCGGTGTGCCTCATCGCGGATCCGCTGAAGTAATTTTAGACTTTCTGATTTTTTGTCGATGTGAATTGGATAGGAATCTCCCGGAAAATAGATTTCTTCCAATCGTTTGGCAATTCCGATGATTGGCATTCTTCCGTAAATTCCCAATTCCTGAAGCGCTTCGACTGCTGAGGATAATTGACCCTTGCCTCCATCGATTACAATCAGTTTCGGCAGTGGTTTTTCTTCCTCCATCAATCGTTTGTAGCGTCTCCCGACGATTTCCTTCATACTCGCAAAATCGTTGGCTCCCTCCACCGTCTTGATGTGGTAGTGGCGATATTCCTTGACCGCCGGTTTCCCTCCCATAAAGCATACCATGCTCGCTACAGGGCTTGTCCCCTGAATATTCGAATTGTCAAAACACTCAATGTGATCCGGAATTTCGGGAAGGCTTAGATCCTGCTGAAGTTGCCTGATGACTCTATCCTTTTTGTCTTGGTTAAGCCCTTGAAGCAGCGCTTTTTCTTTTTTGTAATACAGCGCATTCTTGAGTGAAAGTTCGATAAGTTTCTTTTTATCCCCAATTTTTGGAACGCTTACATTGAGTCCGTCGATGGGATTTTCCAATTCAATATTGATTAGAACCTCATCTGCATCACTTTGAAATTGATCTTGGAGATGAATCAGGGCTGTGATCAATAACTCTTCGTTGCTTTCATCCAATCGTTTTTTCAATTCCACATTTTTGGAAGTGATCATCGCACCGTTCTTTACACGCATGAAGTTTACATAAGCGTATTTTTCATCTGTGACGATGGTGCAAACATCCAGGTTTTGGATGCTTTGACTGGTGATGAGGGATTTGGATTGATATTTTTCTAAAAGATCCAATTTGTCTTTCATCTTTTGAGCCTTTTCAAACTCCAGATTCTCCGCCAAAGCTTGCATCTCCTGTTTGAAGTAGGTCTTTGGGACGCCAAGATTTCCTTTCAAAATATGTTTTGCCTGTTCTAAATCCTTGAGATAGGGGGCTTCCTTTTGTAAGCCAATGCATGGTCCTTGGCAATTGCCGATATGATATTCGAGGCATACTTTGTATTTGCCCTCATCGATTTTGTAGGGGTTCAGGTCGAGTTTACAGGTACGGATGGTAAATAAGTCACGGATGAGATCAAGAACATTGTTCATGGCCTTTACGCTTGCAAATGGCCCAAAATAGGTTCCTCGCTTCGGGATGTGTTTGCGGGTTTGAAAAATGCGGGGAAAATTTTCCTTAGTGATAAGCAAATAAGGATAAGTCTTATCGTCCCTTAACAAAATGTTGTATCGGGGGTGACTTTTTTTGATGAGGTTATTTTCAAGCAGCAGCGCATCAAGCTCACTGTCCACGATCGTGATTTCGATTTTTCGGATCTCCCTGACCATTCTTTTGGTCTTATGGTTCACTCCTGTATTTTTATTGAAATAGCTGCTGACCCGCTTTTTTAGGCTTTTGGCTTTGCCTACATAGATCAATTCATTTTCCTCATTAAAATACTTATACACTCCGGGTTGGTCGGGGAGTTGCAGGTGTTCTTCCGGTAAAAAAGATGAGGATTGCATGGGTTAAAATTAAAAAAACAGCCTGTGATTCAGGCTGCTTTTAATGGTATGTATTTTAAATAACTGACTAAATCAGAAATCGTTCTTTTTGGCGTCGTAATCAAAATCTGCGAATCGTTGACTTTCCTGTTCGTAGCGGTCACAATTAATCTCTATACTGAGCGGTCGATCAGGTCTTGGAAAGGGACCTTTGGTGTACCCTAAGCTCTTGTCTTCATAGACTTTGGCCATGAATTTGACCCATATCGGTCTTGCAGTACGGCCACCTTGACCTGCAATCCAGCTTCTAAAGTGAATTGCCCGATCATCTCCACCAACCCATGTACCGGAAACCAAGTCTTTGCTTACGCCCATGTACCATCCATCAGAGGCATTTTGAGTGGTGCCGGTTTTACCTCCAAGTTCATTTCCTTCCCGAAGTGTATAAGGAACTCCTTGACTCGTCCCCCCTCTCTCTTCAAATCCACCTCTAAGCATATACAACATCAAATAAGCGTGTTCTTCACTCATGGCAGGCTTTTTACGTGGGGTAAATTGCTGAATTACGTTTCCGTTTTTATCCTCTATGCGGTCTATGTAATAAGGTGTGGTATGTTCTCCTTGGTTTACAAATGTGCCAAATGCTCCGGTCATCTCGAATATGGACACATCATTCACTCCCAAAGCCAGAGAAGGCACTTCTTCCAAATCACTGGTAATGCCAAGTCTTCTTGCTGTTTCAATCACAATCTTTGGACTCAATTTTTTCATCATGTATGCAGTAACCGAGTTTACAGATTCAGCCATTGCTTGCCTGATGGTCATTTTTTGATAGCTAAATTTACCGTCAGCATTAGAAGGACTCCAAGCTGGCTGACCGGGTATGTAGACTTCCACCGGTTGGTCGACCACTGAATAGCAAGGGCTGTAGCCATTTTCAATGGCTGCTGCGTAGACAAAGGGCTTAAAAGTTGATCCCGGCTGACGTTTTGCTTGCTTTACGTGGTCAAACTTGAAGTATTTGTGATCAATACCACCTACCCAGGCTTTGATGTGTCCCGTGTGGGGATCCATACTCATAAATCCGGCCTGAAGAAATTTCTTGTAGTATCGCATGGAATCCATGGTACTCATCAGGGTGTCGATTTCTCCATCCCAGGAGAAGACACGCATTTTTTTCTTTTCGTTGAGCCTTAGATTAATCGAGTCGGTATCATCGCCATAGCGGACTTTAAGCAATCTGTAAGCTTCAGTCCGCTTTACTGCATTTTCGATGAAGTTGGGAATGACTTGAAAGTTTTCGTCTATCCATGGGTCTCTGTTTCCCATTTCCTTGTAAAATGCCTGCTGAAGGACTGACATATGTTCCTGAACAGCTTCCTCTGCATAGCGCTGCATTCTGCTGTCTAGGGTGACATAGATTTTTAAGCCGTCTCCAAAAAGGTCATAAGATGATCCGTCAGACTTGAGATTTTCTTTCGTCCACTTGATCAGGTCTGCTTTTACTATTTCTCTGAAATAGGTGGCAAGACCATGGTTTTGATTGCGAACCCGGTAGTCAAGTTCTATCGGAAGTTTAGAAATTGAATCAAACTCTGTCTTAGTCAACAGCCCATTTTTAGTCATTTGAGCAAGCACCGTATTTCTTCTTCTCAAGGAGTTTTCCGGATTAAAAACAGGACTGTAATAGGTCGGAGCTTTGAAAAGTCCTACTAAAACAGCTGACTCCTGAACAGACAACTCGGATGGCAATTTGTTGAAAAATGTTCCGGAGGCGGTTTTGATTCCATAGGCATTGGAACCGAATTCAGAGGTATTGAGGTATAAAGTCAGGATTTCATCTTTGGTGTATGCTTTTTCCAACTGAGTAGCTACAATCCACTCTTTGGTTTTGATGATCAGCATGCGAAGTCCCGGCACCGAACTCAGGATGCCTTGAGAAGCGTCAGTTCGGGTTTTGAAGAGGTTTTTTGCAGTCTGTTGGCTCAATGTTGATCCTCCACCAGCATCTTGACCCAATAAAATGGATTTGACAAACACGCGCATCATTGCAGTCATGTCAATTCCGGAGTGCTCCTCAAATCTTACATCTTCGGTTGCAACGAGTGCCTGAACTAAGTTGGGGGATAGTTCTTCGTATTTTACGGGGCTTCTATTTTCACGGGCATAAGTCCCCAATAGAAAACCATCCGCTGAATATAGCTCTGAGGCCAATTCACTTTCAGGATTTTCCAGAGCCTTGAAATCCGGTAAAGACCCAAATAAACCGAGAAAATTCACACTGACCATCCAGACAAACAGGATGAAGAAAATCACCCCTCCGACGAAGGAAATCCAAAGGTATTTTATTGTTTTACCGACCCAAACAGGATTTGATGGTTTGGTATTTTTTTGCATGGGATTTTACTTATATAGGGTTCGGAAGAAGGTTAGATATTCCTCCGTGTTTTTTGTTTTATTGAGCGTCTGAAAATTTTCGATCGAGATAAAGAAGGAATTGGTGCGGGCACTTTCCTGCAATCCTTCGGACTTAAATTCTTCTGAAAATTTCAAATAATATTCTTTTGCTTTTTCGGCATTAGAAAACGGACTTATAATATAAATCGCATTTTCTTGGGTCATATTCATGTTGCCAGTCCTAAGCCGGGCATTTGGGAAGCTTTTTGAGTGAAAATTTTCAAGGTCCCCCAAGAGATTTTTTGCATTCTCAGATTCAGTTCGGGTCAAAGCGATCACAAAGATATGCGTTTGGGATTCGTTTAGCTTATAAGGAGAATCAGCAGGAACTACTTTTCCTGAATTTTCAGCTGCTTTATCTGCAAGAAGTTGGGTTGAGTCAATTGCGATACTTTCCTTTGGAGCTAAGGCGGCGAGTTCATCACTGCTTAGTAGAGGGCGGAGCATATTTCTTGCCAAACTGACCAAGGCCTCATCTTTCGCGTTTTCGATGTAAGACTCCAGTCTACTTTTGAATCGATCCCTACTTTCCAACTTGCCTATCACCATGATATCGAGCAGGAGTAGTTTTTCAGTGTTTCTGGTCAATGGATATGCTTCCAGAGTCGTTCTGATCAATTGTTGGGCTTCCTGATATTGCCCTCCATAATAGGCGTTGTAAGCCCGTTCATACCCCTTGGAAGATTCAAGTGCAGCTAGATTTCCGGAGGCCGCATTTGGGTTGTTGACGGAGTAAGTGTATTGCGATTCAGGATATTCCCTATTCAATCGGCTGATGTATTGCTCAAAATTTCCCTTGGAGTCTTTTTGTCCCAAGTAAAGCAAGTAATAAGCTTCAGGCTTACGTGTGGTCGTTGGATAATCCCGAATCAATGTTTCTAGATTATTGATACTTGGCTTTATTTCCTTCAAGTCGAAATACAGCAGTTTTCCAAGTTCAAAATACGATTCCTCCAACTCGGAATTTAGCAAAGAAATCTGTTCGGGGGTATTTGGGATTTTAGCCAATAGGCTTTCAATGGAAGGCAGACCCGCTAAAATTTGATTTTCAGAAGGTGACAGTGAATCGGTCGAACCCGTGGATTGCTGAGGTTGAATAGTCGTCTGAAAAATTGCAGACCTTCTTCTCCAATTATCCTGAATGGGGCGATTTCCCCAAACTCTGCTGAATTCAATTGCTCCCTGCTGCATGGCTACTCCATTGTCGAAGTAGAAACTGGCACCGGGGTCTCTTCCACTAAAGGCCAAAAGGTTATTGAAAATATTTGAATTTTTGGGAGGTTCTTTGGCTTTTGCTTCTCTGATCAGTCTTTCTTCTTCGGCAGCAATAAAATTCTGGGCGATAGCCTGTTGTTCTTCAGGACTCAGGCCTGCAATCACAGTGAGACTATCATTGAGCTGTATCCGTTCCACATGGAATACGTATTGGTCCAAGGTTTTCTTTTGTTCCCGGATGGAAAGTGCAGTTGGATCATCTTCACGAATGAAGGTGAGCGCGCTGTCCAAATAGTACTTTGTTGCTCTAAAATCCTTGAATTCCCGGAGATTAATCTCCGCCAGTTTTTGATAAATATATCCTTTGAGTCTCGGGTTGCTACCCGGTTCTTTGGCAGCTTGATGAAGCAAATCCAGCGTCAAAGGAATATCCCCCTGTTTTTCCTCAAATAGTGCTCGCTCGTAGACGACTACATCTTTCAGATCCCTATTTTTTGAATCTTTATAAAGTCCGTCATAGTAATTTCTGACTTTCCTCAAATCTTTTGAGGCGTTGAGTTCAGCTACTTGCTGCGCATAGAGCATAGCAAAAAAGCTCCGTTCGTAGGGAGGATTTCCCTCAAGAGATTTTCTGTAATAATCATAAGCCAGGGCGTCAAGTCCTTCGCGCTGATAGCGTTGGGCAAGAATAAAGTTGATCCTGGACTTTTCCTTTTTATCCGGAGCATATCCTACGGCCCGATCCAATGCCCCAATGACTCCATTTGCGTCAGTGCGGCTTTCGTAATAATAGGCGAGGGTTTTAAACAACTGAAACCTGTTATCTTCTGATATCGCTGTCTCTTTGGACAAATAGTCAATCGTAAAATTTGCCTTCTCGTATTCCCTTCGATCTATATAGAGATGTAATAGGCTGATCAGTGCTTTGTGGCGGAGTGCTTTGTCTTTGCTATTGCTGTTGACATATTTGAAGGCATTGAGTGCGTCGTCTTGTTGGGCTTGCAGATAATCTATTTTACCGAGTAAGTAATAGCTATCATCGACCCATTTGGCGATCCGGTGCCAGTCAATGGCTTTTGAGGAAAGTTCCCGTGCCGAATCCAATTTTTCTTTATTCTGTTGGATGGTCGCAGAATCTATCGGGATAAAAACAGGTAAAACTTGGGTGAAGTCTTCTTTGTAGTTTGAGAAAACTTGCTTTTCCACATCCTTGATTTTGACATCGGCAAGGTAATAGGCATTAAAGTGTGATGTAAGGTTATGGAATGCCCTGTTAGTAAAGGTGTTGCGCTCAGAGGAACAGGCTCCGATAAAAATAACAATGACTACAGCCAGTCCGGAAAATCTTCTCATTTTAGAATTTACCCAATTAGAATACCAAAATAGGCTTTTTAGCTTACTTACCGAACGACCATAAAGCCCAAATCGTACCATAACCTCAATTTGACATCCTTTTTACTGAAATTTTTAGATACTTTCACTTTACTATGGAAATCGAGAAAGGAAAAAAAGGCAAAGAAGATGGCAGTACGCCTGTCTATGTGAAATATATCGGCCTTTCTTTTCAGTTGTTTGGAATCATTGGTGCCGGTACTTATTTCGGTTGGTGGCTTCAGCAGCGGTCTGAAATGAAGTTTCCGGTTTGGATTTTGGTTTTCTGTTTTCTTTCTGTTTTTGTGGCCTTTTATCAGCTTTGGGCACAAATGAAGCAGGATAAGTAGTTTTTTAGAGGCAAGAAGCTAGACAAAAGATGTAAGACAAGACTTGATAAGTAGGCAGTTGCAATTTAGACTGTCAAAAGTCAGAAAGCTGTAAGGAGATGGATAGGCCTTTAAGGTGAGAGCTGTAAGTTGTTTTTACTTCGATTCAGTAGTTCCTCAGTTCCTCAATTCAACCCTTCTACAAATCACCGGTTCAGCAATTCCAAAATTCACCACATAGCATACTGTTCGACGACCGAAAGAAAATTTGGGCTATTTTTGTGAAAAAAAAAGCGATGACTCTACCCAAATCCATTCACCTCAGATTTGTTCTTTTTTCGGCAGCAATAGCCGTTCTAATTGTCATACTGAATTTTTTATTGCCTCAGGTCATTCATGAAAAAATCTGGGAAATCTATTTTTTCATGGTGATCACATCCTTTTTGATCGGTTTACTCAATGGTTTTTTGCTAAAAAGCTTTGCTGAAAATTTCTTCCAAATTATGGTTTTGGCCATGATTCTGAGATTTATTGCCTCATTGGTATTCATAGGACTAGAAGTATGGCCGGGAATGGCCAATATTATTCTGTTTATCGCTGATTTCTTTATGATTTTTTTGTTCTACTTGGTTTTTGATATCTACACCTTTCTGGCTAACTTGCGGCCGATTTCGAAGTAGCCCCTCAAAACAAACGAGTTGATGACGCGTAAATTATTGGCCTTAAGTCTTTTACTATCAGTTTTCACACTGATTTTTTCTAATTCCACGCTTGCAGTAGGATCAGAAGAAGATAAGACGAGCTTTATCATGCACCACGTTGTAGATTCCCATGAGTGGCATTTTGCTACTTTTGGCGATACTCACGTGACGCTTCCGCTTCCTGTGATTGTTTATTCAGCAGATCGTGGATTGGAGTTTTTCAAGTCATCTGATTTCCAAAATCACGAAACGCACAAATTCGGAAAAGAATATGCGTATGAAGGATATTTTATAGATGATCATGATCATTTGGGTCGGGTAGACGGAGCAAGTTTCATCGATTTCTCGATTACCAAAAATGTCGTCATGATGTTTATTGTATTGTTTTTGGTAGCTTATCTCGCACTTTCAGCGGCAAATCACTACAAAAAGAATGGCGCGGTAGCTCCAAAAGGTGCTGCTGCAATTCTGGAGCCGATCATCATTTTCGTCCGTGACGAAATCGCACAGAAATCAATCGGTCCGAAATACAAAAAATTCGTTCCTTATTTAATTACACTTTTTCTTTTTGTCTGGTTTGGCAACCTACTTGGGTTGATTCCCGGTGCAGCCAACATGACAGGCAACATCGCGGTGACGATGGTTTTGGCGGTTTTGACTTTCATCATAACCAACGTCAACGGGAATAAGGAGTATTGGAAGCACGTCTTCATGACTCCCGGCGTTCCTCCGCTTATGTTGCTCATCATTGTGCCGGTGGAGATCATCGGATTGTTTACCAAACCTTTCGCCTTGATGGTTCGACTATTTGTCGCGATCACAGCGGGCCACATCGTAATCCTTGGCTTTATTGCCCTAGCCTTTATTTTCGAATCCATTACAATAGGTGTCGTAAGTACCGTGATGGTGACATTTATCAATATCATCGAGTTGCTGGTAGCCACAATTCAGGCCTATGTGTTTACGCTGTTTTCAGCGATGTACATTGGATCTGCGGTGGCAGAACACGCACATGACGATCACCATTAATCAGTAATTTCTTTGTTCAATTTATAAATCTAAAACTATGTTAATGTCTATCTTATTGTCCGCTGGTTTTGCTCTTATGGGAGCTGGTATTGGTGCAGGTATTGTTGCGATTGGCGCAGGACTTGGTATCGGTCGTATCGGTGGTCAGGCAATGGAAGCTATTGCTCGTCAGCCTGAAGCTGCTGGTAAGATCCAAGGTGCAATGTTGATCATTGCTGCCTTGATCGAGGTGGTTTCCCTGTTTGCAGCAGTAATCTGTCTGTTGATCGCGCTTAACATCGCGGGCATCAGCTAAAAAAACCGAAAAGGGATAGGCGCTAGGCCTTTCCCTTTTCTTATTTTCTATTGAACAATCTGAAATAAATCACACACATCCATGGATTTAATAACCCCAGGTTCCGGTCTGATATTCTGGCAGCTGTTTGGCTTCCTAGGTTTGCTTTTCATCCTCATCAAATTTGCTTGGAAGCCTATGCTTGCGGCTTTGGAGGAGCGCGAAAGCAGCATCGAAAACGCCCTCAAAGCGGCTGAATCAGCGCGAAATGAAATGGCTAATCTCAAGGCAGACAATGAAAAACTACTCGCCGAAGCCCGTCTGGAGCGTGATGTCATTTTGAGAAAAGCGGAAGAAGCTTCTGTTAAAATGATTGAAGATGCCAAAAACGACGCATTAAAAGTTACGGCACAGCAGATCGAAAATGCCAAAGCAGTCATCGAAACTGAGAAAAAGGCAGCCCTGACTGAAGTGAAAAATCAGGTGGCTATCTTGACACTTGAAGTTGCTGAAAAATTATTAAGAAAAAATTTGACTGACGAAAAAGCGCAAAAAGCCCTCGTCGACGAATTTATAAAAGACATTAAGCTTAACTAAATCCTCATGTCAAACCATAGAGTTGCATACGCTTATGCCAAGTCTCTGATGGAATTGGCCATCGAAAGAGGCCAATTGGAAGAGGTGTATCAGGATTTCCTGCATTTGGTCAATTTGGCCAAATCAAACAGGGATTTTGAACTTGCGATGAGAAATCCCACCGTAAGCTCTGATAAAAAATTGAAAATCCTGAAAGCCCTCTTCGAAAAAAGAGGTACCACAAACACTACCCTCGCTTTCTTTGAAATTCTTTGCAGAAAGAACAGAGAGGAAGCTTTGATAGACATTGCCAAGGAGTTTCAGGCACAATACCAACTCCACAATTCCATACAGGTAGCAGAAGTGACTACTACCTTTCCTTTGGATGACAATCTTCGGGCTGAGTTCACCAAAATTGTTCTGGAAATATCCGGAATGAAAACCGTTAAGCTCATCGAAAAAATCAATCCTGATCTGATTGGAGGGTTTATCCTTCGGGTAAATGACCGTCAGTTGGACGAATCCTTAAATAGTAAATTGAGAGAATTGCGTGCTCAGTTTGCTGTAAATCTCTACGAAAGTAAAATTTAGAAAAAGCATTAATAGACGATAACATGGCAGAAATAAGACCTGATGAAGTTTCGGCAATCCTGAGAGAACAACTCGCGGGTGTCAGAACTGCAGCCGAACTTGAAGAAGTAGGTACAGTCCTCCAAGTAGGTGATGGTGTAGCGCGTATTTACGGGCTTTCCAAAGCACAATCCGGAGAATTGCTTGAATTCGACAACGGAATGAAAGCAATGGTTCTAAACCTCGAAGAGGACAATGTAGGTGCTGTATTGTTTGGTGATTCCAAAGAGATCAAAGAAGGCGATACGGTAAAGCGTACCAAGAAAATCGCTTCTATAATGGTAGGCGAAGGCATGCTTGGAAGAGTTGTCGATACCTTGGGAAATCCAATTGATGGAAAAGGCCCGATCGAAGGACCACTATACGAAATGCCTTTGGAGCGAAAAGCTCCCGGTGTAATCTACCGTCAGCCAGTAAACGAACCGCTTCAGACTGGGATCAAGTCTATCGATGCGATGATTCCGATCGGACGTGGTCAGCGGGAGTTGGTTATCGGTGACCGTCAGACGGGAAAGACTGCCGTGGTAATTGATGCCATCATCAACCAAAAAGAATTTTACGAAAAAGGAGAACCTGTTTTCTGTATCTATGTAGCGATCGGACAGAAAGCCTCTACCGTAGCTAACGTAGTGGCTGCACTTGAAAAAGGCGGAGCACTTCCTTATACCGTAATTGTAGCTGCCTCTGCTGCAGATCCTGCTCCGATGCAGTTCTTTGCGCCATTTGCAGGAGCATCTATCGGTGAATTTTTCAGAGATACCGGCCGTCCGGCTTTGGTGGTCTATGATGATCTTTCCAAGCAGGCAGTAGCTTATCGTGAGGTTTCCCTACTATTGAGAAGACCTCCGGGACGTGAAGCTTATCCGGGTGACGTATTCTACCTACACTCAAGATTGCTTGAAAGAGCTGCCAAAATCAACAAGTCTGATGCCATCGCAAGTCAGATGAACGACCTTCCGGATTCCCTGAGACCTTTGGTCAAAGGTGGTGGGTCTTTGACCGCACTTCCGATTATCGAAACGCAAGCAGGTGACGTTTCCGCTTACATCCCAACAAACGTGATCTCGATTACGGATGGTCAGATATTCTTGGAGACCAACCTTTTCAACTCCGGTATTCGTCCTGCGATCAACGTAGGTATCTCCGTATCCCGAGTGGGTGGTAATGCACAGATTAAGTCAATGAAGAAAGTGGCAGGTACTCTAAAATTGGATCAGGCGCAGTTCCGTGAATTGGAAGCGTTCTCCAAATTCGGATCTGACTTGGATGCCTCTACCAAGCGTACCATCGAAAGAGGACGTCGTAATCAGGAAATCCTGAAGCAGCCTCAGTATGCCCCGGTATCTGTAGCACATCAGGTAGCAATCATCTATGCTTCTACGAGAGGCTTGGTGGACAGCGTGCCTGTGGAGAAAGCAAGAGCATTTGAGAAGGAATTCTACGTGTTGCTTGACTCTACTTATCCTGAGGCCTTGCAATTAATCCTCAAAGGTGACGTGGACGGTGCAGGAAAGATTCTTGCTACCGCAGCTGCCGAACTGGCACCTAAATACGCTAAATAATTGAAAATCCCCGGCGGGGGTGACCTCGCCGGATTGATAGAATTACAACTCACTGATGGCTAATCTTAAGGAAGTAAAGCAGCGAATCACCTCGGTAATCTCCACACAGCAGATCACCAAGGCCATGAAGATGGTGTCCGCCGCCAAACTGAGAAGGGCACAGGACAAAATCATTCAGATGCGTCCCTACTCTCAGAAGTTGACCGCTATTCTGAACAACGTGTCTGCGGCCTCGGAAGGTGCCACCGACCTGGTTTATGCGCAGAAGCGAGAGGTGAAGAAGGTGCTGCTGATCCCCATTACTTCGGACAAGGGACTCTGCGGAGCGTTCAACTCCAACGTGTTAAAAGCGACCAATCTTGCCATTCGTGAGCAATTTGTGGGTGCTGATATTACTGTAATGCCTATTGGCAAGAAGTCATTGGAGTATTTCAAAAAGACGAGCTATCCAAGAATCGAAGATTACTCCACACTTTTTCTGAATCTTTCTTCTGATGCGATCCGCGAAGCGGCAAATTATGCCATGGATGCATTCGTTGCGGGGGAGTTTGATCAGGTAGTTTTGGTATTCAACGAATTCAAAAACGTAGCGACTCAGTTTGTTAGAACCGAGCAATTTCTTCCGATGGCAGCTGTGGCGACTGAAAAAGTCACGGTAGAGACGGATTATATCCTGGAGCCTTCCCGCGAGTTTATCATCGAGGAGTTGGTGCCAAAGGCCTTGCGGGTGCAATTCCTCAAAGCCATCCTGGAGAGCAATGCTTCAGAGCATGGCGCCCGAATGACAGCGATGGATAAGGCTACCGAAAACGCCGGAGACTTGCTCAAAGAATTGAAATTGATGTACAACAGAACCCGTCAGGCAGCCATTACCAACGAAATCCTCGAGATCGTATCCGGTGCCAATGCCCTTGCCGGAAAGTAATCAAGCAATAGGTCCCAAAATAGAACCACAGCTCGTCAGGGTTGTGGTTTTTTTGGTTTTGAATAGGAAGGGTTCCCGCTGATTTCACTTAGTTTTCCGATAAAAACCCAGTTTGAAAAGACGCTAAATAGGGTTATTATTATGGATATTTTAGAAAATTAAATTTTTAGACTTCCCAAATATGGCTCTCAATCTTCAATTCATTGAACAAGAGATAATTGACCAATTTATTTACGATGAATCCAGCAGGCCATGGATCGTAGGATTTAGTGGCGGAAAAGATAGTACTATGCTTCTTCAAGTAGTTTGGAGAGCATTGAGAAAAATTGATCCCGTAATTCTAAATCAAAGAAGGATCTATATCGTGTGTAATGACACGATGGTTGAAAATCCCCGTATTGTTAAATTCATCAAGAAAACACTAGAGCGAATTCAGATTGCTGCTAGGGAAGAAGGGATGCCAATTACTGTTCATGAGACTACTCCTCAATTGGAGGATAGTTTCTGGGTAAGGTTGATAGGTCTAGGGTATCCTGCTCCAAATAGATTTGTTAGATGGTGTACAGAACGATTAAAGATTAATCCTACCACCCAATTCATCAAAGAAAAAATTGGAGAACAAGGTGAGGCTATAATTCTTTTAGGTACTCGAAGTGCGGAAAGTGCAAATAGAGCTAAATCAATTGCTAAGCATGAACGAAAAGGGAAAAGATTAAGAAAACACCAATTGCCAAGCGCTTGGGTTTTTGCTCCAATAAAAGATGTGACTACTAATGAAGTCTGGCAATACCTAAACCAGGTTCCGCCTCCTTGGGGAGGAACTCATAAAGAGCTTGTGACGCTCTACAGAAATGCCAATGCTGGGGATTGTCCTTTGGTAATTGATGAAACTACTCCAAGTTGTGGAAGCAGCCGATTTGGTTGCTGGACTTGTACTGTTGTAAACAAAGATAAGTCAATGGAAGGATTGATTGAGAATGGAGAAGAATGGATGCAACCCTTGTCAGAAATTCGTGATTTTCTTGTTGAAACTAGAGATAATCCTGAGCAGTACCGAGATCGGAGAAGGAGAAATGGAGAAATCAAAGAAAATATTTGGGGGCCTTACCTTTTTAAAACAAGAGCTGAAATTCTGAGAAGAATTTTAGTAGCTCAAAAAGAAATTCAAAAGGAAGAACGAGCTGAATTGATCACTCAACAAGAATTGGTTTTGATTCAGTACCATTGGTTTAGAGATTCATTCTTTGAAATCAAAGTTTCTGATATTTTTAATGAAGTATTCCGAAATAACATCGATATGAGCAAACAAGAAGAAAAACAGCGAGAGGAAGAAGAACTTCTTTCTAAATCTTGTAAAGAAGAGCCTTTAGACCTAAAATTCATTATGGATGGTCTCGCTTTGCAAAAGACCAAAACACTTTTAATGCGGAAAAGAGGATTGCAGGCTGATTTGGAAAACAGACTTGATCAGCTTATTAATGAGATAAAAGAAGCTAAGCAATGATTATAAAGGATATAGAGCTTAATAATTTTCGAATTTACCAGGGATCCAATTTGATTGAACTTAGTCCGGAAGAGGGCAAGAACATTATCTTGGTGAGTGGGAGAAATGGATTTGGGAAAACGACCTTTTTAATGTCCTTAGTTTGGTGTCTTTATGGTCGTCAAATGCAGGAAGTGGACGACTTATATAAAAAAGAGATCTCTGACCAAGGTTCTTACGCTAAATACATCGCAAATAGCCTAAACCGAAAAGCTAAGGTTGATGGGCAAAACACATTTTTTGTTTCAATCACTTTTTCAGAAGTAAACATTAAAGAAGTTCCCTGCAAAGAAATCAAAATCAAAAGGAGCTTCAACATACTAACCAGTACAAGCGAAGAAGTTGAGATTCTGATTGATGGAAGAGCAAGTGAGCTTTCCAAAGAAGTTGGTCCAGAAATCTTTATTCGCGATTTTATAATGCCTATTGAAATCGCCAAGTTTTTCTTCTTTGATGCTGAGAAGATAGTAAGCTTGGCAGAAGTAAATACGCCTGAACAGAAAAGAGCTCTAAGTAAAGCTTATTCTGAAGTTTTGGGTATTAAAAAATATGAAGATCTGAAGGCAGAACTGGAAGGTCTTCAAATTAAAATCCGCCAAGAATCTGCTAGTGCCTCTGAAAAAGCCGAATTCAAAAAGCTGGAAGCTGAACTTTCAACTATTGATGAACAAATTCAGGAGTATCATCAGAACATTGATGAATCTAGAGAAAAGCGAAATGAAAAGAATAAAGACATTCGAGATATACAAGAAAAGTTAATTAAATCAGGAAGCTTAATAACTGTAGAGGAACTCCAAGAATTTAGAGAACGTGAAAATGTTCTTGTAAGGAAGCAGGAAATCCTTCAAAACGACCTCAAGGATTCCTATGAATTTATTCCATTTGCTATCGCAGCAGGCAAGTTACTTGAAGTAGAAGACCAATTAGAAAACGAGGCCAATTTTAAAGCTGCCCAGTACAAAGAAGAAAATATTAGTGGCGTAACTGGTAAAATTCTAACAGATTTATTGAACATAGAAAAACCTAAAAACCTAACAATTGACCATCAAATCCATTCTTGGTATTCGACCACATTTGAGAAATTAATTAGGAAGCATTTTTTTGACAATTCACCTGCATTACCATCTGATTTTGAACTGATTCATGATTTTTCTGATTCAGAAAGAGCTCGATTAAATTCTCTGCTAAACAACATCAAACTATCCTTTAGAGAAAAATTCAAAACCATCAATTCTGAGTACATTTTTACGAAAAATGAGGTAAATGGAATTAGGAGAAAAATAAGGGATGCTGAGAGCAATCAAGAAGATCCAATTATTGAATCTTACCGAAATCAAAAAGACGCACTTCAAAAGGAGGTGGTTAAAATTGAAGAAAATATAGATTCATTTAATCGTGCGGTAGGTGACTTAATGGGACGAAAAACCCAATTGAATAAGAAAATTGAGGAGTTAAGTAGGAAATTGGAAGTATCAGATCAAAAGAAAGAAAAAGACACCGTTCTTTCCAGACAAATTGTAATTCTTAAAAACTTTATCTCAGAGTTCAAGACAAAAAAGAAGCAATCTCTTGAAAAGCAGATATTTGAAGGTCTTTCTACCTTGTTGCACAAAAAAGGGTTTATAAGAAATGTGGAAGTCAACATCATCGGAGAAGATATTGACATCGTCCTTCGTAATGGAAGAGGTGAGGAAATTAAAAAGGAATCCTTAAGTAAAGGTGAACAACAGATGTATGCCACATCCATACTAAGAGGTCTTGTCGAAGAAAGTGACTTCGAATTCCCGGTATTCATTGATTCTCCAATGCAGAAGTTTGACGAACAGCATGCAGAAAACATTGTGAAATATTTCTATCCGAACGTTTCTGATCAAGTTGTTTTGTTTCCGTTGATTAATAAGGAAATGACAGAATCAGAGTTTAATCTTCTTTTCAATAAGATTGCAAAAACTTATTTGATCAATAATGTAAATGAAGACAGTAGTGAGTTCATGGGGATTGATCCCAAGATTTTTTTAGCCACTTATAATAACATGTACAATGCTAATTAATATTAGAACCTCTGAGGCTAATAAACAGGTAGTCCAGGATTTATCGAGAAAAGTATTTCCGGGAGCATCAGAGAATTATATTTCTAGAGTTGCTTTGGCCTATTCACTAAGCAGAGGAGCGAAACTTGATTTGGAAAAGGATCTTTTAGATGGAAAAGGGAAAGAATACAAAGACGACATTCTTTTTGGGAATTACAGAACCTTTTACATCGCAATGATTTGCCAACACTATGGAATTTACAAGTCAGATGCTAACATCGGAAAGTATGTCAAGATGCATGTTGATCATGGACTTTCCTTGATGAATAAAATTTTTGAAGAGAGTAAGAATTACACTGGACTGGATTTCATTTTGGAGCAAGTAGAACAAGGGATTGATCTATTGTCCGAGAGTGAATTCACCAACGATGCTATTATTTTTGATGAAAAGACAAGAGGGCTTCGAGTCAAAAACAAGGAGTATTATCTAGGCCCAATTGATATCCGAGTAGGAGAATCGTTTGAAGGAGAGGAAATCTTCTTCAAAATGAATAATTCATCCATACATAATAATGCCCACGTTGCAGTTGCTGGCAATAGCGGCACTGGGAAAACCTATTTTGCGAATAGCGTTTTAAAACAAATTGTAAAAGAATCTGGAGGAAAGGTCAATTTCATTTTTTTGGATTTCAAGGGATTGTCTGAGGAGGACGAAAAAAAGAATGCAGACTTCTTTGAGTCTACAAAATGCGAATTGATAAAAGCTCCTCACAAAGCTTTTCCTGTCAATCCAATTTCATTTATTGATAACGTGAATGAGAAAAACCGGATTATGGGAATCAACAAGTTGGTCGATATCATTTGCAGCCAAACCAATCTGGGTAAGATTCAGCAGCAAACACTTAAGGATTCAATTAAAGATGCCTTTGCTGAATCAAAAGGTGGACAATTTCCTACCTTCAAAGTGATCTTGGAGAAAGTCAAAGAAAGGGAGGGAGCAAAGGTAAGTTCACTTCGGGAAATCCTGGAAGGTCTGGCTGAGCTTGACTTGTTTGCAAATACAACAGATTCCAACAACGAATTCCTAAACAAGAACTACTACTTAAGCCTGTCAGGTGATTTATCAAAAAATATCAGATTTACTTCTGTTTTCTTGATAATCAACTACATATACAATACATTTATGAATATGGAAAAAGCCCCCATAGAGGGTGATTTCCAAGGAATGCGTTACGTGTTGTTGATAGATGAGGCGCATACCATTTTTAAGGAGAAGAAATCTCAGGATTTGTTGGAGAAGATTTTAAGGGAGATTCGATCTCAGGGAGTATCGGTGATGTTATTGTCCCAGGGAATTGAAGAGTTTAACCAACCTTCATTTGATTTTAGCAGCATGTGTGAGACAGCATTCCTTTTTGATATCAAGGACAAGGTTAATTTGAAGCTTATGCAAAAATTTATGGGAGTCGGAGACAAGGATGCGATGCGACTAAAGTCAAGCATGGAAAAAATTCAGAAATATCAATTAGTTTCTAATTTAAAAGAGTTTAAAGTAGGGGAATTGTTTAAAGCCTGATAAAATTGTTCTTAAATATGATGAAGATCGGATTACCCAAAATATTTACTGATAGGCAATGGAGGATACTTAAAGATTGTAGAAATACAAATCAAGAAGAAGAGTTTCAATGGAGAATTTTGAATATTTTAATACCCTTTGTAGTAATACTTCTCCCATCTATTGCAGGTGCCTTTTTTAAAATAGAGAATTTTGATTTCTTTTCTAAAATTTTTAACGGGAGTGTCTCTTTGCTAGGAATTAATATATTGCTTACCATGTCTAGCTTTTTAATAAATGTTACTAAGTCTCACAAAAATAAGAAAGAAGATCAAGATGAAGGTGAAGATGATAAGTTAGATCAAGATGTTTTATATTTAAGAGGAAGATTAGATTTATATCGAAACATATTATTGATTATTGGAATAGTGTGCTATATTTCTCCAATAATTTTTTCTGAGTATGTTTCGGATACTTCATTTTATGTTTTTACCGTCTTTTCTTTTTTTGTTTTAGTACTGTCTGTTTTGATAGGTAATTATATGTTTATAATAAAAGATGACTTTTTCAAAAGGACCTTTTATTCTGAAATTAGTGAAACAGTGATTAGTGCTAGGAATAATTTTGATAAAAAGTTTTAATTATGTTGAGAGATAGGACTATTCTTGCGCAGAAAGTAACTCAAAATAATCAAGAGTTTTTTATCGGAATTTTTTCTATAAGAGATCTTTTGAAGTTTACTAGGTATACGAAAAGATTAATTGTAGGCTATGATGATGATAATCTTCCAATATACAACAATGAGATACAAAGAAATGTTGAATCTAGTAGAGTAGAAAAGATTTCAGATTTTCTTATTTATGATCCAGATGCGATCTTTCCTACTAATTTAGTGATTTCCATTCCAAGCCCAGTTATTTCAAGAATTGAAGAAGGAAGTGTTTTCCAAATTGAGCTTTTGGAAGAGGTATTTGATGAAATAAATGTTGCTGGTGGACATGTTCACTTGACAATAATTGATGGTCAACATAGATTGAAAGGAATTGAAAGAGCATTTCAAAGATTGAATCTTGAAATCCAAACACTAGAAAAAGTTGTGACAAGGTCAAGTAATCAGGATTTACTGAATCAACTTTCCTCAAAAAGGCAGTTGTTAGATAGACTATATAATATAGAGCTTATTGTTTCATTCTTCATTGACCCGACTTTGGAGTTTCAAGCAATGATTTTCTCGACAATAAATCGAACCCAAAAGTCAGTTTCCCAAAGTTTAGTATACAGTTTGTTTGGACTGAGCACCTCTGATTCACCACAAAAAACTGCCCTAGAGGTGGTGTTGAGCTTAAATGGTTACGAAAAATCACCGTTTTTCAATAGAATAAAGCTGTATGGGGGTGCTTATGAACGTAATCAAGTTCCTCCCTTGACACAAGCTGCTATGGTAAAGTCGATTATTGACCGAATTTCTTTTTCTCTACGAGAAGCAGAGAATGATAGATATAGGAGTAGACGGGATTTGATAAAAGGGATTAATAGTAAGCTATTTTTTAGGAAATACTATGCAACTAACCAAGATTTGTTTATTAGCGATATTATGTATGCTTTTTTTACCGCGGTAAGGAATACTTTTGTAAATAATAATGGTCAGTCGTACTGGGATTTAGATTCTTCGGGTAGACCAGTTAATATTTTACAAACCACTGCAGGTTATTCTGCACTATTGGATTTATTGGAAGATATTTTAGAGAAAGAGCCTAACGATGAATTAAGAGATAAAGTTGAAGTATATGAAAAATATTTAAGTTTAGCTAGAGGGCTAAATTTTGGAGATATTGGTAGATACGCATTTACAAGTATATCGAGAACTATTTTGTATTTGGATATGAGTCTTGCAATCTGGCCGGGTTCTTCATCAGATACTAGACATGAAAAATTAACTGGGATACTGTCTAGAGGAAGGTAGTATTTAGTGATCTAAGATATACTATGTTTTTTTTAATCGCGAGAATCACATGGTTGAGATTGATTAATTTGTCGCAATTTGACAATCTTATACAATTAAATGCTTCAAATTCAGAAAGTCCCATAGCTAAAAGAACATGGGATGGTTCAATAGAAGCGGCGGTACAAGCACTTCCATTACTAACCGTAATCATAGGGGAATCAGCTTCGGGATTGCTTAGTCCCATAATGAGTGCTTCACTGTCCACCCCTTCAAAACCAATATTTGTAACATTGTAAAGTCTTTGATCTCGATTACCGTTAATCCAGGTGCCTTCAATTTTTAGAAGTTCTGCTTCCAAGTAATCTCGCATTTCACGGATTTTGGCTTCGTTTTCCGCCATTTCCAGATGGGCGAACTTGCAGGCTTTTCCTAGGCCTACAATTCCTGGGACATTTAGCGTTCCACTCCGCATTCCCCGTTCATGACCACCTCCATGAAGTAGTGCAGGTATTTTGATTCGATTTTTTCGTTGTCGGATGAATAGTGCTCCAACACCCTTTGGGCCATAGATTTTGTGTGCAGAAAAACAAAGTAGATCAATTCCTAATTCATCCACATTTACGGGAATCTTGCCGACGGATTGGGTACAATCACTCATAAAAAGTGCTCCTTTTCCATGCGCGAATTCCGAGATTTCTTGAATCGGCTGGATGACTCCTGTTTCATTGTTGACATGCATTACAGATACTAAGATGGTGTCAGATCGGATGGCTTGTTTGACAACATTAAAGTCAAGTAGTCCATCATTTTGTACCGGAAGGTAAGTGACCTCAAATCCTTTTGTTTCCAAATACCTGCAGGTATCCAAAACCGCACTATGCTCAGTAGAGACGGTGACAATATGTTTTCCTTTTTGAGAATAAGCCTCCGCTATTCCTTTGATGGCAATGTTAATTGCCTCTGTTGCTCCGCTTGTGAAAGTGATCTCGTGAGTGTCCGCCCCGATTAGATCTGCCACTTGTTGTCTAGCTTTTTTCACCGCTTCGTGTGCAGAAACTCCAAATCGGTGTGTAGATGCAGCATTGGCAAAGTTGTGAGTTAAAAAAGGCATCATTTCCTCCAAAACCCTAGGGTCAATGGGCGTTGTGGCATTATTATCGAGGTAGATGATTTCTTGATTCATTCGATTTGGTAATACTTTTCATAGACACGATCCACATCTCCGGGATAATTCTTCTCTGGAAATCGGACTTCATTGATCTCCTCTTCTAGAAGGATAGTGATGTAGGTTTCGCTGATCTCAAAGTTAATGGTTGGATCGATTTGTTCCCAGTCTTCTTCTCCCTCTATGAATTCAGAATGGAAGTGGATCAGATTATTTGAAATCAATACTTTGGAATTGGGATTAAAGTTCATGTAACTGATCTGAAAGATTTCCAAACCTTTTTTCCGAAGTACATTAATCGATGGATTGATTTCTGTTTTTGGAAACTGGATCAAACTTAGCGTCCATTCTCCAAAAAACTCTAATTCTTCAATAATACCAGGAAGCTCACCTTTTACTTCTTCAAAGTTCTCAAATCGTTGGAAAACGGCGCTGACCGCTCCATCAATATTCTCGGGTATCAGGAAAAATTGATAAAATCTGTTAAACCCGTCCACGTGATAGATATCGGTCGTGATTAAGTGGGTGATCGAAGACATATTTTTGGCAGTTTCAGGAGCGATTGCTGTTAAAGGCGTATTCTCGGAGGGATGAGTAATTTTTTCTCTGATACAATCTTTCCTTCTCGATCTTTTCTAAATCCCCGGGATAGTCATCGACTAGGAAAGTAAAGATGTCCGCATTTTCATGGAGGAGGATAGTGTAGTTTTCCTCATAGATATTTAGAATAGTTTCTGGCTGAGAATAGTAGTCTTTGTCGATACTTCGGCTTTCAAAATGAATGACGCTATTCCCTGCAAAGCATCTACCAAGAAGGCCAAAATTCATGTAGCTCAAATTGAATACTTTTCTTCCTCTTGAAGGCACTTCATAGTATCCGTATTTTCTCCAAATTCTAAAATTATCAGGTACTTGGTAAAGCTCTAGAGCCCATTCACCTCCTGCTTCAAGCTGGTGTATGATTTGTGGAAGTTCTTCTTTGACCTCTTCATAGGAGTTGAAGACTTCCTTGTCAAACTTAAGAAATCCATCAATTTGGTTTCCAATCAGGAGGAACTTTGAATAGCGATTGAATCCGCGAAAGTGACTGATTTGATTATTTAGCATGTGTCGGATCTTGTCCATATGAGTTTTCTGTTTTGTTTTCAGAAAATTCCTAGGTGGTAGATTTCTATCCTATTCTTCAATCGTCTGATTTAGAGTGGGATTAGAATAATTTATTCCTTCAGTTTACATTTTCTAGGTCTTTTTGATGAAATGAGCCTTTTCCTTGTTTCAGTATGTTCTAATTTAATCGATTGCACTGCTCAATCTTGGTAGTCTAATCGGATCAGGGTAACTTAGACCTATTCAAACTTTAAGTTTCTACGATCATGAATACGAACATCCACCACGGCAGAAATATTAAGCGATTTAGAGAAATGCTCGGAATCAAGCAGGAAGCTATGGCTGATGCCCTTGGTTCGGATTGGTCTCAAAAGAAAGTCAGCCTGCTCGAGCAAAAAGAGCAGGTCGAGTTGGAATTGATGAAAGAAGTAGCTGCTGTGCTTAAAGTACCTGTTGAGGCCATTGAGAAGTTTGATCAGGAGTTTGCTGTGAATATAATTTCAAATACGTTTACCACACACGATCAAGCAACGGGTTTTATTTACAATCAAAACCCAACTTTTAATCCCTTAGACAAGCTTCTTGAGGTGATGGAAGAAAATAAAAAACTCTACGAGCGCCTATTTGAATCCGAGCGTGAAAAAGTAGAACTCCTGAAAAAGTTGTTGGACAAATAACTTTCTCAATAAGTCCCCTGAATCCATCTTTCGAAAAACACATCATATACCTCGTAGAAAGTATTTCCTTCCGAATCGAATTCCCAGAATATCATTTCCTTTTCTATTTAGACATCCAGGGATTTGAAAACCGTGGCTGAACTTCCCAAGTTATTTTTCCCGATCACAAAAATATCGTGGACTATAATATCCGGAAGTTGGAAAGGGGTTCGTTGGAGTTTTGTATTTGCCAGCCATAAGAATAGCTACTTTTAACTCACCAGAAGTAATTTACCAAAAGTGAATTGGCCGCTGGGCCTTGAACTCCTCCTGCGCAATGGCAGATATCCCGCTCGCATATTAGGAAAACTTTGACTCAGCCCAGCCGTTAACCAAACTGTAGTCAACCTTGGGCATACGGCCCAAAATCCTGTTGATTTATTTCCGTTTGAGATTACCTGCTCAGCTTTGGAATTGATTAAAAGGGATTTAACCTCCCTTGGCTTTCCTGATTTATTTCCACCCTTTTTTAAATCAGCCATCAGTTCTTCGTTATTGATTTCTTTTTGTTTTTGAACTCAGATTTATTTTCTGAGTATTCACTGTTATTTGACACAGCTAAGAAATCTCAAATCTTCCCCGTTTCCCCGAGTGGATTCCGTGCACTCACCCGATTTGATTTAGGATTAACCTTTTATACTCATCAATCTTTTTATAACTATGAAATGCCCATAAGAAAGAATATCACGCAGGGGGATGATTATCAAAGGGCATTCCATGTGGCAAATAAAAATCAAATTATAAACACATGAAATCGAGCATGACCCAAAGCGACACACAAAGGGATTATTATTCTGCATGCGAGATTCCACCTGCCTGCCGGCAGGCAGGTGTGACCACTAAAAAACAATTATATACACATGAAAACTAACAAAAACACCACCCCCGTCAATAAAGCATTACTTCAGGAACTTTTGGCAGTAGCTGAATCGCCCTGTCTGTCGCTTTATATGCCTACGCACCGAACCCATCCTGAAAACCTTCAGAATCCGGTACGATTCAAAAATTTGATGAAAGAATTGGAAACTTCGCTGCTGACGAAGTATTCAAAGGATGAAATCGAAAAACACCTTCAGCCCCTGGTTGAAATCACAAGTGGGGATGGTTTCTGGAATTATACTTCCGAAGGATTGGCGATATTCAGTTCGCCGGGATATAGTAAAGCCGTGGACCTGGCCACCAGCCCAAAAGAAATGGCAATTGTGGCGGATACTTTTCACACCAAACCGATTCAGTACTATTTACAATCCACAGATCGGTTTCATGTTTTGGCAATAAACCGTCATGATATCCAGCTGTTTGAAGGCAATCGTCATTCGCTGGTTGAATTGGAACTTCATGCGCTTGTTCCTGCTACGATGACTGATGCGCTTGGTGAGGAAAAGACCGATAAGCATTCGACGGTCGCCTCTTATGGCGGCACGGGGGCTTCGATGCATCATGGTCATGGGGGTAAAAAGGAGGAAGTGGATATTGACTCGGAGCGCTATTTCAGAGCTGTGGCAGAGTCCGTAGCGGAGCATTATTCCAAGCCTACCGGCATCCCGCTTTTGCTTGCGGCTTTACCGGAATATCATCACCTCTTTCACCAAGTCAACAAAAATCCCTTGTTGCTGGAAGACGGAATAAAAATTAACCCGACGGCTATTTCGATAGATAAAATGGCAGCTATGGCCTGGGAAATCATGGAGCCGGAATTTCTCAAAAAACAGGAGGAACTTGTCAGCCGTTACAATCAGTCCAAAGCCAATGGCTTGGGAAGCGAAGACATCAAAGAGGTAGCAGTGGCTTTGGTGGAAGGTAGAGTTGATACCTTACTTATCGAGGCAGACCGGATTATTGCCAGCCGAATTACCAATTTGGTCACAGGCAATGTTCAGAACAAGGATATTAACAACCCGAGAGTGGATGATTTGCTGGATGACATGAGCGAGTTGGCGATCCGAATGGGTGGTCAGGTCACTGTGCTGAATCCGGATCAAATGCCATCCGAATCGGGAGTGGCAGCGATTCTTAGGTATTGATTTTATTATTCTTTAGAAAAGAAAAAGC
Organism: Algoriphagus sp.; assembly: GCF_030694375.1. Lineage (GTDB taxonomy): Bacteria > Bacteroidota > Bacteroidia > Cytophagales > Cyclobacteriaceae > Algoriphagus. Next base: position 280,167 of record NZ_JAUXYL010000038.1, read on the forward strand.
CTCAGATGCATCTACGATGTGTTTGAGGCTTTTTTCATTTTTGTTTTTCCCAAAACATCACTGGATAATAAGAGGTGAGAGGAGCCACTCACCACTGCGAAAATCTTCCAATCGGTTTTACAAACGAATCCTCCTTGCAATCACATTCGCCATGATCGTCAAGCCTTCTTTGTTGGGATGGACACCGTCGGGAAGCAATTCTGCTTTATTCATCAAAGGAGTGTAGAGATCGATGGCTTCTGCCCCGGATTTTTGGATGATTTCGTACAGCATCAGACGCTGTTCATTGTTCATGACATCGGGATTGATTCCAAAGTTTTCGCGGGTCACAGGCACAGGAATCACGATATAGACTTTCCCATCGGCAGGCATGTGCGTTCGAAATTCAGCGATCAGGTCTAGGTAATCTTTTACAAAATCTGCTTTATGCGCCCAATTTTGAGGTTTGGAATCGTTTGTTCCCAGTTTGATCACGAGGACGTCAGGAGTGAAGTCTTTGGCCTCCTGAAACTGAGGCTCGTTCCAAATAGGGAAGTCGCCTTTCTTAAGAAGCGTGCGCCCACTTACACCAAAGTTTTTGACCTCATAGGAGTCGCCGAGCAAAGCCCCCACTTGTAGCGGATAGCTACCGGGGTTGTCTCTGCCGGGACCTTGGGTGATGGAGTTACCAAGGAAAGCAATTCTGATAGGGCTTTGGGCGAAAGTGGCCAAGGAGGCAAAAAGTGCGATTACTAGGAGGGATAGGGATTTCATAGGAGTTGATTTTTGTCAACAGTCCACTGTCAACGGATGACAGCAGGTTGGTGATGTGGTTTTTTCCCCCAAAATAGAAAATTTGAATAGAAAATAACCATGGACTATGGTCTATGGACTGTTGACTCCTATTTTTATCCCATGGCCCTTCAAAAATCTCCCTACCAATACATTTCCTGGCTTTCCATTGATGTTGTAATCGGTGCGATGGCGGGAATGGTATTCTTTGAGGAATTACTGCATTCTAACCTTCAATGGCCGGCATATGTGCTGTTGGCATTGGCCGTTTGGAGTATTTACACACTCGATCACCTGCAGGATGTCCACAGTACGGATTTGCCCTTGTCGCCCCGACGGGCTTATCATCTTGCCCATTGGAGATTGCTGAGTTTAATTCTGGCCATTTCTGTTGCGCTTGGCTTGACTGGCGCATTTTGGTGGTTTGGTTGGGGTAAAGAACTTCAACTCACGCTTGCCTTGGCAGTGATGATTTTGGGGAGTAAATTTTTGATTCGCAAAGCCGGACCGGGTTGGATGAAGGAATTTTCCATTGCGGTGTTTTATGTGGTGGGGATTGCTTGGCTTCCCATCCTTCGGGCTGATGGAATGGATTTGGTTTGGCAGGATCTGATTTTTATCCTTGTTTACATGTGCCTTGCTTTTTTGAATTTGCTGATGCTTTCTTTCATTGATAAAGATGAAGATCAAAATGCCGGCTTTTTTTCGGCAGCATGGTCACTTCCACCAATTTTACTTATCCAATGGATCCGAAAGTTGGCTTTTGCTTTGATCTTTATTTCCATGGCGGGATTTGTCCTACTGTCCTCCTTCTATAGACCTTTTGCCTGTATTTTGTTGCTGATGAGCTTGGTGCATTACCTGACTTTTTTCCAGGCAGGACTATCATTGGAGCAAAAAAGAATGCGAATGGAAGCAAGTTTTATACTTCCCGGGCTGCTTCTTTTTCTTTGATTTGCACCGCGAAGGACGCAAAGGATCGCAAAGGTTTTACACCACAGAGTTTAAAGAGGGCTGTGTTTTCTTGGATCTTTGCTGTGACTAGGACCTCAGGCATCCAATCATTTTTGACCTTGCAAAAAGTTGTTGTGGGTAGTCTGATTGAGGTTCAAAAGGGGATTTCTACTAGAAAAACCAAATCCTCCGAGCTCTCCTATGGTAAAAACAAAAAGCTTTAGCTTTTCTCCGTGACCTCAAAGTGGATTGAAAAGAACTTAAAGTCTGAAGATCAATTCGCACTTAATTCTTGAACTCGTAATTCTCATTTTTCCCTGCCTGCGGCAGGCAGGTCTGTGGTTAAAAACCATTGCAGTAGAATGTTAAATAGCAGTCTGAAGACTGCATTATAGTAGGTCCAAGCCTGCCTGACGGCAAGGCAGGTCTGAAGACTTGAACCATTTGGGTCGCAAGGGGCGCAAAGATGAAAAATTTTTCAGCAGGAAAATACCCCTGCGTTCTCAGCGTCTCTGCGGTGAGATATTAACTAAAATCATACAAAAGCACTGTGTCCAGTAATTGCTCTTCCGACGATCAGGGAGTTGATCTCTTTCGTGCCTTCATACGAATACACAGCCTCGGCATCTGCCACAAAGCGTGCGATGTTATGCTCCAGCAAAATTCCATTTCCACCGAATAGCTCCCGGGCGTGATCTACAATCGAGCGCATTCTTAGCGTACAGAAGACCTTAGCAAGGGAAGCATGCTCATCCAATAATTCGCCTTGATCCTGCATCTCCGAAAGCCGGAAAACCATCGTCTGCATAGCTGTGAGATCCCCCAACATAGTCACCAATAGATCCTGTACCAATTGAAATGATGCGATCGGTCGGCCAAATTGAATCCGCTCGTTGGTATAGGCCAAAGCCAACTCATACGCACCTCGTGCACATCCTACCGCCTGCCAGGCTACACCGGCACGGGTCATGCGAAGGACTTTTGCGGTATCCCGGAATGAGTTCGCCTCCTGTAACCGGTCTGTTTCCGGGACTGCACAGTTGGTCAGGGTGATGAGTGCATTTTGGACGGTACGGAGCGCCATTTTGTCTTCCATCTTTTCCGCCGAGAACCCAGGATTTTCCTTTCGGACAATAAATCCTTTGACCTGATTGTCATCCAAGTCTCTCGCCCAGATGATGGTGATGTCTGAGAATGTGGCGTTTCCGATCCATTTTTTCTGGCCATTCAAAATCCAAACCTCCCCTTCCCGCTTGCAGGTGGTGGTCAGTCCTCCTGCCACACCCGAACCCACCTCAGGTTCGGTGAGGCCGAAGGCACCGATTTTCTCGAGTTTCTGCATTTTGGGAAGCCACTCTTGCTTTTGTTGCTCCGAGCCGCAGAGGTAGATTGAACCCATGGCCAGGCCACTTTGAACTCCGAAGAAAGTGGAGATCGAAGTGTCGATGCGCGCCATTTCCATAGCGATGAAACCTTCCAAAAGCGCGGAATGTCCCGGGCAGCCATAACCCTGATAGGTGAGCCCTGCGATGTTGAGTTCGGCCATTTTTGGGATGATGTGCATGGGGAATTCAGCGCGATTCCAGTAGTCATTGGCGATCGGTTTAATCTCACGTTCCATAAACTCCCGGACCTTAAGCTGGATTTCCCGTTCCTCAGGTTTCAAGGTTTTCCCCAACTCATAAAAATCTCCGTTAATGGCAGGGATTTCTTTGGGTTTTCCACCACCTTTGAGCATCCCCATCATTTTTTGTAGGTCAGATTCACTCATTTGTGAGACGAGGCCGACCATTTTGGGCAGGTCCACTTTTTGCGAGAGTTTGGAGATTTGGTCCAAGTCCACGCTGCTGAGTAATTGACGGATTCCAGAGATTTTTTTTAGGATGTTTTTCATCGAATGGGTTGTTTTGGGGATGTGAAGACATTAGACACAAGAAGTTGGATTTTGGAAACAAGAGCCTAGGAACAAGTGTCAAGACACCGCAGGATCCGAACCCTTGGTTTTACCTTGAAAAATGATCATAGGTTATTGAAAATTGACAACCTTTAAATCTGAAATCCAGTCAAAGTCCTTTGTGTTTGCAGTCACCAATTCTAATTTATTTACTAAGGCTGTGGCTGCAATTATCGAGTCTCCTAAAGTCATTTTTCTTACTTGTCTAAGTTTTATCGCTGATTCAACAATGCTTTCAGTCAATTGGATTGAAGGAATCGATGCAAAGAAAATTTGAAAACCCTCACGTTCATGATCAGTCAATTTTGAATAGCCCAAAACTTCTATTTTGCTAATTATAGAAGTGACCAAATTTTTCGCTCTTAAAAAATCTCGAATCTGATCATGACTAGGAGACAATGCATAAATGATGATATTGCTATCCAGTAAAAACATATAATTAAAAAGGAAGGGCTCTATCTTCTCTAATCTCGCGTTGCCATTCTTTGGGATCTTTAATCGAATTGACAGGATGGCTCTTTGCAAGCGAGTCGAGTAAGTCTCCAACTTCTATTTGCTTAATGGTTTTGTTTTTCTCTACCTTGACTTTCGCAGCTTCCCCTTTGACCAATTCAAGGATTTTATCAATTAAATCAGATTGGCTAGTTTCTATAGTGATTTTCAAGTCCATATCAGAATCATTTTTTTCAAGTTAAAGATAATCACAATTAAATGATCAATTTTCAAACGCAATTATCAGTGTTTAGTATAGGTTAATTCTTGAAGAGTGTTCATTGATTTTCTTGCGTCTTGATACTTTTGTCTTCCTACTCGCTTCTACCTTTTACTCATGTCAGACGCCTATGGTTTCCTTGCTCCCTTTTACCAGCTAATTTCAAGACTGGTTTTCGGAGGGGACTTAATCTACGCAAATCAAGCCTTTTTGGAAGGAGTTGAAGGTAAAAGTTGTTAATCATCGGCGGTGGGGATGGCGAGGCCTATCGGAATTTTGAGGGAAATGTGGAGGGTGAGTATTGGGAATTGTCGCCACGGATGACCCAATTGGCAAAAAGAAATCTTAAAGCTTCGGGATTAAAAATTCAAAACGGGTCTTGGCCAAGTACAGGAAAATTTGACCGGGTTTACTTGCCCTTTGTACTCGATACTTTGCCTGATAATGAGATTACAATACTGCTCTCGGAAATAAAAGTGGCTCTTTTGGAGGATGGCAAAATCGTGGTTTCTGACTTTTTTGATCCGGTAGGTATTCAGCAAAAATTGATTCAGAAAGGAATGATTGGCTTTTTCCGGCTTATTACTTTACATCGAAGAAAGGATCTTCCCAGTTTAAACAGTCTGTTTAAAAATGCGGGATTTGAATTGAATCATGAAAAATGCTGGCGAAAAGGATGGATCCGGGCCCAAGTTTGGCAAGCTGTTTAGCGTCCTGATTTTGAAATGGTTTTCCGAATCAATTGATCAAAGTAGTGGCCATTTCCCGGGCCATACCAGTTGGTTTCCCTGACTTCATGGTAGTGTTCATCATAGAGTTCGTCGGGCGTAATGTAGCCGATATAGCCACCGTTGAAAGTAGTAACGATCAGGTTGAGCCCCTTTTCTTTGGCGAGCTTTTCCCATTCTTCATAAAAAACGCCGGAGATTTCTCCACTTGATGTGATCAATAATAAGTTGCCGATTTGGGTGAAATCAAGGTGCGGATTGGTCTCTCCAAGCAAATAATTGAAAAGCCAAGGGCGGATTCTGAGATTGTCAGTTATCCGCAAATGCGGTTCGCGGAGGCCGATATCTAAGCGTGAGTGAAGAATCCGGGGAGTCTTCAAGGTGGCAAACTGAGTCATTCGAAGCCAAATGGCGGAATCCAAACTTGCAGCATAGGCCTGAACTTTTTCTGGAGTATTTCCCGGAGAAAGGGGTCTGTGGCTTCCGACAGTCCCCGCTGCAAATAGGGCAAACTCATATTCTCTTGCTTCCAAGGCACGAGTCAGGTATTTGGGGTAGTCACCGGATAAGCCCATAAATTTCGAACTCAAACAGGTTGCATGTGCAGAGTAGGTAAATAGGGATGCCTTTTTACCTGAATTTTTGGTAAAAATTAACTGCCGTACAAATGGATCATAAGGCGCATCTTTGATAAAACGATTTGCCACATATTTCCCTGCATCGACTTTGCGATAGCTAAGTGAAACGGTGTCCTGAGTGGAAATCGCAGAGCGGAGCGCTTCGATACTTTTGTTTACCAAATGGTCCACGATCTCTTGGTCATAACCTCCGAAAGCCAGTTTGCCCATCGCCCCGGGCATATAGCCGCTCATACCTGAATGGGTATGGGTCGCGGTGAAAATCAACTGATCAGGTGCTGAGCCGGAGTTTGCGACTCCCTCTTCAACAGCTTTTGCCAAAGCAGGGTGGACAATCAAAAGTTCAAAATTTAGCCAGGCGATTTGGGTTTTGCCATTGCTCAGCGTGATGGCTTTGACAAAGCTGCTGTCCTGTACAAATTCATAGGGGCCACGCGGGGCATAGCCCACCAAGTCAACAGGTTTATCCGGTGTTACATTGGCTTTTCCCCAACCTGCCAACCAAAAGCCACCTTCAGAACCTTGCCAAGGTGTTTTTTCAAGTCGATCGAAAGTTTCGTGGTAAAACTCCTGTTCTTCAATCGGTGAGCGATCTACCGTGGTGATGGTGGTAAGGATAATCAGGAGGAGAACCCCAAAAGACCAAGAGAGAATTTTTAAAAAGCGAGACAAAGGATTTACGATTTTTGATTTACGAGGTGTCGACAATTTTCATCGCAAGTATAAATTCGCGACTTTTTTTCAATTGCGAACATCGAATGTTGAATAACGAATGTCGAAGATTCCCATCGATTACCAGTTACTTGTTTTCCCCCTTCAGGGGGTCAGGGGGTCAATACTCAAACGTCCCGTACTGACTCTGAATCGTGACTTTTTTGGTTTCGTGAGGCTCGACTCGACCAATGATTTTGGCCTCTACGCCGTATGATTCCGCGATGTCGATGATTTCCTCGGCGTAGCGCTCATCGAGGTAAATCTCCATCCGATGACCCATGTTGAAGACCTTATACATCTCTTTCCAGTCTGTTCCGCTTTCTTCCTGAATAACCCGGAACAATGGTGGAGTTTCAAACAGGTTATCTTTGATGACGTGAACTTTGTCCACAAAATGCAGGACTTTGGTCTGTGCCCCTCCGCTGCAATGCACCAGCCCATGAACATGCGGACGCAGATAGTTGAGGACATCCACCATGATCGGAGCGTAGGTTCGGGTTGGGGAAAGGACGAGCTTGCCCATGTTGACCGGGGCACCCGGAGCGGGATCGGTCAGATTATATTTTCCGGAGTAAACCAGATCCTCAGGAACAGCCGGATCAAAGCTTTCAGGGTATTTGGTTTTGAGAAGTTTATTGAAAATGTCGTGACGGGCTGAAGTCAGGCCATTTGAGCCCATTCCACCATTGTACCCAGTCTCATAATTGGCTTGGCCAAAAGATGAAAGCCCAACGATCACATCTCCCGGTTGGATTTTGTCATTGGAAATAACATCCTCGCGACGCATTCGGCAAGTAACTGTGCTGTCTACGATAATCGTCCGTACCAAGTCTCCCACATCGGCAGTTTCTCCTCCGGTGAGCACGACATTTACACCGTTGTCTCGGAGCATTTGCAGGACTTCTTCCGTGCCTTGAATAATGGCAGCGATTACTTCTCCAGGGATCAGGTTTTTGTTTCTTCCGATGGTGGAGGAAACCAATATATTATTGATTGCACCTACACAAAGCAGGTCATCCGTATTCATGATGATGGCGTCCTGCGCAATTCCTTTCCAGACACTGAGGTCACCCGTTTCTTTCCAATACAGGTAGGCCAGGGAAGATTTGGTACCTGCGCCGTCAGCGTGCATGATATTGCAGTACTCCGGATCATTGCCGAGCGTGTCTTCCACGATTTTGCAAAAAGCCTGCGGAAAAAGGCCTTTGTCAAGCTTGGAAATGGCGTTGTGCACGTCTTCTTTGGATGCGGAAACTCCGCGCTGCATATAGCGCTCGTTCATGACGGAGAAAGATTTGGTTAGGGCAAAGGTAGCCAATTGAAAAATTGGAAGATTGAAAAATTTGAAAATTGTAAGGTTTGTAAACAGGGAAGATTAAACACGCTTTTTAAATAAATCAGCTTTCAAAATTTTGAATCAGAGAACCCTCAATAATCAAAATGTGTATATTATAAAAAAGGTACACATGAGAACAAATATTGATATTGACGAAGAGTTGATTCGTGAAGCAATGAAGCTAACGGGAATCACGACGAAAAAAGGAGTGGTTGAAAAGGCTCTTGCGAACTTGGTTTCCCTTAAGAAGCAGGAAAAAATTAAGCAGATTAGAGGGAAATATCAATGGGAAGGAGATCTTGACGAAATGAGAGAAAATCGTGATTTTGGTTGACAGCTCAGTTTGGATTTCTTACTTAAATGGTAAAAACACGAAAGAAGCAGAGTTTCTTAGTCGTTTTATTGGATTGGAAAATATTCAGATGACAGACTTGATCTTTACTGAGATTCTTCAGGGATACCGCGATGATTCTGTTTTTAATGACGTGAAAAGCTTTCTGAATGAGTTTCCCTTTGCAATTATGGGAAGTCATGAGTTGGCTTTAAAATCTGCCCAGAATTACCGCTTCCTAAGAAAAAAAGGAATCGCAATCCGCAAAATTATCGATTCTTATATTGCTACCTATTGTATTGAAAAGGACATGACTATACTCCATTCCGATAAAGATTTCGAGCCCTTTGTAGCGCATTTGGGATTGAAGTCGATTTTGTGAAACAAGTCTTTACGATCATGCACGGAAATTTACAAAATCCCCCTAGCCCCCTTTAAAAGGGGGAATCGCCTCAATCGAGATATCAAGCCAACATTCATATAGTTGCAATCAAGGCGAGCAGAAAACTATATTTCAGCTTTGAATTAATTGAGATCATTGTAGTCCTTTTGAAGGCTTTAATCGAATTCTTGTGCTGAGCGAAGTCGAAGCATCCTAATTCACAAAAAGAAAAGGCCGGTTTCCCAGCCTTCTTATATCTTTCATCTCCACTCCAATCTTCCTACTTTTTCCCCACCAAAATCAAGTCTTCCTGTGGTGTGATCAGATATTCCGCTCCGGTATCAGTGACTACTGCCATTTCTTCTACTGAGATCGTCTTCTCGGTCCCGTCAGCCTGTTTCCAGCAGTGGAATCCGTCAAAAGCAAAAGTCATCCCTTTTTTCAATAATTTCTGAGCGGCAGGCCTTGGAGTAGGAATTCTCGCTCCGCCTAGATTTGGGCCTACATCATGAGCGACATAACCGACTGGGTGACCGGTGCTCCAGGGTACATACAGCGAACCGTTGGCATCCATCAGGTCGCGCTGTGCCCGATCCACATCCTCGCCTTTTACGCCAGGCTTCATCGCCGCCAATGCAATTCGGCTTCCGGCTTTTCCATACTCCCAATATTGCTGAATCTCAGCTGGTGCTTCAGTTTCACCATCTTTCAGGACATAGGCAAAGCGCTGAATATCCGAAACCCAAATGCCGTAAAGTTTAACCCCAAAATCAGTCTGAATAACATCTCCAGGCATAATGACCTTGTCCGTTGCATGTGAATGTCCCCGATCGGGACCTGAATTGACATTTGGGTTTTGGTCGGGATGCCAAGCATCGGTCACTCCATATTCCGCCATTTTTGTTTTGAGGAATTTAGCCACATCAGCGTCCGTAGTTTCCCCCGGCTCGATCATGGCATATGCTTCTACCTGAAAATCTGCCGCCAATTGCGCTGCTTTTTTCAGGATTTCCACTTCCTCCGGAAGTTTGATTGACAGCCACTCGTAAACCAAATCCTCTGAGGATATCAGTTTGGAGGTATCTTTTCCCATCAAGCTGGCCAAATTCAGGTACTGACTATGCGTAAGACCGTCTGCCATCTCATTACTTTCAGAGGAGTTAATTGCCACCTTGGAGAACCCTGTTTTTTTGATGAATTCTACCGCTTTGGCGACGGCCGATTCTCCTCTCGGTACTCGCTCGACTTTTTCATGAATGTCCAGGTCATCCAATGCCGTAGCTTCACCTTCGGGAGAAAAGACCAGGGAATGAAACCCGCTTTGATCATTATAAAAAAGAAATGCCGCTGTTCCGCTTGCATTTTCTCCACCGACGTGGGTAGCAATGGGGTCATTGTAATTTTCACGGCAGATGACCAGCCATACATCGACTCCGGCATTTTTTAAGGCTTCGGGAAGAAGCTGATTGATCCGTTTTTTTCGGATTTCCGGCCATGGATTTTCCCCCCAATAGGCGGAGGGATTGATTTTTTCAGTTTCAAGAGCTGCTTTTTCAGCAGGTTGGCAAGCCCACGTTAAGGCGAGCAATCCAAAAAGGAAGAGTGGTTTTTTCATTGTTAAAATTAAATTTGTGGTGAAAATAGTCAGGTTTTTTTCCCTGCAAAACTCGACTCCTGAAAATGCAACAGGTTAGCATTCAGGAATACAACTGGAAAAAAGGAGTAATTTGAACAAAACAAGGCAGAAGTCGTGTTAAAAGTCAAAATCCAGTAGCAGAAATCGCTGAAAATGAAAATAGGAATTGTTTGTTACCCTACTTTTGGGGGCAGTGGCGTAGTCGCCACGGAACTCGGCAAAGGCTTGGCAAAAGTCGGCCATGAGGTTCATTTCATCACTTACAAGCAACCGATGCGGCTTGATTTTTTCAGTGAAAATTTATTCTATCATGAAGTAGATATCAAAAGCTACCCGCTTTTTGAGCATGCTCCTTACGAACTTGCGCTTGCCAGCAAAATGGTCAGTGTGGTAAAATATGAAAATTTGGATTTGCTCCATGTGCATTATGCCATACCTCATGCTTCGGCGGCGTATATGGCCAAGCAGATCCTGAAGACAGAGGGGATTCAGATTCCGGTAGTGACTACGCTGCATGGAACAGATATCACGCTAGTGGGCAAAGACCCTAGCTATGAGCCTGTGGTTACTTTTTCTATCAATCAATCGGATGGGGTAACAGCAGTATCAGCAGATTTGAGAAAAGAAACCTATGAGCATTTTGATATCAAAAGAGACATAGAAGTCATCCCAAATTTTATCGATTTGGAGCGCTTCAAACGCCAACGAAAGGATCACTTTAAAATGGCGATTTGTCCCCAGGGTGAAAAATTACTTGTTCATACTTCCAATTTTCGAAAGGTAAAGCGCGTAGAGGATGTGATTCAGGTGTTTTATGAGGTGAGAAAGACCATTCCCGTCAAATTACTTTTGGTAGGGGATGGACCGGAGCGAGATCGTATGGAGCGACTTTGCCGAACACTCGGGACTTGTGACGATATCCGCTTTTTAGGAAAGCTTGATGCCGTTGAAGAGGTCCTTTCTGTAGCCGATTTGTTTTTGATGCCTTCGGAAAAAGAGAGCTTTGGACTTGCCGCATTGGAGGCAATGGCCTGTGAGGTACCGGTTTTATCTTCCAATGCCGGCGGTATTCCGGAATTGAACTTGGATGGGGTGACGGGATTTTGCTGTAACGTGGGCGATGTGGAAGACATGACTGCAAAAGCCAAGGTCATTTTGGCGGATGAAAATCTTCAAGGTTTCAAAGAACGGGCACTTGCAAGAGCCAAGGAGTTTGATATAGACCAGATTCTCCCCCTATATGTTGCGTATTATGAGAAAACTATAGCTTCAACCTTGACGGAAGTCTAAGATTTATTGATATAAATCAGCTTCAAAAATATTTACACGAAGCTCAAAAACCTTACCTTTACGGCTGAGTTAAGCCCATGAACGGTAATTAATTCATTTGCTTTCTTAACTTATTATTTATCTATGAAAAAGATTGGAAGATTGGAAAAGCCTGACAATTTTGGTTCGGCCCATATGTTTTCTAGTCCAATTCTGGAAAGACTTTCCAGAACCCACATCATGGTGCCGATCACCTTATTTATGTCGATCGCTTCGGTATCCTTTTATTATGCCTTGACTACTACGGAGATTGGATTGGGAATTGGTTTATTGGTGATGTTTTTGGGAATGTTTGCATTCACTTTTGTAGAATACATGATGCACAAGCATTTCTTTCATATGGAACCGGATACTCCCTTGAAAGATAAGCTGCAGTATTCAGTGCATGGTGTTCATCACGACTATCCGAGGGACAAGGATCGATTGGCCATGCCGCCCTTTGTCAGTGCTGCCTATGCTGCGATTTTATATTTGATTTTCAATTTGATCATGGGTGAGTATTCCCTGTATTTTTTGCCCGGATTTCTGATCGGATATACTGCGTATTTGGGTGTTCACTTCATTGTACACCGCTTCAATCCCCCGAAGAATTTCCTGAAAATACTTTGGGTTAACCATGCGATTCACCATTACAAAGATCCCGACACTTCCTTTGGCGTAAGTTCACCACTTTGGGATTATTTGTTGGGCACCTTGCCCAAAAAAGATTAAAAAAAGCCTCCTACGGGAGGTTTTTTGTTGGGGGTTGCCACCAAATCGCCAAGCCGAAAAGAAGTTTAAATTCTAAAATTCTGTAGTACTTCGACATTCATAATTTAGCATTCGATATTCGACATTTTTAAAAAATCAGATTTTAGAAATTTTAAATTTGAACTCTATAATTATGTTACAAAAAACAAGTAACTCAATAACTTTTAACTAAGATTTACTGTCTTTGAGTCGCAGTGGCAAAAATAAATTATGCGAACAGTATCAATCATTGGTCTAGGTTGGATAGGTGAACCTTTGGGCATTCAATTGAAGAAAAAAGGTTTCCAAGTCTTGGGATCCACCACTTCTGCCGAAAAACAGGAGAACCTTTCCAAAAATGGACTCAAGGCGATCCAGTTTTCCTTAAATCCCCATCCCGAAGGAATCGGATTCAATTCCCTGTTTCAGGCAGAGATCCTGGTAGTCAATATTCCTCCGAGGACCCGTTCGGGAAATGGAGAATTCCACTTGGAGCAACTCAAATACCTCAGAAGTCTGCTTGATAATTCGCCTATTAAGAAGGTGATTTTCGTATCGAGCACGGGGATTTATCCTGAAGCGCCGGCGGGGGAAGAATACGCTGAAGATTTTTGCTTGACACATGAAAATGCAGGGAATGACATCCTTTATCGAGCGGAGCAGCTAATGGAAAAAGACCGAAGTTATGATTTGACGATTGTCAGGTTTGGCGGCTTGATGGGAAAAGATCGAATTCCGGGTAAATACTTTTCTGGGAAGGAAAATGTAGCAGGTCATACCCGAGTCAACTTCATCCATCAGAATGATGTAGTGGGAATTTTGACCTGGATTATTGAAAAAGGGCTTTGGAATGAGACTTTCAATGGAGTGGCCCCAATTCATCCTTTGCGTCGTGAGATTTATGAAAAAAACGCAGCCCAACTTGGCATTTCACCACCAGTCAGCTACCAAAATGAACCGGAAGGTTTAGATCGCTTGATTGATTCAAGGAAGATTTTGGAGACGGGTTTTGAGTTTGAGTTTCCGGATCCGTTGACGTTTTCTTATTTGTCGGCAAGTCACTGAGAGAATTGTCCACTTGTGAAACCTCTTATTTTCTAATTTCTCACAGATGACACAGATTATCACAGATGTGTTTGTCTGTGTTCATCTGAGAAATCTGTGAGCAATTTCAAAAACTGGCAACTGAGACTAATTTCTGCTCACTTTCTGATTTATTACTTTAGATTTCTGAATTTCTTTTCTTTCTCCGTGCCTTTGTGGCAAACCAAAATGCCATCTTGTCACTTTTTTCCACTTGGAACAGGCATTGATAACACCCTCTTGTCAAATTTTGTGTTTTACTAAACCGATTTATACCCATGCAGGAAAAAGGCACGATCTCGATCCATACCGAGAACATTTTCCCGATTATCAAGAAATTCCTCTATTCCGACCATGAGATTTTCCTTCGGGAACTCGTCTCCAACGCGGTAGATGCAACCCAAAAAATCAAAAGACTAGCGACATTAGGTCAGTACACCGGCGACTTGGGTGACGTTACCGTAGAAGTGGCTTTTGATGAGAAAAAGAAAACCATCACCATCTCGGACAAAGGCCTTGGAATGACCGCTGAGGAAATCAAAAAGTACATCAACCAAGTAGCTTTCTCCGGCGCGGAGGAATTCGTCGAGAAATTCAAAGATGCCAAAGATGCCAATGAGATCATCGGCAAGTTTGGTTTGGGTTTCTACTCCGCATTCATGGTCGCCAAAAACGTGGAAATCCACACGCTTTCCTATCAAGATGGCGCAGAACCTGCCATTTGGACTTGCGACGGCAGCACCGAATTCGAAATCAAAAAAGGCAAAAAGAAAACCCGAGGTACGGACATCATCCTGCATATCAACGAGGATTCTGAAGAATTCCTAGACAAGTGGAAGCTTCAGGGCATCTTGGACAAATACGCCAAGTTCCTTCCTGTACCTATCAAGTTTGGCACCAAGAGCGAATCTGTCGAAGACGGAGTGGATGACAAAGGTGAGAAAAAGTGGAAGTCTGTTGAAGTCGATAACATCATCAATACGACTGCGCCACTTTGGACCAAGTCGCCAAGCGATCTGAAGGACGAGGACTATTTGGCATTCTACAAGAGCTTGTATCCAATGGGCGAAGATCCGCTGTTCTGGATTCACCTGAATGTGGACTATCCCTTCAATTTGACTGGAGTGCTCTACTTCCCGAAAGTCAAAAATGAATTCGAACTTCAGCGCAATAAAATCAAGCTTTTCAGCCGTCAGGTATTCATCACCGACGAGGTGAAAGACATCGTTCCTGAATTCTTGATGCTGCTTCACGGGGTGATTGATTCTCCGGATATTCCATTGAACGTGTCACGAAGCTTCTTGCAGGCGGATGGCAATGTGAAGAAAATCAACAACTACATCACCAAGAAGGTAGCGGATAAGCTTTCAGAATTGTATAAAAAAGACAGAAAAGCGTACGAAGCCAAGTGGAGCGATATCGGACTTTTCGTGAAGTACGGCATGATCTCCGAGGATAAATTCTACGAAAAAGGCAAGGAGTTCACGCTGCTTAAAAATACAAAAGACGAGTATTTCACATTGGAGGAGTACCGTGAAAAGGTAAAAGCGATCCAAACCGACAAAAACGAACAGACCATCTTCCTTTACGCAACTGACCTGAATAAGCAGGATGGATTTATCCAGTCAGCTGAAAAGAAAGGATTTGATGTCTTGGTCTTGGATTCACCGATTGACAGTCACTTTATCCAGCACTTGGAGACCAAGTTGGAGAAGACCCAATTGAAGAGAGTCGATGCCGATGTGGTCGAGAAACTGATCCAAACTGATTCTACTTACGCCAATCTCCTGACCGAAGATCAAAGCAAAGCGGTGAAGGAACTCTTCGAAAAGGCGATCAATAACAAAAACTACACCGTGGAGGTAGAAGGACTCAGCCCTGAAGAAATGCCAGTGACCATCACGATGGAGGAGTGGATGCGCCGCATGAAGGATATGGCACAGACCGGTGGCGGACCGATGAGCTTCTACGGCAGCTTGCCAGATAGCTACAAAGTTGCCATTAACGGCAACCACCCCATGGTAGACAAAGTGCTAAAGGCCGAGTCTGAAGAGGAGAAAGAGCGATTAGCCAAGCAAGCTTTTGATTTGGCATTGCTTTCCCAAGGTCTTTTGACAGGCAAAGATCTGACTGCCTTTGTAAAGCGAAGTGTGGAGATGATTTAGACCTTTGAGGTCTCCAAGACCTCGAAGGTCTTTATGATTTTGCATAAATTAAACCTTCGGGGTTTTCAAAACCCCAAAGGTTTTCATCCCCGGCCTTGGTCGGGGATTTTTTGTTGTTCATTTATGAATACAGGTATTTGATAACGGTATTCTATTTATTTGTTAATAAATTGTATATCAACTAGTTAAAAATTGTATTCTACTAAGAAATTAAAAATAATTGTATTGATTTTCAAATAGTTATGATTCTTTTATAATTATTTTTCGTTAGAAACTTGGCTTTTTGAAATGGGGGGGGGGTATGTTTAGTTTAAGTTCAATGCGCGGCGAGCTTTTTAATCAATTTCTTTAATTTCTAACCTTTCGAAAAATGAAAATTAAATCTCTTTTATTCTCTCTTGCATTTTTAATTACAATTTCCTGTGATTTCAATGATGAACCTCTAGTAGAAAATGAATCAACACTAACTAAAGTACTTAAAGATCCACTATCCAAAAGTTTTAATCAAGCTCTTGGCAGAACACATGAAACAAGTTCTCTTTTTACTGGAAACAATTCGGATTTTGAAACAATTCGACTAAAAGGGTTCGAATCTATTGATGATTTAAAGAGTTTTATCCAAGTGAACTATAAAAATCCGGATTATGTATTCAATTCTTTGTTTGAAATGGCCACCATTGGGCAGGAAATTAGAAACAAATATCCTGAAGTTTCGGAATTTACGACCGAAGACGTGCAAATTTTAATTAAAGAAATTGCTGAAACTCGAAGAAATTCAAAGAGATCTATATTTTTACCAAGCCTTAGGCAAATGCAAGGTCAATGTGAGGACCAGCGAGATGCTGATTTGCAAACATGCCAAGAAGGAGCATTGGTTGGTGCGGCAGCTTGTGCACTTTTGACTCCAACTCTTTTGGGTGCTTTAGGATGTGGAGGTTTTGTTTGGATAGCTGAGCTTGCTTGTATTCGAGCCGCCAATAGAGACTATGATATTTGTTTTGAATATGAAAGAATAGCATTATGAAAGCGATAAAAAAATGGGAACAATTCTCAACGTTTTTGGTCATTGGTATTATTTGTGCAGGATTTTTCTTTAAGTCAGTTCAGATCCAATTGATAATTCTATTTTTTGGCATCTTAATTCAAATCTATATTTTCTTCCTTTACAAGGAACAAAATATGATTTCATATTATTTAAAAAGAAAAATGGGCGCAATCTTGGTCGGTATTATTCTAATAGGATTCTTTCTCATCAAAAATACCGGTTGATTATAAGTTGTGATTTTATAAATCTTTCCTTGAAATACACTTCATTTTAATCCCTGGCAAATCGTCGGGGATTTTTTCATTCCCCACCTCCGTACTAGGCTATTTGCCAAAATGGAGTATTTTTGAACATGCTTTCCAAAAAGACCAAATATGCCCTTCATGCCCTGACCTATCTCGGCAAGCATCGGGAAAACAAGACTGTTTTGATTCAGGACATCGCCGAAAAATTTTGAAATTAGATTCTGGGAAATAATTCCACAGCTATTGAGTTGCCAATAATGGCAATCACTGATGGTAGACAAAGTCCTCAAAGCTGAATCTGAAGAAGAAAAAGAGCGATTGGCGAAGCAGGCATTTGACTTGGCGTTGCTTTCACAAGGGCTATTGACTGGCAAAGACCTGAAGCCTTTGTAAAAAGAAGTGTGGAGATGATTTAGACCTTTGAGGTCTCCAAGACCTCGAAGGTCTTTATGATTTTGCATAAATTAAACCTTCGGGGTTTTCAAAACCCCAAAGGTTTTCATCCCCGGCCTTGGCCGGGGATTTTTTGTTGTTCATTTATGAATACAGGTATTTGATAACTGTATTTTGTTTATTTGTTAACAAATTGTATATCAACTAGGTACAAATTGTATTCTACTAAGAATTTAAAAATAATTTCATTGATTTTCAACTAGTTACATTTTTTGATTAAATATTTTTCAGTTCAAGACTTGACTTTTTGAAATGGGGGGGGTATGTTTAGTTTAAGTTTTCGGCGCTGAGGACTAATAATTATAACTAATTTAAAACCTATAAATTTAAATGAAATGAGAAAAATAGCTTCTAGCTTATTCGCTTTAGGGTTTATTGTTCTAATTAATTTTCCATCTTCTGGACAAGAAATTGCGCCACCTGCAGACGGTCCGAGGGAATCACCTGAACAAAGAAGGTGTCCAAATGGAAAAATTAGAACAGTATGTGAGCCTCATGATACCCTTGGCTGTGGTGATATTAAAGGATGTGCATGAAAAGGTTGATTTTGGTAATTTGGGAGGGATTAATTTCCTCCCGATTTAATTTTTGGATCCTTTTCAATATTTTACTAATTTCATGTGATGAAAATAATGACGAAAAAGAGGAAAGTGTCTTTGAAATTGAAATTAATTTGAAATCGTTTAATGAAGGGAAACTATCAGATATATATGACAGCATAACCTATGTTCTTCTAAAACCTGATTCATCTAATTTTCTTGCTGATCCATATAAAATTATTTTTTATGATAGTTTGGTTTTGGTAAGAGATGCCTTTTACAATTCTATTTTTATTTATGATTTATCTGGAAATTTTAAATTTCGAATAAACAGTACAGGAAAGGGGCCTAAGGAGTTTTTTACATTAGATGATTTTTCAATCTACAATGATACAATTTGGATTAAAGATGGAATCCTAAAAAAAGAATTAGGCTTTAGTTTGAATGGTGAGTTTTTGGTAGAAAAGACTAGTTTTTTCAAAAGAGCGATGTTTTATAAAGGAAAATCGTTTAATCTGTATTACTTAAATAATGATCCTGATTTTAATTTCAGAATATTGCGATATTCGTCGAAAGAAGTCATTCCCTATGTTGAGAGGCCAAATTATTTAGTGAATAATATTTACAGTGATCCAGCTGGTTTTCAATCGGATAGAAATTTAAATATTTTTTTTAATTTGCCTAAAGATTATAATATTTTAAAGTTTGATTCATTGGGATTTCTTAAAAATCAATATGTTTTCGATTTTGGAGCCAATAATTTTAAGAACGTAGATAGAATTGAATTAGGGTCTGAAGTGGATCATTTCGATTATGCAGAGGAAAATGGACTGGTTGAAAGTATAACGGGATTCCTCATTTTAGATCAAGGTTATTTAATGTATCTGAGGAGAAATGATTATAATAAGGAATATATATTTTTCAATAAGGAATTTAAGCCCCTCTATAAAGGAAAGAATTTACTTAACGATCTTGATTTTACTATAATTAATGAAATGCCTTGGGCATCAACAGGGAGAGATGTGGTTTATTTGATGAATACTAATAAATTTTTAAAAATGGATAATTTGGAAGAAATTCAAAAAGGAATAGGCCTAAAATCTAACCTTGAACAATTTATTTCTAATAATACTTCTTTTTTGAAAGAGGAGAATTACATAATTGCATTTGCAAGGATTAAAAATGATTTATAAAATTAAGTACCAAACAAAATATTTTATAATGTCATCACTTTTATGTTTATCTTATTTTGAAAATTATTTCTAAAACCTTAATAATGCTAATTTTCTTTTATGAATTTTTTCATTTTTAATTCAAACCGAAAGCTTTGGGGTTTGTGTTAGTCTAAGGTGGCGAATGCACTTGTTAAAATATGTCTGGAGTAGATTTGATCTTTCACCCAAACCCTCCATGGGTTGTGAAGACTCGTAGGGTTTATTAATTCCCAATCCACGGCCTCGGTCGGGGATTTTTCATTCCCCACTCCCTTACTAGGCTATTTAGAGAAATCCTGTATTTTTGATCATGCTTTCCAAAAAGACCAAATATGCCCTTCATGCCCTGACTTACCTCGGCAAGCATAGGGAAAACAAAACCGTCCTGATTCAGGACATTGCTGAGGAGCATGGGATCTCTCATAAGTTTCTCGAAAATATTCTGCTCGAACTTCGCAAAGCTGGCTATCTCGGCAGCAAGAAAGGCAAAGGTGGAGGTTATTATCTGATCAAAGAACCTAAAGATATTCCGCTCTCCCGGGTGATACGATTGCTCGATGGACCGATCGCTTTGCTTCCCTGTGTCAGTCTCAACTACTATGAACCCTGTGCAGAATGTAAAAATGAGACCCAATGTGGCATCAATAAAGTCATGATTCAGGTGCGGGATGAAACACTTAAAATATTGGAAAACAAGTCCTTACAGGACATTTTGAACGAAGAGTAAAATTTTTTTATCACAAAGTCTATAAAATTTATAGGGTTTATATACTTTTGTCTTTCCCTTCGTATAGAACTTCATGATTTTAGACCAATTCGCCAAGAAGCTTTTTTCCTCCAAACCCGGAAAAGACAGCAATGCCAAAAGCTTACTTAAATCAATTTCCTGGAGGATTGTAGGCACTATTGACACAATCATTATCTCCTACATCATCACGGGACAGTTGGTGATGGCGGTTTCAATTGGTTCGGTGGAAGTGGTTTCCAAAATCATCTTGTATTATTTCCATGAACGAGTTTGGGAGAATGCAACTAAAGAAAAAATCAATGAGCCAGCAACAGAACTTGTCAGATCTTGAAGCTAAGCTTAGCGCACTTTCGGCGGCAGAAGGCCTGGCATTAATTGCCGACCGCTTTCCGGGGAAAGTGGTCTTCTCTACTTCTCTGGGTCAGGAAGATCAAGTTATCACAGCTTTGATCGCTTCGCAAAATCTACCAATCCAGATCTTCTCACTGGACACGGGACGTCTGTTTCCGGAGACTTTGGACTTATTAAGCCGAACTGAAGCCAAATACAGACAAAAAATCAAAGTCTACTATCCGACCACAAATTCAGTTGAAAAGCTGGTGGGTGAAATCGGAATTAACGGCTTTTACGAGTCGGTTGAAAATCGTAAATCTTGCTGCTTTGTCAGAAAGGTGGAACCCTTGAAAAGAGCTTTGGCTGGCAATGAAATCTGGATTACCGGACTCCGTGCCGAGCAAAGTGCCAATCGCAGCGAAATGAAGCTTATCGAATGGGATGAGTCCAATCAGATCATCAAATACAATCCGCTTATGGACTGGACATTTGATCAGATGATTGGGTATATCAAAGAACATCGAATTCCATATAATCCACTTCACGATCAAGGCTTTGTCAGCATTGGTTGCGCTCCCTGTACTCGGGCGATTATGCCGGGAGAGGATGCCCGTGCCGGTCGCTGGTGGTGGGAGGACTCGAAAAAGGAGTGTGGGCTGCATGCGAGGTGAGACGCAAGAAGCTAGATACAAGACACAAGACTAAAATCTTCATCATTCGACATTCGAGGTTCGACATTCGATATTGAAAAATTGGAGGATTTGTAAAAATTGAAAGTAAGAGAAAAGAAGAAATAACGAACACCGAATGCTGAATAACGAATGTTGAAGGCAGCGTAAATCGTAAATCAAAAACCTGTGCTGAGCGAAGTCGAAGCATCGTAAATCAAAAATACCAATGTCAAACCTATTCATACCCAATCCCAAAGAAGCAGAATCGATCCACATCCTGAGGGAAGTGGCGGCGCAGTTTGAGCGTCCGGTTTTGCTTTTTTCGGGAGGAAAAGACTCCATCACCTTGGTGAGATTGGCTCAGAAAGCTTTTTTCCCCGCAAAAATTCCTTTTCCGCTTCTGCATGTGGATACAGGCCACAATTTCCCCGAGACCATCGAGTTTCGGGACAAATTGGTTTCCGAATTGGGTCTGGAACTAATCGTGAGAAATGTGCAGGATTCCATCGATCAGGGCAAAGTTCGGGAGGAGCGCGGCCGCTATGCGAGCCGGAATACCCTACAGACGACCACTTTGCTCGACGCAATCGAGGAATTCAAGTTTGACGCTTGTATCGGTGGAGCAAGAAGAGACGAAGAGAAAGCCAGAGCAAAAGAGCGTGTATTCTCCGTGCGGGATGACTTTGGTCAGTGGGATGAGAAGAATCAGCGTCCGGAGCTTTTCGACATGCTGAATGGAAAAATTCATGTGGGTCAAAACGTCCGCGTTTTCCCTATTTCCAACTGGACTGAACTCGACGTGTGGGAGTATATCAAAACTGAAAATATCGAGATTCCTTCGATTTACTTTGCGCATAAGCGCGAGGTATTCTTTCGTGACGGAATGATCTGGACTGCCAACGAGCATGTGTATAGAGAGCAGACGGAGTTGGTGGAAGAGAAAATGGTCCGCTTCAGAACCGTCGGGGATATGACCTGTACCGCAGCTGTTCTTTCGGAAGCGGTGACCTTGGATGATGTAGTGGCCGAAATTCGGGACTCTACGATTTCGGAGCGAGGAGCTAGAATCGATGATAAGCGCTCTGAAGCAGCGATGGAGACGAGGAAAAAGGTTGGGTATTTTTAAGTACAAAGTACCATGTACCAAGTACAAAGTATCTTTTCAACTCAGACATCTATGGACTATTGTCTATAAACTATTGACTCAAAAAAAATGGACATACAAGGCAGAAAACTCATAAAAATCGCCACAGCAGGCTCAGTTGATGACGGCAAAAGCACGCTGATCGGGCGATTGCTATACGATACAAAGTCCCTCACTACTGACAAAATCGAAGCCATCGAACGCAGTTCCAGGCAACGCGGCTACGATTATCTGGATTTTTCGCTGGCTACAGACGGACTGGTGGCAGAGCGAGAGCAAGGCATCACGATTGACGTGGCACATATTTATTTCAATACCGAAAAGACCAATTTCATCGTCGCAGACACGCCCGGCCATGTGGAGTATACTCGGAATATGGTAACTGGAGCTTCGACTTCCAATGTGGCAATTATCCTGATCGATGCTCGCAAAGGGGTAATCGAGCAGACTTACCGACACTTCTTTATCAGCAACCTATTGCGCATTTCACATGTGGTAGTAGCGATCAACAAAATGGACTTGGTCGGATATGACGAGGATATTTATCTGAAAATCAAAGCTGATTTTGATGCGCTGGTGGAGAAAAGTGATTTCCGTCAGGAACAAATTACATTTATTCCGGTCTCAGCTTTGAAGGGTGAAAACATCGCCCGGAAATCCGAGCACATGCCTTGGTACCTCGGAAATACACTTTTGGATCATTTGGAGATTCTCGAACCTGCCGATTTACAGGAAAGTACCGTAGCGAGATTTCCTATTCAATATGTGATTCGACCAAAAACAGAAGCATACCATGATTTTAGGGGTTTCTCTGGTAAACTCTACGGAGGAAGTCTGAAAGTTGGGGATGCTGTGACTGTGCTTCCATCCGGAAATGAATCCACGATCAAAAGCATTCATTTCTTCGATCAGGAATTGGAGGAAGCGGCTCCCGGATCATCGATTGCCATCACCTTGGCGACAGAAGTGGATTGCAGCCGTGGGGATATGATTGTGAAAAGTGGTTTTGTGCCTAAAAGTGAGAAAACTCTTTCCGCCACCATTTGCCAAGTGAATAGCAAAGCATTGAGAGTGGGAGGAAAATATATTTTGCAACATGGAATCAATCGGGTTTTGGCAAAAGTCGATCAGATTGAAAGCAGAATTCACACCGATTTCACCGGAACAGAGGAAGCAGAACAGCTCAAGTTGAATGATATCGGGCGGGTTCATTTCCGTCTGAGCAAACCGATCCACTTTGATTCCTATCATGACAATAAGTCGAACGGAAGCTTTATTCTGATCGATGAGGGAAGCTATGATACGGTTTCTGTTGGGTTTATTGAATAGTATCTAGATATCAGTATCAAGTATCAAGTACCCGAACTTCGATGTTCAATATTCGATATTAAAATATTGAATATCGAATTCTGAAGTGGACGACGTCAAGTCATGCTGCTTCTCCGGAAGCGGCATTTAAAAAAAACTGAAATGCCATGAGTGGAGACACTCACGGCGGCATACAAGACTTCGCTATTCATTATTCGATGTTCGACATTCGATATTTAAAAATGATGAACACCGAATTTTGAATATCGAACTCCGAAGATTGAAAACGAATGAAGAATCGATTTAATTAAAAAAGCACTATCCCTATAGGGAAAACCTATTGTAACCATGCAAAGCTTCAGAACCGAACTGGAAAATCCGATTGTAGAAAGAGATATTCTGGAATTGGAACGAAAAATCGCCCTTTTCCGAGAGGGGAAAATCGATGAGGAAAAATTTCGCAGTCTGCGTCTTGCCCGTGGAGTCTATGGACAGCGGCAGCAAGGCGTACAGATGATCCGCATCAAACTGCCTTATGGGCGGGTAACATCCTCTCAGTTGCGAAGAATCTGCAAGGTTTCGGAGGAGTATTCCACAGGAAGGCTTCACATCACTACCCGTCAGGACATTCAGATCCACTACGTGAGTTTGGATCGGACTCCTGAACTTTGGGCCGAATTGGAGCGGGATGATGTCACCTTGCGAGAAGCCTGTGGGAATACGGTTCGAAATGTCACAGCATCCGAACTGGCAGGAATTGATCCCAAAGAGCCTTTTGACGTGACTCCTTATGCGGATGCCACTTTCCGATACTTTTTGAGAAATCCGGTTTGCCAGGAAATGGGCCGTAAGTTCAAAATGTCCTTTTCTTCTTCGGATGAAGACATTGCCTTGAGTTATTTGCATGATTTGGGCTTTATCCCAAAAGTGAAAATCGTTGATGGGAAAGAGGTTAGGGGATTTAAAGTTCTCCTAGGAGGTGGCTTGGGTTCTCAGCCCCGGCATGCGGATATGATTTCTGAGTTTGTTGAAACGGATCAGATTATCCCCTTCACCGAGGCATTGCTCAGGATCTTTGACCGCCATGGAGAGCGCGCCAGAAGAAACAAGGCCAGAATGAAGTTTTTGGTGAAAGATCTGGGTGTCGAGGCGTTTTTGGATTTGGTAGAAAAGGAAAGAAAAGCATTGCCTTTTTCAAGTTTCCCGCTGGATTTTGAAGACTATGAGGCGGGGAAAACCCTTCCCAATCCCGAAAGTCCGACCCTCGAAAAAGAACCCGGGCTGGATTTTGAACTTTGGAAACTGACCAATGTACTGCCACAAAAGCAGGAAGGCTATGTAGCCATCGGAGTGAAAGTTTCTTTGGGGGATTTTTACATCGATCAAGCAAGAGCTCTATCGGATTTGGTGGAAAAATATGCGAATAACGAAGTACGGTTTACCCTTCGTCAAAACTTCCTGATCAGGGATGTGCGGGAGGACTTGGTTCCCTTTTTCTACCTAGAACTCCAGAAAATCGGACTTGGACAGCGTGGTTACAACACACTCGGTGATATCACTGCATGCCCGGGCACAGATACTTGTAACCTTGGAATTGCAAGCTCTACCGGCATCGCAGTCGAACTTGAAAAAGTCATTTTGGAAGAATACCCCCAATACCTTCAAAACCGTGATTTGGTCATCAAGATCTCGGGCTGCATGAATGCCTGCGGTCAGCACAACATGGCGCATATCGGATTTCAGGGAATGTCCATGAAATCGGGCAAAACCGTTGTGCCTGCGCTCCAGGTGCTGCTTGGTGGTGGAAATTTGGGCGATGGCAACGGGCGATTTGCCGATAAGGTGACCAAAGTTCCCAGTC
This sequence comes from Algoriphagus sp., assembly GCF_030694375.1. Lineage (GTDB taxonomy): Bacteria > Bacteroidota > Bacteroidia > Cytophagales > Cyclobacteriaceae > Algoriphagus. Next base: position 305,190 of record NZ_JAUXYL010000038.1, read on the forward strand.
GAAGAGGACCTCAGGCTTTGCGGGTTCTATTGGATGATTTTGAGAAAAATGCCGGAGGAAAAGACTTCCTGGGATATTATGATCGCCAAGGACAGATGTATTTCTATGAATTGCTAAAGGAACTCAGTGATGCATCGACGGTGACTGAATCTGATTCTGTGGATTGGGGACACAATCAAGCCTATGAAGTTGCTGTTGGCGTAGGCGAATGTGCCGGAGTCGTGATTGACTTGGTGGCGACTTTACTTTTGGAAGCATTGGAAAAGCTGGATCAAGGTCAGGAAGCGCTGGAACAAGGCAGATGGTCAGACAGCATTTACCACCATTATGCAGGACTGATCAACGCTGCCAAAGCGCTTTTGCTTAGTGAAGACACCAGCACCAACAGCTATGCGAATATTATTTCCCTTTTCGATGAGAAATTTGTCGAGACCGGAAAAATCAATTTGGAAGGCACTTTCGCTGAGAAAGTTTATCAGATCAATCAGTACGAACCGACTGAAGAATTTGCCATAGCTTATGCAAAACAGGCCATGGAAGTTTACAGCCTGCTCAAAACATACCGTGAGGAGGAAGTGGAGGCATGAGAACTACCATCAATCCAAAAGTAACACTCGTCGGTGCCGGTCCCGGTGATCCGGAATTGATCACGCTAAAAGCGATTTTAGCACTGAATACGGCTGATGTAGTGCTTTATGACGCATTAATAGACCCTGTTTTACTAAAACATGCCCCTGAGACGGCTTTGAAGATTTTCGTTGGAAAGCGGGTTGGAAAGCATTTCACTCCTCAAGAGGATACCAATCAACTTTGTGTGAGCCTTGCAAAAGAGCATGGTCATGTCGTAAGGCTGAAAGGCGGCGATCCCTTTGTCTTCGGTCGGGGTGCAGAAGAAATCGAATACATCGAGGCGTTTGGGATACCCACTGCTTTGGTTCCGGGAATTACTTCGGCAATTGCAGTTCCGGCTTCGGCGGGGATTCCCGTGACCAAACGTGGTGTGTCCGAAAGTTTTTGGGTGGTGACTGGGACCACTTCTTCGTGTGAACTCTCCCGTGATTTGGCTTTGGCCGCACAATCAACAGCTACGGTTGTGATCTTGATGGGCACCAAAAAGCTGGCTGAAATCGTGAAGGTTTACCAGCAATTTGGGAAATCAGACCTTCCAATCGCAATTATTCAAAGCGGAACCACTTCTGAAGAAAAGATTGTGGCCGGGTATATTTCCGACATTGAGCACAAAGCAAAAGAAGCCCAAGCCGAGGCTCCAGCGATAATAATTGTTGGGGAAGTTGTCAAAGAAAGTGTGAAATTGGCGGAAGTGTATAGATTGGTCAGTAGGCAGTCCCAGTTTGCAGTAACCAGAAATCAATTGTAATTGGCAATCCATAAGCGTCGAAAATCGTGTCAGGCTGAGCGCCTGCCTGTCGGTAGGCAGGGAGTCGAAGCCATATGAGGCAATATTTTCCGATAAATGAAATCTAGTTGAGCTTCCTAACCCTACCACATTCCAACCTTACAACCTTACAACTTTCTCAAATCTTGTATCTAATGTCTTGCTTCTAATAAAATGAACCATCTCTACCCCATTTTCCTCAAAGTCCATGAACTCAATGTCCTGCTGGTCGGAGGAGGTTTTGTGGCTACGGAAAAGTTGGAATTTCTATTGAAATCTAGCCCAGAAGCACAAGTGACTGTGGTTTCAAAGGAATTCAGACCGGAGTTTTTGGAAGTGGCGGCAAAAGCCGATACGGTAACTTTGATTGAGGATCTTTATCACGAAAAGTATCTTGGCGGTAAGCACATCGTCATTGGGGCGACGGACAACAAGGCTGTTAATCAACAAATTCGTGATGAAGCCAAAGAGCGTTTTCTTTTGGTGAATATCGCTGACACCCCTGAACTCTGCGATTTTTATCTGGGAGGAATTGTGACCAAAGGCAACTTGAAAATCGCCATCAGCACCAATGGCAAATCCCCGACTACTGCAAAACGACTGCGGCAACTGTTGGAAGAAGTGCTTCCTGAGGAAATCGATGACCTGCTGCTCAATCTGAATGCCTATCGTGAGACGCTCAAAGGCGACTTTGAATTCAAAGTGAAAGCGATGAATGAGATTACGGAGGGATTGGTGAGGAAAGAGTCAAGAAGTTAGACACAAGGCGCTAGACAAAGTGGCAAAAGTTGAACTGTTTCTCCAGAAGCCGCGGTTAGTTAAAAGCCAAAAATCACATTTTGTGTGCGGACCTCGTTGTGCTGCTTCTCCAGAAGCTGCACCATTTCATCTGTTTATAATTTGATTTTTAATGGCCATATGGAATGCCCCGGATAATCATTCCCCTGTGTGAGAATTTTTCTCATGGGCATTTCATTAAATCACATCTTATGTTCCGATTATGTGATTTTTTTCACGTTTTCGGCACATAAAGTGTGATTTTATAAAAAAAATGAAGAAAAATTCAAATCCTTAAAGACTGGCAAATGAATCTATTTACCAATCTTAAACTTTCTAGTAGTATAAGCGTCAAGTTTCGCTCAATATCCACCTGTCTTCCTTCATTAATTTTTTATTTCCCCCAGTTCCTGTAATTTTGGGCTTCCTTTGAAAACGCATCAATAAACTAGCTATATGTCCTATTTATTTACCTCAGAGTCAGTGTCTGAGGGTCATCCTGACAAAATCGCTGACCAAATTTCCGACGCGCTGATTGATAATTTTTTAGCCTTCGACCCCAACTCTAAAGTAGCTTGTGAAACGCTCGTGACCACCGGACAGGTTTTTTTGGCCGGGGAAGTCAAATCTGATATTTACCTTGACGTGCAAAAGATCGCCCGTGATGTCATCAACCGTATCGGTTATACCAAAAGCGAGTACATGTTTGAAGGCAACTCCTGTGGAGTTCTCTCTGCAATTCATGAGCAGTCCGCCGACATCAATCAGGGTGTGGAGCGTAAGAATCCTGAGGAGCAGGGCGCAGGTGACCAAGGGATGATGTTTGGTTATGCAACCAGCGAAACCGAAAACTACATGCCGCTTGCCTTGGATCTTTCCCACATGATCCTCAAAGAATTGGCGGCGTTGCGTAGAGAAAACAAGGACATCACTTATCTCAGACCTGATTCCAAGTCTCAAGTGACCATCGAATACAGCGACGATAATGTGCCTCAGCGAATCGATGCGATCGTGGTGTCTACTCAACATGACGACTTCGATGAGGAGGAAACCATGCTGGCAAAAATCAAAGCTGACATCATCAATATCCTCATTCCTAGAGTGAAAGCTCAATTGAAGCCGGAACTTCAGAAGTTATTCACGGATGAGATCGTTTACCACATCAACCCAACCGGTAAGTTTGTGATCGGTGGTCCTCACGGGGATACTGGCTTGACCGGTAGAAAAATCATCGTTGATACTTACGGTGGCAAAGGCGCACACGGTGGAGGAGCTTTCTCCGGAAAAGATCCATCGAAAGTTGACCGTTCTGCGGCTTATGCAACGCGTCACATCGCCAAAAATATGGTGGCAGCGGGTGTGGCTGATGAAATTCTGGTGCAAGTATCCTATGCGATCGGAGTTGCAAAGCCAATGGGAATCTACATCAATACTTATGGTACTGCCAAAGTAGAATTGAGTGATGGCGAAATTGCCAGAAAAGTGGAGTCTATCTTCGACATGCGTCCTTATGCGATTGAGCAGCGATTGAAGCTGAGAAATCCGATCTATGAAGAAACAGCCGCATACGGCCACATGGGCAGGAAAAATGAAGTAGTGAAAAAGACCTTTTACTCTCCATACAGAGAAGCTATCGTCAAAGAAGTGGAGCTTTTCACTTGGGAAAAGCTTGATTTCGTAGATCAAGTAAAGGCTGCCTTCGGGATTTAAGTCGATTTACAGTAGATATAGTGTCAAGCCCTGAAGCAATTCAGGGCTTTTTGCTTCCATACCTTTTGGGGAAAATTCTGAATTATAACAAAAGCCCCGAATTTCTTCGGAGCTTTTAGCTTATTTGATTACGACTGAAATGGTGTTGTCATCCGGTAGTCGGTCGATCAGTTTGTTGTATGGATCGATCCCTGCTTTGACAGGTTCGCCTTTGACTTTGATTGTGATGGTCGATTGTCCCGGTTTGATTTTATGCTTTTGGATATAGAGTGGATTCACCCGGGTTCGTCCATTTTCGTCCTTGTCTTCAGCTGCAAACACCCCGATATCGATAAAATCTGCCTCATAGATCGCATTTTCTTCTCGGCCTGTTTCATCTGCATAGAGCTTTTGGGATTTCACTTTCAAGGTGATTTCATACTCCCCTTCTGAGATTCGTTTGGCCTGAACTTCCTCAGCTTTGTTGTCATAAAGCGTGATTTTGTTCCAAGTGTCGTGGAGATAATATTTCAAACTGTCCGGAGTTACCGCATCCAAGTGTCGGTAAAGATCATAGCTTCCGGGGAATGGCGGTGTTTCTTTTAAGCCAAATTCTTGGTTGAAGGCATAAAGAGCTGAATTCATCGCATCTTGCCCTATCAAGTCCTGAAGCCCGTAAAGGATTAAACTTCCTTTGTAGTACCATTGGTAAGGTCGGTTACAGTTGATAAAAGTGTTTTCCTTTTTTCCTTCATTGGATCTTCCAGACAGGTAGCGATCGAGTTCATCCTTGAGAAATCGCTTCATATTGTCCTTTCCATATCTTCTTTCAGTCAGGATCAAGGCGGAATATTCTGCCAAAGCTTCTGAAATCAAATTGGACCCACGGGTATAATTAGGAGTGATCTGATGACCCCACCATTGGTGGGCCAGTTCGTGGGCAGTCACAAAATAGACATAGTCAAAGTCGTCCGGATTTTTGAAGTTTGCAACCCATCCAAAGCTTTCCGCAAAAGGAACGGTATTAGGAAATGACTGCGCAAAGGTGGAATACCTCGGGAACTCCAACAATCTCATTTGGCGGAATTGAAAGTCTCCATAGATCTCAGAGAAGTAGGTAATTCCGTCCTGATACGCTCCCATAAAGCGATCCAAGTTGTATTTATGCTTGGGGTCGTGAAAGATTTCGAGATCCACTTTCTGTCCGCTAGGTAGGACTGCCTCATCTCTCAATACATCAAATTCTGCCGAAACGAATGTGAAAAAGGCTTGAATCGGTGTATCCTGAATGTAGTGGAAGTAGCGTCTTCCATTTTCTTCCCACTCTCTTTGAAGGTAGCCGGGTGCAACAGCGATTTGACTCGGTATTGTACTGACTACCGTTTCAAACTGAATAAAATCAGCATCATCCACGAATAGCAGCGTTTTTTCTCCATAAGGATCCCGGTGTTCCGGCAGATCTTCAGGCTTGGGAGGAAGTCCATATTTCTTTCGGTCTTCATCACTGTTCATCTCAGAACTGGCAGAATAGCCGATTTCCGGTACTCCACCACTGAAAAATGTCCCGTTGTAGACAATCTCTCGACCATACCCGGAATTAGGAAAGCCTGAATTGGTTTTTTCACTGATGATGACAAAGTCCAGTGTGTCGCCAGGCATCATAGTCTGAGGCAAAGCAGTGATTTTATACCATTCCCGTTCTGGCTTTTTGCCAAAAATCTGAAACTTCCGAGGCTTATACTCAAGCGGGAATCGATAGGAAAGTGTATCGTTGCCCAGTAATACCGTGAAATTGGTCAAGCTTGTGCTGTTAAAATGAATCGAGTCAATGGGGCTATCGGTTTTATTGACCATCTGAACTTGTGCTTCAAAGAAGGCATTTCGTTCCATGGGGAATAGATCCGCCTTGATGTTGATTTTGGTGATTTTGGGTTGAGGAAGGCGATCGTACTTTTTTAGTTGCTGCTCATAGACAACCGATCTTTCCTTGCCTTCATCCGAAGTCAAATAGCCATTCTCATAGACGACAGTCTGATAAATATAAGCTCCGGTAAGTAAGGCGATGGTAAGAAACGCAAAGGATAACTTTGGAGCTGGATTTCCCAACCGGGATTTAGCCGTTTTTAGCCTGCTTCTCCAGGAATCTTCAATACCTCGACTGAAAAAAATGCTGAAGAACAAGACCAGAAAAATCCCCCAAGCTGTCCAGTAAATGTTGTACCAAACCAAGGGCTCTACAAAGTGGCCCAATCCATTCATATCACTCCAGGTGTAGCCTGGCTTATAGCTGAAGAAGAATAGATTGAAATCATAATTGGCAAAATTTCTCAGAATGATCATGACAACCCAAATGCCGATCGCAGTTGCATGTCCTGCGAACTTGTTGTTGACGACCAAATGAACAGCAAATACCAACATGACCATTTGCAAAAAGTCCGGGAGGGTGATTAGATAGCTATCGATCAGGTAGACAGGCAGATTGTAATCAAAATAACCCTTGAGGGACTGAACCAAAAGACCAACTACGATAGGGAGTGTAGTCAAAATCAAACAAATGAATGCCATTCCAAAAAACTTGGATGAGATGACGACTCCGTCTTTGACCGGGAAAGTATCGTTGATGACAGAATAGCCGGTGGATTTGTCTCGGTGTAAGGACTCTCCTGTAAAAAACACAATGATGATGAATACAAACAGCAAATAATCATAGCCTTTGTATTCCATCAAAAAGGAAGTGGAGGGGAAATTCGAAACACTATAAATCGTATTTCCAATCCAGAAGTCCAGTACAAGAAAGATCATTCCTCCCAGTAAAATCGAGCGGAAATAGATGTCTCTCAGTACATTTTGAATCTCAATTTTGGTTAAGGTTATAAAACTCTTCCACTGATAATCAGCTGTGAAATCTGGCATTACCCGCTTCAGCAAACCAGCAGGAGCAGTTTCGTTGTCAGTATTCGAAGTGAGTTTCTTTTGAACAGTTTGAAAGAAATAAGTAAAACTGAACCTGAAATAGGAAGAGACAAAGAAAAAGAGCCCGACAGAAACCCAAATGACTCTATTCCAAAGTAAATTTCCAGTCACAGAAAGCAGGAAACTGTTTTGCTCAAAAGGCGTCAGATAGCGGGTTTGGATGTCAAATGAATTCAGAGCGAAAGGATCGATCAATTGCACCAAATCCTTGTTCTCAATATCCTGAGCCAGAAAATTCGAAAGTAAATACCCGATGAAAATGACAATTCCTCCAGAGTAGATCGAGCGGATATTTCGGGTGAAAATAATCAGAGCGAAGAAAAGTGAACCTGCTAGCCAAAGGTTTGGAACGACCAGTGTAAGCCAGGGATGGAGGTAATTAATCAGGGCGTTTGGCCCATAGCGATCTGCATCTGTTCCAAAGAGTGGGCCGAGCAAACTTCCCAAATAAATTCCAAGCAATGCTCCCAGAGAAATAAACAAGAGCACGACAAAAGACCCCCAAAACCGACCCATGAAATAGCCGAACTTACCAATCGGGTAGCTGAACAGGAAATTTCCGGTCTTATGCTCCAAGTCGCGGTAAAGCGGTACGCCCATCACGGCTGAAGCAATCAAAATCCCGAAAAGAGATACCAAAACCAAAAGGTTGGCAATGACAATAGGGGAGTTGTGATAGACTTTTTCCGAAGCGGGGGTATTTCCAAATCCTATCAGCAGCAAGGGAACAACCAATAGCATGGCGAAGTAAATCCAGGTAGCCGGACGGCTGAACCTGTATTTCAGCTCAAATAAAAAGATGTCCTTAAACATAGCTGAAGATTAAATAGTGATTGGATCTACTTTTTTGGAAATAAAACTGAAGTACACATCTTCTAAATCTGCCGGAGTAGGCACAAATCCATTTCCCGGGTCTTCATCACTTTCAATTCGCAAACTCAGCTTTCCCTCGATCAACTTGGTCGAGATTACCTGATAGTCTTTTCGGTATTTTTCGAGATCGCTTTTCTCGATCGCTTTTCTATAGATTTTTCCCTGAACAATAGAAAGCCCTTCCTTAGGTTTGCCCTGCATCAGGACTTCACCCATGCAGATGATGGCCATATTCGAGCAAAGGGTATTTACGTCCTCGACGATGTGGGTAGAGAGAATGACAACGGTGTTTTCGCCGATTTCTGAGAGCAGGTTATAAAATCGGTTACGTTCTGATGGATCTAAACCAGCCGTAGGTTCATCCACGATGATCAAGGTAGGATTTCCTACCAATGCCTGAGCAATCCCAAATCGCTGTCGCATTCCGCCGGAGAACGTACCGAGGCCTTTTTTGCGGTCTTTAAAAAGATTGACTTTTTGCAATAGTGAAGCTACGAGTTCTTTGCGTTCGGACTTATTTCCGATTCCTTTCATCTGTGCGATGTGGTCGAGCATCGTTTCCGCATTGATTCGGGGATAAAGCCCGAAGTCCTGTGGCAAATAGCCCAATCGTTCACGAACGGCTTGTTTGTCTTTCAAGACATCAATTCCATTCAGTGTGATTGTGCCAAAGTCTGCATCCTGAAGCGTGGCAATGGTACGCATCAGCGTGGATTTACCGGCACCGTTTGGCCCAAGAAGACCAAACATACCTTGAGGGACGGTCAAGGAAATGTCGTTCAGTGCTTTCACTCCATTTGAGTAAGTTTTGGAGAGATTTTTAATAATTAATTCCATAGATAAAAGGGTTACAGTGTCAGGTTGGAAAAAGGATTCAATAAAAAGCATTTCATCGATCGCTCAATTTTTGCATTTTGAATATAATGATTTGATTTTAAAGACATTTCATAAAAAAGGATAATTGCAGTCTACTAGCTTTAGATGCAGAACTTTGGCTAATGGTCACGATTATTTAAAAAATATTATTAACTAAGAATAAATTCGAATTTCTTATTTTAACCACATAGTCACATAGGAAACATAGTTTTTGATGCTTTATTAAGTCTTTTTAAAGTGAAAAGTATGAGAACGTCCAAAAAAGAAGTTGATGATTTATCCTATCAAATCATTGGAGCAGCGATTGAGGTTCACAGGCATTTAGGGCCTGGATTTTTGGAAAGTGTGTATCAAAAGTGCCTAGCGATAGAATTGGCCGAGCGTGAACTTTCTTTCCAGCAAGAATTAGAATTGCCATTTACATATAAAAATCACACAATAGTAGGTCAGTTTAGGTGTGACTTTTTTGTTGAAAATCTGATTGTTGTAGAGATCAAGGCAGTGTCCGAGCTTTTACCCATTCACCAAGCTCAGGTGATTAACTACATGAATTTGCTAAAAATACCCAAAGGCATCTTACTGAATTTCAACGTGACCAATTTATTCCATAACGGACAAAAAACTTTTGTGAGCAAGTATTTCAACTCACTTTGGTGAGAATTGGACTTTTTTAAAACCACATAGCCACATAGAAAACATAGGAAAAAAAAATCATCTTCTTAAAAACTATGTGTCTCTATGTGACTATGTGGTCAAATTAAACTCTTTGAAACCCCTTTTCCGCCATTTGGAATTTTGCAGTTTTTTTAAGCATCAGAATATTCTATGTTTATGTCCCTTCCATTGATTTGTTGAAGAATCCATCTCATGAAAAAAATAGCGCTCTCCCTTTTATTAGTTTTCTGTTCGATTTTAGTAAATGCCACAGAGCTAGTCAATCTCATCACCACTTATCAGGCGGATCGGGGAGCACTAGGCAGATTGTACACCAATCGGCTTTCCACAGAGTATTTCACCCGAATGGGATCTTTTAATCAGGATTATTTGAAAAGCCTTCAAGCTCACAACTATGATGCGCTTTCCGAAGACGGCAAGATCGATTACGTGCTTTTTCGCAATTACTTGGAAAAGGAATTGGCAACCTTGGATTTGGAAAAGCGGGCATTTACAGAAGTTCAGGCCGTAATTGCTTTCGGCAAGCCTCTGGAGGATTTTGTCACTGCTCGCCGAAGAGCTAAACAACCAAACTCCCAGGAATTGGCGGCCGTATTGAATCAGGTTTCCAAATCAGTTGATACTCAATTGAAAGCTTTATCCAATTCAGCAAAATATGATTCCTGGCAAAAGGCAGATCTGGCTGCCCAAGCAGTTGAAAGTCTAAATCGGGTGACCAAAGAAGCCTACGATTTTTACTTCGACTATGATCCTGAATTCACTTGGTGGATGGCTGAACCCTGGAAAAAGTTAGATGCCAGCATGAAAGCGTATGCCAAAGGTCTGCGTGAACACTATACCAATTCAATCAAAGAAGATGGAAGCGGAATCATCGGAAAACCGATTGGCAGAGAGGCCTTGGAAAAACAATTGGCTTTTGAAATGATCGCTTATTCTCCTGAAGAACTGATCAAAGAAGCGGAAAAGCAGTTTGCCTGGTGCGAAAAGGAGATGCTCAAAGCCTCCAATGAATTGGGTTTTGGTAACGATTGGAAAGCGGCTTTGGAAATGGTGAAAAACACCTATTTACCTGCAGGTGCTTGGCCGGAGGAAGTTGCCAGATTAGGTGAAGAAGCGATCGAGATCATGGAAAAAAATGACTGGCTAACCATACCTGAATTGGCTAAAGAAACATGGAGGACGACCATGATTTCTGCCGAACGGCAGCGGGTAAGTCCGTTCTTTTTGGGGGGTGAGGTAATTCAGATTTCTTACCCGACTTCCGAAATGAGCCATGAGGAAAAAATGATGTCTATGAGAGGAAATAACCCTCATTTTTCCCGAGCTACGGTTCAACACGAACTGATTCCGGGGCACCACTTGCAGCAGTTTATGAATCAGCGGGTGATGACGCACCGCCGCATGTTCGGGACGCCGTTTTGGACAGAAGGCTGGGCATTGTACTGGGAATTTGTGCTGTGGGATCGTAATTTTCCGCGGGATGCAAAGGACAAAGTCGGAATGCTGTTCTGGAGAATGCACCGCTGCGCACGGATTATTTTCTCCCTGAATTATCACCTGGGCAAAATGACTCCGCAGCAGTGCATCGATTTGTTGGTGGATAAAGTGGGACACGAAGTGGCCAATGCGGAAGCGGAAGTCAGACGTTCATTTGAAGGGAGCTATGGGCCACTTTACCAGATCGCCTACATGATCGGAGCATTAGAGATCTATTCGATGCGCGCCGAAATGGTGGATTCCGGCAAGATGGGCGAAAAGGAATTTCACGACCTGATCATGTCCCAAAATGCGATGCCGATTGAGATTTTAAGAGCAAAAGTCACCGGCAAAGCTTTGGATGAGAACCATATGGCAAGTTGGAGGTTTTTGGATTGATTTTTCCGGATAACCCTCCAAGGGTTCGAAACCCTTGGAGGGTTGGGGATAAAAAAAGGAGGCCGAAAATCAGCCTCCTTTTCTGTTTAAACTTAACCAATATGAAGATTTAGAATTCTGTAGGGGATTCGTCTTTACCATTTATCAGTTTAATGACTACCACACCATTAATTCCTTTTGTTCCAAATTTTTCTAAGGCTTGCTCACCTTTTAGGACTGTCACACTTTCGATGACTTTAGGGTCAATATTTTCAAAAGAACCAACTCTGATCATCCCTGATTTGGAATCAATGTAATATAGCGGCTGCTCTCCCTTTCCGTTTACCGTTACTGCAACTTTAGGAGAAGAGGCTGTGACTTCTGCAGTTCCATACACGGAACTTGCTGTACCAGTAGCAGATATTCCATTCCCTGAGATTGAAGATGTTTTCCCAACACCTAACACTTTCCGTGCTTCCAGCTTTGTAATCTGTTCTGAAGTCAATTCATTTTTGATTGATACTAGCGTGCTGAGTTGCATTTTCTTAAGCTGGTTTTCTAGGCGAAGTACTTCATCCATTTGCCTTGAGACAGAATTTTGGTCGATTTTCGGTTGATCAAGCATTTTTTTGAGTTTAGCCGTAGCATCATCCAAGTCCCATTTTATGGTAGAAAATGAACCAGTATTTTCAGAATGGATTTTTTTGATTTTGCTTACTTGAGATTCGGTAAGTGCTATATCATCCTTTACTTCCATCAAGTGAGTAGTTGTATAAATTTTTCCTTTGAATAGGTCTTGAGCTTGGGCAAGTCCAGATGTAAGTAAAAACAAGAGGAGAATTATCTTTTTCATAATATTTAGGATTTATGTTGAAATAGTTGGTTTAGTTAATATTCAGTTAGAAGAGAAGCGGTTGGAGATTCCCAAATGTCCATTTCATTTGTATGATCGATGTTAAAATGCATTTTTTGATCTGAGCCCTTTTCCAAAGTAATGATCACAACATCTCCAATTGGTGGCGATGAAGAATCTTTTTCTTCTAAGAGAATAAATCCAAGCAGCAGTGAAGCAGCAATTCCCAAGGGTATCCACCAATTAATAGTCCTTGCCTTTGCAACTTCCGGAAAGGCCGGAGTTGGGATTTCACCATCTTTTTCTTTCATTGCCTGAAAGAAAATATGTAATTCTTTTTCTGATTCGTCTTGTATCATTTCTCGATCCTTGCTTTTTCAATCCACTCTTTCAATCTCTTTTTTCCACGCTCGTAATGCGTACGCACGGTGCCAATGTGTAGCTGTAGCACCTCGGCCGTTTGCTCCAAAGTCATATCGTGGTAGAAAACCATCAGCATCACTTCCTGCTGCATTTTCGGTAATCGGCGGACCAGAGCTTCGTAATTGACCTCATCCGATTCAGCTTCTTCCCAAGCTACCTCAACCTCATTTTCCAGGATTTCCCATTTCCCCGCCTTCCGCAACTCATCTATTGCAGTGAATCGGATAATGGAAAACAACCAGGTTTTTGCATTTCGATCATCGTTCAGCTTTGCTTGGCCTTCCAGAATTTTGAGATAAACCACTTGAACCACGTCCTTGGCCATTTCTCCATCAAACCCACAGCATTGTCTTGCCCATAGGTAGACTTCTCGATGGTGCTGTCGGAGTAAAGTTTCGAGTTGGTTTCGGTTCATTTACACTACTTAATCGAAGAAGTGAGGGATTTATATGACAAGGGTTCGAAAAAAAAGTTGGAAGGTTGTAAAGTTGAAAGGTTGTAAGGTTGTGGCAACTTTGCAACTTTACCACTTTGCAACCAAAATACAGAGCCCTCCAAGGGTTTCGAAACCCTTGGAGGGCTGATTTCTAAAACTATGTGGCCTCAACTTATCCGCCAATTCCGACATTACCTCAAGCTTGAGCGATCGCTCAGCGAAAATTCCATCGAGGCATACACCCGGGATGTAGAGAAGTTGGCAGCTTTTGCAGAAAAAGAATTTGTGGGAAAAAGTCCTTTGGAAATGGAGTTGGAGCATCTTCGCAGATTTGTCAATGCCTTGGCGGCTTTGGAGATTTCGGCTTTTTCCCAAGCCCGGATTATCTCCGGCATCAAAGCATTCTACCGCTTCCTGATGTATGAGGATAAAATCAAGGAAGATCCTGCGCAGCTTCTTGAAGCGCCAAAGCTTGGGCGGAAACTTCCCGATACCCTAAGTTTTCAGGAGATCGAACTTTTGCTTGAAGCCATTCCACTTGGAGAATCCGAAGGCCATCGCAACCGGGCCATGCTGGAGATGCTCTACAGTTCCGGCTTGCGGGTCAGTGAGTTGGTAGAACTGAAAAAGAGCCAGGTATTTACCGAAATAGGTTTCTTGAAAGTGGTGGGAAAAGGAAATAAGGAACGCTTGGTCCCTGTTGGGAAAGATGCCTTAAAGTACCTCAGGATCTATCAGGAGGAAGTTCGCGTGCATCAGACTCCGACCAAGGGTCATGAGGAGTTTGTTTTCCTAAATCGCCGCGGCCAAAAACTCACTCGTGTGATGGTTTTTCTGATTATTAAAAAGACGGCGATTCAAGCAGGAATTAAGAAAAACATCAGCCCGCATACGTTCCGGCACTCCTTTGCCACGCATTTGATTGAAGGAGGAGCTGATTTGAGAGCCGTACAGGAAATGCTCGGTCATGAAAGCATCACCACGACGGAGATTTACACGCACCTAGATCGGGATTACCTGAGGCAGGTGCTAACAGATTTTCACCCGAGAAAATAGGAGATTTCGGATTTCGAATTGCGGATTTTTTGAAAACCAAAATTACCTATAAACGTCTTAGAGTAATTCAAATCCAATTGATGAAAAAGCTTATTCCAATTTTTCTTTCCGTAATTTTTTTTGCCTCTTGCACCAATTCCAAATTTTACACGGCCCGCACCTGTATGGTCTGCTTGAATCCAACTGATGGAATTTTAGTATTACCATTGATATGGGAACCTACTTTTCGAGTGCTCAGTGTAGCGGAGAAAAATCAAATCGAACGGCAAATCATTTCATTGCTGAACAAGGAAGGCTTCCAAAAAGTCGAAATCTTAGACAATTTGGATTACAAGCTGCTGCGGGAAGGGATCAAAGACTTGAATGATCCCGTGCAACGCGAAAAACTTTCTTCAAAGTTAGGGTACAGCTATCTGCTCGGTTTGACTCTTGGCCCTACCCGAGTGGGAGAAACTTGGGGCTATCAGACAGCTCAGGAAGTATATGACATGGCTCCTGTCCCGGATATGGAGGTCAGTTCGATCCTGCGTATGGCTTTGATTTCAACGGAAACAGGTCAAATCGATTCAGATTTCACCATTACATCTACCAATTCGGGATTTAGTACGAGTGATAAAGACGATGGATTGGATTATCAAAACTACACCAAACTTGCTGGAGTGATCCGCCACGGAATCACCAAAGGAACCAAAAACTTGGTCAAAAGCTGTAGCTGTTGATTTGTTATTTCTCCGAAAACCGGAGGATCAAATTCGGGTCTGGGCAATTTGCTTGATAAAACCCCAAGTCTTTTTCTGCAGCCACGCCGGGATAGTCGCCGCAGTTACCGCCCAAATCCCACATCAGTTGAAAGTGCAAGTGAGGCGGCCAATCCCCGTTCTCTGGAAAAGGGCCGACGTGACAAAGCTTTTCTCCTGCCTTAATTTTTCTACCCACTTCCAGCTTTTCTAAGTCTTTTTGAAAAAGATGTCCATAGAGTGAAAAGAGCTTTTTCCCATCAAGCTCATGCTCCAAAATGATCGTTGGTCCATAATTTCCAAATCCGGCATTGTCCTGAAAACTGTGAATCATTCCGTCTATCGGAGCGAATACGGGAGCGCCTGCTTCGGTCCAAATGTCAACACCCAGATGAATGTTTCTAAACGCTGCTGCTGTCGCAAAGACTTCACTTCTCCGGTAGATTGCCCGTTTTTCAAGGTAGCCTCCGATTCCGTATTTTTTATTTTTCTGCCTCAGCTGATTGAATACGTACTGATTAAAAACTTCAGTTTTTGAAAGATCGACTGGTTTCAATTCATGATTCCCCTCTGTAAAATCAAGTTTTAGGGTGTTTTCAAAAGAAAGGCGTTCTCCCATTATCGGGTAGAAATCGAATTTATTCAAGTTCATAAGGCCAAAAATAGGAATCAAAAATCAGAACTAACGCCTATTGGCCCCAATCGCTGTATTTTTGAAATACTCGAATCTTCTGTGCCATTTATCCGAGTTTATCCTTCCGCCTTCGGATAATTTTTCTAATTTTGCGCCAATTTGGACGTAAGTATTCTCTCCCCCTATCCCACCTCGTAATGCCAAAAGACAGTAGCATCAAGCACGTTCTCATCATCGGTTCAGGTCCCATCGTCATCGGTCAAGCTTGCGAATTCGACTATGCAGGCTCTCAGGCGGCACGTTCTCTTCGCGAAGAAGGCATCATCGTCACGCTGATCAATTCCAATCCGGCCACGATCATGACCGACCCAGTCACCGCTGACAATGTGTATCTGCTCCCATTGGAAAAGAGTTCCATAAAAAAAATCCTGACGGATCATCCTGATATCGATGCTGTGTTGCCAACAATGGGTGGACAGACGGCACTGAATCTTGCCATTGACTGCGATAAAGCAGGTATTTGGGACAAATTTGGAGTCAAGATGATCGGTGTGGATATCGCTGCGATTGATACCGCCGAAAACCGTGAAAAATTCAAAGCGCTGATGGAAGAAATTGGCGTTGGAGTTTGCCTGGGAGACACTGCCACCTCTTTTCTTCAAGGCAAAGAAATCGCGCAGGAGATTGGTTTTCCATTAATCATCCGTGCCTCTTATACCCTTGGAGGGGCAGGAGGTGCATTTGTTGAAAAAGAAGAGGACTTCGAAAAATACTTGGTTGCCGGCCTTCAGGCTTCTCCGGTTCATGAGGTGCTGATCGAGCAAAGCATCATGGGTTGGAAAGAGTACGAGCTCGAAGTGATGCGGGACAATATCGGGAACATGATCGTGATCTGTTCTATCGAAAATTTTGACCCTTGTGGCGTGCATACAGGGGATTCGATCACTGTCGCTCCGGCATTGACTTTACCGGATACGGTTTATCAACGCATGAGAAATTATGCGATCACCATGATGAACAGTATCGGGAATTTTGCCGGTGGCTGTAACGTGCAGTTTGCCGTGAGTCCCGATAATCAGACCATCATCGGTATCGAGATCAACCCACGCGTATCGAGATCTTCTGCTCTGGCTTCCAAAGCTACCGGATACCCCATAGCCAAAGTCGCCGCAAAACTCGCCATCGGATACAATCTGGACGAATTGAGCAACTCAATTACCAAGACTACTTCTGCCTTTTTTGAACCCACGATCGATTATGTGATTGTGAAGATTCCGCGCTGGAACTTTGACAAGTTCAAAGGTTCTGACAGAAAGCTTGGATTATCCATGAAGTCTGTCGGCGAAGTGATGGGTATCGGGAGAAACTTCCAAGAAGCCTTACAAAAAGCCTGTCAGTCACTTGAGATCAAGCGAAACGGACTGGGTGCAGATGGCAAAGAACTGAAAGATCAGGATAAAATCCTCTACTCATTGGCCAATCCAAGTTGGGACAGACTATTTCATGTTTATGATGCCTTTAAGCTTGGAATTTCATTCCGAACGATCCATGATCTTACGAAAATAGATAAGTGGTTCCTTCGACAGATTGAGGAGTTGATTCATTTTGAGAATGAGGTTTCAAAATATAAAATTGATACCATTCCATTTGAGGTAATGGATCAGGCCAAAAAGAAAGGCTATGCAGATCGTCAGATTGCACATTTGTTGGATTGCCTTGAAAGCGAGGTTTTCAACAAGCGATATGATGAAATGGGAATCAAGCGCGTGTACAAACTTGTAGATACCTGCGCGGCTGAATTTGAAGCCAAGACACCCTATTATTACTCGACATTTGGCGAGGAAAATGAATCAGTAAGATCGGATAAGAAAAAAGTGGTGGTTTTGGGCTCCGGTCCAAATCGTGTCGGTCAAGGCATCGAGTTTGACTACTCTTGCGTGCATGGAGTATTGGCAGCCAAAGAATGCGGCTATGAGACCATCATGATCAACTGCAACCCGGAGACTGTTTCCACGGACTTTGATATCGCAGATAAACTTTACTTTGAGCCGGTATTCTGGGAGCACATTTACGAGATAATCCTACATGAAAACCCGGTAGGCGTCATCGTTCAGCTTGGAGGTCAGACTGCCTTGAAACTGGCGGAAAAGCTGGATAAGTACGGAATCAAGATCATAGGAACCAGCTTCGAAGCATTGGATCTGGCTGAAGACAGAGGTCGATTCTCCACGCTCTTGAAAGATCTGAATGTCCCTTATCCGGAGTTTGGCACGATTCACAATACCGACGAGGCATTGGAGCTTTGCAAGACGATCGGATTCCCGCTTTTGGTTCGTCCAAGCTATGTATTGGGAGGACAGGGGATGAAGATTGTGATCAACGAGAAAGAGCTCGAGCAGCATGTAGTCAATGTCCTACGAGATATTCCAAACAATGAGATCCTGCTTGATCACTTCTTGGAAGGCGCGATAGAAGCTGAAGCTGATGCGATTTGCGACGGAGAAAATGTCTACATCATCGGAATCATGCAACACATTGAGCCGGCCGGGATTCACTCCGGAGATTCCTATGCAGTATTACCTCCGTACAATTTGGGGGATTACGTGATGCGTCAGATTCAGATGTATACCGAAAAAATCGCTTTGGCACTGAAAACGGTCGGTTTGATCAATATCCAATTTGCGATTAAAAATGACAAGGTGTACATCATTGAGGCCAATCCAAGAGCTTCCCGTACCGTACCATTTATCTGCAAAGCCTATCAGGAACCTTATGTTAATTATGCCGTAAAGGTGATGCTAGGGGAGAAAAAGGTGACCGACTTTGAATTCAAACCACTGAAAAAAGGTTATGCTATCAAAGAACCTGTGTTCTCTTTTCATAAATTCCCGAATGTAAATAAGGAGTTGGGGCCTGAAATGAAATCAACCGGAGAGGCGATTTATTTTATTGATGACTTGATGGATGATTATTTCTTGAAAATCTATGCAGAGCGAAACCTCTACTTAAGCAGATAAAATCGGAAAAAATTAATGGGTGGACTATTAAAATTTGTAATTATTCTTCTTGGCGTGGGTTGGCTTTTGGGCCAACTCATCCGCTATTTCCTTCGCACCAAGCTTGCAAAATTTGCGAGGCAAGTCAATGAAGCCGCAATGGAAGAAAGACGCGCTCAGCAGCAAGCTTCAAGATCCAAGAATTCGGTGAATGTGGATTTCATTCCTCGTGAGGAAATCGAAAAACGAAAAAAAGACATCGAAGGCGGAGAATACGTCGATTATGAAGAAGTGAAGGAGTAATCTTTCACTTTTTTTATTTCACCCTCCTACACCAAAAAACCTTGAAACCACTTCCGGTTTTAGTTCCTATTAAAAAGTCCTCTCCACCGTCTTTTAAGCCTAGTTTCTTCTTCAATTCTTCTGCTCCTGTGACATAATTCCGGCAGAGCACATTGACCTTACCTGATGGGAAAAGGGTTTTGATTTCCTGCTTTTTAGGAGATATTTCTCTGATGACTTCAAAGATACGTGCTGGAATTTCTTCCGGAATGGTGTCGCCGGTGTAGAGATGACTGTTTGGATCCAGTTTTTTCAGGCCATGTCGGACTCCAAAAAGCCGAAACGCTCCTGCTTTTAATATACCACTCAAGGGTTCCACCAAGTATTTTTCCACTTCGCCAAACTTGGAATCAGCGATACTTTCCTCTTCAATTCCAAATTCAAAAGTGGGATACTCACTTCCCAAATCTTTTACTTCAATTTTCTTTCGACTGGTTGAATTCTGGCTTTCCCAAAAAAGTAAAACCTCTTTCACTTCATTTTTCACTGAAATCACCGTGATCTTTTGGATATCCGGCAGCGCTGATAGCGCTTGAGATATGTCTAGCATCGGAGATAGTTTCAGTAAAATTTGCTTTGCTTTACTTTTCATCAAATCCCATCCCTTGACCACATCCGGATGACAATCCTGAAGTTTGTAGAGTTTCTGATTCCCTATTCCTCTCCGCGCAGGGTCTGCAAAAATCAGGTCAAAATGTAGGTCTGAATTTTTCAAAAAGTCCAAGCCATCGCCTGCTACAATCTCAAATTTTTCCGGGGAAAGCAGCTTCAGGTTGTGATTTGCGATGCTTGCCAATTGCTCATTCTGCTCGCAATAAATCGCTTTTTCAAAGTTTTGACTCAAATAATAACTATCTACTCCGAAGCCTCCCGTCAGATCGATCATCAACTTGCCGAAGAGGGAATCGGCTTTGAATTTGGCCGTCTCTTCGGATGAACTTTGCTCCAAAGAAATGGAAGCCGGAAAAATAATACGGGAGTCAGCGACCCACTCCGGAAGTTTTTTGGCAGCTTTTTGACGTGCAGAAATTTGTTGAACAGCTTCTTTTAAGTCAAAATTGACCTTACCATGATATTTTAAAAGCAAAAGTGCAGGATCTTCACTGAGATGATCCTGCACAAATTGTCTGAATTCAGCGCTATTGAACCCGCTGAAATCCATTAAACCAATTTGTTTTCCAATAGGTATTCAGCAATCTGAACGGCATTGGTGGCCGCGCCTTTCCGAAGGTTATCTGCCACTATCCACATGTTCAATGTGTTGGCTTGTGATTCGTCTCTTCTCAGACGTCCTACAAATACTTCATCTTTCTTATGAGCTGTAATTGGCATTGGGTAAATGAAGTTGGCAGGGTCATCCTGAACGATCACACCCGGAGCAGATTCCAAAAGACTTCTTACTTCAGCCAGATCAAAATCTTCTTTGAATTCCACGTTGACAGCTTCGGAGTGACCTCCCATTGTAGGAATACGAACCGTAGTGGAAGTAACCTGAATTGTGTCGTCACTGAAAATTTTCTTGGTTTCATTGATCATTTTCATCTCTTCCTTGGTGTAGCCGTTGGGCTGAAACACATCGATGTGAGGAAGGACGTTCATATCAATTTTATGTGGATAAACCATTTCAGGGGTTCTTCCTTCACGCTCAGCCATCATCTGATCCACAGCAGCTTTTCCGGTACCTGTCACCGACTGATAGGTGGAGACCACTATTCGCTTGATGCCGTAACGCTGACGCAATGGCTCCAATGCCAGTACCATCTGAATGGTTGAGCAATTTGGATTGGCGATGATTTTATCAGTTGCTGTAATTTCCTTGGCGTTGATTTCGGGAACAACCAGTTTCTTACTTGGGTCCATCCTCCATGCCGAAGAGTTGTCGATAACGAAAGTGCCCACTTCTGCAAATTTTGGAGCCCACTCTAGGGAAGTACTTCCGCCGGCAGAGAAGATGGCTATTTCAGGTTTGGCTGCCACTGCCTCGGCCAGACCGATCACCGTGTGTTTTTTACCTTTATACTCGATCTGTTTTCCTACTGAGCGCTCAGAGGCGACTAATAGCAGTTCGTCATAAGGGAAGTTGTGCTCAGCGAGCACTTCGAGGATTTCGGTGCCAACCAGTCCGGTTGCACCTACTACAGCCAGTTTCATAGGTTTATAATTGATTTTGGATTGCAAAAGTAAGGACTACACGTTCATTTTCAGGATTGTGAGCAAATATTTTCGACTGTTTTTGTTTAATTCTATTAGAAAAAATCATTTGATTTTATATATTTAGGTAAAGCTGTTCCTCCATTTTTTATGAGCAGATACTTTTTAGAAAAGCTACTAATCATCATTCCCATTTTTTTTGAACTGGGGAACCCCATTCTATTTGCCCAAAATCAAGATTTTGAAAGCAGCTTTCAACCCTCAAGTTATCCTGAGGAATTCCTGCCAAATTGGTATGGGAATGAGGTCAGAGCCACTCCTGCCAGAATTTTCCAAGTTTCAAACCAAGGGAGAAATGGGAGTAAAGGCCTAGCCGTTCAGCCCATCAGCACTTTTGATGGGAAGATTTGGATAAAGCTGACACCTGCACAGTTTGAAAATCCTGAACTTTTATTTTTCGCAAAAACCATTCAAAATGGAAGTGGAAATCGTCCTGCTTTGGTTTTTTATTCCTGGGGTAGAAAATTGGATGGAGAGTTTTCTGAACCGATACAAATTGGAAATAACACCGAGTTTCCAAATTCAAATCAAGAATTCAGAAGATATAATATTACCCTTCCTTCCCATTTCAAAAGTGAGGAAGAGGTCTTTATGAGTTTGGATATCCGATATGGGCCTGGGTCAGGAAGTGCTGCCCGATGGATTATGGATGATTTTGAATTTGGCGATATCGTGAGAGATGAATCTCCCCCCAGAGTCATTTCAGCAAAAGGCTATGATTCAAATTCTGTGTTTATTCAGTTCTCTGAGCGGGTCGATCCTGTTTTCTCTATTTTTTCGATAGCGTATGAACTTGAGAATGAAAACCCGATTTCTGTTCAGTTGAAAAGTGATTCCCTTGTGATTGCGGCATTTGAAAGGAAGCTAGAATCAGCTAAATCCTATGGATTGTCAATTCGTCAGATCCCGGATTTAGAAGGTAATTTTCTGCAAGACACCACGGTCACCTTTACATTTTTTGATCCGACAGACATTCCCGAAAAAAGCTTAGTGATTAATGAACTGATGCCTGCCCCGCGGGCAGATCAGGATTTGCCAAATGTTGAATACATCGAACTATTTCATGCAGGTGATCACGAGTTCCGGCTTGGAGGGCTTAAACTTTCCAATTCCAGATCAACTGCCATCTTAAGTGAATTTTGGCTAAACCCAGGAGAGTATTTGATTTTGGCTCCAGAAAATCAGGCAGCACAATTAGCAGCTTTCGGGAAGGTTTTACCAATAAAAAGTTGGCCTACTCTTCTTAATTCCGGGGATCAGGTGTTTTTAAGTAGTGCTAGCGGGATGTTCATTGATCGAATTTCTTATTCCACATCCACCTGGGGAGGGAACGTTTTTGCGAATGGAGGGTACAGTTTGGAAGTACCCAATCCTTTTTTCCTTTGTGACAATTCTGCTTTTCTAAATCCTTCGATCGATAAGTTTAGGGGAACACCGGGAATTCAAAACTCAATTTTTGATCCTAAAACTGAGTTGGTTAACCTGAAAATAGAATCTGCCTTTTTCGTGGATTCGAAAGAGATTTTGGTGGCATTTTCAAGCCCAATCCTACCAAAGTTTGATAAAGTAAACATTTCATTTACGCCTGTTTTAAAGGCTGACACGTTGATTTTTGTCTCTACAACTGAAATCAGGTTAATTCTTGAAACGCCTGCTGAAGCAAATAGCGTATACAGACTAGTTTTGGATGGTTTTAAGGACTGCTTCGGAAATGAAATAGGCGATCTGTCCATCAATCTTGTTTTGCCTGAAATCCCCGAAAAGGGAGAATTGATCATCAATGAAGTTCTTTTTGATCCGCGGACGGGGGACCCGAAGTTTGTGGAAGTGAAAAACACCACTGAAAAATACCTTAATCTTGAAAATTTGGCTTTGGCCAATATAAATTCAGCCGGCCTCCCCGACCAACTAAGAGCATTTGGTAAACAGGGAATGGTTTTGGAGCCGAAAGGGTATTTGGCGATTACTACAGCTACTCAAGCCTTAAAATTAGCCTATCCCAAATCCATCCAAGGCAATTTTCTCCAAATCCCTACTCTTCCAAGTTATCCGATAGCCGGCGGTACCGTTGTTTTACTTTTTTCGAGTGGAGAAATTGCCGAAACATTTAAATATGATAAAAATCTTCATCATCCGCTGTTGAGAAACCCAAAAGGAGTTTCGTTAGAGCGAATTTCAGATCAATCTCCCACAACTCTTTCGTCAAACTGGCAGTCAGCTTCCGGAAATGAGGATTACGCCACTCCTGGGAGGAAAAATTCTCAAGCACTGGATATTGAATTTGAGGCTGAAATAATCCAGATTGATCCTGAGGTTTTTGATCCGGAGGGAAGTAGCGGACCGGCTTTCACAAGTATTCGCTATCAATTGGACATGACCGGATGGGTAGGAACTTTTAAAATTTATTCCGCTGCGGGGCAGCTAATTCAGACCTTAGCCCAAAACCAAATTTTAGGCACAAATGGGATGTTCACTTGGACAGGTACAGATTCAACAGGAAAGTTGGTCAGAGCAGGATATTATGTTTTGGTCGCTGAACTTTATGAACTCGGTGGTAAGACTAAAGTCTTTAAAAAGACAATTGTTGTTGCTACACGACTTTAATTTGATTTTTTTCGGTTTGAAATACAATTTTTACTATTTTCAAGTAACCTTAACTATAACCCATGGATCGCGGCCTAATTACAATTGCCCTACAAGAAATAGTTCTTCGTGATGGGAAAGACCTTCAAGAGGCACAACAGTACTTGAGAATGAAATATCGAATTGACGTAGAACATGAAGTTCTGAAGAGAAGATTGGAAAAAATGCTCCAAACCGAGAAAGCTGTCGCATGACAGCTTTTTTTATTTAGAATATCTCCTACCTGATGTCTCCCATTTTTTTTATTGATTTGGATGAAACCAAATCCGATTGGATCTAATCGGCTGATAATGAAATAGTAGCGTGTTTTATATTTGAGATTGTGATTTTTGTGTTTTGTCTTTTCAAATTCTGGGATTTTTTAAGTTTTGCAATTATCAAAGTCCAACGTACTTTAGGGAACCATTCGTTCGCAAATCCGTCCCAGTACTGTCATTTTAAGCATGATTAATTATGAGCAAGGAAGAAAAAACCGCATATTCTCAGGAAGAACTTAAAGAATTCGAAGTTATTATCCATCAGAAACTCGCCAGTGCAAAAGAAGAACTCACTTCGTTAAAAGAGAGTTTGAGTAAAAAGAATGACACTGGGACAGATTATACAGCTTCGACATCTAAACTTTTGGAAGACGGTGCAGACACGCTGGAAAGAGAAAATTTGAGCCAGCTTGCCGCGAGGCAGCAGAAATTTGTCATAAATCTTGAAAATGCACTTATCCGAATCAAAAACGGGACTTACGGGGTGTGTGTGGATACTGGAAAGTTGATTTCTAAAGAAAGGCTGAAAGCTGTGCCGCATACTATGCATTCAATTGAAGCGAAACTTGCAAAAAAGTAAAGGTGGATTTTCTCAATCGCCATATTGAGGCCTTGATCTTCTGTGCACCTGAGCCAATTGCGGCTTCAGAGATTTCAAAATGCCTCTCTGAAATGTTTGCTAGCGAGATCCCATTAGACCATATCGAATCGGCACTTATTGAGCTTGGAAATAAGTATAATCAAGAAGAATTTTCCTTTGCTTTGGAGCATTTGGGAGGAGGATATCAATTTTTGACAAAACCAGCTTACCAGCCAAGTATAAGTATTCTTTTGCGTCAGCAATCGCAAAAAAGATTGTCGACTGCTCAATTAGAAACTTTGTCCATCATTGCTTACAAGCAACCGGTAACAAAAGGGGAGATTGAACAAATCAGGGGAGTAAATAGTGATTATTCCGTTCAGAAGCTTCTAGAAAAAGAGCTCGTTGAAATCAAAGGAAAATCCGAAGGTGTAGGTAGACCATTGATTTATGGTACTTCTGATAAATTCATGGAGTATTTTGGGATCAATTCTATTCAGGAATTACCTCTGCCTAAAGATTTTTCCCAGTCTGACAATCAGATTGGGGAAGAGCGGGACTAGTACCTTAAATTGGTTTTACCTTTGCTAGCCTCGAAACAAGGTATTTTTTCCCGGAGCCCACTTCCTCACACAAAACCCGGGTTCTTCGCGTCACCCCTTTTTTGAATTTTCTTCCCGAAAGCAAAAATTCTTTTCCCGGTAAAAGATCTGACAGGAAAATCTGTTCGGATTTGAACTCGTTTGGGAGGTCATATTTGCTCATTTCTTTCATCAAAAATAGATCACGAGAAGAGCTTGCGGCGGGATTTTGCATGTGATGCCTGAGCGGAATCAAAATATCTTTTGGGAAAACAGAATCATTTAGAATAGGAGCCATTAAGTTTTGGAATGTTTTTTTCCACTCGACTCCATGTGGTGAATGAGCTGATCCATGTTTTAAAAAAGTATGAAGGTGTGCAACCTCATGGATGTATGTTAAAAGAAATTGGTAAGGATTTAGATCTGAATTGATTGTGATCGTTTGGACTTTACGGTCTTTTAGGTATCGGAAATCCCCAAGTTTTGAAGCTCTGGGCTTCTGTACTTTAAAAGAAAAAGGGATCGTATGCCAAAGATCCAGACAATAAGTAATTGCTGGATTGGGGAGATGACTTTCAAAAATTTTCCTAAGCTGATCTATAGATTCCATCTGCCCTAAAAATAAAAAAGAGTCCCGATATCGGGACTCTTAATTTTTTTCCTTTTTCGGGAATGATTACAGAGCTGGAGTAGCAGCAGTAGAATCAGAAGCAACAGCAGAAGAATCAGCTGGAGCCTCTTCGATTACTGGAGTTTCTTCAACAACTACAGTCTCTTCAACTGTAACTTCTTCAGTTGTCTTGTTACCGCAAGAAGCAGTAGCGATCAAACCAGCGATTGCGAAAATTGCAAATACCTTTTTCATTTTTTGTAGTTTTCTTAATTACGGAGCAAAGGTACTAGTATTATTTACAATTGTGCAAGTGCCATTCAAATATTTTTTATTTGTTTTTGTAAACAATTTTTACAGGAACTCCCTCGAAATTAAAGTTTTCTCTTAATCGATTTTCCAAATACCGTGTATAGGGTTCTTTGATGTATTGCGGGAGGTTACAGAAGAAGGCAAACACTGGGTTTTTGGTGGGTAATTGAGTTACATATTTGATCTTAATGTATTTTCCTTTCCATGCAGGGGGTGGATATTTCTCAATTTCCTGAAGTAAAATGTCGTTCAATTTAGAAGTGGCAATTCTTCGGGTTTTATTTTCATACACTTTGGTAGCCAATTCAATTGCTTGAAAAATCCGTTGTTTTTCAACCACGGAAGTGAATATAATCGGAATCCATTTGTTTTCACCGAGGCGATCCACCATGTCATCCTTGATTTTTCCCATGGTTTTATGATCTTTTTCAATCAAATCCCATTTATTCACCATGATCATTACTCCTTTATTGTTTTTGATCGCAAGGCTGATCAAATTGATGTCTTGGGCCTCAAGTCCTCTTGTGGCATCTATCATGACAA
Source organism: Algoriphagus sp. (assembly GCF_030694375.1). Classification (GTDB taxonomy): domain Bacteria; phylum Bacteroidota; class Bacteroidia; order Cytophagales; family Cyclobacteriaceae; genus Algoriphagus. The sequence continues at coordinate 331,517 of NZ_JAUXYL010000038.1, forward strand.
TGACTACATCAGACTCTTCCAATGTTCGCAAGGACCGCATCACCGAGTAAAACTCAACATCCTCTTTTACTTTGGCTTTTTTCCGGATCCCTGCAGTGTCAGTGATAATAAAATCTTGTCCGAAAAGCTTGTATCGTGTGTGAATGGCATCGCGAGTCGTTCCGGCTTCATCAGTCACAATAGAGCGCTCATGTCCCAGTAAGGCATTCAGGAAAGAAGATTTACCCACATTTGGCCTGCCCAAAATGGAAATTTTAGGAATTCCAGCATCAGGATCTTCAATTCCTTCATCTACGAACTGCTTGACGACTTCATCCAGAAGTTCACCAGTGCCACTTCCGCTTGCTGAAGCAATGGGGAAAATTTCAAAATCACTGATTCCCAGCGAATAAAATTCATGCACAGTCATCGCTTTTTCGCGGTTGTCAGCCTTGTTTGCCACAATGAAAAGAGGCTTTTTAGTGCCTCTAAGCTCATTCGCAAAAGCAGTATCAAGATCAGTTAGCCCATCAATACAGTCCACCACAAATAGGATTACGTCTGCTTCCTCGATTGCTAGTTTGACCTGTTTACGGATTTCAGCTTCAAATACATCCTCAGATCCGGTCACGTATCCGCCGGTATCAATTACTGAGAAAAACTTCCCTGACCACTGGGCATGTCCATAGTGACGGTCACGAGTGACACCACTCATATTGTCTTCGATTGCCTTTCGCTCTTCTACCAAGCGGTTAAAAAGTGTGGATTTACCAACATTGGGCCGTCCTACTATTGCTACAATATTTGCCATAATTATGATGGGTCGTACCCGAATTTTTTAAGTTTCAATTTGTTTTTTCTCCAGTCCTGCTCCACCTTCACAAATGTTTCTAGGAAGACCTTTTTACCAAAAAATTTCTCCAATTCCAGTCTGGACTCTATTCCTACTTTTTTCAACATTTTACCCTTGTCACCGATAAGAATGCCTTTTTGACTATCCCGCTCACAGAAAATGGTAGCGCGTATTTTGATGATTGTCTCCTCTTCGTAGAAGTCTTCAATTGCGACTTCAGTACTGTAGGGGATTTCTTTTTTGTAGTTGGTGAAAATCTTTTCCCGAATGATCTCGGAGGCAAAGAACCGCTCCGGCCGGTCAGTTAGTTCCTCTTTGTCATAAAATGGTGGATGTATTGGCAGTCTGTCCAGGATTTCCTGTAGAATACGTTCTGTATTAAATTTTTCTAATGCCGAAATCGGGATCACCGTTTCAGATTTGATTCTAGATGTCCAATAAGCGGTAACTTCGTCCAGTTGGCCTTCTTTTGCGAGGTCGATTTTGTTGATGACCAAAAGAACTGGAACCCCTGAAGCGTTGATTTTGGTAATTATATCTTCGATTTCTTCCTCTGTTTCGTAGAGATCAGTCACAAAAACAATCACATCTGCATCTTCTAATGATAGGTTGACAAAGCTCATCATATTTTTATGCAGCTCGTATTTTGGTTTGAGCATACCTGGTGTATCGGAAAAAACAATCTGATATTCGTCGGTATTTATCAATCCTAAAATTCGATGTCTAGTCGTTTGAGCTTTGGATGAAATAATCGAAAGTCGCTCACCCACAAGGATATTCATGAGTGTGGACTTGCCTACATTGGGTTTGCCGACAATATTTACGAATCCGGCTTTATGAGTAGGGGAGAGCATTTTTATAATTTTTTTTGCAAAGGTACTTGATTTTGGAGAGTTTGTCCTTACCTTTGCATCACAATATCGCGGGATGGAGCAGTTGGTAGCTCGTCGGGCTCATAACCCGAAGGTCACAGGTTCGAGTCCTGTTCCCGCTACTTTTAGACTCCGAACAATGTAAAAATTGTTCGGAGTTTTTTGTTTTTCAGGCAATTAGAACTATTTCGAATCTATTTGATTCTGATAAATTCAAATGATTTTGTCCCCCTTTTTGTCCCCCAATTTGTCCCCCTTCTTGTCCGCCTTGAATTTTTTCGATATTTTGAACCATGATAGATTTCAAAATTTCCGCGGTTTTAAATCCGAAAAGTAAAAAGTCGCCCGACGGTGAAGCGATCTATTTGTGCATTAATCGTAAAGGGAGACACTACATTAATCTCAACCTTGAAAAGATTCCAAAAAATGCTTGGTCGGGCAAACCATTAAAATGGGTCAATAGTCAATATCTGTATGCTGATTTTCACAATCGGGTAATTGCAAGGGAAATTCATCATCTCAAAGAAATCATCCAGGATTTTTATAAGCGGAGTGAGGTTCTGACCGCTGATAAACTGAAGAACATATATCTGGTAAAACACCAAGGCAAAAGAATTAAAGGTGTTAATGGAACAATTGCTCCTGGGGCTAGTGATAAAATTTCATCCTATATCGATTACTCTCTCAAATTTGGAGCAACCAAAAAGAAAGCTGAAGGAACGAGAAAGGTATATGTGACCTTAAAGAATTTGGTTGATAGCTATAAAAGCCAGGCTGTGATGGCTGATTTGGATGAGGCTTTTGTCTTGGGGTTTATTGATTTCTTGCGGAGCGAATCAACGGATATTAATTCCGACACCACGGTTGCCAAATATGTGGATCGTCTGAAGGTGATCTATCGAGAGTATTGTGACCAGTATGGGATTCTTTTTAAGAAGCGAATATTTGAAAGACTGGATGTCGAGTCAACCAAAAGGCCTGATAAAATCATCTATGTTAATGATAAACAGTATGAACTGCTGTCTGAAATGAAATTTTCTCCTGAAGAGAGAAGACTTGAAATCACCAGGGATCTTTTTCTTTTGTTGTGCAATACAGCACTATACTATAATGATTTGATTGCAATTCGTTCTGAAAGTGGATTTGATTGGAACTTGTTGAAAGAAAATCCAGAACACTTGGTGCTTCAAGGGGAGAGAAAAAAGAACGGGGAGGAATTTTGGATCCCTCTCAATGAAACCGCAAAACGGATAGTAAATAAGTACTTTCAAGAAGGTGGAGATTATCTGTTTCCTGCAGGCGTGGCTATTTCAGAGCAGAAGTTTAACCAAAACCTGAAAGTCCTTGCAGAGAAAATTAAATTCTCGGATGTGCTTTCCAATAAGGTAGGAAGAAAGACCTTCGGAACCTGGACTGACCGACTGGGGATGGATGATAACGATATTAGAATGATATTTGGGCATTCGCCCGGCTCGGTTCTTAAGAAATATTATACCGAAAGAAGAACCCTGGAAACCTATAAGAGAATCCTTTCCTTCATTCAGCGATAAGTATGCAAAAGAAAACTAAACTGGCAATCAAACATTACCACGGGAAGGAACTTGAGAAGATTGGAAAATCATCTGCTAGCTTTCCTTTATATGTCATGGTAAGGTACAAGAATGCGAAAACCAAATTTGCATCAAGGTTGGGAATACGATTTGTGAATGAAAATGGTGGTGAGTCCTCTATCCTTAGCAATTTCAATAGAGATGTGATCAGTCTAATTGAAGACGAAGTAAAGCACATTGAACTGCTTAGAGACTATTTTGAGGATGTCTTGGCGGTTGAGTTTACACCTTCTATGGTGGTAAATGAGGTCTTCGAGAATACTGCCTTAGAGAAAGTCATTGATTATTTTGATCAAGTTTTTGAGGAAAAGGAATTGATAGAGATTCTTGCAGAAATTGATCAAGACTTGATTGATTTGTTAAATGCTGCCGGTCCTACCCGGTTTTTGTCAGGTTTAAAGCATCTTGATCTAGCACTTTTTCAGCGATTCATGGAAATTGAAGAAGTCAGACGGGTATTCGATTTTTTCAGGATTTATAAATCATTTAATTGGCCGGAGGTAAATAGGCTTCAATTTAGGATGGCGGTAATTGATGATAATCAGAATATTGCAGGTTTAAAAAAATGGATGGATGATCGCTTTGATTCCGAAATGCTTCATTATTATCGACTCAATCCAATGGATTTGAATCATTGAAAAAAAACGGACACCAGTGACCGAAATTATATTTTTTCTCTATATTTGAGTAAATCAAACTCAAATCAATATGAATCAAGACACTTTTATTTCGTTTGCGGCTGTTAGCCAAAAATGGCTGGAAGAGAAATTCAAGAATCTGGAAGAGAAAATCTCAAGCATTAATCCGGCTAGTAAATCCGTAAAAGATGAATGGTTGTCGCTTCAGGAATTCATGGAGGCAACTGGCGTTAAATCTCATTACTCGATTTCAAAAATGGAATCCGTTTCCGAGTCCAAAGGGCAGGAGTTTCGCTCCATGTACCGAGGTAAAAGGCGATTTATTCACCAGAGAGAGGTGGATAGGTTTTTTCAGGGGGAGTTTGAGAACTAAAAAAGGAAAGGATGACCATCCTTTCCTTTTGTTGAAAATGCGCAATAGCAGTTCCTTGGTTTGCTTTTAACCTCTTCACAATTAAAAACATGATTCCAAGTTGAACATTCTTTTGATCAAAATCAACCTAGGTAAGGCGGTTTATTGAACTTTTACCACTCTGACTCTCCTCCCAGTTAGATCCTGATAACCATCCGGATCATTTCCAAAAGTTTACAAATCATTCAAAGTAGTATTTACCCCAAAATGCTAATCGAAACCTTATTGCCTAAAAAATATGACTTCAATAAATCATTATACAAAATCGAACGATTCCCGTTCCGGTGAATTCCTAATCATCAAATCCGCCAATGAATGGATGGATGAAGCCAAGTCCAAGCCTATTCCCAAAAAGATCTTTGGCCCGTTTTGGTATGAGGAAGAGCTATGCATTCTCTTCGCTGATACCAATCAAGGTAAGTCGTTGCTTGCCGTACAAATTATCGACAGTGTGTCCAAAGGAGTTCCAACCCTGGGATTGGAGATGGAACTGAAAGCATCTAAAGTCATCTACTTTGACCTGGAATTGACAGCCAAGCAATTTGAAATGAGATATGCTCAATACGATAAGGAAAGAGATATCCTTTTTGATCATTTCGAATTCAGTGACCTTTTCCTGAGAGCAGAAATCAATCCATATGGATTTGATGAGGCTTTTGAAGAGTATGAAAGCTTTCTTTTTAAAGAGATAGAGGTTCAAGCCTCCAAGTCCGGCGCTAAAATCCTCGTAATAGATAATCTGTCTTGTGTGATTTCAGATAATGAGAAGGCAAGGAATACCACTCCATTTTTAATAAGGCTCAACAATCTGAAAAAGATTCATGGGTGGTCGATTTTGCTCATTGCCCATACTCCAAAGAGGAACCTGTTTGCACCGATCAATAGAAACGATATCCAAGGCAGCAAGAGCTTTATTAATCTGATTGATTCTTGTTTCGCTGTAGGAGAAAGTCAAAAAGACCCTTCCATTAAATACTTGAAACAAATAAAAGTCAGGTATGGTGCTTTTAAATATCCCTCCGAAAATGTCCTAGTCTGTAAAATCGGCAAAGACTCAAATTTCAGTTCGTTTAGGTTTATCCAGTTTGGAAAAGAGTCCGATCATTTAAAGCAGTTGAATCCAGTCGATAAATCTCAAATGAAGACCAAGGCCTTGGATCTCAAAAATGAGGGCCATACCAATGTGAAGATAGCTCAGGAACTCGGAGTGTCAGAAGGAGCTGTGAGGAAATGGCTCAAGCAACTTGAGTTAGACGAGTAAGCTCAATCGTAAAAATCGAACTGTACGAGGGGTACGAGGTGTGCGAATCGTACGATTTCCACTTACCACTACCCCTCTTTTTCTTTTTGCAGGTAATCCGACAATTCACGACAAAAGGAAAGATAAGACTCCTTTAAATCAATAAGATGTATTATTTATGTATAGATGTATTTATATAAAAATGTAAATATTATGAACTACTCTGAAGTAAAACAAGCGGCTGCCAGAATCAAACAGGAATTCCCTGTGCTGGATTATTTCCATAGCCTGGTCAGATCAGGATTTCTGAAATTCGAAGGCATCCACGGGAAAGAATATTTTTTTGGTTTCCTGGAACAGCGGACTGGCTCGATTGCCGTAGATGACAAAGCGAATGTGTGGTATGATCATGCCGCAGGAAAGGGCGGAGACGTTATCGCAGCAGTCCAGGAATTTGAAAACAAAACCTTCTTCGAATCAGTGGAAAGCCTCTCTGGATCAGTTCCGGTAAGAAAATTTGTTCCTAGACAAAAACCTGAGATTGCCCAGAAAATAGTGGTGGAAAAGGTGGCTGAGATCAGCCATGATGCACTTATCCAATACATTCGAGGCAGGGGTATTGATCTTCAGGATATTGCTCCTTTCGGTAAAGAGGTGCATTGGCGGAATAAGGGAAAGCGATATTTCGCAGTGGGTTTTCCAAATGAATCGGGTGGATGGGTACTTCGATCCTCTATTTTTAAGGGGAACATTCTTGGAGGAGGTACTTCAATTCGAATCCTTGGGACTGTTAAAGGCATCAAAGTTTTTGAAGGCTGGTTTGACTTTCTGAGTTATCTGAAGCTTTCTAGAGCTACAGATTTCAAAGCCATTATTCTGAATAGTACTGCCAATCTCAGTTTTCGCTTAATTCTGGATGTTTTGGAAGAGTGTGAAGTAGTTGATCTCTATTTGGATAATGATGTTACGGGAGAGAAGTGTACAATTAATTTTATTAGAGTAGCCCAGCTATTCCGTTATTGCCTTCAAAAAGGATCACCTACCGATTGGGATTTGGAGGCATTGAGGGGGAGTAGGGACAAAATTGGAATTCTCCTTTCCAATATGAAAATCATTCCTTCAGAAGCGATGGAAATCTGGAAGATCCAAACGAATGTTTCTGATCAAAGATGTCACTTTTCTGGTTTTGAGGATGTTAATGCATTTTTGGTGGGTGGGGTTCACAAGTGACAATATTCGGTCTGGGGGTTAAAGTGGAATACTTTGGAGTCTCGTCAATACAAAAGCTAATTGGGATCAACTTCAAATGTTATATAAAGGTAAATCTGAAGTCAGGCCATCTGAAAGAAAAGTTGCAGTACCAGTTAGAATCATGAATACGCAATCCGTCCAGGCACTGGCAGATTTGGAGCAGAAATTAATTCTTAAAGCCTATAGCCCATCTACAGTAAAGAACTATTGATCATCATTAACTCAATTTTTATCTTTTTTTGAAAGTCGAAATATTAAGGATGTGACAAAGGAAGAAATAGAAGCCTTTGTCTATCATCAGATCACCAAATATAAAATTTCAGAAAGTGCGCAAAATACGTTGATAAACGCGATTAAGGCGTATTATGAACACGTGCTGGGTAGAGAACGGACTATTTATGATATCCAACGACCTAAGAAAAGCCTAACGCTGCCCAATGTACTCAGTCAGGAAGAGATCAAAGCAATCCTTTGCAGTGTGGAGAATATAAAGCACCGAGCTGTATTGATGCTTATTTACAGTGCTGGATTAAGAATAAGTGAAGCTATCAACCTTTCGTCGGAATATCTAAACCTAAGAAAACGAGATATTCATTCTGATGATGGTTACATTTTCATCAAGGGAGGAAAAGGAAAAAAAGATAGGAAAACTGTGCTTTCACCAATTCTGCTAGTAATGCTTAGAGAGTATTACAAAGCTTATAAGCCCAGTTATTGGCTATTTGAAGGGCAGGAAGGAGGTCAGTATTCAGCGACAAGCATTCAAGCCGTTTTTCGAAGAGCAATAAAGAATAGCAATTCAAACCCTTGGGCGACTGTACACACTTTGCGTCACAGTTTTGCAACTCATCTACTTCAAAAGGGGACAAATTTGCGTTATGTGCAAGCTCTCCTTGGTCATGAAAGTAGTAAGACCACTGAAATATATACGCATGTGCTATCGATATCAAATAAAAATATTCAAAGTCCACTTGATGGGATCGACGAAATCCTTAATTTGGTCACAGCAGATCCCTAAAGACCTGTGGACAATGGTGATATATAGGCAATAGGGAAGTGGTGATGCTGTAACCAAAAAGTATTATAGCTAATAATGAAAACTCATGGAAGGAAAACAAACAGCATTATTTGACGAGAGATTCCTCGAATCATTTACTGGTACTGGAATAGTGAGTGAACCAAAGATTGCTATAATAGAGCTAATTGCAAATTCTTGGGATGCAGGTGCCTCTAAAGTGGAAATCAAATGGCCTAACGAATCAGACAATTCTTTCTTCATCAGAGATAATGGACATGGGATGTCTGAATCCGAATTTGATAAACGTTTTAGAAAATTGGCATATAATAGGCAAAGAGATCAGGGTATTTATGCTGAAATACCTAGAGAAAACTCATTTATTTCAAAACGACTTGCTTTTGGAAAAAACGGCAAAGGACGATTTGCAGGGTTTTGTTTTGGTCCGTCTTTCTTTGTTAAAACATGGAAAAAGAATAATGAAGTTACTGTAAAAGTATTTAAAGGGAATGAAGGCGAAATATTCTTCCAGAAAATAGATAGTAAAGAAGGAGTAACTGGACATGGAACAATGGTTTATGCAGATAATGCCAAAATTCCCATAATCTCGGCTAATTTAATCAAAAGAGAGATTGGTATGAGATTCCTTACTGACCCAAATTTCGAAGTTGCAATTGATGGAGAAAAAATAACCTTTCTAGATATACCAGAGAAAAATATTAAGGAGTTTATTCTAACCGTGGAAGGTTTTGGAGAAGTTAAACTAATTGCAATCGATACTTTATCAACTGACAAAACTACCCATCAACATGGCATTGCATGGCATGTGAATGGGAGGTTAGTTGGTGAGTGTTCGTGGAAAGGAACTGGTATGGATCATCTTATTGACGGAAGACGTATAGAAGCCAAAAGATTTATCTTTATCGTTTTGGCAGATATTTTAAATTCCGAAAAAAACATACATCCGGATTGGTCTGGATTTAAATCAAATAGTGACGAATTTCAATCAGTAAATGAGGTTGTACTCAACAAGGTTAAAGATTTTGTTTTGGATATTTCTAAAGAAAAACGTAAAGAAACTTTTTATGACATCAAATCACAAAATAATCAAACTCTTAAAAGGATTGGGCTAATTGGTCAAACAAAATGGAATTCGTTTATAACTCAAGTGCAGGAGGAATGCCCATCAATTAATGAAACAGAACTTGCAAAGCTTGGGACAATCCTAGCCAATTTGGAGGAATCACAATCTCAATTCAGCCTTATACACGCTCTATATGAACTTGATCCAAATCAACTGGATAATCTCAATGAGATTCTAGAAGAATGGAATGTGGATCTTGCAAAAATAGTTTTGGATGAACTTCAATTTAGGCTAAAATTATTGGAGCAGTTAAAAATCAAAGTACTTTCAAAGGATACTGATGAGGTTCAGGAGTTGCAACCTTTATTCAAAAAGGGCCTATGGATTTTTGGACCCGAATACGAAACTATCGAATACACCTCAAATCAAGGAATGACATCAGTAATACAAAATTTATACGGAGGAATAGAGAAAGGCTCAAGAAAAAGACCAGATTTCGCAATTTTAAGTGACAGTACAGTAGGTCTCTACTCATATCCTAAATATGATGATGAAGGCGGTGAAATTGGCGTAGATAGACTTACGATAGTGGAATTAAAAAAGCCAGGTGTTCCCCTTAGTTCAGAGCAAAAAAGTCAAGCATGGGGATATGTGAAGGAGTTAACAAAAAAAGGATATGTCACTCCTGAAAATAAAATAACATGTTTCGTTCTCGGTTCGGAAATTGATCCACTTGAAGCTCAGGAAACGCATCAAGGGGGAACTAAAATAATTCCTTTACTTTACGATACTGTAGTAAAACGGGCTAACAGCCGATTACTAAATCTTTATGACAAAGTAAAAAATTCACCATTTCTCGAAAATGTAAGACTGGAAGAAGAGCTTAACGGTCAAATGAACTTATTAGAAAATTAATAGGCCATAACAATTTGTAGAAATTAGAGCCTTTCATTGCTACAGCACAACCAAAACTACGATTCTTACATTGACGTTATTTTTTAAATGAAAAGAGCAATAATACTTGGAGCAGGGGCTTCTAAAAGCTATAACAAATCTAAAACAGGTGTGAAAATGCCTGTTGCATTAGACTTTTTTGAAACCTTTAGAAAACTTGAAATTTCAGAAAATCCTTGGGTATTAATTGGACATTTAATTAACTATATATCTGATAGAGATAAAGTTGATGCACTCCAATTTTTGAATTTTTCTGAAGATATCGAATTACTGCATTCTGAAATTCAAAAAAAATTGTACAAGGCTTTACATCGTGGAAATATTTTTAGACACCCAGATGGTATTCAACAATTAAAGGCTTATAATGAATTGATATTTCTTTTTGTAAGTGTAATAAATGAAATTCAGAATGGTGATGAATCTTTAACTCATAAAAATTTAGCTAAACAACTTTCTACGAGAGACTCAATCATAACTTTTAATTGGGATACTTTGATGGACAGAGCTTTAATGAAAGAAACTGATTGGAATAGTGGAAATGGATATTTTGTACAGCCTTCTGCCGTTTTCAGGGATGATTGGATTTATAATGATGATCAATCTATTGAACGAAATTTCCCGAAGTTGTTAAAACTTCACGGTTCTAGTAATTGGATTACAAGTCATATTATACCTAGCAAAGAAGGCAAATTTGAATTAAGCCAGGAAACTAATGTAGAAGACTTCTATGTCTTCGAACGAGCAACTAAACCATATGCAACCTATGCTGGTAGATACATGTCTGGATATGAAGAGTTCTCATATGGCTATTATCCACCAAATCTTCCCTTGATAGGTAAACCTGCTCCTGAAGGTTATACAATAGTAAAAAGCAGAATTAAAAACCCTTTGATGCCTGAAGGAAAATCGAATGATAAAGGTTTGTATTCTATGCCATTAATAATTCCCCCGGTAAAAAATAAAGAATACGATTTATTTGGAACATTATTTACTCGAGTTTGGGCTGAAGCACAAAGAGAAATTGAAAACGCAGAGGAAATCTATATAATAGGATATTCATTTCCTGTAACTGATATTAGAACTGATCAATTGTTTAAATCGGCATTTCTCAAACGGAAAACATTTCCAAAGATTATTATCCATAATCCCAACCCGGATTTGATCTTTGAAAGATTCACATTTGATTATGGCATACCCTCATCTTACATCATCGTCAAAAAGGAATACTTTGATGAAACCTTTAAATTTGAATAAAAACTGTTCATTTAATAAAAAATAAATAATAAAAAACTTGTAACACCACCTATGCCGCTCCACTTAGGGATAATACTCATAGCCAAAAGTTGTGCTGCATACAAGGATAGCTGACTGAAAAATTATTACCACTGCAGGAAATTGAAGATTCTCTATAAATATCGCCCACTTTCAGAATTTCTTTTTAAGGAACTTTACTATCAAGAGTTGTACTTCGCTTCCTACTTCGAATTGAATGACCCGCTTGATTTGTCGGCTCGGATTGAATTTAGTTGTGAGAAATCCGAGCAAGTAGAATATCTGATTTATTTTCTTTTTAAGTCAACCCTATCGCTCAATGATGCCTTAACTGACAAAAAAAGGAAGAACGACAAAAACCTACTTGCATTCAATGACAACAGAACAAAGGTTGCAGAATTTCAGCAAACGGTTTTTGAATATATAAACCAGCTAAAAGATGAAAAAGAAAGAGTTTGGGATATTGATATTAAAAGCATTATTGATTCCGCATCAAAGAAACACAATCTAGAATTCCAATTTGATTCAGAGAATTTCAAAAGCGTACTTAAACGTATATCGTCAAAATTTCTTGAAAATAGTTATGCTACTTGCTTTTCAGAAAGCAATGATGATTTTTTAATGTGGTCGCACTATTCCAGCAAGCATTCAGGAATCTGTTTAGAGTTTGCGTTAGAAAATTCAGGTCTTTTCCCTTACATCGGGAAAGCTCGAAGGAAATTAGATTGCAAAAAATACAAAGAAAGACTATCCAAATGGGATTTAGAAACCCACGTGTATTGGGACAGAATTAAAAAAGTTAATTATGAGAGCGAACAGCCGTTTATAAATTTTTTCGAGTTTTCACAAGTTTTTGAAAATGAACACGATTGTGATTTGATAGGTCTTTCAAAACCTTGGACACATCATTTTGCTCATCAATTAGAATGGGTTTTCTCTACCAAAACTGCACCGTGGAAATATGAAAAGGAATGGAGAGCGATTCATATAAACTTTGGAAATCCCCAAGAACCAGAAGAAAGAATCCGACATTATCCACTTGAAAGTCTGAAAGCTATCTATTTTGGTATGCGAACTCCAGAAAACGTAAAGAAGAGAATCTTTCACATTTTTGATAAGTAAGCAAAAGAACTACAATACTTTGAATGTAAACCGACAAACGGGAAAGACCTAGAATTTATTGAATGGGAATATTATGAATAATATGCCAACGCATGGAGAGAAAAAGAAACGGCCGACCCTTCGCATTTTTAAGAAGAGTTGTCATCCGAATTGCCCCAAGCATTTGGCACATGCCATAGCCGCGCCAGACTATAAATAGTAGGCAGTGTGAATTCGAGATAGGTCAGTAATATCATCCATACCCTAAGTATATTATACTTATAAAGTTCAGCCTGGCCAGCAATAAAGCACCTTATTTTATTCGCTATTAGTTTTGGTCAACAGTAAAATTCTTTACAAAACATTATCTTTACAAAAAACAAAATGACAATGGATTTGCTCAAAATATCAAAAGCACTGGCTGATGCCACGCGGTTCAAAATTCTAAAGATACTCATGGCAAAAGGAGAAATCAGTTGCAGTGAATTGGAAGGCCACTTTACGCTTTCTCAACCTACCATTTCACACCACTCTAAAATACTGTTTGATTGCGGACTTATCCATGCAAAAAAGGATGGACAACATTCGCTTTTATCGGTAAATAAGAAGTTGTTAGAAAAATACCTCACATCCCTTAAAGAAGAATTGGTCAAGTAATTTTTTTTATTCAATATATAGATATATTTCAATATATCTTTTAATTTTGATTAAGTTTGTGAAAACATCTACCAACTAATTTAAAAACAAAAAATTATGATATTAATTACAGGAGCCAACGGGCATTTAGGGGCGGCCACTATCGAATCTTTATTGAAAAAAAATCCTAAAACCCCAATTAGGGCATTGGTAAGAACCGAAGAAAAAGGAGCTCCATTCAAAAAAAAAGGAGTGGATATTGCCATAGGAGATTACTTTAATTATGATTCATTGCTTGCGGCTATGCGGGGGGTAGATGTCCTTTTACTGGTTTCATCAAGTTCCATAACCGGACGTTATGAGCAGCATTCTAATGCCATAAAAGCGGCAAAAGAGAGTGGCATAAAGCATATCGTTTACACCAGTGTGCTGAAATCTTCCCCTGATTCCAAATTCAGTGGAGGTATGGATCACGTAAAAACAGAAGCAGAGATTAAAGCATCAGGAATTCCTTATACCATTATGGGAAATACCTATTATGCTGATTTTCTACCGATGTTGTTAGGAGATTTTACCAATACAGGAGCTATTTATTACAGTGCTGGTGATGCAAGGGTAAATTTTGCGTCACGAAATGATATGGCAGAGGCCAATGCAGTTGTACTTTCCAACCCTTCTGCCCATCAGAATAAAGTGTATAATATCACCGCATTAAAAGCATATACCTTTACAGAGATAGCTGTTATGCTTTCGGATATTGTAAATGCCCCTGTAAACTATGTAGATATTCCACTGGAAGATTTGAAAAAGGGCATGCTGCAACATGGTTTGCCGGAAAATGTTACGGGTATGATGGCAAGTATTGCCGAGACCATGAAAGCCGGGGAGTTTGATTATGCCGATGATACATTAAAGAAATTAATTGGTCATCCTCCTCTTGATTTAAAGGATTTTCTAAAAAGTGTATATGGCACAAAATCCTTGTAGGATAAATAAAACCTTAAATAGTAGAAATTCATAAATGAAACCAATATGGGAAAATTAGAAAACAAAGTTGCAATCATTACAGGTGGTGCCGGCAGTATCGGCCTGATTACCGCCAAACTTTTTTTACAAAACGGTGCGAAAATAATGCTTGTTGACGTAAATGAGGATTCGTTGAAAAATGCTGCAACAGAATTACAATCACCAAATGTTGATTATTGCGTAGCAGATGTTACCCAAAGTTCTGATGTTGAAAAATATGCACAGAAAACAGTAGATAAATTTGGCAAAATAGATGTGTTCTTCAATAATGCAGGGATCGAAGGGGTGGTAAAGCCAATTACAGAATACCCGGAGGAAAATTTTGATAAAGTTATTGCTGTCAATGTGAAAGGGGTTTGGTTGGGCATGAAGCATGTGTTACCAAGAATGAATGACGGAGGAAGTGTTATCATTACATCTTCCGTAGCAGGGCTTATTGGCATCTCAGGAATGACCGCCTATAATGCAAGTAAACACGCCACCATTGGTATTATGCGAGCCACAGCACAGGAGGCTGCCCCACGAAAAATCAGGGTAAATACAGTTAATCCGGGGACCGTTGATAACCGGATGATGCGTTCTCTGGAAGAAGGAATGGCTCCAGGACATGCAGAGGCAATAAAAGCGGAATTTATAAAAGGTATTCCCTTGGGAAGGTATGTTCAGCCCGAAGAAGTAGCCAATGTAGTTTTGTATTTAGCTTCTGACGATAGCCAATTTATAACTGCAACCATTAATGTGGTAGATGGAGGAATGGCGGCATATTAGATTCTCTGTTTATTCAACATCGGCACTTACATAGTTATCTGCTCTAAAACCGAATTTATTTATACACGAAAAAATATCAAACCATGAACATCAAAGAAAAAATCGAAGACCTAATCAAGCTAATGCTGTCGGGCAAACAAATGGATGCTTTTGAAAAGTATTATCATGAAGATGTAGTAATGCAGGAAAACTCCAAACCCCCAATGGTTGGCAAATCAGCCAACAGGGAAAGGGAAATTCAAGGGATGCAGATGATTGAAACGTTTCACGGAGCAGAAGTAAAAGCAGTTGCCGTGGGCGACAATGTGACTATGGTAGAATGGGAATTTGATGTCACCTACAAAGGCGCGCCCCGCATGAAAATGTGCCAGGTGGCCGTGCAAAAATGGAAGGACGGCCAAATTATTCATGAACGTTTTTATTATTCAACTAACTAAAATCAAAACAAGAGCAATTTCACTCGATCAAGCCATTGCCTTTATGTCATCGTTTAATGAAAATAATGGAAGCAACCCTTCCAATGAAAAATATATTCCCGGAACCTGCAATATGGGGAGAGAGGAAATCAAAAGGCGAAAAGCAAGTGGATGGACAGGGTTGGTACTAACGGTAATTACCATTTCTCTCTTATTATGGTTCAGTGCACCTCACTGGATGCGACTTGTAGTTTTCATTCCGGCAGTAATGGGAGCAACAGGATTCATACAGGCGTACAATAAGTTCTGCGTGTATTTCGGATTTGGGCACATGTTCAATTTAGGAGAGGTGGGGAAAACAGATACCATCGATCAAAAAGAATTCAGGGTGAAAGACAGAGCAAGAGCCTGGCAATTGCTTGCCTATGCTTTTGGTACAGGATTGATTATTACTGTAATCGTTTATCTCCTGCCCTGATTTTGATCGGATATAAACCAGGTAAGTGAACTACTTGGCAGTTCTTGCTTGAGCATCATGCTTAAGTATAGAATTTATGGAAATGAAATTCATTTAGTAAACAAAACCATCATGGAAAAGCAAACAAAGAGTAAAACAAGAAAAATTGCCGCATGGGTGATAATTGGACTAGTGGGTGCGTTGGTTATTATGAGCGCCACCATGAAACTGACACACGCTGAAGAATTGGTAACTAATTTCACTAAATGGGGATTGATTGATAACCTCACGTTTATAGGAATTGGCGAATTGATTTTCATCATTTTATTTATTATTCCCAGAACATCCTCCCTTGGGTTTCTTTTGTTAACCGCCCACTTTGGTGGAGCCATTGCCACTCATCTACAACATGAGGAATCGTTTATAATGCCTGCCATTATTTTGACTGTGATCTGGATTGGTAATTACCTGCGCAATCCCGAAATGCTGGCAAGTTTTACGAAAAAATAATGGACATAAAAGCAATAGCCGTATTAGGCGCCAATGGCCGAACTGGAATTGAAATTGTAAAACAAGCCCTGGAAAAAGGTTGGGTTGTAAAAGCATTGGTTCGCGACAAACAAAAAATCAAACTTGCAAATCCCAATCTACAAGTCATTGAAGGAAATCCTATGCGTATAGATGATGTGAGGAAAGTTATCAAGGAAACACATGCCATCTTTGTTGCGCTCAACATTGGAAGGAAATCTGACCTGCCTTGGGCAAAAGTGACTTCGCCACTTGATTTATTGTATACAAGTATGAAAAATATAATTTTCGCAATGAATGAAAACGGTGTAAAGCGGGTGATAACTGTTTCAGCCTGGGGAACAGGCGATAGCTACAAAGAAACAAATTGGATATTTAAATTTCTTATCAAAAAGACCAACGTTGGTGTAGCCTACGCAGGTCATGAAGATCAGGAAAGAGTACTTCGTACAAGCGGACTGAAATGGACATCTGTTCGACCGGTTGGCCTTAGCAGCAGTGAAAAGCAGAAGCAAGTTCGGGTAAGCATTAAAGGCGATAAAAAACTAAACATGACCATCAGCCGAAAAGATGTTGCCCGCTTTATGCTGGACATTGTTGATGATGAAAAGTATTACCAGCAAGAACTTTCTATTTCATCAGAATGACTTTATCCGGTAGCGGAGTAACGTGCGTCCGATTTAAATTCCCTTTTGAATTGTAAAATGAACCGATCAGACTTTATAAAAATAATGGGAGCAGCAACAATAGGTTTTGGGACTTCAAATGTAAAGAGCTGGGCCAATTCGATAACCGGCTTACCCGAACAGGAAGTAACCCTTCCGGTTCTTTTTACTTCGCACGGAAACCCAATGGACATACACCTTCCTCATAAAGCGAATCCTTTTTTAACTTATCTTTTTGATTTAGGTGTTGACTTACGAAAAAAATATCCAAAAGAAATTAAAGCCATATTGGTAGTATCAGCACACTGGTGTACCAAAGGCACATACGTAAATGTTTCTCCGTGGCCGGAAACGATTTACGATTTTTACGGTTTCCCTCCCGAATATTACACTATAAAATACATGGCTCCAGGTGCTCCGGAATTTGCCAAAAATGTAGCAGAAGCCATCCCTGCAATTAGAACTACAACCGAATGGGGTTTCGATCATGGCAATTGGCCCATGCTTCGTCATCTTTTCCCAGATGCCAATGTACCGGTTTTTCAGATGAGCATTGATTATTATCAATCTCCTCAATACCACTATGAGTTAGCAGTTCAACTGAAGAAATTAAGAACGAAGGGTGTTTTGATTATCGGCAGCGGTTCCGTTGTTCATAATCTTCAATTGGCAAGTTCCAGACTTTTCAAAGGCGATAAAACCTTGTATGGATGGGATAAGGAATTTGATGAATGGATAAAACAGAGAGTGGTGGACCGCGACATAAAAAGTTTGATGAATTATGAAAAAACAAAATTTGGAAAAATGGCTGCCCCGACTCCCGATCATTATGTGCCGCTAATTTATTCTATGGCTATGCTGAATACCAACGATACTATAGAGCACACCTATGAAAGTCTTTTGCCTGCATTTAGCGACCGTAGTTTCATCATTGAATCAACCCATTAAACAATAGTATAACATGACCTTACATTATGATTTTGAGCTTCCAAAAAGAACAGGAGCCAAACCAACTACCACACCGAGCAATCCTCACATGCAATTGGATCAACAACCAAAAGACAGAAAGCTGGTGGATGAACTCATTGGTTGGGCATTCTCGCTTCCTGATATTTCAAAGGAGTATAGCAAAATCTCTGTACCCGGAGCACAGGCCATGTGTATGTCAGAAGAAAAAATGTGCACACATTGTAATGCTTTTATGGTTGAAACGGAATTTGCGCATTTTCATCCTGCTCCGGATGGCAGTATGCACTTAGGCCTCCCGCAGCGTGATGTAAAAAAAGTAATTGAACTGGGTTGGGGCGAATTGCATCCTGTAGTGCATAAAGGATGGTTGCCGCCAAACTTCATAATGGTTTACGCGCCCAGAAACGAAGAGGAGGCCGATGAGATTAAAAAAATTATTTTTCGCTCCTACCAATTTGCAATAGGTGAAATAAGCGATTAATGAGGCGAAGTTTGGGTCAGTAAAAATAAATTCTACTAAAAAAAAATTAACCATGCACGAAAATGATTTTCAAATATTGAAGCACGCCATCGAAAACATGATGCCTGCTAACAAAATACTCGGTTTAAAAATAGTTGAGATTACAGCAGGCTCGGTTCATATTCATGTTCCATTCAAAGAAGAGTTTATTGGTGATTTTATACAAGGCCGCTGGCATGGAGGTATTCTGGCCGCCATTGCCGATACTGCCGGAGGAGTGGCCGGGGCAACGGCTTTACATTCACCCAATGACAGGCTGAACACCATTGATATGCGCATTGATTATTTACATGCAGCCGTTAAGGCGGATGTACAAGCAAAAGCACGAATAATTAAACAAGGGAAGACAATCATTAAGGTTGATGTAGAATTGTTTCAGCCCGATAATAAAGAACCGGTCGCCCTCGCAAGATGTGTGTATAGCGCATTAAGGAGTGAATCTTAACATGAGCCGCTCAAATTTATGCAAAAATCAGCTTGTTTGAGCTAAACTCCCCAACCGAAAGAATTCTTAAAAGAGTGGGTTTAAAAAAAATGTATATCTTTGCACTCGACCAAAAAACTAATTTGGTCGATAAATAGTTTGGGAAGAAACAATGGAAACAACAATGGACATTAAAGACGATGTAAGTGAGGTCATCCTAAATTCCGCTAAAACCATCTTTGCCAGATATGGTTTTAAGAAAACCACAATGGATGAAATAGCTCATGCTTCAAGAAAAGGCAAAAGTTCCATCTATCATTACTTCAAAAGCAAAGAAGATATTTTCAAGGCAATCGTTGAAAAGGAATCGGATGTGTTAAGTGCTGCCATAGCAAAAGCAATCAATGCAGAAACTACCTCTGAAAAAAAAATACGGGCTTATGTTTTAACAAGAATGAAAGTTATTAACAAATTAACCAATCTATACAGTGCTTTAAAAGATGAATATCTGGAGCATTACAGTTTCATTGAAAATGTCAGAGTGAAGTATGACACCGAAGAGGTTAACACCATCAAAGGAATATTGAAGACGGGTGTTGAAGAAGGTGATTTTAAAATAGAAGACATCAACCTCACCGCCTTTGCCCTGGTCACAGCACTGAAGGGTTTAGAATATCCTTTATTCATTAAAAACAATTATGCAAAAACAGAAAATCGGTTTGAAGGATTGCTGAACGTGCTTTTTTATGGAATCATAGCGAGGTAATTTTTTTTTAACCCATTATCGACCAAAAAACTAAAATAGTCTAATTGTAATTAATAGAACTAACAATGAATATGAAAGTCAATAAACTGCACATCGCTCTTTGGTTTTCCGTTATCCTGGCCGGATGCTCGTCAGGAGAGAATACATCATCGGAAAGTGCGAAGCACATTTCCCTTAATGTTAAAACAGAAGAAGTAATTCAATTTAAAGGAAGCCATACAGTTGGGTATTCCGGGGTTGTGGTGCCAAAGAAAAATACACCACTCAGTTTCTCGGTGCCGGGAACCGTTTCGAAAATAGCAGTAGAAGAAGGACAGCAGGTAAACAAAGGCCAGTTGCTGGCACAACTAAATCCATCGACTATGGAGAACACCTACCAGATGGCATTTCAAAAATTACAACAGGCACAGGATGCGTATAACCGGTTAATGCCGATGCATGAAAATGGTACCCTGTCTGAAATAAAATGGGTGGAGGTAGAAACAGGATTAAGTCAGGCAAAATCGGCTACAGCCATTGCAAAAAAAGGACTTGACGATACAAAACTATATGCTTTTACAGCGGGTGTGATAGGTAAAAAATCGATTCAGGAGGGAGAGAATGTATTTCCAAATATTACAGTTTTTGAATTATTCGACATCAGTAAAGTATATGTAAAAATTCCCGTACCAGAAGATGAGATCAGTTCGTTCAAAAAGGGAGATCAGGCCATCATTACTGTTGGAGCTATCTCTAAAACAATCACCGGTATTGTAAGAGAAATTGGTGTTTCGGCTGATATATTTTCACACTCCTATCCGGTAAGACTTGAAGTTGACAATTCTGATTTAGCCATTAAGCCGGGTATGGTTTGTACAGTCAACTTTGCAACCCAAAACAAGGCGACCGGTGTTCTTATCTCTAACAAAGCAATGCAGCAGGATTTACAAGGGACGCAGTTTGTATATGTGATAGAAAATAACACGGCTCAAAAGCGAGCGGTGAAAACCATTGCTTTAATCGACCAAAAAATTCTGGTCAGCGGAAATTTGAAAGAAGGTGATAAAATCATTGTGGCAGGGCAAGACAAACTTCGCCAGGGCTCACAGGTAAACATTATAAAATAGCATCATGACGACACATAAGTTTAATGTCATAGAATTGGCTATGAGGTATAAGCAAATAGCCATTACCATAACAAGTCTGTTGGTGTTGTTTGGTATATTTTCTCTTTGGGTAATGCCCCGAAATGAATTTCCTGAGTTCATCATTCGACAGGGATTGATCATCGGTGTATTTCCGGGGGCTACTTCCGAACAGGTGGAAGACCAATTAGCCACCAAAGTGGAAAGTTTTCTTTACGGTTTTAAAGAAGTAAACCGGGAGAAAACGTATTCCATATCCAGAGAAGGAATGTTGGTTGTGTTTGTGGAAGTAAACAACAACGTAAAAGACCCTGATGGCTTTTGGGATAAAATAAAATTCGGCCTCAGCGAATTAAAATTACAGTTGCCACCGCAGGTACTTGCGCTGATTGCCAACAATGATTTTGGCGATACAGCCGCTTTGCTACTTACCATACAATCAGAAAGCAAAACCTATAAAGAGCTGGAGAAAGAATTGAAAATTATCGAAACGGAATTGCGAAAAATAAAGGCCGTTTCTAAAGTAAAACACTACGGAATTCAACAGGAACAGATAGCCATTTATCTGGATAATGCTAAACTGGCTTATTACGGTGTGCGTCCTATTACGGTGCTTGCCGCCATGCAATTGGAGGGTGCTGTGTATTACGGTGGCGAACTCAATAATTCAGAATTGATTACACCGATACATATTCCAGCAAATTTCAAATCGGAAGAAGACATTAAAAACCAAATCGTGTATGCCGATCCTGCTGGTAACATCATCCGGATGAAAGATATTGCTACTGTAGTTAGAAAATATAAGGAACCTGACTCTTTCATAAAAAACAATGGGGCAAAAAGCTTGCTGGTGTCATTGGAAATGCAACCTGGCAACAACATTGTTGATTTTGGGAAACAGGTGGATCAATCCCTCGCTTCCATCCGGACTAAAATTTCTTCTGATGTAAATCTGGATAAGATTGCTGATATGCCAACAGCCGTAGATCGTTCCATTATTCATTTCCTGAAAGAATTTTTCATTGCTATTATCGCTGTGATCATCGTTACGATGTTGTTATTGCCTTTACGGGTAGCTGCGGTTGCCGGCGTAACGATCCCCATTACCATTTTTATAACCGTAGGCATTTTATATTTATTAGGTGTTGAACTACACACCGTTTCGCTTGCAGGATTAATCGTTGTATTAGGCATGGTGGTGGATAATGCCATTGTTGTTATTGATAGTCATGTAGAAAAATTAGATCATGGCGAAACGCCCTGGGATGCTGCCTGGAAAAGTGCGACAGAACTTTTTGTTCCGGTATTTTCTGCTACCCTTGCCATTATCGCTACCTATGTTCCTTTGGTATTTTTCTTATCTGGAATGACCGGTGATTTTGTTGGTTCTCTGCCTGTTACCATTGGTGTGGCCTTGTTTACGTCTATGCTGGTGGCCTACTTTCTGGTTCCTTACATGAGCTATGTATTTATCAAAAAAGGAGTCAGGAAAGGAGAAGCGGAAGAAGCAAAAGCCGATAAGAAGTCACTACTCGATTGGGTGCAACAGTTTTATAATAGCACACTCGAAAGTGCCTTCAGAGGACCAAAGCTGACCATGCTGGTAGGCTTACTCTCCATTTTATTAGGCGGAGCAATCATGGCACTGTTGCCACGACAGTTATTTCCAAAAGTGGAGAGGAATCAGTTTGCCGTAGAAATTTATCTACCGGAAGGATACACACTTGCCCAAACAGTTGCTGTTGCCGATAGTATGGAGGTATTGCTCATGAGTGATAGTCGGGTGGTTAATGTAGCCTCCTTCATGGGTACCAGCTCACCACGTTTCCACACTACCTACGCACCTAATTTCCCATCAAAAAATTATGCGCAGTTGGTAGTCAATACCATAACAGCCGACGATGCCGTGGCAATATTGGATGAATATGAAGCAAAACGCAATATTTTTCCAAATGCCTATGTGCGCATGAAACAATTGGATATGCTGAGCACAACCGCTCCGATTGAAGTACGGATTTCCGGTAACAACATTGATTCCATAAAAGCCATCGCTGAAAATGTAAAAAGTATAATGCAACAAAACGATGCTGTTATATGGGCGCGTACGGATTATCTTAATAAAAGGCAGGGTGTGCGTGTAGATGTGAATGATGAACTCGCCAACCGGTTAGGGTTGACCCGAGGACTAATCGCCTCTTCAATAGCATCTGGTTTCTCTGGGATACCTATAGGTACAGTTTGGGAAGGAGATTATCCGGTAGATGTGAAGGTCATTAATCCAATCGATAAAAGAGATGGTTTTGATGATATCGAAAATCAAAATGTAACATCCCTGTTTTTGAGTGCCACAGTTCCTGTGCGACAGGTAACTACCATAACCACCGACTGGAGCGAAGGGCAAATTATCCGCAGGAACGGTGTACGAACTATTACGGTGCGAGCGGATGTAAAAAGAGGGGTGCTACCTTATAAAATATTAGCTGAACTAAAGCCGGAACTCAAAAAAATAAAAACAGGTTCCGATGTTCAACTCACGTATGGCGGTGAGGAGGAAAGTGAATTGGAAAATTATACACCGCTGAGCAAAGCCATGCTGGCAGGCGTAATGTTGATTTATTTTATTTTGCTTTTCCAGTTTAAGCGATCGAGATTAGTCTTTTTAGTGATGCTGACCATGCCTTTAAGTTTTCTGGGTGCGGCTATGGGTTTAGTACTTACCGGTTATCCTTTTGGGCTTACCTCCTTCCTCGGAATAATGAGCCTTATGGGTATCGTCGTGCGCAATGGCATTATCCTGATTGATTATGCTGAAGAGCTCCGCAACAAGAACGGAATGTTATTGGCGGAAGCAGCGGTGGCTGCCGGTAAGCGTAGAATGCGCCCCATATTTCTCACTTCTTTTGCGGCTGCCGTTGGCGTGGTGCCGATGATTGTAAGTGGCTCATCTCTTTGGGGGCCTTTAGGTGCTGTAGTTTGCTTTGGACTGCTGATATCCATGATACTTACCTTGTATGTGCTGCCTGTGATGTATCATCAATCACTTAAGAAATCAATTGCTTAAAATTCTTTAGAATGAAAAAGATAATTATCATAGCTGCCACTTTATTTCTCATAACAGAAGGATACAGCCAGACAACGCTGAGCCTACAAGAAAGTAAAGACTTGGCGATTAAAAATAATGTACACATTAAAAACAGTGCATTGGAAATGGAGATGGCTCAGGAGGTAAAGAAAAATGCTTTTACCAACTACTTTCCTAAAGTAAGTGCAACAGCATTTGCTATGCGTGCGATGGACCCCATCATTAAATTCAATATGCCGGGAGGAAATTTGCCGGTATATGACGGCAATCCGGCTAACCTCGCAACGGCAACAGAGTTTGCTTATTTTCCAGGTTTAAACCTCCAGCTTTTAGATAGAGCAACGGTTGGATTACTCAATATAACCCAACCCATTTTTGTTGGTGGAAAAATCAGCAACGGAAATAAACTCGCCCAATTGGGAGTTGACGTAAAAGAGAAGCAACAACAATTAAGTTTAAATGAAACGCTATTAAAAACAGAACAACAATACTGGCAGATTGTAGTGCTTCAGGAAAAAGAAAAGACCATCGCACAATATGAAGCGTTGTTAAACGATGTAAGCAAGCAAGTAAAGGATGCCTTCAAATCAGGGTTAATTATTAAAAACGATGCGTTGAAAGTACAGATAAAGCAAAGTGAACTTAGAACCAATAAAAGCAAACTGCAAAGCGGCAAGCAGTTAGCGATTAGGCAGTTCTGTCAAACCATCGGTATAGTGTATGACTCAGCGCTGGTATTGCAGGAAGATTTGCAAAACATACAATTGCCAAACACTTATTACACCGATATCGAAGCTGCATTACCAAACCGGGCAGAATATCAGTTGTTGCAGCAATCGGTAAAAGCAGAGCAGTTACAAACTAAAATGAAAAGGGGCGATTATATGCCTCAGTTAGCTGTAGGTGCTGCTGGTTATTCCTTCAACAGCTATTACGAAGGAACTAATACTACTACCAATGGTTTGGTTTATGGCACAGTGTCTATACCCATTTCCGATTGGTGGGGAGGCTCGCACGCCATCAAGGAACATAAAATCAAGGAACAAATTGCCGAGAACACTTTCAATGATACCAAAGGTTTATTAAAGCTTCAGATGGAAAAAGCCTGGACTGATGTAAACGAATCTTATCGTCAAATTATAATGATGGAAGAAACTGTAAAGCAAACCGATGAGAATCTGAAAGTAATGCAGACCAGTTATAACAGTGGTGTTGTCACCCTTTCGGACTTACTGGAAGCACAAGCACTGCAAACAGAAACTGCTGATAAATTGATTGAAGCCAAAACTCAATATCAACTGGCAATATCAACCTATTTACAAGTTACCGGTACCAGTAGAGAGGTTAAGAACATGCGTTAAAGCAATGCTATTTGTACTCAAAAGTAGAAATGGCTAACCATCTGGATTAAATGATAGAATAGAAATTAATGAATGAATTTTAAAAGATGAAAAGGAAAGTATCATTAGTATTATCAAGTGGCGGCTCAAGAGGGCTGGCTCATATTGGTGCTATTAATGAATTGGAGAAACAAGGGTTTGAAATATCCTCTATTTCGGGATCTTCTATAGGCGCTGTTATTGGCGGACTCCACGCGATGGGTAAATTACCCGAATACACCGATTGGGTAAAAACAATAAACCGACAGGTAATCTGGGGACTTTTGGATTTTGCTTTGTCAACCTCCGGGTTACTGAAAGGGGATAAAGTATTTGACAAAATGAAAACAATTATCCCCGACATGAACATTGAGGAGATGCGTATTCCTTTTGCGGCTGTAGCTACTGATCTGCTGAACGAACGCGAAATGATTTTTAAATCGGGTAGTTTTTATGAGGCCATTCGGGCATCGGTAGCAATTCCAACCGTTTTTATACCGGTTATGTATAAGAACTTATTGCTGGTAGACGGGGGGGTGTTAAATCCGGTTCCCATTGAGTATGTAGAACGTAAACAGGATTACATTCTTGTTGTGGTAAATCTATACGGAGATAAAAAAAATGAATTAAACAAAAATGTTTTGCCAAATAACAATTCGAACGATAACCAGCTTAATGGCCTCATGAAAAATATGGCCAAACTGGTTTCATCAGGAGATAAAGGAAGTTTAGGTTATTATTCTATGTTAACCACAACCACTGCTGCTATGATACATAAAATTGCCAGGCAGCATATTGAAAGGTACAAACCGGATATCTTAATCAATATCCCTAATGATTCGGCCAATACCTTCGACTTTCATAAAGCAGATGAACTGATAAAAATAGGGGAAATGGTTGCCAGTGAACAAATAACAAAGTATAGAATATTATAATTATTAAGAGATGGGAAGCTATTCTAAACTCCGTAAAATTATTCATGTTTTTCATCTCTATGGGATCAATTTATTGGGAAAAAGAAAATATGACAACTTCTATCAAGAGCTAAAAATGGATAAGGTTTTTGTATTAGGGCTAATCTTCGAGTTGGAACTTGTTACCAAAAATCAACTTAATGATGAAGATGCGTATTCAGCCCAGGTTCCAGCTTATATTATAGAAAAATTGATTAAATAATTAAAACACATTGACATGAGTGCACAAAAGAAATACAAAATGTATGAAAATCCGATAATGGAATTTCTATCGATCGAGTGTGTAATCTTAACTCTGTCTAAAGCTTTGAATTTTAAGATAGAGCAGTATGAAAGAACAAGAATCAGCATTCAAGAAAAAAGTATTAAAACAGTTTTTATCAGGTGACAACCTGTTCCGAAAGGACGGAGCCTTAGCGCCGATACTCAAAGAGTTTTTGGAAGAGGCGCTCCACGCAGAGATGGAAGAGCATCTTCGGGATGAAGAAAATGGTTGGTCATCGGGCAACAAGCGAAACGGCACGGGCAACAAGATTGTCAAGAGTAACCTGGGAGAAGTAACGATCGAGACCCCACAGGACCGAAAAAGTGGCTTTGAGCCTAAAATAGTGAAAAAAAGGCAGCGCATATTAGCCGACAGTCTGGAAGACCAGATCCGCCCTGTATGGCATGGGAGGCAGTATGTGGGATATATCAGCCCATATCCGGGAGATGTATATACAGAGGTCTCCACCGAAGTGATCAGCGGGATTACAGACCGGGTGGTCCCAAAGGTGAAAGAATGGCAGAGCCGTCCTTTAGAGGATGTATATTGTATCGTATGGCTTGATGCGATGCACTTCAAGGTGCGGGAAGATGGTAAGGTGAGGCATAAGGCCCTGTACAATGTTTTGGGTATCAACAAATAAGGGAAGAAAGAGCTGTTGGGCATGTTTCTTTCTGAAAGTGAGGGGGCCAACTTCTGGCTCCAGGTCCTAAGTGACCTGCAGCACCGTGGGGTAAAGGATATCCTGATCGCCTGTACAGATAACCTGACGGGATTCCCTGAAGCAATCCATTCTATTTTCCCTAAGGCTGAGGTACAGCTCTGTATCGTCCACCAGATCCGCAACAGCCTGAAGTATGTAGCTAGTAAGGAGCAGAAGGAGCTTGCCGCTGACCTGAAACTTATCTATGGGGCAGATACCAAAGACGGGGCAGAGTCTGCCCTGTTGGACCTGGAAGAAAAGTGGGGGAAGAAATACCCTGTGGTGGTCCGTTCATGGAACAGCAACTGGGAACGTCTTAGTGCCTATTTTGCCTATACCAAACCCAACAGAAAGATCATTTATACCACCAACGCGGTTGAAGGCTATCACCGGCAGGTTAGGAAAGTCACCAAAATAAAAGGGGCTTTCACAAGTGATATGGCACTGCTGAAACTGGTGTATCTTGCTGCAAAGAGGATCGAACGGAAATGGACGGCCCCTATCCATAACTGGGGGTTGACAGTCCAACAGTTTGCCATTAGATTTGAGGGGAGGTTAGTTTTGGACGCGGAATAAAATAATTATTTAGTTCCCTTCTCTTGGGTTACCCCAAGAGAAGGGAAGGACAGAGTTCGGCTAACACTCCCCTCCCACATTGTATAAACGTAATTAGGGCTGAAGTGCTTGATTAGCCTTTTTCTACAAATTAATTTTTTACATGTGCGTGTCTTTGTTCAAAAAACCGTATTAAAATCAAGCAAAACGTAAAGTCTTTCATAAGAAACAAAGCCATCCTTTCAGGTGGCTTTAATTGTGCAAAAAGGAGTAACCTTTTCCTAAATCCCATAATGCTTAGCAACCGCCGTCAGAATCATATCTCTCATTGAAGCCTTGGTTTCCCTACCTATCTCATATTTTAACTTATCGAACATATCAGTTGGAATCCGGAGTGAGTAGATTTTCACATCTTCTGTGTCAAACTCTTTGCTTGATGATTTTTCTTTTTGTTGTATCTCAGATTCAGGGTTGATCAGCATTCCGAGACCTCTTTGTTTTGCGCCAAGGTTTTTGTTTCCCTTGCTAGGATCGTTCAGTTTCTTCGCCATATTTTTATCAGTTTAACTTGCTTAAAATTTCATCGACCAGCAGTTCATAATCCTTAGCTCCGTTCGAGTCTGGTGCATAGTCAAATATGCTTTGTCCCTGCAGCTGTGCTTCGGCCAATGCTACGTTGATTCGGATTTTGGTGTCGAACACTTTATCCTGGAGATCCTCGGTGAGTTTCTCCACAATGGTTTTGGTCAGGATTCGGTTTGGGTTGATTTGGGTAATAAACACTCCACCGATTTCCAATTTATCGTTTAGGTTGTCCCGGACTTCTTTCACTATGCCCAAAAGCCGGTCCACTCCTTTGTAAGCAAAGTACTCTCCTTGTAATGGTAGCAAAATGGTGTCACTCGCTACCATGGCATTGACGGTCAATAACCCAACCGAAGGAGGGCAGTCAATGATGATGTAGTCGTATTCTGAGCGGATAGGCTTTAGGAGTTTATGGAGGATTTGCTCTCTTCCAATTTTGGATACAATCTCCATTTCAGCTCCCAACAGATCGATGGAGGAGGGAACCAAGTCCAGGTTTTCGGAGACATTAAGGATCGGTAACTTTTTATTCTCCCGAATGGAATCATAAACAGATAATTCAGGATCACCTTTTCCCAGTCCCTCAGTCAGGTTTGCTTGGGAATCGATATCCAACAACAAAACTTTGAAACCTTTTTTGGCAAGCCCAGCACCGATGTTTATGGAGGAGGTGGTTTTACCAGTTCCTCCCTTGTGATTCATGATGGAGATTGTTTTCATGGCTCTTTGGTTTTAACTAAAGATATGAAAACATTTTTCCATAAAAAAGTATTTATATAAATATGTATTTACTTTTGATTAATTCTGGTTTCCAAGTTCTCGATGATCAGGTTCTTTGATCGCACCAATTCACTGTATGAGTTATTCTCAGCAGCTAGGCGTTTCACTTCATTTTGAAGTCTTTCGATTTCTGCTTGGAGCCGGTCAAAAAAGTTTTGCTCGCTCCCTAGTTTGTCCGAGTCCATTTCACTATCCTCGATGGTGGTAATAAACATTTCTCCCTCACCCGTAGCTAACCAACTTAGGTTGATGTTATGTTCTCGCTTTAGGAGGATCTTAATCTTTCCAGAAACGTTGTTCTTGCCTCGTTCTATGTCTGAATATCCTGCCTGAGTCAAGCCCAAAGAAGCCCCGAAATCTGCTTGGGTTTCTTTTAAGAATTTCCGGATGATTTTTAGGCGTTGATTTTCAGTCATTTATGAGTGATTCTTATTTTTAAACGATAAATTTTTTTAATAATATAGCAAAACCATATATTTTTAAAAATAGATATATTCAAAAGGAATTATCCGTTGGTCTTTTCGGATTGTTCGATTGGGATGATCTTCCAGACCTTTTCATTAGTTGATATCTTAAGTTCAGAGCCTAAATCAAGAAAGTGTTATCTGTGAAATTGAATATAGTCCTTTTTCTGTTTTGCAGATCATAACTTGATCCTCTAAGGCAAATATATACATACAAATGTATTTTGTGAGGCAATTATTGGTTTTCTGAATATATACATATCTGTATATCTATATATAGATATGTACAGATATAGGAATATTTCGATGTCTTTTTTCAAGTGATAAAAGCATCATTCTGGTTTTGAAAAATGGGCTTGATTTAATCTCAGGCCATGAATTTTAGCACCTTTTTTTCCTCGCGGGAAAGTGGTGGGTTTGAGGAATGTTGAAGAAATATCTTTGCTTTTTTCAGCATGTAAAATTGAAAGAGCGTGTTGAGGAACCTTTTGCGTGTTCCTTGCAAGTTGTGTATTTGTGACACAAATTCTGCCGAATTTTTTTCACAAACACGCACTTGCCATTCCGATGTTTCTTTGCTGAATCATTCAAAATGGAGGGATTTAACCTCGCAACTCGGTAAAATTTAAATTGACTGAACCATGAGAAAATTCATTGAACAGGATCGAGAAAAAGTCATTACTATTTTAGTGAATTCTTTTGAAGGCAATAAATCGGTTGATTTTGTGGTTGGTAATTCGGCCACTTCCAGGAGAATTTTGATGGAGTACAGTTTGGCAAACTGTCTGGAAAACGGAGAGGTGTATATCTCCGAAAGTGGAAAATCATGCGTCTTGATCAAGTATTCTAACCGAAAGCGAAAGTCTTTTAATCTATGGATTTGGGACTTAAAACTGGCTCTCCAGGGAATTGGAATTTCAAAAATTTCGAAGGTGCTCAAAAGGGAATCAAGCATCGAAAGGGTCCAACCAAATGAGCCATTTCTTTACGTTTGGTTTATCGGTGTAGAGCCAGAGAACCAAGGTAAAGGAGAAGGATCTATGCTTCTCAAATCTGTACTCGAGTTGGCGAAGAAAAAGAACCTACCTGTCTGCCTGGAAACTTCCACCGAGCGAAATTTCAGATGGTATGAGAATTTCGGATTCTCAGTTTATGCATCTTCCGATGAATTTGGTTTTCCATTTTACTTCTACAAAAAGGATTTGCTATGACAGTGTTTGGAACTGACATGCATCTGGCGACATTTATTTTTGTCGTGTGTGAGGTGCTATTTTTTGTTTCTCAGTTGGTTTTATATCTCCAAAATCCTGCTGAAAAGAATCGACAATACTATTTGATCCTTTTGGGATTGTTGATCATCTACAATATTGCAGGTGGCTTGTTCCCAGATCCAGAGCTCCCTATTTCATTGAATCTTCAGATCAACTTGGCTTATGGAACCGGGTTTGTAATGGGAGCATATTTTCCATACTATTTTTATCGGGTTTTCGAACTGGATGATTTGAGGTGGAATGCGCGAATTGGGGTCTGGATATTCTTAATAGCTCCATTCCTGCTTTTCTTTTGTATTGGGCTTCCATTACTGGGTGATCTTCCCGCAACCATTTGGTATGGATTGGCGATCCCTTTGGTTTATGCGATTTATCTGATCGTGATCATTTTTCTGAGTATTAGAAAGAAATTTGAGGGGTCTCAAAATTCACTGGAAGCAATTTTGACTTATTCTGCGGCGGTGCCTTGGGTATTGCTGCCAGTTTTTAGCTATGTCGATGCTTCCCAATTTGTGGAAGTAATTTGCACAAATGGTGGCTTTATCATCATTACTTTTTTGTTTATCCGAAAGATGATCTTCGAAAACAGAAAGGTATTTGCAAAAATCAATGATACCGACCAGAGGCCACCGATTGATCCCAGTACTTTTTTCGGCCAACGATGTGCTGAATTGGGCTTTACCAAGCGAGAGTGCGAAGTGGTTGAGAAAGTAGCCCAAGGACTTACTAGCAAAGAAATCGCAGAAGTACTTTTTATTTCAGAAAGAACAGTCAACAAACACCTTCAGACGATTTTTAAAAAGGCGGACAGCAAAAACCGAGTTGAGCTGATCAACGCCCTAAACTCCTATTCATAAAACAGATTTTAAGGGACGAACCCATTGATTAAGCATATCTGCGTATAGGCGATTTTCTATACGCAGATATGCCTATTTATCGCATTTACGCAGTTCTAGGTATTTTTTTTCGCCTAGAGAATCCAATTCTTTACCCCCATCAACATGTAGCCATGAAGGAGAAAAGAGAAAATCTCTCTTGGGTATCTGTCAGGTTAAAGCCGGATGTTTTTACCCGATTGAAGGAGGAAAGTAGGTCCCTTGGTGTGTCTTTGAGTCACTTGATCAGAATGAAGCTTAGCTCTGAAACGATCAAGATCATTGACACCAAGGGAATCCTAAATGCAATTGATAAGGTGGTTGCCGAACAGGCTAGGGTTAACAATAATATCAACCAGTTGGCCAAGCATGCCAATACGTATCGAGACAAAATTTCCCCGGAGATTTTTCTGAATCACACCAAACAGATGGCCAAGCATCTTGAGCATAGGGACTTCATGAACAAGTTTTTGAAACAGATTTATCAGGCAATCAAATGAGAGTTAAAATCCTTTCCAGCGCAAGTTCATTTAATGGGGTGACCTACAACACGAACAAAACCCAAAATGAAAAGGGAGAGCTGACTAGGCTCCGGAATTTTGGGTATTTGCAGGACACCAAGGATGTGGGGCCGAATGAGGTGAAAAATTACCTGATAACTCATTCGAACAGAAATGCACTCGTCAAGGACAAGCAGTTTCATGCCATGATCAGCTGCAAGGGCAGGGAGTATTCCAAAGAAGAGCTGACAGAAATCGCCCATGAATGGATAGATAAAATGGGCTATGGGAATAACCCTTTCCTGATCGTTTTTCACAAGGATACGGCAAATAACCACGTTCATATTGTGTCATCGAGAATTGATCGGGATGGCAAAAAGATCAGTGATTCATTTGAGAAGCTAAGGGCACAAGAAGCAATCAATGAGATCATGAGACTCAATCCCAAGCATGAAGCAGTGAAAGCTGCGGATAGCTTGATGGAGTTTCGCTTCAGTACCAAAGCCCAAGGATTCTTAATCCTCGAAAACTTGGGATTCAAGGTGAGGGAAAAAGGTGAGCAGATAGAATTGATCAAATATGGTTCAGTTCAAGGTCAGATTCCTGTTTCAGAATTCAACCAAAAGATCCAATCCTATCAATTGGATAAGGATCGAGCAAAACAGCTGAAAGCGATTTTGGATAGATATTCCAAGGTCTACCAAACTAAGCTCACTTGTCTATTTGAACCTAAACCCGGCGGTAAAAAAGGAAACCAAACCGGGTATCGATCGGATCTAGGTGATTTTATACGGGATAAATTTGGGGTTCAGCTCGTATTCCATGGCAAAGATGGAAAAAGGCCTTATGGTTATTCCCTGATTGACCATGCCAATAAGATCATTTTTAAAGGCATTGAAGTATTCCCAATCCAGCGATTTTTTGAACAGGAAGGTGAACGTAAATCCTATCAATCCCAGAAACCGAACAAGGATAAGCCGATCGATTTGATCGAGGCAAAAGTAAGGCTCCAATCTGCTCTCAATGATTTCTCGACAGTTCGGCAAGGCTTGGAACACCACGCTTTGAAGTTGGAGAATAGAGATGGGAATTCTTACCTGAAAACAGCCCAAGGAGATATCGCTGCCAGTGACATTCTTTCTGCCGAGCAGCAGCTGGCATTAAGTCAATACTTCCAAGATAGCGAAGCCCATAGAGCCATACAGAGTCAAGAGATTTTTGACCTGGTTCTTGTACTCCAAATCGCCAATGACATCGATGATGAAGCTGTGCACGGTAGGAAAAGAAGCAAAAAGCGCAAGGGAGACAATGAAATCACTAGATAAAAAGATAGCCATGATCATTCTATTCGCAAACCAAAAAGGTGGAGTGGGAAAAAGTACGCTCGCGGTGCTGTTTTCAAATTTTGCCGTCCAGAAAAGGAAAAGAAAGGTGAAAGTCTTTGATATGGACTTTCAACAGTCACTTTACAACAAGTATCTCAATTCGGACCTCTTAGAAAATGAGAAGTTGTATGAAGTTGAGCTATCGAATATTCCAGGATTCAAGTCTATCCAGAAAAGAGCTGCTCAAGATCCTAAAATTCTCACCGTGATTGATCTTGCTGGGAGAATGGATGACGACAACCTGGTGCCGGTACTCAAGGAGTCTGAATTGATCATCTGCCCTTTTTGCTACGATGAATACAGCGTCACCAGCACGTTTGAATTTTGCTACGTGGTCAAAAAGGTGAATCCTGAAAGCCGGATTATCCTAATCCCCAACAGAGTCAAAACATCAGTCAAATACGAAACCTTGGAGAGCGTCAATCAGGCACTTGGCCAGTTTGGTGAATTGACCTCCCCGGTATCGGATCGGATAGACTTCCAAAGACTCACTACCTCCTACACTCCGGAATCGCTTGTGCCTATCCTGGATCCCATTTTCAACAAATTATTTGATGACCATATAGAAGCAGATTAGCCATGGCAAACGGGGACTACATAAGCAAACTTGTCCAAGGAGTAAGGTCAGAATTGGTATTGCCTGAACCTGAGGTAAAGCCTTTGGTAAAGTCTAAAAGTAATGAGACTGACAAGATCGGAAGCCAAGGAATCCATGAGCTGATAGAGGCCATCAAGAATTTTGAAGTAAACGGAGATTCCAAAAGGCTGATTCGGATGGACGCTCGAACGGAGGAAGTACTGAAGCTAATCAGTCCCACTTTTGGAGTGGACGTGACCTCCTTCGTGAATTTCCTGTGCTGGGACTTTCTGGAAAATAATCCAGAACTGGTCAATGAAATCAAACAATCCATACAAAAACTATAGCCATGAGCTGGACAGACTTCTTTCTATACCTATCCCTTTTCTATGTGGTGTACTATGCGGTAAATGTCGTCTTCGATGTTTTGCGCAAACCACAACTTTCAGAAGTGTCGGCAGGGAATGCCTACACATTCCAGACGGACCTCAATGAGTTTGATGAAAGTCCAACGGTGATTGAGGATAATGACCCGGTGCCTGATCCTGTGAAGCCCAAGACAGAATCTGCTTCCCAGACGGAAGTATGGGTCAACAGCGAGGAGGATTCAGAAGATATCGAATTTGAAATCAATGATCCCAGCCCAGTCAAATCTACAGGAGGGGTGACTACGCTCAATTCCCTCTTTGTCCTTGCCAAGGAAGGCAGTATTGAAATGAAAAAGAAAGTCGTGTTCTCATGAAGCTCCTTCATCGGCTATTCCTATGTGCTCTCCTTTCCCTCTTATTCTTTTTGTCGGGATCGGAGACTTATGGCCAATCCCCTCCGGGAGTTTCAAAATTTCAGGAGGTCGAGACCGATATGAAAAGTTTCTATGTCGCTATTTCCAGACTCTCATTTGTCGTGGGCGCAGTCTCAGGATTGCTTGGCGGTCTTCGGGTTTACAACAACTGGCAAATGGGAAGACATCAGATCGATGTTCAGGTCATCAGTTGGTTCGGAGCCTGCCTATTCTTGGCCACTATTGGCTTTTTTCTCAGCGGACTGTATGCTGTCCCACTGATTTGACACCCCAAAAAAAGCAAAATCAACAGTCAATATTTTCTCACTTAAACTATAAACACCATGTTCAACAGAACCAAAAAAATGATCTCAAGCGCATTGTTTGTGATGCTTGCAACTACAGCCGCCAGAGCCCAAGGTGTTCAGGGAATTGTCGCAGCAGAATCGTCTCTACTCGCCTATGTGGATCCCGTAGCCAGTCTCTGTCTTGTTATTGGGGCGGTAGTAGGGCTGATAGGAGGCGTAAGAGTTTACATCAAATGGAATTCCGGTGATCAAGACATCAATAAAGAATTGATGGGATGGGGCGGCTCCTGCCTGTTTTTGGTCTTGGTCAGTGTGATCATCAAAGCGTTTTTCGGTGTCTGATGGCTAAGCAATTTCCGATATATAAGGGGCTTCAGAAGCCTCTTATATATCGGGGCTTTCAGGGAAAATACATCGGATGGGGAGTCGCTTCTTTAGTTATCGCGGTCGTCTCAGGAGGATTAATCGGAAGCTTAACCAGTATGGTTTTAGGTGGGGTGATTACCCTATCAGTCATGACTACCGGACTTTTCATCACCTCTCAGCAACAGAAAAAAGGCCTGCATAGCAAAACAAGGTATAAAGGGGTATTTCAGATCGCTACATCCTTAAAATCAAAGTAATCATGTTTGGGAAAAAAAGGAATGAATTTAAGCTTCCCTATCTGGGGATTGAAGATCAGATCCATGGTTTTCATTGTCTATTCAATCTGAAGGGTGACTATGGTGTCATCCTTGGATTGGACAATCCTGTCCTGCAATATTCAGCGGATTCTTCCAAGTACGATTCCTTTCATCAGCTATACACCAACCTGATCAAAATACTTGGTGAAGGGCATCTGATCCAAAAGCAGGACATTTTTTCCAGAAAGACCTACAGCGAAAAATCCTCAAAAGAATACCTACAGCAAAAGTATGATGACCATTTCCAGGGGCGGCCCTATACTTCAATGAAGACATTTTTGGTGATTACCAAACGGGTAAAAGGCAGATACAGTCAAAAGTCAGTAATGGACTTTATTCAGACACTGGGAAAGGTGACCGACCTTTTTGAACGTGCAGGAATCAAGACAGAGGCACTCTCAAGAATTGAGACTGACCGATATGTGAAACGGATTCTCAGCATGAACTTCCACGAGGAAAAGATTGTGCTGGACAACCTGCTTGCTGAAGAAAGCCAAGTGGAAAGCGGAGAAAGAGCTTTTCGGTCGATCACTTTGGTAGATACCGACAAAGTAGAACTACCGGAAAAGGTGACCACCCATTTGGAGCGTAACGATAAGGATAGCCTCAAAGGGTTTCCTGTTGATAATATGGCCTTCCTTTTCGATGTCCCTAATTTCCAAACCATAGTTTATAACCAGGTCATTGAAATTATTGAGCAGAGATCAACGCTTACCAAGCTTGAATTGAAGCGAAAGCGGCATTCCGGGATACCCGATCCAGCCAATAATATCTGTGTGGAAGATATCGACAGGCTATTGGAAGACGTGGCCAGACATAACCAGCTTTTGGTCAATTGCCACTTCAATGTGGTTGTTTCTGCCAAGAAGGAGCACATCCAAGGAGCTTGTAATTATGTGGAATCCTCCCTTTTCCAACAGGGCATTGTGGCCAATAAAAATTCCTATAACCAACTGGAGCTTTTCAGGACACTGCTTCCCTGCAATACCGCTGAGTTGAAAGTTTACGATTACTTCCTGACCACATCGGATGCTGCATTATGTTTTTTCTTGAAGGAGTCACTGAACAAGGATGAGATAAGTGGATTCCAAATCCGATTTACGGATCGACAGGGAATCCCTTTGAAGATTGATCCCGCTGATTTGCCGATGCAAACCAATCGGATCAACAATCGAAACAAGTTTGTACTGGGGCCTTCCGGTTCGGGGAAATCATTCTTTATGAATGCCCTGATCGAGCAGTATTGCATGTGGAATAAGCGGCCCAATCCTAAGTGGCTGATGGATGTAGTCATTGTCGATACCGGCCACTCGTATTCCGGACTTTGCCAATACTACCAAGGGAAATACATCACTTACACCGAGGAAAAGCCAATAACCACCAACCCTTTTTCCATTACTGAAGAAGAGTACAACATCGAGAAGAAAGACTATCTCCTGACCCTGATTTCCCTCTTGTGGAAGACAGCGGAAGGAACAGTCTCTCAGGTTGAAGCCGATGTTATTTCCAATACGATCTCGGCCTACTATTCCTCTTTTTTCTCCAAGGAAAGCACTATCGATCGGCTTTGCTTCAACAGCTTTTATGAATTCGCCCTGGAGAAAATCCCAGAAATCAAAGAGCGTGAAAGCATTGGATTTGAACTTGAAGAATTCCGCTTTGTACTCAAGAAGTTTTACAAGGGAGGTGAGTTTGAAAACCTACTCAATGAGGAAGTTGACCAGTCCTTGTTTACCGAATCTTTTGTGGTTTTTGAAATTGACAGCATCAAAGAGCACAAGGTGCTTTTCCCGATTGTGACACTCATTATCATGGATGTTTTCATCCAGAAAATGAGGTTCCGAACCAAATACCGGAAGGCACTCATCATCGAAGAAGCTTGGAAGGCCATAGCCTCCCCGCTCATGGCAGGCTACATTCTATACCTCTATAAAACAGTCCGAAAATTCTGGGGGGAAGCCATAGTGGTAACCCAAGAGCTGGGAGATATCATCGGAAATGCGGTAGTCAAAGACAGTATTATCAATAATTCGGATACGATCTGTCTTTTGGATCAGACAAAATTCAAAGACAATTATTCTCAAATCGCCTCCCTGCTTTCCATCAATGAAAATGAAAGGAAAAAGATCTTCACGATCAATCAGCTGGATAATCATGAGGGCAGGGGAAGATTCAAGGAAGTATATATCCGAAGAGGATCTGCCGGTGAGGTGTATGGGGTGGAAGTTTCCTTGTACCAATACCTGACCTATACCACGGAAAAGCCAGAAAAATCAGCCATCGAAATCTATATCCAAGCCTTTAGAGGGTACCAAATGGGACTGGACGCTTTTGTCGAGGATTTTAAGGCTTCTGAGCTTTCACTCCATGAGTTTTTTGGAGAGGTCAACAAGCAAGGGGCCCCGGTAAGAGAAACACTAACTGCCACTTTTTAACCATTACAAAGATGAAAAGCTTGAACATACTGGTATTTCTGATCCTCTCGGGATCTGCCTTAGGGCAAACTATCTATGTGGATCCAGCGGTAGCAGGAGCAACGGCGGCACATTCTGCGGTCATCAATTCTCAGCTGAATGCCACTAATGAACGATTGACTTTGATTGAACGGGGACAGCTGGCGATTACCGGAAACCTGACCATTGTCAATACGATGCAGGACAAAATCTACAAAGGACTTTCTGAGGTCAGTTCGATTTTGACCAACCTTTCCAATGTGCAGGAAATCGCTCGAATAGCCACCGGGATTTCAAGTGACCTTAGCCAGGTGATGGACTTAGCCGGAGAGAATCCCGCTTTACTCCTGTTTGCCGAACGGAATGCTACCCTATTTCAGCAAAGGGCAACTTCTTTGGCCTTGGAGGTCAGTTCATTTGTGTTGAAGGGAGGAGAAAACAATCTCATGGATGCAGGTGAGCGGTCAAAACTGATCAATCAGATTTTGACTGAGATGGTCATCCTGCGATCCTACTCTTATGGCATGTATCGAGCCATGTATTTTGCTCAGATGAAAGGATTTGTGAGGGCTCTAAATCCTTTTCAAGGGTACATCAACGTAGATATCCAGCTTGCGCAGGATATAGCCAGAAAAGCCAAAACCCTCCAACCATGAAATCTTTTTGGCTTTTACCCTTCGTTTTTTTGGCAACCCTTGGGATGAGTTTTGCTCAAACCAATGTGGCCCTTCTCCACCAGCTAGTCGAGGAATCCAAGTCTGAATATAACCTTCAAAAAGAGGCAAAAGGAAATCAGGGAAGGAACTCGGTCAACGAGGAGGTCAATACCAATTTGGTCAAGTCTGTAAAGGAGAAATACCGAGCCGTCCAGGACCGATTTGCCAAACTCTCCATTGTCATCGATGCTTTTGGAATTGGTGCTGCGGCTGAGCCCTTGGTCAATTCCATTATTGATAACCAGCAGCAAATCGTTTTCTACTGTAGCCAAAATCCGGAATTAGTACTTTTTGCGGTAGAGTCGGAACGGGTTTTCGTCGAAAGATCCTATTCACTTTTGAATTATCTCTTTGGCCTTTCGGCAAGTATCGGAGTGGTCAACCAGATGAAAGTTTCGGAAAGAAGAATCCTTTTCCAACATATTCTGGACGAGCTGAGGGAGATCAACGGACTTTCCTACACCGTTTCCAAATCACTTCAGCACTATCTCGAAAGGAAGAGAGGAATCAATCCTTACCTACAGTATGTAGCAACGGAAATGGCCTTGGTAGAAGAAATCATTCAAAACGCCAAAACCCTAATCCGATGAAAAATCTCCTTTTTCTTTTCATGTGTTTCGTGGCTGTTGAATCTTATCCCCAGACCGTGGTATTTGACAAAGAGCATTTTTCGATAGTCAATGCCAACGCTGCTGTACGAAATGTCAGTGAAATAGGGTATCACCAAACTTTGGATATCATCAGGCAAAACACTGATGATATCATTCTCAATTCATCCAGCCTGGCACTGGTTCAAACCATGATTGTCAACTCCCTCACCCAAATCAATGAAGGGTTCAAGGATGCAATACAGGTAAGGATGATAGCTGAGACTGTCTTGGATATCAGTTCCATTTCCGCAGAGGCATTCCAGTTGGCTGGCGATAATCCCATCCTTTTTCTTTTTGTCGAAGAGTACACGGGCCAGGCAAAAACCAGAAGTCTCAACCTGGCTACGGAAGTTTCATCACTTATTCTCAAAGAGGGCGATAATCTACTGATGAATTACAATGTCCGGGACGAGCTTCTTGATTCGGTACAGGAGGAATTACAGGTAATTCTTGCTTTGGTACTAGCTGCAAAAAACAGCATCTACTGGGCCAAGACCAATGGGATAATCCGATCCCTCAATCCTTACCAAGCCTATATCAATCGTGATTTAGGATTGATCAATGAAATCATCATCAAACAGAAAATCCTTACCCGATGAAGCCGACTCTCTCATTTTTGATCCTTTTTTCTGTTTGTATTCACAGCTACGGACAGACTCCAATCCATGATAAAGCGATTGTCGCTCAGCAGGAACGGATGGTCTATAAGCAGTGGGATGAGGATAAATTCTATCCTGAACCCAATAGACTGCTCGGAATCCCAACGAATCCGATTTGGTATATCACCTGGGGCTTGCACCCCAATTACCCGGATCTGGACCGAAGGCCATTATCTCCAAGGGGAGAACAGACTCAAAGGCTGGGATTGGCAGCGGCCATGCAGATTTCTTCTAACTACTACAAGCAGCACTCAGATACGGTCAAAAACTTGGCAACGGCTGAAATGGCTCGCATTTCAGGAGCTTTTTCAGCGACAGATCCTCTTTATCAATTCTACTATAAGCGAGAGCTCAGGCCTCTGGAAAATCCTGAAGCCACTGCTTTTCAGGGTGTTCCTGCGGAAGTAATCCATTACATGACTGATCATGGGGCTTACCAATGGTACTTAAACAACATGGCTTCGCTTTCGGAGCGATATGAATTTGCAAAGAGCCTGGATATGGAAAGAGGACAACGGATTCTGATGTATCACAGAATCATGCTTGAAATGAGAGATATCCTTAAAAAGTGGCAATACAAGCTGGACATGTCTTCCAATATGCTTGCCTTCCGAAAGCTGAACCAGCGGAAAATCAGCGGAGAGATTACCCTTTCAAATCCAAAAAGCGAGGAGGATAGAGCCAAGAAAATTGCTAACCAAACCCAAGTCCTAAAATGCCCATGAGAAAGGCTCATCACGCATGGTTATGGCTATCTAGGGCATTCCATGTGGCCATTGAAAATCAATTAATAATCACATGAAATGAAGAAGCTGATCACAGGACTATCTATTCTCCTTGGCTTGTCAATCCCCGGATTTGCTCAATCGGCCAACCATGACCAGTACAAGGAGACCATAAGCTATTTGCAGGGAAACAGCATTTACGACAGGGGAGTGATGACCTTCTTTGAAGAAATGAGGGATTATGGCTTTGCTCATTCCGACCCTTTCATGAGAGATGCTCAGACCTTGGCCTGTATTTTCATGCTGATTTTTTTTAGTCTCAAATGCTACGAAATGATGGCAGGGGATAAGAAGCTTGAAATTATGCCCCTGCTAAGACCATTTGCTTTGGTGATTCTTTTGATGTGGTGGCCAATTTTCTGCCAGATCATAGCTTTTCCTACCGATTTGATCGCTGCCAAAACAGAAGCGCTTTTCGGGATCCAAAATGACACCAATAATGCTTTGCGACTTGACCGGGCGGCCTACATGATCGAGATGGCCGATCAGCTGGTGGAATATCAGGCAGTGACCGAGATGGCATCGGAACAGGCGCAAGAATCCGATAAAGATTTGGGGATGGTGATTGTGGATGGGGTAAAAGGATTTTTCTCCGATCAGATTCTAGCTCCTATTGTCCAAATGAGGATTAGGATGCAAACCAGCCTTCAACTGCTCGCTACCCAAATCATCGAATTGGTGGCCATATGGATTCTAAGGGTGTGTGTCTATATCATTTTCATGTTGCAGATCATCTATTCGACGGTGTTGGTGATACTTGGGCCATTTTCAGTGGTGGTGAGTATTTTTCCAGCCTTTCGGGATGCGTTCACTACCTGGATAGCAAGGTTTGTCTCCGTCAACCTTTATGTAGGAGTGGCATATTTGATTCTCTACATAACAGGAAGGCTCCAACAATATGCTTTGGAGGTAGAGATTGACAAGTACGAGTATTTGCTTTCAACCGGTGGTGGAGCAGATCGGCTTGAAAAAATGGCTTGGCTGGCATCCAATGGCTTTTTGAGTTTCGGGCTGGTGATTGTAGCATTTTTTGTCAGCGCAATTGCCATCACTACCGTGCCCTCGATTTCCACTTGGATCATTTCCACTTCAGGAATTTCCTCAGCAGCAACCACCGCCGGAAGGATGGGATCTTCCGCTTCAAAATCAATTTCAAGAGCTAAACTAATCTAACCATGATCATCCAAAACATTGAATCGAAAATCAGATTGGCAACGGTTCTTTCCCTTGGGAGCCTGATTACCTCAATCATTATCTGCGGCTTTGTTTCGGTTTACGCCTATAAACAGGTAGCCAACGCAAGGCAGTCCATTTATATCCTGGACAATGATATACCCATTTTGGCCAAGCAGGCCAATATGCAAATGAATAGGCCCGCTGAGTACAAAGCAGCCGTGGACTTATTTCATAGCCTTTTTTTCAACCTGACTCCCGACGATAAGCACATCGAATACCAAATGAGTCGGGCTATGTACTTCGTGGATGAGACAGGAGTCGGTCAATACAATAACCTGAAAGAAAAGGGCTACTTCAATTCCATTCTCTCCTCAAGTTCTGTGCTTTCTATCCAGACGGATTCGATTATCCTTGTTCAGAACAGGTTCCGGTATTACGGCAAGCAAAAGATAGATCGAAGAAGTGCCACGATCACCCGATCGATTATCACCGAAGGTGAATTAATAGATATCCCGAGAAGTGAGAATAACAGCCATGGGGTATTGATCACGAATTGGAAAACCATCGAAAATAAAGACCTGAGCAATGTTTCGAAAAACACCTTCTAAGGATCGGGAAACCACCATTTTCCAAGAACTTAAAAATGAGCTTTTTCCTCACATGGCAGGGGTTAATGGCCATTTGAAGGGGTTGATGGATCGTCATGCCAAAATCATTTTTTGTGTCATGCTTCTTCTCATCGTAGCCTCTTTCATACTGACCTTTTTTGTGCTGAATCCTAACCCGGAGAATCAGGCTGAACATATCAAAAAAGAACTGAAGGCCATTCCGGGAGAACTGTCAGGGGAATTTTCAGCATTACAGGATTTGACCCTGAGAGCTGCGAAAATGGCGGAGTTAAAGTCTGAGATAGAACGGATTATCGACAAGGATTCCATTTCAAAGTCGGATTCCGCATACCTGGAAAAAGCAATTGAGAAACTGCAATATTTTAACAACCACTCCCATGAAAATTGACTTCAAACAACCCAAATACATTCTGCCGATTATCATGCTCCCGTTTTTGTGTTTGCTGTTTTACGGGTATAAATCCTTCAGCAAAGACGGTCCGGCTGAGCCTGTTCAGGGGCTCAGTGGAATCCAATCCGAGATCGGCAAAGTATCGGAACAGATCCAGAAAAAACCGATTGATTCCAAACTGGATGCTTCGAGAGAAACCTATAAAAGAGCAAATGATGGATACACGGCTATCAAAGGCTTGGAACTGGAGGTTGAAGAATCCAGCCAAATCAAAACGCTGTATAACGAGGAGGAAAAACGGCTGCTGGATTCTATCGACAACGCTTTAAAAAGCGCAGGTCTTTACTCCGGAAAACCCGAAACAGGCAATTCGATCCCATCTGTTTTGCCACAACTTTCCAGACAGCAAAGCTTTTCTAAGGAAGATGAAGAATTACTGAATGCCATCAATCAGCTGGAAGGGAAAAAGACCCAAGTTCCCGCTAACAAATACGAAGATCCCATGGAGCTATTCAAAGCGCAGATGGCTGTGATAGACTCCATTTCCAAGGCGAATGATCCGGCTTATCAAGAGCTACAGCTAAAAGAAAAGGAGAACCAGCCAGTAGCCAAAGAGACCG
This sequence comes from Algoriphagus sp., assembly GCF_030694375.1. GTDB lineage: Bacteria > Bacteroidota > Bacteroidia > Cytophagales > Cyclobacteriaceae > Algoriphagus. Next base: position 375,343 of record NZ_JAUXYL010000038.1, read on the forward strand.
AAAACGCAGTTTATCGGGTTCAGAAGTCAGAAGGGTCCGCTACCTTATTCAATACCGTCACCAGAGAAAAAAAGGGGAAGTTCATCGAAGCAATCATTGACCAGGATATCAAGAGCGGTACTCTTGGAGCCAGATTGAGAATCCGACTTTTAGATGATATTCTGATTGGAAATGCAATCGTGGGCAGAGGAACTTATCTCTATGCATTGATTTCCGGATATGAAGCTCAGCGAGTGAAGCTGACCATCTCTTCGGTCATGATCAATGACCGAATCTTCCCGATTAAACTCTCCATCTATGACGTGGATGGGATGGAAGGCCTGTATGTTCCGGCCAGTGCCTTCAGGGAATTTTCCAAAGAACTCGGAGGAAACACTACCGGAGGAATGAATCTGACTATGCAGCCAAACTCAGACGAATTGAGCCAACTGTATATGTCTGCCCTCCAACGAATGTTTACCTCAACTTCCCAAGCCGTTTCCAAATCCATCAAAAAGAACAAGGCCAATATCAAGTATGGGACTTCTGTCTATCTGATCGATACCAACGAATTGCAGGAAAACGGAAAAATGATCCAAAACCAAAACTGACCTACCATGAGACAAAAGATTATAACCCTTATCCTTTGGGCGATATCCATTTCGGGCTTTGCCCAGCAAAACGGAACGCTGCTGAAAAGCCAACTTCCCAAGATCTATATCGACGAGGAAATCTCGCTACACTTTCTTTCCCCCGAGCCCATCCAATACGTGGATATCTCGACCGACAATATGATCGGGGATATTCCATTGGAGAATGTATTTCGGGTGAAAGCAATACGGGACAGTGTTTCCAACCTCAATGGATACAATAAGTCTTTGGGAGTGGTTACCATTATCGGGCAGAAGTATATCGCGCAATACGATTTATGGTATGCGCATGATGAGCGTCAGCTGAAGACTCAAATCGAAATTCTTCCTATCAATACCAGTCCCTTGGAGGTCGGTAAAATCCCCATGAGCGACCAAGAGCTTCGGTATTTTTCAATAGAGGTATTCAAGGAGAAAAAGAAGGATAACATCACCAAAAACAGCCAGTATGGGGTTTCCGGTCAGGTGAATAGTATCTACACTGTGGACGATTACATCTTTTTGGACATCTCCTTTATCAACAAGACCAATCTCAAATTTGATCTGGACCAACTGAGGTTTAAGATCGAGGACAAGCGAATCACCAAAGCAACCAATGTCCAATCCATTGAGATGGAGCCGGAATACCAGCTTTTCACCCCGGAGAGCTTTGAGAAGAAATACCGCAATATCTACGTGTTTAAAAAATTCACCTTCCCCAATTCCAAGGTGTTCACCATCGAGCTTTCCGAATCCCAAATCAGTGGAAGAACGCTCTCTTTGGAGATCAAGTACGCAGACCTTTTAGCAGCAGACACACTTTAAAAATGATTTTTCCCTTCAACTGAGCCTTTGCCATGAATGAGAAAAGAGAATTAAAAAGCCTTCATGCGACGTTTCAATTCATTGTTTACCTGATGGTGTCTTTGGACATTCTGATGTTTGTCTATGCCCCACAGTTGTTGGCCATGGATGGGATGGAAAGGTTTCTTTCTCCCCTTTTCGAAAAGCTCCAAAACCTGAAGATTTACAGCAATGTGCTTCTTGGAAAAGTTGCCATTTTGATAGCGATTTGCCTTTCAGCCATTGGTACAGTTGCCAGAAAGAACCTGGATTTAAACCCGAGAAATCAGATCATTTTTCCTTTGGCCATCGGGTTGATTCTGTTCTTTGGTTCGATCTACCTCTATACCCTGGAAGATTCATTTTTGGTGATGGATCTCACTTCCATTCAAGACCTCGGATATTGCCTTTCTTTATTTATAGGGGCTGTTTTGATCCATACCTCCTTGGACAATGTATCTAAATTGATCAAATCGGGCCTGGGAAAGGATGAATGGAATATCGAAGGGGAATCCTTCATGCAAGACACCAAAAAAATCGAAAATCCCTATTCCGTCAACATTCCCATGAAGTTCTATTTCAAGGGAAAAGTCCGAAAAGGATGGATCAACTTGGTCAATCCATTTAGGGGAACTTTTGTGATCGGAACCCCAGGTTCAGGGAAGTCATTTGGTGTGATCAATCCGTTTATCCGACAGATGATTGGGAAGGGATTTACCATGTGTCTATATGATTTTAAGTTTCCCGACTTGGCTCAGATTGCCTACTTCCACTATCTGAAAGCTCAGGACAAAAAGAAAAACCTAAATTTCAAATTCCATGTCATCAATCTGGACGAGGTAGAATATTCCAGGAGGATTAATCCGATCAACAGAAGGTATTTGAAGACGGTGGCCAATGCTTCGGAAACAGCAGAAGCTATTTTTCAATCCCTTCAAAAATCTGATTCGTCCGGAGGAGCAGACAAGTTTTTCGAGCAATCCGCCATCAACTTTCTCTCCGCCTGTATCTTTTTTGTGTCTCGCTACGAGGAGGGCAAATATTCCACCTTCGCACATGTGCTGGATTTTCTCAACAGGGACTACGAGGATATTTTTAACTGTTTGACCAAATATCCTGAACTCAGATCTATGGTGTCTCCTTTTCGAAGTGCCTTTGAAAAGAAAGTTTACAAACAGCTGGAAGGGCAGGTCGGTACCTTGAAGATTTTCCTTTCCAGACTGAATACCAAGGAAACAGCTTGGGTTTTCAGTGGGGATGATTTCGATCTCAAAATTTCGGACCCAAATACTCCATCCATTCTTGTCCTTGCCAACAGTACCGAAACGCAGAGTATTACTGGCACCTGCTATTCGGTGATCATCAACCGGCTAACCCGATTGATCAATACCAAAGGAAACCTGCCCACAGCTTTAATAGCCGATGAAGCGCCGACTTTTTACATCCATAAAATCGAAAACCTGATTTCTACTGCCCGGAGCAATAAAGTAGCGGTTTTGCTCGGTCTGCAGGAATTGCCTCAGTTAAATCAGCTTCAGGGAAAGGATACGGCTTCGACCATGACCTCGGTGATCGGAAATGTCCTTTGTGGCTCAGTCCGCCATAAGGATACGCTTTCTTGGTTGGAAATGATGTTTGGTAAGCGAAAGCAATTGGGGCAGAGTGTATCCATTGATCGGGACAAAACCTCGATTTCGTATAGCGAGCGATATGATCCACTGATTCCTGCAGGAAAAATTGCCTCCATGCATACCGGGGAAATTGCTGGAATTATCGCTACAGAAGGGACTCAGTTTGACGGGAAATACAAAACCTCAAATGTTCATTGCCGGGTCAATCTCGATATGAAGGAGATCAGGCAGGAGGAAAACTCCTACCGAGCCACACCAAAATTCTATGATTTCAAAGGCAAGAAAGAAGAGATCCTTACCAAGCACTTTGAGAAAATTCACCGTCAGGTTACCGAAATCATTGAAAAGCACCGGGAAATGGCAATCCTAGATTAAGTCATTGGAATCATGCAAAGGAACCTATCGATCATACTTCTTCTTTTTGTCGCTCATCAGGCATTTCCCCAATTCAATTCCATTGAATTTCGAAAGGAACTGGCTTCCGTTAACGTGATCAAGTCCACTGAATTCAAGCAGGAGGCAAAGAGATCCGATATTCAGCCTTTGTCCAAACGTGAACTAACCTTGGAAAAGAAGGAAGAGCTTGTGTTGGCTTCCCTCCCCTTGGAGGATTTTTCCCTGACTTCTGAGTTTGGTTACCGCTCCGATCCATTTTCCGGAGAAACGATATTTCATCGGGGAATCGATCTTAAAACCAAGCGTTCAAAAGTGCTTTCCATTCTTCATGGAACTGTTGTGTCGGTGGGTAATGATCCGCTTTTGGGAATTTTTGTCAAAGTCCAACACGGCATGTATGAATCGATTTACGGTCACCTTTCTCAGTCCCTTGTAGCAAAGGGAGAGCATGTTTTACCGGGTATGATCCTGGGGATTTCCGGAAGTACGGGAAGAGCTACGGGGGATCATCTGCACCTGACCATCAAAAAGGGAAAGGAATATATCAATCCAGTCTTATTCATTCAATTGATCTCAAGTCTATCGACCAAAGAAGAGGCAATCACTTATTTATCAAAACCATAAAGCAAACAATATGAAAAGCCAAAATGGATTACCGATGAAGGATCTGGAGATTTTTGGAGTCATCAAAAACGGAAAATTCACCATCCCGGAAAAGGAAGTTAACGCCCTGAAGAATGGCGGAATGACCGATATCGTGGAATTAACCGACCTGAAAGGGAAAGATATTTACATCGATAAATTGCCGGCAAGACTTTCCATAGTAAGGGGAGAAGATGGGAATCCCGCCTTGCAGATTGATCCGGTTTATAGGGAACCTAACCGACATCCCAATTTGAATGACGCTGAGCAGAATCAGTTGGTCCGGAAAGAATTGGCCAACATCAAAAAAAGCTATGTGGACAAAGAAGGGAACATTCAGACCGAAATCATCGAGTACGATCAGCGAACCAAACAATTTCTTTCTTACAATCCCCGAGACATCAAAGCCCCTCAATCCGTCAATGGGCAAGAACTCGATCCACAGCAAAAGAAGAAATACAAGGAAGGGGAAACGGTGCTGTTGGCAGATGGAACAGCGTTTCAACTTTCACCGGCTGCCCCAAAAGGCATCAGATCAAATAAATCCGGATTAGTCCTTTCGGTTTTGCTGGATGGAGGCTTGTCCTACCTATTGATCACCGGTGTTCAGAAATTGCTCGGAAAGGAAAGCCAAGAGGATAAGGCGTATAGCGAAGGATACCTTCAAGCTATCAAGGAGGTTCAAAAGCAAGTAGAGCGAAGGATTTCCCGAAATCCGAAGGACAAAGATGCTGTCCTGGATTTGAACAACATCAAAGAAGAATATTCTAAAATTTCTGCTGATTCCTCACTCCCAAAATCGGTTAGGGATGACTTTGATATCAATGCGATCAAGCGGCTAAACAGCATCGATACGGAGGAAGGGAAGAACCCAAGAAAACGTTCCGAACAAGACAATGGCTTTGACAGAGACCTTTGATATTTTGAGCTACAAAGGTGTGGATAAGGCTATCCAAGGTCTGTTTTCCAAGTTTGCCCATCAGGATCAAACGGGCCAGATTGTTTTTGACTTCTTTGATGAGCAAGGCAGGAAAGTGGATGCTGAAATCCTGAGCCTTTACCGGAATAAACAGGCTTCAAGAGGGATTTCTACACTCAACCTTTCAGAAGATTCTCGGGCAATTTTTGTCTCAGACTCCTATGCTTCCCTGATCTGCTTTGTCAATCAATTCAAAGCCAGGATCTCCTTTGATGAAGCTGGCTTTTTGATCATTGGGGCTGAGTTTGACTTGAGCTTGTTGAATCAAGCTTTCAAGAAGATTTCAAAAAAGGCCAAGATCAATACCGTTTTCAGCTCCTCGATTTTGGGTCGGGTGATGGATTGTAAAATCCAGGATTTAATTCACGATCATGACTGTACTTATTATCTGTATAGCGATTTGGTTCACCTTAAAAATTCCAAAAAAGCCAAGAGTTCGGTTGAATCGATATTCACCTTTTCCCTGCGAACCTATTGCATCTCCCTTGGGGTGAAGCAAACTATCCGAACTTTTAAACCTAAGCAAAAGGGAGTAAAGTCCTTTTATCAGCTTAATCAGATGAGTTGGGAAAATTTCAATTAATACGGTTTTGCTATATTTAAACGCTGGCCACTCTAAATTATGGAGAATAATAATCTTGAATTCCTTAAAAAGAACCTGAAATTCCTTGGCTTTGGCACTTCGTTAAATGCCGCCCTGGAAGCTAAAGTTTCTGAGCGACAGGAGTTATTTAAAATCGGAGTTTCAGCCGATTTTAGTGCTAGGCAAAAGGATGGCAGCCTGGGAAAAGACAAGGTTAATTATGAGCTGAATTTCTTGAGATCTTCGAAGCCCTACCATTATTTTCTGGATAGCGTAAAAGTCACTCTTAACGATCAGATCCAGAATACATTTTCGTATGGAAAGGGGAATGACGTGACGGCAAAGGAAGCCTATAATTTGCTCAGAGGAGCTTCTGTTTTGAAGAAGGCCATCCTAATCGACAAGTTTACTTTGAGCTTTATTGACGATGCGGGAATAAGAGGGAAGGAAATGATAGTATCCAGCACTGAAGAGGCTTCCAAGATCATCGCCGAAAATGTGAAGAATAAGATCAATGTTCACGGTTCATACGATCTCTATGCAAAGGGCTACCTGTTGAGATCCTATGATGGAGCAACCGGCAAAGACTTTTCATCCATGCCTGAAGGCAAAGTATTTCTTTCCTATTCCTACTTTGATAGATCAACCAATCAGCATGAAACATCCCATCATCTTTATGACAACTTAAACCTGGCCTTGGATGCAAAGGAGGCCCTTCTAAAAAATGCTAATCCTGAGCAGGATATCAAAGGCTTCAAGATTCTGCATGAGTCTAAGTCCCATAAAATTTTTGAGTTTGATCGAGAGGGCAATGAAGTGTCGGTCGAAGCTCCGAAGCGAAATGAGAACATTTGGATCAAATTGGATTTTGATCAAAAGACCGAGGATGGAAATTATGGCTTCAAGAAATTCTATCAGAACTATGGCTTCAACCTGGAATCTGAACTTGGCAGATTCCCGATCAATGAGCTGGTAACTCCTCAGGAAAAGGAAATGCTTATTTCAAGTTTAGGTCGTGGAAATATCCAAATGGCTACTTTGGAGACCGGGCAGCCGGTATTGATTGAGGCCGATCCTCAGTTTAAGAAAATCCAGTTTTATGACATGGATTTCAAGAAATTGAACGTTTTACCTATTCAGACCCAAGAAAAGGGGAGGTGAGAGATCCAATAAACCCCATTGATTTTCAAATAATAATCTTTTGACTTTATAAATTCCTAAACTTTAAACTAAACCATTTTACGCCATGAGAAATTTGAATTACCTCATTGTACTCGCTGTAGTTGTTTTTTCTTTTAGCTGTTCCTCAGAGGATGAGACTCCAAAACTTGTTGAAAAATCTGTGACCATCGAAGTTGAAATGGATGGGAATTACGATGAATATCTGGTGACCTTTTCAGTTCACAGTATGGTGAGCGGTACCTCTACTTTTGTCTCTCCGGTATTGGATCAGCCGAATGGGCTTAATTGGACCCAAGTGATTGAACAAGGCAATACCTACACGCTTTCTTTTGAGCCAGAAGTCCCAACTATTTCAGCCACTTCTTCAGCCCCAATCAATAGCTTAGGCCTAGTTTTCAATGCCGTTCACTTGGGAGGAGAAACCGATGATTCTTTCCAGCCAATTTCAGCGACCGTCAATGTTTTGGCTGATGGGGAAGTCTATCAACAATTTGAATATGAGGCTTTATCTCCCGGAGAGGTTTCTGTACCACTTGCTGAGGAAATTAATTTTCAATAGTTTGGTAAAGGATATGTTGGTCTGTAAAAATTTAGGGTCCAACAACATTTCAATTACCTACGACTATCAATTTGATGCCGTCATAGTTTGTAAGGATTGTGAACTTTGGAGTCGGATAAAAATTGATGAATGTTGCAAGAATCCTTACGAGATATTTGTTTTTCAGTATGTCGATGGAAAACCTACATTTCTTCGGGAACAATGTTTGAATTGCGACGGCTGTTCCAATATGAACAAACTGTTGAATTTTAAAAAATACTCGGAAATGGTCGATGAAAGGTTTTCTTTTTCGAACATTAGACCTGAGGAATACAAATCTGAACTGAAGCCAAGATTTCAGAGCGGTTAGCCCAATTCATTCTGGGAGTGTCGGCTGATATTGGCGCCATAAAAAGACAACAAAAATCGTGTATCTTCGTCTCCTAGATATGCAAAAGTTTGCACTCATGGCGTTTTTAATTTCTCTTGGATTCTTTTTGAACCCATCAGATACCTATGCTTGCGGTAAGTCGAGCGAAAAAGCTGAGAGTCCCAAGACTGAGACGTGTGACAGCGAATATGATTCTGAAACCAAGAAATGCTGCGCAAATGGTCATTCTGAAAAAGATTCAGAAGGATGTAACGGACAGTGTTCGGATCACGCTTGCCATTGCCCATCCAATAGTCCTATTCCGCTATTGCTTACCAATGCCCAATTTTCAGGTGGTTTGAAATGGAGCGAATCTATCTTTTACTATCAGAGAACCAATTATTCATCAGGTTTTTTATCAGTTTGGCTACCGCCTAAAATAGGCTGATTTTTTTCCATTACAGCCACAGAACTGTCTAATTGAAAGCAATTACCGGCTTTCTTAATAATTTCTTTCCCTCATTAAAATTTAAAAAAATGAAATCAATAAAAATATTGATGGCAATCATGGCATTGCTATCGTCTACAGCTATAAATGCTCAAATCAAAAACACTAAAACCGAGAGTGTAAAAATTTATGGGAACTGCCAAATGTGCGAAGCAACCATTGAAAGAGCGGGTAATGTAAAAAATGCAGCGGAGGTAGATTGGAATAAAGATACCAAAATGGCTACAATCACCTTTGATGAAAAATTGACCAATTCTGATGAGATCTTGAAGCGCATTGCATTGGCAGGTTACGATAGCGACCAGTTTCTTGCGCCAGATAAAGCGTATGCAATACTTTCTGAATGTTGTCAATACGAAAGAATAAATAAAAAAGAAACCATCATGCCAAACTCGAGTATGAAAATGGAAAAACATTCCGAACAGCCCGTAAAAATGGGAAGCCATGCCAACCACGGCGCGGAAATGGGGATGAAAAATGGGGAAAAACCCTCAGAAAACATTCAGATGCAAAATGCCGGTGAGCTTCAGCCTGTTTTCGACCGATACTTTGATTTAAAAGATGCCTTGGTGCAATCAGATGGGAAGTCAGCATCCACTGCAGCAAAGGCTCTCGTAACTGCAATCCGCAAAGTGAAAATGGGCGAACTGGAACCAAAAACCCATGAAGCGTGGATGGTGAAAATGAAAGCATTAAGCGAAAATGCAGAAAAAATCAGCGAGTCCACCGATGCTGATGATCAACGCGTTTATTTTTCAGGTCTTTCACAGCCTATGTATGAGTTGATGAAGCTTTCTACAGCCGGACCAACCGTTTATTACCAAAAATGTCCCATGTACAACAATGGGAAAGGAGCAAACTGGCTTAGTAAAGAAAGCTCTATCAAGAATCCATATTATGGGTCAATGATGATGACTTGCGGAAGTACCGTTGAAAAAATTAATTAATCCCAATGTTGTAGCTGAATGAACAGAAGTGAATTTTTAAAGAGAATGGGATTGGGTACAGTTGCCATTGCGGCAGGACCAAGTCTTTTGACTTCATGCATGGATCATGGCATGGGAGGAGAAGCTCCAAATGTTGTGGACGGTGTATTTAATAATCCATTGAAGGTCCCTGAAACAATCAATGGTACTTCAGCTCTGAGTGCTCAAGGTGGTATGGAAACCTTGGGAAATGGCGGGGAAGTATCGGTATTGGGATACGGAGTTGGACTGTTGGGCCCCACGATTAGAGTCCAAAAAGATCAGAATGTAAACCTTAATTTTACAAATAAACTGTCAGAACATACCAATATTCATTGGCATGGTTTAGTGATCCCAGCCGCAATGGACGGCCACCCAGATCACATGATCATGCCCAATGAATCTTTTAACTTTCAATTTCCAGTCATCCAACAAGCTGGGACAAACTGGTACCATCCTCACCTGCATGGCCTCACTGGCAAGCAGGTTACCAAAGGATTGGCAGGAATGTTTATTGTGGAAAGCGAAGAAGAAAAAGCACTCAATCTCCCTAGTGGTGCTTATGAAGTTCCGTTAATAATTCAGGATAAGCGCCTCAATTCCGGCGGTGGCATTACATACAACCCAACTATGGGGGAGGTAATGACAGGTTTCTTGGGCGAAACTATTTTAGTGAACGGAACCAACAAGCCTTTTCTTGAAGTCGAATCTCGTTTTTATCGTTTTCGAATTCTCAATTGTTCCACCGCTAGGATCTACAACCTAGCATTGAGCGATGGTGGGGATTTCTATGTGATCGGTTCAGACGGTGGGCTGCTGCCAAAGCCAGAAATCGTAAAAAACTTGTTGCTAAGCTCCGGAGAAAGAGCAGATATCCTCATTGATTTTTCAAATGTTAAAGAGGGTAAAATGCTTTACCTTATGAATGAGAAGTTTTCCGGTATGGGATCCGCTCAAGGAGACCAAAGCTTCAACATCATAAGATTCAATGTTAGGAATAGCGAAAATGCCGAATTCATTTTACCAACTTCGCTGATACCGTTAACCAATCTTTCAGGTGCCAGTAAGACAAGACCCTTCAAGCTTACCATGAATATGGGCCAAAATATGAGTGGCATGCAACAAATCAATGGAAAAGTATTTGAATCTGATCGGATTGATGAGACGGTGGAACTGAGATCTACAGAGATTTGGGAATTTGATAACACTAGTGGTGATGAAGCCCATCCTATGCATGTGCATGGTGTCCACTTTCAAATTGTAGCACGGACCGGAGGCCGAAATACGATAGTACCCCATGAAAGAGGTTGGAAAGATACTGTGTTAGTTGCTCCTAGGGAAAAGGTTCAGGTAATCATGAAATTTGAACAACTAGGCAAATTCGTAGTCCATTGTCATAATTTGGAACATGAGGACGACGGGATGATGTTGAACTTTAAAGTCCTATAAAACATATTAATTAAATTAGTTAATAGAAATTAAAATCTAACAAAATGAATAAGATACTATTTATAACATTAATAATTTCTTTGGGAGCATGTCAATCCAAAGAAACAAAAGAAGCAGAATCAAACGAACAGCATCATGATGCCTCGGCAACAAATTCCGAGACTATGGATGTAAAGGCTGAAACAAAAGCTGGCAATACGCAGGAAGATGCTATGGATAATCTAATTACCGAGTATCTGAATCTGAAAAATGCCTTAACAGCAGATAATGCTAAAGATGCGGCAAGATTTGGCGAAAAGGTAGTATCGGAGATTTCTGAGTTTGATGTTGATTCTTTTACTTCCGAGCAGAAAAAGATCTATGACGAAGTGATGGATGATGCTCTGGAGCAGGCAGAGCATATTGCCGACAATGCCAATAATATAGCTCATCAAAGAGAGCATTTTGCCATGTTGAGTAGGGATGTCGATGATCTCCTTGGTGTTTTTGGAACTTCCAAAGTACTCTACCAAGATTTTTGCCCGATGTATGAAGATGGCAAAGGGGCTGTTTGGATCAGTGAATACAAGGAAATAAAGAATCCTTATCTTGGCACCAAAATGTTGACCTGCGGCTCCATAAAAAAGGAACTGTAAATGTTAAGATTGAGATACTTTAAAATATTTTTCCTGATCGGGTTTGGTGTTTTGGTATTGATACAATTTTACCAGCCTGCCCGCAATATGGATGAGGGTCAGGTTACACCTTTACACATTACAGAAGTATTAGATATACCCGTTAACGTAAGACAAATCCTCCAAACCTCCTGTTATGACTGCCACAGCAACAACACGAATTACCCTTGGTATTCATACATACAACCTGGGAGGATTTTAATGGAATACCATATAAAAGAAGGAAAAGAAAATCTGAATTTTAGTGAATTTGGTAGCTATTCTAAGCGTAAACAAGAAAACAAATTAGATAGAATTTCAAAACAAATAAAAGCAAATGATATGCCTCTTAGGTCCTATACCTTTATTCATAGAGATTCAAAATTATCAGAGTCAGACAAAATTGAAATAGTAAATTGGGTAAATAGAGAACTGAAACAAAAGTAATGGAGTAGGTTAACTTGCTTCCCATTAAATTGAAAAAAAATCATTATCCTCACTATTAGTTTAACATATAAATTTTACCAAAAACTTATGAAAAAATTAATTATAATACTACTATTTGGTTTGTCACCTATTATTACTTTCGCTCAACACGAACATCATCAGACAGAGAAAGATACTACTGTAAAATCCAAAAGTCCCCGTACATCCGCTATGGCAATGATTGGAGACAACCATATACATATTGATTATGGCTCCCCAAGCGTAAGGGGACGTAACATTTGGAATGGTCTGGTCGCTTATGGACAAGTTTGGGCGACTGGTGCGCACAAAGCTACGTGGATTGAATTTTCGGAGGATGTAACAATCAACAATCAACTAATTGCTAAAGGAAAGTATGGGTTTTTTACCATTCCAAATGAGGGGGAGTGGATACTTATACTTAGTAAAGATTGGGATATGCATTTGGCGGATGATTACAATTCGGAAAACGATCTGATCAGGATAAAAGTTAAACCAAAAAAGAATGATGATCTCATTGAATCCTTACAATATCAGGTAGTTAAAACAGATGAAAACCAAGGCAAAATAGAGATAAGTTGGGAGTTTGTGAGCGTTTCGTTTGATTTCAAAAACGCTGAAAAGTGAGAAAATATACGTGTCCGATGCACCTTCAGGTGCTCAAAGACGAACCGGGAAAATGTCCTATTTGTGGGATGGACTTGGTGCCTTTTGGAGAAAAGGCCAAACATTCTCACCATTCCAAATCTTCAAAGCACCCGGCGGAACATTCAAAAGCTGATTTTGACAAACACGAAGGTCATCATACCAGTGACTTCATCCAGAGGTTTTGGGTAAGTTTAATTCTTACGGTTCCCATTTTGCTGCTATCTCATATGATACAGCAATGGTTAGGATTCAGCATTTCCTTCCCTGGAGACAGATACGTTTTAATGGCATTGGGAACAGCCATTTATATTTATGGGGGGATGCCATTTCTGAAGGGAATGGTTGGCGAAATAAAATCCAAAGCCATTGGTATGATGACTTTGGTCGCATTGGCTATATCAGTGGCCTACTTCTACAGTATGGCTGTAGCTCTTGGATTTCCAGGAATGGATTTCTTTTGGGAGCTTGCCACCTTGATTGTAATTATGCTATTAGGGCATTGGCTGGAGATGCGTTCTCAAATGGCTGCTTCAAAGGCATTACAGTCTTTGGTGGCTTTACTGCCCAATGAAGTAACTATTGAACGCAATGGTGAAGCAGTTAAAATAAAGTTGGAAGAGCTTATGAATGACGATACTGTCATCATTAAGCCAGGAGAGAAAATTGCCGCTGATGGATTGGTATTGGAAGGTTCTTCTTCTGTCAATGAAAGTATGCTTACGGGCGAAAGTGTACCTGTGAAAAAGCAGGTAGATGCAAAAGTCATTGCAGGCTCGATAAATGGGGATGGGGTTTTAAAGATTAAGGCTACTGGAGTAGGCAAAGACAGCTACCTCAATAAGGTAATCAATCTGGTGCAGGATGCACAGGCAGCAAAATCCAACACCCAAAACCTTGCAGATAGGGTTGCCAAATGGCTCACCTTCATTGCTATCGCTGTTGGCGTGGGAACTTTTATTTTTTGGTACAGCAATAGCGGAGATTTATCCTTTGCATTAGAACGAATGGTAACGGTAATGGTCACGGCGTGCCCACACGCTTTGGGTGTTGCCATCCCTTTAGTGGTTGCAATCTCTACAACCCTTTCTGCTACAAATGGCCTCTTAATCAGGAATAGGACTGCTTTTGAGACCACAAGGAAATTATCGGTAATCATTTTTGACAAAACCGGAACACTTACTGAAGGATCTCACAGGGTTCAGAAAACTATTTCGTTAACAGATAAATATACTGCTGATGATATCATTCAATATGCAGCAGCAGTCCAGCAAAATTCAGAACACCATATTGCAAAAGGTGTACTCCAAACTCTAAAAGACAAAAATCTCGAGTTGTGGAAATCAGAGAACTTTCAGTTGATGCAGGGAATCGGTGTGTCGGGAACCGTTAAAGGTAAGTCTGTGGCAGCAGCCGGGCCGAATTATTTCAATGATAAAACTTTAGCCATACCTGACCTTCCTAAGGACATCAATCAAGATGCTGAAACCGTGAATTTTTTGCTGATTGACGATGAAGTAGTGGGTATAATTACGTTGGCAGATACCATTCGGGAAGGTTCGCAGCAGGCAATTAATGATTTGAAGGATATGAACATCAAATCATACTTACTTACCGGCGATAATGAAAAAATTGCTGCAGCAGTGAGCAATGAGTTGAAAATGGACGGTTTTTTTGCCAACGTGCTCCCGCACAACAAGCAAGAGAAAATTAAAGAATTCCAAGCCAAAGGCGAAATTGTAGCGATGACAGGGGATGGGGTCAATGATGCACCTGCGTTGGCACAGGCAGATGTGGGGATAGCTGTGGGTTCAGGAACCGATGTGGCCGCCGAAACCGCTGATATCATTCTGGTAAATAGCGACCCAAGAGATGTAGCCAAAATGATCGATTTCGGAAAACGAACCTACCAGAAAATGATACAAAACCTTATTTGGGCAGTAGGTTATAATATTATCGCTATTCCCCTTGCCGCAGGTGTGCTCTATCCAAACTTTGTACTAAGCCCTGCTATGGGTGCAGTGTTAATGAGTGTCAGTACCATAGTAGTTGCTATAAATGCAAGCTTATTAAAACTAAATAATTCAAATTCCTAAAATGATAAAAAGTAATATTTATAAGAAGTTGTTGCTAATAGGTGTTGTGCTATTGGTAACCAACTCGCTTTTCGCACAAAAAGTAGTGCGATACGACTTGTATGTAAAGGATACCCTTGTCAATTTTTCAGGCAAAGAAAAATGGGCCATTGCCGTAAACGGGCAAATTCCGATGCCAACACTGACCTTTACCGAAGGTGATATAGCAGAAATATACGTGCACAACCAACTCGAAGAAAGCACCTCTTTACATTGGCATGGCTTGTTTTTACCCAATAAGGAAGATGGTGTTCCCTTTCTAACGCAAATGCCGATAGAACCCGGCACGACACACAAATACACATTTCCAATAATCCAACATGGCACACATTGGTATCATAGCCATAGCGGACTGCAAGAGCAAATAGGAATGTATGGCTCCATGATACTAAAAAAGCGGGAGGATGACCCAGGATTAAGGGCAGGGATTGACGATATTCCGACTGTCCCTATTATTCTAAGTGAGTGGACAGACTACAAACCTGAAAATGTGCATCGGATGTTGCACAATGCTTCTGATTGGTTCGCTATTAAAAAAGGAACCACTCAAAGTTATGCAGAGGCTATAAGGGAAGGTCATTTTAAAACCAAAGTTGCCAACGAATGGAAACGAATGTTGGCAATGGACGTGAGTGATATTTATTATGATAGATTTCTAATTAACGGCAAAAATGAAAGCCAATTATCCCAATTCAAAGCAGGTGATAGAGTACGATTGCAAATCTCAAACGGCGGTGCTTCCTCCTACTTTTGGCTCACCTATGCAGCCGGCAAAATGACCGTTGTAGCCAATGACGGCAACGATGTAGATCCTGTGGAAGTCGACAGGTTGATTATTGGTGTGTCGGAAACTTATGATGTAATCGTGACCATTCCTGCTGAAAATACTGCCTATGAGTTTCTTGCTACAGCGGAGGACCGCACCAAATCAGCTTCCATTTACATCGGTTCGGGCATCAAACAATTGGTCAGTCCATTGCCCAAATTGAAATATTTTGAAGGCATGAAGATGATGAACGATATGATGAAAATGAACGGCGACATGAACGATATGGGGATGAATATGAGCCTGCAACAAATGGATATGAACACAGTCATGTATCCTGAAATTTCCGGCGAAAAGAAACCGATGAAAATGGATGAAAAGCCTGGAATGGATATGAAAAACATGGATCATTCGAGTCACGGTTCTAGCAATACGGACATTGTAACCCTCAATTATGCAATGCTCAAATCTCCAACTAAAACCACATTACCTGCTAGTGCACCCGTTAGGGAAATGCGCTTTGAACTGACAGGCAATATGAACCGCTATGTGTGGAGTATGGATAATAAGGTGCTTTCAGAATCCGATAAAATATTGATAAAAAAAGGGGAAATCGTGCGAATTACCCTTTTCAATAATTCGATGATGCGCCACCCAATGCATTTGCATGGACATGATTTTAGGGTGATCAACGGACAAGGGGAGTACGCTCCGCTCAAAAACGTAATGGATATTATGCCAATGGAAACCAACGTAATTGAGTTCGAAGCTAATGTAGAGGGAGATTGGTTTTTCCACTGCCACATTCTCTATCATATGATGGCAGGCATGAACCGGGTGTTCAGTTATGAAAAACAAGAGCCAAATCCCCTGTTGCCGGACAAAAATTGGGCCTACAAAAAATTGCAAAAAGAGAGCAACCAATTACACCTTATGGCTCAAAATGACTTTGCCACCAATGGAAATGACGGAATGGCAATGTTGCAAAATACGCGTTGGAGTTTTGGCTCTGAATGGCGACTAGGGTACAATGATGAGCACGGTTATGAAAGTGAAACGCACGTAGGCAGATATCTTGGAAGAATGCAATGGTTAATGCCTTTTGTTGGTTTTGATTGGCGCTACAGGAAACTAGGACATGGCGAAGTGGAGCAAAACATCTTTGGACAGAAAAGCACGAAAGACAACCGCGCTCAATTCAGTGTAGGAGTTGCCTATACCTTACCTCTGCTTTTTATTTTACAAACCGAAGTTTACCAAGATGGCAACGTAAGGGTCCAATTAAGACGAGAGGATATACCTGTATCAAAAAGATTCAGAGCAAACATTATGGTTAATACTGACAAAGAATACATGGTCGGATTGAACTATATAGCAGGTAAAAACATCGGATTCAGAACTCATTACGATAGTGATATGGGATTTGGAGTGGGATTGATGTTGAATTATTGAGTACTGATGTTCAATTAATAAGATTAAACTATATTGATATAGATAGCTTGACTAAACTGCCTCAATTATATGATCGGTTTTGTGGAAGTTATCTTTAGATCTATAATAAAGTAAGTAGCAAGTTATAGTACGATTTTAACTACAAGACTCCATTCCTTATTTCTGTAATAATTTGGTTCCTGTAGTCAAAAAATTTGAGAGAAACACTCGGCTAAACCCTATAATACTTGGTGAAAAGTTTAAAAACTGAGATTTGCAGTAGGTTAACAGACACTAGACCTTTTGATAACGACACTAAAGCCTCCTGCATGAACTGTAGGAGGCTTTATGTTTAGAGTAGTTTGGTCGCTCTCGGTTCTGCAAAAATTAATTCATTTTGGCCTATTTGGTACGGTAGATGCATTCTACAATTTCAATAACAAACACTTGGCACCTTGATGTTTGATTATCTGGATATCGGGCGACAGCGATACTGAAGGCCGGGTAACAGCGGACCTGAAGAAAATTTAAATTAACTAGTTATGATTCACGAAACATTTAAAAATTGTATCGATGCCTGTTATGACTGTGCAAGTGAATGCGACCACTGTGCTACAGCCTGTCTTCAAGAGGATGATGTTAAAGCAAAGGCAAAATGTATCCAGTTGGATAGATATTGTGCTGATATCTGTCGTATGGCTGCCAGCTTTATGGCCCGAGCCGATGGCTTTATGAGTGAAAATTATGCCCGCCAATTATGTGGTCTTTGCGCCACGATTTGTGAAGAATGTGGAGCAGAATGCGACAGTCATCAATCAGAGCACTGTAAAAATTGTGCAGAAGCTTGTAAAAGATGCGCTGGAGAATGCAGAAAGATGGCCGCTTGAGAGAGTTGCTGCAGTCCAAGAGGATATACTTTTTGAAGTACATCCTTTTGGAAATAGTTTTTACAGAATACGTCCATGATGAATACTTGTCAATCGACTATGCTGAAATTTTGTTAGACATGAAACGTGTATTGATAAAACAATGAGTTTTACATAAAAATAATCAAAATGAAAATCTTTGAAAATACGTACTATATAAAATCGCGGTTAGCAATAATGCCGCTTGCATTCATGTGTTTACTCTCTTGTGATAAAGACGATGAATTCTTGAAATTACAAAGCCATGATGACAATGAGTTTATGACAATTATGCATAATATGAATTCGCAGATGGATGCCATGCAAATGACTGGCGATGCAGATCATGATTTTGCCAGTATGATGGTCATCCACCATCAGGGTGCTATAGATATGGCCAATAAAGAACTTATGAACGGGAATGATCCTACAATAAGAGCAATGGCACAGCAAATCATTGATATGCAGACAGCAGAAAAAACTGAGCTAACAACTTGGCTTGAAAACCATACTCCGGATTCCAACACAGAAGGTCAGGCATTTGCCAATGAAATTATGAACGTGATGGAGAAGATGAAAAACTGGAAAGACATCCAGCTTTTGACAGGTGACGCGGATAATGATTTTGCACAACTTATGATTGTTCACCATCAAAACGCCTTCGATAACGCTCAATCAATCTTACATCATGGCCACCACGATGAGATAAAAGAAATGGCTAACAAAATGATCGAGGATCAAAATCAAGAAATAACCGATTTAGCTGCTTGGTTGAAGATTAACGGACCTTATAGACAATAATCTAAAATCAAACTATGAAAATAGCAGGAGACGAAATTGTTAGCCTGTAGTTCTACATTTTATAAATTATAATTATCTGAGGTCCAAAAAATCCAGAACTCAGATTTTAGTGTTATTTGAATCCCAAAACGATGACATAGGTCATTTTAACCCAAATCCGTCTATAGGAAAAACCTCTAATGACATTCATTAGAGGTTTTTGCATGTAAACAATTAAAAATGTTGATTTTGAAAACTTTTTTGAGATGCTTTTTGATTCTTTTCCCTTAAGATTTTTTTATCCTATGAAGCCTTTAAAAATTGAATTTACAGAAAGGAAATTACTCCTTGGGGTGGTATGCTCTTTTCTCTAAGATGCTCCAGACCATAGGTTATGATTCAATAGTTAGCAAACTGGATCTGCCTCAGCCGGGGTCTAACTGCGGTATTCTCCGCGGCAATTAGTGATCAGTTTTCTGGCCAGTGTGTGGTGCGGTCCAATTGTTTTGAACATCTGTAAGTGACCCGAAGCGATCAGGTGATCCGGGAAAGAATGGATCTCGAAAGACCAATCCGGATTGATCGGGTCTTGATTTTTCAATTTTTCCAGATAGGATTTGATGGTCTCCTTCTGTTTCTTACTGATGGCTGTTTGCTCAAAGAGCATGGAGTAGGGGAGTTTATCGACAATTTGAATTTGAAGCTATGCCTCCTGGAGAAGTTTCTGTGCCACTTGCTGAGGAGATTACCCTTAATTGAGTTTGGCCAGTTCGGTCTTTTCATCTTGCCTTTTCCCGAAGTATTTACAAGCCCTATTCAGGTTTTATCCAATTGTATGCACAAAGGTCGGATGGCCTGTCAGTTTCAAAAAATTGAGGCTTTTAGCAGAATTTCCTAAAAACAGGGTTTCCTACGGACTGCCTCCCGTTTTTTAAATTCTAATTTTTCCTCACTTTCCCGGCCATCCTAAATGACCTGCATAAATTTTAACTAAAACCAAAATACTATGGCATTCTCAAAAAAGTACATCGGAAAAGGAAAGCAAGTCGAAAATAGAAACATTGTGGAAGTGAGCCTGAATATGACTGAGCTTCAAAACCACACCTTCGAGTATGAAGGAGAAACCTTCGTCAAGTTCAATGTCGCCAAGCTAAAAGAACCTGATCAGTACGGAAAAACCCACACGGTTTACGTTTCCGTTAAAGAACCGGATTCGGAAGAATCTTGAGAAAAGCCCGAAAGGGCTTTTTTTGAATTAATCTACCTGTGAGAAACTCACTTTGATATTGTAGTTCTAAAGAGGAGTTCCAAAATTCAACCCCACCGCTGGTTTGTACCAACCAAATCCTTAATTTGGATTAACTGGCAAGAACTTAACTTCAAATCAGCGGGGTTTTCCAGTTTTGTCCCTTATTTTATTCCATCAGATCCACTAATCGCATAGATTGTTAGGGTTTAGGAACTTGAGATAATCTTGAATAATTTGAATATGACAGGAAGACTTCAACTCATCGAGCAAAAATTAATTGCAATAGACCCTGCAGGATTTCAAAACCTTTGCGACGCATATTTAATGATGAGGGAGGAAGGAGTCCGAAGTTTCAATAGAACTGGAAGCCAGCTCGGTAAGCAAAAAACAAAAATAGGTACACCTGATAGTTTTGTGAGACTTGATGATAATAAACTAGCCTGCATTGAGTACACAACGCAAGCAGAATCGAAAGTTTTAAAAATCAAGGGAGATATCGATAAATGCCTAGATGCGGAAAAAACAGGAGTCGCAGCTGAAAAATTAGATCAAATTATCGTCTGCTTCAATTCTCGATTGACTATGGAGGAAGAAGCAGAAATCCAAGATTATGCTCAACAATTAGGGAAGAGGGTTGATCTCATAGGGATAGACACTTTATCTATTGAAATTCAATCAAAATATCTTCTATTGTCTAGAGATTTTTTGGGTATTCCGATTGAAACGGGTCAAATTTTACCATTTGATAAGTTTATTTCTGAATATAATAACAAGGCTCATCAATTGTCTACTCCTTTGGATAATGAGTTCCTTCATCGAGATAAGGAACTTCAAGAGCAGCTTGGGTTTTTGGAGAGAACTGATTTACTAATAATATCAGGAGCTCCGGGAATTGGGAAAACCAAAATTGGAATAAAAGTAATTCAGGAGTTCATAGAGCTTAATCCTTCCTATTTGTCTTTTGCGATTGCTAAAAAAGGAGTTGACATTTTTGAGGATTTAAGAATTCAGCTCCAAGTTGATAGGGATTATATTTTACTTATTGATGATGCAAATAGACAGCTTTCGAATTTAATTCAAATTTTGGGAGTATTTAAAGAAGAAAGGAAAGGAAAAATAAAAATCCTTATCACAGTTAGAAATTATGCACTCGATGACATTAAAAATTTGACCTCTTATATTGAAAAGGAGGTGATTGATTTAAAGAAATTTTCTGATGAAGAGATTGTTCAGATTATTTCAAGTGACTCATTTAAAATTCTTAATCCTGAATACCAAAAGAGGATAGTCACAATTAGCGATGGTAATGTCCGCTTGGCTGTAATGGCCTCTAGACTTGCAAATAAGAAACAAGAGGATTTTTTGATCGGCGATGTTTCGGATTTATTTGACTTATACTTCGGAACTTTCATGTCTGATTTTGACCTGTTTAATGATAAAAATGTTTTGAAGGTTTTAGGGATAATTTCTTTTTTCTTTTCAATTAGCCGGAATGATAGGAGTCTTTTAGAGTCATTATCCAGGCTTTTCGATATTGATTACTACGATTTCAATGAGGCGATTGAAGAATTGCATAAACGAGAGTTAATTGAGGTTCAGTTCAATCGGGTTCGCATTTCAGAACAAGTAATGGCAACCTATTTTTTTTATAAGGTTTTTATTAAGGATCAGATTTTATCATTTGATATCCTGATAAATAATTTTTTTCCTCTTATGAAATCCAGATTCAAGGATTCAATCATTCCGGCGAATAATTCATTTGGTTATGAGAATGTTTTCAAAAAAATACATCAAGATTTAAATAATTATCTTCAGCAAAAATCAGGAGATGAAGATGCAGCTCTCGATTTTCTCGACTTGTTTTGGTTTTATTTACCAGAAGATACATTGACTTATTTTCACACTAAAATCACAGAATTACCAGAACCTGATTCTTCGGTTTATAGGACCAAATATGAGATTAATGATTTTGTTTTTGAAAAAGAGAAGACATTAGATTTTATTTCGAGATTCTTCCGTCATATTACCAGCTGGTTTGATACCGCTGTTCTTTTAGGTTTTGAATATATTAGAAAGAAGCCTCAGCATCTTCCAGAATATATTCGGCGCATTAAAGAAACCTTAAATTTCGCACATAGTGACGAAAAGTATGGTTTTAAACGTCAGGTTGACTTTATTCAAATTCTTATAGATAATGCTCATAGTGGGAATCCCCATTATTTGGCGGCGTTTTTTGAACTTTCAAAATTCTTTTTGCAACAGTCTTTTCAAGTATCCGAAGGAGGAAGAAATCACTCAATTTCATTTTATGAATACCCGCTTCCGTTGTATAGTGTGACTAAGGAATTGAGAGCTTCAATTTGGGAAAAGCTCTTCGGATGCTTTGAAAATTATCCTAAAGAAGTTTATGAGGTTATAGCGAATTTTCGACCTAGTTATCACGAATTAAACCCAGAAGTCTTAGACTTTGATTTAGGTTTGTTAGTTCCGTTTTTTTCTGAAAACTTTTCGCCAAAGACTTTCAAATATGCGCATTGTGTGCAAGAGATGATATATCGCTTTGATAGGGAGGAAAGGATTATCAACAGATCGTATAGGGAACTAAAAGAAAAATTCCTAACAGAGGATTATTTGGCCTATCGAAAGTTAGATTGGAATAAACTTCGGGACAAAGAAGAATTTGAGTTCGATAACTGGGAAGAATACGAGGCTCTAAAATCTGAGGAATTTAAGAATTATTTCTTGTTTGATGATGAGTCTGAATTCCCTAAACTTTTTACTGCCATAGAAAATATTCAAACTGTTAAGGAGAGGGATTACTTTCCCGCTGGACAATCAATAAACATTATTATTGAAGAGAATTTTAAGAAAAATAATGAATTGGGGTTTCAAATATTTCGGAGAATTTTAGAAGAATTCCCTAAAGGGCTTCAGTTTCCGCATAGAGCAATAGGTGTGATTGTTAGGAGCTCGCCTGGTTGGTGTCTGAAGATTTGGACTGAGCTTGAGCAATGGGAAAATGAGGATAGTAATTTTTGGAAGATTAGTTTTTTTAGACATCTTCCAACTGATTTTCTTGATAAGTTTTATTGTGATTGTTTGCTTCAATTGATTGATAGTATCGATAGATATATCTATTTGTATGTCGAGGACTTTTCTCGATTCAATTTGATTGATAAGGATTTTTCAAAAACAGCTTTGTTGAAAATATCTAAGAAGAATGATGAATTAGGTCTAGTAATTGCCTTTGAAGATGATGTTTTTGAAAAAAACCTAGATTTATTTGAGTCGGATTATGGTTTGATAAGTAAGTCTTATTTTCAACAGTTTCGAATAAACCATTCACAAATATTTGACTATAAGGGTAAGGGGATTGAGGTAATTTTTAAATCCTATCCCGGATTTCTTATGGATTTTGTCCGTCAGTTAGAAGAGATTGAAAGAAATGGGAGAGGTGGAAAGGATATTTGCTTTGGGTTTGTCTGGAAATATGAAGGAGTTGAAAATTTGATTACTGAGGTGAGCGATTTTTTGGTTGAAAATGACCGGTACTTCGGTTATAGTTATCACGCACATTCTATTCTGTTTAAGGATTTGAATCAAGAATCAATCGAGAAGGCATATGACTTTGTCCAAAATGAAATTCGAAGGAACAGTAAGAATTCGAAGAAAATCCAAGTCTATTTTCAAACAATTAGGAGTTGTTTTAAAGACAAGTTTGAAATCGCATTTTTAGATTTTCTATCAATCAATTCTGATTTGGAGATATTTAAATCAATTGATTGGGTCGGGAATGTCGGGGTTGTCATGGGGGACGTTAATTTTGGCGAGCTTAATGCCAAGCGATGGGGGAATATTTTGGATTTGGTTAATAAGTCTGATCCTACTTTAGCAATGATTCCAATTAAAGGTTTTTTGAAGAAAAGGATCGAAGCAGAATATAGATACGCTGAATATGAAAGAGAAAGGAAATTTTCAACTCCAGATTGGTAGTGGTTAGTTCTCTTTTGAAGTAATGGGCAATTCCTTTTTTCACCCTTTAAAAACGTTCTTGTTCTTGCCCTTTGTAAGTTGTTTCGTGAGAGAATTGTGCCTACTAGATATTTGAAAGTTTTTTAGTTCTCTTTCTATCTCAAAAAACGAGATAATCCCGAGAATTCTCTATTTTTAGTCTCTGACGAATTTCAGGAATGAACCGGATCAAAGAAGTGCTTGAGGAAAAAGGGATTACCCAAACTTGGCTTGCCGAGCAACTCGGCAAAAGCTACAATATGGTCAATGGCTATGTCCAAAATCGGCACCAACCACGATTGGAGGTTCTATTTGAGATTGCCAGAATATTGGGAGTGGACCCGAAGGAACTCATCAAGTCTAGCCAAAATTTTTAAACCCAGCTTTAATTAAAACCAATGCCTACACTACACTGGATAGGAAAGGAAAAAGTAATCAATCACCACATGGACGTACCTTTTAAGGTACTAGAGCATAGCTATGGATTTGATAACGGAACACAGACCAGCACCGAAACGCAAAGCGGGAATAAGATAATCCATGGGGACAACCTGGAAGCCCTCAAAGCACTGCTGCCTGAGTATGAAGGTAGGATAGACTGTATTTACATTGATCCCCCATATAACACAGGAGAAGAGAGTTGGATTTACAATGATAACGTCAGTCATCCCAAATTAGCTAAATGGATTGGGCAGGTAGTTGGAAAGGAAAGCGAAGACTTAGGAAGGCATGATAAATGGCTATGTATGATATACCCGCGTCTCCAATTGCTTTCAAAATTGCTCAAGGATTCAGGTGTAATTTTTATTTCAATTGATGACAATGAATTATTTAACTTGAAAATATTACTTGACGAAATATTTGGCCGAAACGCATTTGTCACAAATTTCATCTGGGAGAAAAGAACAAATCGTGAAAATAGAAAAGTGATATCGTCCCGGCATGAATATATTTTATGCTATTCTAAGAACAACAGTGATCATAGTCAAAGTATTAACCAACTCTCTATGACACAAGAAGCTTTAGATAGATATAAAAATCCAGATAACGATAAAAACGGGCCTTGGAAATCTGATCCCGCAACCGCACAGGCTGGACACGCGACAAAAAGTCAATTTTATGAATTGCTAGCACCAAACGGTAAAAAGCATTCGCCTCCTAGTGGTCGCTGTTGGTTGTTTACAGTGGATGTTATGCAAGAAAAAATAAGCAAAAATGAGATTTGGTTCGGAGAACATGGGAATAACGTACCACGAGTTAAGACTTATTTAAATGCGAAAGAAAGAGGATTAACCCCTGAATCAATAATTTTTGCTGAGACAGGTTCGACAAATGAAGGAGCTAAAAAAGAAATAAAATCTATTTTTAATGGAAAGGCTTCTTTTGTAACACCTAAACCCAAAGATTTAATAAGTCATCTATTAACGATTGGGACTTCAAAAAATTCGATTATCCTCGACTCTTTCGCAGGCTCAGGCACCACAGCACATGCTGTACTCAATCTCAACAAACAAGATGGAGGTAATCGTAAGTTTATCTGCATAGAAATGGAAGAATATGCCGAGACGATTACCGCAGAGCGGGTGAAGCGGGTAATTAGTGGCTACGGCGAAGACAAAAAAGCGGTAGAAGGAACAGAAGGAAGTTTTGATTTCTACGAATTAGGCCAGTCACTATTTGATGAGAATGGAAATCTCAATGAATCTGTTGGGCTGCCGAAAATCCGAAACTATGTATGGTACACTGAAACCAAAACTCCCTTGAAGGGTGAGAAGCATGAGGACAATGCCCATTTTCTTGGGAAGCATAACGATACCTCCTACTATTTCTACTACGAATCAGAGGCCATTACTACACTGGATCATAGCTTCCTGGCAAGCGTCAAGACCAAAGCTGAGCAATATGTGGTCTACGCCGATAATTGTCTGCTCACTAAAGAGTTTATGGTGAAGCACCATATCATTTTTAAGAAGATACCTAGAGATATTACGAGATTCTGACCATGAGTGAACAACAAAATAATTTCCTGCTCTATACCGCTCCTTCTGGGGAGGTGCGAGTGCAGGTTTACCTTCAGGATGAAAGTGTTTGGTTGACACAAAAGGCAATGAGTGAGCTTTTTGGAGTCAATGTGCCAGCAATTAGTAAGCACCTGACCAATATTTTTGAAGAGGGTGAGCTTCAGGAAAATTCAGTTATTTCCATTTTGGAAACAACTGCTTCGGACGGGAAAAACTACAAAACTAATTTTTATAACCTGGACGCTATTATTTCAGTCGGGTACCGCGTCAATTCATCCAAAGCAACTCAGTTCAGGATTTGGGCGACCCAAACCTTAAAAGAATTTATCATCAAAGGGTTTGTGTTGGATGATGAGCGATTAAAGCAAGGAACTACCGCTTTTGGTAAGGACTATTTTAAGGAGTTGCTCCGAAGGGTTCGTTCTATCCGTGCAAGTGAGCGGAGGATATACCAGCAGGTGACAGACATTTTTGCAGAATGCAGCATCGATTATGATCCTAAGTCGGAGATCACCAAGAATTTTTATGCGATGGTTCAGAATAAATTTCATTTTGCCATCACGGGTAAGACGGCCGCTGAAATTATTCATCTCTCAGCTGACGCCAAAAAAGAAAACATGGGCCTGACCACTTGGAAAAATAGCCCCGATGGCCGAGTGTTAAAGTCGGATGTGATCATCGCCAAGAATTACCTTCAGGAAAAAGAGATCCAACAATTGGAAAGAACCGTGACAGGATATTTCGATTACATCGAAGGGCTGATTGAGCGAGAGAATACCTTTACCATGGAAGGCTTGGCGGAAAGCGTCAACAAGTTTTTGACTTTTAATGAATATAGAGTCCTTTCCGGAAAAGGCCGGATTTCTAAACTTCAGGCAGACAAAAAAGCGGTAAAGGAATATGATGAGTTTAACAAAACGCAAAAAATCATCTCTGACTTTGACAAAGAAGTGAAAAAATTGAAGAAGAAGTAATGGAACTGAAGCCCTATCAACAAGAAGTCATCAATGATTTGTCTCTATTCTTGGAGAGCGTGCAAGAAACCAAGGACACCGCCTTGGCATTTCATAATTTTTGGTCAGCTCATCCAAAAACGCCATTGATGCCTTTTCCTGGAACAGCCATTGAACCTTACAAAAACAATGTGCCTCGGGTACCTCATATTTGTCTGAAAGTACCCACCGCAGGAGGGAAGACTTTTATTGCCTGCAATGCCATCAAGACTATTTTTGATGCATTTAACTATGACAAGCCAAAAGCTGTGGTGTGGCTGGTTCCCTCCATTACCATTTTGGAACAGACCATCAAAAATCTTAAAGATCCATCTCACCCCTATAGACAAAAAATCAATTCTCACTTTGGAAACAAAGTTGAGGTTTTTGATAAATCAACCCTGCTTCAGGGTAGCGGATTCAATGCAACCTCGGTGAAGGAGCAATTGAACATAATGGTGTTTAGCTTCGATAGTTTAAAGGCCAAAAACAAAGAAGACAGAAAGGTTTTTCAGGAAAATGGAAACCTCCAATCTTTTGAGAGCTTCCTGGAAAAGAATGATGAGATCACGCTGGGGGCGGTTATAAAATACCTTAATCCGGTGGTTGTGGTAGATGAAAGTCACAACGCAGAAAGTGATCTGAGTGTGGATATGCTTAAGGAAATCAATCCTTGCTTTATCCTGGACCTAACTGCTACACCTCGCAAAAACAGCAACATCATTAGCTTCATAGATGCACTGGATCTGAAGAAGGAGAATATGGTGAAGCTTCCGGTGATTGTGTATAATCATCAGGATAAGACTGAAGTGATCAACTCTTCCCTGCAGCTTCAGAGGCGACTTGAGAAACAGGCACTGGATGAAGAGAAAAACGGAGGGAAATACATTCGACCGATTGTGCTTTTTCAAGCCCAACCGCGAAATGCTGATGATAACACAACTTTCGAAAAACTGAAAGAGAAGCTTATCGAGTTGAAAATTCCAGAAGAGCAAATCAAAATCAAGACGGCCAATCTAAATGAATTAAAGAATATCGACTTGATGAGTCGAGACTGTGAAGTACGATTCATCATTACGGTAAATGCACTTAAAGAAGGCTGGGACTGTCCCTTTGCCTATATTTTGGCTTCTTTGGCAGACAAGAGTTCGGCGGTGGACGTGGAGCAGATTTTGGGGCGAGTTTTGAGACAGCCCTATGTAATGAAGCACAAATTCCCCTTGCTTAATGTGAGTTATGTTTTGACCGCATCTTCCAGATTTTTAGAGACACTAGACAACATTGTAAAGGGGCTGAACAAGGCGGGATTTAGTGATAAAGATTATAAGTTGGCTGATTCCACTGCCGTGGAACCTGCTAGACCGGCAGATCCTTTACAACAGCTTACCTTAATTCCATCTCTTGGTGTGACTCAAAATCAGCCGGAATCAGATGAGGATATCACTTCAGATATTGATGTGTCAAG
This sequence comes from Algoriphagus sp., assembly GCF_030694375.1. Classification (GTDB taxonomy): domain Bacteria; phylum Bacteroidota; class Bacteroidia; order Cytophagales; family Cyclobacteriaceae; genus Algoriphagus. Next base: position 403,555 of record NZ_JAUXYL010000038.1, read on the forward strand.
AATTTCAGTTTCTGACGATTATCCAGAAGTGGAATCGGTATCTGAAATAGAAAACACGGCGATTGAACAAAATGAAGCTTTTGAAAAAGCAGTCTCTGAAATGGAATCCAGTGGTATTCCAGTATTGCCCAACGAAATCCAAAAATTGGTGAAAAGATATACGATAAAAGAGGTTTTTAAAGATGAGGTGGAGAAAGTAAACCTCCCTCAGTTCTATCTCAAGGTGCCTTCCAACGATTTATTCAGTTCAGGCTTAGAAGAGCTTCCATTAGAAAAGGAAAACTTATTGGAAGGCTTTGCTTTGAGTAAAGCAGATACCAACATCGCTTTTGACACCATCACTTCAGAGCTTTACAAGGTAGATTTGGATGAGACTAAAAAGGAACATACACCAACTTTTGTTCGCTTGGATGGAATAGTCAAAGAAAGTGTCATGACCTTTCTACTTGATCCAGCTAGAAAAGAGAGTAGGATTAAGAATTTTACAAGGAGGATCATGGATTTGATTGGGAACATGTATCCTATTGCTGACAAGGAAATAGAGAAATATATCAACCGGATCTTAGAGGACTTTACTGATGAGCAGTTTTCTGCTTTCGCGAACAACGAATACACCTATAAGGATAAAATAAAGCAAAAAATTACCGCGCTTTCTGAATCCTACGCTGAACAAAAATTCAAGGACTTTTTGGATACGGATAAGGTCTTCATCAAATCATCCTACTCACTGCCCAAAAGCATATCGCCTGGGGATACGGCCAAGGATATCACCAAATCTCTGTATGAGAAAGAAGGAAAGATGAATGGTTTTGAAGAGCAGGTAATCAATGAAATCGGAAACATGAGCAATATCGCATTTTGGTCACGCAATATTGACAGAAAAGGCTTCCGGATTAATGGCTTTATAAACCACTATCCTGATTTTATCATCCAAACGAAAAGCGGTAAGACTGTCCTATTGGAGACAAAAGGAGACCATTTGGATGCTGAACAAAAAATCCGATTAGGCGCGTTTTGGGCAAGTAAAGCGGGAAATAATTTCCGGTATTTTATGGTCTATGAAAGACGTACGGTAGATGGGGCTTACAAGCTTGAGGACTTTCTGAAAATAATTAAGGATATCTAGGCAAAGTCCCTAAAAGCCGAGTCCTAGACTTCGAGGACAAAATCCAATACCGGCAATTTTCTAAGTATTGGTCGGACGGTTAAGTTGATGAAGGAGATTGATGTGGCGGGTAACGATTTGGTATAAAGTAGGAATGAATAAATAAGTAAGCAATTATAAATAAATATGAAAAAGCTCATTTTCTTTTGGCTGACATTATCATGTCTTTCAGCTCATGCCCAAGAAAGATTTTCAAACGTACAGTTTCAAGGCGCGAGGAAGCAGATTTTAGAAGCTTTTGAAAAAAATGTTTATGTCTCTGGGAAACTAACTTCTGGAGAAACAATAAAATCTTCCTGTTCTGGTGGATCATGTTCTATTGTAATCGAATATAATGGTAGATCCGTTGAACAACCTATTGGGGATGATATTTCCCATTTAACAATCTATGAGTATGACTTTTCGGGTGATGGGGATTCTGAGATTGTTGTGGTTAACGATTTTATGGACACTTCTTTCCTTTTTGTATTTAGTTATTCAAAGGGGTTGATTCAGAAAATATTTCAATATGAAGTTTCATATTATAAAACGGAGATAATGAAGGATTATATTATCTATTACTTGCCAAGTGGACCTGAAAACATTTGGCATTATTATCAAGGAGGTTTCTGGGAATTGAATCCAATGGAAATTGAGTGGTAGCCTTTCAAGGTAATTAAGGCCCAAAGTCCGATGCCTCGATTTCAAAAACATCATTCATTATTAAATAATTATCAAAGCCATTACCGAGATGGATAGTACGTTGAAGGAAATTGATGGAGTTAAAAATTTACCAATATGAATAGAAATCAAATTCAAAGAATTTTAAAGAAAAATGGCCTTCAAGGAGATTCTTTGGTTGATGTTTGGTACTCAGATCATTCGAAAGCAAGAGATCTTTTGGATAGAATAATTCCTGGATATGGCCAAAAAATCGAGAAGCAGATTAGATGGGAGACTGAACCCGGGATAAAGGCGCTAGAAATAATCAAATCAAAAATTAATATTCTTCAAAAAGAAACAGCTGCTCAAAATTCTGAAAGAGTTCGAAGTGGAGATTATCAAATAGAAAAAACTATAATCGATTTTAATCAAATTTTAATTGATGGAATTTCCATAAGTCAATTTATGTATACCAACATTCCTCATACCTACAGTACTGGAGGTTGGATGGATTTATTAGGTATACCATTGAAATGGATTCGATTGCAAAATTGCATAATACGGAATGCTCAACTTTCTTGTGGGATATTTGATAATTCTGAATTTTATAATGTCGAGTTTCTGAACTGTAATCTTAATGATTGCTCATTTAAAAACTGTAGAATTGGCTTCATTAGATTTGGAGATCAATCTGGCTCTTTCACAAATGCTGATTTGAATAATGCTTTTGTAAATGCTATAGATTTTTCATCTAAGATGTGGGGAGGGGCAAAAATTAATGAGATCTCGTATTTTGGTTTATTGAAAATCTCAATTTTCGGAGAAAATAGTTTTAGTAAATACAATAACTATACTTCATTTTCTGCCTGTAATGTGTCAGTAGATAGCGAGCAAGAACCATATAAGGAATTATCCGAATATGTTATATGGTTTCAAAATACAATTAGTAAATTTTCAAAAATCTCAAGTGAACCTAGAATTTTTCCTCGGGAATTACACAGAATGAAAAATGTTTTACTGGCATTTTCAACAAAAAATTGGAGTTCTATTTCTGCTATTTTCTTTTCTGCTGCATTGATAGTTTTAACTTTTTCTTTTTCATTTCTTTTTTTGAAAGAAAATTTCTTGAATATTTCTAGTTTTGGCGATTCAATTAATTTTAGTGTCCAAATTTTTACTGGTCTAGGTTATGCTGATATTAAGCCTGATCTAACAAAAGGTTCCTTAGGGAACACAATTGTTTCAATAGAAAATATAGTTGGATATATTTGGATTTCACTTACTCTTGTGGTTATCGGAAGGAAGATTTTAAAATAGAGAGCTATATTAATAAGAAAAATTAAGATTGGATTTGGGATTTAATTTGGGAATCTTGAAGAAATGAAACTCTTTTTGGAAATCAGTTTCATTTTTCTTTCATTCTTAATTGAATCCCCTCCATTTGAAAGTATTTCGTTAGTCCGATACCTAGACCAATCCCGCCTAGAACCCCTAAAAATGTAAGACCTTTATTTAGAATATTATCTTCTTCAAGATTCATTTTTTCCTGAATCATTATTATAAGGCTGATTGAGAAAACAAAAATTGATATTCCAAAAAGCCATTTTGTCCAGAAAATTAGTGGTTGTATTCTCGAATTGAATATATTGTTCTCAGCAAGAGTTTTTGATTCATCATCAATATATTTTTTAGTGGTATCATATTTTAGATTGACTTTTCTCCAAAGAAAAGAAAATATAAGCGTACATAGAAACGATATTAAATAGCCCATTTTGAGAATATTATTTAGTAATGTAATTTCGATTAGTGGTTTTTGACCTATTATTAAATTAATAATACCCCTTTATCTTTTAAAATGCAATTCCTTATTCTTCCTTTTGCTTACGATTTCGAGGATGAAATCAACTTTGGATTAAATTCTTTTCTATTTCTGAAAAAAGAAGAAAAGTTTCAAAGTACTCGGTAATCTCTGTGAAGGGAGGCATTTGCTTTTGAATTTTTTCAAGAATTGTGCCTGAAATCCACCGTATCATTCTATTGCTAAATCTACAATTATTTCCAAGAAGAGAATTTACATTGCTTAAAAGCAGTCTAGGATAGCTCAATTCCCCCCGTTTCGCCCACTCCTTTCGTTCCGATTCATTCGTGCCATTTTCCAAATGACAGCTCTTTTCTCTCCACTCTAGGAAAGGGCTTTCACTCCCCACGGCTACCGCTTCATTCCACTTACCCTTCTCCCGAGTCCCGGCAAGCCTGGGACTCGGGAAGGCCGTTTTGTGAAGCCGTAGCATGAGCCTCCTCCCCAAGTGCAAGCGATTAACCAATAAAGCCGTCAAGTTATCGGACAGATAACTGCGCACCATCAAAACAACTGACTGTCACACAAGAACCTGGGAAAAATTCTACTCAGAAAATAAAGTTTTTATCATAAAAGATATATGTTAGATCAGTCTAACTTATTACTTTTACCATTCTAATAATAAGAATGTGAAGAAGCTGATTCTGATACTACTAGGCTGTCTGGCCTTCGCCTGTGAAAATATCATTCCCGAGCCACCGGCAGTGGATGAAATTCTAGACGGCCCAATTGATGGGCTAAACTCAAGCGAGCAAGCCCGATTTCTGGCCGGGGATTTTGCCTTCAATGATGAGGTATTTTCCTCCGGAACAGGTCTGGGGCCTACATTTGTGGCTACTTCCTGTGGTAGTTGCCATGCTGGTGATGGAAAAGGCCATCCGTTTACTACACTGACACGCTTTGGTCAGACGGCTCCAAATACGCCTCCCAACCTGCTTATCGGAGGTCCTCAACTCCAAAATAGAGCTATACCAGGATACACACCGGAAATACTTCCGGAAGGAACACCATTTATGAAGCTAACCCCACCTGCCGTCACGGGCTTGGGTTTGCTGTCAGCCCTTACAGATGAGCAGATCCTGACTAATGCAGACCCTTATGATCTTGATGGAGACGGAATTTCCGGGGTGCCCAACTATGTAAATCCTCCCGCTTATTTTGTTCCTAAGTGGTTTCATCAAGATGCAAATGGGCGCTATATGGGGCGCTTTGGCAAAAAGGCAGCTACCATCGATCTGCTCCAGCAGACCGTATCAGCGTACAACCAGGACATGGGCATCACTTCTACATTTGAACCAGTTGACCCTTTTTCAGGATTGGAAGTGGATCCGGAAGTGAGCGACCAGACCGTCAGGGATGTGGTTTTTTACCTCCGTACACTAAAAGCACCTATCCAGCGCTCACAAAATGACCAACAAATAATTCAGGGTAAGACTTTGTTTTCCCAAATCCAATGTGGGGATTGCCACACCCCAGAATGGACCACCCCAACCTCTGATATTGTAGCTTTGTCCAATAAAACCTTTTTTCCCTATACAGACCTGTTGTTGCATGATATGGGGCCGGGATTGGATGACGGTGTAACCGAAGGCTCTGCTGAAACTTTCGAATGGCGGACACCTCCCCTTTGGGGTTTGGGTCTTTCTCCAAATTCCCAAGGAGGCAGCTACTTTCTCATGCACGATGGCCGGGCCAGCAGCATTGAGGAGGCAATTTTACTGCACGGAGGTGAGGCAAATAGCAGCCGTACCAAGTTTGAGTCGCTATCTGCCGAAGATAGAACTGCTTTGATCCGTTTTCTTGAATCCTTATAATCTTCCAAATCCATGAATAGAAATGAGTTTATCAAAACCTGTGGATGGGGGTGCTTTGGCATCATGACGGGAATTTCCGGCTTAACATCCTGTGCGGGCACCAGGTATTTTCAGGCTAGCCTTGAAGGGGATTATATGATTGTTCCGCTGGATGCATTCGTGAATTCGAAGGATGATCAATCCAGCTTCCGGCCAAGTGTGATAGCGCATCACGAATCACTTCAATATCCGATTGCGGTTTTCCGGCTGTCTGAAACAGAATACCAAGCCTTATGGATGCGGTGCACCCATCAAGGCACAGAACTTCAGGTTTTTGGCGACAGGCTCCAATGCCCGGCCCATGGTAGTGAATTCACCAATACCGGTATGGTGCAAAACGGCCCGGCAGACGACCCCTTGCGAACCTTTCCGGTTCGGATTGAAGCAAACACCTTGAAGATCGACTTGAAATGAAAAAATATTTATTCCTTCCAGTCTTCTTGTTTGCCTTGGTTGCAAATGCCCAGATTGACAGTACGCTGTTAAAAAGAGTACCAGTCGATACTTCATATACCAGAGCCATGAACATGGATGCAGTGTACAACCGTCCTTTTCTTCAGATAGGGAATTTACCGGCTTCCATTGGCGGGTACGTAGAGGCCGATTATCAATACATGGGCCAAGATGGGATCACTGAGGGCCACAGTTTTCGTATCCCCCGCTTTACGCTCTTTGTCGCCTCTTCGATTCACAGGAAAATCAAGTTCCTCTCTGAGATTGAGTTGGAGGAAGGTGGAAAACAAATATCCATCGAATTTGCTGCATTGGATTTAACTTTTCATCCACTACTAAACCTCCGAGGTGGAGTGGTAATGAATCCCATCGGGGCATTCAACCAAAATCATGACGGTCCAAAATGGGAATTTGTGGATCGGCCAATTGCCATGACAGAAATGCTGCCAGCCACCTGGAGCAATGTCGGATTTGGTCTGTATGGTAAATATTATTCAAAGGCCTGGGCTTTTGGGTATGAAGCTTACCTGACCAATGGCTTCGACAACAGTATCATCAGCAATAATCAAAACAAAACTTTCCTCCCGGCAGCAAAAGAAAATGCCCTGCGCTTTGAGGAAAGCAGTAATGGGCAACCCTTGTTTACGGGCAAAATAGCAGTCAGAAACAACAAGGTGGGAGAAATAGGACTTTCCTACATGGGGGGGATTTATAACCGATTTGAGGAAGATGGTCTCGTTTTGGATGCCAAAAGACGCCTGGACGTATTAGCGGTGGATTTCAATACTACCATTTCGGCAACAAAGACTTATTTGGTTGGCGAATGGGCCTGGGTACTGGTTGATGTACCGGAGACTTATAGTCAGCAATATGGTGAACGGCAAAAGGGAGGGTTCGTAGACATTGTACAACCTATCCTGAGAGGAAAACTGGCAGGTTTTGATAAAGCAGTGTTCAGTCTGGCCTGCCGACTGGAATATGTGGACTGGAACGTGGGAAGTTTCGAGGAAACCGGAGGAAATATTTCTGATGATTTGTGGGCAGTAGTTCCGGCAATCAGTTTCAGGCCGGTATCACAAACCGTCATCCGACTTAACTACCGGTACATGCAACAACAGGATATCTTGGGAAATCCACCGGCTAAAATCGGGGGAGTGCAATTTGGGTTATCAAGCTACTTTTAACTGCATTGTATTCCAAAGGGGTAATTTCAGTATTTAAGGCTTTGCTTAAATAAGTTCCACTCCATACCTTTGTTAAGCAAATGCTTAAATACAAAGTTATGAATACATGCATCCGTGTCTTTGCCGATAGCGACCAGATCAATAGGTGCAGGGAAGACTTGAAAAGCAAGGGGGAAGGTTTTTTAGAACTGGCAGATGTACTGAATCTTGCCGGTAATGCGGTTCGCCTCAAAATCCTGTACCTCCTGAATCAGGAAAATGAACTTTGTCCGTGCGACTTATCAGACATTTTGGGTATGACAGTTCCGGCCGTCTCCCAACATTTGAAAAAGCTGAAGGATGCAGGAGTCGTGACTACTAAAAAATCGGGGCAAACCATTTTTTATTCAGTAGAAGCGCAAAGTCAGCGAATCATTTCGTCAGTGCTCGATTTGTTTAACCTCCCAAATTCAATTGCTACGTTATGAAAAAATCCCTTTTAACCAGCGGCCTTATAGCCGCTTTAGTGAGTTCCCTTTGCTGTATCACCCCGGTGCTTGCTCTAGTGGCCGGTGCGAGCGGGATCGCGTCCACTTTCTCCTGGCTGGATCCAGCACGGCCTTTTTTTGTAAGTATCACCGTGATTGTGTTGGGATTTGCCTGGTACCAGAAGCTTAAAGCCAGGAAAGCAGAAGACATCGAATGTGCATGTGAAGATGATGAGAAACCAAGCTTTTGGCAGACAAAAAAGTTCTTATCAATAATCACGGTTTTTGCAGCCCTGATGTTAACATTTCCGCTCTATGCTCACATTTTCTACCCCAAAGCCGACAAGCAACTGGTCATCGTAGAGAAGTCCGATATACAGACCGTAAATTTTGAAATCAAAGGAATGACATGTCAGGGCTGTGCAACTCATGTCGAGCACGAAGTAAATAAGCTCGATGGTATACTAAGAGTAGCTGCTTCTTATGAATTGGGCAATGCCGTTGTAGAATTTGACAATACAAAAACAGGTATTCAGGAAATACAACAAGCCATCAACTCAACGGGATATTCCGTGACCAATAAAACAGAGAAATAAATGGAAATCATATTAGAATCAACCATCACCTGCCCTAATTGTGGCCATCAGAAGGAAGAAACCATGCCCACTGACGCCTGTCAGTATTTCTATGAATGTGAAAACTGCCACAAGGTGCTAAAACCAAAAGAAGGAGATTGTTGCGTGTATTGCAGTTATGGAACGGTCAAATGTCCGCCAATACAGGAAAATGGCGGTAGCTGTTGCTAAAATCTTGTTCGATTTGCAATACCCTTGCGTCCTATTATTGTGTTCCTTTGCAGGCAAATGAAATTCATTCTTTCCATATCGTTAGGTTTTCTGTTCCTGATCCAGGCATTGGGGCCTACTATGGATTTATGCTGTGAATTGCCAAAGCTTCCAGTACTTTTTGAACACTACGAGGAGCAGTCTGAACACGACGGAACTTCATTTCTGGAATTTCTTGATTTCCATTATGGAGACGGTCAAAATGAAGAAGACCACCACCATGATGACGAGCATGACAAGAACTTACCCTTCCATGACCAGCATCAGTGTTCCCATGGCTCCATTTTTATTACCCCTTTAATGGAAAAAGTGGAAATACCCACCCAATCCTTTTTCACACTTACTCAGACAGGTTTTTACAGCTTCTCACTCTGCTCTGAACACCCCGAATCCCCATTCCAGCCGCCCAAGGCCTGATTTTCCGGACATTTAAATTGAAGTAGTTATTACTTCCAAGCTGTTGCATGGAGGTGATCCTGCATTTTCAATTTACTCCCCCAGCTCAAAATTCAAGGGCTTTTTCTGCCCTGTCTATCCAAAAAATCAGATTCATAAATGCTAAAAAATGCTGGATAAAATCATTCAATTTTCAGTCAAAAACAAACTGATCATAGGCCTGCTCACGCTTGGTTTGATCATTTGGGGAGGCTACTCCCTTTCGAGACTTCCCATTGATGCCGTACCGGATATTACTAACAATCAGGTTCAGGTCATCACCTCCTCCCCATCTCTGGCAGCTGAGGAGGTAGAACGTTTAATTACATTCCCCATCGAAATTACCATGGCAACCATCCCGGAGTTGGAGGAGATTCGTTCCTTTTCCCGCTTTGGTTTGTCTGTGGTGACCATCGTGTTTAAAGAAGATGTGGATGTGTATTGGGCTCGTCAGCAGGTAAGTGAAAGGCTGACCGATGTACAAGCACAAATCCCTCCGGGTGTAGGTCAGCCGGGCATGGCTCCCATCACTACCGGACTCGGAGAAATCTATCAATATGTGGTGGGAACCGAGAAGGGTTATGAAGATCAATACGATGCCCGTGAACTTCGTACGATTCAGGACTGGATTGTCCGAAGGCAATTACTCGGTACTCCAGGGGTTGCGGATGTGAGCAGCTTTGGCGGTTACCTTAAACAATATGAAATCGCCATAGACCCGGATAGACTAAAGGCCATGAACGTTTCCATTGCCGATATTTTCCAGGCACTGGAAGAAAACAACGAGAATACCGGAGGGGCTTACATTGAAAAAAACCTCAGCGCCTATTTTATCCGAAGTGAAGGCCTGGTGAGCGACATGGACGACATCCGAAACATGCTCATCAAAAATAATCCGGATGGAATTCCGGTTCTCATAAAGGATGTGGCTGAGGTAAAGCTTGGTAATTCAGTGCGGTATGGAGCCACTACCCGAGACGGTGAGGGTGAGGTGGTGAGTGCCATTGTGATGATGCTAAAGGGAGAAAACTCCGCGGAAGTAATTGAGAATGTAAAGAGTCGAATTGCTGAGATACAAAAAACATTGCCGGAGGGAGTAACCATCGAGCCCTTCCTGGACCGAACAAAATTGGTAAACACTGCCATTGGTACGGTGAGCAAAAACCTGGCTGAAGGTGCCTTGATCGTGATCTTTGTTTTGTTGCTGCTCTTGGGAAATCTCCGTGCAGGTTTGATTGTAGCCTCGGTCATTCCCCTTGCGCTCCTTTTTGCTTTTGGAATGATGAACTTCTTTGGCGTGTCGGGTAACCTGATGAGCTTGGGCGCTATTGATTTTGGGTTGATCGTGGATGGGGCGGTCATCATTGTAGAGGCCACGTTGCATCATTTGGGCTTGTTGAAACTGGGAAGAAAGCTGACCCAGAATGAAATGGACGAGGAAGTGTACCAGTCGGCCAGCAAAATCCGGAATTCCGCCGCATTCGGAGAAATCATCATTTTAATCGTGTACCTCCCCATTCTTGCTTTAGTGGGGATTGAGGGAAAAATGTTTGGCCCTATGGCACAGACGGTGAGTTTTGCCATTCTGGGAGCATTTATCCTTTCGCTAACCTATGTGCCGATGATGTCAGCACTGGTTCTGAGCAAGAACACTGATTACAAGCCCAATATTTCGGACAAGCTCATGGCTTTTTTCCACAGATTGTACGATCCGGCTATCCGTTGGTCAATGCACAAAAGGCCGCTGATCTTAATCCTGACTGCGGGCTTGTTTCTGGCTTCCTTTTGGGTCTTTTCCAATATGGGTGGGGAATTTATTCCAACCCTAGAGGAAGGAGACTTTGCTGTAGAAACGAGGGTGATGACTGGCAGCTCGCTTGAAAACACCATCCAGGCAACGACTCAGGCAGAAAAAATTCTACTAGAACAGTTCCCGGAAGTAAAGCAGGTAGTATCTAAAATTGGTGCAGGAGAAATCCCAACTGATCCCATGCCGGTAGAAGCTGCTGACATGATGGTGATTCTGGAAAACAAAGATGAATGGGTCTCTGCCTCTAACAGGGAAGAATTAGCCAACAAAATGGCCGAAGCTCTGGAGGTCATTCCGGGAGTTACTTTCGGATTTCAGCAACCCATCCAGATGCGCTTTAACGAACTCATGACTGGGGTTCGGCAGGATGTAGCGGTTAAGATATACGGAGAGGATCTCAATGAGCTTTCGGAATATGCCGAACAGATAGGACGGCTGGCTTCCGGTGTGGAAGGTGCTCAAGATTTGTATATAGAAGAGGTAACCGGTGTTCCGCAGATTGTCATTAATTACAAACGGGATCAATTGGCCAAATACGGCCTGAGCATCCGGGATGTAAACCGCTCGGTCCAGGCTGCCTTTGCCGGAGCGTCTGCAGGGCTGGTTTACGAAAACGAAAGACGCTTTGACCTGGTGGTCCGATTGGATAAGACCAATCGGGAGGATGTAGAGTCCGTTCAGAACCTTTACATCGCTAGGAAGGATGGACACCAAATACCGCTCTATCAGGTGGCCGAAGTGGAAATCCAGGAAGGTCCTTACCAAATCCAACGAGACGACACCCGCAGACGGATCATTGTAGCATTCAATGTACGTAACCGGGATGTGGAAAGCATAGTAACAGAGCTTCAGCAGAAAATTGAAGAGACGGTCGTATTTGCACCCGGCTACACCGTGTCTTACGGTGGGCAGTTTGAAAACCTGGTTGAAGCCCGTGAACGACTCTCCTTAGCTGTGCCTCTAGCCCTGCTATTGATATTTGTGTTACTCTATTTCACTTTCGGTTCCATTAAGCAGGGCATCCTCATTTTCACAGCCATCCCACTTTCTGCCATTGGGGGAATCTTCGCTTTATGGCTCAGGGATATGCCATTCAGTATTTCTGCAGGCGTTGGTTTCATTGCTTTATTTGGGGTAGCAGTGCTGAATGGCATTGTCCTCATTGGTGAATTCAATCACCTGAAAAAAGAAGGTGTATCTGATATTTTCGAACGGATTTACAAAGGCACGAGTGTACGTCTGCGACCGGTAATCATGACGGCTGCCGTGGCTTCCATGGGCTTTCTGCCGATGGCTCTGTCCCAGTCCGGTGGTGCAGAAGTCCAGCGTCCACTGGCCACTGTAGTGATTGGCGGTTTGATCACGGCTACCTTTCTGACATTGGTTGTGCTGCCTATCCTGTACTATTATTTTGAAAGAGGGATAAAGATGAAACCAGGGGCAATTGTTCCACTTTTGGCTATCGGCTTGCTTTGTGTTCAGATGCCTAAAGCCAAGGCGCAGGATTCTCTGGTCAGCTATCAGTCATTGGATGAAGCCATTCAAGTTGCGATCCAAAACAATCCAACCCTGAAAGCAGCAGACTTGCAAACCCAGCAGGAAAGGGAGCTGAAAGGGACCAGCTGGAATATGGCTAAAACCAATTTTAGCCTCACTCACGGACAGTACAACAGCATTTACAACAATGACAATCAGTTCAACATCTCCCAATCCATGGAATTTCCCACGGTTTATGCCAATCAAAAGAAATTGGCCAAAGCACGGATTGAAGCGAGTGAATGGATGCATTCGGCTACCCAAAACGAACTGGTTCAGCAAGTAAAGGTTTCCTGGTATTTGTTGTGGCTGGAAAAAAGCAAACAACAATTACTGCAGGAGCAAGATGAAATTTACGAGAGATTTGTCCAAGTGGCCAGTCTCCGCTATCAAACCGGGGAAACCAATTTGCTTGAAAAAGCAACTGCGGAGTCCCAAGTAGCAGAACTCAAGGCCATGCTTCAGCAAAACCAGTCGGATATCGAAATCCACAGGACACAGCTGCAAACCTTGCTTAATCTGGATAGTATTGGGGATATCGCCATGGGCTATCTGGAAGCAAGGGAGAGCAATGTACTTCTCGATACGCAAGGAATTGCCAACAATCCTACACTTGCCTGGTTTCGCCAACAAATGGAAGTAGCCGAAAAAGAGAAATCGGTGGAGAAGGCAAAGTTCTTACCCGACCTTTCGGCAGGGTATTTCAACCAGTCCCTCAATGGACCTAATCAGGATTTGGATGGTAACCCCGTCACTTTTACCTCCAGCGACCGGTTCACCGGATTTCAAGTGGGAATGGCCATCCCCATTTTTGGGGCGAAGTCCCAAGCATCGGCCATCAAAGCGGCCGAATTGAAAAAGCAGGAAAGCGAAGCACGGCTGCAAGCGGTGACAAACCAACTGCAAGGCAGGCTAAACTCACTCATTCAGCAGTACCAAAAATTTCAGACCAGCCTTGAGTATTATGAGCAAAACGCACTGCCTCAGGCAGAGCTAATTCTTAAACAGGCTCAAAAAGGATTTGAAAGCGGGGAAATCGGCTACGTGGAATACATTCAGGGACTTAACCGGGCATTGGCTGTCCGGTTTAATTACCTGGACATTCTCAACCAGTACAATCAGACTGTTATCCAGATCGAGTTCATTTCAGGCGTTCAATAAAAAGACATTCAACAATGAAAAATATATTCAAATACATCAGCAAAACTTCAATGGCTCTTCTCCTGGGGTTGACCATTTCCTCCTGCGGACCACAAGATGAGGAAGTCATTGAGGTGAATCATACAGAAAGTGAGAATACAGTGGAACTTACCAAAGCGCAGTTTGAGCAGGCAGGCATCAAATTCGGAAGCCTTGAGAAGCGGGTTATTGGTTCGGAACTCCGGGTCAACGGGGTGATTGACGTGCCCCCGCAAAGCAATATTTCCATCCATATGCCCTATGGAGGCTTTGTGAAATACACTGAAATGCTGCCTGGCACAAAGGTTAAAAAAGGTCAGTTATTGGTGGTAATTGAAAATCCGGAGTTCATCCAGTTTCAACAAGAATACCTGGAGAGTCTGGCCAAACAGGAATTTCTGAAAGCCGAATTTGACCGTCAGAAGGAGCTGTTTGATGAAAAAGTAGCTTCTGGTAAAACATTTCAGCAAGCCAAAAGTGACTTTCTGGCTAATGAAGCCCGGATTAAAACTATGGAAGAACGATTGAAGCTCATTGGCTTCAATCCGGCAAAAATCCGCGAAGGAAATATCTCGGCTTCTGTAAATATTTTCGCTCCGGTTAACGGTGCCGTTCGGGAGATTTATACCAATGTGGGCAAATACATCAACCCGCAAGATGTGATCATGGACATTACCAATGCCGAAGACCTGCATGTGGAACTTACCGTGTATGAAAACGACATCCCCAGAGTGCAGGAAGGACAACGGATCCGCTTTGCATTGGCGAATTCTCCTGAAGAATGGCGGGAAGCAGAAGTATTTCTGATAGGTAGCGGAGTGCGGGAAGACCGGTCGGTGACTGTACATGGCCACTTAGAAAAGATGCACGAAGATTTGAAGCCGGGAATGTATATAGCTGCAAGGATCGAAACCGACAGCAACGAAGTGTTGGCTATCCAAGAGGAAGGAATCGTTCGGTTTGGTGGAAAACAATATGTCTTTGCCTATACAGGAGAAAAAACAGAAAACGGTGCAACCGTTCATGATTTTGAAATGATGGAAGTCATCAAAGGATATACCGAAGATGGCTATACCCAGATTTCTTTGGCCGATTCAGAAAAGGACCTAAGTGCCCTTCAAGTGGTCACCAAAGGTGCTTTCACCTTGTTGGCTAAAGCCAAAAATACCGAAGAAGAAGGAGAAGGACACGCACATTAAAATGAATCATCCTTATGATCAAAGAACTCGAAGATAAACTCAAGCAGAAAGACATCCGACCAACAGCCATGAGGCTGTTGGTGTTGGAAGCACTGGCAGGTCAAGAGACGGCCATCAGCCTTTCCGACTTGGAAAAGGCCTTTGAAAAGTCAGACCGGGTGACACTATTCCGCACCCTGAAAACCTTTCAGGAAAATGGACTGGTGCACAGTATCGATGACGGTACCGGAGCGCCTAAATACGCCCTATGCGAAGAGGGATGCGAGTGTAATATCGAAAGGGACCTGCATGTGCATTTTCATTGTCGGGTGTGTAGCGAAACCTTCTGTTTGCCCAAGTATAAAATCCCGGAAATTGAACTGCCAAGCATGTTCAAAGGGGAAGAAGCCAACTTGGTAGTAAAGGGGATTTGCGGGAAATGTGCAGGATGAATATTGCAAGTACTATGCATTGGGTTTACTAGTAATTTTAAGTCAAACATCCAATGAAATGAAACCATGCATCATGGAAAACCTCACAACTTAGGATGATTAGGAGCATATGAAATTTAATACCACCATGCCGAAAGGCTTAAAGCCACATTATCAAAAAGAACTGGATGCATATCGGGATAAACTGGGGAAGTGGTTTTTACGGGAAGCTTGGCAGCATCTGGAAAGGGCCCACATCCTTGGTCAGCCCTATCCTTACCAGCACTCTGAAGTGCATTGGCTCATGCTTCGGTTTGGTTTTAAAATCAAAGACTGGAAGGAAATACGGGGTCAGATTCTCAGGCTCTTTGTAGGTGGAGTAAAATCCTTTGTAGGGAAAATACCTGTAGGTAATACTGGAGGCGCCAATGTTCCGCCTCTCTTGCCTATGGAAATACCAGCAGATCTGAAGGCAATAATAAATCAGTTCAAAAAATAAAATAGTCCTAAAGAATGACCGCTCTACTCACCGGTACCATTATGCTCAGTCTCCTTCATGGACTGATTCCCAGCCATTGGCTGCCGGTGCTGGCCCTGAAAGAAAAGTTTGGATGGGAGGGAATCAAGACGGTTCGCATTGCAGCGATGGCAGCTTTGGCTCACTCGCTGAGCACCTTTTTGTTAGGAGTGTTTTTGGGTTTGTTCAGCTTGTCACTTTCTGAAAACCTACACACTTACACCCGTTGGGTCATTCCTGGATTGCTTATAGCCATCGGCTTTTATTTTGTCATTCAACACCACCGTCACCACCACTTTCACATTGCTGAAAAACAAAAGCTGGAAAAAGCAGGAGCAGCGCAGGTTGTGACTTTGCTGGTATTTACCATGTTTCTTTCGCCCTGCCTGGAAATTGAAGCCTACTTCCTTATGGCAGGAACTCATGGCTTTCCAATGATCCTAGCTGTGGGACTACTCTACACCATTGTTTCTGTGTTCGGGATTACTTTTTGGGTTTACCTGGCCCAAAAAGGGCTGCACCGATTCAACTGGCACAAATTGGAACATAATGCAGGACTGATTTCCGGTGGCATACTTATTCTCACTGGCATCATTTCCTTTTTCACAGATTAAAACAGATTAGACGATGACAAATACAAATCACTTAGACGATAAAGCCTGCTGCAGCACTGACCAGCATCCAGGCAAACCAAAAAAGGAAGAGGAAAAAACCTCTCCAACTTTTCTGCAAACTTGGGGAAGTGGTATGGTGAGCTTTGTCATGCTACTTGCTGGAATTGCCGCTGACCAGTTGGGACAGCCTGCAATTTTCCAGGGATGGATTCGCATTGGCTGGTATGTGCTGGCCTATTTGCCCGTGGGATGGCCGGTGTTGGTCAAAGGCTGGAAGTCCATCTTAAAAGGTGATGTGTTCACTGAATTTTTCCTCATGGGCATAGCCACATTGGGGGCTTTTGCCATAGGGGAATATCCAGAGGCGGTTGCGGTGATGCTTTTCTATGCCATCGGTGAGTTGTTTCAGGATGCGGCCGTGAACCGGGCCAAGCGAAACATCAAAGCCCTGTTGGACATCCGCCCCGATTCGGCTTCGGTTTATAGAGGTGGGCAAACGGTGTCCGTACACCCCGAGGAAGTACAAATTGGGGAAACCATCCAGGTTAAACCCGGAGAAAAAGTACCCCTCGATGGGGAAATGATCAGTGAAAAAGGCAGCTTTAATACCTCGGCCCTAACTGGCGAAAGCAAACCTGCGACCTACAACAAAGGAGAAAATGTGCTTGCTGGGATGGTGAACCTCGATAGGCTGATTGAATTGAAAGTTATCAGACGGTTCAATGAAAGTTCAATTGCCCGCATCCTTGAGCTAGTCCAGAATGCCACCTCACGCAAGGCAAAAACTGAACAGTTCATCCGTAAGTTTGCACGGGTCTATACACCCATTGTCACCTTTCTGGCCATCGGCCTGGCCTTCTTGCCTTATTTCTTTTTGGAAGACTATATGTTTGAAGCATGGCTTTATCGGGCCTTGATCTTTTTGGTGATCTCATGCCCCTGTGCGTTGGTTGTTTCTATCCCACTTGGTTATTTCGGAGGGATTGGTGCAGCCTCCCGAAAAGGCATACTGTTTAAAGGTTCCAACTTTCTTGACCTCATGACCAGCGTTACTACCCTGGTGATGGACAAAACAGGCACACTTACAAAGGGAGTGTTTGAAGTTCAGAAAGCCGTGACCATGGAGGGAATTACACTTGATTGGCTTAGTCTGACAGCAGCAATGGAAAGCAAATCCACCCATCCCATCGCAAAAGCCATTACAGAGTATGCTAAAAAGCAAGGAAGAGAAATTTCAGAACCCGAACAACAGGAGGAAATTGCCGGGCACGGACTGAAAGGAATTGTAAATGGCAAGCATGTGCTGGTAGGCAATCAAAAACTGCTGGATAAGGAAGGGATTGTTACCCATACTGATGCAGCCAGGGAGGTCAATACCGTTATCCATGTAGCAGTAGACCAAAAATATGCGGGATATCTAGTGATCGCGGATGAACTGAAAGAAGATGCTGTTCAGTCCATCAATGAACTACACAAATTAGGAGTTCGGGAACTGATCATGCTGTCAGGAGATAAGAATGCAGTGACCCAACAGGTGGCAAAATCACTCGGAATAGATAAAGCCTTTGGTGATCTGCTGCCTGAGCAAAAGGTGGAAAAGGTAGAAGAACTGAAAAAAGATGCCAGCCGGGTCATTGCTTTTGTGGGGGACGGTATCAATGATGCTCCTGTCCTTGCTCTGGCCGATGTGGGAATTGCAATGGGTGGTTTGGGTAGTGATGCAGCCATTGAGACAGCTGATGTTGTGATTCAGACTGACCAGCCCTCAAAAATTGCTACTGCTATTCAGTTAGGCAAGCAGACAAAACGGATCGTATGGCAAAATATCAGCTTGGCTTTTGGAGTGAAGGTTATTGTACTGGCACTTGGAGCCGGAGGTATAGCCACCATGTGGGAAGCAGTCTTTGCCGACGTTGGAGTGGCATTGCTGGCAATTTTGAACGCTGTAAGAATACAGCGCTCTTAACCCAAAGTTCAATCAGGTGTACTTGCAATCCTCTTTTTCTTTAGCTGAAGGTTGGCATTCCTAAGGTTGGGTTACTTTTTCAACCGGTTGAAGTTAAAGACTCGTTTTCAAATGGATTTTCAATTCCATCCCTAAGTCATTTCCCCCGTTTCGCCCACTCCTTTCGTTTCGATTCATTCGCGCCATTTTCAAATGACAGCTCCTTGCTCTTCACTCAAGGAAAGGGCTTTCACTCCCCACGGCTACCGCTTCATTACACTTACCCTTCTTCTAAGTCCCGGCAAGCCTGGGACTTGGGAAGGCCGTTTCGTGAAGCCGTAGCCCGAGCCTTCTTTGGGGGGCAAGCCTTTTTCCGATTTTTCTTCCAAGTACATCGAGATTTTTATCCGTTTCGGTCGGTCAGCGCTCCGTTCCATTTTTTTCTTCTCAATCCCCCGGTCTTCGGTGAATGACACGACGATGCAAAGGTTGAGTGCGAACCTGCAACAGTCAAAAGTGCGCTCCGCCCTGATCTAAAAAAACAGGGTCTCCTACGGACTGCCTCCCAGTTTTTTATCCCAGGCTTTTGCCTTATGCAGAACCACACTCTATGGGTTGCATGTCGGTCAGAACCTCAATACCAGTGGATAAAAAAATGTCACTTCACGCCCACATATCGCCCTTCACTTCCAAAAATTTACCCCTTGTACTCGGGAAAAATCTTGGATTAAGTGTCGGGTCGATCTTCCTAATATCCTTGGATATAACTGGGCTTTATGTGGCTGATAAACAAATCAATAATCGCTTTATCGATCCTTTTTTGTCACACTTTAAAACTCTACAACCATGAATGCTTGGGAAAATTTTAACCAATTAGCGGAAACCGTCACCAACGAAATCATCAAAGGTATCCAAAATGAAAACCTTACTTGGGAACAAGTTTGGAGTCCTAAAAACTCTCCGAAGAATTATGCTTCCAACCGTCCTTATTTGGGATTCAATGCACTTTGGCTAGCCTGGGTGACCATATCCAAGAAATTCAAAAGTCCCTATTTCCTTACTTATAATCAGGCAAAGCACCTTGGTGGAAATGTCAAGAAGGATGAAAAAGGTTCTAAAGTCGTATTCTGGAAGATTTCCAAGTTTGTAAAAGGAAAGGCTACCAATGAAGAAGGGGAAAGCGAGGATCTTTTTGGGAGGAAGTTTACTCCTTTTATCTGGACGGTTTTCAATATCGATCAAATAGAAGGTATCAATTTTCCCATTGAAGGTGCCGAGGAAAGGGTTTTTTCCCCAATCGAAACTTGTGAATCCATCATTGCAGGCTACACCACTTGTCCGAATATTATTCATGAAGGAGACGAGGCATTTTACAGCCCTTCCAGAGATTTTATCAATATGCCGGAAAAGGAATCCTTCAATGGAGACGAGCAATATTATTCAGTTCTCTTTCATGAAATGATCCACTCGACAGGCCATTCAAGCAGATTAGGAAGATTTGCAGAAAGACCGGCTTTGGTTGGTTTTGGTTCGGTGGAATATTCAAAAGAGGAATTGATTGCCGAAATGGGAGCCAGTTTTTTGAATGCTCTTGCCGGAATCAAGGATGCTAATTTCAAAAACTCCTTAGCTTATCTGAAAGGATGGTTTAAGCCACTACAGGAAGATCCAAAAATGCTGATCTATGCAGCTCAAAAGGCACATCAAGCAGCGAATTATATTCTTGGAATTGACCAGGAGGGGGAGGAATAATCCCCCTTACTTTACTTGAGCACTGCTTAGTTCAAGATTTTGGTTCTAACTCATAACTTTCAAAAGGTAGTTTTATTTATGATTCAGTTCCTTTAATTAGTTGATAATTCTCATTATTGACTTTTAGATTTTGCCTTTGGCTTTTTGTCTTAAAAAAAGACCCAACTACGGATCTACTGGTGAAAAATGGGCCAATTCTTTCCGGAAGTTTAATGCTTCACCAAATCAAAAGACTATGATTTGTAAAGCAAGAAATTGGGAAAATTTATGGTTTGAGATGCCTACTAGGAATGAAGTAAAAAGGTACTTCATCACAAATAGGTTTGATAAAGAAGAAGGAGAGGTTTTTTATTATTGCTTGCAAATAAAAAGTTGGCGTTGGGAATCAGGAGAACATATCGGTGATTGGAAAGCTGCAGCCGATAGGTGGATGTGGAATCTGGAAAACTAACAGACTTTCAGTATTGATAAGGAATCTCCATTGATTCAACCTTGAAAATCTAGTCACTTTTAAAAAGTGAAGGGTAGGGGCCTTGCAATAGGGAAATTAAGTGTTTAAAATATTGACATGAAATTGTCAAGAAAATCAACACTAGAAGAAGAGCGACTCAGGGAGGATTTGGTGACGTTGGAAGGGCGTATCCGTAGGAAGATTTGGAGAATTTGTGTCACTAATTTAAAGTTACCCTATGAAAGACTTGCAGCTGGACGCCGCCTAAAGGAATTGTGTTTGTTAGCGATATCATCACTTGACGATGGAGACGCAATCAAGCTAGCGGCGTACTTGAGGGAATTAAGAGAGAGGGGGATGCCTATATAAAATTTTTGCTGTTTTTAAAGCCTATCCAAAATTTCTCGGATTAGTCGTCCTCTGTTCAATTCCTTTTTTCTTTTTGTCCGTAGACTTACGATATAGAGTATCCAAATCCCCCAGGCAACCGCAAAAAGCGGAAAAGGATTTTCTGCTCCCAATGCTCCAATCATTGCTATGAAGCTGATAAAAAGAGTTCCTAAAAATTTAATTGTATTCCACATAGTCAAGCAATTAAGGTTGCAGTATAAGAATTTACGATCCTAATTCAAAGTTGTTGCGCGTAAAAGTGTAAATGTGTAAAAATGTATTTATATAAAAGTATTAAGCTACTTTTCGATCACAAGGAATTTGGTCCGAAAAACATTAAAATCAGATTATTATGAAAAATTCAGCCAAATCAACATTTATCTTTTTGCTTTTGCTAAGTTTCAATTCAGCCTTTGCAATCAATCCTGACAGGGAATACATCCGTACCCCGGATTCAGTCAAGTGGGCATACCAACAATTGGAAATCCACACAGCAGATGGTTTTCGACTCAATACTTGGATTTATGAGGCCAAACCTGAAAAGGACAGAGATACAGTTTTGATTCTGGCGTATCCTGATGCTGGGAATATGTCCTATTTTGTTTACCATGCAGCCATTCTGGCAAATGCTGGCTATACGGTAGTCACGTTTGACTATAGAGGATTTGGAAAAAGCCAAGATTTTGAGATTCAAAAGGAATACCTCTACTACAAGGAGTTCGCTTGGGATCTTGAAGCAGTAGTTGAAACCATTTCAAAAAATATTCCAAACAAGAAAATGGGAATCTGGGCCATGTCAATGGGAACTACCATAGCATCAAGAGCCTATCCACAGATTAAAAATCAGATTGATTTTATTATTGGGGAAGGTTTTGTCACTGATCCTGATGGAATTGTGGAGTACTATAAAGAGCAGGGTAAAGAAATTCTCCTTCCGGAAGACAGTAAGGACTTTGAAAAATCTATAGAATCTATCGATTGCCCACTTCTGATTTTAACTGCATCTAATGATAAAATTACCACCCACGCTTCGGCTATGAAACTTCAGCAGAAACTTGGGACCAATTGTTCAATTATTCGATATGAAGGTGATCATCTAACTGGGTTTCAGGTGGACTACGACAATATGGGATTTGGTGGATGGTTTTTAAATGAACTAGAGGAATTTTTGCTGTATAAGTCCTAACGATCCATTATACTCTCTTCTTTTTCTTCTATGCTTCTTGGGAATCCATTTTTTCAATGTAGCTATCTAACCACCTAATCCGTTTAACAGATAGAATTTAAAACTGGGAAGAAATTCCAATTGGAGGGTAAGTTCCTTGGTTGAGAATGCAAATGGAATAGGAATCATCTAGATCCACATCAATTTGTGATGTCACATTAAAATACTAAAACCTGTTATAATGAGATTAAGCCCTAAATATCTTTTGTTTTTTGCGGTTTTATCCACTTTTGGGTGCCAAGATGATTTGGTCCCAGGTGAAGAATTCTCTGTTAGAATTGAAAATACTTCTGATATTTCTTGTGGTCTTCCAGTGATTCTTTTTTTGGAAAAAAGTGATCAAGTCAAGGAAAAAACAAATGAGGAATCCTTGGAATATAATGCTTACGGACTCGATGAATCACTTAATGTAATTGGCAATGAACTCTTAATTACTTTTGGCAAAGTTAAAGAGGAGGATTTTCGAGTTTGTAGAGCAATTGGCATTCCGTATCCAGCAGTTTCAATTCTTAGTGCTAGATTGAGAGATTAGAGGTTGAATCTCAAGGCTATTAATTTATTCTTAAGAATCCCATTTCATTTTCCAGGCAGTAAATTCGGAAGGTCTGATTCGGTAGCGGACAAAATTCCCTTCATGTAATCCCAACAGTTCTGTTTCTACTACTTCGGAGAGCCTGGATTGGTCTGGTTCTGGTAATTTTTTGACTTCGGATTTTATTGCTTGGGATGCTGCTTCTTTATCCATTGCATTGGTCACGATGTGGCTGACGATCGCTCGTATTTCTTCTCGGTATTTTAAGCGGAAAGGATCCGGCTCGCCAAGAGATTGACGAATGGCCGCATACCTCAAAGCTGACCGCTCATAGGCCCACAAAAAAACATCCTTGAATAATTCGATCCGGTTTAATTCATAAATGCCTAGCATTCCTTTGATATAGCTTTCTTCCGGTACGTCTATAAATGAAAGAGGAGCAAGGTTGTGTCGGTTCAAAGGAATATTGGCAGCCAATCTGGATACTCGCTTATTGACATCATCAAAGGGTTGGAGATAGGGAAGCTGAACCAATACAAAAAACGCCTGCTCAAATGGATTTTGGATTTGGCTTGCTTTTTCCAGAATCAGATCAAAGGATTCTTCGATGAGTTGAGGAATTCCCAACGGAGTAAATACCGAATTGGTGATTCCAACACCAAATGTTCTAAGCCTACCGGATGCAGCGGGATTTGGCAACAGGTTGTTTGAAAGTAGAGCATGTAGATTGAGAAAAGTATAGCGATTGAAGCCCACCTCTTCAGACGATTCTACCAAAAACTCAATGGCTTCCTTGTGGTTGAGAATCATCTGCGTTTCCATGGGGGATTTGTTCGAGGGGGTTTTTCCGTTATGGATAAGCAACTCCGTATCCAAAAGGGAATAGGTGTTGCCTTCCAGTCTACTTGAATTCCAAGAGAGGTCGATCAATAGGCGATTTAATATTTCTCTGGCATAGGTCCCAGCTGGCTGTTCTCCATTCTTAGTATTTCCCCATTCAGCCAGTTTTTGTTTTCCTTCTTTGCTGAGAAAGCTATCGATGTTGGGACGGTAATTTTCCAAGAAACTTCGTTCGTATCCGACAGGTTTTCGTTGTGCTACAGGACGTGAGACCAAGGCCCAAACGTCTTTGCCTTCTTGTGAAAGGGGAATGGTCGATTGTCGCTCCTCTTCTGATTTTATTCTTCCAGAATCCTGAGTTTGTTCAGGGACATTTGTATAATACTTTGTGGATCGAGCATCTCCTTTTATTAGGATCAGATTTTTTTCTCTGAGGCTTTTTAGTCGTCTTTGAAGCGCTCTCTTTTCAATATGAAATGGGAGCAATCGAAGCAGTTGTTCTATTCCTAAGCCATCAGAAGATGATGCAATTATTTCTTTAATCAGTTGTAGCTCATCTCGATTTTCCATTTTCAATCCCATTTGTATCGCGACAATAATAGCATAAAAATGACGCAATAAAAAGAATTGTGTCATGATAATTGACGCAATACTTAAATCGCGTCATTCTTTGGGGAGAATGGCGATTCTCTATTTCTCCGCTTTTGTCGATTCGTTTTGAAGAATTGTCGCTGAGTTTAATCCCTAAGTTATAATATAAGAAGGTGGAATTGATCAGATTCTAAAACCAAGGGAAATAACCAAACTTCTTCCATCAGACGACCATATGCCTGGTCCCGGATACATTTGAGGTCTTTTTGTGAAATAGGAGTTGTCGAAAATATTCTGAAAACTTGCCCGCAAAGTCAGGTTTTCATAGGTATAAATTCCCTGAAGATCCCAGATGTGATAGGAAGGAACCAAACCCACTGCACCTGAAGGAGGTGGACTTTTTGTATTGAGTGCGTCGGAAAAAGATTCGCTTACAAACTGATGCTGTAGAGCCAATTGTAAAGAACCATAGGAAGCGGTTAGCCCGTTTCTGCTGATCCACTCGGGAACAGCCTCTACATAATTCCCTTCAATTTCCTCATTTCCTTCCGATCCTGCCACTAAACCATTAAGATATCTAGCCCGCATCCAACTCGATGAGGTATAAAAGGAAAGAGCAAAGCGATTTTTCTTCAGGAATTCCCAGTCCCAGAGGAGTTCCACTCCGGCCGTTCCGCTGTCACCTATGTTGCTTTTTTGGATCAGAGAAGTTTCATCTTGTTCCACCAAAATATTACCAACACGGTTACCTATAAATGTATAAAATAAAGTGGTGTTTAAATTCATCGCCTCCTTGGGGCTGAGTTCCCAGCCTATTTCCGAATTGTATCCAAAGCTGTGTTTGAGGTTTGGGTTGATTATAGTTAGGGGATTTCCGGGAATGATATCCTGAAACAGGACAGGTCTGTTGGCTTGGGAAATTCCTGCATAGAGGCGATTGGAAGTCGAAAAGTGATAATTGGCGTTGATTCCTAAAGCCACAAAATCATATTCAATTTCCTGAGGTACCTGCGCTGATTCCACAAAACTTATGGTCCCACTCATTACCGAATTTCCATTTTCAATCCGTATTCCCGGGGAAATTGAAAATCGGTCATTTAGGTGAAATTGGTTTTCCAGGGAAGCGGCAATGCTGTGACTCTTCAAATTGATATCTCTAGGGAATTCACCAATGATAGTAAGGTCATAGTCTGTACCGGTTGTTCCCTTTCCACGCTGCCTCCGATCAAAAGAATTGTTGAAATATCGGACGGAAATAGAGAGATCATTTTTTACAGAACCCAAAGTATATCCGTGAAGAATTCTCGCCTCAACGGTCCGGGTATGGTAATTATCAATATCCACATTTCTAGCTGCGTACTCGGAGGTTGAGCTATTGATGGTGTCGGGCACATTGGCAAAGGCATCAAAAGTGACTGAGCTTCTCTGACCAAATACCCCGCTTCCCACCAAGCTGAAACTGGTGTTTGCAGCCAATTTGCCTTCCAGCGTCACTGCAGGAACCCATATTTCCGGACTGTAATAATTGCGTGTTCGGGTGGCTTGGGTCGGGTCTTGCTCAAATTGTGCGTCTGTAAGCGGACCTGGAATCTGGTACAAGAAGATACTTCTGCTCAGTTCTGCTTTGCCTTTTAGCCGATCATTAAACTGATACGAAATTTCCACATGCTGAGCATCAGACTCTGATTTTCCGTTATCTCGGTATCCATTGGAATTCCGCTTTTGGTAGTACCCAAAATAGCTGAACTTCCCTACCGTCCCTCCGATTGAGGTGCAGTTGGATAAGAGGCCAAAAGAACCTGCGGAACTGATGTTTTCAAGGCTAAACTTTCTGCTTGGATCGGGTTTTTTGAGCACGTAATTGAGCATGCCACCAAACTGCTGACCATACTGAAGTGCGGCGGTTCCACGAATCAATTCTATCTGCCCGACCGCTTCTATTGGCATGGAATAGTGACTGGCAGGATACCCATAGATATCGGTATTGATCATTACGCCGTTTTGCCGCACGTTGAATTCCCAACTGCGGTGGCCATCTAATCCCCTTACAGAGAGGTTGATTTGATTGCCGGTGCCATCCATGTCATAAATAAATGCAGAAGGGATCTTTGCAAAAAGACTACGGCCTGTCTTTTCTGCAAGATTAGTAGCCAGTCCGCTCAGGGAAATAACTTCGGATTTCCTTCCTCCGATTATCATCAATCCATTCGTTGAGGGGAGACTGGTGACCGGGTTTTGAAGTCGGAAATTCTGGATTTTAATCTCTTCGAGAGATAAGGTTTTAATAGTGTCTTGCTGTGCATATACTCTGCCTGAAAGGCAGCAATAGGCCATCAGCAAGTAGAAATAATACTTGTAATTCATAAGTAGAAGTCATAATTGATGGGAAAATTCAGGGATTATTTCCCTGAAAAAAGATTCAAGAGAACTGGATTCCCTGGGGAGGAAGCAGTGGGATATCCTTGATTCCCTTCGGAATGCTGACTAAAAAAGGAGAAAAATGCCGGATTAATATTTCGGTAAGTTTTGGTGCAAGGGAGAAATCGTGTACGCGTGGGACAAAGTCTTTTGCGAAGGATTTTAAAAGTACTTTCTGTAAAGGCGGCCCCTCAAAATCTCCCTGATCAGATGCGAGAGAAACTATCCAGAGTTTCACTTGTTCATTAAGTTTCGTTTGGAGTTCATCCTTCACCACGACTACCTCCAGGTGATCTTCAAAATACCGTTGTTTTATTACGCGGTTCACTTTTCCCTCAATTTCCATCTGGAAATTCACCGTTTGAAAGTTTTCCTGATTCTGCCCATACGGCATGGCAAAAGGAATTCGGATCAGTTTTCCCTCAAGAAAGTCTTCGTCATTTTCCCAAATCTGATTTTCCCAATGTTGATGTATTGCCATAGGCATAAGGAACTGCACCGCAAAAAATCCGAGGTGATACAGTCCAAAGCACGTAAGGAGAAAAATGGCAGCTGATTTTCTCATGATTAAAGGCTAAAGTAAAGTTAAAAAAGAATGGAAATGAACTTAATATCCCAAGGATAAAAAATAATGATTTAACGCCATTGGAATTGATGCGTGGAAAATTATGAGGTTGACATTAAATTGAGTTTAGTAGAATTGTCTTCTAAAAATTGAACAGTTTACATATTCCCTCTAATAGAGAAATCCTTTTTTGTTCTTTCTCCGTGGCATCGATCTAAATTAGCCAACTGGAAATGATTAATTTTTCCGGTTGGATTGGGCTATCGGATCAAATCATTTGAAAATTGAGTTTGACTTTTCAACTGAAACACTAAAAGACATAGATAAGTAACCCAATCGTGTCTTGGAAGGCCATCCACTGTTGATGCTCAGTAACGAATTATAAACTGATCTATTCCAAGATAGTAGAAGAAATAAAGATTTTGGATATTAAATTTAATTTAGAGGAACCTTTCTTGAAAAGGGAGAGCAGCCACTTTTCATAAAAATCCTGCTTCATAGCCTTTTCATGAATTATACCTCAATGGAAACTTTGGAATTTACTTTGTGAACACAGATTGTGCACAAAGTGATTGGTGAAGCGCAAAAACAATCAGTGGTGTTTTTGCCACAAAGAAAGATTCTCAAACAGCAAAAAGAAAAAAGGCTTAATTCGTACGGTTCGTACACTTCGCACACCTCGTACAGTACGAATTATTCGAGGGCTGAAATTAAAATCAATTCAAATGAATTTAAATTTCGAATAAAAAATGAAGATTCGATTTCTGATTAGCCTAGCTGAAGCCTTGGACGTTTTTTGTTCTTAACATCAAAAAGAAAAAAATATCATTCAAAACTGAACCCCTCATACAGACCAAAAACCCAGATTTTGCAAAAAATCCGAGATTTAGACAAAAATCAATTCAAATGAATTTAATTTTTTTGGTACAAAATGAACCTGTCCCCCGATTTGTCCTCTTTAAGTCGTAAACTATTAGTAAACAGTAATTTAAAATAGTCCTGTTCCCGCTACTTCGAAGGATACCAGTCGGTATCCTTTTTTTTATTCTCAATTCCGGATTCAATTTGGTTCCGATTTTTCAAAAGGACGGATAAAAAGTTTCCCTTTAGGTTTTACAACTACGTCTGATATATCTTAATAAGTGGAGTTATAGGCTTAAATCACCAATGTTTATAAGTGGTTGTTAAAAATGCCTATGCTTGAAATTCCGGGTTGCCACCTTTTTTAAACCGCAAGATTCCTTAAAACCTTATTCACTTTTACTTCTTCTTCTCTTCTTTGGCATAAAATGCGGCCATTGCTTCCCAATCCTCATCCGAACATAGCGGGATGTAGTTTATCCTGAATTTCTGAAGTTTCTCCTGACGGTTTTTTAAAATTTGGTCGCGCTTAAATTGCGCTTTTTGGTGATTGAGTTTTACTAAAGCGGACTTTATCTTTGAGTTCAATCTCATTTTATTTCTATTAAAAAATAAGGTATTTGAATTGCTCTTAGAAATCTCTTTCAGATTTTTTTCGTCGGGTTTATTAGGTCCCGAAAATCTCATTGAGTTATTTTTTTCAACTTCATTCATTTTTGATCCCTGCTGTCCCATCCAATCTATTGCTACTTGAAATTTTATTGAGGCTAAGGTAGCTATCTAAGTTTTCTTAAAAATACCCAGTACTGGGTATTTTTAAGATTTCCCCACCTAACATAAACAGGTTTACGGAACTAATAAGAAACCGGATTCAGAATAGTTTCTTCTTTTTCAAAAAACTATCAACAGCGAACTTTCCTGCCCCAAATGCTAATATTCCCAAGAAGACACATACATAAAGTAAGGGAAGTTCTTTCTTTCCAAATGGGTCATTCAAATGCGCATAAAACGCAGCAGTCAACATTGTTAGGATTAATGGAATCGTAGCAAGGCGGGTCTTGAATCCAATCATCACCAAAACTGCGCAGATTACCTCCGCAAAAATCGCCATTCCCAGGGAAATCTCTGGTCCTAAACCGAAGGGATCGGCGAATTTGACTGGTCCCTCACCAAAAAATCGTCCAATTTTCGGGATTCCGTGGGTGAGCATCATGGCACCCGCGCCAATCCTAATACCCAACAATGCCAGATCTTTCAAAACTGCGTATTTCATGTTTTCAAGTTTCATTGCTACAAACCTAAGCTAAATCAGAAATCAGTGAAAGCGCTTTTACAGAACAAATGAATACGAGTGATTATTTGGAAATCTGGCCTGAAACTATTCTGTCTTTTCCATTTAGGTCCTGTATTACTCTGACTTTATTATATCCCGATTCAGAAAGAAGGTCAGCGATATTACTTCCGTATCGCTCATTGATTTCAAAGTAGATTTTCCCGAATGGTTTGAGGAGTTTCATTCCTGTTTCAGCTATCTTTTTGTAAAAGATCAAAGGATCTCCATCTGAAACAAAAAGCGCGAGATGGGGCTCAAAATCAAGCACATTTTGATGCATTAACTTTTTTTCTTCAATTGGGATATAGGGAGGATTACTAACCAAAATATCCAATCCGGTTAGTTTTGGGGTTTCTAGTAAAATATCACATTTGGAGAAGGTCACATCTGCTTTCAGTTTTTTCGCATTGAATGTGGCAATCTCCAAGGCCTCTTCTGAAATATCCACTCCAAAAACTTCCGGTTCCTGCATCTCCAAAGCCAATGTAATCGGAACACATCCTGTTCCGGTACCAATATCCAGGATTCGAAGTTTG
Organism: Algoriphagus sp.; assembly: GCF_030694375.1. Taxonomy (GTDB): domain Bacteria; phylum Bacteroidota; class Bacteroidia; order Cytophagales; family Cyclobacteriaceae; genus Algoriphagus. The sequence continues at coordinate 433,161 of NZ_JAUXYL010000038.1, forward strand.
GGTTGGGGGTTTTCTTTGATAATCAAGTGAACCAGCTCTTCGGTTTCGTTTCTTGGTATCAACGTAGCCGGACTGACTTTGAATTCTCGTCCGTAAAAGGGCCCATGTCCCAAAATATACTGAATCGGTTCGCCGGTTTTTAGCCGTTCAAAGTCTCTCTTTAGCGCCTCTGGTAAATCTTTTTCTTCCAAAAAATTCATCATGTCCACTCTTCTCATTCCCAGGTGATGCTCTAAGAGCCAATTCACTAAAGTTTCCGCTTCAATTGGATCATACTGATTTAATTGAGTTGACAGATTTTTGACAAGTTGTAGGTAGGAAAGTGGCATTTTCAAAGGTAATCAGGGGAATCGTTTTGTCTGAATTTTAGCTGACATTCTGATCGAAAACTATTCCTCGACATTTCCCCTTACCTTTGTGGGGAGAATTTCCTTTCATGAAGCTACATAACAACACCATCCGCGGCGTACATACCGCACTTCAAGCCATCTTCGAAGAAGGCCAATACGCTGATAAAGTCATCGAGCGAACCCTCAAATCCAATCCAAAATGGGGTGCCCGTGACAGATCCTTTATCGCCGAAACTACCTACGAAATGGTTCGCTGGTGGAGGCTGATTGGTCATTTGAGCCCTTCCAAAGATTATTGGGATCTGTTTGGCACGTATTGGCTGATGCAGGGAAATCAGCTTCCTGAATGGGAGGAATTTGCCAGAATCAACCCAGACAAGTTGAAGGGCAAATATGAGTCAATCGAAGACCCTGCCATGCTGGAGTCTATCCCGGAGTGGCTCCATAAGTTGGGGAAAAGTGAGCTTGGAGATAAATGGGAGTCTGAAATCCATTCGCTTAATGAAGAAGCCGAAGTAGTGCTCCGTGTAAATACGCTGAAAACTACACGAGAGCGACTCAAAAATCAACTCGCCGCAGATGGCATTAATACTTACATCGTCAAAGGATATCCTGATGCGTTGGTTTTAGAGGAAAGAGAAAACGTATTTCGTCACCCCGCTTTCAAGGAAGGACTTTTTGAGGTTCAAGACGCGAGTTCTCAATTGGTAGCTGCGGCATTGGCCGTAGAGCCGGGGATGAGGGTGATTGATGCCTGTGCAGGGGCCGGAGGGAAGGCACTTCATTTGGCGGCCTTGATGGAAAACAAAGGAAAAATCTTGGCCATGGATGTGGAAGATTGGAAGCTTCAGCAAACTAAACTTCGGGCACGAAGAGATGGGGTCTCGATCATTGAACCCAAAGCTATCGAAGGTACAAAGACCATCAAGCGCCTAAAAGAATCAGCAGATAGACTGTTACTTGATGTTCCTTGCTCGGGGCTCGGAGTACTCAGAAGGAATCCCGATACAAAGTGGAAACTAAGCCTAGATTCCATCCAAAAAGTGCGGGAAACGCAACAGGAGATTCTTCAAAGTTACCCGTCAATGCTCAAGCCCGGAGGTCAAATGGTTTATGCTACCTGTAGTATTCTCCCTTCGGAAAACGAACTTCAAGTCAAGAAATTCTTAGAAAGCGAAGCAGGAAAGAACTTTGAATTGATCGAAGATCAAAAAGTATTGGCCCAGGAAAGCGGATTTGATGGATTTTACATTGCAAGGTTGCTGAAAAAACCCACTGCCGATTAAAGATTATTTCCATAATGGTTTCAAAATCAGCTTCATGTTTTTAATTTCAGTAAAAAAACTGAAATGAACCTTGAGCTGATTTTTTCAATTGTCAATACCACGGCATTCATTTGCTGGATATTTCTGTTTGTGCTGTATCATAAGCGTTGGGTTTTCCGAACGCTATTTTCGTTTGTTTTTACGGCGATGGCCTTGGTATACCTTTTTTTTATTCTAAAAGGATTGTCGGGAGGTGGAGGGGGTGGATTTGATACGTTAGCAAATGTCAAGTTGCTATTTACTAAAGATGAGGCGGTTCTTGCAGGTTGGATTCATTACCTCGTTTTTGATCTTTTTGTGGGCATGTGGATTTGTCATGATGCAGATATCAGGGGGATCAACCGATGGATACTTTTGCCCTGCTTACTGTTGACATTCATGCTTGGTCCCGTGGGTCTTCTGCTTTACATCCTAGTTCGAATGATTTATTTGAAAAAATTCCCTCAGGATCCCTATGCTTAAAGCCTTTTACCTTGAATTAAAACTAAGAAATGCCTTTTTAGCAAAATCCGGAATGTTTTGCTTTTTACTGGCGGCGATGCTGGTATTCTTTCCGTTAGTCGATCCGAGAGTACTACAAGGTGTAAATGTCTGGATAAAGCCATTGAAGTTTTTCGTTTCTGTAGGTATCTTTTTTTGGACAATGGCATGGCTGATGGCTCATTTGAATGAACCAGAGAAAGTAAAAAAGATAAGTCTTTGGGTTTTTATTTTGATGGTCATCGAGTTGACTTTGATCACTTATCAGGCTGCACAGGGCAAACTTTCCCACTTCAACATCAGCTCATTTTGGGATATTATGATTTTTCAGACGATGGGTGTAGCGATTCTGTTGAATTCATTGGTAGTGCTTTGGTTTTTCATCCTTTTTAGAAAAGTGAGTCATTTACCTTCAGGCTATGCCTTGGCAATCCGAATTGGTCTCATTATATTTCTGATAGCAGGATTTGAAGGATTTGTGATGGCAGGAAGGCTGGGCCATACTGTTGGCGCCACTGACGGACAGGATGGTGTTTTTCTTTTGGGTTGGGCCAAAGCCTACGGAGATTTGCGTGTTTTTCATTTTCTGGGTTTACATGCCCTCCAAATTCTGCCGCTATTGGCTTGGTTTTTCTGGAAAGACAACGCTAAAATCTCTGGAATAGTAGGCTTCGTTTATTTTATACTAAGCTCAACCACGCTTTGGTTGGCAATTCAAGGAAAAGGAATTTGGCCCTTTTAAATGATTGATTTCCAAAGCTTCTTCCAAAAAGAGTAACATTTACCTCGGTTTTCAATATTAATTTTGTTTTGGGCTGGGATGGCATTACTTTTTGTGTGTAACTTTGACGGGCAAATAGGGTTACCTACAACCAATATTTGCCATGAATACAAATTCCTCGAAGTTTCTTTACGAAGCACTCACCTACGATGACGTGCTTCTTGTCCCGGGTTATTCCGAAGTGCTCCCTCGCGAGACTAATACTTCGACCCAACTTACCAAAAAAATCAGATTGAATATTCCTCTGGTATCCGCCGCAATGGATACCGTAACTGAAGCCGAACTCGCAATTGCGATTGCGCTGGAAGGTGGACTTGGATTCATTCATAAAAATATGTCAATCGAGAAGCAAGCCGCTCAAGTACGCAAAGTAAAGCGATCACAAGCGGGTATGATTCTCGATCCTATTACGCTTCATATCGATTCCAAAGTTCGCGACGCGGAGACCATCATGCGAGAATATCACATTGGAGGCATCCCTGTGGTGGATGGTGATAAAGTGCTGAAAGGGATCATTACCAATAGAGATCTTCGTTTTATCAAAGATCAAAACCGTCTGATTCGTGATATCATGACGCGGGAAAATTTGATTACAGCAAAGTCAGGGATTTCCCTGGAACAAGCTGAGGAAATTCTTCAGGAATATAAAATTGAAAAGCTTCCAATCGTTGATGAGGAGTACAAACTTTCGGGTTTGATTACTTACAAGGATATTCTCAAAAGAAGAGACAAGCCTTATGCCTGCAAAGACGAATACGGTCGTCTTAGAGTGGGTGCGGCCGTCGGCGTGACAGCCGATATCGTAGACCGCGTGGAAGCGTTAAGAAATGCAGGTGTAGATGTGGTTTCCATTGATACAGCCCATGGACATTCCAAAGGCGTAATTGAAACCTGCAAAAGGATAAAGGCTGCTTTTCCTGATTTGGAAGTGATTGTGGGGAATATTGCAACTCCCGAAGCGGCCATTGCCTTGGCAGATGCAGGTGCAGATGCCGTGAAAGTGGGTGTTGGCCCAGGTTCGATTTGTACTACTCGCGTCATTGCCGGAGTGGGAGTGCCACAACTTTCGGCAGTATTTGAATGTGCTGAAGCCTTGAAAGAGCGTGGAGTCCCTGTGATTGCTGACGGGGGGATTCGCTATTCAGGAGATTTGGTCAAAGCAATAGCCGCCGGTGGAAGTTCCATCATGATCGGATCACTTTTGGCTGGAACTGAGGAAGCTCCTGGAGAAATGATCATTTTCGAAGGAAGAAAATTCAAATCTTACCGCGGGATGGGTTCTTTGGAGGCAATGGAGTCCGGTTCCAAAGACCGGTATTTCCAGGATGCTGAAGACAACATCAAAAAATTGGTACCAGAAGGAATCGTAGGTCGTGTTCCTTATAAAGGACTCGTGTCTGAAGTCTTGTATCAGCTAGTCGGTGGCCTGCAAGCCGGAATGGGTTATTGTGGCACTAAAACTATCAAAGACCTTCAGGACAACGGTAAATTTGTCAAAATCACTACTGCGGGTGTAAAGGAATCTCATCCGCACGATGTGAGTGTGACGAGGGAAGCACCAAATTATAGTTTGAAATCTTAATTTAAAAAAAGGCCAATTCCATTTAGGATTTGGCCTTTTAGATTTTTAATGGAGGTTATTTTTGAAATTGCTGAAAAAATCTGAATCCCATCTTTTATCCATTCACCTCAAAACTTACATCCCATTCATCCAGGATCCTCACAGATTTGGGAAATTCTTTATGAAAGGGATTGATTAGCAGATTATGTTCTTGAGGATAACTGGAAATAGGGATTCTAATAGAAGGGATTTTCAAAAAAGGCGATATCATTCCTTTTGCCCAGGTTGTACCAAACTCCTGCGTGGACCTTGGATACGGCCTGTTTTTCCAGTCAGCCGGAAGAAAATCAGCATCCAATTCAGGGATTTCCCCAGTCATTTCCATGATGACTAATTTCCATTTGCTTTGGGTCACGACCGGTCCCTTGATGCTGAGCAATTCCAGGAAATTGAGCGAACTCATCGCACAGGCATAGATCATCGGGGTGCCAAATTGATTCCATCGACCCGGTCCAATTGCGTAACCTAGACTGTCTCTTCCCGGTAAGTTTTCGATCAGCCGAAAATACCGCATGTCATAGGATATTTCCCCATGAGATCGCCTCCAATGCCTGATCCACCAAAGAAATCTGATAGGGATTTTTGAGGAGATAAGCGGGCTTTTGATTGCCCAGTGCGGTATTGGGAGTGTGAAGCCATTGGGAAAGCAACTCCTCCGTACCGAAAATCCGGATACCCTTGGCTATAATCTGATCCATCTCTAATAGATTTTTGGTGAGTGACTTACTGAGCTTTCGGTCTTCCTTTTTCCAGCGGAAAAGCGTACTTGGATCTACCTCCATCACCTCCGCAATGTCACTGTTGGTGAAATCCAAATAGTCAAAAAACTGCCCCGTCTCATGGAAATCCAAAACTGCCCCATAAGGCTCTCTGCTTTCATTTACTATAGCCGGTGAAGCCTGAAAAAAATGATAGGGCCGAATCCCGGTCTCAATTACTTCAGGATTGTCTGCCGAAAATCGAATCTTCCAAGTCTGGCTCATTGCTAAAATTCTTATGATCTCCAGAAAGTTACAAATAAATTTCTTATTTGCAATTTATAAAACTCCTATTTGCAATTTTTTTTACTTTTCCATTTTGGTTTTGATGTCGTTTAGGATTGAGGCTGCGTGGACGATACTGTTTTCGATAAAAAATTCCCGTGTATTCAATCCGCCACAAACTACTCCTGCCAAATAAACGCCCGGAACATTGGACTCTTGATTGGTTTGATCGTAGCAGGGTTGTCGTTTTTCGTCCAGACTCATTTCAACGCCCAATTGATTGAGAAGCGAAAAATTAGGTTTGTAACCTGTCATTGCCAACACCCAGTCATTTTCTATGGTGATTTCACCTTCAGGGCTTTCTATGACGACTTCGTGCAGGCGTATTTCCTTGACTTTGGATCGTGTAAACGCCTTGATAGATCCCTCTTTTATCCTGTTCATAATATCGGGGCGAACCCAATACTTCACATTTTCGTCCACCTCATCTCCAAGCAACACCATACTGACTTCGGCACCTTTTCTCCAGGTTTCCAAGGCCGCATCTACAGCAGAATTTGCCCCACCTACGACCAATACCTTTTGATTGATAAAAGGCCAAGGCTCTTTGTAATAGTGAAGTACCTTTGGAAGGTCTTCTCCGGGAATGTTCATCAGGTTTGGCAAATCATAAAACCCCGTTGCCAATACGAGTTTTTTGGAATCATATTCCCCTTTGGAAGTGCTGACATGGAAAATATCATCTTGTTTGTATAAGGTTTGAACTGCCTCGTATAAGTTTACCTTGAGTTTGAAATGAAAGAAAATCCTTCTGTAATATTCCAAAGCTTCCGTTCGGGTAGGTTTTACACCTACCGACATGAATGGAATATCAGCCATCTCCAGGCGGTCTGAGGTGGAGAAAAAAGTCATGTTGACTGGATAGTTGAAAATAGAATTGGTCAAAGCTCCCTTTTCCAAAATCAGATAATCCAAACCAGCCTTTTGAGCCTCAATACCGCAGGCAAGGCCGATTGGACCGCCGCCGATGATGATCAAGTCAAGTAACTTTTCCATAATATTTTACTTTGTAGTAGTCGTGAAGCTGATATTTCTATCTGAAAATATAGAAGGATTCCAATTAAAAGTTCGTTCCGTGATTTTTGTTTCACCGCGCCAATTTTTTAATACTGCTGTGGCTGAAACTGTACCGTAATTAGGCTGGATTCGGATCAATTGTGAAGAAAGTCCAACTTCCATCTGTTCAGGAACTCCTGTGTCAGGCAAGGTTTCAATCGAGTAAGTTTCATCGGATTTCAGGATTTGGAGTAGATTTTCGGCAGAGATTTCGGTTGAAAGCACCCTTGCCAATTGGCTTTTGGCTAAGTCTACTTTTGGCCAGGGATCATTGATCAAGCCATTGCTTAATCCATGAATCCCGGGTTGAATTTCCTGAATATCTTCAGCGTAATTGCTGAGGTAAAATAGCTTTTCGCTATCTCCAACCAGCAAATTAAAGCCTTCATATCGATCTTTTTCTTTGAAAACTTCCCTGAGGTAAGTTTCGGGCTCCAAGTTTCCCTCAAGATAAGTTTCCACAAGCTTACCTCTGCTTACTTCCCCTTTCTTAGGTTTGGAGAAATCCCTGTAATTCGTCAAAAGAGACCATTTCCCGTTGGGATGAAAACCCATCCAAGTTCCTCCCCCACGGAGATCTTTGCCTGCGATCAATCCACTTTTCCAAGAATGAAGTTCAGCAGTTGGTCGGTCAAAAAATTCATCCCGGTTGGCACTGATGACAAGTGGAAATTCATCATGATTTTTCCAGGAAATGGCTACTAGACACATACTTTAAATGTAAATAAAAGGGGCTGTTTTTCGGACAGCCCCCAATGGTGAATTAATCAACTTTTGCCTCTTGGAGACTTGGATAGTCTATAAAGCCTTTTTCTCCAACTGTATAAAATGTGCTCTGATCCCATTCAGCAAGGCTTGCGTTTTCGGCAAATCGCTCTGGCAAATCTGGGTTTGAAATAAACGGTTTGCCAAAAGCAACTGCATCCGCATCGCCATCCTCTATCACACGGTTTCCGCTTTCCTGATCGAATCCACTGTTGATGACCAAAGTTCCTTTAAATATAGGACGATATCGTTTGGCGATATTTTTCTCAGCAAAAGGGACTTCACTCACATCTGTAAATGGCTCAGAAAGATGCAGGTAGGCAAGATTGTAATCATTTAATTTTTTGATGATGTAATCGAAAGTCGGGATAGTTTCCTCATCCATTGTCATACCAAACACTCCGTTTAGGGAAGGATTCAGTCTTAGTCCAATTCTATTTTCAGGCATCACTTCTTTGATCGCTTCAATTACCTCAAATAGAATCCGAGCTCTGTTTTCGATGCTTCCACCATATTCATCGGTCCGATGATTGGAGGTTCCATTGAAGAATTGGTGAAACAAATAGCCATTGGATGAATGAATTTCCACTCCGTCAAATCCAGCTTCCATCGCATTTTTTGCCGCATTTTTGAAGTCAGCAATTGTCTGCTTGATTTCTGCTAAAGTCATGGCCTTAGCAGCAACTGTTTCTTTGAAGCCTTCAGGTGTGTAGGATTTTGAATGAGGATTGGTAGCTGATGCTGAAAGTGGCAATTCTCCATTATGAAAATCCGGGTGTGACATCCTGCCTACATGCCAAAGCTGAATGAAAATATGCCCACCTTCCTCATGGACCGCTTTTGTGACACTCTTCCAAGCCTCGGTTTGGGCTTCAGAATAAATTCCCGGAGTATTGATATACCCAACTGCTTGAGGCGATACTTGAGATCCTTCCGTTATAATAAGGCCTGCCGTGGCTCGCTGTCTGTAATATTCATCGTGAAGTTCAAAAACCTTTTTCGCTGGGTTGGCTGCCCTGCTTCTGGTCATTGGAGCCATCCAGACTCGATTTCTCAGTGTTAAATCGCCTACTTTGATCGGCTGTAAAAGTGGTTGATCGGTATTTTTCATACTAGTTGGTTATTCGTTTAAATTAGATGTATATACAATTAAAATTCAAACGTGATAGTTCCGAAGAAAGAAAAAATATAAATTGACTTCACCTAACCTAGATAGCAATGAACCCAAATTTAATTTTGATTACTGGCGCCGGAAGTGGCATTGGTCTACATCTGGCAGCAGCTCTTTTTGATAGGGGGTTCACGTTGCTTTTGGTTGACTTGAGCACACCTGCGATTGAAAAAAAGTTTAATGGGAGTTCAGCAGTCCATGTTATGACAGGGGATATTTCAAAAGCAGAAACTTGGAACCATGCCATTAACCTTGCTAAAAATTTGGGCCAGCCGATCTCACATTTAATCAATTGTGCGGGAGTTATTCGGCCGGGATTTGTAGCTGATTATGCCTTGGCTGATATTGATTTTCATCTCGACGTCAATACTAAAGGAACCATCCTGGGTACTTCGATCATCGGAAAAGAAATGAAATTTCAGGGGTTTGGGCATATTATTAATATTGCCTCTTTAGCTGGAATCGCTCCTGTTTCAGGCTTGAGTTTGTACACCGCCTCCAAATTTGCCGTACGAGGCTTTTCATTGGCAGCGGCTGCGGAGTTTCGTGATTTTGGGATCTTTGTTTCCGTAGTTTGTCCTGATTTGGTGGATACCCCGATGCTTACCACGCAATTGGATTATCCCGAAGAATCTAAATTATCATTCAGCGGCCCAAAAAAGGTGTTAAGACCAGAGGACATCACTCGTGTTATATTGGAGTTGATGGAAAATCCGCGTGTTCAGGTCTGTATTCCTGAGACGAGAGGGTTTCTTGCAAAAATTGCCGGAGCTTGGCCTAAAATCGGAGAGCTTTTTCGCGCCAATCTTGAATCAAAGGGACGAAAGGCAATTCAAAAAAGAAAGTAAACGGCAGGCAATCAGTATTTAACACTTTTTAATACGAAAATAATCGTACTTTTTTTGATAATACGATAAGCTTCGTATAACTTTGGTACGAAAGTAATCGTAGATACTGCCATGAACAAACCAACTGAATCAGAATTAGAAATTTTGTCCCTACTGTGGGAAATGAAAGAAGCCAGCGTCCGCCAAATTCATGAGCGCCTGGCCGAGACAAAGGATACCGGCTACACTACTACCTTGAAAACCATGCAAATCATGCATGCCAAAGGAATGGTAACCCGGGATGAAGAAAACAGGTCTCATATTTACCGCCCGAAGACTAATCAAAAGGAAACGCAAAACTCACTTTTGAAAAATCTGATGAGCACTGCCTTCGGAGGTTCATCAAAGGCATTGGTCATGCAGGCGTTGGGACAGGATAATCCTTCCAAGGATGAAATTGATGAAATCAGGGCGTTTCTTGACCAACTTGAAAATAATTAGCTATGAGACTTTTAAATGACTGGATATCAGAAAGTCTGCTGAATGCCTTGGGATGGGCTTTGGTTCATTCGATTTGGCAGCTCATTTTAATTGCGGCAGCTCTTTGGATTTTGTTGAAAATAGCTCACCGGGCAAAACCTTCCACTAAGTATGGACTTGCGGTAGGGGCTTTGGCCTTAGCGTTTGTAGTTTCAATGCTGACATTCGCATATCAATATGAGGCACAGCCCAGCGTTGCCACGCATATAGCAGCGAGTGGGGATCTTCAGATCTTCTTCGATAATTCGGCGATACTTTTGAGTGAATCGAAGTTTGAGTCAGGAATCCGGCAGGCTACTGATTGGATTGAGCAAAACATATTCTTGCTGGTTAACTTCTGGTTTTTAGGAGCGCTTTTATTTCTTTTCAGACTTGTCAATAGTTTCTCAGAAATACGGAGTTTAAGAAAATCCTCTTCTTCGGTGGTTGATTATCAGATTCAACGGGTTGCTTACCGTTTAGCAAACAAAATGGGTGTGAGCAGAGCGGTCCAACTGAAAATTAGCTCAGTGTGTATTTCGCCCCTCACCTTTGGAGCTTTCAAACCTATTATTCTGCTCCCTGTAGGCTTGCTGTTTCAGCTTTCACCTGCCCAGCTCGAAGCAATTATTGCACATGAATTGGCGCATGTGAAGCGCAATGATTACCTCGCCAACTTGCTTCTTTCGGTCATGGAAATCTTGTTCTTCTTTCATCCTTGTTATTGGTGGATCAACAATACTATAAAAGAACTCCGTGAAAATGCCGCAGATGACCTGGTCTTGAAATCTGGAATTGATCCCAAAAATCTAGCAACCAGCTTGGCGGAAGTCATCAATTTTGCACAGCAAAATCCACCCGAGTTGGCACTTGCCGCAGGCAAAAAAAGAAATCCAACACTTCAGCGAATCAAGCGGATACTAGGTTATCCCGCTCAAAATTATCCTCAAAACCCTATTATTTCTATCCCTATGTTACTTACCTTATTTCTCAGCGTCGGACTGATGGCAAGTGCCCAACAGGACGCTACTAAACAAACAAGCTTAGCCACTTCCAAAGCACCAATCGCTGTGATTGAGCCTACGTATCATGATCCTTTTGCTCAGGATACTGTCATTAAAAAATTCATTGAGCCAAAATCTACTGAAACCGGGTCGGGTAGTGAAAAAAACCGCATGGTTTTCTCCGATGACAATGGAAATAGGTATCAGATCATTGGCGATTTGTTGATTTCGGGAAAAGACACGATAGCACTCAGCCCCAAAGCAAAAGCTATGTTGGACAAATTGAGGGCTTTTGATTCTGAAAATATGCCTCATTTGGAGGTGCCTGCTGCCCCGATATTTCCGGTAGATATGGCTTTGGCACCCGTTCCAAAATTTGATTTTGAGGAGAAAATGCCAGTATTGGCAGCGTTTGGTCCTGCCCCTCAGATAGATATGTCTGAATTTCCCATGCCTGTTATGGACTTCGTGCCCCCGGTCATGCCCGTGATGGATATGTATTTTGAATTCCCATTCGACAAGGCCCTGACTTCATTTCCACTCGCTTTTGACACAACGAAAATGAGTAAGGATGAGAAAGAAAAATGGAAAAAAGAGGTAGAATTCAATTCCAAAGCATGGGCTAAAGAGGCCGAGGAAGTATCCAAAAAATGGGAGAAACACTCAGCAGAGTGGGAAGCCAAATTCGAAAAGGAATTTCAGCCCAAACTCAAAGAATTCGAAATCAAAATGAAAGAATGGGAGGCAGCAAATGGTCCTAGAATGAAGGAATTCGAACAGAAGATGGCAGAGTGGCAAGCTGCACACGAGCCTAAGATGAAAGAATTTGAGGCCAAGATGAACGAATGGCATAAAGCCAATAAGCCCAAGATGATGGAGTTCGAACTAAAAATGAAAGAGTGGGAAGCTGAGCAGAAACCTAAAATGAAAGAATTCGAGCAGAAAATGAAAGAATGGGAAGCCGCTCAAAAACCAAAAATGGAGGAGTTCCAACGAAAGATGGAAATATGGCAAAAGGAGCATCAGGCCAAGCTTCAGGAATTTCAAAAACTGATACAACAAGAACTCAAAAAAGATGACAATAAATAATTAATTGTGTGTTAATGCTTAGATAAAGACCTGTCCTTTGGGCAGGTCTTTTTTTATTTTTTTGACGGGAAATTCGCCCACTTTTTGATTTCTCAATGAAATCAATGGGAAATTCACCCACTTAATTGAAATCTCTGAAGTCAATTCCTTTTTTGAGATGTTCTTATTGCCGTAAAACGGCCTTTTTTATTTGAATATGGGGGTTTTAGGGACACTTTGTGGAGGAGCTTAACGCCTTGACTATCAATAAAAATTTCTTCGATTTTTTTGAAAAAACATTGGCTTGGATGAAACTTTTGTCTACTTTTAATTCAAAGTGGGAAAAAGTGGGGGAAAGTGGTAGAATGTGAAGTTCATTTTGCTACTTTTGTTTTTACTTCAAACTCATCAAATAGAAGAGTCAGGATATGTTCAATTGTCGATATGATTGTAAGCTGGATCCCAAAGGACGTCTGGTTTTGCCTTCCAAAATAAAGGGGGCAATACCGGAGGCCAATGGGAGTGCGCTTATGCTTCAAATGGCAGCTGACAAATGTCTTAAACTCTATCCGATGGTTGAGTTTCGAAAACTGGAAAGTCAGGTAAATGCGCTTTCGGATCACAATGAAGAGACTCGCAGATTGAAGCGATCTTTTTTCACTCGTATCACTGAGGTAGAACTGGACAGCGCTGGTCGCTTTTTGATTCCAAAAGCCTTTCAGGAATACGCAGGTCTCGATAAGGATGTGATTCTGGTTGGAGTAGGTAGCAAAATTGAAATGTGGAGTGCGGATCGGTATAAGGACTTTGTAATCGAAGACGATATCGAAATGTCACAACAGATGGAAAAATATCTCTCCTGAAGCTATGACATCTGCTAATTATCATATCCCAGTGATGCTCGCCCAATGCACTGAAGGCTTGGCTATTGACCCTAATGGGATCTATGTCGATGTGACATTTGGAGGCGGAGGGCATTCTCGAGAAATCCTGAAGCAATTGGACAAAGGTCATCTTTATGGATTTGACCAAGACATTGATGCATTGGCCAATGCGCCACAGGATGAGCGGTTCACTTTTGTGCAGGCCAATTTCCGGGATATTAAAAGATACTTGAGGCTGTACGGGGTAAAGAAAGTTGACGGAATACTGGCTGACTTGGGGATCTCCTCGCATCAGATAGATGTGCCGGGACGTGGTTTTTCGACCAGATTCAGTGGCGAACTCGATATGCGAATGAATCAATCCGCTGATCTAAGTGCCAAGGAGGTTTTGAATACCTACGATGAAGGAAAGCTTCACAAGATTCTTGGAATCTATGGAGAAGTAAAAAACGCAAAAACTTTGGCGCAGGCTATCGTGTCCGAACGAGCCCAGACACCTTTTGAAACGACGGAAGGATTTACTGCTTTTCTGAAAAAATATGCTCCCCGTGGCAAAGACTTCAAATATTACGCACAGGTTTTTCAGGCCTTAAGGATTGAAGTCAACGATGAAATGGGGGCTTTGGAGGAAATGTTGCTTAGCGCAGTGGAGCTACTGAAGCCTGAGGGCAGGCTGGTAGTGATGAGCTATCACAGTCTGGAAGACAGGCTCGTCAAAAACCTGATTGCCAAAGGCAAATTCCAAGGGGAGGTAGAGAAGGATTTTTACGGAAATCTCATCAGGCCCCTGGAGCCGGTTAGTAGGGGATCAGTCGTAGCAGGCGAGGCAGAAGTAGCCGCAAATCCAAGAGCAAGGAGTGCCAAATTGAGAATAGCGAAAAAGACAGGGAAATGAGTCAGAATACCTTTAAGAAGAAACTAAAGGCTGGGAATGCTCCAAAAAAAGCAGGCCCGGGGAAGACGATTTTCACTTGGATGGAAGATAAGTTGGACGTCAAAGGGATCCTGGGAGAAGGGGTACCTGTACAGCTTGTACCTCCTGTGGGCTTTCTGGTATTGCTTGCGCTGATCTACATTTTCAGCAATCATAGAGCTGAAAGTATGGTTCGGAAAATCGAAAAAGCCCAGCAGGAAGTAGAAGACCTTCGGGCTGATGTCACCACGCTGGAGGCAGAATATATGCAAAGCAGCATGCAGTCAGAAGTGGCTAAGCGAGTGGCTAAGCTTGAAATTTATGAATTGAATCAACCGCCGATCAAAATCGAGGTAAAAAAGTGAATATTAAACGCTCCATAGTGCTCCGAGTGAGGGTGATTTTCATCCTGGTTGCTTTGGCTGCCTGCGCGATCCCGTACAAGATCGCCGTGGTGCAGGTAAGGGAGGGAGAGAAATGGAGGGCAAAAGCCGAGCAAGTCAACTTCCAATACCGGGAAGTGCCAGCCACACGGGGAAACATCTATGCCACAGACGGGAGCCTCTTGGCTACCAGCTTACCCTTTTATCGGGTAGCGATAGACCCGACGATGGCCAAGGATTCCAAATTCAAGTCAGGAATTGATTCACTTGCCAGAAACTTGGCCGGATTTTATAAAGACAAGTCTGCCACGGCTTACAAGCGTATGATTCAGGATGCCAGGGGAGACAAAAAGCGCTTCCTCATCCTCAACAGAAAGCAGATTGGCTATCAGGATATGCAAAAAATGACCGCATGGCCGATTTTTAGAGAAGGCCGCTTGGGTGGTGGAGTGATTTTCGAAAAAGTAGAAAAGCGATACAGACCTTTTAATTCATTGGCAAGCCGAACTGTCGGCTTTTTGAATGAAGACGACTACGGTGCAGGAATCGAATACAGCTTCAATAATTACCTCAAAGGAAAAGATGGAAAAGCCTTGTTTCAAAGACTGGCCGGAGGAATTTGGAAGCCTGTTTTTGACGCGGAGGATATCAAGCCTGATAACGGCTACGACGTATTTACCACTTTGGATGTAAACATTCAGGATGTAGCGGAGACTGCGCTGAGGAGACAACTGACTGACAGAAATGCAGCTTTTGGTTCCGTGATTGTGATGGAAGTAAAGACAGGCCACATCAAGGCAATGTCCAATTTGCAGCGCAACAAGAGTGGCCTGGGCTATTCCGAAAGTTACAATTATGCAGTAGGGGATATCGGAAATACCGAGCCTGGATCGACTTTCAAGTTGGTCTCGATGTTGGCGCTTTTGGAAGAAAACAAAATCAGTCTGAATGAGACAATCGAAACCGGAAACGGTGCGCACAGATTCTACAATCAGACGATGTATGATGCCAAAAATGGCGGTTATGGCACAATCACCATTCGGGAAGCCTTCGAAAAATCGTCCAATGTGGCGATTTCAAAGCTGGTAGATATGCACTTTGGATCCAGTCCATCCAAGTTTATGGCTTACATGGATAAAGCCGGTATTGCCGAGCCATTCGATCTGCAGCTTACAGGGGAAGGAAAACCATTTTTCAAAAAGCCGGGGTCAAAAACCTGGTACGGAACCTCGCTTCCATGGATTTCCATTGGATATGAATCCAAGGTTAATCCCATCCATACCTTGGCACTTTACAACGCAGTGGCAAATAACGGAGTCATGATGAAGCCGCTGTTTGTAAAAGCAGTAGGTAGAGGCAATACATTGATGGAGAAGTTTGAGCCTCAGGTTTTGAGAAAGCAAATCGCCTCTGAAAAAACGATAAAGCACCTTCAGGAGCTTTTGGAAGGGGTGGTGTTGAGAGGCACAGCAAGAAACATCCTGAACGATAACTATAAAATCGCAGGAAAAACCGGGACAGCACAGAAAATCGTCAACGGGAAATATACCGAAACCTACTACACCAGCTTTGCGGGATATTTTCCTGCTGATCGACCCAAGTACAGCATGATCATCGTGATCGATAGTCCCAAAGGTATTGCTGCATATGGGGGCGATGTATCTGCTCCGGTTTTCAAAGAAATCGCAGATCGAATCTATGCTTTAGACATGGAATTGAATCCGGTGGATCAGTCCAAGATTTACATGGCTGAAAATCAAATCAGCAAAATGCCTTACATCAGTGCCGGAAAAGGGGAGGAGCTTCAGGGGATTTTTGATGAATTGGGTATCAAAGTGAAAAGCCCAGGCACCGAAGATTGGGTGAAAGCTTCCCTGATCTCTGAAAATTTTGATTTGAGAATCAATGAGACTGAAAAGCCGACTGTGCCGGATGTCTCAGGTATGCCACTTCGAGATGCACTTTTTGTCCTGGAAAATAAGGGGCTTAAGGTGAACTACAGTGGCAAAGGTCGTGTGGTGGAGCAATCGCTAGCTCCGGGCACACAGCTTAGCCCAAATGCAACAATCAACTTGGTATTAGGATGAAAGTGCTCAAGGACATATTGTATAAAGTATCACTGACCTCGACCATCGGAGACATGGAGATTCGGGTGAGCAGTATTGTCTTTGACAGTAGAAATGTGATGGCAAGAAGTGCTTTCGTTGCTATTGCGGGAACTCAGGTAGACGGACACGAATTCATTGCCACTGCCTTAAAAAAAGGGGCAACGGTCATCATCTGTGAAAAACTTCCTGAGGAAATCACTGAGGGAATAACCTATGTCCAGGTGGTGAATTCCGCGAAAGCATTGGGCATTATCGCCTCTAACTTTTTTGATAATCCTTCGGAAAAAATCAAGGTTGTCGGAGTAACGGGCACCAACGGAAAAACCACTACCGTGACCCTATTGCATCAGCTGTTTGTTGCGATGGGCTACAGCACGGGATTGCTTTCTACAGTAGAAAATAAGATAAACGAGGAAGTCATCCCGGCTACCCATACTACACCGGATGCGGTCAGTGTGCAGGCCTTGCTTCGCAAAATGGTAGATGAAGGCTGTACGCATTGCTTCATGGAGGCAAGTTCACATGCGATTGTTCAGGAGCGGATCGCAGGATTAAAGCTCGCAGGAGCTGTTTTCACCAATATCACCCACGACCATCTCGACTATCACGGGACCTTTGATGAATACATCAAAGCCAAGAAAAAGCTGTTTGATGAGCTTCCGAAGGATGCTTTTGCATTGGTAAACGGAGATGACAGACGTGGCTCCGTCATGCTTCAAAACTGCAAGGCGGCACACCACACTTTTGCATTGAAGACTTCAGCAGATTTTAAGGCAAAAATTATTTCGAATACACTCGAAGGACTCGAGCTGGATATCAACGGCAAACAGATCTGGTTCCGGATGATCGGAGCATTTAATGCTTACAATTTGCTTGGAGCCTTAGGTGTTGCCTCGCTTTTGGGAGAGGATGAAGATGAAGTCCTTCGTGCGCTGTCGGCCATCAAAGGGGCAAAAGGGAGATTTGACAGAATATCCATCGGCGGGATCATCGCAATTGTAGATTATGCCCATACGCCGGATGCGCTGGACAATGTCCTGAAAACCATCAACGGTGTTCGCACTGGCAACGAACAACTGATCACCGTGGTCGGCTGTGGAGGCAATCGGGACAAAACCAAGCGTCCCATCATGGCCAAGTTGGCGGTAAGCGAAAGCAATAAGGCCATTTTCACCTCAGATAATCCCCGTTTCGAAGATCCTATGGCGATACTTCGGGAAATGCAGGCTGGAGTTGGGCCTTCAGAGGTCCGAAAAACCCTGACTATTGAAGATCGACGAGAAGCGATCAAAACAGCCGTGATGCTTTCCAAAAAAGGAGATATCATCCTGATTGCGGGAAAGGGACACGAAGATTACCAAGAAATCCAAGGAGTAAAACACCACTTTGACGATGCGGAAGTCGTGACTGAGATTCTAGAACAATTGACGAGAAACTGATATGTTATACCCCATTTTTGACTACTTAGATCGAGTATTGGACATTCCGGGAACGGGTGTGTTTCGCTACATCTCGTTCCGTGCGGGTATGGCAGCGGTTTTTTCACTGATCATTACCATCACATTTGGCGAAGCCATCATCAACTGGATCCGCAGAAAGCAAATCGGAGAGACTGTTCGTGATTTGGGATTGGAAGGTCAGGCGCAGAAAAAAGGAACCCCTACCATGGGTGGTTTGATGATGATCGCTGCAATCCTGATTCCAACCCTCCTGTTTGCGAATCTTAACAATGTCTACATTATTCTTTTACTGATTTCCACGGTTTGGCTGGGATTGATTGGGTTTTTGGATGATTACATCAAAGTATTTCGCAAAAACAAAGATGGACTTAAAGGCCGATTCAAGATCATCGGTCAGATCGGAATCGGAATTATCGTGGGGGCTACGCTCTATTATAATGATGATGTAGTTATCCGTAAGTTTTCCACTCCGGTTTCCATCGAGGAAGGGATTGTGGAGACCCCATCATTTCAGGATGTAAAAGCGCTACGGACTACCATTCCTTTTGTTAAAAACAACGAGTTGGACTATGAGCGTGTACTTGGGTTCATGGGAGAGTCCATGGTTCCGGTTCTTTATATTTTGGTTGCAATTTTCATCATTACAGCGGTCTCCAATGGAGCAAACATCACAGATGGAATTGACGGTTTGGCGGCCGGAACTTCTGCAATTATCGGCTTAGCAATTGCGATTTTCGCCTATCTGAGCGGTAACGCCATCTTCTCCCAATACTTGAATATCATGTACATCCCCAATTCCGGGGAGCTCGTGATTTTTTCAGCAGCTTTTATCGGCGCATGTATTGGGTTCCTTTGGTACAATGCCTATCCGGCGCAGGTTTTCATGGGCGATACAGGCTCATTGATGCTTGGAGGAGTGATTGCGGTTTTGGCTTTGACGCTTCGCAAAGAGCTTCTGATCCCGATCACCTGTGGAATATTCCTGATCGAAAGTGTGAGTGTCATGCTCCAAGTGGGCTATTTCAAATACACTCGAAAAAAATACGGTGAGGGACGCAGGATTTTCCTGATGTCTCCTCTTCATCATCATTACCAAAAGAAAGGAATACCTGAAGCGAAAATTGTGACCCGCTTCTGGATCGTCGGCATTTTGCTGGCAGTGATCTCCTTGGCCACTTTGAAACTGAGATAGTAAAATAAATATGAAACAAATAGCCATCCTCGGAGCCGGAGAAAGCGGATTGGGAGCAGCACTGCTCGCCAAGCGGGAAGGCTATGGGGTTTGGGTATCTGATTCAGGAATGATATCAGCCGAGCGAAAAAATGCACTTCAGGATGCAGGTATCAGCTTTGAGGAAGGTGGTCATGACGAGTCAAAAGTTCTTTCCTGCGATCTGATAATCAAAAGCCCCGGTATTCCTACCAAGGCTCCTTTGGTGAAAAAGGCGATGAATGAAGGGATTCCGGTCGTAGATGAGCTGGAATTTGCCTACCGATACAGTGCAGGGAAAGTGATTGCCATCACCGGAACAAACGGGAAAACGACCACCACACTTTTGACCTATCACTTGCTCAAAGAAGCGGGATATGATGTCGGTCTTGCCGGAAATGTCGGTCAGAGTTGGGCAGGTCAGCTGGTCAATCAGGACCACGACTGGTGGGTGATTGAGGTGTCAAGCTTTCAGATTGACGGTTTTCAGTGCTTTAAACCGACCATCGGGATATTGACCAATATTACTCCGGATCATTTGGATCGCTACGACTACAAAATAGACAACTACATCTTTTCCAAAATGAGCTTGTTCAAAAACATGACTCAGCGCGAAAAGGGAATTGCATTTCGAGAGGATCCCTTGACAAAGAAAGGCTTGGAGATGAAAAAGCTCAAGACCGATTTCCATTGGATTTCCCTTTCCGAGAAGCAGGGCAAGGGTGGGTACAGTGATGGGAAAACACTGGAGCTTGCTGCTAATGGAAATTCCGCAAGTATTTCTGTTTCGGGACTTTCCATCCAAGGGAAACATAATATTCTGAATGCACTGTGTGCCGGGACGGCTGCCCTAATGGCAGGATTGACCGAGTCTCAATTAATCCAAGGCTATAAAACATTCAAAAATGCGCCGCATCGCATGGAGCTAGTCCGGGAAATGGACGGGGTTCGCTTTGTCAATGACAGCAAAGGAACCAATGTCGAGGCGACCTATTACGCGTTGGGTAGCTACGTCGAGCCTCTGATCTGGATTGCTGGTGGAGTGGACAAAGGAAATGATTATTCAGTACTGAATGACTTGGTGGATAATGGAAAAGTAAAAGTTCTGATTTGCCTGGGAACAGACAATGAAAAGCTAAAGGAGGCTTTTGCGGGGATCATTTCCACCATCAAAGAAACTCAGGATATAAGTGAAGCAGTGGTTTGGGGTCAGGAATTGGCCGAAAAGGGAGAAGTGGTTTTGCTTTCTCCGGCATGTGCCAGCTTTGATTTATTCAAAAATTATGAAGACCGCGGTGATCGGTTTCGCTCAGCGGTTTTGGGATTAAAAGAAAAACAGAAAGCATGATTACGCTGAAGGCATGGATAGACGAGCAGTTTAAGGGCGATCCCATCATCTGGGCCATCGTGATTTTGCTGTCTTTGTTCAGCATCTTGGTGGTGTATTCTGCCACAGGTACTTTGGCATACAAGACCGCCGGAGGAAATACTGAATTGTATTTGCTCAGACATTCCTTTTTAGTATTCGTCTCCTTGTTTGTGATGTGGTTGGCGCATAAGATGCCCTACAAGAAGTACGCGCTTTATGCCCGTCTATTCATGTATTTATCCATCCCACTCCTCGCATTTACCTACCTTTTCGGGTCAAATATCAACGACGCCAATCGCTGGATTACAATTCCTGTAATCAATCAGGCGTTCCAGCCTTCGGATTTGGCAAAGCTTTCTCTAATCGCTGCCTTGGCGGCCATGCTTGCCAAGCGTCAAAATAACATCAAAGACTTTACCGGGACTTTCTTGCCTATTATCCTGTCCATCGGAGTGATTTGTGCGCTGATTGGTATGGCCAATATGTCTACGGCGATTCTTCTTTTGGCTACCTGCCTGTTGATCATGTTTATCGGCAGGGTTCCATTGAAATATTTGCTGCTGGTCGTCATGGTGGGCGTTATGGGTTTGACCATAGCAGTTTTTGCAGGACAGCGTGGAGAAACCTTTTATTCCCGTATCGAAGCCTTCTGGGAGTCAAAAGATGACGACAGCAAGATTCCTTTTCAAGCCGAACAATCCTACATCGCAATCGCTACAGGCGGAGTCACCGGTAAAGGCCCCGGAAACAGCGAGCAGCGCAATTCACTGCCTCACCCGTACTCAGATTTTATCTACGCCATCATCATTGAAGAATACGGAATGGTAGGCGGGGCAACTGTGCTATTCCTTTACCTCGCACTTCTGTATCGGGGGATGCGGATTGTAGCTAATTCCAACAAAGCCTTCGGAGGTTTGCTTTCCGCAGGATTAAGTTTTGCCCTAGTCATTCAGGCTTTGGTCAATATGGCCGTAGCCGTGGGTTTGGGCCCAATTACAGGCTTGCCGCTTCCACTCCTTAGTATGGGTGGGACGTCCTTGGTTTTCACAGGAACCGCACTTGGGATCATCTTGAGTGTGAGTCGCGGAGATCACTCGGATGAAGTGGTGGCTGTGCCCGAAGTACGAAATCGATTAAGAACAGCATAAACCCAAAAAGCCATTAGCACTCAGACGACATATCGAATTCTCATCAGCGGTGGAGGCACCGGCGGGCATATCTATCCTGCCATCGCCATTGCCAACGCATGGAAGGAAAAACATCCTGCCAGTGAGATTCTTTTCGTGGGTGCTTTGGGAAAAATGGAAATGCAAAAAGTCCCTGAAGCAGGATATGAAATCAAGGGTCTGCCAATAGCGGGACTTCAGCGAAGCCTGACTTTGGACAATCTTAGCTTCCCTTTCAAGCTTGTCAAAAGCCTTCGTGCTGCTTACCAAATCGTGCAGGAATTCAGGCCTGATGCAGTAGTAGGTGTTGGTGGCTATGCAAGCGGGCCGGTACTTTATGCTGCGCAAAATAAAAGAATTCCAACCCTGGTGCAGGAGCAAAATTCCTATGCGGGATTGACCAATAAGCTTTTGGCCAAGAAGGCAAATGCAATTTGTGTGGCATACCCGAACATGGAGAAGTTTTTCCCTTCCCGTAAAATTAAAATTACCGGGAATCCTGTCAGAAAAGATATTCTCGACTTGTCAGGCAAAAAAGAAACCGGGCTGGAGCATTTCGGGCTGGCAGCGGATCGCAAGACGGTTTTGGTTTTGGGAGGTTCCTTAGGAGCAAGAACCCTCAATCAGGCGGTTTTGAAGGACATGCATAAGCTGGAAGAATCCGGCTACCAGGTTCTCTGGCAGTGTGGGAAATTTTATTTCAAGGAAATGTTGGCCACGCTTGAAAACGCGGATCTAAAGCATGTCCATCTAAGGGAATTTATCCGCGAAATGGACCTGGCTTATGCAGTTGCAGACCTCATTGTGTCCAGAGCTGGAGCCCTTTCTGTTTCGGAGCTTAGCCTTGTGGGCAAGCCGGTGATTTTCATCCCTTCTCCCAATGTGGCGGAAGATCACCAAACCAAAAACGCCATGGCCTTTGTCAATCATCAGGCGGCGGTGCTGCTGAAAGATTCCGAAGCAATCGGGCAATTGAAAAGCAAAATTGATGCACTGATGCAAGACGGAAGTCTAGTCGAAGCATTGGGGAAAAATATTAAGAAGTTGGCCAAGCCGGATGCGGCAAATGCCATTGTAATTGAGTTGGAAAAACTGGTCAAATGACATTCAAAGGAATAAATAGCGTCTACTTCCTCGGAATCGGTGGCATCGGCATGAGTGCCTTGGCCCGATGGTTCCGACATGAAGGATATCCTGTGGCAGGGTATGACAAGACTCCTTCGCCTTTGACTGAGGAGCTGGAAAAGGAAGGCATGGTGATCAGTTTCAATGATTCTGCAGCGGATATTCCGATTGAATTTACCTCCAAACCGGATGAGGTTTTGGTTGTCTGGACCCCTGCAATCCCAAAGAATAGTGTGCTGTTAAATTTCTTCCAGGCTCATTACCAACTAAAGAAACGATCCGAAGTTCTTGGGATGATTACCAAGGATTTTTATACCATAGCAGTAGCGGGAACTCACGGAAAGACCAGCACCTCTTCCCTGATCGCTCATTTGCTGAAATCGGCAGGCAAACCTGTCGCTGCTTTTTTAGGAGGGATTACTCAGAATTACAACAGCAACTTGATTTTGCCGGGCAAATCAAAAGAAGCAACACTTGTAGTGGTCGAGGCAGATGAATTTGACCGCTCCTTCCTGAAGCTTCATCCAAACGAGGCAGTGGTCACGAGTGCGGACGCGGATCATCTGGACATCTACGGCGATGAGGCCACGATTTTGGATGGTTTCCGTGACTTCATCAAGTTGGTAGATAAAAAGGGGAAACTCTACATCCAATCCCATGCATGGTATCGCTTAGGAGAGAACATGGGGATCAGTGCAGGAATTAGAGAATATGGATTGAGGTCTTCTGGAATTCATGCCGATAATATCATTGCTAAGCCGGGAATTTTCCTCTTTGATTACATGGGGACCAAGGCACAAATCAAAGGATTGGAACTTCATATTCCGGGTTTTCACAATGTGGAAAATGCTTTGGTTGCTATAGCCATCGCAATTGATCATGGTGTAAGTGAGAATCAGATACGGGAAGGTATCAAGTCATTCAAAGGAGTAAAACGTCGGTTTGAGATACATTCCACCGTGCCGGGACACATTTATATCGATGACTATGCGCATCATCCCGAGGAAATCAAAGCTTGCCTGAGCTCTGTGCGGGCCATGTACCCTACACAGCGACTCACGGTGATTTTCCAGCCTCATCTGTTTACACGGACAAGAGACTTCGCGGCAGGATTTTCTGAAAGCCTGTCGTTGGCAGATGAAGTGGTGCTGCTGGACATTTACCCAGCCCGGGAACTTCCCATTGAAGGAGTGACTTCTGCGATGCTTTTGGATGGAATTCAGACGGGTAAAAAGACGCTGATAAATAAAGAACAGGTAATGGACTACCTGCTGGAATCCCGTCCCGAAGTCCTGGTGACTATGGGCGCGGGAGATATTGATCGATTGGTTCCGGGAATAGCGGCATGGATGGATTCAAGAACTAAACAATTTGACGCATGAATAAGGCAAAACTTAAAAAAGCGCTTGGATTGGTGACCCTTTGTCTGGTTTTGGTCGGATTCATCGGGTTTGTGGAAAAGCAAACTCAGCTCAAAGCCTATCAGGGATTTGAAGTAGACCTCAAGGCTGTCAGCGGAGTCTATTTTGTAGAGGAGAAAGAAATTGAAGCAATAGTAAAGTCTGCATTTCCTGAACTGAAATCTGGACTTCCGATGGCGGAAGTTCCTTTGGCAGCGATTGAGAAAAGACTTTCAGGACATCCATTTATCAAATCGGTGGAAACATCTGTCGGGCAAAAAGGAATCCTAAAAATGACTATCCATCAGCACGAGCCCATCGCAAGAATTGCCAGACCGATGGCAGCCGACGGATATATCACTACGGAAGGATTGATCATCCCCACCTCACCTACTTATACCAGTCGGGTGCTGATTTTGGAAGGTGCTTTTGCAGAGCAATTGATGGATCAGGGAAGTGTGGATTCGATGCCTGAATTGATGTCCTTGATCCGGTTTGTCACTGAAGATGAGTTTTGGAGTGCTCAGGTGAGTGAGTTGGAGATTAATAAGAAGGACGACATCCGATTGCATCAGCAAGTTGGGAAGCAAGTGATCGAGTTTGGAGATGCGCACGACATCGAGAGCAAATTCAGACGGATCGAAGTGCTGTATAAAGAGATTTTACCAAGAAAAGGCTGGAATGCTTACGAGCGGATCAGCGTGAAATTTAAAAATCAAATTGTTTGTGAATAAAGCTTGGATATGGAAAACGACAAATTAATCGTAGGTCTGGACATTGGGACGACCAAAATCTGCGCGATCATCGGACGCAAGAATGAGTTTGGGAAACTCGAAGTCCTAGGCATGGGCAAGGCAGTCTCTGATGGAGTCGATCGCGGCATCGTAACCAATATCGAGAAGACTGTACATGCGATCCAGAAAGCCGTGGAGGATTGCTCCAATATGGCCGATGTGAATATCGCTGAGGTTATCGTCGGAATCGCCGGACAGCACATCCAAAGCAAAATAATGCATGGGAGCATCATGCGCCAGCCTACTGAGGATGAGATTACGGTGGAAGACGTGCAGCGACTTTCCGCTGATATGCACAACATCGTCGTGCCTCCGGGAAACAGCATCATCCATGTGATGCCGCAGGATTACACAGTGGACTACGAAGGTGGAATCAAAGATCCTGTAGGAATGGCCGGCACCCGTCTTGAGGCAGATTTCCATATCATCACCGCCCAGACTACTGCTATTCACAACATCAACAAGTGTGTGAAAAAGGCATCTCTTGAATCCAAACAACTGATTTTGGAGCCCCTTGCCAGCTCACTTTCAGTATTGAGCGACGATGAAAAGGAAGCAGGCGTTTGTCTGGTTGACATCGGAGGCGGCACCACTGACATTGCCATTTTCTATGAAAATATAATCCGTCACACTGCGGTAATCCCGCTTGGGGGAAACATCATCACTGCCGATATCAAGGAAGGTTGCATGCTGATGCAAAATCAGGCCGAATTGCTCAAAACCCGCTTTGGTAAAGCTATAGCGGAAGAAGCCAATCCGAACGAAATCGTATCCATCCCTGGACTTAGAAACAGGCCACCAAAGGAAATTTCCATCCGGAATCTGGCTTCAATTATCCAGGCAAGAATGGAGGAAATCATCGAAATCGTCCAAAACGAAATCATGCAAAGTGGCTACTATAAAAAATTGGCTGGAGGTATAGTAATCACCGGTGGAGGTTCACAGTTGCAGTGCATTTCCCAGCTGTTCGAATACATGACCGGACTGGATTCCAGAATCGGATTTCCAAACGAGCATCTCGGCAAGTCGGTGATTGAAGAGGTGAAAAGTCCGATGTATGCCACATCAGTGGGCTTGGTATTAGCCGGGTTCAAGGCTTTGGACAATCGAGAGGAAGGCTATCTAAAAAGAAAAGCCAACTCCGGAATCAAGCCCATTATCGCGGTGAAAAGAGAGGCAATTGCCAATAATTTCTTCAAAGGAATAACTGATCGCTTGAAAACTTTGATCTCCGATGACATCGGGGAAGAATACTAATTACTAGGGCTTATGATTGAGGAGGTAATCCGCCTTGCAGATTACTTCCTTCTTAACCCTCTTCCATTATGAAACACAACAACCATAAATATTCACCAAATCAAAAAATATGTCAGATAGCATGAAAGATTACAGATTTGACCTCCCAAGAAATCAAAAGTCAATTATCAAGGTAATTGGCGTAGGAGGAGGCGGCAGCAACGCCGTAAACCACATGTACGCTCAGGGAATTAAGGACGTGGAGTTTGTCGTGGTCAATACAGACGCACAGGCTTTGAAATCATCCCCCGTTCCATTGAGGCTGCAGCTTGGAGCAAACTTGACCGAAGGTCTCGGTGCAGGCGCCAATCCGGAGCAAGGACGAAACGCTGCCCTTGAGTCTCAGGAGGAGATCCGCGAGTTACTTGCTGATAATACCAAAATGGTATTCATCACTGCAGGAATGGGCGGTGGTACAGGCACAGGTGCAGCGCCGATTGTAGCCAAAATCGCCAAAGAACTCAATATCCTGACCGTGGGTATCGTGACTGCTCCCTTCATGTTTGAGGGGAAAAAGAAAATGGCTGTAGCTCAGGCAGGCATTGAATCGCTAAGAGAAAACTGCGACACTGTATTGGTGATTCTCAATGACAAACTGCGTGAAATCTACGGTAACCTGGCTATCCGAACTGCATTCAGCAAGGCAGACGATATCCTGACTACCGCAGCGAAATCTATTGCCGAGATCATTACCATCCATCAGGATGTCAACGTCGACTTTGAAGATGTGAAGACTGTCATGAAGGAGGCGGGAGCGGCAGTGATGGGATCCTCTACTGAAGAGGGTGAAGGTCGTGCTATCCGCGCAGCCGGAGCTGCTATTTCTTCTCCATTGCTCAATAATGTGGATATCAAAGGCGCTCAGAAAATACTTCTTTCCATCATGTCTGGTGAAGATGAGGAACTTTCTATGGACGAACTCAGCGAAATCACTGAATACATCCAAGAGAAAGCCGGTGACAATGCTGAACTAATCTTCGGTCAGGGTATCGATCCGGAACTTGGCAAAGCTATCCGTGTGACGGTCATCGCTACTGGTTTTGAAATGGATAAACTTTCTGAAAAGCGTAGAAACAGAGAATTTTCTGCTCCGGTTTCAGCATTCGCAAATCCAATTGCCAATACGCCTGTAGCAAATCCCGAGATAGTGAAGACTGTCATCAACCTGGATTCAGGCAAAAGCCAAAAAGTAAAAGAAGAGCCGATTTCTGGTGGGGCAACTTTCACTTTCAATCTGCCAAAAGCGCCTGCTGCTGCGCCGATGAAACCGGTTGAAGAAGAAATGGAAGAGTTTGTTTTCCGGGTAAATCCAATTCAGGAAGACCATGAGGAAATTACTCAGGAAGTGAAGTCCGAAAAGATTGTTTTCAAATTGGAAGATGATTCTGAGAAGCAGTCTGAAGTCCTTCCTAAGGAATCAGAGCCAGTTCCACAGCTATTTGCAAATGATTACTACGAGCAGATGAAGCAGAAGGCAATCCAGCGTGCACATGAGCGATTTGAAAAACTGAAAGGTAACCGAGCGTTCAATCCAAGTCCTGAGGAACTGAAAGAAAAAATGAACGTGCCAGCATATCAGCGCAAGAATGTGGTACTGAATGAACCACAGCACAGTTCAGAGTCTGAGACAAGCAAGTACAATCTGAGCGACGAGAACGAGATTCTCGGCAACAACAGATTCCTGCATGATAATGTGGATTAATTCCTAAAATTCAAGCAGCATGTCTGCCTGGGTTTGCAGAAGTTCTACATACAGCCTGTTGGTGAGCAGGTTATCTGACATATTTTGCTCGATTTTAGCAAGCTTCGGCTTGAGAGCAAGGACATGCATACCCAGATAATGGAAGATGTCGGTAAGGTGGCTCAAAGCGATGCCACCCCCGCCAACTCCAGATGAAATTCCAACCAATGCACATTTTTTATTCCGAAAAGTGTTCGGATAGGTCATTCCGTCTATGAATGATTTGAGAATTCCCGGAAAAGAACCGTTGTATTCCGCTACTATGAAAACAAACTTTGTCCCGGCTTTGACCCGGTCGTGAAAGGCATTATAGCCATCGTTTTTCCCATTATTTTCATAAAGTGCTGTAGCAATAAAGTCTGCCGGCAAATGCTCCAGTTCCAAGATTTCGGATGCTGTACCTTTTTCAAGTAGAATTGATTGGTAAATTTCAGCTATGACCTTGGAAACTGAATTTTTACGGTTTGTGCCAACGATAATTTTAACCATAAGGAGATTTTTATGTTTCCTATACAAGCAAGTAGGGTGAAAAGTTCTAAGCCTAAACCAAAATCCTATCTTTGCCCGTAAATCTTCCAAAAAAAACATGGACTACCTCGATCAAATTCAAGACGCTGTTTCATTTATCCAAAAGCTACACCCGTCGGAGGTTCCGATAGGAATTATTTTAGGTACTGGTCTGGGAAGTCTCGGAAATCAGATTGAAGTCGAACTTGAAATAGATTACAAAGACATTCCTCATTTCCCCGTTTCCACAGTGGAAAGCCATTCTGGGAAATTAATTTTTGGTACCCTTTCAGGTAAAAAAGTAATGGCAATGAAAGGGAGGTTTCATTACTACGAGGGCTATTCGATGAAAGAAGTGACTTTTCCGGTGCGGGTAATGAAAAAACTGGGAGTAGGCACCTTGTTGGTCTCCAATGCCTGCGGTGGGCTAAATCCTGCGCAGGAAGTTGGAGACGTGATGCTCATCACCGATCACATCAACCTGTTTTCGGATAATCCACTACGCGGCAAAAATTACGACGAATTAGGCCCGAGATTTCCTGATATGAGCGATGCCTATTCACATGAATTGATCGAAAAAGCGCTCAAAATTGCTGAAAAAAAGGGGGTCAAACTTCATCGTGGCGTTTATGCAGGAGTGGAAGGACCCAACCTGGAAACCCCTGCTGAATACAAATATTTACGAATTATTGGAGGCGATGCGGTGGGCATGAGTACTGTTCCCGAGGTGTTGGTTGCACGGCATTCCGGAATGGAAGTATTCGGGATATCAGCGATTACCGATATGGGTATTGAGGGTAGAATCCATAAAGTAGATATCGCCTATGTACTCGCTGCCGCAGCCAAGGCCGAACCAGTCATGGGGATGATTTTGAAAGAATTGGTCGCCGTCATTTAATTCGTTTGCGAAAATTAAAACTAAGAATCCTGCTTCAAAAGAGATTGGATTCTTAGTTTCTATTGATGACGATGTGATTTTGAAGTAACCGGATTTTTAGCTTTTATCCATTTTTACGCAGTGGTACTTTCACACTTCCAGAGCCTCTATTCTTTTTTAGTCTTGTAGCGAAAGGATTTTTGGCCCGTTTACAATAAAAGGACCTGTGCTTTTCGGTAAATTTGGTTTCTTGAACTTGTTATGATAAGATTTTACGTTAGTTCACTTTTTCTCATTTTGATTTTTTGTTTTCCGACTTTCGGACAGACAGATTCGCTTCGTTTTTCTTTTGGAAAAATAGAAGGCCCCCATCCCGGTACCTATATTTTAACAGGTAAAGTCACTTCAAAAGATGGTGCTAAGCCAATTGAAGGGGTAGGTGTGCATGTTGACGGAGTTTTTACCGGCGTAAGTACAGATCGTTTTGGGACGTATTACTTGACTATTACTCCCGGAGATCATCGTGTAGCCTTTCGGCATATTTCCAACGTTCCGGTATTTACCCGGATTTTGCTTTATGAAAACGCCGTTGTTAGTGTGCAAATGGTGGAAAAAGCATTCGAACTTGATGGTGTGGTAGTCCTGTCCGATGAGCCTGATCGAAATGTGAGAAATCCAATCACGGGAGTCACCAAATTGACGACCACTGAACTGAGAGCTATTCCTGCATTTCTGGGTGAAGCAGATATTTTCAAGGGGCTCCAGCTTCTACCTGGCGTGAGTTCTGTAGGTGAAGGGACCTCCGGAATTAATGTCCGTGGGGCTAAGGCAGATCAAAATCTCCTTCTGATGAATGAAGTATTGGTCTTAAGTTCTAATCATGCTCTTGGATTTCTATCAGGCTTCAATACTGATGTGACAGAGAATTTCACACTTTACAAAGGAAATCTACCGGCTAACTTTGGAGGAAGAGCAGGTTCTGCACTGAATATCCTGATGAGGCCCGGAAGCAGTGAAAGCTGGCAAGGCCAAGTCGGGTTTGGAACATCCAATGGCAAAGTATTAATCGAAGGGCCGGTTGTAAAAGACAAGATTTCGGTGATTTTTGGTGGTAGAGTTTCGAACGTGAACTGGCTCCTTGGACAGGCGCTGGACTTGGATATTCAGAATAGTAGGCTGAATTTTTATGACGGCTACCTCGGATTGAACTGGGATCTGGGCAAGGGGCATCTGCTTGAAGCCAACACGCTAGTGACAGGCGATGACTTTCAGTTTTCGGATCAATTTGGATACGAATGGGCAAACCGGATCAGTTCGCTGCGATATAAAGGGATTTTAGGAGAAAATATTTCCATCACCGGTTTATTGGCTGACGGCAACTTTGATAATGCTTTTTTTGACCCTGAAGGAGTCGATGCTGCCAAAGTGAAGAATGGGATGCGCTACCAGCAAGGAAAAGTGTCTGCCACTTGGGCTAATGATAAACTTGCGTTAACAGGTGGTTTGGAAGGGATTTATTATCAGGGAAAACCAGAGCGAATTTCTCCATTTGACGAATTCTCCGCCATTCAGGAAGAGCAAGTTGGTAAAGAGCGGGGAATGGAACTCTCCGGATTTTTGTCTTTGGAATATGAGCTGGGAGAAAATACCGGATTTGTCGGAGGCTTGAGGTATTCAGGTTATTCCCAATTGGGTGCGGATACAGTGTATCAATACAATCCGAACGGGCCGATCAGTGAAAGTAATATCACAGGCGAAACTCCATTTCCTTCCGGGAAAATTAAGTCGTATTCTGGTTTTGAACCCAGATTTTCACTCAGACAAAATCTGAATGCTACACTGTCTGTGAAGGCGAGTTATGCGAGACTCTTTCAGTACATTCAGTCTGTGTCCAATACGTTTGGACCAACTCCGATAGACCTTTGGCAATTGAGCACAAGCTACATCCCACCACAGCGCTCGGATAATTTCTCCCTTGGGATCTTTAAAAATGCGAAAGACAACAGCTGGGAATATTCCATTGACGCCTTTTACAGGACAAGTGTCAACCAGGTGGAATACCGGGATTTTGCGCAGATATTTCTAAATCCGCACATGGAGACTGAATTGGTTTTTGGAAAGGGGGAGGCCTATGGCGCTGAGTTTCTGATCAAGAAAAACCTTGGCGTGGCGACAGGATGGTTGGCTTATACGTATTCCCGTTCTTTTTTTACTTCCCAAAGTGGGTTTAGCGAAGAGCAAATCAATAAGAATGAGCGTTTCCCTTCGAACTATGACAAACCGCACGAGGTCAATTTTATCCTTAGCCGTAGGATGTACCCGAGAGGGCTTTTCAACTTCTCGGTCAATTATGCCACTGGCCGTCCCGTCAGTGCAGTGAGTGCATCTTACATCCTGAATGGTGGGCTTGTAGTGCCGGATTATTCCAATAGAAATCAATATCGAATTCCAGATTACTTCCGGGTGGACGTTTCTTACACGATCGAAAAGGTATTCTCCAAGAAAGGAGACAGTTTGAATTTCAGTATTTACAATCTTTTTGGAAGGAAAAATGCGTATTCGGTTTTTTGGCAAAAAGATGAAGATTCGAAGCAGTTGAGACCTTATCGTCTGGCAATATTGGGATCAATTTTTCCTTCGATTACTTACAGTATTAAATGGGGAGGGAAACAATGAAAAAGTTGAAAATTTTAGGTGTATTGATTGTTTTCCTTGGCCTTAATTCCTGTGTGGAGCAGATTGAATTTGAGTTGGAAAAGTTAGAACGGGAACGCTTGATCGTATCGGGCACATTGACCAATCTGAATGAACCACAGGTTGTTTTTCTATCAGAGACGATTTCCAAAGCCAGAAAACCGCTACTTGCAGACGAAGAAAACAGGATTTTTACATTAAATGATTTGCCAAGGCCTTTGCAGGGAGCAAGGGTAACCTTAGTGGATGCCAGCCAGGGGAGACCATGGGTCTATCAAGAAACCGAGCCCGGCAAGTATGAGCTATTTGACTACTTGGGGACTGGGTCAAATTCAGAATTATATCTGGAGATACGAGTAGGAGATCGGGTATATCGCTCTAGACCTCAAAAAATTCCTGAAGCAATCGGATCGGATGAATTGAGTTTTTCCTTTGAGCGGACCCGGTTGAAGGATAATCCTGATGCGGCTCAGGTATTGATCAAGACAGCGGTGACCTTGCCGGATCAAGTTGGGGATTATTACTTGCGTTGGGCAGTGGATGAGGCATATTTTTGGGATTTGACCTTTTTTCCAAATCCGTTTAATACGCCTCCGCCTCCCTGTATCGTATTTGGTTTTCCCGACCCTGAGCGAATCACACTGATCAATGGGGACCTTCTCAATAAACCGGGAGGGAAAAGCACGCAAATCGTCGCCAAGCGACTGGTTGATCAGTCCTTTCTCAGCAGACATTATTTTACAGTCCGACAATTGAGTATTTCAAAAAATGCCTACGAATATTGGAGAAGGGTGAGAGAATTGGTTAATAATACAGGTTCTGTATTTGACTCGCCACCGGCTTCGATTCAGGGAAATCTATATAATGTAACCAATCCCGATGAAGTAGTTCTAGGGTATTTTGAAGTGGCAAGGGCCAAGGTTTCGAGAATCTATACCACATTTAAGGATGTCCCTTTCTTTTTGGAAAAAAGCTGCGAATATATTCCAAGCAAGCGGCTAGACCAATATCTGCCTACCTGTTTAAGCTGCAACGCATTTCCAAACAGTCAAATGGAGTATCCCGAGTGGTGGTTTGATGAGTGAGAAATTGTAAGATTTGAAGATTTGAAAATTGAAAAATTCAGGCTCCTTAGCTAAATCTGCTTCCTGATTTTATTTTATTCAAAAACACCCCTCCGGAATGGCTTCAGGAGGGGTGATTTGTAAACTATGGTCTATCCGCTAGGGTCTTATTTACTTTTTCATCCCCATATAATCCACCACAAAGTAGCTCATCACACGAACTCCCAACACAAATCCACCTTCGTCGATATAGAAGTCAGGCGTATGGTGAGATGGAGTTTTGGTCGGGTCACCACCTTTTTTCATTCCACCAAGGGAAATAAACAATCCCGGCTTTTCCCGCTGGAAAAAGCTGAAATCCTCTGCACCAGTAATCAGTTCATTGATGATGACATTTCCTTCTCCCGCAGCTGCCAAAATAGTAGGCTCCATTTGCTTGGATAGCGTGGGATCATTGATTGTGGAGGGGTAAAGCTTGGTGATGTTGACATCGGCCTTGCCGCCTGCGCTTTCGGCGATATTGGTAGCTATCTCTGTGATTCTTTTATGTACGAGATTTTGTTGGTCATCTCCGAATGTTCGGATCGTACCGATCATTTCGACTTTTTCAGGAATGATGTTATGGCGTATTCCACCATGAATCGCACCAACAGTCACCACAGCAGGGGCTTGAGTGATATTGACATTTCTTGATATGATGGTCTGAAGTCCGGTAATTATCTGTGCTGAAGTCACGATAGGATCCACGCCTGACCAAGGGGAAGCTCCATGAGCTTGAGTGCCATGAACAATAATTTCAAGGTTATCTACCCCTGCCATGGCCGGACCCGAACGGTAGCCGATTTTTCCCACTTCCATCTGCGAACCAATATGAAGACCAAAAACCGCATCCACGTCCTTCATCACACCTTCTTCAACCATTTGCTTGGCACCCCAAGAGGTGACACCTTCCTGATAGATTCCTTCTTCGGCAGGTTGAAAAAGAAACTTTACAGTGCCTTGAAGTTCATTTTTCATCCCAGCCAAAACTTCGGCCACACCCATCAAAATCGCCACATGCGTATCGTGCCCACAAGCATGCATCACACCGGTTTCTTGACCGTTGTAAATGGTGGTGACTGTAGATTTGAAGGGTAAATCTGCTCGCTCAGTAACAGGAAGTGCATCCATATCTGCACGAAGTGCGACTGTTGGACCCGGTTTTCCACCTTTCAGAATCCCGACAACTCCGGTCACGGCGACGCCCTCTTGAACTTCGATTCCCAAAGCACGAAGGTGATCCGCTATTTTTTTAGCTGTTCTTACTTCGTTGTTTCCGAGCTCAGGATTTTGGTGAATGTCGCGTCGCCATTCGATGACTTTATCTTCGATTGCGGTAGCTTTTTTATCTATTTCTGGTCTAAGCTTCGTTTGGCCAAATGCCGTTCCGCTGATTAAAATCAGGGCTAGCGTAAGTTTTTTCATAATTTAATAAGGTTGATGGTATGGATCGTGGCTATTTGATTGGCTGAAAATAAAGATAGAAGTTTTACAAAGCTTTCCCTATTGGGATTAAATCTCTGATTGGAGAACTTTTCATTCAATTAATTCTTTACTCTACAAAAGAACAGAACAGGATATGGAATTGAAAGATAAAATTGCAGTCGTCACCGGAGTCAGTAAAGGTGTAGGACTTGAAGTTGTAAAACAATTATTGGAAAAAGGGACTGTTGTAGCAGGCTGGGGTAGAACTGCACCTGATTTGAAGCATGCCAATTTCCACTTTTTCGTTTGCGATGTCGCTGTGGAAGAACAAGTTGAAAAAGCATTCTTGGCAACTGTTGAGAAGCTGGGATCCGATATTCGCATTCTGGTTAATAATGCCGGGTTCGGAATCGCTGGAAAATTTGAAGAAATGTCCTCAGAAGACTGGAAATCGATGTTTGATACCAATGTCCACGGGATTTTCTATGTCAGTAAGCGATTGGTTCCTGCCATGAAAGCGGCTGATGAGGGCCATATTCTCAATGTAGCCTCCATCGCAGGACTGAATGGAGTCGCCAATTTTGCAGGGTATGTGGGTACCAAACATGCGGTCAGAGGAATCTCACATTCGATGTACATGGAGTTGCGCGACTTCGGAATCAAGGTTTCGACCATCTATCCCGGCTCTATCCAAACCAACTTTTTTGACAAAATAGAAGGAACGACGACGAATGAAAACATGATGCGTCCAGAAGATGTCGCTCAGACAATCGTTCAGACATTGGAGACGCATCCAAATTATTTTGTGGCAGATGTGGAATGCAGACCGTTGAGACCTAAAGGGAAGAAGTAGGTTCCCGGTAACATAATTTGACTTAGCCATTTTGTGTCAGTCCGAGCGGAGTCGAGGACCCTTCGACTCCGCTACCAATGACAGAGTATGATTTGTTTTGAAAATATTGATATTTCGGTATTTTATTCTGATTTAATATTTCTAGAGAACTGCTCCCTGTCATTTCCATTTTGTATGTTCGCAGAATATTTAAGACTCAGGGTAACCAGAATCTTACATTAAAGCCTAAAATTTGCCATTTTTTCGAATGATAGATCGGATTTGAATGAATTTTTATAAAATTTCATCCATCGTGACCAAAGGAATGTCTTTTCGATTAAAATCCCGCAGTGGGTGGTATTCTGAAGTAGGATAAGTCCAGCCCTCATCAGTCAATTCCCAAAGCAATGGAGCTAAGTTTTGTACGGCAGCTTTGCAACCCTGGACGATTGCACCCATTTTTCCTGTTTGCTTGGATAGTTTAGCCTCATTCTCGATCTCGAATGGGCAACTGAAACCTTTTTCCTTCAAAATTGAGCAAAATGCTCTCCAATCCATCGAGTCTCCCAAACCAAAACCGGGCAAAGTCGCCTCGTACTGATGCCGATCCCAAGAATTGGTGCTGGAGTGAATGCCAAGTTTTTCGGCCCATTCCGTCGGGATTTGCTGCATGGGATACATATTTCCCCAGAAAGGATCGGGGTTGTTTCGGGTCGATTTGACGTGAATGCGCTTGAGGCGATTCATGTCCGTGTTTTTAATGACTTCTACAGGGTCTGTATGTTGCCAGACATCATGAGAGGGGTCGTAGATTTCGCCGTGATTTTTCTCGGGAACGAGTTCGTACATCAGTTTTCGGGCGGCGAGCACTCCTGTCAGGTTGTTATAAGTACCGCTGAATCCCGAACTTCTCCAGCCTTCCATGGGGCAGTTTTCATACAAAACGGTGACTCCCAAGCTATCGGCGTAGCGGATGATCGGACCGAAAATCCGCTGGTATTCCAGCAGGTTTTTCTCAAAGCCACCTTCTTCATTTCCCAGTTCGTGATTGTATCCCACGAAGGTTCCGACTTTGACATCATTTTCGTCTCCACCAAGCAGGTGGGCCATCCGGATCAAGCGGAGCAGGTGATTTTGGTTTTTGAGTCGGTGCATTGGGTCTCCACCGATCAGGTTTTCGAAAGCCCCGATAGAAAGCCGAAGCTGCGCGCCATTGAATTTCTCAATCAAGGCTTTGGCCTGATCAGCACCAAAGTTTTCATAATCCAGGTGAGTCGCCACAAAATCATCCCGCGTTCCATCCTTTCTGAAGACACAAAGATCCAGCCCCTGCACGCCGATTTCTGTTGCTTTTTCGACAGTTTGATCCAAATTCAATTGGTCAAATGCCGAAGTCATGATCCAAATTGGGTTTGCCATGGTTTATT
The DNA here is from genome assembly GCF_030694375.1 of Algoriphagus sp. Lineage (GTDB taxonomy): Bacteria > Bacteroidota > Bacteroidia > Cytophagales > Cyclobacteriaceae > Algoriphagus. Next base: position 469,885 of record NZ_JAUXYL010000038.1, read on the forward strand.
GGGTTTGGGTTAAAAATAGGGAAAGGTGAGGATTGAAAAAATGAGATTGGGATTAGTGGTTAACTTTTCGAATGGGTTTAATTCCATTATATTTAGGAAGCTAATATTTTGAAAAATGAATATTCAAAACCGGAAACTTGAACTTATTAAAAGCCTTATTTCGATTGAAGATGAGGGATCTATTGATTTTTTAGAAGCTTATTTGAAAGCCAAACCGTATCGGCTAACGAAAAGTGAGCTTTTAAATAGAGCTGATTTGGCATCCGAAAATATTGTTTCCGGAAAATATCAGAACCAAGATGATTTAGAAAAAGAATCTGAAAGTTGGTAGAATCTAAAGATTGTTCTCTGCTCTTTTTTTCTTCCTTTTATTCATTAAAAATGAACTAAACTCCGCTCGGCTACCGAATTCAGGATAATGAAGAGGAGTATAATATTTTGAGTCCTTCATAGTCTCGTTACCATTTTTTACAATTTGGCTAAAGCCCCAACGAGATTTTAATGTTTGGAGGAATGGGCTAAAGCCGCATTCCTATTCATAAAAAAACTATTTTGGCTATTCGTACTTCCCGTAAACGTATTCCGGGTTAATGAAATATCTAAATATTTTCCCGACATCAATTCCCTCCAACTTCAGTTGGAGGACTATAAAGATCACTTTTCCTACTTCCGGCTTTAGCCAAATCATTTATATCAAATAGAAGAGTGGAGCTCTAACTTGCTTTGGATTAATTTCGATTTTAAAAAATAGCATCCATTAGTGTAAGAAAAGTGTCTAGGTTGACAACCTACCCCTCAGAATACCTTCTCCTGATCTCTACTTTTTGCTTTTGTCGCTCCCAAAGCGCTTTTGCCAAATCGGCAGCCACAGAGTCAGGCTCAGATTCATGGAGGATTTGTTTTAGCTTATTTTCAGCCAAGTCGATCCGATAGCAGACTTGAAGCAGTCGTTCCAGATTTCTGTCCATCAGTTGGCTAATTGCTTTAGTTAGGACAGCCAAGGCCTTTTCCTCAGAAAAATCTTCCTTGATTTCAGGGAGCTGAAAGTCTTTGGTGATTAGACTGAAGGTTTCTTCCGGAAGGGTTTGGCTCATTGGTTTAAAATGAAAAAGCCCCGTTTGGGGCCAATGAATTATGCTTCTTTTCCTTCGGATTCTTCAGATGTGCTTTCCTTTTCTTCTGCGGTGCTTTCCTGCAACACATCAGGAGCGACAGATCGGATGAGTTTGTACCAAGAAACCAACTTCTTGATGTCTGAAGTATACACTCTTGCCGTATCAAATTCCGGTAGGACTGACTTCAGAAATGCCCGCAGTTCGCTGTCGTCCGCATTGGAATCGAGCCCTAGGTCACCCTGATATTCTGCTTCGATTTTTTTCATGACTGATTCCAGAGGCTCAGCACCTTCTTCAGTTAAGGTGTATATCGAAATGTCGCTGAGGACAGAAACCCGCTGTGCCATACCGGCGACAAGCTTAGCTTTTTTCTCGTCCATTGATTCGAGCACAACCCCTGATCGGGTAGGCTTCAATATTTTATACAAACCCGGCTTACCGGAAACTGTTGCGATGTCTTTGAAATTCATATGATTATAATGTTTTTAAAAGGCCATATGGAATCTCGCAAAGCAGATAACTATCCCGGTGTTTGAGGCTAAGTTCATGCTCGATTTCATTGGTTTCTAGTTTTCAGGCTGCAAATATAGAACTATCGATCAATTTGTTCGCTCGGCTTCGTATTCAGCAACTAATTCCTCGAGAAACTTCAAAACTTCTTCTTTTCCGCCGCTTTTCTCGGCCGAGGTGACGAAGTAGTCCGGGTATTCGCCGAAGATTTCTTCCATCTTATTCAGAAAAGCCTTCACGTTTTTGTCGGTCTGAGATTTGGATTGTTTGTCGGCTTTGGTAAAAGCCAATACAAAAGGGACATTTTGCTCTCCGCACCAATTCACAAATTCCAAGTCGATGGTCTGAGGTTCCAATCGGCTGTCGATTAAGACAAATACGCCACAAAGATTTGAACGGGTCGTCAGGTAAGTGCTGATCATTTTCTCCCACTTTACCTTCCTGTCTTTGCTGACTTTGGCAAATCCATAGCCCGGTAAATCGACCAGATACCAACGGTCATTGATCATGAAATGATTGACCAATTGGGTTTTTCCGGGTTTTTGGGAGGTTTTTGCAAGTTCTTTGACTCCGGTCAGCATATTGATCAAGGAGCTTTTGCCTACATTGGATCTGCCGATGAATGCAATCTCTGCCCGATCTGGTTTTGGGCACTTGGTAGGGTCGGTGTTGCTGACAACAAATTCTGCTTTTTTGATCATGACTTTTCTGTTCGCTGCAAAAATACGTTTTTATTTCAAAAGCACTTTGGAGTCATACCTGTCAACAATTTTCGATTCCTCGGGTTTGTGTAGTATTATTGTACCCTCAACGAAGATTTCTGATGTCCGTAGTTCCATATAAAGATAAACAAGACTCCAAAAAAGATCAGGTAGCTGAAATGTTCAACAACATCAGCCCGAAATATGATTTGCTCAATCATGTGCTAAGTTTGGGGATTGATATCATCTGGAGAAAGAAAGCGATCAAATACCTCAAAAAGGATCAGCCTAAGTTGATTTTAGATATTGCCACAGGTACCGGTGATTTTGCTATTGAGGCTCTTGTCCTGAATCCTGAAAAAATTATCGGAGTGGATATTTCTGAAGGGATGCTCGCTGAAGGGAGAAAAAAAATGATCAAGCGAGGGCTTCAGGATAAAATCGAGATGCATCTTGGAGATTCGGAAGGATTATTGTTTGAGGATAATAAGTTTGATGCGGTCATCGTTTCTTTTGGTGTCAGAAACTTTGAGAATCTGGAGAAAGGATTGGCAGACATGTACCGGGTTCTTAGACCGGGAGGGAAAACAGTAATTTTGGAATTCAGTAAACCCAAGGGCTTTCCGATGAAGCAGGCCTATTCGTTTTATTCCAATAAGATCCTTCCGCAGGTCGGTAAACTAGTATCCAAAGACAATTCTGCCTATACTTATCTTCCCGAATCAGTTCAGGCCTTTCCGGATGGAGAGGATTTTCTGGCAGTATTGAAAAAAGTAGGATTTCACAGCACAGTATGCAAGCCACTCACATTCGGAATCAGTTCCATCTATATAGGTCAAAAATAGGATTCCTGATTCTGCTATTTTTAGGATTTAGTTCTTCAGGCCAGGCGCAAGGCTTGTTTGGCTTGACCAGTACCTCCGGTTCAGATGACAAAGTGTTGTCTTACGGCTTTTTCCTTGCGGGGCATACTGCCACTTACCAGATCAAATATTCGGAGGCATTTTTTGACCCGACCAATACTGCGAATAACCAAGTGTACTCCATTTTTCCCAAGTACACTCCGGGATTTTCGCTCGGCTTTATTGGTATTTTGAAATTTCATGATCAGGTAAACCTGCTTTTCATGCCTAAAATTTCATTTTACGAGTATCGGACAGATGTAAATTATTTTGTGCCTCCCACGCAGAATGTGCCCGGGAATGACAATAATTCAGGAAATAATCTTGGTTACCGGACTGAAGAGTTGGTCAATGAGGTGACAATGGTTGAGCTTCCGCTCTTGTTCAAGTATCGTTCCCAGCGCTTCAACAATACACGGATGTATTTTATCGGAGGAGGAAGCTATCAGTTTAGAACCAAAGGTCAGGATGAGGCCAACTTGGATCCGATCGTTACCAGAGGGCAGGACTTCACCCTTGAGATGGGCATGGGCTTTGAGATTTATTTTAAGTATTTCAAGTTTGCACCCGAAATCAGGTTTTCGCACGGCTTGAACAATATTTATTATGCTGAAAAAACGCCTGCGGAAATCCGTGATGTAATTTCTTCTGTCAAACGTAAAGGAATCACCATTTACTTTAATTTTCAATAATCCCGGTCGGAAATCCCACCCGAAATTGTTTCCGTAAATTCTTGGGCTGAATCAGTGCCCTTTGTGTCAAGCTTGGTAGCAAAGCAGAAGTTTATTCCTATTTTAACCCAGCCATGAAGTTTTCTTCATGGTTTTTTGATTTCTGCCCAAATAACCCCAAGCTAATCTCATGAAGTACAAAATCTGGAATATTCTGGTTTTTACTGTTCTGATCCTCACAGGTGGATCATTTCTTATTCTTTTCAGAGAAAATAAAGTTGATCCAACCCTCGCCAATGTTCCTTATGTCTTTTGGACAGGGTTTTTGGTGACTGTTGTGATTGTGGTTTTGACCTTTTTAGCTTCCCGGTTTTTCCCACACCAAGAATCTAAAAAACAATGACAGGCTGGCTGATTTTCTTTTTCGCACTCTTTTTGGCCTCGCTTGGCTATGCCTCTTATAAATCGTACAACAAAAACAGAAGCTCGGATGAGTTTATGTTGGCCGGATCCAACATCGGAACCATTCTTGGCTTTCTTACTTTTTCGGCAGCATTATTCAGCGCGTTCACCTTTATGGGCATGCCGGATTTCTTTCGGACGCATGGAGTGGGAGCCTGGGTATTTTTGGCCTTTTCGGATGCCTTGATGGTATTTTTTCTGATTTGGTTTGGATACAAGCTTCGCAAAAGGGCATCAGAGGTTGGGTATAAAGGCGTGGCTGGTTTTATCCAAAGTTGCTTTCGAAACAAATGGGCAGGGTACCTGATTTTCATAAGCTCTTTCCTTTTCCTTATTCCTTATGTGGCCATTCAAATCCGGGGCATTTCCATATTCCTCAACGCAGCATTTCCAGACCTGATTCCCTATTGGGGTTGGTCGGCAATTTTGGTTGTGATTATGCTGATTTACTCTGAGATCGGAGGCTTGAAGGCTATCATGTACAGCGATGCAATACAGGGAGTGATTTTGCTGGTTGTGATTTGGATTATCGGTGTGACCTGCCTGAAGATGGCAGGAGGCTTGGATTCAGCTTTGGAAAGAGTAGCTGAAAGTAATGCAGGCTTACTGTCACTTCCTGGGCCCAAAGGATTATTCAGCAGTCCGTTCTTGATTGCTTCTGCCATCGCCATTGTGATGATTCCTGTTTCTCAACCGCAGTTTACCACCAGATTGGTGGTCATGAAAAACCTGAAATCCGTCCATAAAATGGCCTATGCCGTAGGGATATTTGCCATTTTGGTGATTCTCCCGACTGCATTTATCGGGCTTTACGGAGCAGTAAAATACCCGGACAGCACTACAGCAGATTTTCTATCTGCAGCATTGCTGTTTGACCAGGCGAATCCGGTTGCAGCATTGGCTGTGGTCGGACTTTTTGCTGCTTGCCTTTCTACTACCAATGCGCAGATTTTTGCCTTAGGCACGGAGTTACGCTCCTTATTGACAGGCTCTGACAAGCAAAATATGCGAATTACTCAAATTGCGATTTTAGTGTTCTCGCTGATTGTTTTGGTGTTTTCCACCTACATGAGTGATGAATTGGTGCTTCTGGCAAGAGTGAGTTTTGCAGGTACATCTATGATCGCTCCGGTGGTATTGGGAGCTGTGATTTTCAAAAATCCCCCTAAGTCTTTGCTTGTTATCTCTGCAATTGCCTTGAGTTATTTCGTTTTGTCTTTGCTTGAGGTGGTTCCGGCGGGATTTGCCGGTTTGCCTACCGACGCAGCGATGTATTGTATTTTAATTCCGGTGACGGCCATACTTATGATCGCTCATAATTTTACCCAAAAAACTACACATGAAGATTGATTTGCACTTTTCAATTTCTGATTTAAAATCTCCTTTGGAGCGATTTTGGAACCTTTCCGGACAGAAAATCCGCTCCATTGAAAATTCATTTGACACCAAAAATGGAGCCCCTGTGTTTACCGAAAAAGGTAAATATGTCACCCGGGGCTGGACCGAATGGACGCAAGGTTTCCAGTTTGGTTCTGCCTTATTGCAGTTTGATGCAACGGGAGAAACTGAATTTTTGGAGATCGGTCGCAAAAACACGGTCAGTAAAATGGCCCCGCACCTCACCCATATCGGGGTGCATGATCATGGATTCAACAATGTCAGTACTTACGGCAATCTCCTTCGCCTAATCAATGAAGGCAAAATTCAGGGCTCAGAATGGGAAAAAGAATTCTATAAACTGGCACTGAAAGTAACCGGTGCAGTACAAGCCACCCGGTGGACATCTATTCCAAACGGAGGATTTATCTATTCATTCAATGGCCCCCATTCGCTTTTTGTGGACACCATCCGCAGCTGCCGGGCATTGGTTGTCTCGCATCAATTGGGGCATGTGCTTCAAACCGAAAATGACAAGCGGATTTCCCTGATTCAACGGGCGATTCAGCACATTTTGAGCACGGTTCGATTTTCGATTTTCTACGGTAAAGGAAGGGACAGCTACGATGTGGCAGGAAGGACTGCTCATGAAATCATCTTCAATACCAATGACGGGAATTATCGCTGCCCCAATTCCCAGCAAGGTTATACTGGATTCAGCACCTGGACGAGAGGATTGGCTTGGGCCATTTGCGGCTTGGGTGAGACTTTGGAAATCCTTGACCAGATTTCTGAATCGGATTACGCTGAAGTTATTTCTAAAAAAGATCTGATCGCCGAGCTTAGCGAAGCGGCTATTGCGACATCGGAATTTTATCTCGCAAACACGCCAACCGATGGCATTCCCTATTGGGATACCGGAGCGCCAAGTTTGCATAAAATGGGGGATTACCTCAACAGACCCTCTGAGCCTTTCAATGCCTTTGAACCGGTGGACAGCTCCGCCGCATGTATCACAGCGCAAGGCCTGATTCGCATCGGGAATTGGCTTAAAAATAGTGACCCTAATCGTGCAGAAAAATATCATAAAGCCGGAATTCAGATTGCTGGAGCTCTTTTCTCCGAGCCTTACCTTTCTACTGACTCAAAGCATCAGGGTCTGATTTTGCACTCGATCTATCATCAGCCAAATGGTTGGGATTATGTGCCTCAAGCAGGAAAAGTCGCTCATGGAGAATCCAGCATGTGGGGAGATTATCATGCGCGTGAGTTGGCATTACTGGTGCAGCGGATGATGAAAAATGAGCCGTATTACTCTTATCTAAACTGCGTGCCAGCATGAGCGGAAAATACAAACCACAGTTTCCTCGGGTTGCCCAGCTAAAAACTACTGAGCTTTTCAGTGCTCATCTGGAAAAAGAAAGAATCGAACTGGATTTTGATCAGGAGTTGATTTCGGGATCTGATTCACCCTTTGCAGTGTCTCATACGCTTCGCTCCAACCGGAAAATCGGGAATGCGATGTGTATTTTGCCTATGGAGGGCTGGGATGGAACGGAAGACGGCCGTCCTACCGAACTGACCAAAAGGCGTTGGAAAAACTTTGCCCTCAGCGGAGCCAAACTACTTTGGGGGTGTGAAGCGGTCGCTGTCCGACCTGAAGGCCGAGCGAATCCAAACCAATTGATGCTGAATCAACAGACTTTTCAGGATTTCGTCGATCTTTTCCAACTCTTACAAACGACCCATCAGGAGCATTTTGGGGACACTTCCGATTTGCTGATTGGATTGCAGCTCACTCACTCCGGTCGCTTCTGCAAGCCCAATGATAAGAAGCGGATGGAGCCAAAGATCCTTTACCCACATCCTGTTTTGAACAGGAAATTTGGTTTGGCGGAAGATTATCCGATTATGTCCGATGAGGAAATTGACTCAATTATCAAAGATTATGTGAATGCCGCTGTTTTGGCTCAAAATGCAGGGTTCCATTTCGTGGATATTAAACATTGTCACGGCTATCTGGGGCATGAATTTTTAAGTGCATACGACAGAGAGGGGAAATATGGAGGAAATTTTGAAAACCGTACCCGCTTTCTTCGGGACATTGTAGCGGGCATCAGGGAAGCTGCACCGGGTCTGGAAATTGGGGTGAGGATGAGCATTTTCGACTGGGTACCCTTCCAAAAAGGTCCCGAGGAAACCGGAATTCCTGCGCAAAAGGATTCCTATCGGTATGCTTTTGGAGGAGATGAAAGTGGTACAATCACGGATTTGAGTGAGCCTTTTCTTTTTCTTCAGAAACTGGAAAAACTCGATATCGAGCTCCTCTGTACCACCGCCGGAAGTCCTTATTACAATCCACACATTCAGCGCCCGGCATTATTCCCGCCTTCTGATGGGTATCAGCCCCCTGAAGATCCACTTCATGGGGTAGCGAGACAGATTCAAGCTACAGCCGAAATCAAAAAGGCTTTTCCGGGATTGTATGTCATAGGATCAGCCTATTCCTACCTGCAGGAGTGGCTGCCAAATGTGGGGCAAAATGTCCTGAAAAGTAAAAAGGCTGACTCGATCGGTTTTGGTCGAATGGTGCTAAGCTATCCGGATATGCCTGCAGATATTCTTTCTGGTGAAGGGCTTAAAAGGGCAAAAATCTGCCGTACCTTCTCCGACTGCACCACAGCACCGAGAAACGGGATGATTTCAGGTTGCTTTCCACTGGACCCGCTCTACAAGAAAATGCCGGAATACGATCAACTTAAATCCTTGAAAGGAGAATGAAGAAAGTAGCTTTGATCACAGGAGGAACCCGAGGAATCGGGCTTGGAATTGCCAAAAAGCTGGCCCATGAAGGAATTGACTTGGCTTTGAATGGTGTGCGTCCAGAATCTGATGTCACAGATGTTTTAGAAGAGCTCCGCAAGAGTGGAGTTCGGGTGGAATATTTTCAAGGAAATATTGCTGAAAAAGCCGACAGAGAAAACGTTGTAAATGGAGTAAAAGAGAAATTTGGAACGATCAATTTTTTGGTCAATAATGCCGGAGTAGCACCGAGGGTCCGGGCAGATGTCTTGGAAGTTGCAGAGGCCGATTTTGATCACCTGATGGATATCAATCTGAAAGGGACTTTTTTTCTGACTCAGGCTTTTGCGAATTGGATGGCAGAAATCCGGAGGTCCAATGCCGATTCGCCGCTTTCCATCGTCAATATCACTTCAGTCTCAGCAGTACTCGCCTCTACCAACCGTGCGGTTTATTGCATGGCCAAGGCGGGGCTTTCGATGATGTCGAAAGTTTTGGCAGTAAGACTGGCTGAATTCAATATTCCAGTCTATGAAATCCAGCCGGGAGTGATCGAGACGGACATGACCGAAAAAGTGAAATCCGTCTATCAGGAGCGGATCGAAAATGGTCTGACTCTGGAGAAAAGAATGGGTCAACCTGAAGATATCGGTAAAGTAGTTGCTGCTTTGCTGCGGGGAGACTTGTCTTACGCGACAGGGCAAATTCTTAGGATTGAGGGGGGTATGATGGTGGGGAGGCTGTGACTACTGTTTTGAGCCTATCAGGGATTTTGGTTTTCATTTCTGTATTTTGGACCTCATGAAGCCACAAATAAAAACCGAAATCCTCGCCGGAATTTCCACCTTTCTTGCCTGCTTCTACATCATCATCGTCAATCCTGCGATCCTTGCCGAAGCGGGAATGCCTTTTTCGGCAGTGCTCACAGCAACAGTTTTGGTGTCGGCTTTTGGCAGTTTGATGATGGGGATTTATGCCAAAAATCCGATTGTCGTAGCGCCTGGAATGGGGATTAATGCCTTTTTTACCTACACTGCTGTCAAAGGCTTTGGGCTGAGCTTTGAGGAAGCGCTTGGGGCGGTATTTTGGTCGGGGGTTATTTTCCTTTTACTCTCTGTTTTTAAGACCCGGGAGAAGATCATTCAGGCAATTCCGCCGGCTTTGCGTCATGCAGTTTCTGCCGGCATCGGTTTATTCATCTGCTTTATCGGCTTTCAGAACGCGCATTTTATCGTGGACAATCCTGCCACGCTGGTAGGCATGGCGATTTTTAAAGACCCAATTACCCTAACCTTTTTGGCTGGATTACTTTTTACCGGAGGATTGCTGGTTCGTAAGGTATCCGGAGCGATTATTTTTGGCATTCTCTTCACCACGGCCTTGGCTTGGCCGATAGGTCGTATTTGGGGAGATGCGTCTGCAGTAAATTTTGGATTGTCAACCTTGGTCAATTATACCGGTCTTTTTGCTTGGCCTGATTTCAGTTTAGTAGGCAAAGCAGACATTTTGGGCTCGCTTCGCTATGCGTACATCCCGGTTATTTTTGTGTTTACGTTCACTATTTTATTTGATGGTATCTCCACTTTTGTAGGATTGGCGGAAGCCTCCGGTTTGAAAGATCCAGACGGAAATCCACGAAATATGCGGAAATCACTGCTTACAGACTCTTTTGCAACGCTTTTCGCAGGATTGGTGGGCAGCAGTTCGGGCACGGCTTACATTGAATCTGCCGTGGGAATCGAAGAGGGCGGAAGAACCGGGCTGACAGCCGTCACAGCAGGATTACTCTTTTTGCCTTTCATGTTCTTTTCACCTTTGCTTTCGGTGATTCCTTCCATTGCCAGTTCCATTGCCCTTGTTTTGGTAGGCTCATTTATGGTGATTCCACTGACTAATATAAACTGGACAAAACCAGATGAATCGATTCCTTCTTTTTTGACCATCGTGCTTATACCATTTACCTATAGCCTATCGGTTGGGATCTCTTTTGGGTTTATCAGTTGGACAGTTTTGAAGTTGATCACCGGGAAAACCAAAGAGATCAACCCCATTTTAGCAATCATCAGTGTTCTTTCACTTTTCTTTCTATGGCTTTGAAATCAAGCCTGCCTGAGGCAGACAGGCATGACCCTAAGCGACACACTGAGGTATGCCCCGAGCTATCGGGGAATGCATGCGAAGATTCCCTGTCCGAATACAGGCAGGCATGTGGCCTTAAAGAAAAATTATAAACACATGAAAAAACTAATTATTGGTTTCATTATTTTCATTGGGTCTCATTCTGTTATAGCCCAGCGTATTGCCATCATGGGAGCTCTGGATCAGGAAATCGCGATTTTGTTGGATTCCATGAAATCTTCCAAAAAAGTAAACCGGGGAGGCATTGATTTTTATACCGGGAAGCTTAAAGGGAAAAAAGTAGTCGTTTTAAAAGCAGGAGTGGGAAAAGTCAATTCTTCTTACAGTACAGCAGTATTGACTGAAAATTTCAAACCCATTGCATTGATCTTTACCGGAGTGGCAGGAGGATTGGATCCTGAAGCCTTGCCGGGAGATATTGTCATAGGGGAAAAGCTTGTACAGTTTGATTTTGGACAGATAGACACCACAGGGTTTAAGGTCTCTCCCTTCAGAAAATTAAATGGAGGGAGGCATGAGGAGCTCTTCGTTTATTCGGATCAAAATCTGGTTGCAAAAAGTCTGGCATCTTCTTCTGAAATTGATTTTGAACCGATTTCAGGCAGAAAGCCAAGGGTGTTTTCAGGCGTAATTGCCACCGGTGATGTATTCGTAAGCAATGACGAAAAAGCAGCGATGCTTTATGCCGAATTCGGTGCCTTAGCTACGGAAATGGAAGGTGCCGCAGTCGCACATATTTGCCGTACATTGGGAATTCCATTTGTCATCATCCGAAGCTGCAGCGATAATGCCAACAACAATGCCCGGGTGAATTTCAATCAATTTGTCGGACCTGCATCGGTCAATTCCGCACGTTTGGTCTTGGGGATTTTGGAGAAGTTATAAAAATGGCTTCGACTCCGCTCAGCCTGACAGTGGTGTCAGGCTGAGTGGAGTCGAAGGGTATTGAAAACTCTATTTTAAAATCTCCCTCGAAATCACCAATTTCTGGATTTCCGAAGTTCCCTCTCCGATGGTGCAAAGCTTGGAATCACGGTAGAATTTCTCTACCGGGTAGTCTTTGGTAAAGCCATAGCCACCAAAAATCTGTACCGCCTCATTGGAAATCGAAACGCAGACTTCTGAAGCGAACAATTTAGCCTGAGCACCGGCAAGGGTTACCTTTTCTCCTCTGTTTTTCAAATCAGCAGCCTTAAAAGTCAACAGTTTTGCCGCTTCCAATTGAGTAGCCATGTCGGCTAGTTTGAAAGAGATGCCCTGAAAACTTGAAATTGGCTTGTTGAACTGATGACGTTCTTTGGAGTATTGGATGGATGCTTCGAGGGCTCCTTCGGCAATCCCCAAAGAAAGCGCCGCAATAGAGATTCTGCCCCCGTCCAAGATCTTCATGGACTGGATAAATCCATCTCCGACTTTCCCCAAAACCTGACTTTCATGGACTTTGCAGTCCTCAAAAATCATTTCGGCGGTCTCGGAAGCACGCATTCCAAGTTTATCCTCTTTTCTGCCACCCTTGAATCCCGGAGTGCCTCGCTCGATGATGAAAGCGGTCATGCCGTGACTGTCGCCAACTTCACCGGTTCGGGCGATCACTACTGCCACATCTCCGGATATTCCGTGAGTGATGAAGTTTTTTGCTCCGTTCAAAATGTAATATTCACCTTCTTTTACAGCAACTGTGCGCATATTTCCGGCATCAGAACCAGTATTGGGTTCTGTCAGGCCCCAAGCGCCAAGCCATTCGCAGGTAGCAAGTTTTGGAAGGTATTTGCGCTTTTGATCCTCAGTACCAAACATCATGATGTGCCCGGTACAAAGTGAATTGTGTGCCGCCATGGAAAGACCGATCGAAGGATCCATTTTGGTCAATTCCAAAATCGCAGTCACATATTCATTGTATCCAAAACCGGATCCGCCGTATTCAGTAGGCACCAAGACGCCCATGAGGCCAAGCTCACCCAGTTTTTTAAAGACTTCGATTGGAAAATGTGAATTGTCATCCCATTCCTTGCGGAAAGGTGTAATCTCTTTGGCACCGAAATTCCGGACCATTTCAGCAATTAGTTGCTGATTTTCATTCAGGTTAAAATCAAACATAGGGTATTCTTGGGTTTATATTCACTATTAATACTCTAAGGTTTATAATAAGTTTTACTTCTCCAAATCAGCCAAAACGATCTTTTATTTTGAATTTTGAGTAAATTGTGAGGTGAAGTTTTGAGTTTCTAAAAAGACTTTCCCAAGTCAAGCCTATAAAGCCAAATTGCCGATAATTCCTAATTTTATTGCCAATAGACTGATTTTTAACTTATTTCCCCAGAATGATTACCAGCTCATGAAAACCCGTCTTTTTCCGATTTTAATCGTATTCCTCTTTTTCGCATTTACCAATACTTTTGCACAAAGTCCCCGCTTTATTATAGACAGCCTGAAACTTCGCGTTCAGGAGTCACTTCCATCGGACCAACTTGCAAATATGTACGGGGAATTGAGTTGGCAATTCGCCGCGATCAATATTGATTCGGCTATTTATTATGGACAAATAGCGGTAAAAAAAGCTGAAGAGGCCTCAGATCCTAAGATTTTGGCTCAAGCCTATTCTGATTTAGGCAGTGGGATTTTGCAAAAAGGCGACTTGAATGAATCTAAAATATTGTATCAAAAATCCCTTGAGATTCGCCGGGAAATCGGTGATTCTCTTGGGATGGCTAAGTCCTACAATGCTTTGGGGTTTATTTATCAGCGGAAATATGAGACCGACACTGCCTTGGATTATTTCTTAAAGGCGCTTCCGATTTTTCAAAAATTCGATGCTCAGCTCAATGCCGCGGCAGTGCTGAATAATCTTGGAGTGATCTACCAAAACCTGCCCGATTACGAAAAAGCAGAAAAAGCCTACAAAGAAGCTATTGCTATTCGGGAACAGCTTGGAGATTTTCGATCAGCAATCGGGTCTTACAATAATTTAGGGACGATATATAAGTATCTGGGTGATTTCGATAAAGCAGAACCTTATTTTAAGAAGGCTATTTCTAAATCTATAGAACTCGATGACCCGATGAATCAGGCGATTTCCTACCGAATTTATTCTATGTTTCTCATGGAAAAAGGCGAAATGGAGCAATTGGAAGATGTGGCTAGAAAAGGTTTGGAGGTGGCAAATCGGGTGAACACGCAATATGAAATAGCTTCGTTAGAAACAGCATTGGGGACTTCTCTTAACGCTCAAGGGAAGTTCCGGCAGGCAAAGCCTTATCTTCTCTCAGCTGCAAAAAACTTTCAAAGTCAAGGTTCTGAGGAGGATGTTTTATTCCCCTATTTTGAATTGATTTCGGTATATGCTGCTATAGGAATGGGGGACAGCTCCCGCTTTTATTCCAATCTCTATCAACAAACCCTCCGAAACAAAGTAGAAAAAGAGTCCAAGGAAATAGTAGCCGAACTGGAGACCAAATACCAAACTGAATTGAAAGACCTGCAGATCGCTGAGCAACAACTCGCCATACGAAGCAAAAACATCTTACTTTTTGGCTCCTTAGTGATTGCTCTTGCCTTGGGAATTGTAGGGTATTTGATCTACAATCAACAAAAACTGAAAAATCGCCAACTCCGGCAAGAAGGTGAATTGAAGTCGGCTTTGGCGCAAATCGAAACTCAAAACAAACTTCAGGAGCAACGCCTGCTGATCTCGAGAGACCTTCACGACAATATCGGTGCGCAATTGACTTTCATTATTTCCGCCATCGAAAATCTGAAATATTTTGAGCCCATCAAGGATCAACTCACACAGCGCTACGATACCATTGCAAATTTTACCAGGCAGACGATCACTGAATTGCGGGATACGATTTGGGCGATGAATCGAGGTTCAGTCACTTGGGAAGAGCTTTCAATCCGAATTAAGGAATATGTGCAAAAAGCAGGACAATCGGCTTCTGCTATCACTTTTGATTATGAAATCCATGATCGTATAAATCCTGAAACTACGATGACTTCGGCCGAAAGCATCCAGATTCTCAGAATCGTCCAGGAAGCCATCCAAAATGCCATCAAATATTCGGAAGCCGATCGGGTAGAGGTCAGAATTGACTCCACCGGGAAGGAGCTTTTGGTGAATATTCATGACAATGGTAAAGGGTTCACAGCGTCTGAAATAAATCCCGGTAATGGGCTTTACAATATGCGAAAGCGAGCCGAAGAACTCGGAGGAAGCGTGGAAATCCATTCTGAAACCGGAAATGGAACCTCGGTTTTACTGATTTGGCCAGCAGGTTAGAATCAAGAACTTTCAAAAAGATACTTTTTGGCTAAAGCTTCTTCTCTGAGAAAATTGGTGAGGAAAATCGCTCCTATGAATAGGAATGTGACTTTAGCCCATTCCATCGAGAATAGAAATGATAATCAGGCTTTAGCCAAATTGTCTCTAAAAAAGTAGGCCGTTTGTCGTATTTCTTTTGAAATATGTCAACAGTAGTTTTGATCTAATTAGGGTCATACTATGCTGGCATTATTTGTTGAAAATGGAGTTTTTGGGTTATTAGCCATTTTGGTTGTCGGAAGCCTGATTTTGCTCCACTATTTACTTTTCAAAGAATATGCCCGGCAGGAAAAAATGCAGATCCAACGACTCAAAGACTTTGAAAAACTGGTGAACCTGGAGATCAACCGATCTCAATCGCTTTCTAACTCAGTAACCAAACTGCAAGAGATGAAAGAAAAAACCGACGAAAAGCTGGAAATGATTAAACTTCAGGTCGAGGCCATTGACAGTTTGGCTCCAAAATATTCACAGGGAAGCCAAGATCCGAAATAAGGTTCAACTACTTAATTTAATTCCTATCCGGGGTTGAATTGCTAACAGCATGTTATTGTTTCGATGCCCAGAATTCAACAAGAATGGTTCTGCGATCTTGGCTGTCTTTTTGCCATTCAGTTATCATACCATTTTCAATTTCCCCATTCCATGAAGCAATTCCTGCTTATCATTTTTATTACCCTCTACACCGGATTTTCTGCAAGTGCTCAATTCGCCGAAAACAATAGCCTTTATCTTGGTTTTGGCCCCACAGTTGGGAAAGTGATAGGCTTTGGTGTCAGCCCGTATGTCAACTTCAATTCTAAGAACATGGCCTATGGATTGGATTTACAAGTTCTGATCGGAATCCTTCAGCCTTCGAGGCAATCCAAATCCAGGTATTAGAACGCTGGCTAGTTAAAATTGCCGGTTTTCTAAATCACCGTCACCCGTACCTTCTTTTCCTTCAATTTCATGTTGTTGACTTTGGGGAGAAGTTTCTCCAATGTCGCCGTTTTTACTCCCACAAAGGCACAATCGGTTTTCAATTCAATCACGCCCAACTGATCTTTTTCGAGATTTCCCTGCTTGAAAAACAGTCCAGCTACATCGCCTTTGGAGATTTTGTCTTTTCGACCACCCGACACGAACAAGGTGCTCCACTCCGAAGGTGAAGGAAGTTTTGACTTGGTGAGTTTTTCGATGGGAAGATTTCCGATAAAATCCGGCAGAGGATCCCGTTCGTAATGAAGGACATAGGCTGTTCCGTCACTGTTCATCCGTGCTGTTCGTCCATTTCGATGGATAAACTCCTCGCTTCGCAGGGGAAGATGATAGTGTATGATAAATTTGATTTCCGGTACGTCAATTCCTCTTGCTGCAAGATCGGTTGCCAAGAGAATCTGATGAGTCCCATTTCGGAATTTGATCAATGACCTTTCCCGATCAGTCTGTTCCATTCCTCCGGAGAAAATCCCATGAGAAATACCATGCTCTTCTAAGCACTCGCCTACCCGTTGGATTGAATCTTTAAAATTGCAGAAGATGATCCCGTTTTGTTTTCCCAAGTGACTGATCAGTTCTACGAGAGTCTCCAGTTTGTCCTTTGTTGGAGACAAGACTTTTTTGATCTGAAGCTGTGTGATTTTATCCTCTAAAAAGTCAACGGTCACAGGCGATTTCAAGCCGACAAACCGTGGGATTTCCACGCCTTGTGTAGCTGAGGTCAAGAGCATCTTTTTTACTTTTGGCAACAAGTGAAGAATATCTTTCATTTCACTTTCAAAGCCGATTTCAAGCGATTTATCGAATTCATCCAAGACAAGCGTCCGGATAAAAGAAGTGTCAAATGCATCCCTTCTCAAGTGGTCTGATACTCTGCCTGGCGTACCAACCAAAACGGCTGGGCGGTGTTTGATTTCGATTCGATCCTTAGATCCTGCCCGACCACCATAAACTGCGTTTACCTTGAACCCAGTGCCCATTTCCCGCATGACCTGTTCGATCTGGATGGCAAGTTCCCGAGAAGGTACAATAATCACCAGTTGAATTTCTTCACAAGTCACATCCAACTGCTGAATGAGCGGGAGCAAAAAAGCGAGCGTTTTTCCTGTGCCGGTAGGAGAAAGCAAAATAATTTCATTTGAGGATTCAATGGCTTTTTGAGCGGCGAGCTGCATCGGGTTCAATTGCTCAATACCTAGTTTGGATAGGATTTCTGCTTGGCTTTTTTGCGGGGTAGACATGGGGCAAAGGTAGGTGAAATGGACTTACGAATTCAGATTTACGATTTACGGGGTTAGATCTTCGACACCTGCCTGCCTGCCTGCCATCAGGCAAGTGCTAGGCTAAAAAAATTGTAGATCTCCACTGATTTATTAAAATAAGGAAATCTCAAATTTCGAATAGCGAACATCGAATTTCGAATATCAAATCTCGAACATCAAATCTCCAATTTCGAATGTTGAAGACTTAATATGGCCGATATCCCATCCAATCCACTTCCAGCTCAAAGCGGTTTTTAGGCTTTTCCAAAGATTTGGGGTTGGTTTCCACAGACCAGTTATTGGTATGCCAGAAGTTCATCCGGTATTTGGAGGGATGTTGGGGGATTCCCCGTTCTCCTTTATAATCCCAAAGCACTACGGTATCGGCTGTGGTCGGATGAAGCAACCACCAGCGAATCCTGTCCGGATACCAGTCAAATCCATACGTGTGAAACTGGGCCGAAGCGTTAAATCCTTCGATGGCTTCTATTTTTTCGGGAAGGTTTTGGCTACTACCGGTAAGCTTTTCTCTGGTTTTGGTATGGTCTTCCCGATACTCAGTTGTGTAGATGATTCCTTTTGCCAGATTGATTGTCCTTCCTACCCGTTTCAATTTGCCGGACTCCCCGGTCCAAGTGCCCATGTAAATTACCTCGGGATCTGCCAGAAGCCACTCAAAGTCTATTTCGCTCAGTCCCTTTTCTTTGTCCATGTGATAGGTGAAATACCCAACCACCGCACCGACATTGGGTTGGACCCCTCTCGGATCCGGGACTTTTAATCTTGTAGCATAGCTTCCAAAATGAGTGAATTTATTGGAAATAATCTCAGGACCTTTGCCTGGTCCAGCCACTTCTCTGGGATCGATTTTAAAAGAAAGGATTTTTGAATCGTCTGTTTCCTTGGCTTTCTTCCCTGATTTCCATTTGAAATTGGCTTTTCTCCCGGTGGACCCATATCGGAAAAATTCCGGTTTGCTGTTCTGAAAATTCTCTAGAAACGCGTCATGAAAATCTAGCTCTTGTGAATCAGAATTAAGTAAGAAGCTGAATACGAACATTGAAATCAACAGTATTCTCATGGGCTATTGGGTAAATTGGGATAAGGAAATCAGTCAGGCAAAGCAAAGGCCACATAGCTGTCTCCGCTTTTGGTGCCTTTTCCACCTCCGCAAGCGATGACCAAGTACTGCTTTCCGTTTTTCTCATAAACTGCCGGAGTGGCATGTCCTGCTGCAGGGAGTTTGGCCTCCCAAAGGATCTTTCCGGTTTCTTTATCAAAAGCTCTGATTTTTTCATCCTTTGTCGCAGCGATGAATAGCACTCCTCCAGCTGTAGCTACCGGTCCGCCATAGTTTTCGGTGCCTGTCGGCTCAAATCCCTGCGCACTGAGTGAATCAATTTCACCCAAGGTTACTTGCCATTTTTTCTTGCCGGTATTCATGTCAATAGCGGTAAGTAGTCCCCATGGTGGATTTGACCCGTAAAGTCCTTCCTTTGTGACCAGCTTTTTATACCCATTCATGTAGTACTGAGGATAGAGTTTGGAGCTTTCGGCTTCCAGTTCCTGCTTGTCACCTGAATCCGCTTTTCCCATTAAGTAATCGATGAGAATCAATCGCTCTTCTTTGGTAATATGTCCAAAAGCCGGCATGGCACCACGTCCCATTCTGAGAAGTTGATCCAAGGAATCAGGCGTATACTTTTCTTTTAACCTGATCAAGCTCGGCATTGCAGGTAAGTTTCCTTTTCGGTCCAAACCGTGACAATTGCCGCAATAATTGGTGTAGATCGACTGGCCCACGTTTCCAAAACTGGCATTCGGAGTCATTTCGATGAGCCAAGGAATCTGATTGGCATTGATGTACATCGTCTGAGTCCCGGGATCAAAAGATGCTCCACCCCATTCTGCACCACCGTCCATGCCGGGGAAAAGTACGATGGGTTTCTCAGGATGTGGAGGTGCCCATGTATCCCCGAAAATTGCATTTGCGAGCTGAGAGCGGATGTCCGACTCCCACTCCGGCTTGAGATTGAGGATGTCTTTTTCCTCAAATACCATCTTCATAAATGGCTCAGGTAAACTTGGAATGGGCTGGGTTGGAGAAGTTTTTTCCCCACCCAATACAGATTGTGTGACCGGTGTTTCCACTATAGGCCAAATTGGTTTGCCGCTTTCACGGTCGAACACATAGGTCATCCCTTGTTTGGAGATCTGGGCTACTGCATCGATCCATTTTCCGTCTTTTTGGATGCGAATTAGATTTGGTGGAGCTGGAAAATCCCGATCCCAAACATCATGATGAACGGCCTGAAAATGCCAGATTCGCTCGCCAGTTTTGGCATTCAGAGCTAAAAGTGAATTTGCATAGAGATTGTCCCCATGCCGATAGCCTCCCCAGAAATCATAGGTTGCCGAACCGGTTGGCACAAAGACGATTCCTCGATCTTGGTCGACGACCATTCCGGCCCAGTTATTTGCGGCGCCGATCTGCTTGATGTATTTGGGATCCCAAGTTTCATATCCGGGTTCACCTTCATGAGGGATGGTATGAAAAATCCATTCCCGCTTCCCCGTTTTAATATGGTAAGCTCGAACATGTCCCGGTGCAGCATCCAAACCTTCTGAGAGGCGCATTCCCATGATCAGTAGGTCTTGATATACTACTCCAGGCGTATTGCTGACGATCAGAAAATCCTCCAAATCAGTATCCAAATCCTTTCGCATGTCCACTTTTCCCTGATCACCAAAACTTAAAATTGGCTCTCCGGTCAGTGCATTGACAGCCATCAACCAATTTCCTGCTGAAAAAAGGATTCGCTTGTCTTCCCCAGATTCCCAATATGTGACTCCCCGGTTGGTTCCTGCCCAGGAATTTTCTCCGCCCAAAACCTGAAAAGGATCAAATCTCCAAACTTCTTCTCCAGTGGCAGCATCCAGTGCAAAAACATTCAGTTTCGGCGTGGAACCATATATCAATCCATTGACCACGATGGGTTGGCATTGAATCTGACTTCGTTCGGTGGCGTCGCCTGTGTTGTATGTCCATGCAACTTGGAGTTGGGCGACGTTATCTTTGGTGATCTGAGTTAAGGCGGAATACCTCGATCCATCCTCCGGTCCGCCGTAGTGTGACCAGTCGGTGTAGTCGATTTCAGTGGAGGGTTTTCCGCAGGAGAAAAATATGAAAGCTGGAGTAAGGAGGATTAGCCAATTTTTCAAGGTCATTTGGGGGGTGGGTTTCGGAATGATAATATCGGATGATTTTTGAATCCTTACAAAATTTATATTCCTCGTAAGGACCTGGGTCACCCAAAGGAAGTTTTTTACCTCTTTGGCGAATTTATATCTCGCAAAGTCGGGAAGCCGCAAAGGGGGATTAAAAATTTGAAACTTGACCCTTTTGACAATGTTTTTAATGAATCTCGTAAAAAAGCTTAGCGTCTTGGCGAGAGAGCAAAATGCCGGATTTTAGAATGATGTTGAAGCCAAAAACGCATTAATTTTCTTGTCCAGTGTCCAGATCTTTTTTTGGTTTTGGATGGCTGCGAAAATGATTATGGAGTCGATCAAGCCAATTCCTCTACTTAGCAATTGGTTTTTCTGAGAAAAAATCCCAGCTTCAAAAATCTGATTAGGCGCATCCAACTTTGGTAAGTTTTTGTAAAAAAGTTCAATAGTCTCCAACTCCCTTTTTCCTTTGGCTCCCTGCATTAGTTCCGCAAAAATCACCTCCAGCGTAGAGACAGACCCGGAGTCTAAAAGCTGTTGACAAGGCTTAAAATACTCAGAGTTTCCTTTAAAATATTCAATCCAAATAGACGTGTCAAATATGACCTCCTTCATGACTGATTCTTGGATCGAAGCTCCTCTGCGGAATAATAAAACTCCAAGGGCTCGGAGACAATAGACTCAGATGCTTGCTTGATTTTTTCAATGGAGATGTAGTGCACAAGGGCAGTTTTCAACGCATCGGTGATGGTTGCAGCACGAGATAGCTCCATTGCTTCTTTGATCATTTCTTCTGGTAGTAAGGCTGTTATCTTCATGATCAATTTTTTTAAATATACGATAGCCTATCGTATATAGGTATTATTTGAGGTTGTTTTTTTCTCAAATTCAAAATATGATGCCTGCATTGCCTTGATAGTAAATATTTTATCCCTATCGCTCACATTTGAACCGACGTAATTCCCTTATAAATGGGGGATGTAGTTTTATTTGCCTGTCAGACTTCAATGCCGTGTCAGTAGTTCGTATCAATAAATCAAGCCAAGTGTTTAATCGATTCCTCTTTGGGGGTATAGTCTCGGGGTTTGGTCACCTGGTCAAATTTTTTCTCATAATCCTCTCGCAGTGTTCCGAAAATCCGATCCCAAATCAGCGTGTACAATCCGTAGTTGCCATGGAAATACTGATGGTGCTGATTGTGTGCCGTGCCGGTATTGATCCATCGGCCGATCCAAGTGCGCTGAAAGTTTTTGGGATAAAGCTCATAACCCAAATGCCCGTACACATTGTAGGAGAACTGGAAAAGCATAAATAATCCGAATGCAGCCTGATGAACTGGCAAAACAAAACCCAAAACCAAAATGATTCCCGCTTCAATCACTGCCTCAAAAGGGTGAAATGCATACGCCGTCCAAGGAGAGGGATTGGTGGAATAATGGTGGACTTTATGAATGGCTTTGAAAAGCCTTGGGTGATGCATCAGCCGATGTGCCCAATAGAAATAGGCATCATGAATCAAAAACATCAGGGGAAAACTGAGGTAGAAATACCCCCAACCGAATTTTTCAACGTCGCGGTAGTACAGCGTGTATGGGGATAACAATACAAAAACGACCGCTGCCATCGTGGCAAAGATTAAAATCGTAATGAGCGAATAGGTAATATCTCGGGAGTAATCCTTCAGTTTTGGAAACTTAGCCTGCATTTTACGACTGGCCAAAATCCCATTGAGGATAAAGTAGAAAAGGAAAAAGACAGTACCTGCTATCAGGAAGTAACGGAAGGTTACATTCCCTGCGATTCTTGTCCATCTAAAGAAGAAGTCTTCCCAAATCATAGTTTTGGTGTATAAAGCCTCTCAATTTAGGAAAAGAAGTTCTTTGTCCCAAAAACTGGTTGCCTTATTGAAAAGGGGTTCCAAGCTTTGTAAATTCTTAAACTTTTTAGCGCCTTAGTGACTTTGTGGCTAAAAAATACTCCGTGTTAAAAACCCTCATCAAAGAGCGAAGCGAATACCTCCGCGACCTTGAAAAAAGCATCCCCAGCCATTAATCTTTGAAGTTCAATTCAATCTCAATCCCTCAATCTCTTTTTTCTCAGTGCGCTCTGCGGTAAAAAAAATTCTTCGGTAAAAACCCTTTGAGCTTTGTGGCAAATCTTTGAAGGCCAATTTTTACCTTTGGGCCATGTGGAAAGAAATCTCCGTCCTGATCCATAAGGAAATCACACTGGAATGGCGTCAGAAATATGCCTTGAATGGGATTTTATTGTATGTGGTTTCGGCGGTTTTTATCACCTACCTCAGCGTAGGAGCTAAGATGGGCAACCTTTCCATCCCAACTTGGAATGCCTTGTATTGGATCATCATCCTTTTCTCGGCAGTGAATGCCGTTGCCAAGAGTTTTGTTCAAGAGCATCAGGGACGACAATTGTATTACTACATGATCGCTTCGCCTGAGTCGATTATTCTTTCAAAAATCATCTATAACACCGGATTGACCTTGATTTTGGCCTTGCTTGGCTACGGAGTGTTTTCAGTGATATTGGGAAATCCTGTTCAGGATCAGGGTTTATTCCTGTTGAATTTGGTTTTGGGATCAGTGGGCTTTTCTGCCAGTTTGACCATGGTGAGTGGGATTGCATCCAAAGCCGGAAATAACGCCACGCTGATGGCGATTTTGAGTTTCCCGGTGATTATCCCGATTCTGCTGATGGCGATTCGGATTTCCAAAAATGCGCTGGACGGACTAGACTTCAGCGTAAGTGCAGATAAGCTCCTTAGCCTTTTAGCGATCAATGCGATTGTGGGTGTGACAGCGTATATTTTGTTTCCTTATTTGTGGAAAAGCTGATAGGGAAGTACGAGGTTTGAAATACGAAGTACGAGGTGCAAAGAAGTTTCAAGCTTGAAGTATCCCATTTGGCGACTTTGCAATCTTCCAACTTTTCAACTTTTCTATCCTTCAACTCCCTCCCTTTGTGAGGCAGGCCCTCAGAGTGACAGTAATTTTCCAATTTTTCAATCTTCAAATCTTACAATTCTCACTTCAACTCGCTAAAATCAAAGGTATGTATCACCATTTCATCCTCATTGAATTCAGGATTGTCCGGATGCATGGGGAAGAGATTCAACCCTTTTTCATCCACGAAATAATGATGAGCGAGGTAGGTATTTCGGGGAAGGGTGAATTCCTTGATCAAAGAAAAGTCTGATCCATCGTAGATGCTGATGGTAAAATAGCGAGGAGTATATCCGAACTTCATTGCATCTTTATCATTAGAGATTTCTTCTCCCGGCCACCCAAATCGATATAATAATTTTTTATGATGATCAAAAACAAGCCCTAGATTTTCGGCGCTTTTAAATGCCACATTCATGTTCTCTTCTATGGAATTGGACATTCGAGGCGAATTGTAATATTCGTTTGAAAAGTTTTTCAGTAAATCAGATTGAAGCTGATATTCTTTAAAATTATCACCACTGAAATGAACCCCATATAGCGTATTGCTTCGATTATGAAGAAGAAATAATGAACTTGAAGCAGAAGTAAAACTAAATTCAATTGCGTCTTTAAATTTCAAAATTGATTCGGGAATTCTAAAATTTAAGTATTCAAAAGTTCCTCTTAATTTGTTAAATGAAAGGATTGGAGGGTAATTTTTAAGAGTTTGCTTATCTAAATCAGAAGACTCAATGTTTCTAAGGTCTTCCAAACCGAGATAAATCACCCCTAAATTGTTGGTTTGGAAAGTGGTGGAGTACCTTGTCATGGATGATATCACGCCCCCAAGTTTTGGATAGCTACCGTAATCATAATCTTCCAACTTATTCCCTTGAGCGTTTATTAAGTTAAGTTTATAGCCTGTATTTGGTACATAAATGCTATCGGGATTAACAATATAGAAACCTAAGGATCTACCTATTCCATTTGGCCCATCCGTTTCCATTTTGATGATATTTTTAAGCCTTTTACTGGAAAGATCAAATACACTTATCGTCTCACGATTTGGGTTCCACCAGTATAAATCACCATCCAAATATTGAATGGATCGAGTATAAGTCTCGGTTTTTCGATCAATCGAAATAGCAGTAGTATCCGTAATGTAGTCAAGAGGATTAGAGGATGAAGGCTTTTTTTCAGAGCAGGAAAAAAAAGAAGCAAAAATTATTAAAACTAGAAAGGTTTTCATTTTCATGACGCATACGTTTAAAATTAGGACTTCCTGCTAAAGGAAGTCCCGAATAAAATTTGAATTTAACCCTCCACTACAGGGCCAGTAGTAGTGCAATCAGGTCCTCCATAGGCACAATATCCGTCTGGTGCAGAGGCTAAACAGGCCTCAACCCTCTTACTCCATTTACACAATGGTGACTGTTGCGCACTCAATTTCTCTGTAGAGCCCATAAATGCTACTACTAGCCCAAAAGCAGCAAGAGATAATTTTAATCGGTTGTTTTTCATAAAATTTGTTTTTAAAAGTTAAACATTGAACATAGTTGAAAAGTATAAACTGAATCTCAAGTTTAAAGAAAAATTACACCCCCCCCAATATATGGTTTAAACGGATTTATTTTAGTTTCAGTGGTAAATATGAATAGAGTGAAGTTGATGATAGTGGAAAAAAACCTTTGATCTGAGCGGTGTGCATTTTGCAACTTTACCTCCTTCCCACCTTACAACTTTGCAACCTTTCCACTTTCCAACTTTCCAAACCTAATTTTTCAACTCTTCGACTCCCTCCCTTCGCGAGGCAGGCGCTCAGAGTGACAGTAATTTTCCAATCTTCCTATTTTTCAACTCTTCGACTCCGCTCAGAGTGACAGTAATTTTCCAATTTTTCAATTTTCCAATCTTTCAATTTTATATTTAGGCTATGAAAAACAAAATTGCCCTGATCACCGGAGCTACATCCGGGATTGGAAAAGCTTGTGCTTTGACTCTTGCCAAAATGGGTTTTGATATCATCGCAACCGGGCGCCGAGAAGAAAGATTGGAGGAGTTGGGAAAGGAATTGGAATCTGGAGTTCGCTTTTTGCCCCTAGTTTTTGATGTGCGTGAGCGTGAAAAAGTCGGTGAAATCCTCGGAAATCTCCCCTCAGACTGGTCAGCGGTCGATATTCTGATCAACAATGCCGGAAATGCCCACGGTATGGATCCAATTCAAACTGGCAGCCTGGACGATTGGGATGCGATGATGGACATCAATGTGAAGGGTTTACTGTACGTGTCCAAGGCAATCATTCCCGGCATGACCGAGCGGAATTCAGGAATGATTATCAACATCGGTTCGATCGCAGGTAAAGAAGTTTACCCTAATGGAAATGTGTACTGTGGATCAAAGTTTGCCGTCGATGCGATCACCAAAGGCATGCGGATCGATTTGAATCCTTTCGGGATCAAAGTAATCGGAATTCATCCGGGTCTGGTGGAGACGGAGTTTTCTTTGGTTCGCTTCAAGGGAGATGAGACTCGGGCCGAATCCATTTACAAAGGCTTTGAGCCTCTCTATGCTCAAGACATTGCAGACATTGTTGAGTTTGTGGTGAATCGGCCTGCACACGTGGTTTTGGCTGATATCGTGGTGCTTCCTACTGCACAGGCTTCGGCTACTTTGGTCAAGAAAAATCCGGTCTGATGCGAAATTCCATTGCCTTATTTCTGGGTTTAAGTTTTGCCTGCGCTTCTCCACAAAAGAGTGAACAGGAGTTGTTCTCCGAGCAACAACGTGAACTTATAGCAGCTCCAGCTGAAATCGCAAAAACCGAAGAACTTCCAGAATTAGAAAAGACGCTTATCGTTCAGGGATTGGTGGATATCGCAAGTGTCATTCCTGGAATTCGAGTCGAATTGAAATATTCCACGGAAGATAATTTCTTCGGAAAGGATGTCTACGGAGATCATGTGCGGGCTTATTTACAGCCTGTTGTAGCTGAGATGCTCAGAAAGGCACAGGAGAGTTTGCAGCAGGATTATCCCAATTTGACCTTATTGGTTTATGATGGTGTGCGTCCTTTGAGCGTGCAGCAGATTCTCTGGGATGATTTGGATAAGCCGGATAGCATCAAGCCACTTTATGTGGCGGATCCCAAAATCGGCGGTTTGCACAATTATGGCGTGGCTGTTGATTTGACCATTTATGACAATGAATCGGGAAAGCCTTTGGATATGGGTACGGCCTATGATTATTTTGGCTATCCTGCCTATCCTGATCGGGAAAAACAGATGCTTGCAGAGGGAAAAATCACCAAAACCCATGTTTCCAACCGGGAAATCCTCAGAAAAGTGATGATCGGGGCAGGCTTTACAGGAATCGGTAGCGAATGGTGGCATTTCAATGCATTTTCACGGAAAGAAGCCGGAGAGAAGTTTGAGCTGATTAAATAAGTATCTAGTATCAAGATTTAATTTTCAAGACCGAAACAATGTTCAATGATCAATTACCAATGATCAATGATCAATGACCAATAATCAATTACCAATGATTAATTACCATTAACTCAATAACCAATAACCATTAACCCAAAACCTATGAATCTCAAACCCATATTTCTTACCCTTGCGCTGGTATTCACTTTCGCTTTAGGAGCTTTTGCGCAGCAAAATCCAAACATCAGAGCCCTGGTTTTCTCCAAGACGGCAGGCTTTCGTCATCAATCCATTCCTGAAGGTGTGGCTGCTTTGAAAAAATTGGGTCAAACCCATGTCTTCAATGTCTATACGACTGAAGATGCCAACCATTTCACCGATGAGAATCTGGCCAAGTATGATGTTATCATTCTGATGAGTACCACTGGTACTATCTTCAATGATGCTCAAAAGGCTGCTTTTCAGAAATTTGTCCAAAGCGGCAAAGGTGTAGTCGGAATTCACTCCGCCACGGATACCGAATACGAATGGCCTTGGTATAATCAGATGATCGGCGCTTATTTCTTGGCGCATCCAAGACAGCAGACTCTTCGACTTCAAGTTGTAGATCAAAATCACCCATCTACTTGGCATCTTCCAAAAAACTGGCTTTGGACAGACGAATTGTATGAATTCAGAAATGTTAATCCAAACATCAAAGTCTTAATCAACGCTGACGAAACAACCTACGAACCAGCAAAGGCGATGGGGGCCAATCACCCGATGGCTTGGTATCATGAGTATGATGGAGGTAGAGTATTTTACACAGCACTTGGACATGTGGAGTCCGCATTTTTGGATGCAGATTTCCTTAAGCATTTATATGGTGGAATTTGGTATGCCGCTAAAGGACATCTGCCGAAGTGATTTTTCCAAAATTTAGAGGCTTCGGAACTTCCGAGGCCTTTTTTGGTTTGTACCTTATTATAACTTCATTCCCATGCTGAAAGCTCAAGCCCGACCCGTACACCTCTACATGGAGGCCAATCCCAATCCAAATTCACTCAAGTTTGTCGCCAACTTCATGTTGGTGGAGGATGGTGTAAGTTTTGATTACCCAGATGCCGAAAGCGCCCAAAACAGTCAGCTTGCCCGTGAACTTTTCAACTTTGCTGCCGTACAGCGGGTGTTCATCGCTTCTAACTTTGTTACGGTTACAAAAACTGAGGCGGTGGAGTGGATGGAAATCCAAACTATCATCCGGGATCATATTAAGCAGTATTTAGAGTCAGGCCAAAAGGCTGTAACTGCGAGTTTTGAAAAGGACCCACTTTTTGATGAGAATGATTCTGAAGTGGTTAAAAAAATCAAAGGAATTCTCGACGAGTACATCCGGCCCGCGGTAGAGCAGGACGGTGGTGCCATAGTATTCCATTCTTTTGAGGACGGTATCGTCAAAGTGCAGCTTCAAGGCTCCTGTTCAGGATGCCCAAGCAGTACCGTAACACTCAAAGCCGGTATTCAAAACCTGTTGACCCGAATGCTTCCTGAGGTTAAGGAAGTGCAGGCAGAAGGTATTTAATTCTAACAATTCATGGGGAAAAGGGATTGGTCCTGGGCTATACTAGGTGTTGTTGCTCTGGTCATCCGCTATTTCGCGATTCAAAATCCGGAGGCAACAGATGAGATTTATTCCAGGATATTTTTTCCCGGAATCAGAAATGTCATTGACCTGACTCTGGGGAATTTGCCTTTTCCCAGTGTTTACCTTTTTATTGCAACAGTATTTTTTGTAATCGGATTATTCATCTTCAGATTTTTAAAGAGAGCAGGCTGGAAAGCAAAATCAATGTACACCTTGCAAGCCCTGACAAATGGACTGGGTGCTTTGGTGTTTTTCTTCCTGGTACTTTGGGGTTTCAATTATCATCGAACACCAATATTCAAACAGCTTTCGCTGAATCCAAAAGCGCTCAATCTCGAGCAATTAAAGTCGGAGATCGAAATTACCCGAAGGCTAACGATTCAGTATCGGGCCAGAATTTCCAGCGATAGTTTGGCTATCAATTCAATTATGGATTATCCTGATTTGGAGCGATTGGTGCGGGCTAATATGTATGAAAATCTGGAAATATTAGGGCTGAATTTCACAGGAAAACCCAGGACGAAGCTGTTTCCTCCGCCAGGATTCATGCGTAAAATGGGCATTTTAGGGATTTATTTTCCTTTCACAGGGGAAAGTTACATCGACCCAACCCTTCATCCCTTGGAGCAGCCCTTTACCGTGGCACATGAAATGGCCCACAGCTATGGGGTCACTGATGAAGGGGAGGCCAACTTTATAGCTTGGGTGATCTGCACCAATTCGGAAGACCCAATTCTTCGCTACTCCGGACACATTAGGCTCTTACAATATCAGATGCGGGATCTCTATAGGATGGCACCGAATGAATACAAGGAGTGGGTAAGTAGACTTCCTGTGGGAATCCGAAATGACCTGAATGCACTCCGGGAATCCAGTCAGGCGATTAAGGCTTATTCCATTGAATTGAGCCAAAAGTCAAATGATATTTTTCTGAAAAGTCAGGGGGTGAAAGCCGGAGTCAATTCCTATCAGCAACTTCCCATGCTTGCATATTCCTGGCGAAAAAGAATGAATTTGGAGGATTAATTCATCTGTTTCTAGCTAGTTAGAAAATAATTGATCCAGCCTAAGATTTTACCGATTGGCTTGGTTAAAAAAATACGGAAGACCGGGAATCTTGCCCCTCGACAATTAGTGGGTGATATTATAAAAAACAAGACCTGGCAGGATTTCGAATCCTGACAGGTCTATGATACTTTCAGCCTAATTACTGAAGGTAAACTATCTGACTTTAGCGCTCTAACCTTAGATTAAGACTGCTTCGTGCCTCACAGTGTCGCAACTACCTACTGTGTCTGCCCACTGCGAGCGGAGTTTACTGCCTACTGAACACTACCTTACCCCCCACCACGGTCATCTCCACTTTCGCATTGAGGATCTCATTTTCAGGGATTTCCATGATGTCTTTGTCAAAGACGGTGAAGTCTGCCGCTTTTCCCACTTCGATCGAGCCCTTGAAATCTTCCTCAAATTCGGCAAAAGCCCCATCCAAGGTATAGGACTTAAGCGCTTGTTGCCGGGTCATTTTTTGCTCGGCCTCGTAGCCGCCTTCGGGAAGTCCCTGAAGGGTTTTGCGGGCAACGGAAGCAAAGAAAGAGGGAATCGGATCTACTGGCTCGACAGGGGCATCGGTTCCGTTGGTGACTACAGCACCCGTTTGCATCAGCGTCTGCCATACATAAGCACCGTCGATGATGCGCTTTTCTCCTAGGCGATCAATTGCCCAAGGTCGGTCCGAACTCAAGTGAATCGCCTGCATCGCTGCAATCACACCCAATTGACCAAATCTCGGAATGTCATCCGGATGCAGATGCTGTGCATGCTCGATACGGAAACGGTGATCTTTCGCTTCGGGATTCTTGGCCAAAGCTGCCTCAAATCGGTCCAAAATCTCCTGATTGGCACGGTCACCGATCGCATGCGCGCAAACCTGAAAGCCAAGTGGGAGTGCTTTCTCAGAAACTTCCGTTACGACAGACATCGGCAAAGTCTCATGACCTCGGTGTCCCGGTTTGTCGGAGTAATCCTCCAGCAACCAAGCCCCCCAAGGCCCCAAGGCGCCATCGCAATTGAGTTTTATGGATCGTACGGTCACAAAATGATCCGGATCGATCATTGGCCCTTTCTTGTACCACGCTTCCAAAAGTTCCGGCTGACGGCCCGTGAGCATCACATATTGTCTGGCAGTGAGTTTGCCTTCGGTTTTGAATTTTTGCAAAAGATCAATCAGATCCTGACCCGAACCGGCATCATGGAATGACGTGATCCCTTTTTCTGCGAGTTCTTTCAGTGCCAAAGTCAAAGCTTCCTCGGCCCGCTCTGGAGTTTCTTTTGGGATCAATTTACTTACCAAGGAAGATGCTCTTTCCACCAAAACTCCAGTGGGATTTCCCAGCTCGTCGCGGAGCACTTCCCCTCCTTCGACTTCTTGAGTAGGTTTTTCGCTGCGTAAAGGCGTGATGCCGGCGAGTTCCATCGCTTTTTTGTTGACAAACGAAGCATGTCCGGAAGCATGAGCCAAGTACACAGGATTATTGGGTGTGACAGCACTTAGGGCATCGTGAGTTTGGAAGCCTTTGACGGTTTTATCCGGCATTTGCAGCCACTTGTCCTGATGCCATCCCCGACCGGTGATCCAGTCCCCCGGCTGGGCTTTGGCAGCTGCTTCAGCTATTTTTTCGATCAATTCGTCATAGGTTTTGACATACATCAGGTCGATTTCCAGCTTGTTGTAGCCGATTCCCATGAGATGGGCGTGTGATTCGATGAGCCCGGGAGTCATAGTCTTGCCCTGCAGGTCGATCACTTCGGTGGATTCGCCCACGTAGGCTTGGATTTCTTCTGTCGAGCCTACTGCGAGGATCAGGCCGTCTTTAACGGCCACGGCTTGGGCTTTGGGATTGGCTTCGTCCACGGTGTAGATGATGCCGTTGACGAAAACTTTGTCCGCGGGATTTTCAGGGCCGGATTTGCATGCCCAGGCAAAAATCGCCAGGAAAAGGAGGTGGTAGATGTTCTTCATGGATTTATAATTCTAAACCGAAGCTAGATGTTTTAAGGGATGTGAGCAAATGAGATTATCTGGAAGGAAAGTTCTCACAGATTGTCACCGGTAAAAATCACAGATAAACACAGATTTTTGAATATGATTTTTGGCAAAACCTAAAAGTTCGTGTGTCTCTATGAAGATCTGTGCAAAAATCCGTGACAATCTGTGGGAAGATTGAATCACCTCACCAGTACCTTCTTCATCGCCACTTTCCGATCTTCGGTTTCCACTTGCAAAAAGTACATGCCCGGCTGAAGGACTTGGGTCTGAAGTACGAGCTCCCTGTTGGCAGGTACAGTAATTTCATCAAGCAAAATTTGTCCAAAGGGCGAAATCAGACGCGCTTTGGCAGCGGTGTTGGAGACAAGCTTAATCGGACCCGAAGTAGGATTTGGATAGACTTTGACTAGAATTTCGCCGTCGTTCGGTTCGTTAGAGTTTACTGCTTTCAGATAGATGATCCCTCCGCCACGACTTCCTAAAATCAAGTCAACTTGGTCACCAAAACCGGAATTTACGACCGAAATCCAGGTATTTCTTCCCAACCGAAAAGGCAGATCTTGATCCCGGATTTTTACCAACACTTCCTCCCGAACGTCTGAGTTCATCATGTCTTTGATCAGAAAAATTCTTCCTGTCTGATCCACTGCATACAAATCCGGTTTCTCCTGAATTCGTACAGCCACACTGAGATTTCGATTGGCAGGATTGTCTTGGTACCCAAGGATATTGGCAGTTTTGAGTGTAGCAGATTTAGCTTCTAAATCCACTTCATACAAGGTCAAACTTCCATTTTGCGAAGCGACCAAAAGAAGATCTTTTCCTTGATAGGGGAAAAATGTGAGCTGATCCCTAACCCGAAGTGAAAGTCCAGACAGGGAGAATTCCGTCCAATTTCCACCCTCATTTCGAAGCAATACCTGTGAGGGAATGCCGTTGGAAGTCCTGACTCCGGAGGCAAAAAGATAGGACTGGTTTTTTACACTTCCATATTCCAAAAGTTGGAGGTCAAGTAAATTAAGGGAGGAGGCAGTAAGATAATCTGAGTTTAGGAGATTAAACTGATTGCCGGAATAACTCATTCTGAAGGCCTGCCCGATGATGTTTTCTCCCGATTTGGGATTGGCAGTAAGCCAAAGTTCGCCTGCAAAGACATTTCCTTTGAAATAGGGTCGTGAATTTTCTCCCAGGTCAAAAAGTTGATTTTGCAGTACAGGGCTTACTGCGCCCGTATTTCTGGATAATTTCACTACCGAATTGGCAAAGTCGATTTGAAATGGAGCAGCCGTTTCGTTGGTATTCAGAGAGATCACCAATTCCTCATCAATCAGCTGTCCAGCATGAAAGATCGGAAATTCAGGTAGCGCCCCAAATCCCGGAAGGGTTTTGGAAAAACCGGTAAACAGCGGAGCATCATTGGTTCCGAAGTTTTGCAGGTAATAAAGTGTGCTGCATTCGTCTCGGCCGAGGATCAAATCAGCGATGCCATCTCCCGTGAAATCCCGGTAAAGAATGCTGTGGCCTCCGGCGTGCTGAATGCGGTTATTTTCATTAGCATCAACACGGAAATTAATCGGTCTTCCATCGCATCGTTTTCCAAAGGTGATCTCATCGCATCCACAAAAGACGAAATTCCCCCAGAAGTCCACTGAAAAAGCGAAACCATCGATGTCAGGCTGGCCTTTTCGCTCAACCGAGGTATTTCGAAAAAATTCCAAGAAATCTCCCTGAGCAAAATTGAATATTACCAGGTCCAAATCCCCGTCGCCATCCAGGTCCTGAAGTAGTGGAATGTCCAGATTGTTGGCGGGAATATTATTGGCTCCATCGAGACGGAGGAAATTTTGAGCGACTGTCCAAGAGATTTGTGTGCCTTGAGAAGTATTTCGGTAAGCTTTGATTCCAAGGGGAGTGGATGTAAAGAGGTCTTTTTTTCCGTCTTTGTCAAAGTCTGCCAAGACAAAAAAACCATTGATGTCAGTTGGGAAAAAGTAGGCAAGTTCGGGAAGGAGGGCGAAGGCTTCTCCGTTTTTTGCAAAGACTTGAAGCGTCCTCGCGTTGATGTCCCAGACCACCCATTCTTCTTTGCCATCTCCTGTGAGGTCAATAGTCTGAATCTGAGCTGAGTTGATGCCCTGTGAAAAGGGAATGGGCACGTTTTGTCCATCTATTCGAAGTGATTTTTCCTGATCAAATTCAAAAACGGTCTGAGGAAATACTTGAAAGCTGATCAGGGAGAAAAGTGTAAGAATCGTTTTTTGCATGAAGAGGAAAATCTAAACTCTAAAATAAAACGAAAGAGCTTCCCCAAAGATGTGAACGATTGCGTTATTTTGGGAATTAATTCTTTCCAAAGATGAATCTTTCCATCCTCTACGAGCTATATCTCAAAAGTACCGGAGTCAGTACTGACACCCGAAGAATCGGTCCGGGCAATCTTTTTTTTGCACTGAAAGGGCCAAACTTCAATGCGAACGAGTTTGCGCCGAAAGCACTGGAAATGGGTGCCTCGGTCGTAGTGATCGATGATCCCAAGTACTGGGTGGAGGATGATGAGCGGTATTTTATCTGCGAAGATGTGCTGACTACTTTGCAAAATTTGGCAACCTTTCATCGAAGGAAGTTCAATATTCCAGTCATTGGATTGACCGGCTCCAATGGTAAGACTACATCCAAAGAACTTTTGAATGCTGTTTTGAACCAGAAATTCAATACGCTCGCTACAATTGGAAACTTGAACAACCACATCGGAGTACCACTGACTTTGCTTCGTCTCAAACCCGAACACGAGATTGCCATCATTGAAATGGGGGCCAACAAGCAGGGCGATATTAAAGAACTCTGTGATATTGCTGAGCCTACTCATGGCTTCATTACCAATATTGGCAAAGCCCACCTCGAAGGAATGGGTGGTCCCGAAGGCGTGCTTAAAACCAAAACCGAACTTTTTCAGCATTTGAGAGAGACCAAGGGCACGGTTTTCATCAATTCTCAGGATCCGATTTTGTCTAACATGGCCAAGCGTTTTGAAAATCCGGTTCTTTATCCGGCTAAAGGTGACTTCTGCGAAGTGAATTTTCTTGGTGCGGATCCATTTGTGAAGTTTTCGGTAGAGGGAGTAGAAGGCGAGTATCTTACTTCCATGATTGGCGCGTATAACTTTGGAAATATTGCCAATGCGCTAACTATTGGAAAGTTTTTTGGAGTGGAGATGGAAAAAGCGGTTGCAGGAATTGTCAACTACAAACCCGAAAACATGCGCTCGCAGCTCATCGAAAAGCGGACCAATACCATCATTTTGGATGCCTACAATGCGAATCCATCGAGTATGGAAGTGGCCATCCGAACTTTTGGGCAGATGACCGGGAAAAAACATAAAATGATCATCCTGGGAGACATGTTTGAATTGGGGGATCATGCCGTGGAGGAGCATCGTAAGCTGGGAGAGATTGTGAGTGAATACCCGATTGACAAGGTTTGCTTTACTGGTAAGCTGATCGTGTCAGCATTGGAAAAAGCACCTAAAGCCTTGTATTTTCCTGATCCTTTTTCTCTCCGAAACTGGCTTGAAGACAGTAAGCTGGAGGATTATTTGATTTTGATCAAAGGAAGCCGTGGGATGAAATTGGAGGGGCTGGTGGATTTTATTTGAAAGTAGAAAGGAAGCTTTCAGGTGAAAAAACAGGGATTTTGGACTTCTTATAATCTGATAGATTTCGGGTTATGATGCCTTTTATATCCGAATTTTGAATCGCTGTAAAATATTGTATTGCGTCTTCAAAATCAGAAAATCCGCTTTTTATTGCGTCGAAGATTTCCTTTTCCGTTACCGGGAGGATTTGACAGAAACTTAATAATTCTGCGATTTTATTTAGAGCACCATCATTTCCATATTGTTTCCGAAGGAGATAATGGATGTTGGCAACAGTCAGGGAAGAAAAGAAAATCTGAATGTTCCTATTATAACCTTCTTCAAAAATCTCATCCGCAGAGAAATTAAATGGATTCCTATCTAGTAGAAAATCAAGAATCACATCTGAATCTAGAAAGAAACTAGAGACCATATTTTTCTTCCAAAGCCTTGGTCAGTTCTTCCTTATAATCAAACTCTCCTTCATGCTTAAGGCATCCTTTCAATTTTAAGAAGCTTTCTGGAAGCGGCTTTCTGTTTTTTTTCTTGGGGTCTTCTTTTTTCTCAAAAGTCAGTAGCTTGAAGTAATTTTCCACCAATGAAGAAAGACTCTGTCCCTGACGGGCTGCAAATTCTTTAGCTTTTTCAATTACCTCTTTTTCGAGTGTCAAGGTTAATTTCGTATTCATGATACGTGTGTCTTTTTGAAATTTAACACGTGTAAGTTAGACAAAAGTTCTAAACTGTTGAAATACTGAGAAGTAATTTCTTAAGTTCTAAACCCCCAGGAGGTTCCATTGGTTAATCCTCAAGATTTTTGCTTTTAGATTTCTAACTTTAGCTTTAAACCTTTCTTCATGCGCCCTTACCTCGATTTCCTTACAGCCTTAGCTCAAAACAACCATAAAGAATGGATGGATTCCAATAAAAAATGGTATCTGGAGACCAAAGAGCGATTTCTGGAAGATGTGGCAGTTTTGCTGAAGGAAATGACTGAATTGGAGCCGGAGCTTTCTGCTTTCAAGCCAAAAGATTGTGTCTTTCGCCAAAACAGAGATGTTCGCTTTTCGGCAAATAAGGCCCCCTACAAGACCAACTTCGGAGCCTATTTTTCTCCCGGTGGGAAAAAATCTCCGGGTCCGGGATATTACCTGCAGATCCAACCCGGAAATTCATTTCTTGCCGGAGGCATCTGGATGCCTGAAGCAGATACTTTGAAGAAAATTAGAAAAGAAATTGACTACAGTGGAGCAGAACTTCAGCGGATTGAAAATGATCCTGACTTCAAAAAATTGTTCAGCCAGATTGAGGGTGAAAAGCTAAAAACAAGCCCGAGAGATTACGATGCAGATCATCAATTTATCGAATATCTCAAATTAAAAAGCTTTACAGTATCTCATCAGATTTCGGACAAAGCCGTGGAATCCGGGGCCTTTATCACCTTTGCCTTGGATGGATTTCAGCGAATGAAGCCCTTTAATGATTTTTTAAGACAAGCAATCGAAGAGGTTGAGGACGGATCGGGGATTTTGTGATTTCGGGTTTTTGATTTCAAATCTCAAATCTCAATCCTCTAATTCGCTCCAGTGTGGCAGCTACCCCGTCTTCCTTGTGGTGGAGGGTGACTTCTTTTGCAACTGCCTTGACTTCTGGTCTTGCATTTTGGACAGCAACTCCCCAGCCTACGCTCTGAATTAGGTCGATGTCGTTGTAATTGTCCCCAAAGGCGATCACCTCATCCATACTGAAATCATAGCGGTTTTCCAGAACCAACTTTAATGCAGTTGCTTTGGAAATTTTTCGCGGCGCGATCTCGATGTAAGTGTCTTTGGATCGGTACAAATGCAAATCTGAAGAATGTGCAAGATGTAATTCTCCGAAAAGCCAGCTGATTTCATTGGAATCCCCCATGACCATGACTTTGTGTGCGCCTTTGTTGCCCTTGGCCCATAAATCCAAAACGGCTTCAGATGCCATCCAAGTTGGGTTTACTTTGGTGTTTTGTGCCTCACGCTTTGCCCAGTAATCTTCTTTTGACTCGTACCAGTTTTCGCCATGGTAGAGGCTGATGTGGATTTCAGTTTTCCGGGTCATTTCCAAAATCTTGGCGACAAGATTTATCGGAATTTCGACTGAATCCATTACGTTTCCTGCTTTGTCCAAGACAAATCCGCCATTGTAGGCAATGAGCGGCTCAGTAGGTCTGCCCAAATCCCTAAGCAAATGACGCATCGCATCCGGCATTCGGGAACTTGCCAAAATCAGCGGAAATTCCTTTGGAAATTGGCTGATTACCGATTTCAGCCTTGGAGAAAGGTCCCGTTCGGAATTAAGAAGTGTTCCATCGATATCGGAACAAATGGCCTTGAATTGCATCAGTCTAAGGAATTCCAGTCGATTTTGTCTGCGAAATTCATGAAAAATCCGAATCCTACCATAGCAATGATCAAAATACCAATTAGAAATCCGATCAAAGTCACGATTAATTCTGCTTTGGCCCAGTTTGCTTTGTTTAATTCAGTGTTTTTATCCACCGCCCACACGATCAGCATGATAAATCCGATTAAGGGGATTTTTGTAATCAGAACATTGATAATCCAGTCCCCAAGTGATTGAGGAGGTTTTTGGTATTCAGGAGGGAAATTCATGGCGGGAAGGGTTTAAAGTCAGAAATCTTTCACTTCAAATGTATATTCCTGCATAGCAATATTTGCAGGATTTGAGGGGTCAGTTTGTATAAATTGCACTGTAATGATTTGATAATCTTTCGATTTTTTAAAACCCTGAAGATAAATCTCCGCACATCTTCGTGCTAAAATCTCAGGTTGATTTCCCAAAATCACCGGATCTCCGTTTTCCAGTTTTAGAAAAATAGTAGATTCAGTTGAATCTTCTACAGTTGATTGACTGAGATTGACGCTAGTGCTCTGAAATCTTCCCAAAGATCGAATTCCCTCAGAAGGCATAAATCCCTCGCCAAGAACACTTTCCATTCCGCTAAAAGCCAGTCTTGCGAGGTCTTCAGGATTACAAGCGCATGCAGAAAGAAAAAAAACTAACAGGACGCCGATCAATATTTTTTGCGAAAACATCATTAAATAGCGTTAAAGAATGACTTAAGGATAGAAAAATAACTCTTTTTTATGAGTTTGGCCTAGAATCCGGAATAGTTGGATTTGGATCAAGCTTAATTCATAAGCTTGATCATTTTTACCTGATCCGCATTTTGGATCCGCAAAAACAATATTCCTTTGGGGAGGGTGCCGAATATTTCGTTCAATTTAAGCGTTTGTCCGGATCTAATCGGCAAAGATGCTTTTCTGAAAAAATTGCCTGCATCAAAAAGATCCAGGGTTACCTCTACTTCCAGTGACGCATTGGAATCAATGTAATTGAGATTGAAATATTCTCCCGAGGAGGGGTTGGGATAGACTAGCCAAGTTTCGCGGGGTGTTAAGTTTTCCAGTTTGATCATTTTTACTGGACTGAATTGGGAATTTCCCCCTTGCTTTTTTTCAATTCGATAATAAATATGTTTTTCGAATCGGGAGAATTTTTTGTCCGTGAATTCATATTTAATTCTGCTTTGACTTTGATTTTGACTTACTATAGTTTTAATGATTTCAAAATTTGAAGTACCGCCGAAGCTACGGTGTATGTAGTACTCAGTTCCCAAAGTCTCTGAATTCATTTCCCAGCTTAGGTTTATTACTTCTCCTTCGAATTCGACTTCAAAGTATTTCCACTCCAGATTCAATACTGAAGCAATATCCATTAAGTACTGTTCGGTTTGTTGGCAGCCGTTTGCATCCGTGACGACGAGCTGATATAATCCGTCTTTTAGATTGAAGATGTCCTTATCCGTGCTGGTAAATCCATCCGGGCCTGTCCAATAATAAGTATAGGGGGGAGTGCCTCCTGTGACACTTTCTACATATATTTCACCGGATTCTTCGCTTTTTTTAGTAGGGAAAATGGTGACTTGAATTCCGAAGTTGGGGTCTATAAATATTTCTTTTATTATAGTTGTAGTAGTAGTTCCATCATTTACTCTTAAAGTAATGGGATAGGTACCGGAAGAAGGGAAATTGTAAACCGGATTTGCCGAGTTAGAATCAAAAACCCCATCATTGTTAAAATCCCAGCTGAAAGCATAATTGAATGGAGGCGTACCGCCGATGGTTTGGCTCGTGAACTGAATCGTTGTATTGCAAATCCCGTTGCTGGCAAAATCAAATTTTGGAAATAAGGGAACTGCGGCGGTAAATCCTTCCGGGTTACTATAGCACTGTGAATTGATGTTGCTTTTAGTGCTGACAATACAAGTGGTTTCAGGTTTTACGGTGCCTGTCTCCCAATACATGAATATATCTTTGATTTGGATAATGTCACCCCAATTCCATGTGAAATTTCTAACCTTCACCCAGACATTCAGTATTACTTGTTTTCCTGAATAAATACAATCGTACTGGTCATTTGCTATTAGTGCACCATTGACCACCACGTCATAAAACATCAGCAGATTATAGCCATTGGTTGTAGATCCTCCAAAATTGACCCATAACTCACCTGTCACAGACTCTCCCAATTCATATTCGTCTGTGACGCTAAATAAATCCCCGTTTTGATTCCTTAGTTGGAAGCCAGTGACTGTGATGTTGTTTTGTGGGCATTGTGCAAAAAGCTCAGCAGTGTCAATCATTGCTAGCAGAAAGAAAGCAATGCCAAGGATGATCTTCATTTTTGGCCGTAAGTCCATTTGATTTCACGTGTGCCCAAAGGTGTTTTTAAAGGAACAGAATCAAATATAAGTAAAGGAACTCCTTGTTTGATTGAAATGTAATTAACTGTAAACCAATGGTTTTTGAAATTAGTAACAAAAGTTAAAATTAAACTACAAAAAAGTAATGTGTAAATCCAGTTTCCGTATTTTTTATCAATAATTTGATTTTGCAACTGAAATAAATCGTACAATTTTATATATGAAGTGTTCCTGTTAGTTCGAAAAAATAAAAACAGATTCCTTGTGAGGGTGTGGATAAAATATTTGGTAAAAGCGGTTTAAATTGAAAAGAGGTTGTCTCAAAAGGCACTCCGGTGTCAGCCTGAGCGGAATTGAATGCCATTTCCATGGAATATGGCAACATTTCGGCTACGCTCAATTTTAAATTGGTATTTATGAGACAGCCTCTTGTGGAGGAAAACGGATTCGAGCCGATAGCCAGTCCCGATGAATATCGGGAACCTCTCCGAAGGCATTCAGGGACGATCTAGCCAGCGCAGAGCTAAAATAAAAAAAAGCTTCAAATTTCTTTGAAGCTTTTAAAGTGGAGAATATCGGATTCGAACCGATGACCCCTACACTGCCAGCGTAGTGCTCTAGCCAACTGAGCTAATCCCCCTAACGGAGTGCAAATATAGAACGGTAATCCTTCCTCGCAAATAAATCTTTACTCGTTTCCGTAATTTATCCGGGTCAGGATGCTTCTTCCTAGCGTAACTTCATCGGTAAACTCCAATTCCCCGCCAACAGGTATTCCTCTTGCGATGGTACTGACTTTCACACCGGTTTCTTTTAGCCGCTTACCTAAGTAAAATGAGGTGGTATCTCCCTCCATCGTGGCCGAAAGTGCCAAAATAATTTCTGAAACATCTCCAAGCGTGACTCGCTTGATGAGGGTTTCAATTTTAAGTTCTTCCGGACCGATTCCTTGAATTGGGGAGATCACTCCTCCCAATACATGATAAAGTCCCTGATATTGGTTGGTATTTTCGATGGCTAACACGTCTCGGATATCTTCCACAACGCAGATGATGGCCCGGTCTCTTCGATGGCTTTTGCATAAGCTGCATTCTACATCATCCGAGATGTTATGGCAGGTTTTGCAATATTGGATTTCCGACCTCATTTTGGTGATGGAGAGTGCCAAAGCTTCTGTCACCACTTCGTTTTGCTTGAGAAGATGTAAGGCAAGCCGAAGCGCTGTTTTTTTGCCAATACCGGGCAAGCGAGAGATCTCTGTTACCGCGTCTTCAATTAATTTGGAGGGGAAGTTCAAGGAATTTCAGTTTATAAGATAGCTGCTTGAATCCCTGCATCAAGAATAGCCTCACACATGGGCTTCAATTCTTCTTTCGACCCTTTTTTGACAGCGCACTTTCCTTTATAATGGATCACAAGGGTACATTGCTCAGCTTGCTCATGAGAATGTTTACATACTTTCATCAGAATATTGATGACATGCTCAAATGTATTGACATCATCATTGAAAACTACCAGATCCAATTCCTCCTGATCCAGCAATTCCTCCAATAGAATTTCCGACTCTTGGATGTAGGGAAGGGTGCTGCTTAAATGATTCATTTTGCAAAATTAAGAATAATAGACAACTTAGCGCGATACCTGAATTCCTTTATGAATCCCCAAATTGTCCTGTCAGTCATTTCGGCCTATTTCCTTTTACTTTTTTTAATTTCTTGGTACACATCGAGGCAAGTCACGGCTGATTCATTCTTTACAGGTGACAGACAGTCTCCGTGGTTTTTGGTCGCATTTGGCATGATTGGGGCCTCCCTTTCCGGGGTCACTTTTATATCAGTTCCCGGGGAGGTAGGTAATACTAACTTCTTTTACTTCCAGGTTGTTTTGGGATATACCTTGGGCTATTTCACCATAGCCAAAGTTTTACTTCCGCTTTACTATCGACTCAATCTAGTCTCAATCTATTCCTATTTGGAAGAGCGATTCGGATTTTGGTCTTACAAGACTGGTGCCTTTTTCTTTATCCTATCCAGAGCATTAGGATCTTCTTTGCGCCTTTATTTGGTTGCAAGCGTCTTGCAGTTAATACTTTTCGATTCACTTGGAATTCCTTTTTGGGTTTCTGTTTTGATTACAGTGGGACTGATCTGGCTTTACACGTACCGTGGAGGAATTAAGACTGTGGTGTGGACTGACACACTACAGACTTTTTTTATGCTTGCGGCTGTGATCATTACCATTTTTTATATCGGGAATGAATTGGGGATAAAAAGCCTTGGGGACTATGTCTCTTCAGTAGCGAAGGATAGCCGTTCGGAGATATTCAACTGGGACTGGAAAGCTGGCACCAATTTCTTCAAGCAATTTATTTCCGGTGCATTCATCACCATCGTGATGACGGGACTCGATCAGGATATGATGCAGAAAAATCTGACTTGCAAGAATATCGGAGATGCCCAGAAAAACATGCTTTGGTTTACTGTCATTTTGGTGATTGTCAACCTGCTTTTCCTTTCGCTGGGGGTCATGCTCTACATTTATGCAGAGACTAAAGGAATTCCACTTCCTTCAAAGTCAGACGGACTTTTTCCCTTATTGGCAACACAGCATTTCTCGGCTTTCACGGGAATCGTATTTGTACTTGGGATTACTGCGGCGGCCTATTCCAGTGCCGATTCGACACTGACCGCCTTGACGACTTCATTTTGTATTGATTTTCTTCAGATCGACAGAAAATATGCACCTGAAAAAAGAGTCAGTATCCGCAAAAAAGTCCATATTCTTTTTACCGCACTGATGTTTTTTATGATTTTGGGCTTTTACTGGCTAAATGATCAAAGTGTGATCAATTCGGTATTTATCATTGCGGGATATACTTACGGGCCATTACTCGGGCTGTACTCTTTTGGACTTTTCACCAAGCTGAAAGTCAAAGACCGCTTTGTTCCCTACATCGCAGTGGCCGCTCCAATTATTACTTTTATCATCAGTCAAAATTCCGAAAAATGGCTTTGGGGCTACAAGTTTGGTTTTGAGGCGCTGATCTTAAATGGAGCTTTGATGTTTTTGGGACTTTTTTTGCTGCGCAAAAAGGATTAAAGGCCAAGTTCCTTTTCAGGATCCCAAAAAACAGTTTCGAAGTTTTTGACTTGGTCGTTTTCAACGCTGACCCCATCAGCCTCGAGTAATTCCTGCATTCTGGTGGAGGTTGCGAAATGGTGTTTTCCCGTGAGTAAGCCCTGTCGGTTGACTACGCGCTGTGCTGGCACATCAGTCATCGTATGTGCGGCATTCATGGCATACCCCACCATTCTCGCCCCACTTTTTAACCCCAAATAATGCGCGATCGCTCCATAACTCGTGACTCGTCCGCGGGGAATTTCCCGAACTACCTGATAGACCAAATCGAAATAGTTAACCTTGTCTGTGCCCATGGTTCCATTGTATCAAAGCTTGATTGATTTCTTTTTTCACAAGAATTTCTGTGGGTTTTTCCCCTGTTTTGATCGGGAATTGAAATCTTACCAAGAAGGTTTCGGCCTTTCTTTCAATCACATTCAATTGAGCTCCTTCGGCAAAGACGATATCCGGATATTTTTTTAGCAGTTCGGAAAGACTTTCCTCCAGTGCATTTAAATGGATTTCATTTTTCGAGGAGATCTCGATATCAAAAATCACCTGGTGCG
This sequence comes from Algoriphagus sp., assembly GCF_030694375.1. Taxonomy (GTDB): domain Bacteria; phylum Bacteroidota; class Bacteroidia; order Cytophagales; family Cyclobacteriaceae; genus Algoriphagus. Next base: position 513,476 of record NZ_JAUXYL010000038.1, read on the forward strand.
TATTGTTTTTGGAAAAATTGACCACATCAGTAGTCAAAGCCATGGTGTTTGGAATTAGGATAATTTCTCCTGAATCATTTTTCAAAACCAAATTTATCAGCGTGATGTCTCTTATGAAACCAATATGGCGTCCAATTTGGATTTTATCTCCGATCTCCAGCTGATCGGAAAACATCATGATCAGCCCATTGACGATATTGGTAATGTATTCTTTGGTTAATAATGCAATCGCTGCCGCGACGATTGTAATGCTGGTCAAAAACTCCAAAGGCCTGATTCCGAAAACCAACATCAAACAGATCAACAGTGCAAAACTTGTGAGTATTCCGGCAATCCGGTCGATTCCCAACATGAAATTGGGCTGCACTTTGTTGTCCTCCCGCTGTCGTAAATAAATTCTCAGAGTAATAATTCGACCCAGGGAAATGATCAAATTAGCACTGAGGAGGAAAATTAGAGCACGGATGATCCGGTTAATAATTTCATATTTTTCAAGAAAAGGGCTCAAAAAGGTCTCCCCTTCATAAAAAATTTCCAAAATAATCAGCAAAAGAAGCTTTATGGCAAAGTTTCTTTTCCGGATATTCTCTTTGACTTGGATGCTGCTTTTGAGATGATTCATGTTTCAATCGAAAAATAAAGCCTAATTTTAGCAATTATCAGAATGAAATCAGACCAAACATGAGCAGAAATATATTAATTACCGGTGCAGCGGGAGGTCTTGGTAGGGCTGTTGTAGATAAATTCAAGCGGGAAGGGTATCATGTCATTGCACTGTTGAGACCGGATCATGATGAGTTTGTAGAGGAAGCGGATGATAATTATGAAGTGGACGTCACTGACGAAGCTGCAGTTTCAGAGTTTGTGAAAGAGTTTCAGATGCAGTATAACGATCTGGATGCGATGGCAATGATCGTAGGAGGATTCTCAATGGGAGCTATTGATTCGACTTCTGAAAAAGACATTCAGGCTATGCTTCAGTTGAATTTTTTCAGCGCCTACAATATGGTGAGGGGTTTTCTTCCCTTTATGAAAAAACAGCAAAGAGGCACCTTCCTTTTTGTCGGGGCAAGACCGGCCTTGGAATTGCAAAGTGCCAAAGATACCATTGCCTATTCGTTGAGTAAAAAACTGGTATTGACACTTGCCGAAATTCTTGCTGAGGAAGTGAAAGACACTCAAATCCGTAGCCATGTCTTTGTTCCAAGTATCATTGATACCGAAGCCAATCGTGAGTCCATGCCTGATGCAGATTTTTCGCTGTGGGTGAGTGCCAAAGAAATTGCTGAGGCGATGCACTACGCGGTTAATAATTCAGCGTTGAGAAATATGACTTTCAAACTTTACGGAGGCGTTTAAAGTATACATGCCATGACCAAAAAAATTCTTCTTGCAGGCCTTTTTGGTCTGTTTTTCTGTATCCAAGCTTTCTCCCAGACAGAGGAGGAGCAGGTTGAAGCTGTGATAAAAAGTCTTTTTGACGGAATGAGATCAAAAAATGCGGATCAGGTGGCTGCCTCTTTTTCCAAAGATGCGCTGATGCAGACCGTCATTTCTAAACCCGAAGGAACTGAAGTGGGCAGTAATGCCGTGGCTGATTTTGTGAAACGAATCGCTACCACTCCGGCAGAAACCCAACTGGACGAACGAATACTTGACTATCAGATCAAAATTGACGGGGAGATGGCCGCTGCTTGGACTCCCTACCACTTTTACGTTAATGGGAATTTTAGCCATTGCGGCGTAAATTCCTTCCAGCTCGTGAAAATGGCCAGTGGCTGGAAAATTGTTTACATTATCGACACCCGAAGAAAAGAATCCTGCGAAGGCTAAATTTTATGAACGAATTCAAATCAAAAGTCTATCAGACAGCCCTGTCTCAACTGAAACAAAAAGAAGCATTGCTAAGTCAGGAGCGAAAAAACATTATAGAGAGCATTCTGGAAGAAGAAAAAAACAGCGCTGGAGATAAATACGAGACTAGCCGTGAGACGATCACCCAGGATCTGAATACAATTGAGAAGCAGATAAAGCAGAGCAAAATGGACCTGGATGAGCTCTACAGACTCCAGGCAATCAAAGACACACCTGTTTCTGTACAGGAAGGAGCATTAATCAAACTCGGAGCTGATTGGTTTTTGCTGGCCATCAGTATAGGACAGGTAAATGTGGACGACACTAAGGTTTTTTTGATGAGTAAAAACTCACCACTTGGTGAGCTTTTAATTGGAAAGAAAAAGAAAGAACAGGTAAACTTTCGAGGGAAAATGATGTCGATCGAGGAATTGGTCTGATCAGATTTAGTCTTTTTTGGGGATGAAGCTCATCAGTTCAATGGTGCCGTCCATTAGGATGAGTCTGCTCTTTTCTACCGAGAAATTCTTGACATTGTCCATAGCCGAAATAAACGCAGTATCAGAAGTGCCGCGGCACGCTTTTTTTGTAATTGCACCGGGATCGAGTAGTAGTCCCATCCCTTCCAGGGAGAACGTGCCCGAAAAATTGTTGCAGCCTGCAAATCCTGCCAGCCTCCCTTCTTCCAAAAATGAAATTAAAGGTGATCCCAGGCTGAACTTGCTAATGTCAAGGTCTCCTTTAAAACTGGATAATATCCATGTTTTCCCGATGAGCAGATTGGGATTTGCCAGGTTGGAAGATCCGCTACAGCCAATGAAGAGCAGGATCAAAATACTGAGTGAAAAGATGCGTACTTGTTTCATGAAACCTTAAAGTAGGAGTTGCCTTTAAGGTACTAAAATCTCGCTGAAATCGAGGCTGCCTGAGGAAGACAGGACCGGGATAGACTATTTTGCCTCTGAAATACAAATCACAGATCCATTGAATAGGCTCAAATCTGTTAGTTTAAATTCAAAAATATCCTTTGGTGAATTATCAAATGGTTAATATTTCGAATTTAATCCTGAGAAAATTTTAAAAAAATCTCAGATCTCTATGAGTTTGTTTGGTCAAACCGTTTTTTCGCTGTAAGATTGTCCAGTCAATCTTCCAGTCATGGTACTTGCAGCAAAATATTTTTCACATTCAAATGCGCTTCCAACCTTGGAAATGCATGCTGCTGTTTTTTTCACAATGAACACCGGAATGACCACCATGATTACGGGGTGACCCGTCGTCATCTTTAATTACTCGCCCTCAGAGGCCTCCTTGGCCAAATTTTAATTTCCAGCATTAATTTCATTATACTTTATGAAAATCATCAAGTTTGGAGGTTCATCCGTAGCGAACCCTGAAAACATCCGAAAGGTATTTGCAATCCTTCAAGACAAGCTCAAACAACATGAGATTGCAGTCGTTTTTTCTGCTTTTGGCGGAGTTACAGAAAGCCTTCTCACCATTGCAAGATTGTCCAGAGAGGGGGATCAGGCTTATAGAGATCTTTTACAAACCCTGGAGGAGAAGCATCTCGACATTGTACGACAGTTGATCGCAGTCCAAAATCAATCTACTGTAATGACGTATGTCAAAGTGCGCTTTAAGGAGTTGGAGGATCTTTTTCACGGAATTTATCTCATCAAGGAAAATTCCGCACGCACGCTGGACTACGTAGCGAGCTTTGGAGAGCGGCTTTCTTCATTTATTTTGGCGGAAGCTATGGCTGGTAAAGGCATCAAGACGCAGTTTGTAGATGCGAGGGATGTCATCCGGACAAATGATCGTTTTGGTCAGGCCAGAGTCGACTATGAGGTGACCTATGCTCAGATCAAAGATTATTTTTCAAAAAATGACGGGGTAAAGGTCATTACAGGATTCATTGCGTCTACAGCCAAAGGTGAGACTACCACACTTGGAAGATCGGGCTCGGATTACACGGCAGCGATTTTTGCTGCGGCTTTGGAAGCGCAGGATCTGGAGATCTGGACGGATGTCTCAGGTGTATTGACTGCCGACCCAAAGTTGGTTTACACCGCCTTCACTATTCCACAATTGAGTTATAATGAGGCGATGGAGCTTTCCCACTTTGGAGCGAAAGTTATTTTCCCTGCGACTATGCAGCCTGCGATGCGAAAAAGCATCCCAATCTATATCAAAAATACGTTTGAGCCGGAGAATGCAGGTACGCTCATCAATGGCGAAGTCAGTCATGGTGCCTTGATCAAAGGAATCAGTTCCATGTCCAATATTTCAATCGTGACAGTCCAAGGGGCAGGATTGATGGAGGGTGGAGCTACAGTCAGCCGGGTGTTTAAGGCTCTTGCGGAAGCCAAGGTGAATATTTTATTGATTTCTCAGGCCTCTTCCGAACATAGCATTTGTCTGGCGATCAAAACCCATGAAGCCTATCAGGGTAAAGAGGCAATTGAAAAAGAGTTTTTCTACGAAATCAAGTCCGGAGAGATGGATGAAGTATCGCTGCTTCATGGATTGGCAACGATAGCGGTGGTAGGAGAAAACATGAAACAAAATCCCGGAGCCTCCGGACGGATGTTCCGGGCCTTGGGAAGAAATAATATCAACGTAGCCGCAATTGCTCAGGGAAGTTCGGAGCTGAATATCTCTGCTGTCATTCCTCAACCAGACTTGCAGAAGGCACTCAATGCGCTCCATGAAGCATTTTTCCTGTCAGAAAATAAAGTACTTCACGTCTTTTTGGTTGGGACAGGCCTTATCGGTCAAGCCCTGATTAAGATGATTAAGTCCCAGCAAAATAAATTGCTCCGAGCCAATGAATTGGACATTCAGATACACGGTTTGGCCAATAGCCGTTTCATGGCTTTTAACGAGGATGGATTTGATCTGAAAAATCCACATCAATTGAACGAATCCGATCAAAAAATGAATCTGGATAAGTTCATCCAAACGATGGAAGAGATGAATTTCTCCAACTCGGTATTTGTGGATTGCACTGCAAGTTTGGAAGTAGCTGATACCTATTCCCGAATACTGGAAGCAAAGGTTGGAATCGTCACGCCGAATAAAAAGGCCAATTCCGGTTCAATGGATCAGTATCGCGCATTAAAACGAATTGCCAAACGGCGGGGAGTGAATTTCTTATACGAAACCAACGTAGCGGCCGGACTGCCTGTGATCAATACGCTGCAGGATTTGATGCTTTCAGGCGATCGGGTAATTCGAATAGAAGCCGTATTGAGTGGCTCAATGAATTTTATTTTCTCTGAACTGGAAAACGGGGCTCCTTTTTCAGAAGTCGTAAAAATCGCAAAGGAAAAAGGCTATACCGAACCAGATCCCCGAGATGACCTCAGTGGAATGGATGTGGCTCGGAAAATCCTTATCCTAGGTCGTGAAGCAGAACAGGAATTGGAATTTGATGACATTACCATCCAAAGTATGGTTCCGGCAGATTGTCGGACGACATCTTCCGTGGATGAATTCTTCGAAAAGCTAAAAGGACACGATGTTGATTTCGCCAAGCTTCTAGCGGATGCCAAGGCAAAGGGAGAAAAGCTCCGCTTTATGGCAACATTGGAAGACGGGAAAGCCAAGGTCGGCTTGAAGTCATTGCCAGAGTCACATCCTTTTTCCAGTCTGAAAGGAAGTGACAACATGATTTTGCTGACTACGGAACGCTACCACGATCGACCGATGATCATCCGTGGTCCGGGTGCTGGTGCGGACGTGACTGCCGCAGGTGTATTTGCTGATGTGATCCGAATCGGTAACTATACTCGGGAATAATGCAATCGGTCCAAGCTTTTGCTCCCGCCACTGTGGCCAATGTGTCCTGCGGATTCGATATTCTCGGATTTGCCATCGATGCGATGGGTGATGTAGTTGAAGTCCAACTCAAAGATGGGCCAGGACTGCGTGTTATTTCCATTGAAGGGGACGGAGGCAGGCTACCTTATGAGGTTGAAAAAAATACCTGTACCGTTGCGATTCAAGCGATGTTGGATGAATTGGGGCAGGAAGTAGGGATGAATATCATACTGAAAAAAGGACTGCCTTTGGGCTCAGGAATGGGTTCCAGTGCAGCTAGTGCAGTTGCGGCTTTGGTGGCAGCAAATCATTTACTTGGTGAGCCTTTTGAAAAGAAAAACTTGCTTCCTTTTGCGATAGCAGCTGAAAAAGCAGCTTGTGGTGCAGGTCATGCGGATAATGTCGCTCCGAGTTTGCTTGGTGGATTTGTCTTGATTCGGGATTACCATCCTTTGGATGTGATCAAACTACACGTGCCCCAAGGCTTGCACTGCACCTTGCTTCATCCGCATTTTGAATTGAAAACCTCCGATTCCCGGTCGGTTTTGAGAGATTCGGTGTCCTTGAAGCATTCCACAATACAATCGGGCAATGTGGCTGGACTGATTGCAGGATTGTTTCAGGAAGACTTTGACTTAATCGGCCGATCGCTTCGGGATGTAATTGCCGAACCTTATCGCGCTACTTTGATCCCCGGTTTTTACGAAGTGAAGGAAGCTGTAAAAGCTGCCGGAGCATTGGGAATGGGGATTTCGGGTTCAGGCCCTACACTATTTACACTTTCCAAAGGGGCAGAAGCCTCCGAATCCATCATCAAAGCCGCACAGGAAGTCTATGATGCCATCGGTCTTGGAGTAGATACCTACCACTCTGCTATCAATATCCGAGGAGCATACGTCCTCGAATCCACCTAATTTATGAAGTACTTCAGCACTAATAATCCGAATCATAAAGTTTCGCTATCTGAAGCAGTCATCAAAGGCCTTGCTCCTGATAACGGTCTGTATATGCCAGAGCGAATCCCTGTTTTGCCAAAAGAATTGATTGAGAAATTCTCTCAAATGAGTTTTCAGGAAATCGGTTACGCTGTGATTGGAGCTTTATTTTCTGAGGATTTGAGCGAAAGTCAGATCAGGGAATTGGTCGATCATACATTGACCTTTGATGCGCCGCTTGTGGAAGTTGAAGAGGATGTCTACAGTTTAGAGTTGTTTCATGGACCGACATTGGCGTTCAAAGACTTTGGTGCACGGTTTTGCTCCAAGTTGATGAGCATGTTGGTTGAAAAATCAAGCAAAACCCTTCGAGTGCTTGTGGCGACTTCCGGAGATACCGGAAGTGCTGTAGCCAATGGTTTTTTGGGAGTAGAGGGGGTGGAGGTTATTATACTTTTTCCGAAAGGAAAAGTCAGCCCCCTACAGGAAAAGCAGTTTACGACACTGGGTCAAAATATCACGGCTTTGGAAGTGGATGGAGTTTTTGATGATTGTCAGACATTGGTTAAGCAGGCTTTTTTGGATGCAGACTTGAATAAAAAATTACTCTTGACCTCTGCCAATTCCATCAATATTGCACGATGGATTCCGCAGTGTTTGTACTATTTCTATGCGTATTCAAGACTTCTGAAAAATGGAAAAAAAGTTGTTTTCGCCGTACCAAGCGGGAATTTCGGTAACCTGGGTGCGGGAATTTTAGCGGAGCGAATGGGCTTACCAGTCGATCATTTCGTCGCCGCGACGAATGTAAATAAAATTGTGCCGGACTACCTTCAAGGTGCCGGATTCCAGCCACAGCCGTCGATACAGACAGTGTCCAACTCCATGGATGTAGGTAATCCAAGCAATTTTCCAAGATTGGGATCACTCTATCGCGGAGACGAAAATGTTTTCAGAGAGAAGGTGAAGGGCTATTTCTACGACGACGAAGAGACGGTGCAGGCGATTCAAAAAGTTCAACCTCAGGGATATACTTTAGACCCGCACGGCGCTGTGGGGTATTTGGGTTTGAAAGAGTTTAGGAATGAATATCCCGGCTATGTCGGGGTATTCTTGGAAACAGCGCATCCCGGAAAATTCCGTGATGTAGTGGAAGAAGCTTTGGGTGAAAAATTGATTCTGCCCGAGCGATTGGCAGCTTTTCTGGAAGGCGAAAAAAAGGTAATTGAGCTAGGAAAAAGCTTTGAGGAGTTTAAGGAGTTTTTGGAGGGCTTGGATTGAAAATTTGATTAATGATATTATGATTATCCGCAATTCTGCCAGTAAGAAAAAATAAGCCAGAAAAATAGCGGATAATCGTCCACAGACGACTGTAAACAGTCCACACCTGTGCGCCGTGGCGTAGCTCGTTTTTTGGAACTTCAAACCTTATTTTATTTTGCTACTGGTAAGAAAGCGGACATACATAAATGATAGCATCACGACTTTAATCAATTGAAACACAAAAATATTCTTGAGTCTTTTTTCCGCGACTTTACTATTTTCGAGTGTTCCCAAACCGATTTTATTTATGAAATATTCATTTCTCTTTTTGGTGGCCCTTGGTTCTGTCTTCTCGTGTTCCCAGCCAAAAGATGAAGTTCAAGTCGAAGCTGAACCTGAAGTCTCTAAATTTCTTCATAAAGCCTTAGTAGAAAAGATCTACACAGCCGATCCCTCGGCCCATGTTTTTGAAGGGAAAATTTACATTTATCCGTCTCATGATACCGAGACAGAAGTAGCGGAAGATGACATGGGTTCGCACTTTGACATGAAGGATTACCATGTTTTTTCGATGGAAAAGCCTGGCGCTGCAGTTACGGATCATGGTGTTGCACTCAAGTTGGAGGATGTTCCTTGGGCAGGTCGGCAGCTCTGGGCACCGGATGCGGCTGAAAAAGATGGGAAGTACTATTTGTATTTTCCTGCAAAGGATAAAAATGATATTTTCAAGATTGGAGTGGCTGTTTCAGATCGGCCTGAAGGACCTTTCAAAGCTGAACCAGAGCCTATAAAGGGTACTTTTAGCATGGATCCGGCAGTATTTCAGGAAGGGGAAGAATACTATATGCTGTTTGGTGGAATTTGGGGTGGTCAGCTTCAGTGGTACGACGATCAGAAATTGGTAGCAGGAAGAAAAGGTCCTACAGATGGCCTTCCGGCAGCTGGAGAAAAAGCCTTAATGCCTTATATCGCCAAGCTCAGAGATTCAATGAAAGACTTGGCAGAAAGGCCAAAAGAACTCTTGATCCTCGATGAAAGTGGTGAACCGATCAAAGCTGGGGACAATAACCGAAGATTTTTTGAAGCAGCTTGGATGCACAAGTATAAGGGCAAGTATTACTTGTCTTATTCCACGGGAGACACACATTTCATCGCTTATGCGATTGGAGATAATCCATATGGCCCGTTTACTTATCAGGGAAACGTCTTAGATCCAGTAGAAGGCTGGACCAATCACCATTCGATTGTGGAGTTTGAAGGCAAGTGGTATCTCTTCTACCACGACACGGAATTATCGGGAAAAACGCCACTCCGAAATATTAAAATGGCTGAGCTGATCCATCAGGAAGATGGTAAGATTCAAACGGTCAAGGCTATGAGGTAAAATAAAGCAGAGATTTCTGCTTTATTTTTTTCGCTCGATAGTGTAGCTCACCAAATCGCTCAGAGATGATTTGTATTCGGAATCAGGGAAATCATTCAAAATCGTCAAGGCTTCCTGATAGAATCCGTCCATTTTTCCTTTGGCGTAATCCAAGCCACCGCTCTTTTTTACAAAATCAATTACTTCATTGACGGCTTTTTTATCCTCAGAGCGGTTTCGAATTAGATAAATGATCTTTTGCTTTGTCAGCCAATCCGTATTTCTAAGTGCATAGATCAGCGGCAAGGTCATTTTTTTCTCCTTGATATCGATCCCAACAGGCTTACCTATTTCATCCTCTCCAAAGTCAAAAAGGTCATCCTTTATCTGAAAAGCCATCCCTACTTTCTCTCCAAAAAGGCGCATTTTTTCAATTGCTGAATCATCATTTCCTACGCTGGAAGCCCCAACTGAACAGCAGGAAGCAATCAAACTCGCGGTCTTTTTCCGGATGATATCATAGTATACTTCCTCATCCACGTCCAGTTTTCGCGCTTTGTAGCTTTGGAGGAGTTCACCTTCCGACATTTCTTTGACAGCGTTGGACACGATGCGAAGAAGATGAAAGTCCCCATGATCCACGCTCAACAACAGCCCACGCGAGAGTAGGTAGTCACCGACTAAAACTGCGATTTTGTTTTTCCAAAGGGCATTAATTGAAAAAAAGCCGCGTCTGTAGTTGGCATCATCGACAACGTCATCATGTACAAGTGTTGCTGTATGCAGCAATTCAATCAATGCCGCTCCACGATGCGTCGATTCGTTTATTTCACCGCATACCCCTGCTGTCAAAAAAACGAACATAGGTCGCATCTGCTTGCCTTTTCGCTTGACGATGTAATTGGTGATGTGGTCCAGAAGCTTGACCTTACTTTTCATGAAGTTTCTGAACTTATGCTCGAACTGGGCCATTTCGGCTTCGATGGGGACTTGTATTTGTTTGAGGTCTTTTTTCATCAGTGAATGATGTCGTAAAAATAATACCCTTTCGTTCTTGGGCAAGGGAATCTCTTCATACTGTTCATCAAACACTGTGAATTTGAGAATCGTTTTCGGTTTTTTTGTAATTTGTATCAATCACCCCTAATTCTAAACCAAATACAGCCTGAACATGATGAAAAGTATTAAAATTGAAATTAAATGGGGAATCCTCTTTGTCCTTGTTGGATTGATTTGGATGGTTTTCGAAAAAGCGATGGGATGGCATGATGTTCACATCGATAAACATGAAACATACACGTTGTTTATGGCCCCGATTGCCATATCAATCTATGTTTTTGCCCTTCTGGACAAAAAACGGAATTTCTTCGGAGGAAAAATGTCCTATAAGCAGGGTTTTATTGCCGGATTGATAATTACGCTGGTAGTGTTCCTGCTCAGCCCACTAAGTCAATACATCACGAGCACATATATTACTCCGGATTATTTCAATAATGCTATCGATTATTCTGTTTCCTCCGGAAAAATGGAGCGGCAGGCAGCGGAAGATTATTTCAATCTTCAAAGTTACATGATGCAGTCGATGATAGGAGCTGCGATAATGGGATTGATAACTGCAGCGATTGTTGCATTTTTTGTCCGCACAAAATCCTGACTACTTGCCCTTTCTAATAGTATTCAGTTAGAAAGGGCAATTTAGCTATCTTTAGGACCTTTTCTAACCTACATTCCACCTTGGACGAGAAATACATAAAGCATCGGTATGCCCCCATTATTCCCAGCAAGGATGAATGGCCGGTGGTGAAATTGGCCAGAGAGCGAAAAGAATTTGTAAAAAAAGTGGCAGATCTGGCTGAAGCTAGGGTTTTGGGATTGACAGGGAAAAATCCCGAGATCATAAAGGAAGAGTTGGAAACTACCCTTTACCGCGAAAAACTGAGGATAAAGCAAAACCCTTGGGCGGTCGATCCCGATGATGAGAATTCTTTTTGGAGCGAAGTGAAATCTTCCTTGCTCCAAATCAATACGGATTTATCTCTGGATAAAAGCAAAAGATTTCAAGCCTACCAAAAAGTACTTCATCGCATCACCTCCCGTTATGCGGAGGAGATCGCTTCTAATTTTAAAGCATCCCATTACAAGTTTACCAGAAGTGTGGTGACCTATGGTTTTTCCCGTTTGCTCAATGCAGCACGGGTGAAAGGCATTAAGTCTATTTTCAGTAATCAATATACACTTCAGGATAAAATCCAGATTACGGGACAAACAGATCAGATACGGGATTTGGCAACAAAGGGAACGATCGTGATGGTTCCGACCCATTTCTCCAACCTCGATAGCATTTTGATCGGGTGGATCATCTCGGTATTAGGCATGCCGCCATTCATTTATGGTGCAGGCATGAATCTTTTCAATATCTCTATTTTTGCCTATTTCATGAATGCCTTGGGCGCGTATAAAGTCGATCGGAGAAAGAAAAATCTGATGTATTTGGAGACGCTTAAGACTTACTCCAAGGAAGCCATTCAGTTTGGTTGTCATAGTTTGTTTTTCCCAGGTGGGACTCGATCCCGAAGTGGAATGATCGAATCCAGACTTAAATTAGGACTATTGAGTACTGCTATCGAAGCTCAACGGGCAAATTTTCAGAATGGATTCAATGATAGTTCAGGGAAAATTTTCATCGTTCCTGTGACGATCAATTACCATTTTGTGTTGGAGGCTCCGAGTTTGATCCGGGAGCACCTGAGCATCACCGGGCAGGAGCGATACTATAAGGAAAACGACGAATTCTCAACCTCTTATAAGATCTCCAAGTTTTTGCTGAAATTCTTCACCAAAGGCTCTGACATCTCAGTTTCCATCGGTCGGGCGATGGATGTGCTTGGGAACTACGTGGATCAGGATGGGAAAAGCTTGGATAAGCGTGGGAGACAAATTGAAACCAGGGATTATTTTATTTCGGATGGGAAAATCACGGTAGATCAGCAACGGGAAGAAGAGTATACCCATATGTTGGGAAAGCGAATTGTGGAAGAGTTTCATAAAATCAACCGTGTATTCAGTTCCCATTTAGTCGCCTTTGTAGCATTCGAATCCATCAAAGCCAAGAATAACAAGCTGGATATTTTTGACCTAATCCGATTGCCCGAGGAGGATATTTCCATTCCCTATGAAGAATTTAAAACAGCTTGTCAGTTGGTAATGGATCGGGTTTTAGAGTTAAAATCTCAGGGAATGATTGACATTGCTCCACATATGAAAAGGTCCATGGATGAGATCATTACTCATGGCATTGACAATGTGGGGATGTATCATGCTAAGCGTCCTTTGATTAGGGATAAGCAAGGTGATATCGTTACCGAAGACATGAGCTTGCTTTATTTTTATCACAATAGACTTCACGGATATGGCCTTGAGAAACTCTTCTAAAACCAAGAGAATTGGTGTAGTAGGCGTTGGGAGCTTTGGAACTGCCATTGCCAATATGCTTGCTGAAAAAAATGAAGTCATGGTCTACGCCCGGAAAGAAGAGGTCGTTGAAGAAATCAACACTGTCCATCGTACTTCCGGTCGGGAAATTCATCCGAGTATCCGCGCTACTTTCAGTCCTGAGGAACTTTGTAAGTCGTGTAACATTCTTTTTTTCATGATCCCTTCGGCAGCCTTTCTGGAAGTTGTCAGGAATTTTGGACCATTTCTATATCCTTATCATTTGATTATTCATGGCACCAAAGGTCTTGCATTGAATCTTGGTAAAGGTGAAAGTCTGGATACAGTCCAAAAGCTGAAAAGAAGTCAAATTCTCACCATGAGTGAGGTGATCTTGCAAGAGACTGTAGCCGTCAGAGTTGGTTGTCTTGCAGGTCCTAATATCTCAAAAGAACTGAGCGTGGGCTTTCCTGCAGCAACTGTTATTGCTAGTAAGTACAATGAAGTGATTTTGGAAGGGCAGCGATTACTTCGTTCTGAAAAATTCCAGGTATATGGTAATTCAGACATCATCGGAGTAGAACTAAGCGGGGTTTTGAAAAACATAATTGCCATTGCTGCCGGCGCTTTGGCAGGGTTGGGATTGGGTGAAAATGCAAAAGGATTGCTGGTCTCCCGAGGAATGGTGGAAATGGTACACTTGAGTAAAGCACTCGGGGGCAGTGTCCAATCAGTGATGGGATTGGCTGGAATCGGAGATTTGGTGACTACCTGCAATTCAGTTGATTCCCGGAATTTTACCGTAGGGTTTAGACTGGCAAAGGGTGAGTCGCTTGATCAGATTTTAGCTTCCATGGATGAAGTGGCAGAAGGGATTAACACAATTCGAGTGATGGACGCTTTTATAAAAACTGTGGGTATCCGTGCTCCAATTACCGAGAATCTTCACCGGGTGCTTTTCGAAGACTTGGCGATAGAGGATGCACTTCAATTTCTAATGAAGTATCCATTCAGCGTAGATGTGGACTTTGTTTAGGAAATAGCTTTGAATTAGAATATGGGAATAGGCTATCTGGCGAAAGAAGAAATCTAGCATGATCCCGGATTTTCAGAGGATCACACACTGGGCTGATTGAAGCCCTCTTAGTCATTTATGACGCTGGCAAAAGTTTGATCAGTAATCCCGTCCCCTCGGTGATGGCATAGATGAAGCCATCCGGACTTTGAGAAACTTGTCTCACTCGACCGATGCCGGGCAGTAATTTTTCTTCGCCGGTTGCCTTTGTACCATTCATTTCGACTCGGGAGATGTGTGTTCCTGCCAGTGCTGCCACCAAGATGTTGCCTTTCCAGGCAGGATATTTATCTGAGGTGACCAAGGTCATTCCACATGTAGCGATAGAAGGTACCCAATACTTCACCGGTTGTTCCATTCCTTCTTTTTCGGTGATATTGGTGATCGGAGTGCCGTTGTAGTTTTGGCCATAGGTAATCACTGGCCAACCGTAATTTTTTCCTTTTTCGATCAGATTGAGTTCATCACCTCCCATTGGGCCGTGCTCTACGGACCATATCCGATTGTTAGTTTGGTCGTAGATCATTCCCTGAGGATTTCTATTGCCATAGGTCCAGATGGATGGTACTGCATTAGCGGTATTCACAAAGGGATTATCTGCCGGGATTCTACCGTCGTCGTGAATCCGATGAACTTTACCATGTGAATTGGTAAGGTTTTGTGCGTTATTTTGACTTCCTCTTTCTCCGTTGGTGAAATAGAGGAATTTCTGATTGTCAAAAACGATCCGGCTTCCATAGTGAGTGCCTCCATTCCATGCCGGAGTTGTCACGATAAGTTCTTCAAAAGATGCCACCGTATTTCCATTCAACTTGAATCGCGCAACAGTAGTGGCTCCACCACCAGGCACGGGTTTGGCATAAGCTATATAAATCCAACCGTTTTGGGCAAAGTCGGGGTGTACTGTGATATCCAATAGGCCTGCTTGTCCATTAGCATAGACAGCCGGTAAGCCTTGGATTTTTTGCCCGGTGTATTTGTCATCTTTGAAAATAAGGATTTCTCCTTTGCGCTCTGTAACCAGCATTTTTCCATCACCAATCCAAGTCATACCCCAAGGGTTCTGAAAAGCTGAATACAAGGTATCTACCTTAACTGTTAATTTTTCGGTTTTGGTCGTGAACTTTATTTCAGTGATTGACTCGTTTGGGGTTCCATCTTCATCTTTTGGAGTACAGGATTTGCCGAGGGTTGAAATTCCCATAATGAGCAGTAATGGTAGAAATCTTTGGATCAGGTTCATATTCAATGAGGTAAAAGTGTACATCTTCTAAACGACGAAAAGTGTCTTGTAGTTTTTGATGTTAATTTCCTTGGTATAAATGGTCAGATTCGAGGAATGAATGAACTATCTACGAAATTTAGTCTCGGAAAGATTGGACAAAAAAAAAGACTTCATGGTTTCCCACAAAGTCTTTCTTCTGGTTTCTTTAAATATTATCTGATTGGCAAAAGCTTCACCATCAGCCCGGTCGCTTCGGTGATTGCATAGATATATCCATCAGGGCTTTCAGCCACCTGACGTACCCGTCCGATATCCTGAAGGAGTTTTTCTTCGCCCACATAGGTAGTTCCATTCAATTCAACACGTGCAATATGCTGTTTTGCAAGTGCCGCTACGAGAATGTTCCCTTTCCAAGTTGGGTATTTGTCCGAAGTGACTAGCGTCATGCCGCAAGTAGCGATAGAAGGAACCCAGTAATGCTTGGGTTGCTCCATTCCTTCTTTCTCGGTGATGTCAGTGATAGGCGTTCCATTGTAATTTTGACCGTAAGTGATCACCGGCCAGCCGTAGTTCTTTCCTTTTTCGATCAAGTTCAGTTCATCGCCTCCCATTGGTCCATGTTCTACTTCCCATATTCGGTTGTTTACTTTGTCATACACTAATCCCTGAGGATTTCGGTTGCCATAGGTCCAGATGGAGGCCACAGCGCCTACTGAATCAACGAATGGGTTGTCCGAAGGGATAGTTCCGTCATCTTTCACGCGATGAATTTTCCCATGTGCGTTAGTCAAATCCTGGGCATTCATCGGGATATTTCCTTTGTCTCCATTGGAGAAATAAAGGAATCCGTCATTGTCAAAGATGATCCTACTTCCAAAGTGACGTCCACCTTTCCACGAAGGCCCGGCCGTGATTAAGTCTTGCTGATTTACAGCTGTGTTTCCTTCTAGCTTGAATCGCATGATAGTAGTAGCGGCAGTGCTGTCTTCGAAGTGTTTTGCGTAAGCGATATAGATCCATCCATTTTCGGCAAATTTTGGATGAAGTGCGATATCAAGTAATCCAGCCTGATTCACATTATGCACGGCAGGAAGCCCCTGGATTTTTTCTCCGGTGTATTTGTCATCCTTGAATATTAGGATTTCACCTTTTCGCTCTGTGACCAGCATTCTTCCATCGGGAAGCCAGGTCATTCCCCAAGGGTTTTCAAGCTCGCTGTAAAGGGTATCCACTTTGATCAGCAACTTATCCGTTTGGGTAGCGAAGGTTTCGTCAATCGGTTCAACAGCGGGTTCTTTTGGTCCGCATGAGGTCCAAAGCGAAATCGTACCGGCCAAAATTGCAAGAGTAAGATAATGTTTGTTTGAAGACATAGTTTCAGGATTTTTCGACCTCTAAGGTAAAGCGAAAGATCCAGAATCAGAATAAAATCTTGTTTAACGGCTTAAAGTGTTGATTTCCGATTCGGAAATTCGAAATAATTCCTCGGCTTCTTCCACCATGTGTTTTGAACCGATCAAAAGGGGAGTCCGCTGATGGAGTGATTCCGGCTGAATATCCAAAATTCGATTCTCCCCGTCACTTGCTTTTCCGCCTGCCTGCTCAATAATAAAAGCCAATGCATTTGCCTCATAGAGGAGTCGGAGCTTTCCGCTTGGGTTGTTAAAAGTAGCAGGATATAGGTAGATGCCGCCTTTGAGCAAATTGCGATGAAAATCCGCCACCAAACTCCCAATGTATCGGGATTGGTACTTTTTTTCTTTACAATCCTTCACAAAAGACTTGACTCCGGCTTCCCACTCCAGTTCCAATCCTTCATTAATGGAGTAAATCTTTCCTGTTTCGGGAGCCTTGATGCTGGGATGAGAAAGAAAAAATTCTCCTAAACTTGCCTCGTAAGTGAAGCCGTTTACACCACATCCAGTGGTATACACCAGCATGGTCGAAGAACCATAAAGCACATAGCCGGCAGCCACTTGTTGATTTCCCGGCTGCATCACATCTTCTGTGGTGATCGGACTCCCAACTGGAGTTTTTCTTCTATAAATCGAAAATATAGTTCCTATGCTGATATTCACATCGATATTAGAACTGCCATCCAAGGGATCAATGGCGACAACATACTTACCTGAGTTGTTTTGTAGATCGATGACACAATCCTCCTCTTCCGAAACAATAGCGCAGACTTCGCCGCCTTTGCTGAGTGCCCGCATAAATCGAATGTTGGCGATCACGTCCAATTTTTGTTGCTCTTCTCCTTGGACGTTGGTTTGTCCGAAAGCACCGCCGATATTTGACAATCCGGCTCTGTTGGTTTCGCGATTTACTATCTTCGAAGCAAGTGCAATGTCTCTCAAAATTTGGGAGAGCTCTCCTGATGCAAAGGGGAAATCACTTTGCTTGAGTTTGATAAATCTGTCTAGGGTCACGCCTACTGAATAGGCTAAGTTTCCCTGATTTGGCTGATACGGGTCAGTTTTCATTATTTGAAAAATGCAATTATTGGGTTTATACTTCCGAAAAGTACGGATTATTTCTTATGACAAAAATTCAAATTTATAAATTTGGCGGTGCTTCTGTCAAAGATAGCCTTGCGGTTAAAAACCTAGCTGAAATTCTTCGTAATCGATTGCGGAAAGATATGATAATTGTCGTTTCTGCGATGGGGAAAACCACAAATGAACTTGAGGCGATCTTGTCAAAAAAGCTTCAAGGAGAAGGTTTTTCATGGAATAGTGCAATTTTGAAAAACTTTCACCATGCGATTTGTCAAGAACTTTTCCCAGCGGCTCATCCTATTTTTTCCCAGCTTGACAATCTGTTTACTCAGCTTGACAATGATTTGGAGAAGCCCTTAAGTAGACTGAATTACGACGAATACTATGACAGGATTGTGGGTTTTGGAGAGTTGGTTTCTTCCCGTATTGTGGCGGAATTTTTATGCCACCAAGAGTTGATCGTACTATGGAAGGATGCCAGAGAAGTCATTCATACTGATTCTTACTTTCGCTTCGCTAAAATTGACTGGGAAAAAACTAAAAAATCTGCCCAAAAAATATGGAAACCACTACTTGCGGGATTCCCGATTTTGACCCAAGGGTTTATTGGATCTGATTCCAAAGGAAAGCCTACCACCTTGGGGAGAGAGGGATCGGATTTTACAGCTGCAATCTTGGCGACCAGTTTGGATGCAAGTTCTGTTACGATTTGGAAGGATGTACCTGGAGTGCTAAATGCGGACCCAAAACTTTTTCCGAATACCAGGAAGTTTGAGGAATTGGGCTATCAGGAAGCAGCTGAAATGACCTATTTTGGAGCTTCTGTAATTCATCCTAAAACGATTAAGCCCCTCGCCAACGCCAAAATTCCGCTTTTTGTCAAATCGTTTCTTGATCCTGAGGCCGCTGGAACTAAAATTCATGAAAATGCGCCTGCTCATCAGGTTCCGACCATCGTTCTCAAAAAGGATCAAGTCCTGGTAAGTTTCAAGGTAACTGATTTCACCTTTATAGAGGAAAAGCACATTCATCGTGTCTATGAGCAATTGCAAGAATTGAAGCTTCGGGTGAATATGCTTCAGCTTTCGGCAATCAGTATTTCGATCGTGATTGATGTTCAGCTTTTCAAATTGGAGCAATTACTCGAAAAGCTGAAATCTGAATTTGAAATTCGATACAATGAAGGATTGGAGCTCTTGACGATTCTGCATCATAAGCAGGATGAGATCGGTGCCTTCTTAGAAGGATATGAAGTCCTTTTGGAGCAAGCTTCTCGAAACACGTTCCAGGTAGTACGCAGAAAAATGTAATCCTGAAGTATCGATCTCTTGTTGTCTTAGCCTTTTCCCAAATGAAATTTCTATCTTGAGGAAATCAAACCCAAAACCTCTTAAACACTATGAACTCAAGAAGAATATTTCTTCGCAGAGCTGGGCTCTCTGGCTTGGCCTTAAGTCTCCCCTTATCACAAACACTAGCTGCTATGGAATCTCAAAAAGACGATAAAATTCTCCGAGTGGCCATCATGGGACTAGGTAGCTATGGTAGTAGAGTAGCTGAAGCGATGGTGAATTCCAAACGGGCAAAATTAGTCGGCTTGGTCAGCGGCACACCTTCTAAAGTCGAGACTTGGAAGCAGAAATATGGCATCCCAGACAAAAATTGCTACAATTATGAGAATTTTGATCAGATCAAAAATAATCCAGATATCGATGCAGTCTATGTGATTACTCCTAACTCTTTGCATAAACCTTATTCCATTCGCGTAGCCAAGGCAGGTAAGCATGTGATCTGCGAAAAACCCATGGCGCTCAATGCGGCCGAAGGTCGGGAAATGGTAGCTGCGTGCAAGACTGCTGGAGTTCATTTGTTGGTTGGCTATCGAATGCACTTTGAGGCTAAAACCATGGAAGTGGTGCGTCAGCAGCGTGCCGGAGAATTTGGTAAAACTTTGTTTTTTCAGGGACTGAGCGGATTTATCATCGGTGATCCTACGCAATGGAGATTAAATTATGAGCTAGCTGGGGGAGGCTCGATGATGGATATTGGAATCTATTCCATCAACGGTGCGCGCTACATGCTGGGCGAGGAGCCGATCTGGGTGACTGCTCAGGAAGTAAAAACCGATCCGGTCAAATTCAAGGAAGGCGTGGATGAGACGATCACATTCCAGATGGGATTCCCCTCAGGAGCAGTGGCTTCCTGTCTTTCCACTTATGCGCTGAATAATCTGGATAAGTTTTACCTGAATGGGACCAAAGGTTTTGCCGAAATGCAGCCATCCACAGGTTACGGACCAATCAAAGCCTGGACGAATAAAGGCCCAATCGAAGCCGAACATGTGACTCACCAGACCACTCAGATGGACGAAATGGCAGCGATCATTTTAGATGGGAAAAAGCCGATGATTCCCGTAGATGGAGAAGAGGGTCTGAAGGACTTGGTGATTGTAGATGCGATTTATGAGGCGATGAAAACCGGGAAAAAGATTAAGCTAGCTTAAAGTTTCAGTTCCAAAGTCAATTGCATGAACACCAAAGTTTGCCATTTCCCAAACTTGAAACCTACTTCCGGCATCCGAGCGACCTCCTTGAATCCAAATCTTGCATGAAATCGATAGCTACCTGAATTTTCTGAATCCATTCCAGCGATCATCACATGATAACCTTTGTCGCTTGCGATTTGAATCAACTGTCGCATCATTTCAGAGCCCAAGCCTTTGCCTTGGGCTTTTTTATTCAAATAAATGGAGTGCTCAATGGTTTTGTTGTATCCGGGTTTGGCGCGGAACTTTCCAAAAGTCGCATAGCCAAGAACTTCTCCATTTACTTCGCCAACTAAAATTGGGAACCCCTCTTGGATTTTCACCCCAAACTGACTGGTGATTTCTCCCAGTGATTTGGGTTCATAGTCGTAGTTGTGTGCTGTATTCAGGATGGAATCGTTGATAATTTCCAGAATTGCCGGCGCATCACTTTCCTGATAGTTTCTGATCAAAAAAGACATTATTGGAAGTGCTTGATAATTTTTTCAATTCCTGGGAGATAAGCAACCCCAAAAAGGTTTAAATGAACCAGTAAGGGGTACAGATTGTAGATCCCGATTCGGCTTTCGAAGTCAGGTTCCAAAGGGTTAATTGATTCGTAGGCTTCATAAAACCGCGAGTCAAAACCTCCAAACAACTTCGAAAAGGCCAAATCCATTTCCCGATGTCCAAAGTAAACCGCCGGATCGATCAGACAAGGCTTTCCTTCCTGATCGCAAATCACATTTCCCGACCAAAGATCTCCATGAAGTAAGGAGGGCTTTTCTTTGGGGAGAATAGAATTCATTTTTGAGTAAATAGTTTGGAATTTTTTCAGAAAATCCAGTGGAATCAGTCTGTCAAAATATGCTTTTCCAAGCATGGGCTCTAATCTTTGTTTGATAAAAAAATCCGGCCAATTGTCATGTTGATCGTTTTTTTGGTGCAATGATGCGATGAAATTGTCGGAATCTAACCCAAACTGTTTGCTGTGGGTCAGGTGTAGTTGGGCAAGTCCCAATCCCAAATCTTCCCAATAATCCAACTGCTGCCTGGATGTTGGTATAAATTCTGAAAGCAGATAATTGTAATCTTCAACTTGACCGTATCCATAGGTTTGAGGCACTTTTAGAAAGGTGGCCTTTCGTAACTTTTGAAGTCCTTCAGATTCCTTTGCAAAAATGTCTGGCTCGTGATTGAAATTAAGTTTGAGGAAAAAAGTGCCTTCTGAGGTGTCTAACTTAATCCCCTGATTTTGATTTCCGGCAGCAATTAAAACGGCGGAATTCAACTGGGCCATTGGGCCCAACGTTTCAAAAATTACTTGTTGGTAGATTTCATGCTGATCAAGCATAGATCTGGTGAACCTCTTTGATCTTGGTAAGAAACTCATCGATAGATTGATTCAGAATTTGATAAATCTCCTCAAACCCCTCTTCTCCACCATAATAAGGATCCGGGACAGACAATCCTTCCCAGCCTACTACAAAATCACGCATCAAGTAAATCGTCTTATCGGAGAAATTGTACCGAATTTTCAGGTTGTTGAGGTTACGCAGATTATTGTCATCCATGGCGATGATATAGTCAAAATCCCTAAAATCAGTTCGATTGACTTGTCTCCCTCTGTGATTGATTTTAAGACCTTTTTGTTGAGCACATTTAATCGACCGTTCGTCGGGGAGTTCTCCAATATGAAAGTCGGATGTCCCTGCGCTGTCAGACTGAAATTGATGTGATAATCCTAAGGCTTGAGTCTTTTGGTTAAAAATAGCCTCAGCAAGCGGGGAACGACAAATATTGCCTAAACAGACGAATAGAACTTTGATCATTTTAATAAATCAACTTTTACCGAAGGTTGGATTTCTAAAAAAAGATAGTCTTGAAATTACTTATTTTAGGAGTAAATGCATAAGCGCAATTTCAATTTTATTCATTTTTTTTTCATTCGTTCTTTAATCCATCCTTCCTTTTTAAGAAAAAATGAGGATTTGTAATTGAATGGTTATTTTTGAGGGATGAATTTGATTTACCGCTTCGTTTTATTTTTGGTCACGGGGATTTTGAATCTTTTCAGTCCATTTTCTGCAAAGCTGAATCATTTTTTGGAAGGAAGAAAATCTGTATCAGAAAAACTTAAAAAGTTTCGGGTCTCTTATTCTGGACCTATTGCCTGGTTTCATGTGGCTTCTTTGGGGGAATTCGAACAGGCCCGACCTGTAATCGGTAAATTAAAAATGAAACGGCCCGATCTGGCAATTGCTGTAAGTTTTTTCAGTCCTTCAGGTTTTGATCATGTGGTTAAAAAAATCCAACTGAATGTTGACTTCATCACCTATTTGCCGCTTGACCGAAAAAGTTTTGCGGAGCAATTTATTGATCTTTTGAGGCCTGAACTCGTTTTTTTTGTCAAATACGATCTTTGGTTTCACCACATCCAGGCTTTGAAAAAAAGACAAATCCCAGTGTATTTGATTGCGGCAAGCTTAAGGGAGGATCAATCTTTTTTTGGAATTTTGGGAGCTTTTTTTCGGCAGAATCTCTTTGCAATGGACTGGATTTTTACTCAAAATGAAAAAAGTATCCAGCTATTAAGGTCGATTGGGTTCACTCATGCGAGTCTTGCCGGGGATACCCGCTTTGACAGGGTCGCCGCTACCGCATCTTCTCCGAAATCTCTTCCAGACATTAATGCTTGGATAGCTGAGAAACCGGTCATAGTGATCGGATCGGCTTGGGAAGAGGATATGGATCTCCTGATTCCCCTGATTAATTCCCGCCCAAATTACAGGTGGATTATTGCCCCGCATGACTTGAGTGACGCGGTCATGGATCGTTGGGCAACTCGGATTCAGTTGGAGTCAAAAAAATATTCAGCTTGGAAATCATCTGATTCGAATGCTGTCCTTTTTATTGACAATATCGGGATGCTGTCTTCACTGTACCAATTTGCCAGAGTGGCCTATGTCGGTGGGGCGTTTGGAAAAGGGCTACATAACATTCTTGAGCCTCTGGGTTTTGAGGTCCCGGTAATTTTTGGGAAAGTTAAAAAAGCTTCGAAGTTTCCAGAGGCTGAACAAAGCGAACTGGAAGGCTGTGGCTTTTCAGTGAGTAATGAAAAAGAGCTTTTTGAGCAATTTAAAAGGTTGGAGGATCTCGATTTTTATGAAAAAGCAGTTTATTCCGCTCAAAAATGGGTAAAATCGAACCTTGGCGCGGCAGATCGGATTATTGAAAAAATTTAGCCTTTGATTTCAAAAATATGAGGGGAAGAGTTATCAAGTCGACAGGGAGCTGGTACATCGTCCAAGTGGAGGAAAAGGTGATCTCGGCTCGGTTGAAAGGTAAATTTAAGCAAGATGAACTCAAGTTGACCAATCCGATTGCGGTGGGTGATTGGGTCGAGTTGGAGCGCGAGGCAAACCAAGAGACTGCCGTGATTTCGGAGATTTTGCCCAGGGAAAATTATGTGATCCGGAAATCCACCCGGAAGCAGCATTTTTCCCACATTATTGCCAGTAATCTGGACCAGGCGATTTTAGTCATCACGATGAAGAATCCACGCACTTCTTTGGGCTTTATAGATCGGTTTTTGGTGAGTACGGAGAGCTTCCGAATTCCTGCGATCCTGGTGGTGAACAAAATGGATCAGTTGGAAGGGGAGGAGGAAGAGGAGTGGCTACAAGATATTCATGAGATCTATGAACCCTTGGGTTATCCTGTGCTCGAGGTTTCAGCTTTGAAAGAGGCGGGGTTGAAAGAAAAATTTTTACCTCTGATCCAAGGGAAATCAAGTTTGATTTCCGGTCATTCGGGAGTTGGAAAGTCGACACTTTTAAATGCCTTGGTACCCGAAGCAAAACAGAGCACCAAAGAAATCTCAGGATTCAGTGCCAAGGGGGTTCATACGACGACTTTTGCAGAACTTTTTGCTATTCCTGAGGGAGGAGATTTGATTGATACACCCGGGATCAAGGAGTTTGGGATTTTGGATGTGGAAGACAATGAGCTTTCCCATTATTTTCCGGAGATGCGGAAGTTTTTGGGACAATGTAAATACAACAATTGCACCCATATCAATGAGCCGGGATGTGTCGTGCTGAAAAAGCTTGAAGAGGGATTCATTCATCCCTATCGCTACCAAAGCTATGTGAATATTCTGCATGAGGAGGATAGTCATCGTTGACAGGCTTTGAATCCATGGCAATTTGGCCTAATTTTCATTTTTCAAAATTATCCTATGAGCGAAGTACTCAACCATAAGCAGGTCGGGCAAAAAATCACCCGGATGGCCTTCGAGATTTATGAGCGCAATGTCAATTCGGCCGGAGTGGTATTTGCCGGGATTACAGGAATGGGCATGAGCATGGCAACTTTACTAGCTGAAGAGCTGAAGCGAATTTCACCAATCGATGTGGAAGTGGTAGAAGTCATTTTGGATAAAAAAGAAGTCTCTAAATCTGAGGTAGAGCTTTCTAAAAAGCTTGATTTGATAAATAAAACAATCATTTTGGTGGATGATGTCCTGAATACCGGAAAAACATTGGTTTATGCAATGAAGCCTTTTTTGGATCAGGAAATCCTTAAAATGGAAATTGCAGTCCTAGTCAACCGAAGTCACGGACTTTTCCCCTTGAGGCCTGACTATACCGGCTACGAACTTTCCACCACACTCAACGAGCACATCCTGGTAGATGTCTCCGGTAATCAACATTCTGTTCAGCTTCACTAATATCATGTCTGTACATTCCTCTGCGAATATCAAGAGAATCACCACCCATACACTTCAGGAAATGAAGCAAAGAGGTGAAAAAATCTCCATGCTCACGGCCTACGATTACTCCATGGCCAAAATTGTGGATGAGGCAGGAATTGACATTATTTTGGTGGGGGATTCTGCATCCAATGTAATGGCGGGACATGAGACCACACTTCCCATCACTTTGGATCAAATGATCTACCATGCTTCCGCGGTTGTGCGAGCGGTGAAGCGTGCTTTTGTGGTGGTGGATATTCCCTTTGGGAATTATCAGGGGAATAGCTCCGAAGCTTTGCGGTCTGCGATCCGAATCATGAAAGAATCCGGTGCACATTCTGTCAAAGTAGAAGGAGGATCTGAAATTAGGGAGTCTGTGTTGCGAATTCTTAGTGCCGGTGTACCGGTAATGGGGCATTTGGGCCTGACTCCGCAGTCGATATATAAGTTTGGTACTTATACCGTGCGAGCTAAGGAGGAAGCTGAAGCCCAAAAGCTTTTGGAGGATGCCAAGACCTTAGAGGAGTGCGGTTGTTATGCTCTGGTTTTGGAAAAAATCCCAGCCATATTGGCGAAAAAAGTAGCTGAAACGGTAAGTATTCCTGTCATTGGAATTGGTGCAGGCGGAGATGTAGACGGACAGGTTTTGGTGATGCATGACATGTTGGGGATTACACAGGAATTCAAGCCTCGATTTCTGAGGCAATATGCCGATTTGCAAGGGGTGATGATGGATGCCTTTAAGCGTTACATTTCAGACGTGAAAGCAAGAGACTTCCCGAACGAATCGGAGAGTTATTGATAGAAATATATAATCCTTATTAAAGCACGTCTCCGGAGGTGCTTTTTTTATGCCAATTAAATACGACAAATGGCGTATTTCCCACCGATAGGGTAGTCGATAGCTTTGGTTAAAATTCATATAATCATGAAAAAGCTAACACAAAACACCCCAAAATTTTTCCTGTTTATGCTATTGGCATGGGCGACAGGATTAGAAAGTTACGCACAGGAGCCAGCATGGAAACTAAGCCTGGAAAAAGGAGTCGAATGGACAAAGTATACCCCAAACAAGATTCTTTTGGTCGGAAGTTCCGATTGGGGGCTACATGGAGTAGATGCTTCAACTGGCCAACTCCTCTGGTCGAATGCTGACCTGTACAATTCCGCCAAAGCGCTCAAGGGACCGGATGGGAAAAAGCTGGGCTACACTGCTGATTTGATTCAGGTTTTGGAAGATCCCAATGATCCCAAAGTCTCAGATTTTGCCATGGTCAAGTACACGGACAACATAATGGTGAAAAATTTTGTAGTGATCAACATTCGTACCGGCGAGCTGGTCATTAATCCTAAAATGGCAGGAATGCCAGTGGTGAAAATCATCGGGCCCGAACAGGCTACGTTCAATTATGACGGTTCGGGGTATATTTCTGAACTCAAGGGTGTGCTTCTTACGGCAAGTTTTGTTGACATGTACAAAGCCGGGAAGCCTTACACCCAAATCACTAAATTCATTGATTTGGAAAGTGGAAAAGTGGCATGGGAAAGTGATCAATTTTCTTCGATTTTCCTTCCCATTGTGACAAGTGATAACAATCTCCTATTCATTGGTGAAAAAACTTCTGCTAAGATCAATGCGAAAACAGGAGAACCTGTTTGGACATTTGAGGTCGCAGACAAGAAAAATAATTTCGAGGCATTTGATGCCAATATCCGATTGACAGAAGGGTATTTTTATCAGAAAAAGGGGAATCAGGGGGTTGTGTCTGCTGTGGAGTTGACAAGTGGTAAGGTTCTGTGGGAGAAACCGCTATCTACCAAAGATGCACCGATGCTTAAAGCTGAGAATTTTGGCGTAATCGTCGCTGACGAAAAGAATTTCACCCTAATGGAGGCAGAATCTGGCAATACCAAATGGACAGCTAAAAAGCTTTCTGGAATTGTGGTGGATTTGGGTAGGGATCGTGGAATCGCTGTGGGTGAAAAAGGCAAGTATTTGACCGTTTTGGATAAGAACACAGGAGCTGAAAAGTGGTCCCAAAAAATCAAAGGAATCCAAATTGACCAAATGACAGGTGCAGGAATCATGTATCAGAATGAGGAAGGGAGTATCGGATTGATTGATTTTGACGGCAATCTCAAGTGGGGTAATAAAGACATGATCAAAGGTCCCGGTATACTCAGAGCTAAGTCGGCATTGGATTCAGAAATATTTTATGCAGATGGCAAAGTGTTTCATGTCAATCTAGTGAACGGAGAGAAAAAAGAGATCATCGGCAAAGTGGATTTCAATGAGAAGGAAACCCCAGATAACTTGGAATTTACAGGGTCTAATTTTGTCTTGTCTTCCAGCCAAAATATGCTCGGGTTCGATGAAAGCGGTCGGGTGCAGTTTCAGCAGCATTGGGCCTCGCCAAAGATCAGCCTAGCAGGTAGAATTGCTATGCGCACAATGCAAGTGGCCATGGTAGCAATGGCGGCAGCCAATGCGTATGCAGAAGGTGCAAGTACCGGTCCGATGGGATATCAAAGCATGGCTAGCAGACAATATGGTATTCAGCGGGAATTTTTTGAAGACATGTCCGGGGCTTTTGGTCAAGTAGCCAATCAGCGCTTTAAAGCCTCCTCATCAAAAGGGATTTATTCCTTCGTTCTGACTGACGTAGGCGGAGGAGTCGGGCTGGTCAAAGTGGATAAAGTCAGTGGTAAGGAAACGGGAAAGATTGTCCTCAACGACAAAGAGCCTGTTTACGACACAGATCCCGAAAATGGAATGATTTTTTATAAACCCACCAAAAAGGAGGTTTATGGATATGTGTTCTGATTTGTGTGGTTTAATTGTAAAACAAAAAAATCCCGTTTTTGGGATTTTTTTGTTTTTACTTTTTTGAAATTAAGGTTTCATCTCCTCGGTTTTTTGCTTTACGCGAAGCATAAAATCGCTCAAAACATTCATGTAGTTGATAAATGCATCATAAGGAGTGTCATAAGGACTGAAATATTCGTGAACGGATCCATCTGAAAAGAATTTGGTACACATGTAGTAAAAGTGATCCGATGTTTGCAGATATCCCCAGTCCCGCTGAATTTCAGGATCGTCGATTTGCTTTACCGATTTTTCCATTTCATACAATCTGTCAAATGCCTCGTCTTGAAGATCATTTCCTAGCCATGCAGTCAAATCCCGTTCTTCATCAGCCCAAGAAATCGGTACCGGAACATGAATTTTACTTACTGCGGGAACTGCAGCTGCGACCTCTGAAGGAGTGGAAAACGTAAAGCTGGAATGATTCAGCACGGCCTCCGGTAAATACCGCATGAATTCAAAAATTCCTGTTTCTGCCCATTGGTGTTCTCCAAAAGTCTCATAATCCATGAATAAATTGACCACTTGTTCTTCCTTTGGAATGGCATTGATCCAATTGATGAATTTGTCGGTAGTCAAAGGATAATCCGCCCAGGTTTTATTGCTGAATCTAAAAGCGATGTCATCGGAGAGCAGGAAGTTTTTGAGTAAGACTTTTAGTTTGGGCTCGATGGCATTGGAATAGACATAATTCGGACTCTTCCAGCCCAGAATGTGTTTAGCACCTTCGGTTAAAACTGCCTCATATCCTAGTTCAGCGACCATTGCACCGATCTGATCTGAATAGATCAATTCGGTATTTCTAAAAACTTTAGGAGTGTATCCGTTGAAAAGTTCTTTGATTCGATCTTGGTGCTTTTTCACCAAACTGGTAAATTCTTCTTTACTTTTTAATGCAGCCAGGGCGTGCGTGTAGGTTTCATTGAGTAGTTCTACATGTCCTGTGGCCACGAGCTTTTGAAAACTCTCCAAAACTTCCGGCGCATAAGCTTCCATTTGGTCCAGGAAAGTTCCGGAAAGTGAAAATGCCACTTTGAATTTTCCATTGTACTTTTGGATGAGTTCCAGAAGTAATGAATTCATTGGCAAATAGCACTTTTGGGCTACTTTACGAATTACATTTCGATTTAGGTAGTCATCCCAATAATGGTGATCTTCTCCAATATCAAAAAACCGATAAGGTTTCAATCTAAAAGGCTGGTGCACCTGAAAATAAAAGCAGATGGTTCTCATGATCGTTCGGCTAAAGTTTTTTCGTAGACAGTAACTAGTTTGGCAGCCACATGCTCCCATTTCAATTTTTTCAATTCTTCACTTCCCAATTCCTTAAACATTTTGGATATCCCCTCATAGTGCAGCAGTGCAAAAATGGCATCAGCCATTGAGTCCACATCCCAAAAATCCACCTTGATGGCATTTCTGAGTACTTCAGCAACGCCGGATTGTTTGGAAATGATAACCGGTGTATTATGACGTACAGCTTCAAGTGGGGCAATACCGAAAGGTTCCGATACAGAAGGCATCACGTAGACGTCAGAAATCGCATACATGTGATCCACGTCATCACCTTTTAAAAATCCGGTAAAGTGGAACTTGGTTGCCATTCTCAATTCAGCTACTCGGTCAATCATTCTATTTAAAAGGTCTCCGTTGCCAGCCATTACAAATCTTACATTCGGATCGCGATCGATGACTATTTTTGCAGCTTCGACGAAGTATTCCGGACCTTTTTGAAAGGTGATTCTTCCTAAGAATGTCACAATTTTTTCCGGGACTTTCTTCTCATATTCCGACTTGATGATACTGGCATCCAATACCGCATTGTGAAGTACCGTCACTTTGCTGGCAGGGATTCCGTATTTTCGAATGATGATGTTTTTGGTGAGCTGACTCACGGCTACGATGTGATCAGCGGCATGCATTCCAGCGCGTTCGATGTCGTAGACGGGCTGATTTACAGTTTCTCCTGAGCGATCGTATTCTGTAGCGTGGACATGCACTACCAGTGGTTTTCCACTTATCTCTTTTGCGGCAATTCCCGCAGGGAATGCCAACCAATCATGTGCATGAATGATGTCGAAGTTATTTTTGTCACGGGCGATCTGAGCGGCAACGAGTGCATAACGGGAAACTTCCTCCATGAGGTTTTTCCCATATTTTCCACTAAACTCAAATTTATTGGAGAAAATACTTTCGTCCACATCCGTCCGGTCATGGATGGCGTAGTCAGTGAATTTTTTGAATTGTTCGGGTCCCAGGTACGGAACTAAAAAGCTGCTGACCTCGAGATAGGTTAGATTCTTCCAGAATTTCTTGAATCGTTTTTCACGGTAATCGATCGTCACTGCACTTGCATTGACAAAGTCCGCCAAGGGTTCCTCATCGCCCCATAGTTTGGGTACCACAAATATCACTTCCTGATTGTGGTGGTTCATACCTTTAACCAATCCATAACAGGCAGTGCCTAATCCCCCGGAAATATGAGGAGGGAATTCCCATCCAAACATTAAAACTTTCATAAAAAAGTCATTTTATATTCTGTTGACTAAGTCCATCATTCTGAGCAGTTCTGCCACACTCCACGCTTGGGAAACAGAGCCTTTAGGTCGATGAGGAGGATCACCGTCATATATTTCTGCGACTGTTCCGATTCCATATTGGGTCATGACACCATCAAAACCCTTAATTATTTTTTGCACAAAGTTTTTAGCGGCTTTACCATGAAGTTTCAAATACCCTTCGACAAAATGGCCTAAAAGCCATGCCCATACGGTACCATTGTGGTAGGCATTGTCTCTACTGATTTGGTTGCCAAAGTAGTAGCCTTTGTATCCTGGATCATCGGGAGAAAGTGAACGGAGTCCGCGAGTCGTCAATAGTTTAGATTTAACCATCTCTAGGATCATATCATTTTTTTCCTCGCTGAGCATCGTGTATGGTAGCGAGGTAGCAAATAGCATATTGGGCCTGATAGACCAATCTTTTTCCGCTCCATCTACTACGTCCGCCAAATAGCCGTTGTCCCAATCCCAAAACTCCCGATCAAAGGAATCTTTGACCTGAGCTGCTAGAATGGCATATTCTTCCTCTCCGCTCAATTCATGGAAAAATAAAAGGGCGTTGTACCAAAGTGCCTGGATTTCCACTGGGCATCCTATGCGTGGTGTGACTGGTCCGTCGGGTGTGATAGCATCCATCCAGGTCAAGGCCACATCTTTCTGACCTCCCCAAATAAGGCCATTTTCCATCATATGGATGTTATAGGTAGTTCCTTTTTTATACCCTTCGATTATACCGCGAAGTTTTTCCAAGTAGCGATCCTTGATCGTCTTCTTGTCTCCGGTATAGACAATATATTGCTGGAGTGTCCAAAAAAACCACAGCGGCGCATCTATGGAAGTCATGTTGGTAAAATCGCCACTTCCGATATTTGGAAAAAGGGGGCCTTTGAGATCTCTGGACATGGTATCCATTATGTCAAGAAACGTCTCCGTATCACCATTTGATAGCGTTAATCCCGGAGCGGCTATGAAGGTGTCTCTTCCCCACCAGCCAAACCAAGGGTATCCGGCTATGATTCTTGTGTCGCCATCTCTTTTTCGGATAAATTGACCTGCGGAATTTTTAAGACAGTTTTCAAAATTATTTCTTGGGATTCTCCGGGAGATTTCTTTTTGGAAGGCATTTTCTCGGGTTTTTGGATCTGCCTCAGTCAGCCCTGCAGAAAAGATGACTGATTCGCCTTTGGTTATTTCAAACTCAAAATGGCCGGGCACAAATAGATCCTCCTGATAATCGTATCCTCGCTCCCTTTCTTGGATGTATTCAACGTTGTGGTACCAATCAGGCTTGGAAACAAATTCATTTTTCTTGGAAATTTGGAGGAAAAGCGGGTCATACTCGGGGTATAATTGGAATTTTACACCACTAGGAGCCTTTGTAAATCCTTTATTGATAGCCTCATTTTCCTTACATAAGCTATGATATCCACGGAAAGCCAAAAAGGGCTGAATTTGGATTTTTGTAGGCGAATGGGCATCCAAAAGTGTATATCGAATCATCACGCGATCCCGATTGGTATCCAGAATCAGTTCTTTCTGTAATACGACCCCACCCACTCGATAAGTCAGTTTGGGAATTGGCTCTGAATCAAAATCCTCAAGGTACTTATGTCCTCTTGGAAAATAGTTTCCAGGAAATTTGCTGATCCCAAGGTGAAAGCTTGCCCCATGCTGAATCACCGTCTCGTGGACTGTTGAAAGCATGACGTGATTTTGTGAATCGATCTGTGGTTGTGGAACTACCAGCAAACCGTGGTACTTACGGGTGTTACATCCAATAATTGTAGTGCTCGTGTAGGTGCCGGATCGATTCGTCCGAATAATCTCTCGATCAAGAGAATAATTCAGATTGATTAATTGGGTTTTATCAAAGTGGATATAACTCATAGGAGGAAAATTGTAAGAATTTAAAAATAGAGTTTTGATTTGATAAGAAAAATTATGTAGAAAAAATAAAAGGTTATGTTTCCATAACCTTTCCTAGTCCAAGATGAGAAGCGTTAAGAATGAATCAGTTCCCGCTGAATTTCTTCGAAGTTTTTCAGTGATTCCTCAAACTTGATAAAATAATTGTGAACTAATCTTATGTTCACTGGTTTGACCACCGGAAATTTCGGTGAGGATTTGAACAATGTAAACATCTGAGCGTGGTTTAGTTTGATTAAGTCTTGTCAAATCTTGTGCCAACTCGCACCCTTATATACAGCAAAACCCCTCTAAAAGAGGGGTTTGGGTGAAAGACCGGGTTCGAACCGGCGACCTCTGGATCCACAAACCAGCGCTCTAACCAGCTGAGCTACAATCACCATATTGACCATTTGTGTGTGGAATTCTCAAACGGTCTGCAAAAGTAATAATTTAGCTCACTTAGCGCAAGGCGAGATTTAAATATTTCTCAAAAAAGTAATTCTTTCTCCTTTTTTTTCTTCGTGAAACTTTCCCTCTTCGTACGCTAAATGTCCGGATACGATCGTATGAGACACTTTTGATCCAAATGTATGGCCCTCAAAAGGCGACCAGCCGCATTTGGATAAAATATTTTCTTTAGATACTGTCCAAGGTGAATTCAAATCGACCAAAACCAAATCTGCAAAATACCCCTCTCGGATAAAGCCCCTTTCTTCGATTTGAAAAAGCGTCGCGACATTGTGAGACATCTTCTGGACGATTTTTTCAAGTGAAATTTTTCCCTGATGATAAAAATCCAGCATAGCCACCAAGCTATGTTGATTCAAAGGACCACCTGAGGGAGCTTTGGTATACAATTGTGATTTTTCTTCCAAGGTATGTGGTGCGTGATCAGTAGCTATTACGTCAATTCTGTCATCCAGCATCGCTTGAAATATTTGATCCCGGTCATTTGCCGATTTTATCGCCGGATTCCATTTGATCAGGTTTCCTTTGGTGGCATAGTCTTCCTCAGAAAACCACATGTGATGTATGCATGCCTCAGCTGTGACCCGCTTTTCTTCCAAAGGAATGGAATTGTCAAATAACTCCAATTCCTTGGCCGTGCTGATATGGAGGATGTGAAGCCTAGTTCCATATTTCTTCGCCATAGCGACTGCCCGACTAGATGCGTCATAGCAAGCCTCTTCTGATCGGATTTTCGGATGAAATTTTACGGGGATGTCTTCCCCATAGATGGCTTTAAACTCCTCTAAATTAGCTTTTATGATATGGTCATTTTCAGAATGGATCGCCAAAAGTCCCTTGTAATTGCTGAAAATTCCTTCCAGAGATTCGATGTTATCCACCACCATATTGCCGGTCGAGGACCCCTGAAAAACTTTCAGTCCGCAAACATTGTGGAGGTCTAATTTCAGGATTTCTTCAAGATTATCATTTGTACCACCGAAAAAGAATGAATAATTGGCTAATGACACTTCCGAAGCGCGTGTGTATTTTTCTTCCAAAAGAGGAATCGTCACCGCTTGAGGGACGGTATTTGGCATTTCCATGTAGGTAGTGGTTCCTCCTGCCACTCCTGCTTTGGCCTCAGTGTAGATCTCTCCTTTGTGGGTCAATCCAGGTTCCCGAAAATGAACCTGATCATCGATTAATCCCGGCAGTAGATGTTTTCCCGACCCATTTATATGAATATCAGCAATCTCCGCACTGAGGTCCGTTCCGATTTTAGCGATTCGTCCAGCCTTGATCAAAACATCTCCCGGACAAATCCGGCCTTCATTGACTATATTTGCCCCGGTGATTAGGATACTTTTCATCTTTTCGTTCATTTTCGATTACCGATTTCTTTCCAAAAATAACAAACATGAGTGATGAGGCCCTAGGTTTTGATGCATTTAAGCTAAATAAACAACTGCTCGAGGCTGTGGCAACTGCAGGCTATACCCTACCAACACCTATTCAGCAGAAAGCGATTCCCCTAGCCTTAGCTGGTCACGATGTGCTTGGAATTGCACAGACCGGTACAGGTAAGACTGCTGCCTATGTGCTTCCGCTTCTGATGAAAGTAAAATATGCCCAAGGTGTTCATCCCAGAGGGATAATCCTCGCGCCCACACGCGAGCTGGTGATGCAAATCGAAGAAGTAGCCAAGCAATTAGCTCAGAATACCGATCTACGAATCGTCAGCCTCTATGGAGGATTGGGTCCGAAAACCCAAATTGAAAACATTACGGCTGGTGTCGATATTATTATTTCTACACCTGGAAGATTCATGGATTTATATAGAAAGGGCACTATTTATACCAAAGACATCAAAACCATGGTTTTGGATGAAGCGGACAAAATCATGGACATGGGCTTTATGCCCCAGATTCGGTCAATTTTGGAAGTAATTCCGTCGAAAAGACAGAATTTGCTTTTCTCTGCAACTTTCAGTGCGCGGGTGGAAAACCTAGCCTCAGAGTTTCTTGAATTTCCTGAGCGAGTCGAAGTGACACCTTCTGCAACGACAGCCGAGACCATCGGTCAAGTCAAATATCACGTCCCAAATATCAAAACCAAGATCAATCTCCTGGAGCATTTGCTTGCAAATGAAGAAATCAATCGGGCGATAATTTTTACCCGAAGCCGAAAAAATGCCGAATCAGTATTTAGCTTTTTGGAGCGGAAACACTTAGGCGAGATTCGTGTCATTCATGCTAACAAGGGTCAAAATACCCGAATCAACTCCATGGAGGATTTCAAAGGTGGCGAAGTCAGAATCCTGGTGGCAACCGATGTGGCATCCCGAGGCTTGGATGTGACAATGGTTTCGCATGTAATCAACTTTGATGTGCCGCTGATCTATGAAGATTATGTGCACCGAATTGGGCGAACTGGCAGAGCTGAACAGGAAGGCAAAGCCATCACCTTTGTCAATCCAGCAGAGATCTATCACTTCGATCGAATCGAGGACATCATTCGAATGCGCGTGGATTTATTGCCAATCCCGGGAGTAGTGGATGTTCCGGATACACCCTTTGAAGAAAAGCAAGGATATGAGCGTGAATTGGATCGGCTTAAGCAACGCGATAATCCGGATTACAAAGGCGCTTTCCACGAGAAAAAAGCTCCGCCCAAAGCTAATATTGGTAAAGGGGAAAAGGTTCGAGCCAAAAAACATGTGAAAAAGCCGAACCGTAACCAAATGAAGACAAAGAATCAGAAGAATAAAGGAAAATAAAAATGGTCCCAATCGGGACCATTTTTATTATCTGTCAGTTCTGGTGTTTGTGCCATCCACTGGAGTTCGCTGCTCTCTGTTTGCTAGATCCCAAGCCGTATGGAAGATCAGCTGTGCACGTTTGGTCATCAGTGGGAATTCGATTTTATCGACCGTATCCGTTACTTGGTGATAGTCATCATGCACTCCATTGAAGAAGAAGATCACCGGGATGTTGTGCTTCGCGAAGTTGTAGTGATCCGATCTGTAATAGAATCTGTTTGGATCGTCTTCGGCATCATAGCGATAATCTAGAATCAGATTGGTATAGGTGATGTTATTGTATTCGTTGATTTTCTTCAAGTGGGAAGAAAGCATCTCCGAACCGATCACATAGACATAGTCTTTGTTTTCCTCTTTGTCGTATTCGTAGTCGATACGACCGACCATGTCAATGTTGATGTTATTTACTGTGTTTGCCAATGGAAAAACAGGATGATCACCATAATATTCCGAACCCAAAAGTCCTTTTTCTTCACCGGTTACATTCAGGAAAAGAATACTTCTTCTTGGCTTCATCCCGTCTTTTGCAGCAAGAGCAAAGGCCTCAGCAATTTCCATCACAGAGACGGTTCCAGAGCCGTCATCATCCGCACCATTGAATACCTCGCCCGTTGAGCTCACGCCTACGTGATCGTAGTGCGAAGAGATTACCAATACTTCCTCTTTTTTATCAGTTCCTTCCAAGAAACCCATTACGTTTACTGCATCAACAGGTGTTATGGTTTTTACGATCTGATACGTTGCTTTTTGCGAAGTGATGGTTTCGGGTGTAGACTTTGCAGCTTCTTTTAAGGTTTCAACAGGAGTGTTGAAAAGCTGCCCCATTTTATCAGAGCTCACCATGAAGATCGGTCGCTGAGCAGTTTCTTTATCAAAACCAATTCTTCCCCTTCCTGCTAAGGTCTTGTAGCGATTTGCAATTCTGTCAAAATTAGCTTGACCTTCCATCGTCACAATCACAATTCCGGCTGCACCTGCGTCCATTACTTTGGTCACTAGATCATTGCTTCTAACGCCCACAGCCCACAGGCCTACAAGCTTACCTTTGACGTCAACTTTTGCCAGATTTTCGTCTGTGACTAAGCCAAGGAACACCAAATCAGCTTTAGCAGCTTTGGCCATATTTCCATCACCAGTGAAGACGAAATCCTGATTTTCGACAAGTTTAGATTTTCCGATTTGTAGCGTGACTTTACTAAAATTTGCAGTTACCAAAGGCACAGTCTGGAAGTAGCTCCCATTTACAGGAGCCGTCAAGCCGATATTTTTGTAGAAATCCGCCAAATACTGTGCAGCAAGTTTCCCCGTTTCAGAACCGGTGTCCCGTCCTTGCATTTCGTCGGAGGCGAGGTAGGTTAGGTGCTTGGTAAGGTCTTCTACGCTGATTGTATTGGCGTATTTCACCTGTGCAGGAGTTTGAGCAAGGGTTGGAAAAGCCAAGCCTAAGGCTATTGCTCCGCTTAATATTAATTTTTTATGCATACAGTTTTAAATTTAGGCTGCTAAACTAGACAAATTTTTAACCCTTGGAAAAACCGTTTGTCAAGAACGGAGGTTTAGTGGTAAATTATTCTTCGTCCGCAAAACCTTTTCCTCTAAGAAATAGTACCTTTGCGATCGTAAAAACAGGATGGTTTCAAACCCAAATACATCATAATCCTAAGCGTTCTTTATGCAGATCAATCTTTCAAATGCTGTCAAATTCGAGAGCAGACACAATGGCCCGACAGAGGCGGAAATCGCGGAGATGTTGGAGAAAATCGGTGCCTCTTCTCTGGAGGAATTAATCAACCAAACAGTTCCCGAATCGATTCAGTTGACTAGGCCTTTGGATTTACCAAAAGCGAAATTGGAATCTGAATTTCTGGCAGACTTCAAAGTACTTGCATCAAAAAACAAAGTGTTCAAGTCCTTTATCGGATTGGGATACTATGACACCATCGTACCTGGAGTCATTTTAAGAAACGTCCTGGAGAATCCAGGATGGTACACCGCATACACACCATATCAGGCTGAGATCGCTCAGGGTCGATTGGAGGCATTGATCAATTTCCAGACGGTGGTGATGGAACTCACAGGAATGGAATTGGCAAACGCATCTCTTCTTGACGAAGGAACAGCTGCTGCTGAAGCGATGACGATGCTTCACGCGGTGAAGCCTAGGGAAAAGAAAAATGCCAACCGCTATTTTGTAGACGAGAAAGTATTTCCTCAGACCAAAGCACTTTTGGTGACCAGAGCGGAGCCGATTGGGATTGAGTTGGTATTTGGCCCAATTTCTTCCTTGGATTTAACAGATCCGGAATTGTATGGTGTGATGTTCCAATATCCAAATGGAGATGGGGCAATTTCCGATTATTCATCAATTGTAGCTGCCGCAAAAGAAAATAAAGTTTTGACTGCCTTTGCCTCTGATTTGCTAGCCTTGACACTTTTGACTTCTCCCGGAGAAATGGGAGCAGACGTAGTAGTCGGTTCTGCGCAGCGATTTGGAGTTCCTATGGGCTACGGTGGACCGCATGCCGGGTTTTTTGCTACAAAAGAGGAATTCAAGAGGCAAATACCGGGTAGAATCATTGGCGTGTCCATCGACCGTGCCGGAAACAAGGCTTATCGAATGGCACTTCAAACTCGTGAACAGCATATCAAGCGCGAAAAAGCGACCTCAAATATCTGTACAGCACAAGTACTCCTCAGTGTGATGGCCAGCTTCTATGCAGTCTATCACGGACCAAAAGGTCTGAAAAATATTGCTTTGCGTGCACATGGCTTAGCCAAGTTGACCGCCACTGCATTGAGCAAGGTTGGATTGAATGTAGCGGACCATGCCTTCTTCGATACCATTCAGATCAAAATGAATGAAGTTTCCAGAGAACGAGTTCGTGGACTGGCTTTGGGAGCAAATATGAATTTCAGATACGAAACTGATTCCATTTTCATCTCCTTTGACGAAACGAAGTCACTAGAGGATGTCAAATCTATCGTGAATATTTTTGCCACAGAGGAAGGAAAGCATACGCTGAATTTGGATGAGCTAGTTGAAGGGCTTCAGTTGGAGTTGCCGGCAGCTTTAGCTAGAAAATCCGACTATCTGACGCACCCAGTATTTAATAATTATCACAGCGAACATGAGATGCTTCGCTACATCAAGCGATTAGAAAATAAGGATCTTTCTCTTGTTCATTCCATGATTTCATTGGGCTCTTGTACCATGAAACTGAATGCAACGGCTGAAATGATTCCGGTGACTTGGCCAGAATTCGGTCAATTGCACCCGTTTGCTCCAATGGATCAGACTTTGGGGTATCAGGAGCTGTTCACCAACCTGAGAACTTGGCTGACTGAAATCACCGGTTTTGCGGACACTTCTTTGCAGCCTAACTCAGGTGCGCAGGGTGAATATGCTGGCTTGATGGTAATCAGAGCCTATCATATGAATCGTGGAGAAGGACACAGA
Source organism: Algoriphagus sp. (assembly GCF_030694375.1). GTDB lineage: Bacteria > Bacteroidota > Bacteroidia > Cytophagales > Cyclobacteriaceae > Algoriphagus. The sequence goes on from NZ_JAUXYL010000038.1 coordinate 552,286, forward strand.
GATGTGGCTTTGATCCCAACATCAGCGCATGGAACTAATCCTGCATCCGCCGTGATGGCAGGGATGAAAGTCGTTTTGGTGAAGTGTGATGAAAAAGGAAATATTGATATCAAGGACTTGAAATCAAAAGCTACAGAACACAAGGACGATCTTTCTTGCCTGATGGTAACTTATCCATCGACGCATGGAGTTTTTGAGGAAGTGATTCAGGAAATCTGTGCGACCATCCATCAGTATGGCGGACAAGTTTATATGGATGGCGCTAATATGAACGCGCAGGTGGGATTAACTTCTCCGGGTAGAATTGGAGCTGACGTTTGTCACTTGAATTTGCACAAGACCTTCTGTATTCCTCACGGTGGAGGTGGACCAGGTATGGGGCCAATCTGTGTAGCAAGTCATTTGGCACCTTTCCTTCCGGGAAATCCATTGGTGAAAACAGGTGGAGAACTTGCAGTTTCCTCTATTTCATCTGCTCCATACGGAAGTGCTAGTATTTTACCGATCTCTTACGCTTACATCGCGATGATGGGTGGAGATGGATTGACAAATGCTACTAAAATGGCAATCTTAAACGCGAACTACATCAAAGAAAGACTAGCTGGACATTATCCGATTCTATATACCGGTTCCAAAGGTCGCGCAGCACACGAGATGATCGTGGATTGCAGAGCATTCAAAGAAGTCGGAGTAGAGGTGGAAGATATTGCCAAGCGATTGATGGATTATGGCTATCACGCACCGACAGTTTCTTTCCCGGTTGCAGGAACTTTGATGATCGAGCCTACCGAATCAGAGACAAAAGCTGAATTGGATAAATTCTGTGATGCTTTATTATCTATTCGTGAAGAAATCCGTGAAATAGAGGAAGGAAAAGCTGACCGTGTCGAAAATGTGTTGAAAAATGCTCCGCATACGGCTAAAATGGTGCTTACAGGAGAATGGACGATGCCTTACTCCAGAGAAAAAGCGGTATTCCCGATAGCCTTTGTAAAGGAAGGAAAGTTCTGGCCAACAGTAAGAAGGATTGATTCTGCATATGGCGACAGGAATCTTGTCTGTAGCTGTATTCCTGTTGAAGAGTATGCAACTGAGACTGAATTAGCTTAAATAAAAAAGTTGAATGAAAACAAAAATGGCTGCCAATTGGCAGCCATTTTTGTTTTAAATGTTAACATGTCGCTCCGCATGATAGGAAGATCTAACCAAAGGTCCGGATTCCACATATTTTAAACCTCTTTTTAATCCTTCCTCCCGATATTCGGCAAAGAGATCAGGATGAATGAACTCTGCGACTTCTATGTGCATTTTAGTGGGTTGCAGGTATTGACCCAGAGTGAGAATATCACACCCATGTTGAACCAGATGATCCATAGCAGTCAGGACTTCTTCTTTTTTTTCCCCAAGACCAAGCATGATCCCAGTTTTTGTCCGTTTTCCAAATTCTTTTGTCAACTTGATCTGTTCCAAGGAACGCTCATATTTTGCCTGTGGGCGAACTCTTCGATACAAACTTCCGACTGTTTCCATGTTGTGAGACACCACTTCTTGTCCTCCACTGATCATTCGATAAAGTGCATCCCAATTTGATTTCACATCAGGGATTAGCGTTTCGATGGTTGTTTCTGGCGAAAGTTCTTTGGTCTGAACTACGGTCTGATACCAGATTTCAGCACCCTTGTCTTTTAATTCATCCCGATTTACTGAGGTGATGACGGCATGTTTTACACCCATTAATTTGATCGCTTCAGCTACTCTACGAGGCTCGTCGGTGTCATATTCAGGTGGTCTTCCTGTCGCTACTGCACAGAAAGAGCAGGAACGCGTACAAACATTTCCCAAAATCATGAAAGTCGCTGTGCCTGCTCCCCAGCATTCTCCCATATTAGGGCAATTCCCACTTTCGCAGATGGTGTGAAGCTTATGTTCGTCGACTAATTTTCTGACTTTGGCGTATTCTTTTCCCACGGGAAGCTTCACCCGAAGCCAATCTGGCTTCTTGCGGCGGGTTGCTTCTTCTGAGATTACTGGCAATTCAATCATTACTTTCGGATTTGGTACAAAGGTAACTGTGAAGATTTCAAAAACCCAATTGGGTTTATTTTCGGAAACCGTAGAAAAAGGTAAAATAAGCAGACTGAAAGAACTGGTTGTTTTCTGCCGTGGGGATGAGAGGTATTTCTTTGCTATAGCCTTCTAGCATGTAACCGACTTCCAATCCAGTAGCGCTGCTTCTAAAGACTCCAAACTCGAACATAAGTGCGGCTTTCAAGGTAGCCCCAACTGCAATTTCAGATTGTCCAATCCCTTGAAACAGTCTTCCAGATCCTAAAATATTAAATCTGCTTTGATGGACTTCCGGATTATATTGTTCAGTAACAGTTTGGACTCTGCTTACTGCGTATTCAATAAAATAAGGAGCAATCAAGCCAATGGTAGGGCCCGCAGCAGCTAAAGCACTTACTTGAACGCCTTGGTTTGGCGCTTTTTTAAAAAGCACTATTTCACGCCCGTAATGAGGTCTTATCGCGTAGAGATAGTTTGATTTTCCGAAAATGTAGCTATTGCCTAGAACCGTATTGTATCTGGCTTCTTTTTGGCTTTTCACGTTAGACAATTCAATCCCCCAAAATGAAAATTGTGAATCGTCTATTCGAGTTCCTGCTTTGAAAACAATTCCTCCAATAAGGCCTCCATTTGTGTTTTTATTAACACCAAACAGGTATTCCTTATCATATTCATAATTTCCCACATCCTCTCTTTGAGGAAAAGCGGTCAGGGATATGAAGAAGAAAAATACGGGTAAGATTAATTTCAGCTTGCTCATTCGAGTTGGTCGAAAATATTGCTCTATTTTTGGTTATAAGTGTTTAACTGTATTTTAAAAGTAAGAGTTTATGCCCACTATAAAAAGTTCATATTTAGGGAATTTGAGAACCCAGTCGGAGCACCTTCAGTCCGGTACTCAGCTCCTTACCGATGCGCCTATCGATAACAACGGGAAAGGTGAAGCTTTTTCTCCGACTGATCTGGTTGCCAGTGCTTTGGGGAGCTGTATGGTGACAATTATGGGTATAGTAGCAGATAGGGAAGGTATTTCTCTGAATGGTCTGACCTGGCAAGTAAAGAAGATCATGCAAGCCTCTCCTCGAAAGATTCAAGAAATAGTTGTGGATTTTGAGTGGGACAATCCCATTGATGATTCTGTTTTTATACAAAAACTTAAGAATGCTGCGCGAACTTGTCCTGTAGCGCTTAGCCTTGATCCGGCCATTAAGCAGACAATAAACTTCAAGTTCTAAGCGAATCGAATTCTTTTTCGGTTCTTTGTAAGTCTATAAACCCAATTAATGATGTGTTATCTCTTTGAAAGTTTCAAAGGCTGGAAAGAATACTGTGAAAGCCAAAATGTCAGCTTAGTTCAATCGGTGATTGAATATGAGATTGAACAAAAGAATTCTTCTGAAGAAAGAATTTGGACCGGACTCCAGCACGCCTATTCAGTCATGAAAGACGCAGTTAAAACAGGACTGGAAGATGAAATGACATCAAGATCAGGGATGATCAATAATGGAGCAAAAAAAGTGTTCAATCATCCCCTAGCGGTACTTTCTCCTGAATTCCAAAAATTGATTTCAAGGGCTTTGGCAGCCAAAGAAGTTAATTCCTGTATGGGAAGAGTGGTTGCGGCGCCAACTGCGGGTGCTTCAGGCATACTTCCTGGAACACTGGTCACCTTACAGGAAATCCATGGCTTGAGCGACTCAAAAATATTGGAAGGGCTTTTGGTTGGCGCTGGAATTGCCTTGATCATCGAAGAAAAAGCGAGTCTTGCAGGAGCAGTAGGAGGCTGTCAGGCAGAGACTGGTTCAGCAGCAGCCATGGCGTCAGGAGGGATTGTTTACTGTTTGGGTGGGACAATTGATCAGGTTTTTAACGCAGTTGCCATTACTATTCAGTGCATGCTCGGGTTAGTTTGTGATCCTGTTGCTGGTCTTGTAGAAGTGCCTTGTGTTGTAAGAAATGCAAGTGCAGCAGCGATAGCTTTCAGTTCGGCGCAAATTGCTTTAGCCAATGTGAATGCTGTAATTCCAGTGGATGAATGCATCGAGGCAATGGGCGAAATAGGGGCATCAATGGAAAGCCGTTACAAGGAAACAGCTATGGGTGGACTAGCTGCTACATTGACGGGTCAAGAAATATCCAAGCGGGTTTTGATTCAGGATATTGAGATCTTGCCTGACGAAAATTTACCCGAGTAATCGAATAAAAAAGGGAATTTGAAGTATTTGCTCAATGGTAAGACTGAAAATGGATGCCCAAAATATTGCGCTCCACAGCATATGAAAGTAGATGTTTCGCTTTTTAGTCCCAAAAGAAACTAATATCAAAGTCCCACCTATTGGAGTTAAAAATATCGGTGTTGCAAATGCAATACCGATTTCACCATATTTTTTCCAAAGCGTCACAATTGATCTAGACCTTTTACTAAAAACGGTTCTTTTCTTTTTGATTCGAAGTGCAAGAAATTCTTTAAGTCTTGTTCCAATTAAGGTAAACAAGAAAACGCTGGTCATCATTCCAGAAACGCTCACCAGCATTATTTTCCAAAATCCATAACCTGCTGCTGAACCGAGGATTGGTCCAGCGACAAATTTAAATAGACAAAGAAAATATATACCGAAGAATGTAATTATAGATTCACCCATAAGAGGAAATACAAATATGCGAAATAGCTTAAAAGGAGTATTGATCCTTCAAGTTGCGAAATTCGCATTTTTCTTCTCATCAAAAGAAAAAGAAGTAAAGAGATTCCAATCATCCACAGATAGTCGGATTGGATAAAAGCCTCGGAAATATTGATCGGATTTATAATCGCCGTGATTCCAATGATCGAAAGAATATTCATAATATTACTTCCAAGGATGTTCCCTAATGCAAGATCCGTTCGCTTTGATAAAGCTGCGATGATAGATGTGATGAGTTCTGGTAGACTAGTACCAATAGCAACGATTGTCACCCCGATTACTCGTTCTGAAACTCCAAATTGTCTAGATATAAGTATAGCATTATCCACCAAGAGTTCTGAACCAAAGTATAAGCCGATGGTCCCTCCTACAAGTAGACCGATGGAAGCTGCCCAGCTGTAATTTCCCACAGGGCCAAATTCTTCAGGATTACCCTCTTGGCTTTTCTCAATTCCCTTACCTAGATTCCTTAAAAGGTAGGCATTGAAAGCTATGAAGGAAATAACCAGGAAAATTCCTTCCCAAACTGAAATAATGAGATCTAGGCTTAGGGTATAAAAAATTAATGTAACTAATAGCATCATGCTATAGTCAAATCGAATGTGGGTTTGGCGAATAAGGATCGGGTAGAATAAACTGCTTAAACCTAAAACCAGTGCTATATTAGAAATATTTGAGCCTACGACATTCCCAATAGAAATGTCGCTATTTCCCTTAAGTGAAGCATTTATACTAACCAAAAGCTCGGGAGCTGAGGTGCCAAAAGCAACCACAGTTAGTCCAATTAAACCTGCATTCATTCCCAGCTTTAAAGCAATGGAAGAGGCACCATCTACCAAAAGCTTCCCGCCAAGGAGGAGGATCAGTAATCCTATGGCTAATAAAAAATAAATGATCATCGCTTAGATTTTTTCTCCGAATGCAAGATCTCCGGCATCACCAAGTCCTGGGACGATGTAGAACTTTTCATTCAGAGATAGATCCAAGGCTCCAAGCCATAATTTATAAGGAACTTTTACGTTTTCCTGGATGTACTTTACACCTTCTGGAGAGGCAATAATCGCTACAATATGAATAATTTCAGGAGTGCCATGGGTCAAAATTGTTTCGATGGAGCGAACAAATGATTTACCTGTCGCCAGCATTGGGTCTGCTAAGATTACCGTTTTCCCCTCAAGATTTGGGCTTGCGTGATAGCCTAAATTTATTACCACCTCATTCGATCCCTCCTCTCGAAAAGCCCCTATGAATCCACTTTCAGCTCTGTCGAAAAAATTTAAGAATCCTTGGTAAAAGGGGATCGAAGCCCGAAGAACTGCAAAGATGACAGGGTCAATACTTGGCGTTTTTATTTTTGTTTTAGCCAATGGTGTCTGAATCTCCTTTTCTTGGTAGGGGAAGGATTTTGAAATTTCATAGGCCAAAATTTCTCCAATTCTTTCTAAATTTTTCCGAAATCTTAATCTATCACTTTGAATCGTAATGTCACGAAGCTCAGCAATAAATTGATTTCCAATTGAGTTGAATTCTTCTAAAACAAACATGATATCAGTATAAATACTTAGTCCGATTTACCTAAACCGGACTAAGTATTTGATTTATAGGATTTGAAAACTCGTTCTTCGTGCCAATTGGCGAGCCTCAGGTGATGCTTTATCCACTGAAGTATCTTCCCCATAACCTTTGAATGAAAGTCTTGCAGCATCAACTCCTGAAGAAACTAACAAATCATATACTGCTTTTGCTCGCTTCTCTGAAAGCTTCATGTTATAATTTTCCGTTCCAAGTTCATCGGCATAACCTTTAATTTCCAAACGAACCCCTGGATTTCTCTTCAAAAAGTTAGACACAAATTGGGCTGCACTAATGGAGTAACCTAATGGTTTTGAGCTATCAAATGCGAAGTAAACATTTACATACCCATCATTAATTGCTTTTTTCAGGTAGTCAACTTCATCTAAAATCTCTACTTCTGAGGGGCAGCCGTTAAGAGAAGATGGCCCTGGCTGAAATGGGCATTTATCAAGGTGATCAGGAGTCCCATCTCCATCTGAATCAAGTGTTATTCCTAAAGAATTAACCCTTGCTCCTGAGGGAGTATTTGGCTCCTTGTCCAAGTAATCAGGAATACCATCTCCATCAGAGTCTTTGAGCATATCTTTGATTTCAGTTATTGCTTCGTTCAACTCGTCTTTGGTAGCATATTTTTCATTGGCGAAGTACCAATCTGCATGTTTTTCAGCCTTTCCTAAATAAAAATTCAATCCAAGCGTACCTGTCCACCAAGTTCCTGTAGCGTGGACAAATGGATTACTTGGGGGATTTGGTTGGTCCAAAGCATTGTAATAATTCCCATCTAATGTATAAGTTTGTCTTCCATTGATATTTACAGAAATATCTCCAGCTAAAGCTACTCTATCAGATAGGTTAAATAATGAAGTTAAACCAGTAGTGATAAGGTAGTAATATTCTGGCTCTAAAGAATATGTCGCAGGTTCTTTATAATCAATTCTACCCCCACCTGCGCCAAGATGGCCAAGTAAACCTAGCTTCTTAGAAAAAGATTCGAAGTTTAACATTTTTCCAAAGTTGCCAACTCCTTGAAGAGTTATGGTTTGATAGTTAGTTGTAAACTCCGGACTTTTTCCCTTGGCTTCCCTGAAATTTCCCGTCCCTAAGTTTCCTTTAAACCCCACATACTCATTGATCATATATCGTGCTCCGATATCAATATGTCCCAGATTTAAAGTTGGTGATAGATATCCAGGGGTTAAAGGTCCCATTGCTTTATTAAAGCCTCCATTTAATTCGATTGACCATCTGTTAAATTCTTTTTGGGCGGAGACTTTCAATGCGGCTCCTAGTAGAAGGATTACGATAAGGTGTTTTTTCATACTAGAGAAATAGTGATTGAGTAATTGTACCGAGGTAAAGTTAAATAAGCTTATGTGAAAATCTCCATAAAACTTTCATGAATTAAGGGAATTCACTTAGGGAAATAATCATTGGAAATAGAATATATTTTTTGAAACATCTGCCTTTTACAAGGAAGTTTGGTTGTTTTTTCGTGAAAACCTGCCTACTGCAAGAAGGTTTGCTATAAATAGAGCTACGAAAAAAAAAAGCCCGATTTTAAAAATCGGGCTTTCAAAATTTAATGTGCTAGTATTTATTTAACCTCAAAGCTTGCTCTCCTTGCCAACTGACGAGCATCTGCTGAAGCTTTGTCTACTGAAGTGTCTTCTCCGTATCCTTTGTAAGAAAGTCTTGATGCATTAACACCTGAAGAAATTAGTAGGTCATATACAGCTTTTGCCCTTCTTTCAGAAAGTTTCATGTTGTAATCTTCTGGTCCAATTTCATCTGCAAAACCTTTTATTTCCACATTTACACTAGGATTTCTCTTCATGAAATTAGAAACATAATGTGCAGCACTTACAGAATAACCAAGTGGTTTTGAGCTGTCGAAAGCGTAGTATACGTTGACATATCCATCGTTAATAGCCTTCTTGAGGTAATCAACCTCAGCTACAACCTCTACTTCTGCAGGACATCCGTTGGTCGAAGCAGGCCCTGGCTGGAAAGGACATTTGTCCAAATGATCTGGTGTACCATCACCATCAGAGTCAAGCGTCATCCCAGAAGAGTTTACTCTTGCCCCGGCTGGAGTATTAGGTTCTTTGTCTAAGTAATCTGGAACACCGTCACCATCAGAATCTTTCAGCATGTCTTTTATGCCGTTAATTTGAGTAGCAAGTTCTTCCTTAGTGGCGTACTTATCAGCTGCAATATACCAATCCGCGTGCTGAGCTGCTTTACCTAGGTAGAAATTAAGACCAACGGTACCAGTCCACCATGTCCCATTTGCACCGTAAAATCCATTGCTAATATCAGGTCGAATCGCTGTAGCACCGTCAAAAGTAACTGTTTGACGACCATTAAGGATAGTTGAGATGTCTGCAACTAAAGCAACTCTTTCGCTCAGTTTTATCTGAGGGGTTAATCCAAAAATCAATGTATAAACATTGTCATCGAAATCATTAAATGCATTCTCTTCAGGATTGACAAGACCAATACCTGCTCCACCGTGGAGTAACAAACCAAATGATCTACTGAATGATTCAAAATTCATGATTCGGCCGATGTTGGCCACACCTTGAAGATTCAATCTATTATATTTTGTGTCGAATGACGGGCTTTCACCATCAACCTCTTTGAAGGAACCAAATCCGTAATCCAGTTTTGCACCGAATTTCTCATTAAACATGTAACGAACGCCGAAATCAACGTGGCCAATGTTTAGAGTGGGAGATAGGAAGCCGCCAGTTAGAGGGGCCATAGGCTTATTAAAACCTCCGGTTGCCTCGAGTGACCATTTGTTAAATTCCTGGGCGTTGGCTGTTAAAACCAAGGCTCCAGCCATAAGGGATGAGAGTATAAATTTTTTCATGACAAAAAATTTTTGTTCAGATTTTGAGTGATTGATAGATGTAATTGCAAATTTATAAACTTTTTATTTACTGCAAATCTAGACGTTTTATTTTAATCACAATCTTTGACTTGAAATTTATGATAATTTTTAAATTCTTATCATAACATTTGTTAACACATTCAATGCCAAAATGAAATTCCTTTTCGAATTATTGTCTAAACTTAGTGTTTCGGGAGATGAATCTGATATTTCAAAATTCATACTTCAACATGTCAAAGAACGATCAATCGGGTGGAAGGTTCGGCCTGAGATGTTTTTTGGCGAAGATTTTCATGATTGTATACTTTTAAAATTTGGAGTTCCAAGAACTGCTGTATTTGCTCATATCGATACGGTTGGATTTATGACCCGGTATCAGAATCAGCTTATTCCAGTGGGGGGTCCAGAAATAATGGATGGAATACGGTTAACGGGTAGAGATACTAAAGGAGAGGTATTTTGTAAGTTGATTGGCGCTGAAGACGCATGTTATCATGATTTCCCAAGAGGAATTGAGCCTGGTACTCGCCTATCTTTTGATCAAGATGTCAGAGTAGATGATGAATATATTCAAGCTGCTTATTTAGATAATCGTTTGGGTGTTTACAGTGCATTAAAATTATGTGAAACCATTGAAAATGGGTGGGTTGTATTTACAACTTATGAAGAGCACGGTGGCGGTAGCATGCCTTTTTTAATCAAATTTATCCAAGAAAATGCACCTGTAAAGCAAGCGCTGATATCTGATATTACTTGGATTACTGAGGGGGTCGAACACCACAAAGGGGTTGTGATTTCTGCTCGGGATAAATTTATCCCTCGAAAAAAGTTTATTGATAAGGTGGTCAAATTGGCCGAAAAAAGTGGTGTTCCTTATCAAATTGAGGTTGAAGCCTATGGAGGTAGTGACGGGCGAGAAATTCAATTCTCTCCCTATGCGATTGACTGGTGTTTTATTGGTGCAGCCGAGGATTTTGTTCATACTCCAAATGAAAAAGTTTCCTTATCTGATCTGGATTCCATGATCAAGATGTACCAATTTCTATTGAGCGAGCTTTAAATTTAAAAATGAAAAAAACGCAAATTAAAGATCTGACCTTCGAACTGTTTATTCCCGAAAAAGATATCAAGGATCGATTATCTGAGTTGGCAAGAGAAATTTCTTCAGATTTTCAATCAGAAGAATTGGTTCTGTTAGGGGTGTTAAATGGTTCATTTATTGTAATGGCTGACTTAGCAAGGCTGATTGATCTTTCAGTGAGTTGTGAATTTTTGAAGATTTCATCTTATTCAGGTACCTCAACTACAGGTGAAGTAAGGTCAGTCCTTGGGCTTGCTGCAGATTTGTCAGGAAAAAATGTGTTGATTGTTGAGGATATTGTGGACACGGGGATTAGCATGGATTATCTGCTTTCTGAGCTGTCAAAGCATAATCCTAAGACTTTGACCATTTTTACCCTCCTCTTTAAAAAAGATGCATTCAGGTTTAATTACAGTTTGGATTATGTGGGTTTTGAAATTCCCAATAAATTTGTCGTGGGCTTCGGTCTAGATTATGATGGATTAGGGCGTAACCTTCCTGATCTTTATCAACTAAGTACAACAAAAAAATGACTTCTGGAATGCGGAATATAGTGCTATTTGGTCCTCCGGGTGCGGGTAAAGGCACCCAAAGTGAAAAGCTGATTGAAAAATATGGGCTGACACACCTCTCTACAGGTGACCTTTTTAGAAAACATTTGGGAGAAGGAACTGAACTCGGAACCCTTGCCAAAAAATACATGGATGAAGGGCACCTTGTTCCTGATCAGGTCGTGATCAGCATGGTGGAAGATAAAATCAGCAATTCTAAACGTTGCGAAGGATTTATTTTTGATGGTTTTCCTCGAACCACAGCACAGGCTGAGGCACTTGATAGAATGCTGAAAAATCATGGAATGGCAATTTCCGGGATGATTGCGCTAGATGTGCCACAGGAAATCCTAAAAGAAAGGATTAAGGAAAGAGGAAAAACTTCTAATCGTGCAGATGACCAAAACGAGGAAAAAATAAATACCAGAATAAAGGTCTATTTGGATGAAACTTTACCCGTCGCGAATTATTATGAAGAACAAGGCAAATTTAAGAAAATCAATGGTGTAGGTGAGATTGATGAAATCTTTAAAGAGATATCAGTCACAATTGATAGCTACTGATTCAACGCAAATTCTTAATTTTGCACTACAAAGACTTGGCTAAGCTTTCGGGCTTAGCCTTTTTCATTCTTAGAAAATGGCAGATTCCAACTTCATTGATTACGTAAAATTTTGCTCTCGCTCAGGCGCGGGGGGGGCAGGTTCTGTTCACTTCAGGCGTGAAAAGCACGTCCCAAAAGGAGGTCCCGATGGAGGTGATGGTGGTCGAGGGGGGCATATTATCCTTAGAGGAAATTCGCAACACTGGACCCTGCTTCACTTAAAATACAAAAAACATGTCATCGCAGATTCTGGAAAAGGGGGTGAAGGAGGAAAAAGAACTGGTGCAGATGGGAAAGATATTATTCTGGATGTTCCGCTTGGTACTGTAGCCAAAGATGCTGAAACAGGTGAGAAACGTTTTGAAATTACCGAAAATGGTCAGGAAATAATATTAACATCAGGAGGTCGTGGAGGATTGGGTAATGATCATTTCAAGACTGCAACCAATCAGGCGCCACACTATGCTCAACCGGGAGAGCCTGGAATTGAAGAATGGATTATTCTGGAATTAAAGCTTTTGGCGGACGTAGGATTGGTAGGTTTTCCAAATGCCGGAAAATCCACATTGCTTTCTTCAATTTCTGCTGCAAGGCCTGAAATTGGAGACTACCCCTTTACTACTTTAGTTCCCAATCTTGGAGTGGTAAGTTATAGAGATGATAAGTCATTTGTTATGGCAGATATTCCGGGTATCATCGAAGGAGCTGCAGAAGGAAAGGGATTGGGAATCAGGTTTTTGAGACATATTGAGCGGAATTCTATTTTACTGTTCATGATTCCTGCTGATGCATCAAGCATTGAGGACCAATATCGGATTTTGCTTGGTGAACTTGGGAAATACAATCCTGAATTGTTAGACAAAAAACGGATTTTGGCTATTTCCAAAACCGATATGTTAGACAATGATTTGATGAAAGAGATGGAGGAAGAAATACCTAAAGATATTCCTTATGTGTTCATTTCTTCTGTGAGTCAATTCAACCTAGACAAACTCAAGGACCTGATCTGGCAGGCAATTCATTCTTGACGAGTGTCACTTTGTCAGAAAATTAGATCTGGCAAAGTCATTGTTAAATCCCCATTAACCAACTATTGGCTTTTGCTATGAAAAATAAAGAAGAATTGGATCAAGAATTAAATCATCAAGCGGAAGAGCAAATTATGGAGGAAACTCCCCAAAGTGAGATTGAAGACCTATCTGATACCGAGAATCAAGGCGCTAAGCTTGAATCTGAGATATCTGATTTGAAAGATAAATACTTGAGGCTCTATTCTGATTTCGAAAATTTCCGAAAACGAACCGCGAAAGAAAGAATTGATTTAATCAAAACTGCCTCAGAGGACGTTCTCAAGGACCTAATTCCTGTTGTAGATGACTTTGAGCGAGCTACAAAAGCTTCTGAAATCGAAACTGATATAGTCAAAATCAAAGAAGGTAACCAATTGATTTTCCATAAACTTGTCAGAATCCTCGAGACTAAAGGGCTTAAAGTTATGGATGACTTGATAGGGAAATCATTTAATCCAGACACACAAGAAGCGATCACGCAAATCCCCGCCCCCAAAGAAGAACTAAAAGGAATGGTAGTCGATGTGGTCGAAAAGGGATACACCCTAGGCGATAAAGTAGTGAGATATGCCAAGGTTGTAACAGGAGCATAAAAGAATATGGCAAAAAGAGATTATTACGAGATACTTGGGGTCACAAAATCAGCAAGTGCAGAGGAGATAAAGAAAGCTTATCGCAAGCTTGCTATTCAGTATCACCCTGATAAAAACCCTGACAATCCTGAGGCCGAAGACAAATTCAAAGAGGCGGCAGAGGCATACGAAGTTCTAAGTAATGCTGATAAAAAAGCTCGCTACGATCAATTTGGTCACCAAGGCCTTGGTGGTAACGGAGGCTATGGTGGTGCTGGAATGAACATGGAGGATATTTTCTCCCAGTTTGGCGATATTTTCGGAGGAGGAGGTTTTGGCTCTTTTTTTTCAGGCGGAGGCGGAGGTCGACGAACTAAAAAAGGAACGAATCTTCGGGTGAAACTTAAGCTAAACCTGCAAGAGATAGCCAACGGAGTTGAGAAGAAGATCAAAGTCAAAAGACACGTCGTTGCGGCAGGTGTATCATTTAAATCTTGCGGTACTTGCCAAGGAACTGGCCAGGTAAAAAAAGTAGTCAATACGATGCTTGGCCAAATGGTATCTGCCAGCACCTGCGCAGTATGTGGTGGTAGTGGACAAATTGTAGACAAAAAACCTGCAGAAGCGGATTCTAGAGGCTTGATTATAAAGGAGGAAGTGATTTCCATCAATATCCCCGGTGGAGTGGGAGAAGGAATGCAGCTTAGTATGTCTGGAAAAGGGAATGAAATCCCTGGAGGCATACCGGGCGATTTGTTGATTGTAATTGAAGAATCTGAGGATAATGTGCTTCAGCGAGAAGGAAATAATGTCATTTATGATTTACATGTTTCTTTTATTGATGCGGCACTTGGTGCTTCCTTAGAAGTTCCCACCATTGACGGAAAGGTGAAAATTAAAATTGATCCCGGTACGCAAAGCGGCAAAATGCTTCGTCTGAAGGGTAAGGGAATAAAAGACATCAATGGTTACCATCGAGGTGATCAATTAATCATGGTTAACGTCTGGACCCCTACAGAACTTTCAAAAGAAGAAAAGAGTATACTCGAGGGATTAAGAAGTTCTGAGAATTTCAAGCCTGATCCGGGAAAACAGGATAAATCCTTTTTAGATAAAATGAAGGAATTTTTCTAAAATATTTAAAGCCGGAAGTGATTCCGGCTTTTTTTATATTTTTAAAGAACCTTTTCAATCGACCGGCGTAACCTATCCGTATGCTTAAAAAACTGTGTCTTCTTCTTTTCTGGATCATAGTAAAGGCCATCCCCGGTCAAGCGCAATTTGTTAAAGAGTATAAAGTCTCGGAGCGTAAAGGCTATGAACTGGTATATCTAAATTTCTCCTCTTATAATAGTTTAACTCAGCTCAAGCGGGTAATTACTTCGGAACCAATTTATATCCATGGTCACTTGTTAAAATCGAATATTCTTCCGGACTTCAGCTATTCCATTCACGACAATTTGTTGGACGTAAGCTTAGTCCATAAAAATGTCGAATCAGATAACCTCAGCAAAAGCATTACTTCCAAGCTTTTCTCAGACAATACAAAGTTTGATAATTCATGGGATTTGGGGCTAGGATCAAGTTTTTTGTATGATCTAGACTTTACCCTAGGAATAGGAAAAGGCAATTTCGACTTGTCACAAATTCCAATCTCGCAGCTAAAAATTAAAAGTGCCAGTTCAGATATACTGATTCATTATGGATCAAAAGTCCCCAATCAAGTTGAGATGGACACGCTTTTAGTGACTCTGAATATGGGTACTGTCGAGGTCCAGAACGCAAACTTTACCAATGCTAAAAAGGTCATTATTGAAGTGAGTTATGGAAAAATTAACCTGAATTACAGTGACGGGTTGGCAAGCGCCAGCCAAGTTATCGCTGCAGTGAGTGGAGGTAGCATTTATTTGAAGCTTCCACCGGATTCCAATCCCGTAAAAATAAGAATGAAAAAAAATCCGATGTGTCGGACGATTTTTCCCAAATATCTTAAGTCAATCGACAGCGAGACATATGTCACAAGGGGATATAAAGCATCTGATCCTAAATTGTTAGAATTGATTTTGGATGTTGGGATGGGTTCGCTTACAGTCGAATAGAACAATAATGCTTCAAATTACCCAAGTAAATAAATCATACGAAAACCACCGAGCACTAACAGATGTCGACCTTTTTGTGCCGAAGGGTGTAATTTTTGGACTATTGGGTCCCAATGGTGCCGGTAAAACCACCCTGATTCGAATCGTAAACCAAATCATTGAGCAGGATAGTGGCACAGTCGTATTAGATGGCCGCACACTTTCTCCTAATGATATTCGGAAGATTGGTTACTTGCCAGAAGAGCGAGGCCTTTACAAGAAGATGAAGGTTTGGGATCAGCTCATTTATTTTTCGAGGCTTAAAGGTCTCAGTGAAAATGAAGCCAAGGTTCAGATAAAAAATTGGCTTGAAAAACTCGATGTGGTCTCCTGGAAGGACAAAAAAATTGAGGATCTATCCAAGGGAATGGCTCAAAAAATACAGTTTATCGCTACGGTTGTTCATCGGCCTACTCTTTTGATTTTGGATGAGCCCTTTTCTGGATTTGATCCCGTAAATGCTGAAATCATCAAAAATGAAATTTTGGAATTGAAAGAAAAGGGGACCACGGTGATTTTGAGTACACACAGAATGGAATCGGTGGAACTACTCTGTGATCATGTGGCCATGATCAATCGATCCAGAAAAATCCTTGATGGGACAATTAGGGACGTAAAAAGGAGTTTTCGTCCCGAGGTTTTTAAAATAGCATTGAATTATCTTAAGCGAGACATTCCAATGGAATGGACTCCCAAATTCTCGGATGACGTGTGGGAATTTACACTGCCCTTGGCTGGTAAGACCCCCAATCAGCTTTTGTCTGAAATGATGGAATTTGGAGAGATCCTTTCATTTAGAGAGCAAATCCCAAGTATTGAGGAGATTTTTATTCATCAAGTTCAAGCTTCAACTCATGAATAAGATTTTCCTTGTCATTCAACGCGAGTACTTAGCACGAGTCAAAAAGAAATCCTTTTTGATCGCAACCCTTTTGACCCCACTTATTTTCCCGGCTATCATGGGAATATTTGTTTGGATTGCGATGCAGGAAAAAGAAAATCAATCGCTTCGAATTATTGAAGTGATAGACGAGACGAATCTTTTTTTCATGGAAAGTTCAGAGCAGTATGCATTTACTTCTTCAGTAAATGATCTGGATGCTGCTAAAAAAATGGTTCAGGAGGGCGAAAGGTATGGCTTTTTGCATATTCCAAAGTTAGATTTGACTGATCCAAAAGGGATTCAGTTTTATGGACTGGAAAACCCGAGCATGAGCTTAATGAGTTATTTGGAAAGTGCACTTAAACGGAAAATTGAGGATCAGAAACTTTTTGACAAGGGGATAGATCCTAAAATTTTGAAGGATATCCGGACTACTGTTTCAATTAAGTCAATTACCCTCGGGGAAAAAGGCGAAGAAAAAATCAATGACGCTACTGTAAATTATGCCTTGGGTTTTGTTTCAGGTATTCTGATCTACATTTTCATATTTGTCTACGGCAATCAGATCATGCAGGGTGTGATTGAAGAGAAATCTACCCGAATTGTTGAGATCCTCGTTTCTTCGCTTAAGCCTTTTCAGCTGATGATGGGAAAAATTGTGGGAATAGGAGCAGTGGGGCTTACGCAGTTTTTGATTTGGGTGGTCCTGATCGGAACACTTTCGTCAGTGGTAATGGGCGTGATGGGACTCCAAATGCCACAACAGCAAGCCTTGGAATTAGCAAATCCCGAATTGGCTCAAAATGTCCCAGATTCCGGTGAATTAGCCAATATTCTTCAAGTGATAGGAGGTATAGATTTTATCACTTTAGTTTCAAGTTTTATCGTCTATTTCCTTGGAGGGTACTTGCTATATGGGGCATTGTTTGCAGCGATAGGTTCGGCTGTTGATTCTCCCTCAGACGCTCAGCAATTCATGTTGCCGGTAACTATACCTTTGATTGTTGCTTATCTGGGGCTTTTTGTCTTTGTGTTGCAAGATCCTACAAGTTCTGTTTCATTTTGGCTTTCCATTGTTCCTTTAACTTCGCCAATCGCCATGATGGGAAGGATTAGCTATGGGGTTCCTTTTTGGGAATTAGCCTTATCTATGACACTTTTGATTGGAGGGTTTTTGCTAACTACATGGTTTGCCGGGAAAATTTATCGCATCGGAATACTGATGCATGGCACCAAGCCATCTTACAAGACCATGTGGAAATGGTTAAAAAGCAGCCAATAAAAGTGCCCGGTTCAATACCGAGCTCTTTTATATAAGCTGAATAATCTTTAAAGCATCCAACTTTTGCGGGCAAATTAAATAGTGGCGGATTTTTTATTTTATTTAAGATAGGCAGATAGCATCCAAACTACTTTTTCTTTCTCAGTAATGTAATCGCTCATTAATGAAGCCGTACCCTCATCCCCATGTTCATTAGCTGATTCAAGAGCTTTTCGTTCTAATTTCAAGAGCTGATTAAGATTTTCGCGGATGATTTCTACCATTTTTTTTGCGTCTTCTACTTCTTTTGCCTCTTTGATACCTGAGTTTTCGATATATTCTCCGTAGGAAGAAAAAGGTCTTGCACCAAGCGTGAGAATTCGTTCTGCGACACTGTCTATTCCCACAGTTGCTACCGTGTAAAGTTCTTCAAACTTTGCATGGAGTTCAAAGAAATTAGGCCCTGATACATTCCAATGGAAGTTCCTCAGGTTTTGATAATAGATCTGATAGTTTGCAAGAAGCCCATTTAGCATTTTAATCAGATCCTTAGATTCTTTAATTTCTAATCCAATGTCGTTTGTTTTCATATGATTATAATTTGATTACTTGAGTTGAGATTGCCGGTTCAAAACATTCTTGCCACAGGTAAACCCCAATTGGGATTTTCTTGCAAGATTGATAATATCCTAGAGTGCGTTGTCCTTGCTACCTGCCTGTATGCCTCATCCAGGCGCTATTTCTTAATGTAAGCTATTTTTCACAATTTGGCACCTGTTATCCAAACGCATTTAGGCTCTAATTGTTAGTAGATAAATTTTATTCCCCACTCATACTATCTAAAAAATTCAGGAGTTAGTATTGCTGAAAACTTGTCTAGATTAAATGAAAAACAGATTCCAGGATCTCACCTCCATCGACTTTTATAAGAATAAAAAGCAAGTCAAATGGCTGGTATTTTTTGTCTCTGTTTTAATTGGTTCCGGTTCCATTTGGTATACCAGTTTGCTGGTAGAGGAATTACGGGAACGCGAAAATAGACAGATTCAACTCTTGTCATCCGCATTGGAGTATGCTGCCACCACCTCCGAAAATCTCACTTTTATCAATCAGGAAATAATCCAGCAGAATTACTCCATTCCAATTATTATGGTGGATTCCCAAGGCGATCCAATCGAATTCAGGAATATTAGTTTTAAAAAAAATGCGGATGGTCGAGACTCTATTAAAACCCTTGAGCGAGAACTTTTAGTAATGCAGACGGTTTACGAACCGATCTATTTGCAGGAAGCTGATATCCGGGTTTTTTATCGAAACTCTGAACTTTTGACGAGTCTTAAATTCTACCCTTATGTGCAGTTAGCTGTGATTTTGGTTTT
Organism: Algoriphagus sp.; assembly: GCF_030694375.1. Taxonomy (GTDB): domain Bacteria; phylum Bacteroidota; class Bacteroidia; order Cytophagales; family Cyclobacteriaceae; genus Algoriphagus. Next base: position 571,044 of record NZ_JAUXYL010000038.1, read on the forward strand.
TGGAATTCTGGCTTTTGCACTTTTCAACCAAAGTAAAATTTCGGAACAAAACCGTGTCTGGGCTGGCTTGACCAAAGAAACAGCCCACCAACTCGGTACCCCAATTGCATCTCTCATGGCTTGGATTGACTACCTGAGAAATTCTCCTGTTTGGGAAGAAAACAGAGAGATCATTCAGGAAATGGACAAAGATGTGGTCAAGCTTCGAATGGTCACTGAGCGATTTAGTAGTATTGGAAGCAAGCCTGTCATTCAACCGGAAAATCTATATCAAGTCATCGAGGAGACGATCACTTACCTCCGACCTAGAATTTCGACCAAAGTCGATATGAATATTCATGCTGACTCCAAGGATTTGGAAGCCATGATGAATAAGCCACTTTTTGAATGGGTTATCGAGAATATCTGTAAAAATGGGGTGGATGCCATGAGAGGAAAGGGCACCCTAACTATCAATGTTTTACAGGATAGCGATAAATATGTAATCGTCGATATCAGCGATACCGGCAAAGGCATAGAAAAGAAAAACTTTCGCAAGGTCTTCAATCCCGGTTTTTCTACTCGGCAGCGTGGCTGGGGACTCGGTCTAACTTTAGCCAAGCGGATCGTAGAAGGCTACCATGGAGGTAAAATCTTTGTCAAAAGCTCAGAGATCGGAAAGGGGACTACTTTTCGTATCATGTTATTGGGTAATATGGAAGACGTCTCTCAGTTTGTTACTGAAGGAATTTTAGAATACTGATTGGATTAAGATTTTTTGGATTGGTGCAAAAGTTATAAAGAGCGGGCTATCCTAAAGCAAGCTTTTTGTTATGTGGAGTTTTTTATCTTGAAATATGTGTTCACTGTCTGAGAATTTAATATCCCACTAACTCCTTTAGTTTTTTCTTAAACCGCTCGGTTGGCAAAAACTGCTTCTCAAGCTTTGGGGCAAATGGAACAGGCGTATCCATGCTGCCTTCCCGCATCACCGGAGCATCCAGCCAGCGGAAACAATGCTCCGAAATCCAGGCGCAAATCTCCGCTCCAATCCCTCCTGTAAGCGTGTCTTCGTGAAGGAAAATCACCTTTCCGGTTTTCTTCACCGTCTCAGCGACTGCTTCCTGATCCCAAGGTAACAGCGTTCGCAAATCCAGAATATCAGCGGATATACCCAATTCTTCAATTGCTTTCACCGCCCAATGCACCCCCATGCCATAGGTGATGATGGATACTTGTGAGCCCTCTTTTGCCAAAGCCGCTTTTCCCACTTCCACTGTGTAGTAGCTGTCCGGCACAGACCCCGAAATGGAACGATAGAGCATTTTGTGCTCAAAATAGAGGTAAGGATTGGAATCTTCCAATGCCGCGTTGAGTAAGCCTTTAGCATCGTGGGGATTGGAAGGATAGACGATTTTCAGACCGGGTGTATGAAAAAACCAGGCTTCATTGGATTGGGAATGGAAAGGTCCGGCAGCAGAACCTGCCCCAGTAGGCATTCGGATCACCACGTCTGCATTTTGGCCCCAGCGGTAGTGGATTTTTGCAAGATTGTTTACGATCTGATTGAATCCTACACTTACAAAGTCCGCAAACTGCATCTCGACCATCGCTTTGAAACCTTTGATGGATAGCCCAAGTCCGGCACCGATAATGGCGCTTTCGCAAAGCGGGGTATTTCTCACTCGATCTCCACCAAATTTGGTTTTGAAGCCATCCGTGATCTTGAAAACTCCGCCATATTGGCCGATGTCCTGACCCATAAGGATGAGATTCGGGTATTTTTCCATGGACTGTCTCAGTCCATCACTGATCGAATCAATGAAACGCTTTTCAGTACTTGATCCTTCCGGTTCAATTACTTTTTGGGAAAAGGGTGCATAGACATCTGCCAGTTCCTCCTCCAGATTTGGAGTGATTTCTTCTTCGGCAAATGCGACCTCCAAGGCTTCGTTGATCGCTTTTTTGACTTTTTTATTCAGTTTCTCTTTGGTTGCTGCATCGAGCACGCCGATGGATTCGAGGTATGCCTCGAAGTTTTCTACCGGATCAAGCTGAGCCCATTCTTCCATCAAATTCTTGGGTACGTACTTCGTTCCGGAAGCTTCTTCATGGCCACGCATACGGAAGGTGATCGCTTCAACCAGAATCGGCCTCGGGCTTTCCCGAATGTCTTTTGCCAATCTCAGAATGGTGTCATATACCTCCAGCACATTGTTTCCCTGTACCCGAACAGCCTCCATGCCATAGCCGGGGCCTTTTTCGGTAAAATAGTTGAATGCAAACTGCTCTTCGCTTGGAGTCGACAAGCCGTAGCCATTGTGCTCGACTACAAAAATCACGGGCAGCTTCCAAACTGCCGCGACATTTAATCCTTCATGAAAATCACCCTCCGAACTCGCCCCGTCACCTGAGAAAACCAAGGTCACCTTCTTTTCCCCGTAAAGTTTATCTGCCAAGCCGATCCCGTCTGCTATCGCCAACTGAGGACCGAGGTGAGAAATCATCCCCACAATGTGATGCTCGATACTTCCAAAGTGAAATGAGCGATCCCGACCTTTGGTGAAGCCTGACTTTTTTCCCTGAAACTGTGCAAATAGCCGTTCCAAAGGCATATTTCTTCCTGTGAAAACCCCAAGGTTTCGATGCATAGGAAGGATGAATTCATCAGGAGCGAGTGCATTGACTGCACCGATTGAAATTGCCTCTTGACCCCAACCACTAAACCATTTCGAGATTCTTCCCTGACGAAGGAGAATGAGCATTTTCTCCTCGATCCGACGTGGCATGATCAGGGACTCGTAAAGTTTTAGCAGTGTTTCATCCGAGTGATTCTTTCTGTCAAAAGTTAATGTTTGGGCATTTGGGGCTGTGAATTCCATTTAGATCGATTTTCGAATCTAAGGTAAGAGAAGGCTTGAATTCGGCAAAAGGATTTTGGATTTGGAGAAATTTGATTAGGCCAACTTCTCACAGATGAACACAGATAAAACCACAGATTTTGACAGATTTAAAAAAACAGGTTTGTTCAAAGATTTGAAATCCGAGGCTTCGACTTCGCTCAGCCTGACAAATGGCCTCCCTTGCATAGCGCCCCGACTTTCGTCGGGGCAAAAAGTAAATGCAAGGAGTTAAAAAGTATTTGCTGTACGGTTCAAAATTAGACAAAGCATTTTCCGCAGCGCCAAGTCCTACGTTAAGGTTGTTTTATCAAAGTGTTAAGCGGGGAGTTGGAAAGTGGTAAGGTTTGAAGGTTGAAAAGTTGAGGCTACCGAACTTTGCAACTTTCCAACTTTCTTCACTTTTCAACCCAATTTTACCTACCTTTGCCCACCCAAATTCAAGGAATATCAGTGAAAGCGAGAACATTAAAGAAAGACAAGGTCAATATCATCACCATGGGTTGCTCCAAAAACCTGGTGGATTCAGAAGTGCTTTTAACCCAACTCAGAGGCAACGGAATCAATGCCCTCCACGAGTCTAACGCTCAGGACAACAATATCATCATCATCAACACCTGCGGATTTATCGATAACGCCAAGCAGGAATCGATCGATACGATTTTGCAATATGTCGATGCCAAGGAGCAAGGGTTGGTGGATAAAGTATATGTGACCGGATGTCTTTCACAGCGCTACAAGGACGATTTGGAAAAGGAAATTCCGCAGGTAGATGCTTTTTTTGGCACGCGAGATTTGCCTGCGATTTTGAAGAAATTCAAAGCGGACTATAAACATGAGTTGGTGGGTGAGCGTCTTTTGACTCACTCGGCCCACTATGCCTACATGAAGATTTCCGAGGGTTGCGACAGGCCATGTTCCTTCTGTGCCATTCCTATTATGCGTGGCGGGCATATTTCACGACCGATCGAGGATTTAGTCAAAGAAGCCAAGCATAAAGCTGCAGGGGGAACCAAAGAACTGCTTTTGATCGCACAGGATTCCACCTACTACGGCTTGGATATCTATAAGAAGCGAAACCTAGCAGAATTGCTTCGAAATCTTTCCGACGTGGAGGGTATCGACTGGATCCGCTTGCATTATGCCTATCCTACAGGATTTCCAATGGATGTGATCGAGGTGATGAAGGAGCGTCCGAATATCTGCAAGTATCTGGATATCCCATTACAGCACGGTTCGACTGATGTGCTGAAGGCCATGCGACGTGGGACTACCCGCGAAAAGCAGGAAGAACTTATTCACAGTATCCGGGAAATGATTCCTGAGATTGCTATTCGAACCACCTTGATTGCTGGACATCCAGGTGAGGGAGAAAAGGAATTTCAGGAGATGGTGGACTTTGTGGAGCGGATGAAGTTTGAGCGATTGGGTGTGTTTACTTATTCTCACGAAGAAAATACCCATGCTTTCTCCATGGAGGACAAGCTTTCACAAGAGGAAAAGCAAAGTCGGGCCAATCACCTGATGGAAGTACAGGAGCAAATCAGCTACGACCTCAATCAGGAGAAAATCGGCAAAACCTTCAAAGTGCTAATCGATAAAAAAGAAGGCGGACATTTTGTGGGCCGAACCGAATTTGACTCTGTCGAAGTAGATAATGAAGTGCTGATCGATGCTTCCAAGTTCTACTGTCGAGTTGGAGACTTTGTACAGACCAAGGTTTTTGAAGCTACGGAGTTTGATCTGTATGCGACGGTGGAGGGTTAATACCTAGGTTTTGCTGCTTTTCCGAAAGCAGCACTGGAAAATGTCCAGCTTCAGGAGAAGCAGGACAACTGACAGTAAATTGGGTTTTGCTGCTTTTCCTAAAGCAGCATATTAATCTACTGATCAAAATGAGTCCAGCTTCATGAGAAGCAGGACAATTAATAATGAAATTGTGTTATGCTGCTTTTCCGAAAGCAGCTTTATTATTAATTTTAATCATCGTCACTTTTTAGATTTATGAAGCCTTTTCAAGTTTCAGATCAACACTCAATGTATTTTTTGACCCTAACCATAGAGGGATGGATTGATGTGTTCACTCGAAAGGAATACAAATTGGATGTCGTAGACAGTTTAAATTTTTGCGTTGAACACAAGGATTTGGAAATTTATGCCTGGTGTTTGATGTCAAATCACCTTCATTTACTTTGTAGATCCAAAGAAGCGTTCAAGCTTTCTAACACCCTTCAGGACTTTAAGAAATTCACTGCCAAAAAAATTCTGGCTAGTTTGGAAAAAGAGAGCATTGAGTCGAGATCTGGATGGATATTGGGTTTTTTTAGGATTCGAGGGGAGGCACAAGAAAGAATTACCAAGTATAAATTTTGGAAGGATGGTCTTCATGCTATTTTAATTGAATCAAGTGCTTTTTTTGAGCAAAAGCTTCATTACATTCATCAAAATCCAGTTGAAGCTATGATTGTTGAAGAGAGTGAGGATTATATATTTAGCTCCGCAAAAGATTATGCTGGTAAAAAGGGATTGGTGAAAGTTGAGCTATATTGATTCTAGAAGTTCTGCTTCAGGAGAAGCAGAACAACAAGCCCGTATTTTGCTGCTTTTCCTAAAGCAGCAAAATAATATACTGATAAAAATGAGTCCTGCTTCAGGAGAAGCAGGACAACAGGAGGTGGACAGCAGGAATCCTTACTGTTACCTCAACCGATAAGTAACTCCAAAAGAATATCTCCCTACTGGACCCCGGCCGATTTCAGTTGATATGCCTAGGTTTTTAATTGGAAAATATCGAATAACTCCATTCAAACCTGCCACATAATTCATATCTTCTTCCATTGGATATTCTGACTCATCATAAGGTCTTCCGGGCACTTGAGGAGTTTTAATTTCTAAAGATTGAATGGTTACGCCACCATACCCCAAAAGAAGAACCTCCCATTTTGCCTGATTTTTTATCCAGCCTAGTTGCTCTGAAAAGAATGTAGTTAAATCAAAGCCAAAGCGGAATCCCACCGGGATGTATTGTTTTTCAAATTCGATTTCAGTGAATTCTGTCAACTCTTGAATGTACCTTGCTCTGAAACTTGAGCTTCTGTTTTGAACTCCCAGATATGCACCCAAAATCAGGTAATCGGTTAAATGTCTGTCTATTTACGATTGAAAATAAAGACTACTATTTTTCGATGGTGCATAACGATAAGCATCTGGTGAAACCGATACCCCAATTGTCCACTTGGAAGTTTCTTTTTGTGTTTGGCTTACAGCGTACTGGCTGATTCCGATCGATAGAAAAATGAAAAATATCCTATTCATAAAAGCTTCTTTTTTCTCTAAAAATGTGAAAGTAATTCAAATAGATCAATAGTTTGATAGTGAAATTTTCTTGAGACTCTTAACTTTTTTTCAAATAAGCTTTAAAACTGACGTTTCAAAAAAGCTACATTTTTGCCCTTTCCTCCACATCCCCTAATTTAGCCGATTAAAATCCTCCGAATGAAGCTGATCGAAGTTGCCACACCTGCCCATCAAAAAGAATTTATCGAGATGGCGGTAGAGCTCTATAAAAATGAGAAAAACTGGATCCGACCCCTTGATGCAGATATTGAAGGGCTTTTTCATCCTGAGACCAATAAGCTTTTCCGCAATGGAGCCAAAGCCAAACGCTGGTTGCTCCACCATGAAAATGGACAAATCATCGGTCGTGTGGCAGCCTTCATCAATCCCAAAATGAAAGAAAAGCAGCCGACAGGTGGTGTGGGATTTTTCGAATGCATCAACGACCAATCCGCAGCTTTCCTGCTTTTTGATACGGCAAAGTCTTGGCTCGAAAGCGAAGGAATGGAAGCGATGGACGGCCCGATTAATTTTGGTGAGCGGGACAAATGGTGGGGACTTTTGGTGGATGGTTTTACCGAGCCGAACTACAACATGCCCTGGAATTTTGGGTACTACCAGAAGTTTTTTGAGGATTATGGGTTTAAGCTCTATTTCAAACAATACACCTACATGCGTCCGGTGCAGGATCTCGGCTTTGACGAAAAGATGATCCAGCGCGCCAATGCGATCATGGCAAATTCGGATTATTCCTTCCGATATATCCGGGGAAAAGAGCTTCAGGAAAAAGCGCCGGAGTATTTCATGACCGTCTATAACAAGGCTTGGGCTAGACACATGGGCAAATCCATCGCGCTCAAAGAAGCGCAACTGATGTTTGGCAAGATGAAGCCAATCATTGATCCTCGGCTGATTTATTTTGCATTCTTCAAGGGTGAACCGGTTGGATTTTTCATCCAAATCCCCGAGATCAATCAGATTTTCAAACATGTCAATGGGAAAATGAACTTGGTCGGCAAGTTGAAATTCTTGTGGTACAAGACCTTTTCACCTCCCAATAAAATGCTCGGCCTGGTCTTTGGCGTAGTACCGGAGCATCAGGGTAAAGGGGTGGAAAGTGCCATGATCATCAGCTATGATAAGATGAGTGGAAAGGCCTCTTTCCCTTACAAAACCATCGAAATGAACTGGATCGGGGACTTCAACCCAAAGATGATGCGGGTCTGTGAGCAACTTTTGGCGACGATCTATAAGACCCACCATACGTATCGATACCTGTTTGATCGTGAAAAACCGTTTGAAAGACACCCTATCTTTGATTAATTACGATGTATGAGGAACGAAATACGAACATCTTTTGAACCTCAACCTTAAATTTCAAGACTGCCATTTTCTTGATAAAATGTCGAATTTCGAACTCCGAATATCGAATAATGAAGTGTAAGCAACCTTCCAACCCAACTTTACTACCTTTCAACTTTACAACTTTCCAACTATTAAAAAATGAAAAAATACGACGTAACAGGCATCGGTAATGCCTTGGTAGATATCGAGTTCAAAGTAAAAGACCAGTTTTTCTTGGACAATAAGGTCGAAAAAGGCTTGATGACCTTAGTGGATGGGGAGCGTCAAAACTCACTCATGCAAGTCATCAATACCGAAGAGGCCAAAAAGCAGGCGGGAGGCTCAGCTGCAAATTCGGTGGTTGCAGTTAGTCAGTTCGGAGGGAAATCCTACTATTGCTTTCGTGTAGCTAACGATGAATTGGGGCATTTTTACTTAAAGGATTTGCAGGATTCAGGGGTAGACTCGGCTCTGACCGAGTCAAACCTTCAGGACGGAATCACCGGTAAATGCCTAGTGATGGTGACCGCAGATTCCGAGCGGACGATGAATACGTTCCTCGGCATTACTCAGAATTTTTCAGTAAAGGACATCAACGATTCAGCGATCAAAGATTCCAAATACCTATTTATCGAAGGGTATTTGATTACTTCCGAAAATGGGAAAACAGCAATGAAGCATGCCAAAAAAGTGGCTGAAGAAAACGGAGTAAAAGTCGCTTTGACCTTTTCGGATCCAGCGATGGTGAAATATTTTAGAGAGCCTTTCGATGAGGTGATTGGTGCAAGTGTTGATTTACTTTTTGCAAATGAAGAAGAGGCAATGCTTTTCACGGGTAAAGATAATCTGACCGAAGCTCGGGAGGAATTAAAAAAAGTGGCCAAGCATTTTGTCATTACGCAAGGGAAAAACGGGGCAATGATCTTTGACGGGGATACGTTCATTGACATAGAGCCTTACAAAACCACAGCCATTGACAGTAATGGAGCAGGTGATATGTTTGCTGGAGCTTTCCTCTATGGAATTACAAATGGCCACAGCTATGCATCCAGCGGGAAGTTGGCATCAATGGCAAGTTCAAAAATTGTCAGTCAGTTTGGCCCAAGATTGCAGTGGCATGAAGCGAAGGAAATCCTGAACAGATTAAATCCTTAAGAAAAATTAACAGGGGAAAAATCAAAGATTTCTCCCCCGTTTATCTTCTTTTTCCTGCAGCAGTGGATTTTTTAAACCTTTGATGTACACTTTGCTGTTTACTTTGATACATGGTTTTTTTCGTATTTGAATTAAAACCTTCTAATTGCATTCTAATTTCTAAGTTGAATACTAACCCAATCTTTTTATCATGAGAAAATTTACTGTGTTAGGCCTGATTTTAGGAATGCTGAGCATTCCGGCATTGGCCCAAAACAAAATCGAGTTTAAGGAATTTACCTTGGACAATGGATTGCATGTGATCATGCACCGAGACAATACGACACCTATTGTGGTCACTTCGGTTTTATACCATGTTGGATCAAAAAACGAAAACCCGGAGCGTACCGGCTTTGCTCACTTTTTTGAGCATTTGATGTTTGAAGGTTCGGAAAATATTGACCGAGGGCAGTACATGAATATTATCCAGAGTCGTGGAGGAACGCTGAACGCCTACACATCCAACGACATCACTTATTATTATGAATTGCTCCCTTCCAATGAGCTTGAATTGGCGCTTTACATGGAAAGTGAGCGTATGCTTCATTCCAAAGTTGACCTCACCGGAGTTGAGACTCAGCGTGAAGTGGTAAAAGAAGAGAGACGTCAGCGCTACGAAAATCAGCCCTATGGCACGATCCTTCCAGAGACTTTGGTAAGAGCATACCAAGTTCATCCCTACCAGTGGGCACCAATCGGCTCCATGGATCACTTGAATGCTGCGACAATTGAAGAGTTCCAGCAATTTTACAAGGATTTCTATGTGCCAAACAATGCAACTTTGACAATTGCCGGAGATATTGATTACGAAACAACAGAATCCTTGGTCAGAAATTATTTCTCTGAGATCCCCAAAGGTTCTAAGGAAATCTACAGACCAAATATCGTTGAGCCAAAGAAAACAGCTGAGATCCGGGATGTCATCTATGACAATATTCAGATTCCTGCCGTGATTCAGGCCTACAACTTGCCTCCAAGAAATCACCCCGACAGCTATGCGCTATCTATGCTCTCTACTTATCTCACCGGAGGGAATTCTTCGCTGATGACCAAAGAATTGGTGGACAAGCAGCAAAAAGCATTGGTCGTAGCGGCAATTCCTTTGGAACTCGAAGATGGTGGTGTTTTCTTGATGTATGGGATTACCAATATGGGTGTGGAGCCAAAAGATTTGGAAGCAGAAGTCGATAAATTGATCAAGCAGGTGCAGGATCAGGGGATCTCTGATGAGGAGTTTACCAAGCTGAAGAATATCATGGAAAACAATATTGTGAGTGGAAACTCCACCATCGCAGGTATTGCCGAAAACCTCGCAGAGGCAAAAGTGATTTACGGAAACACCAATTACATCAATCAAGTAATGGACGCTTATTCTAAAGTCACCAAGGCTGATATCCAGCGAGTGGCTAAAGAGTACATGGACCTGACTGGACGTGTGGTATTGTACTACTTGCCAAAATCTGCTCAACCAGCATCCGAATAATTGTTTCACCTTATCGATCGAAGAAAAATGAAAAAAATAGCAATAGCATTTGTTTTAACACTTATAGCCACCTTGGGTAGTTTTGCGCAAGTGGACAGAAGTAAGCTTCCAGCCTCCGGTCCAGCTCCTGAAATCAAAATTGGGGAAGCAGAAACCTTCACATTGGATAATGGATTGAAAGTGTTTTTGGTGAAAAACACCAAACTTCCACGTGTGTCATTTACTTTGGTATTGGAGCGAGATCCAATCATGGAAGGTGATAAGTCAGGCATGTCAGGTTTTGTTGGTGAGATGATGATGGCTGGCACGACTAATCGGACCAAGGATCAACTTGACCAAGAAGTCGATTTTATTGGAGCAAGTTTGAGCGCTTCTTCGACCTCCATGTTTGCCTCATCCTTGAAAAAACATCAAGGAAAAGTACTCGAACTGATGGCAGATGTGCTATTCAATCCGGTTTTTCCTCAAGAAGAATTGGATAAATTGAAAAAGCAGTCCTTGACCAACCTAGCTCAAAGTAAGGATAATCCCAATGCCATTTCTTCCAGGCTTTCAAGGGCAGTGTTGTATGGGAATAACCATCCTTATGGCGAGTCATCCAACGAAACTACGATCAATAACATTGCCGTAGAAGACGTCAAAAAGTATTATGCAACATACTTTAAGCCAAATATTGCCTATCTCGCTATCGTAGGCGATATGGATAAAGTCGAGGCTGAAAAAGTAGTGAAGCAGTATTTCGGGAAATGGCAGAAAGGTGAAGTGCCAAAATTCACCTATCCAATGCCAGAGCGCGCTTCTAAAAGAGCTGTTGCTTTGGTAGACAGAAGTTCCTCAGTGCAGTCCGTGATCAATTTGACACAGCCTGTGAAAATGAAGATTGGCGATGAAGATTACATCTCCAGTCGATTGCTCAATCAGATCCTTGGAGGAGGATCAGCTTCACGATTATTTATGAATCTTCGTGAAGACAAAGGCTATACCTATGGGGCTTATTCTTCGATCGGTGCCGACAAGCTCGTGGCCACTATTTCTGCCAATGCTTCTGTTAGGACTGAAGTGACCGACTCAGCAGTGTACGAATTCATCTATGAAATCCAAAATCTCGTCGAAAATGGAGTAACAGAAGAAGAACTCGCAAAAGCAAAAGCAGAATTGTCGGGTAGTTTCGGACGTTCTTTAGAGCAGCCCTCTACCGTCGCAAATTTTGCCCTAAACACCGATCGTTATAATCTCCCAAAAGATTACTACGCCACGTACCTGCAAAAGCTGAATGCGTTGACCGTAGCGGATATCAATGCTACTGCTAAGCGTCTCATCGAGCCTGACAAATTCATCATTACCACAGTGGGAAATGGGGCTGAGATCAAAGAAAAGTTAGCGCAGTTTGGCGAGGTTACAATGTATGACAATATGGGAATGCCCGCCAAAGAGTTGACTGCTGACGCAGATATAACTGCTGAAAAAGTTCTGGAAAACTACCTAACAGCAATCGGTGGAGAAGCAAAAGTTAAAGCAATAAAAACAGCTAAGATCTCTATGGATGCTACAGTGATGGGCACTCCTTTGAATTTGGCCTTTGTATATGATTCTCAAAATGGCAGATATGGTCAAAAGCTTTCCGTGGCAGGAAATGTAATGCAAAAAACCACTTTGGCAGACGGAAAAGGTTCAATGTCGGTTCAGGGTAATGCTATCGAGATGACGGAAGCACAATTATCAGAAGCAAAATTGAATTCATTCTTGTTTCCAGAGGCAGTTTACAAGGAAAATGGCTACGCGCTGACTTTTGACGGATTGAAAGATGTAGACGGAACACCCGCCTATAAAGTGATCATCGCTGCTGCATCAGGAGCTAAGCTCACTAATTATTATGCTCAGGAATCAGGGCTGAAGATAAAATATGAAAATTCGGCCTCAGGTGACACGTTCTATTCAGATTATCAGGCTAAGGACGGAGTTTTACTCCCTATGGCATGGACGATCAAGTCTCCGGCGATCCCGGTTCCATTGGAAGCTAAAGTAACTTCGATGGAATTGAATGTGCCTATTTCAGATGCAGACGTGAAATAAATATAGAAAAGGGGAGGGTGGTCTCCTCTTTTTTCTTTTAAACAAACTAAATAACAACTATAAAATCGAGCATGACCCAAATCGACACACAGAGGGATGCCCCGAGCTATCGGGGAATCCATGCGAAGATTCCCTGTCCGACTACAGGCGGGCATGTGGCCTTTAAAAATCAAATTATAATCATATGAAAATCAAAACACTTTTGGTCTCCGCGATTCTGATTGCGGGATTTCAGAGCAGACTATTAGCTGAAAAAGGAATTAATAATGGTGATCCTATTGTGATTGTGGAAAACGATCCGGAGACTATTATCGCTAATTATATTAAGGCCGTTGGCGGCGAAGCTAAAGTGAAGGCCATCAAAAATGCCAGTATGACCGCAGAGGCTAACTTTCAGGGTCAAATTATTGAAATCAAGACAATCGCTGATTCTGAAAATACCCGAATGATGCAATCTACTGCCGTAGGTGGAAATGTGATGCAGAAAACCTTGTTGGTAGGAGGACAAGCACAAATGGTTATGATGGGTCAAGTCCAAGAGCTTCCTGAGGAGACAGCGGCAATGCTTAAGCCTCAGACATACGTTTTTCCGGAGCAGTTCTATGATGAAATGGGTTTCGAATTGGAGTTTTTGGGAACTGAAGAGGTAGATGGACAGCAAGCCAACAAGATTGGGATCACTGCCCCTAATGGAATGGTGACCAATGAATTCTACTCGGTAGAAAGCGGATTGAAACTTAAAACTAGTTCAGACGCAACAGGTGAGATCTCTTATTCTGATTACCAGGCAGTGGACGGCGTATTGTTTCCAATGATGTTGACCATCAAAAACCCAATGCTTCCTGTTGCACTTGAAGCCAAAATGATTTCAGTAAAATTTAATCAGACCCTTTCTGATTCTGATTTTCAATAATCCTAAAAGTTAAAGACTTTTGAGACCTCCAAGTTTTGGAGGTCTTTTTTTATGCCAGCCATTTTTCGGTAAGTGTATATATTTCTTTCTGTGAAAGTTGAAAAAGAGGAAAGTAGATGTTAGGGTCTTTTTCAAGAGAAAACTTCAGAGTCCGATCTTGTCGGCTTACAAGTAGTTCTGGATATTCTGAGCTTCCTTCGAGGGAAAAATTGAGGACTTTGTCATTTTTCATCACAAGGAAATAAGCCTTTGCATCTGGATGAATTTGAGTAACCAGCCCATCCCTATTGGTCCGAATGCCGAATTGATGTAGAAGTCTATCTTCAGTTTGGACCTCTTTCATTTCAATTCCTATCTCAGAAAGTAAGCTTTGAAGAAATGGAAAAAGATCTTCATATCCCTGAACAAAATCAGTAAAGAAAGATTTGATTTCCGATTTATCCTGAAATTGTTCAATAATCAGATTTTCAAAATCCTTGATTCCATAACCCAGAAATGGCTTTCCGAACTGCTCCCACATTTGTGTCATGACCGTTGCAAGAGCGCTTCCATTTTTCAACAAAAGGATATCCATGCAAATTGCCAGCAAGGCGCCCCGCGTGTAAATGTTTACTTTTCGGTCGGGAATCCCTCCGATGTATCCATCCAACCACAAATCAAATGAAGACTCTTGAATGGTATAATTCCGCCATCCAAAGTTGGCTGATTCCCGGGCAATAATTTTCTCAAAGTGCCTGAGGTAGGTGGGGAGATCGTAAACGCCTGACTTGAGCAAGTACAAATCTCCCATGTAAGTTGTAACTCCTTCTAAAATCAATCCGGCTTTGGTATAGGTTTCCTTTGAGAAATCATAGGGTAAAAGTTCATTTGGACGTATCCGGCATACATTCCAAGCATGGTAGAGTTCGTGACAACTGACACCGAGTAGTTCCTCCATTTGGATTGGATCTTTCAGGCTTTCAGCCGGACCAAAGGTAATGACAGTCCCGCGTCTATGCTCTACACCATGATAGTGCGAATAAGGCAAAAGCTGAAATATGAAATGATATTCCGATTCCGGAAACTCTCCGAAATCCTGAATGAGCTTTTCTGAAAAGGAATTAAACCTGTTTAAAAATAGGTTTTTGTCAAAGTGGACTTCGCCTTGAATCCAAATATGAAATTGTGTTTTCTGAACCTGATATTCCCAGTGAATTAGCCTCTTTGAGGCAATAATGGTGGAATCGGCCAACATTTGGAAGTTTTTCGCTTTCCAAATTGAGGGTGATTCTTGGATTAATGTGCAGGTTTGGCAGGAGAATTCTGGTAGATCTAATATAATCTCTATTTCTTCTTCACTTTTACCCAAAACATCGAAACAGCAATTGACCAGATTTACATAAACTTGCTCCTCATCCACCCAAGCACTGCCCCCATCCATTTTTCCACAGTAGTATTCATAGGAAATCAGGTAGGGCCCTTTCGAATCAGAGGAGAATTCCCAAAGGTCTTTAGTGGTTTTTCGGAATGGAATTTTGGCTCCCGCTGAATTTTTTATCGCGAAGCCCCGAATATTTTGAGCGTAATTTGCGATTTGATAGCGACCTGCTCTCCAAGCAGGTAATTGAAGCTTTACGTGCTCTGTTTCTTTTAAATCAAGCAAAAGGTTCAATTGAATGTACTGGGAGGTGGGAATTTTAGATTGAACTGTATAGCGAAGCATAGAAAATCTAATAGTGTTGGCAACAAATGTAGAAGGTGGATTTGTATTTAAGAAAATGGTACATATCTTTGCAATCCTTTTCAGGGTCAATCCGGAAAAGATGATAAAGAAAGCAACTAGTTAAAGATATTCGATCATGAAAAGAACATTCCAGCCTTCTCGCAGAAAAAGAAAAAACAAGCACGGCTTTAGAGAAAGAATGTCTTCTGCTAACGGTAGAAGAGTCATCAAGGCAAGAAGAGCTAAAGGAAGACACAAATTGACTGTCTCTTCTGAAAAGACTCTTAAGAAGTAATTCTTAGCGCTGCTTTTCGTATGTTCACATACGAGTACAGTCCTTGCGATGAATTATAGACTTTCGAAAAACGAGCGGCTACATGCCGAAAAGCTTATCAAGGAACTTTTTAACGAAGGTTCCTCTTTTTTTTTGTATCCATTCAAAGTTCTTTTTCTAAAGAAAGAAGATTTAATTGGCCAGCCAAATCAGGTACTTTTTTCTGTTTCGAAAAAGAAAATCAAAAAAGCCACAGGCAGAAATTTCATTAAACGAAGGCTGAAAGAGGCCTATCGATTGAATAAGCAAATCTTGCCTCCTGATGGAATTATCCTGGGCCTTATATTTGTTGGTAAGGCAGAAATGTCATTTGCTGAAATTCAACCTAAAATGGTTCAAGTCCTCAATCGGCTGAATCAGGAACTATCTCAAACTCCGTTTTCCTCATGATTCCAAAATTGAAAAAACCAATAGTTTTTATTCCATTAATGCTAGTTCTTTTTCTCGGGGCTTTTGCCTTTCAGGTAAAGAATGACAAGCTCTTCGCCTTGGCCAAGAATATTGACATTTTTGCCACATTGATTAGGGAGTTGGATTCTTATTATGTGGATGAAATTGATCCTGATAAATTGGTGACGATTGGGATTAATGCGATGCTGGAGGAGCTGGATCCTTACACGGAATACATTCCTGAGGAAGAGTCTGCAGACTTCCGAATGCTGACAACCGGTGAGTACGCCGGGATAGGGGCGCTTATAGGAAACCGGGGTGGGGGGAATATGATTTTGATGCCTTATACCGGCTTTCCAGCCCAGACGGCAGGTTTGAGAATTGCAGATTATATTTTAAAAGTCAACTCAGTAGATGTGGCAAAGAAACCGACTTCTGAGGTTTCAGAACTTCTGAAAGGTCCAGCTAATACTCCGCTGACAGTAAAAGTTCTTCGTGATAAGGATACGCTTGAGTTTGCTTTAATCAGAAAAAAGATAACACTGAAAAATGTTCCTTTCTATGGTAAGCTGGACGACAAAACTGGCTATGTAAAACTTGCGGACTTTACGACCAATGCTTCTACAGAGGTAAGAAATGCACTTGTTAACCTTAAATCCCAGGGTGCTGACCGTTTGATTTTGGATTTGAGAGATAATCCAGGCGGACTACTTAGTGAAGCCGTAGAGATTGTTAATCTATTTATCCCAAAGGGGAAAGAAGTAGTGAAAACGCTAGGAAAACTCCAAAACGTGAATTACACCTATAAAACCTCCAAAACACCGATTGATAAAGATATTCCCATCGTGGTTTTGATCAATGAGCGAAGTGCTTCGGCGGCTGAAATTGTAGCTGGTGCATTGCAGGATTACGATAGAGCTGTTTTGGTTGGTAGAAAATCATTTGGGAAAGGACTTGTCCAAACAACAATTCCACTAAGCTATAATTCCCAAGTCAAAGTGACCACGGCCAAATACTATATTCCAAGTGGTAGGTGTATTCAGGCAATTGATTACGCCCAAACCAGAGAAAATGGTTCAGTTATCACTGTTCCGGATTCCTTAAGGAAAAGCTTTAAGACTGCAAATGGGCGCATAGTCCGCGATGGAGCAGGCATAGAGCCGGACGAATTGGTGAGTGAAGTGTCATATGCGCCAATTTCTTACACGCTTGTCGCAGGGAATCATATTTTTGATTTCGCTACCCAATATTTCTATAAGCATAAGTCAATTTCGGATCCATTGACTTTTTCAATAAGTGATAAAGATTATGAGGAATTTAAAAAGTTTCTTGTTGGGAAAGAGTACGATTACACTACTTATGTAGAGAAGTCTGTGCAAGATTTGGAAAAACACGCCGAAAAAGAAGCCTACTTTGGAGAGATTAAGGCTCAATTAGAAGCAATCAAAGCAAAGGTGAATCACAGTAAAGAAGGTGATTTGGATACATATAAAGCAGAAGTCAAAAAAATTCTTAGCGAAGAAATCGTGTCACGATATTATTTTCAGGAAGGAATGATTGAGGCTGGATTGGATCAGGACCCTGCAGTGGATTTGGCTAAAACCTATCTTTTTGATCTGGCAAAAACCACCAAAACCCTTACAGTTGCAAGAAAGTAAGATGGGCATGATACTGTCGATTGAAACCGCAACTTCGGTTTGTTCAGTAGCCATTCATGATTCCGGTAGACTCATCAGCCTATGCGAGACAAATGAACAAAGCGCGCATGCCGAGCAATTGATGCTTCTGGTTGAAGAATCATTGAAGAAGGCTGGTATTGAGTCGGGTCAATTGGATGCAATAGCGGTTTCTGAAGGACCAGGGTCTTACACTGGACTGAGAATAGGGGTGTCCACTGCAAAAGGCCTCGCATTTGGGCTGGATAAGCCCTTAATTTCGATCAACACGCTTCAGTCCTTGGCAAGTGCAATATCTGTCAAAAAGGGCGAATTGATCATTCCAGTTTTAGATGCCCGCAGAATGGAGATTTACAGGGAAGTATTCGACTGGAAATTAAATTCAGTTTCAAAACTTGCAGCTGAGATTTTAGGTGATGGGGTTTTTGAGAACTTTTTGGAGAATAGGCGGGTTTATTTTCTTGGGGATGCAGTTCAAAAAGTTAAATCTGTGGTCAGCAGCGAAAATGCTACTTTCAATTCAGAAATTGTATTTTCCGCTTCTCATATGGGTAACTTAGCTTTGGAGAAGTTCAGAAAATCCGAATTTGTAGACTTGGCCTATTTCGTGCCAAATTACCTCAAGGAATTTAAAGCCCTTCATTCAAAAAAGAATCCGCTACTCAGCTTATGAGTGAAATAGTAAACAGAGTATCTGCCAGTCAAATCATTTCCATTAATCTCGAGGAAATTTATCCTCAGGAAGACCGTGTGATTTTTGATTTAAAGCCATTTTTATGGCAGGAGTTGATTCTGAAAGAGCAGGATTTTAGACAATCCCTGAAGCAGGTAGACTGGGAAATCTATCGCAATAAGTGGGTGGCGATTCAATGTTCTGTTGACGCAATAGTTCCGACATGGGCGTTTATGCTGGTCTGTACTTATCTCGATCCAGTCTCTAGAGGGTATTCAGTAGGTGATCTTAGTATACTTGAAATTATGATATCTGAATCAGTCATTAGAAAATTTGACATTGAATCCTTCAGAGATCGGCCAATAGTTATTAAAGGCTGCAGTAAATTTCCGATTCCACTTTTTGCTTATGGAAGGATGATTTCCCTGCTACAACCTGTTGCGAAGTCGCTGATGTTTGGGGAACCCTGCAGCACAGTTCCTTTATTTAAAAAAGGAAAGTCCTGATTTTGAAAGAGAAGAGGCTTTAGGTAAAAAAGATTACAACTTTTGTGTAGCAAAGACTTGTGTAATCAAATTCACTCCTCTATGTTTGCACTCCCATTCGAGGATATGCCTCGAACAAATTTGAAAAAAAGCGACAAAAGAAATGAAATAATCAATAAAATTTTCATCTCGGATTTGTAAAATCAAAACAAAATCCGATCTTTGCACTCGCATTCGAAACAAGGGTTTCACTAGTCTCGATAAAGATCGGGAGTAAGTTCTTTGAAATGTTGTAAGAGAGAGAAGAAAGCCTGAGAAAAAGGGCAGGAAGTTGCTGAGAAGCTTTAGGGCGCTCAGTGATTGACAATAATGATAAATTACAATGGAGAGTTTGATCCTGGCTCAGGATGAACG
>NZ_JAUXYL010000047.1 GCF_030694375.1 Algoriphagus sp.
TCAGACTTGCCTGCCGCTAGGTAGGTTTATCTACCACAAGGTAGACTGCTTTCAATCTGGATTCCAGATTCCCTTGAAGTCAATCCTGAAGTCCTGAAAATAGATTTTCTGCCTCCTAAATGCATGAATTCTTAATAATAAAATTGACAAAATTAATATCTGTGATATCTTTGTTTATTATGGATACCCTAAGAAAACTCAAGCGCCATTTGCGACGTGGAAGCCTCTATCGCCGCTCTGATCTGGAGCGGTGGTCAAATTCCGTGGATCGACATTTGAAACAGTTGTTAACCGATGGGACATTACAAAAAATGTCTCAAGGAGTCTATTACTACCCAAAAGAGACGGTATTTGGATTTGCTCCGCCGGATGAAGCCGCTTTGGTTCGATCCTTTTTGAAGGATGATGAGTTTTTGATCACCTCCCCTAATGCCTATAATTCATTGGAGGTTGGGACAACCCAACTTTACAACAAGCGGGTGGTCTATAATCATAAGCGGCATGGTGAGTTTGATCTAGGTGGTCGGAAATTCTTTTTCCACATGAAGCCTAAGTTCCCTAAGAACCTAAGCACTGAGTTTTTGCTGGTCGATTTGGTCAATAACTTAGACTCATTGGCAGAAGATAAAGAGATGGTTCTATCCAAGGCAAAAGAGAAAGCCAGAAAGCTAAATCCCGCTAAATTGAAGCGTGCGGTTTTAGCATATGGCGGATCCAAAGCCAAGAAAGTATTTTCATCTGTTTTTGAAGGGCATCATGCCTGATCAATACTTAAATGAGCGAGAGGATTTCATTGATCTTCTCAGAATTCTTGAGCAGGAAACTGGCATTCAAATCCAGTTAATTGAGAAGGATTACTGGATCATGCATGTCCTACATGGCTTGAAAAAACAAGGGTTTGAGTTTGAGCTAAAAGGCGGTACATCCCTATCCAAGGGATATCAGATTATTCATCGGTTTTCTGAGGATATCGATATTCATATCAAAGCCCCAGCTCACCTAAATGTAAATGAAAACCCTAAAAATGATAAGCTCAAAGCCGTCCAATCTCGTAAAGACTTTTATGATTGGCTTGCAAAAAACATCCGGATTGACGGGATCATAGATGTGAAAAGGGATACGGCCTTTGACGATACAGACAAATACAGAAGTGGAGGCATTCGCCTGTTTTACGAATCCAAAGTAGGAAATCTTGAAGGTGTAAAAGATGGTATTCTTCTGGAAGCGGGCTTCGATACGGTAAAGCCTAACAAGAAGCGCTTAATCAGCTCATGGGCCTTTGAAAAGGCCTCAGGTAATACGAAAATTAGTATCATAGACAACCGAGCCGTAGACGTTGCTTGCTACCACCCAGGCTATACATTTGTGGAAAAGCTACAGACGGTAGCCACCAAATACAGGCAGGAACAGGAAACAGGTGAGAAAAAAGTCAACTTGATGCGTCAGTACTATGACCTTTACTGTCTTCTCCAAGTTCCTGAGGTTTTGGAGTTCATTGGCACCGAAGGCTACATTGAACACAAAAAAGCCCGCTTTCCCAAAAAGGACTTCGATATTCCTGTTTCTGAGAATGAAGCTTTTTTGCTGAGCAATCCTAAACAAAGAACTGAGTTTGAATTGCGCTATAAGGGTACTGAAGCTTTGTATTATAAAGGACAGCCTGCATTTGGACTATTACTGGAAAGATTAAAATCAGTAGTAGTAGATTTATAAAAGTTAAACAGTACCTGCCTTCAGAGTAAATCCCCACGAACTACTCTTTTTACCCGATGTGATCAAAAAAAACTCCGATTGTTCCGCTCTTCCGCTTTCGGGTAAAATATCCCATCAGAGTGACCGATGAATAGCGCGGGGTTTTAACGCCGGGAAATAAGATTCACGCTGGTTTCGCCGCCGTGAGTGCCCGTCCGCCGTGGAGGATCTCCACTCAGGGCTGAATCCACGCTCGATATCCTGCTACTCGCTGTCCTGTTTCTCTTCCGATATTTCGATCGGGACTGGACTTGAATTCTTTGCGACTTACCGCCTTTGCGAGAAATCCTAACACC
>NZ_JAUXYL010000048.1 GCF_030694375.1 Algoriphagus sp.
CCTTCTTACAATTCTGTTTCTACCGATATGGATTTCCAAACCAATGATTGTGCGATCCAAGGATAGCACTTGCATGTCGTCCACTTTCACGTCACCGTCTTCCAATGTCAATCCTTCCCGGATCTCCAATTCATGATTATGTGTCAAGGGTTTGTCAATCGTCACCTGATAGATTTTTTTCACCTCATTGGAAGGGTGCGAAAGCTTGGCTGTCAGCTCTCCGTCATTCGTAAAAAGCAGCAACCCTGTCGTATTTCTATCCAATCTTCCCACAGGGAATATTCGCTCTTCGCAGGCATTCTCTACCAATTTCATCACCGTTTTTCGTTCCATTGGATCATCAGTAGTGGTGATGAAATCTTTCGGTTTATTCAAAAGCAGATAGACAGGCTTTTCAGGATTGATTTTCTTCCCCTGATAGATGACACGGTCTGATTTTTTGACCTTATACCCCATCTCTGTTATTACTTGCCCATTGACCGTGATCAGCCCTTTGGCAATCAAGTCATCCGCTTCTCTTCGTCCGCAGATGCCAGAATTGGAAATGTACTTATTCAGACGAAATGAGTCTGTTTCTTCCTTTCCTTTGACCTTTCTTGCCGGTAGGGCCTCAAAATTATAATCCGGTCTATCCAGGTCTAAGGCTTGTCGGTTGGGACGGTTTTTACCAAACCCTTTTTTTTCACCTGATTTCTCTTCCGCCGCTTTCGGTTGCTCGGGGGCAAAAACCGGCTTTTGATCCCGTCCTCTGCCTTTATAAACCAATCGCTCGCCGTGCTCCTTTGGAGACTGATCCGGCGTGGAATCCTTCTGGAAAAATTGCTTTTCCGGTCGTGGCTTGGGCTCATCCCCACTATTCCGTCTGTCTGAATCTTTTTTCTCAAATCGGTCCAACTTATCACCGTAAGTCTTTTTGGGACCATCAGACCCCTCACGTCTTTCAAACTTTTTTCCGGCAAAGCCATCCTTTTTAAACCGGTCCGGCTTATCGCCAAACGTTTTCTTTTGAAAGTCCGGTCCCTCTCGCTTTTCGAATTTCTTACCGGCAGCTTCGTCCTTTCTGAAGCGATCCGGTTTATCTCCAAATGCTTTTTTTGGATAGGATGAACCTTCCCGCTTTTCAAACTTCTTCTGGAATCCGTCTCCCTTGTCAAAACGCTTCTCACCAAATGGCTTTCGTTCTGAATCGCCACTGCCCGGGCGTTTTCCATAAGAGGGCTTATCCGAACCTCTTTCGTCAGATTTGAAAAATTTTCCTCTCGGCTTATCGCCAAAAGTCGGTTTAGAATCGGACTTAAAATCCGGTTTTTTGCCAAAAGAAGGCTTGCTGTGGGAACCATCCCTCTTTCCAAACGAAGGCTTACTGTGGGAGTCGTCCTTTTTACCGAATGATTTTTGGTTGGAGGAAAACTTCGAGTCCCCATTTTCAGATCGACGGCCACCTCTTGCTGAAAAATCTGATTTCCCGGACTTTGAAGAGCCGGAGTCTTTGCGATCGTCGTTGAAAAACGGCTTTCTTGAATTGTTTTTTTTCATAGTATGCAGCATCACTGCTGGAATTAAAGGGTGTAGAATAAGCGACTGGTATCCAAACGCTTAATCGGGCTGTAAAGATATGGCGAAAGAAGGTAATTATCGCTAGGCATTCAAAATATTCTTAACGATCAAGCCTTGTTTTTATAATAATATTCTGTGGCATTCCGTACTGAACCCTCAGAAAGCAATAAATCATTGGCTGTTTGATAGTCCAGGCCTGTGGCTTCCATGATCATTTTCGTGCCGCGATCGACCAATTTTGCATTGGAAAGCTGCATATCCACCATTTTATTTCCTTTCACCCGGCCAAGTTTTATCATGACCGTAGTGGAAATCATATTCAACACCAGCTTTTGAGCAGTTCCGGATTTCATTCGTGTACTTCCGGTGACAAACTCTGGCCCAACCACCACCTCAATGGGACATTCTACGGATCTTGCCAAAAGTGACTCTGTATTGCAGGTAATACATCCTGTGAGTAGGCCGTTTTCTTTCGCTGCTTTAACACCACCAATCACATAAGGTGTCGATCCTGAGGCGGCAATTCCGATCACTGTATCCAATTCCGAAACACCATATTCCTGGATGTCTTTCCAAGCCATTTCCGGATCATCCTCTGCATTCTCTACAGCTTTTCGGATTGCTGTATCTCCACCGGCGATCAATCCAATTACCCAATCATGGGGCACTCCGTACGTCGGAGGGCATTCTGAGGCATCCAAAATCCCCAACCTTCCACTTGTACCCGCACCGATATAAAAAAGCCTTCCCCCTTCTCTCATTCGGGGAACAATCTGATCCACCAAGGCTGAAATCGCAGGAATCTTTTCCTTCACGGCTGGGGCAACTTTATGATCTTCCGCATTGATATGATGGAGCAGTTCGGAAACTTCCATTCGCTCCAGATTTTCATACTTCGAGCTACTTTCGGTTGTTTTCATAGTTTTTCCTGATGGTATAGTGTAAGCCCTGCAATCGGACTTTCGATGATGATGTGGACGTTGATTCCTGAGTCTGCGGCAGCTTTTCTTAGGATATCGCTATTGTAATAAGCGATGGAGCCCACAAAATTCGCCGGTTTATTGCGGTAGTCTTCGTACTTGAATAGGTGCTTCGCAAAGAAATCCTTGAAGGAATCATAATACAGTCTATAGCAGTATGGATCGGCCCTGTTTTCAGTAATAAACCTGCAAAAGCTTGCCATATACCGGCTCGGAAAAGGTTGCCTGTATACGTGATCCTGAATGATATTTTGAGTAATATGAAAACGCTCGATTGCCGCCTCGCGGATATACTTTGGCATCTCCTCGTGGATGAAGTCGATCAAAAACTTCCTTCCCACATAGCAGCCGCCCCCCTCATCCCCCAAGATATAGCCTGCTGCAGGACGCGTGGCAATGATATTTTTCCCGTCATAATCACAGCTGTTGGATCCTGTGCCCAATATGCAGGCCATTCCTGCCTGATGTCCACAGGTAGCATGTGCTGCCGCAGCCAGGTCATGGTCTACTTCAATTTTTGCCTGTCGAAAAATGGTCCGCAGGGCATTGGAAACTTCAGCTTTCCGATCCGGAGCTGAGCAACCCGCCCCGTAAAAATAAATCTGCTCGATTTCGTCTTCCAGCTTGACCAAAAAGTCATGACGCATCTGAATCGCCATTTCTTCGGAGGTCATATAATAGGGATTGAAACCCACTCCGCGATGTTGGCTGATTTTGCCGTCACGATGAATTACTCTCCAGTCTGTCTTGCTGGAACCACTGTCTGCTATTAATATCATGCTAGGTAAGTTGGCCAATGGCCAGAAACTTTTCAAATACTTTTTCGGTGTGAGGCGCATCCGCAAGTTCGTCAGTCAGATCCTGCCCTGCCCAGTGCTCGTAGTGCATCCCTTTTTTCCAAAGCTTGGAGGTGGTCAGGTCATAAATTGTGCCCTTATATGCCACCCAAATTTCGGGTTTTTCCTGACCATTCCGGAGTGCCAACTGTTGCCTGGTGTACGTCTTCATCAATACAACTTGATCTGGGCATTGATCCAGCGCTCGGGGATCTCTCCTTTTTGCGCCAGCTGATAATCTGAGTAACTGCAAGGCACAGTACTCACCCGGTCAAAACGATTCGTCTCATTGTGGGGGATTTCCATCCACCATTTTCCACTGCGTTTACTTTTATAAAAAACGAGTACGTTAGGCTTTGCATCCAATGAAACGGAGTATTTGATGTAATCTGCGCTTTTGAAGGATAGACTGTCTTTTCTGGAATAAAATCCTTCGATAAAATACCAGATCATCACGGCTGCTACTTTAGCTGTTCTATTATTTGCATCATCGAAATAGGGATCATAGCCATAGATTCCTATGGAGCTAAGCTTTTCATTCATTCCTGCAAACCAGAAGATCTGACAGGCTTCCTCCGCTGTCAATCCGAAAGGTTGGGCATCCACTGCGCCGGGTGCATCGGCAGATTGGAGGGCACACATGTCAAAACTGAGTAAATCCGCATCCCGAATCAATGGCTCGGTTTCTTTGAAGTTGTCACGAACCTGACCGAGCCTGACATGATCAAAGTAAAGTTTCTCCATCACATTGATCAGGGTCGGGTCCACAAGAAAACTTTGATAAGCCAAGTGGGTGTATGAAAATAGGAAATTGGGCTGGTGCAGGACGATTTCCTGGGTGTGACGGTCGTCTTCCGGGCCTGTTTCTTCCATATCCACTTTGGCGTCGATTGTCACCAGACTAACCAACTTTTTCATTTTTTGATAGGACAAATATTGCCCATAGTCCAGATCATGTGATCCTCCAAAGAAAATCGGAAGAATCTGCTGCTTCATCAATGCCTCCCCTACCTGTCGCATGTTTTGGTACGTGTCATTCAGAGAAGCGCCCAAAATCAGATCCCCCAAGTCTGCCACCCGATAGGGTACCAGACTTTTCTTGAGTTCATAAAGTTTTTCGCGGATTTCAGAGCCACCCCGCTCGATACTTTCGGATTTCTTTGCCCCCCGCTTTTCTTTGATTCCAACAAGGGCAATTTGCATTCCTTTCAGATCAGGAAAATTTTCGCCGTAAATATGAATCTGATGGAAAAAGGAGTTTTCGGGATATTTTTTCTCGAGAAGAAAATCTGCGACAGGGTCGAAAAAGGATTGAATATTCATAGGGTGAGAATGTGGATATAAAAATACTCAAAAATGGTACTAAACTAAAAAATCCCGCCGAAGCGGGATCTTTTTATAAATTTTACCCTCCGAAGTCATCGAAGCGGATGTTTTCTTTTGGAATACCCAAGTCATCCAGCAACTTCAGCACTGCGGCGTTCATCAAAGGAGGTCCGCAGAGGTAATATTCAATTTCATCCGGGTCAGCGTGATTTTTGAGATAGTTATCATACAACACTTGGTGAATGAAACCTACATAACCATCGCCATCGTCATCCAAGGACTTTTTCACCTTCCAGTTATCTTCAGGAAGAGGTTCGGACAATCCAATATGGAATTTGAAATTTGGAAAATCTTTTTCTATGTCCCTAAACTGCGGTGTGTAAAACAGTTCCTTCTTGGACCGACCTCCGTACCAATAAGAGACTTTTCGATGCGTCTTCTCGGTGTGGAATAGGTGGAAGATATGAGATCTCAACGGGGCCATGCCTGCACCACCACCGATGTAGATCATTTCTCTTTCGGTTGGATTGATATGGAATTCTCCATAAGGACCTGAAATGGTCACTTTATCACCAGGCTTTCTTCCAAATACATAAGAAGAACAAACCCCTGGATTGACATCCATCCATCTGTTGTTTGCACGATCCCAAGGTGGAGTCGCGATACGAATGGTCAACATGACAATGTTTCCTTCAGCAGGGTGGTTGGCCATGGAATAAGCTCTAAAGAGGGGCTCATCATTTTTCATCACCAAACTCCAAAGGCCAAATTTATCCCAGTCGCTTTTGTAAACATCGGCAGGGTGGCCTAAGTCAGGATGTGGAGTGATATCCATATCCTTGAAATTCACCGTGATCGCAGGTACATCGACCTGAATATATCCTCCGGATTCAAAATCAAGGTTTTCGCCCTCAGGCAATTTCACTTTGAATTCTTTAATAAAAGTTGAGACGTTGTAGTTGGATACCACTTCGCATTCCCACTTCTTGATTCCAAAGATTTCGTCAGGAACACGGATTTGCATATCCTGCTTTACCTTGACCTGACAGGCAAGTCTCACATTTCCTTGCTGTTCAGCACGGCTGAGGTGACCCACTTCAGTTGGGAGAACATCTCCCCCACCGTCTTCCACGACACATTTGCACATGGCGCATGTTCCTCCTCCACCACAGGCAGAAGGAAGAAAAATTTTCTGATTGCTCAGGGTGGTAAGTAAGGTTGATCCCGCGGAAGCTACGATCGGATTTTCGCTGTCACCGTTGATGACAATCTTTACATCTCCGGAATTTACCAGCTTAGACTGGGCAAAAAGGAGGATAAATACCAGTAGCAGGATAATAGCTGTAAATGCTACAATGGAGGTAATAATTACTGAACCCATGAAGTTTTGGTTTTACTTTTTGGTATGGATTGAACCTGTTTAAGGAGCACAAATATATTTATTAATCTATAAAACAGGCCAAAAAAGGATTCAAATTTGACTTGTTTACAGATGGTATTCGAAGGAATAACTGATTAATTGTTCAGAAGGTTTAGCAAAGTGGTTAACCTTGATTTCAACTGTCGTCGATCGATGATGAAATCAAGAAATCCGTGTTCCAACACAAACTCCGAACTCTGAAACCCTTTTGGAAGATCTTTCCCGATTGTTTCCCTGATTACCCGAGGACCCGCAAAACCAATCAAGGCTTCAGGTTCGGCGATATTAAAATCTCCTAACATGGCATAAGATGCGGTCACTCCTCCGGTGGTAGGATCTGTCATTAAGGAGATGTAGGGAATAGCGGCACGATCCAACAGGGCTAGTTTCGCTGAGGTTTTTGCCATTTGCATGAGCGAAAAACCAGCTTCCATCATTCTTGCTCCTCCTGATTTTGAAATCATGAGGAAAGGAATCTTATGCTTCAGCGAATAATCAATGGCTCTGGCGATCTTTTCTCCGACGACTGATCCCATCGAACCGCCAATGAAATTAAAATCCATACAGGCAACTACGATTTCAAGACCATTCATTTTACCATGCGCCGTTCGAACAGCGTCATTCAACTCAGTTTTCTTGATTGTGGCTTCAATCCGAGAAGAATACGGTTTGGTATCCGCAAAATTCAAAGGGTCGCCGGACTTCATATCTTGATCCAACTCCGTGAATTTATTTGCATCAAAAAGAATCTCAAAATACTCTTTGGAGCCGATTTTCACATGAAAATCATCATCAGGACAGACGAAAGAATTGTTTTTCAGCTCCCGAGTATGGATAATGTTGCCGTTGGGAGTTTTAAACCAAAGTCCATCAGGAGCATCTTTTTTCTCAGCAGTAGAGGTTTTGATGCCTTTGTCAGTTCTTTTAAACCAAGCCATAGATTGTTGTTAGGTCGTTAATTTGACAAGTCAAGGGTTGCAAATTTAGCCCATATATCCATTAAATAAAATCCTCTTTGAATCCTCAGCCAATTATCCTCAAAGTGCCCAAGGATACGATGAGCGAAAAACCAAAACCTGATCTTTACCGGATTAGAAGAACTAAGTCGATTTTACTTACCTCGTCCATTCCCCGGCTCAGAGCTATTAGCCAAATGCCGCAACCATTGCCCCCATTTCATCGAGATGATAAATTCGCTCCTTGCTTGAATCCGTAAAATCCAGCAACGAAGGCAAGGATAATCCCCCGGATTTCCCGATTGCAGGCCATTTTGGAGGAGTAGAAAGCCAATTCCCATCCGAATCTTTCATATGGCTTCTGTCAGACTCAAAAGAGTCAAGGTAATCTTTAGCCTCTATAGCCTTGAATCGGGGGAGATGAATTTCTTCCCAATTTTCATGTCTTTGAAAAGTTTTTTCGATGTATTCCATTCCCGACAATGGCACTGGCAAAGTCGAATCAAAATCATAAATGAAACTTTGACACTCGTGGGAAGCAAACAAGATCACGTGATAATTCCACCAGACGATTTCATACCCATTAATGGACTTTTGAAATCTAAATGGACAATATTTACTACTGTTGGATACGATCAGCACCTTTTTTGAAAAGTGCTCAAGTGCCGGGTTTTGGCAGAGATGCCAGATGTTTTCTTCGCAAAAATTTGCGGAATACCTAAATTCTTTGATTTCCATTTGTCAGCACAAAAGTAGCACACTTAGAGGTCATTGGAACGCAAGTACCGGTTAATAGTTTTTGGAAATTTCAACCTGGAAATAAGGAACTTAATGAATTCCAAAAACCCAAGAACATAAACCTGAATTCATTCCCTACCAAATCTGATTTTGAACCTAAAATTAATTTGGCCAAGGGCAGAAAAGTAGAAACTCTTTTACTTTATATCGAAAAGATTCCCAATTTTCGCCTGTGAATCCATCTTTTGACAATTTCCCAAAAAATCCATGAGTCTTGCCCTACTTCTCTTGATATCAGCGGTCATTTTATTTGTCGCATATCGGTTTTACGGTGCCTATGCCTATAAAAAGTTTGGATTGGATGATTCCAAAAAAGCACCTTCTCATTTGCTTCGGGATGGTGTGGATTATGAACCAAGCAAGCCAATTGTAGTATTGGGCCATCATTTCGCCTCTATTGCAGGGGCGGGACCAATAGTGGGGCCAATTATCGCGGTGACTTTTGGTTGGATTCCGGCAGTGATTTGGATTTTGGTCGGAGGAATTTTCTTCGGAGCGGTGCATGACTTGGGAAGTATGGCCGCTTCTTTGCGAACTGAAGGAAAATCCATTGGGGTAATCATCCGAAATCAAATCGGCCCAAAGGGTAAACAACTGTTTGTGATTTTCAGCTTTTCCACCTTGATCCTTGTCATTGGAGTTTTCTCGGATATCATTGCCAAGACTTTCATCGCAAATCCGGGCGTGGCTTCTGCATCCATCCTTTTTATTTTACTGGCAGTAGCTTTCGGTTACGTCAACAGATTAGTCGGAAATGGTAAAATCGCTTTTATCATCATCACGGTAGTAGGTGTGGTCTTGATGTATTTCTTCGTGTATCTGGGGACGCAATTGCCATTTGTGATGTCTTATAATTTTTGGATTTTGGCCCTATTGGGCTATGCATTTTTGGCTTCCGTTACTCCGGTGAGCTTACTTCTTCAGCCAAGGGACTATTTAAATAGCTATTTACTTTATGGAATGATGATCGCTGCAGTAGCCGGCGTTTTCATTGCAAATCCTCAGATCGAGATGACTTCTCAGATTCAAACCTCCAGTGAAAGTTTGGGTTACATGTTCCCTGTTTTGTTTGTCACCATCGCCTGTGGGGCCATATCCGGTTTCCATTCTTTGGTAGCTTCCGGCACCACCTCAAAGCAGTTGGACAAAGTAAGTGATGCCAAGGTAGTAGGATTTGGCGGCATGTTGATTGAATCCTTCCTCGCCATTATTGCTGTCGGGGCAGTGGCAGTGCTATCAAGAGAAGACTACGCCAGCAGGCTGGGCACGGAAGGTCCTGTAGCTCTTTTTTCCAACGGAATTGGAGGAATGATCTCCTCCTTGGGGATTTCTGAATCCTTTGCCATAGGTTTTGTCGCACTTACTGTTTCAGCTTTTGCCTTGACCACTTTGGATACATGCACGAGACTGGCGCGATTTACCTTACAGGAATACTTCGAAGACATGCC
The DNA here is from genome assembly GCF_030694375.1 of Algoriphagus sp. Classification (GTDB taxonomy): domain Bacteria; phylum Bacteroidota; class Bacteroidia; order Cytophagales; family Cyclobacteriaceae; genus Algoriphagus. The sequence goes on from NZ_JAUXYL010000048.1 coordinate 9,322, forward strand.
CCAAGCCACAGCTCAAGTAGTGGCCAAAAATCGTTACTTGTCCACCACAGTGGTTGTGATTTTATCCATTTTGCTTTTAGCCTCAGGAGAATTCAGTACGCTCTGGCCGATTTTCGGTTCGGCCAACCAGCTTCTGGCCGCTCTGGCTTTGTTGACAATTGCAGTATGGCTGATCAAGAAAAAGATCCCTGCGACCTTCGTGACTATCCCCATGTTTTTTATGTTCACCGTGACGCTCGCGTCTTTGGGGCTTTTTGCATGGAAGAATTTTCAGGAAAAAGGATACGTTTTGGCGGTGATCGCAGCCTTACTGTTTGTGCTGGCTATTTCGCTGATATTCTTGGCGTTCAAAAGCTTGAAAAATGAGGTCAAAGAGCCTGTGAAAGCGCTTTGACCTCTAGAATTAAAGTGAGTTAAATAGCACCGGAGCCTTTTTGGGAATCCTCCATGCGAGTGAAAAGTTGAGCAGATAATCTGCAAAAGCAGCATCACCATGACGGAAGTTATCCGGTGTAGAATCCGAAATGTCCGTGAGACTTCGGGTTCGATTTCGTACCAGTGCGACCGGTACATTTAAAGTAGCAGTCACATTGCCCAGCATGTAGCTGGCACCGGGTTCGACGGAAATCACATATCCGGGACGTCTGAATCCGCCACTTTCACCGATCAAATCCCTAACCGGAACACCTTCGAGTCGACCTCCCAGGGAAAAACCAAGCCCGTGGACTTTTTCGATTCCATAGAACAGCCCTGCACGGAGTGCATACTGGTCCGGCACACTCATGATCCCCTCACTCGCTCGTGATCGGAACGTTTGGGTTCCATTGGTATTGCGTGGATTGAAAAGGTAAAATGCATTGTAATACCCAAACAAGGAAGACTTGAATTCTTTTAATCCTTGGGATTCCAGCGTGATTCCAAATCCTCCGTCTCCTAACTGAATACTTTGGTCTACGGGACGCACTTCGGAGGTTTTGTTTGGCCCTACATTATAAAAGGTGCTTTTGGCATTGTAATCCCCTGTCGGAAGTTTGAATCCCAAGCCCAAGGATATATTGCCTTTGGCTGCTTTTTCTCCTGAAAGAATCCAATATCCTGCCCCAAGTCGAATATCGGCCAAACCTCCCGAGTAGGACTTGTGACGGGTTTCTCTACCATGTTCATAGAGGGAACTCCTTTCATTGTAGGCATAGGGAATCGAAACCACTCCAAAAAGCCGATCGGTAAAAGAATAGCCGATGTTAAAGTCAAGTCCATGCGACCAGTTAATCACCTGAGTGCCATTTTCGATCCGATCGGGCTCCTCGTGCGTCCCTCTGAAATGCCGGAAAGATTTAAAATATCTGTAGCTCAACCCGACATTCAGATCTCCTTTGGTCTGGACATTGAGTTGGCCGACGGCATTTCCGATACCAGAAAATTGCCGGATCGCTACACAACCTTGGGCAAATGACAGCTGACAAAACAGCACTAGGGATCCCAAAGTAAATACAGCTAGAAGTATATATTTTTTCATTTTTTTTCTGAATAATTGGTTGAATTTATTAATCTACTTGGTCGCGCTTTGCTTTAGCAACTGCAAAAGCCGCCACCGCTCGACCCTGGGCTAAGCCCTCCTCTGCATCAAATCTGTAATGAATGCCACCATAGATTCGGGACATAGCGGCTTCATCGGCCCATTTTCTAAATTTCGTGGCATCAGAGGGAAAGAAATGTGCTAAAACCTCTGAAGCTGCAGCCGAAAATGTACTATGCCCAGAAGTATAGGCAGGAAAATTTGGTGTTCCCAAAATCGTCTTGAACCCCGGAATGGTCTGAATAGGCCGTGGATAGTGATAGAAATACTTAGCATCCCAACAACTGATACCTGCATCTACTATGGCCATGTTCATGTAAGCAAAAACACGGGCAGTACGAACTGGACTCAAGCGGTATTTTACCACCGCCTCTTTGGCAAATCGATTCCAATGCCCGGGAGGACTGTAGGTGTTTATTCCGTCATTCCAGAAATTGGCTATCCTGCGCTGTTCGGTGGTCAGTTTGGCTGCAAATCGCTTCAACTCTTCTGCATCTCTATTGAACTCTTCAGAACCCGGTGCCGGAGGTACTCTTGGCCTCACTTCCTCCACTGTGGGGACATTCCACATTTTCACTTTTCCGAATAGGGGTGTCAGCCCAACCGGTCTTTGAGGAGATTCCATATTTTCCCATTTCCATCCAAAGCGTTGAAATGCAGCATTTTTGATGGAATCAGATACTAACTTAGGGGTTTGAGCACTTTTCATCCCATCGGTGTTTGCTCTGGCAAGGGCTATTTTGGAAACTTCGTTTCCGATTATTTTTCCTGCTTCGATGTCACTGCTGACATTAATTCCTGCCAGCACCAGAGATTCCAAGTGCTCTTTTGCGAGCTTATTGAGGTATTCTTTTTCCAAAGGAAACATCACAGAAAGTATATCTCTGGAAGTGATCGCTACAACGGCACCATCCGAAGGATAGGAATTCAACCCGTTCTCTTCATAGGCGGATTTGATCTGAGGATCGAGCTTATAAGGGGCGGGTCGGCCAAACTTCTTTTTGTAATGCCATGCGGTGATCAGTCCGTCGTACTGGGCCACACTGAGGTAAGCAAGCATACGGCTGATGTAGGGAGGATGAGCAAAAGGAAAGTTTGGTGTGGCTGCCGGATTTGCCGGATTTGGAAGCGTGTAGGTTCCGTCAGGATTTGGTCCAGGAATCAAGTTGTATTTTACGGCTAGCTCCAATGCAATTTCATTCCATCGAAGTAAAGAATTGTTAGTCCAATAGTTCACAGACTCTCGTTGAGCAGCTGTAGAATTTGCGATTTTAGATTTTACTTCCTGCAATTGCTGATTCAATGCCGCTGAACCCACCGTAGCCGGATCTGGAATGGAGACCTGTTCTTTGCCTGCCATCAGAATTAAATTCCATGTTCCGGCATTTTCATCCAATTCAGCATATTCATACCCTTCATACTCCAGTCGTGTCGGCAACTCCTCCATACAGGAAACAGTCAGGGCCGAAAGTGAAGTAAAAAGGAAAAGGTATCGTAGTTGTATTTTCATTTTTCTGATTTTTTAGAAGGCTTTAAACTGATAAGTCAATCCTAGACCCAGGCCTGAAAACTGACCCATATTTCTGCCTGAAAACATGTGATTGTAATAGGCCAAGACACCGAGACCCCCGTCTTTTTTGAAATAGTACTGTGCAAATCCACCTACTTGATCAAAATCAACTTTGTTGGTTGGCTGTGGAGCATTGTAAGAACGGATATCATCTCCTGTCGCACAACGGAGCGAAGTCAGCGATGCTTCGACGCGGAGTTTTTTCTGCAAAAACCAGGATCCAATGGCAATCTGAGCCTGAACAGCATCAGGTACGTCCATGGTAGCTGTGTAAAAACTGCCTTCCTGATAGTAAAAATCCCGCTCGGCTTCAGTCGTCCCTCTATGGAGGTAGGCAAATGATCCTCTTGCATAAGGACCTTTGTTTAGTTCAAACTGTCCGATGGCTCTGAGTCCCAATTCTCTGGCACCAAACCCCAAACTAAAAGGCATATAATCTGACAGATAGTTGGAGGCAGGAGTACTAAAACTCAGGTTGGAAAAAACCATCAGTTTGCTTTTTTCCATTTGTTTATCAACTAGCTGAGCCTTCAGCGATAGACCTAAGTCTTGTATCCCCTCCACTCCTGCCAGTTGCCCGCCCGTAGCAGCTGTTTTTACATAAGGCAAACTGACAATAAAATTGATCTTGTCAGTAATACCGCCCACGATCATTGGCATGAGCATTTTTCTTGAGAAAGTGCCAATGTTGCCATTGGTTCGGAGGTAAGTACCCTCCCAATAGTGATCCCAGTTGGCATCCTCGTAGACTACGGCGATGCAGATTTCACCTTTAGGCATCATCAGCCCATCGATAGGTGTCTGAGCAATAGCCAATTGTATCATTCCCAAGCCTGCAAGCAGCAAGCCCAGGAACTTTGAGTTAAAGTTCATAAGAATTGATAGTGTGATTTGGAAAATGTTGTTTCCCGCACAGGAATACGCTTTTCAGCAAAACAGCGGAGAAAGCGGATCCAGTGCAGCAATAAGTGGAACACCAAAATTCACCACAGAAATGCCCGGCATTCTGCGATGGAGGTGGTATTCAGTAAAAAATCAGGAAACCTGCGGAGGTGGTGAGTCTAAAATGAAATACGGACTCATGTAAGATGAAAAAATAAACCCAATCTTATTTTCAATGGCATCCTTCGCAACAAAGCCTATTTGGAATACCTCCGGCTCGAGGTAATCTTTTACAAACAATTTGAGCTGAGTTTGTCCATTTTGATCCTGTGGCAGTTCGTCCTCGGTCAGGGATGAAATCCAGCTTTTTACGGTGGATTCAAGAACCCTTCTGGCAGTATCCGGCACGTAAACAACCTGTAGTGTGTCGTTTTGATAGCGTTGTTTGATGGCACGAAAGTATTTTCCTTCCTTTTCAAAACGGGTATTTGTTGCCTGAAATTCATCCTGATTGGCCATGTAAGGAGCTGAAAGCGGGATCTCCATCAATCGCTCGTCCAAGGTGCCGGATTGTTCCCCATAGATTTTATCCTTCCAATTACTTTCCATGGTGTATTGGTAAGAATAATAAAATGCATAGTAGCCAAAATGGTAGATGGCGAAGCATAATAAAAGTGCTATGGCTACTGCTTTTCTCAAGGGGAAGAGTTATGAAATTGAAAATTGATTTAAAAATCCGAGAAAAAGAAACAAGATTTCTGAAAAATTAATAAAACAGGGCAATATTCTGAAATAGGCAGAATTTCATTTTTTTATTTGGTCAAAGGAAAAGAAGCTTCAACCCAAGCCAGACTACAAGGCAGAAAGTAATTAAAGCACCATAAATCTGAATCACCTTTAACCGATTGAAGCGGTCCAAAAACCAAAGAACCAAAACCGGGCGATACAATCCCATAACTAAGTTTAGGAGGAAAAAAACTGCAAGACCCAAAATAATAACAAGAAGTGCTTCCATCATTCCTTAAAAATAAAAAGGAACGACTGCTGCCGTTCCTTTTTCTATAAACAAAATCGTTAAAATTATTTTTTACGCTTAATCTCTTTCATCTCGTATCCTTCAATGGTATCATCGATTTCGATGTTATTGAAGTTTTTGATCGAAATACCACATTCGTAACCTGCTTTCACTTCAGAGACGTCGTCTTTGAATCGCTTCAACTGATCGATTTCTCCTTCGTGAATTACAATACCACCTCTGATCACGCGGATCTTGTTCTTCCTGGTAATGAAACCATCCGTCACGTAAGAACCTGCAACAGTTCCGATTTTAGTGATTTTGAAGATTTCCCTCACGATAATGTTACCGGTGATGACTTCTTCAAAAGTCGGCTCAAGCATTCCTTCGATCGCATCCTTAATCTGATTGATTGCGTCGTAAATGATGGAGTAATGACGGATTTCAATTTCTTCCTGCTCTGCAAGTTTCTTTGCATTGGAAGAAGGTCGAACCTGGAAACCGAGGATAATCGCATCAGATGCTGAAGCTAACAATACATCGGATTCGGAAATCTGACCCACACCTTTATGAATGATGGATACTTTGACTTCGTCTTTGGAAAGTTTCAACAATGAATCAGAAAGTGCTTCGACCGATCCGTCCACGTCACCCTTGATGATGATGTTAAGCTCCTTGAAGCTTCCGATTGCCAAACGACGACCGATTTCATCCAAAGTAATGTGCTTCTTGGTACGTAAGCTTTGCTCCCGCTGAATCTGCTCTCTTGAATTGGCGATCTCGCGCGCTTCGCGTTCTGTGTCATACACTTTGATTGTATCACCAGCTTGTGGAGCTCCACTGAGACCTAATACCTGAACAGGTGTAGAAGGTCCGGCTTCTTTCAGTTTTTTGCCTTTGTGATCAAACATGGCCTTCACGCGGCCATAATGTTGGCCTGCAAGCATAATATCACCGATTCTCAGTGTTCCTGCCTGAACCATGATGGTAGCGACGTAGCCACGACCTTTATCAAGAGAAGCTTCGACTACCGTGCCGACTGCATTTTTATTCGGATTAGCTTTAAGCTCAAGGATCTCAGCTTCGAGCAAGACTTTTTCAAGCAACTCGTCGATACCTTGGCCAGTCTTGGCGGAGATATCCTGAGACTGATATTTTCCTCCCCACTCTTCTACGAGAAGGTTCATTCCTGCGAGTGCTTCTTTAATCTTGGCCGGATTAGCATTGGGCTTATCCACCTTGTTGATTGCAAAGATCATGGGTACTCCACCCATTTGAGCGTGATTGATTGCTTCTTTGGTTTGCGGCATGATGCTATCATCTGCTGCAATCACGATGATTGCCAAATCGGTGATTTTAGCACCACGAGCACGCATCGCTGTAAATGCCTCGTGACCCGGTGTATCCAAGAAAGCTATTTTATGACCTGTTTGTGTCATTACATCATAAGCTCCGATGTGCTGGGTGATTCCCCCAGCTTCTTCAGTAGTTACCTTAGCCATACGGATGTAATCAAGCAAGGAAGTCTTACCATGATCTACGTGTCCCATGATGGTAACAATTGGAGCTCTTTCAATTAAGTCTTCTACTTCATCTGGTGCATCTTCCACCATCTCATCTTCGATGGATTTGGTGAATTCTACATCATAGCCGAATTCATCTGCTATAATGGTGATGGCTTCTGCGTCCAATCGCTGATTGATAGAAACGAACATCCCCAATGACATGCAGGTTGAGATGATCTGATTTACAGAAACATCCAAGAGTGCCGCCAAATCGTTGGCCGAGATGAACTCGGTAACCTTTAGGATTTTTGCTTCTTCGCCCTCGACTTCAACTTCCCGATCGCGATCTGCACGCTTATCTCTTCGGGTTTTTGATTTGCCTGAACCAGGCTTGGTTCCCTGAAGACGAGCAAGTGTTTGCTTGATCTGGTCTTGGATTTCTTTAGGTGTTGGCTCCGCCTTTTGAACGCGCTGCTGCGGCGCACCACCTCTTTGTTGGGTGCCGGGTCTGTGGACCGCCAGTTTGGGAGCACCTCTCGGTTCTTGCGGAGGCCTATTTGCTCCGCCTGCTTGTCCGCCCTGATTTCCGGGAGTTCCCGGTTTATCGATCCTTTTACGAGGACGTTTTTTATCTCTATTTCGCTCATCGGAGGAGGCTACTGGGCCACCTTTTTTCTTAGGTCGATCTACAGGAAGTTCAATTTTCCCAAGAACTGTTAATCCTTTGAGCGAATCTGCTTTTGCAGAGATCAATTGCTCCGGTGCTGGCGTTTCTACTGGCTTTTGTACAACCGGCGGCTTTGGGGCCTGTGGTGCCTGAGAGGGAGCAGGAGCTTTAGGCGCAGATTGGGCTGGTTTAGGACCTTGGTGCTGCGGCTTATTTTGTTGTGGACCACCTTGACCACCTTGTCCACCTCTATTAGGTTGCTGACCCGGTCTTGGCTGCTGTTGGTTCGGATGTTGCTTTCGTTGATCCTGAGATCTCTCATTCCGCTGCCCTGGCGCATTTTGTGGAGCCTGTGCAGGTTTAGGTGCTGGCTTTTTATCCAAGTCAATTTTGCCCAGAATTTTTATCCCCTCGAGTTTTGGAACCTCAGGTGATACTTTTTCCGGTTCCGGCTCTGATGCTGGAGCAGGTGCAGGAATTGGCGCCGGCTCAGGAGCAGGGCTTGGACTTGGAGCAGGTATAGTTACGGCAACTTTTGGTTCTTCCTTATGAACCGGTGCAGGAGCTGGCTCAGGTGCTTTTTCCTGCTTTGGTGTTTCAGGTTCGAGCGAAATAGGCTCATGACGCTTCCCGATTGAAAGGTGGGAAGCTTCCTCTTTATCAAGGGCAGAGGATTTGAATTCCTTCTCCAACATCCCCACTTGCTCCATGGAAATTTTGGAATTAGGATTATTCTCCACCTCAAAGCCCTTTTTAGCCATTGACTCAACTATGGTTGCCGTACCCACGTTGAGCTTTCTGGCTATTTGGCCTAAACGCATCATTTTCTCTTCTGACATAAGCAAAAACCTCTTTCGAAATTCTAAATATAAATAGGGTAATCTAAGGGGGAAGTCCCCCGTTATTGATCAAATTCTTGTCTGAGGATTCTGAAAATCTCATCGACTGTCTCTTCCTCCAATTCTGTACGTCTAGTCAGGTCTTCTTTGGTCAATGCCAATACACTCTTGGCAGTATCCAAACCCGTCTTTTTCAATTCTTCGATGATCCAACCGTCGATTTCGTCCACGAATTCGCTCAGATCTACATCTTCGTCATCGTATTCATTCAACTCTCGGAATACGTCAATCTCGAATCCTACCAATCTGCTTGCCAACTTAATATTAAATCCGCCTTTGCCGATTGCCAATGATACCTGATCCGGTTTAAGAAAAACCGAAATCCGCTTTCTCTCCTGATCTACAGTGATTGAAGATACTTTAGCAGGGCTAAGTGCTCTGGTCACGTAAAGATCGAGATTCTCCGTGTAATTGATTACATCAATATTTTCATTCTGCAATTCCCGCACCACAGCGTGAATTCTTGAACCTTTCATTCCGACACAGGCTCCTACCGGATCTATTCGATCATCGTAGGACTCTACCGCAACTTTAGCTCTCTCCCCTGGTTCACGGACGATCTTCACGATGGTAATGAGGCCATCGTAGACTTCAGGCACTTCATTTTCAAATAATCTTTCCAAGAAAACCGGAGAAGTTCTGGACAAAATGATCTTCGGGTTGCCATTATTCATGTCAACACGATGTACTATTGCCTTCACAGTGTCTCCTTTTCTAAAACGATCCTTGGAGATTTGTTCCGTTTTTGGAAGAATCAATTCATTACCATCTCCATCTATCAGGAGGATTTCTCTTCCCAAAATCTGGTAAACTTCAGCCGAGACGATCTCTCCAACTTGTTCTTCATACTTATTATAAAGAATGTCTTTCTCAAGATCTTTAATTCGTTGGATCAAAGTCTGACGCGCCATCTGCACGGCCCTGCGTCCAAACTCTTCCAATTCAATCTTTTCATAAACCTCTTCACCAATTTCAAAATCGGGCTCTATTTTTCTGGCCTCCGTGAAACTGATTTTATCGAAATCCCAAATATCCTCAGAATTGTCGTCAACGATTTCCCGGATACGGAAAATCTCGAGGTCTCCCTTATCAGCATTGATCGTGACGTCAAAGTTTTCGTCAGTCTCAAACTTTTTACGGATCATGGCTCTGAACACATCTTCCAGAATACGGATCATGGTAGGTCGATCCACATTTTTAGATCTCGCAAACTCTGCGAAAGATTCTATTAAGATTTTGGCATCCATTTGAGTTATTTAAAAGATACTTGTACGATAGATTTTTTGATTTCAGCAAAAGGATAATGAAGCTCTTCTTCGGTAGCTTTTTTCCCTTTTTCTTTCTTCTTAACCAATAACTTTACCCCAGTGGCGTCTATTTCGAGCAGTTTGCCCAAGACATCGGTCCCGGAGTTCAGCGTCAACTTCAGCTCTCGTCCTATATTTTTTTGATATTGCCTTGCACTGCTTAGAGGGAAGTCAAGGCCGGGGGAAGAAACTTCAATCACGTAGGCTTCTCCGATCATTTCATTTTCTTCCAATTCTCCAGACACGGCACGGCTTAATTTGGCACAAGCTTGGATAGTGACTCCCTGATCTGCATCAATTAGAATCAATATCTTGGTTTTACCGGCATTTTCTTCCAATTTGACCTCCACAACAAAGTGAGTCTCATCTGGAAGATGCTTTTCAACCAACTCTCCGATTGCTTTTCTAAGCTCAGTCATACGTTTGAATAATGAAAGAGGGGACTTGTTGTCCCCTCCAGAAACTTTCGAATACGGTGCAAAAGTAATATAAAGAAATCCGAAATGCAAAGCAGGAGCCTCTAATCCAAATCGAACAGAAAAAAATAGTGCGAAAACCCCAAAAAAAACTTTCGATTGTGCCAATCACTAAATCATTTGCCCTCAGACAACAAAAAAAACTTCTTTATCTGAGTTTTATCGATTTAAGATAATAATTTTGCCGACCCGCGTTTAAAAACGGTACCTAGGTACTACCTTAAACACCAAACTCCAACACAAAGCCAATCAATCAGCACAAAATGGGATTATTTGATTTTTTCTCTAGTGATATAGCCATTGATTTGGGTACTGCAAATACCCTCATCATACATAAAGATAAAATTGTCGTGGATGAACCATCCATCATCGCTATCGATAAGACAAACAACCGGGTACTTGCTGTGGGCCGAGAGGCCATGAACATGCACGAAAAGACCCATGAAAACATCAAAACCATCCGTCCGCTAAAGGACGGGGTGATTGCTGATTTTTATGCAGCCGAGCAGATGATCCGTGGATTAATCAAAATGATCCCCGGACAGAAGAAGGGGTTGTTTCCCCAATCGCACCGAATGGTCATCTGTATTCCTTCCGGAATCACAGAAGTAGAAAAAAGAGCGGTTCGTGACTCTGCTGAGCATGCGGGAGCCAAAGAAGTGTATATGATCTATGAACCGATTGCCGCGGCAATTGGTATTGGAATTGATATCGAAAAACCTATGGGTTCCATGATTGTAGATATCGGAGGAGGTACTACTGAGATTGCGTTGATTGCACTTTCCGGTATTGTAGCGGATCAATCCATCCGGGTTGCCGGTGATACGTTTACCAAAGACATTCTGGACTACATGCGCCGTCAGCACAACTTGCTGATCGGAGAGCGATCTGCCGAAAAGGTGAAAATCGCCATCGGTTCCGCATTGACAGAATTGGACGATGCGCCGGATGACTATGAAATCCGGGGTCGTGACTTAATGACCGGTATTCCCAAAGTCATTAAGGTTTCCTATTCCGAAATTGCTTTTGCGCTGGACAAATCAGTCTCAAAAATAGAAGAGGCAGTTTTAAAAGCCTTGGAGATCGCCCCGCCCGAGCTTTCTGCTGATATCTATGACAATGGAATTCATCTTACAGGTGGTGGAGCTCTTTTGAAAGGTCTTGACAAAAGACTACACCAAAAAACAAAGCTGCCTATTCACATCGCCGAAGACCCGCTGAGAGCAGTGGTAAGAGGTACAGGTACAGCCCTGAAAAATATTCAAAACTTCCGAACCGTCCTGATGACTTAAATACTGAATGCTACGCATCCTACAGTTCCTTTATCGAATAAGGGCATTTATTCTTTTCGTTTTTCTTGAGGTGTTGGCAATCTGGATGATTGTCTCCAATAATTCTCCACAGGGTGCAGCTTTCTTCAACAGTTCCAATGTTTTGATAGGCTCTGTGCTGAAGAAACAGGCTGACGTAATCCAGTTTTTTTCGCTTGCCGAGGCAAATGAAGCGTTAACTTCCGAAAACGCCGAAATCCTACAACAGCTCCGTCTACTGCAGATCAAGCCGGATAGCATTTCTTTTGTTCTGGATTCTGCTTTAGCCGCTACTTACCAGTTCAAAGGGGGGCGGGTGATTGGCAATTCTTTGAGATTTTCTCAGAATTATCTAACCTTAAATAAAGGGTCCAAACATGGTATCAAACCCGGAATGGGGATCTTCAATCCGGAAGGGGTAGTTGGGCGTGTGAAATCTGTTTCCGAAAATTATTCTGTGGCATTTTCCTTGCTGAATACAGGATTGTTGGTTTCCTCAAAAATTAAATCCTCGGATGTATTTGGATCAGTGCAATGGGATGGAAAAAGCGCCTCAGAAGCGCGTTTACTTTTCGTGCCAAGGCACGTGAAAGCAGTAGAAGGAGATACCGTTGTTACTTCCGGGTTTAATGCAGTGTTTCCGGAAGGAATTTTGATCGGAGTTATTTCCAAAATTTCCCCGGACGAAAAGAACCCCAATTACCTTTCCCTTACTGTCAAATTAAGTACTGATTTCAGCAAAGTAAATTATGTTTACCTCGTTGAAAATACGCTATTCACAGAACTGGATTCGCTTCACCGCCAATCTGAGATAAGTAATGAATATTAGAAATCTGATTTCCTACCTTCTGCTGATTCTCTTCCTGGGAGTGGTTCAGGTTTTGTTTTTAAAAAATCTGGCGCTTTTCGGAATTGCCTTTGTCTTCATTTATCTTTTGGGCATTTTGATTTTACCCGTTTCGGTTAAAACTGTGCCACTGTTGCTCATTGCATTTGCATTGGGCTTTTTCCTCGATGTCTTTTACGAAACAATAGGTATGCATACCGCCGCTGCGACCTTTTTGGCATTTGCCCGATCGATTTGGCTGAGGGCGATCAGTCCGACTGGGGGCTATGTGGATACGGAAGAGCCTTCGCTTAACGAAATGGGTTTGGTCTGGTTTCTGAGCTATTCATTTCCACTGGTTTTTGCATATTCCATGGTGTTTTTCGTGGCTGATCAGTGGGGCACAAGTGGCTTTTTAGGTGTGCTAAACAAAAGCTTTTTTTCCTCGATTTTCACTTGCCTTTTGGCTATACTTGTACAACTCCTGTTCTTTAAACGCAGACGGGGAATCCGATGAAATCGAGCATGTCATCATCGTCAGAAATTAGGATAATCGAAATCCATGCGAGATTCCATGTGGTCTTTGAAAAACAATTATAGTCACATGAAATCGAGCATGTCGAAGGCGACACAAACTGGGATGGTTATCGGCGATGTGAGATTCCATCTGACCGATAAAAAACAAAAAGTAAACAGATGAAAGATCAAAGACCTGTAGTCATACTCATCTTTATTTTTCTGGTGAGCATAATCCTGCTTATCAGGCTTTTCATGATTCAAGTCGTGGATGACAGCTTTATGAAACGGGCTGAAAGCAACGCTATACAGCGAATCGTGGACCATCCCTACCGTGGACTCGTCTACGACCGAAACGGGAAGCTTTTGGTCTTCAACAATCCGATCTTTGATGTCATGATTGTGCCCAAGGAATTTAAAGTAGGCGACACCACACGTTTTTGCGAACTTTTCAAAATTTCCAAAGAGCAACTGATCGAATCATACACATCGGCAAGAAAATATTCCTCAGTAAAGCCATCCACATTCATCAAGCAAATCTCCACGAGAGATTTTGCCAGAATTCAGGATTTTTTGGTTGACTATCCGGGACTATTCATCATGACCCGTGCCGTCCGGTCTTATCCGAATGCCACTGCAGGCCATGCCTTGGGTTACATCGGTGAAATCAGTTCTACGCAACTCGAGCGGGATACCCTGAAATACTATTCACAGGGTGACTATGTGGGATTGAGCGGCATGGAGCGGTATTACGAAAACGAACTCCGAGGAAAAAAAGGGGTCAAATACAAAATGGTCAATGTCCGTGGTGTGGACAAAGGCCCCTTCAAGGATGGGGAGTACGATACGGCATCCGTTGCCGGAAAGAACATCACCTCCACTATCGACATGGATCTTCAACTCTATGGCGAAATGTTGATGGCCGGTAAAACTGGGTCTGTGGTGGCTATTGAACCCGGAACAGGAGAAATCTTGGCGATGATCTCAGCTCCATTTTATGATCCTAACAACTTGACGGGAGCTGACTTTTCGAAAAACTACCGGAAGCTAAACAATGATCCGATCAAGCCCCTTTTCAACCGACCGATTATGGCGACATACCCTCCGGGATCCATTTTCAAAATTGTGCAAAGTTTGGTCGGTTTACAAAAAGGCATCTTGTTTCCCGAAACCACTTTCGCCTGCAACAGATCCCTGGTGGCCTGTCACAATCACCCAAACCCTGTCAATCTCTTTGGGGCCATCCGAAACTCCTGCAATCCATACTACCATCAGGCATTTCGTCAGATTATCAATCGGGAAGTCTCCAGCAACACCTTCAAAGACACACAGATCGGACTTGATGAATGGAGAGAAAGTGTGATGAAATTTGGACTCGGAGGAACGCTCGGAGTAGACATGACCAATGAAAAAGGAGGCTCCATTCCATCGAGTAAGCTATATGACCGGGTGTATGGAGTAGGCCGCTGGAAGTATTCGACCATTTACTCGCTTTCTATTGGTCAGGGAGAAATGCTGGTCACTCCGCTACAGATGGCAAATCTTGCGGCTATTTTTGCAAATAAAGGCTTTTATTACACCCCTCACCTAATCAAAGAAATAGACGGTGATCCTACCTTGATTCCTGCGCGATATCAGATCAAAAATGAAGTAGGCATAGATGCCAAACATTTTGATCTCATTCAGGATGCAATGGCTGAGGCTCTCTATGGTACAGCAAACCGTGCGGTGCTGAAAGATTTGGTCATTGCAGGCAAAACAGGAACCGCTCAAAATCCGCATGGTGAGGATCACTCGGTTTTCATTGCTTTTGCGCCGAAGGACAATCCAAAGATTGCCATAGTAGTGTATGTGGAAAATGCCGGATGGGGTGGAAGAGCAGCTGCAAGTACCGCCTCGCTGATGATTGAAAAATATCTGAAAGGTACCATCACACGTCCTGCGCTTCAGGACTATGTTTTAGCCGGAAACTTTATCTACTGATGCGGGAAGCTGACATACAAATCAACCGGGTAGACTGGATCACGGTGTCGATTTATTTCGCACTGGTGACCATTGGCTGGTTTAATATTTATGCCGCTGTGTATGATAGCCAAGTTGAAAAAAGCATTTTTGATGTTTCCATCAATTCGGGTATCCAGTTAGTTTGGATTGGGACAGCCATTGTGTTGATTACCATCATCATGGTGGCAGACTCCCGGTTTTTTGAGAATCTATCTTTGGTTATTTACCTGATATTTATGGTTCTCCTCATTCTCACTCCATTCGTGGGAAAGGAAGTAAATGGGCAAACGCTCTCCATTGGCTTTGGAAGCTTCCGTATTCAGCCAGGGGAATTTGCGAAGTTTGCCACGGCGCTCGCTTTGGCAAAAGTCATGGAGCGGCCGACTTTTGACCTTTCGAAAAAGAACTATCAGCTGATTGCCTTCGGGGTTCTTTTGCTCCCTGTGATCCTGATTATCCTGCAACCTGACACAGGTACCGCTATGGTATATTTTGCCATGTTGCTGATGTTTTATCGCGAAGGACTTCCTTCCAGTTATTTTGTCTTGGGCTTCGGGATGATAGCAGTCACCCTATTGGCTTTGGGAGTGGAAAACAATCTGTACTTAGCTGGAGCAGTTATAGCAATTACCCTTATTTTAATTTTTCTTGGAAAAAGGACCTGGCAGCGAATTTTAGCTTTCTCCCTGATCGGATTGGGATTGATCGCCTACATCTATTCCTTGGATTTTGTGGTGTCCAAACTCCCTCCACATCAGCAAAATCGAATCATGGTACTCTTCAACCCCAATTTGGATCCATTGGGTGTAGGCTGGAACGTGACTCAATCCAAGATTGCAATCGGATCAGGTGGATTATTAGGGAAAGGTTATTTGGAAGGAACCCAGACAAAATTTGATTTTGTTCCGGAGCAACATACAGATTTTATCTTTTGCACACTTGGTGAAGAATTTGGATGGATAGGAAGCTTGGTGGTGATCAGTCTTTTCACCGGACTCTTGTATCGCCTAATCATTATGGCCGAACGACAAAAGACTAGATTTACCAGAATTTATGGCTATTGCGTGGTCTCCATCTTACTTTTCCACTTTATGATCAATATCGCAATGACTATTGGCTTATTTCCTGTGGTGGGGATTCCACTGCCTTTTTTCAGCTACGGAGGATCCTCACTTTGGTCAT
This sequence comes from Algoriphagus sp., assembly GCF_030694375.1. Lineage (GTDB taxonomy): Bacteria > Bacteroidota > Bacteroidia > Cytophagales > Cyclobacteriaceae > Algoriphagus. The sequence continues at coordinate 25,057 of NZ_JAUXYL010000048.1, forward strand.
TTACTGTGCTGTTGTTCATTTTTATCAAAATGGACTCGTCCAGAGCAACTCAATTGGGGAGATTGGGATAATCCTGAGTTCGATATGCGGAGACACAAACCGGGCGAGTTTTGCAGCAAGGCAATTGGGAAGATGGCATCAATCTAAAAAAAAGGAGCGGCCTCAACCGCTCCTTTTTTTAGGTTTAATCTGAATGTTTTCTGTAGACCAGCTGCATAAATTCCCGCACCGCGTCCGATTCCGTTTCCCAGCCCAACTCTGACACAAACCTTGTGTTGATTAGGTCAACTGCGGAATCAAAAGATCCTGCTTCATCAATCGCCTTAAGGGCATGTCGGAGCAAGTCAGCATTTCCGTCAAAAAGCTCTTTGGTAAACATAAACCGCTGATTGAGTGCAAGACTTTCAGAAAGTTCTCCCATGATCCCTTTCATTCCTTTATAGGTCTCGGTCGCAAAATGTGCTTTCAACTTCGATGCATTGAGTTGGGTGCCATTGCTTGTGATTGTGGTTTTTTCTACCTGTAAATATGTTGCCACTTCCTTTTCAGGCAAAGGTTCATGGATAGGAAGCGTGGCTTCTCGAACAGGCTCACTTTTATCTACCGTGTCAAAAAAGGATCCGTCTGCGGTCTCAGCTTTGATGGTAGGTTTGGGAACAGAAGCAGATTCATATTCTCCTGCCCCTAAATACAGGTCAGAATCGAAAGCTTTGATATCTCCCAATGTGGCCAGTAAAAGATTGACCGATTCCAGAGAATCCTTGACCACTTGGTAGTTGGCGGCAATCGCTCTCAGATAGGAATCCGAATCATGACCAAACCCCGTTTTGTCAATCAAAAACAGAATCACCCTATCATGCCATTTGTAGTACTTCTTATTTTCCCTGAGAAAATCATTAATCTTTCCCTGAGGCGCTTTGTTGATTTCTTTTTGATAGAAGGACACTGGATCTGTGGCTACCTGGATAGCCTGAGTGACGGCGGTTTTGACCATTGGTTCCAAATTAGAACGCTCCACCTTAATCCTGCGGGATAGCACATTCATAAATTGAGTCAAGGCATCATGCACCCCTATATCCCGGTAATCAAAGTAAGGGCTGCTTTTCAGCTTGGCTAATTCTTCCTGCCAAAGTTCAAAAAGACGTTTGATAATAAAAAAATTGACCTGTGTACTGCTCGTCAACTGAATGATTTCTTGGCCCGTAATAAATTGTCGGCCTGAGAAAAATCGCTCACAAACTAGCTGTGCATATTCACGAGAATAATTTTCTAAATAATTGCTGTTAATTTGAACTGTCATGAGTAGGTCTTGTTTTCAAATGCAAACGTAGAAATGCCCCGAATAGTCATTGAAAACCTGAGAAATCTTAGTATTTATTCGGAGGACACTGATCGTAAAGTTATCGAAATTATTCATGAAAACGGTACGGATTGGATGCATGCCTGCGGGAAAAAAGGGCGCTGTACCACCTGTAAAATGATCGTGGTGCGCGGAATGGAAAATTTAAGTCCAGAAACTGAACGGGAACTAGTTTACAGAAGCCAAAATCGACTCAGATCAAACGAGCGGCTTTCCTGTCAAAGTCAAGTTCTGAAGGACGAGCTTATCATCCGTGTCGCTGATGTCAATAAATTCCCTCATATAGATTATACTAAGTAATAATGTTTATAGAACCTTCCCTAAACAGCCGTAGACAAACCGATCGAAAGGGACAGATCGAGGTGATTTGTGGCTCCATGTTTTCCGGGAAAACAGAAGAATTGATCCGAAGACTGAATCGGGCGCGATTGGCCCGACTCAAGGTAGAAATCTTCAAACCCTCTGTGGACAAACGCTATCATGACTTGGATGTCGTGTCCCACAACGAAAACAGCATCCGTTCCACTCCGGTAAATTTCGCAGGAGACATTTTACTGTTGGCAGGGGATTGTGATGTGGTGGGAATAGATGAGGCACAGTTTTTCGATGAAGAAATTGTCCGTGTAGTGCAGTTGCTGGCCAATAAAGGAAAGCGGGTGATCATGGCAGGTTTGGATATGGATTTTGAAGGAAAGCCCTTTGAACCCATGCCGAGGTTGATGGCAATCGCTGAATATGTCACCAAAGTTCACGCGATCTGTATGAAATGCGGGGATTTGGCCGCTTTTTCTTTAAGGCTTTCAGAAGCAAAAGAGAAAGTGGTACTTGGAGAAAAGGAAAGCTATGAGGCGAGATGTCGCAGATGTTTTTTTGAGGATAAGAAGTGATGGATGACCGATGTCGGGTGAGTTTTATTGGAAAATTGAAAGATTGGAAAATTAAGAGTGCAGCCAGAAATGAACGTGGGCTGAAATGGTTAATGGATAGTGGTGTGCAGACAGTTGGGTCAGGTCGAGCGGAGTCGATGCACGGAACCTAGTATCTGGTATCAAGAGTCAAGACGGGAGACCGAAGACGGAAGTAGAGGAAAGAATTGTAAGTCGTAAATAGTAAGAGGTAAATAGTGAAGAGGTCCAAAAAAAGCGAAGCTTTTTGCCTCTGTGCCCTTGAAAAAAGCCAACTACTACTCAAAAACCAAAAAGTCCTTAACGAGGCAACCCAAAGTCTTCCTTAAAAAACTCCGTGTACTCTTTGCGGTAAAAAAGGCAAACGGGAGAGGGAGGTAAGAATTGTAAGTCGTAAATAGTAAGTGGTAAATAGTGAAGAGGTCCAAAAAAAAGCGAAGCTTCTAGCCTTTGTGTACTTGAAAAAAAAATCTACTACTGGAAAATCAAAAAGTCCTTAACAAGGTAACCCAAAGTCTTCCTTAAAAAACTCCGTGTACTTTGCGGTAAAAAAGGCAAACGGGAGAGGGAGGGAAGAATTGTAAGTCGTAAATAGTAAAAAGTAAGTAGTGTTCCTGAAAAGCGAAGCTTTTAGCCTCTGTGCCCTTGAGAAAAGCCAACTACTACTCAAAAACCAAAAAGTCCTTAACGAGGTAACCCAAAGTCTTCCTTAAAAAACTCCGTGTACTTTGTGGTTAAAAAAATGGAGACGGGAGAAAGGGGCCGATGTCCGATTCCCAATGTTGAATTTCAAATCTCAAATTTCGAATCTTATACCTTCAATCCAATGATCCGTAAAACTTCAGGATTAGTGCTCAGTTCGATCCGATACAAGGACACGAGCATTATTGTGAAGATTTTCACCCGTGAACTGGGTCTTAAGTCTTACCTGATCAATGGGGTAAGAAGCATGGGGAAAGGCTCCAAAATGGCACTTTATCAACCACTGACTTTACTGGACTTAGTGGTGTATAACAAAGAGAATTCCGGGTTGCAGCGAATTTCGGAAGCCAAACTGCAACGAGCTCATCAGCGGATTCCGTTTGATTTTTCCAGAACAAGCATCGCCCTTTTCATGACCGAAGTGATCAATCGCAGTATTTATGAAAACTATCAGAATGAATCACTCTATGATTTTCTTTCCGAAAGCGTTGTCATTCTGGATCAGGGTGAAACACTTCTCTCCCATTACCCCTTGGTGTTTTTGATCGAAAAGGCGAAATTTCTTGGCATTGCTCCGGAAGAGGCCGAAGGCTTTATTTTGGAATCAGACAAGCAACCTTTTACAAATCAGGAGCTTCCGCTCACCTTGGAATACCTGAAAAACCTTTTGGAAGAAAAGTATCATTGTGCCCACAAAATTCCCGTAATTATCCGGAGAAAACTTCTTGATCACCTACTCGACTTCTATGCCCAACAGATGGAAAATCCCAGTGCTTTCAAATCACTTGCGGTGATCAGACAGGTAATGGAGTGAAGGACCTGACTTTCAAAAAACTATAACATCAAACAAAAAATTTGTTAAATCCAAAAGCATCGGTTAATATTGTGTCATCACCGTGTATGAACAAGTCAGCCCGCTTTGACTTGAGCTTTTCCTGCAGACCTTTTTTGCTCAGAAAATCAGACACGTTCCCAAATAGCACATTTTACAATATCTTATTTATTTCATACCCTCTTTATGTATAACATAGAAGAACTCCGAATCAGGCTTTTATCTGAACTGAAGGAGATTGCAGAGGAGCTAGGAGTGAAAAACTTCAAAAGCCTCAAGAAAGACGAATTAGTCTATGCAATTCTAGACCAGCAGGCCATCACCCCAGAGCAGGCCCTCCCCAAGAAAAAGCCTTCTGCCGTGGAAACCCCATCCGCCGAAGCAGAAAAACCCATCGAGTCCCCCGCCCCTAGCTTACCTCCCGCAGCAGAAGCGGCTGAGTTCAAGCCAAAGTTCAGAAGACAAAACGTCACTGAAATCCCCTCTACTCCAGAAACGGAAAAACCTGCTCCCATTCAGTCTGAAATCCCTGCAGAGCCCAAGCCTGCTAAGCCGGAGTGGAAACAAAAGCGGGAAGAGCGACCAAGCTTTGAAAAGAGAGAACCGCGTCCGGCACCGGAAAGAAAAGAACCGCAACCTGAGCGAACAGAAGCTCCAGCAGGTGAGGAACCAAAAACGTTCAGGCCAAGAAGAAGAGCATTTGAAGAAGTAGAAGTCAGTGGTAACACCACAGAAACAACTGAAGTCGCTACGTCTCCTTCAGGAAATTATGTGAAACAAGAAACTGAAATTGAGCTCCCAAAGCGGAAAAATTTCAGATCTCAGGATGAAATCATGGCTCCTGCAGCCGAAACCGTCCACAATCCCAACCGCAAAAAACCATTTGTCAGCCCTCGGGAGTTTGATGGTGTGATCGAAAATGAAGGTGTATTGGAAATGATGCAGGAAGGATACGGTTTCCTCCGCTCATTGGATTACAACTACTTGGCTTCTCCGGATGATATTTATGTTTCCCCTAGTCAGGTGAAACTTTTTGGACTGAAAACCGGTGATCATATCAAAGGCTCCATCCGTCCACCTAAAGAAGGCGAAAAATATTTTGCCCTTCTAAAAATCGAAACTGTCAACGGTAAGACCACAGATGAAATTCGTGACCGAGTTCCATTTGAATACCTCACCCCGCTTTTTCCTGAGGAAAGATTAAACCTTTCTACTAAAGCAGACGGGTACTCAACGCGTATTCTTGATCTCTTCGCTCCAATCGGAAAAGGTCAGCGTGGGATGATCGTAGCACAGCCAAAGACAGGTAAGACGGTATTGCTTCAGCAGATCGCCAATGCGATCACTAAAAATCACCCGGAAGTTCACCTGATGATCCTATTGATCGACGAACGACCGGAAGAAGTTACGGACATGGCTCGCTCGGTAAATGCAGAAGTGATTTCCTCGACATTTGATGAAACTGCCGACCGTCACGTGAAAGTTTCCAACATCGTTTTGGAAAAAGCCAAGCGAATGGTAGAAGTAGGTCATGACGTGGTGATCCTTTTGGACTCCATCACTCGTCTCGCCCGTGCGCACAATACCGTGGTGCCAAGCTCCGGTAAGATCCTTTCCGGTGGTGTGGATGCCAATGCACTTCACAAACCAAAGCGCTTCTTCGGTGCGGCAAGAAATGTAGAGAACGGAGGTTCACTGACCATCATCGCAACTGCCCTGGTAGAAACGGGTTCCAAGATGGATGAGGTCATCTTTGAAGAATTCAAAGGAACCGGCAATATGGAACTTGCCCTTGACCGTAAGTTGGCCAACAGAAGAATCTACCCTGCCATTGATGTCTTGGGTTCAGGCACCCGTCGAGAAGACTTGCTGATGGACAAGGAAGAGATGCAGCGTGTATGGATTCTAAGAAAACTGATGAGCGATATGAACTCACAGGAGTCTATGGAATTCCTTCTCAACCGAATGAAAGGTACCCGTGACAATGCTGAGTTTTTGATCAGTATGAACGGATAAAACTCCTGTCTCAAAAATAAAATACTAACCCCGGCTGGAAAGTCGGGGTTATTTTTTTGGCAAAAATTAATTCATCAATGGGAAAACACGGTACTTGAGATCTCCGGGGTCTCGTTCGCCCGATAATCTCGGAGCTGCAGCCTGAGCTGGTAGAAGTCGGGCATTGAGCCTTGATTAGGGGGGGCTGGTATTAGAAAGGCCTTCCGCCATACAGAAAGAGCCCATGCTGGAATCTGTGGAAAATGTGGACTTTATGGAATCTGTGGACTTGACTTGAATCTAGCGTAGGTTAGAAAGGTTAAGTATCTATGGGACTGCTATGGGATTACTATGGGTTTACCATGGGACTGATGGGGAGATAATGTAAAGGAGTAAGAGGGTTAGATTTACTTTTTATGTCTTCCAAAATTTTAAGTGGAATTTATTTACTTGGATTTGATTCTCGAGCAATTCAATTTTCTTAATCAGTGAATTTTTCAAGAAAAAATAGGATCTCTTTTTTTCCATGTACAAATAAAACAGCTAATCAGACAAAAATATTGGCAAACAAAATTTGTTTAATTGTAAGTAAAGTATATTTTTGAAGGCTTTTTTGGGACACAATACAAATAATCTTCTTTTCATTAACTCAAATTGCATTTTATATACAAAAAATAGCAAATAATGAAAATCAGGATTATAGGCATTCCGCTAAAAAGCATTTTAAATAACAAATGATTTTAAAAAATAAATTAAGGATATATAAAGATTGAGAGAAATAAAACTTTCTCAATTGCTTTAAATTCTATAACCGGCAAATGATAAATATAAAATATCAAGATTCGTTTGTGTTTTTAAATAGACTTTATTGTATATAAAATTCATTTTGTTGAAAACAAAATAAACCCATGTTATTCAGTCTTCTAATTGATCTTTTCAAGAAAAGGCCAATCGCCCTTCTGGGTTTTTGGGCTTTAATGATGTGTTCAATAGTAGGGGTGGCGCAGACACAGACCGTTACTACACCACTAGGGTCAGGATCATTTACCGTCCCCGCCGGCGTCACCTCAATTACTGTGGAAGTCTGGGGGGCCGGAGGTAGAGGTGGATCTAGAACAAGCAATGGAAGTGCAGGGGGAGGCGGTGGAGGAGCCTATTCCCGGAGCGTTCTGACAGTAACCCCGGGGCAGGTCATAAATTATTACGTAGGTTTTGGTTCATTAACAGCGCTTCCCGGAGAAGATTCTTGGTTTTCTAGTAATACCACGCTAATGGCCAAAGGTGGAAATTCTGTGGACACAAATATAACCACCGGTGGTACTGGGGGCTCGGCAGCAGCCGGGGTTGGGGATGTCAAATTTAGCGGCGGAAATGGTGCCACAGCGGGATCAAATACAGGAGGTGGTGGATCTTCAGCAGGTAGAGCAGCAAATGGAACGAATGCAACCACATCAACTGGCGCCACAGCTCCGACAGATGGAGGAAATGGTGGAAGTGGCGATACTAGTGGTAGTCAGGGTCCCGGATTAAATGGATCAGCTCCCGGCGGAGGTGGGGGTGGCGCACGTCGAAGTAATGCTTCAGGAACAGAACAAGTCGGAGGATTTGGGGGAAATGGCCAAATTCGAATCTCATATATTGCTTTGACATCGGCAACAGGCACAGATAATCAATCCGTATGCGTAACTACAGCCGTCACACCTATTACATTTTCACTTCCTCCCAGTTCAACTGTTTCCATTTTAAATCTTCCCGCTGGATTAACATCAAATCATAATGCCACTACGGGTACGATTTCAATTTCAGGAATACCAACCGCTAGCGGAACCTACACTATCAATGTAACTACTGGGTATGGAATAAGTCTCACCAGAAATGGATCGGTAACTGTCATCCCCAATAACACTGTCAGCTCTTCAGCTCCCAACCAAGTCAGGTGCATCAATACCCCACTAACAAATATTACACACACCACGACTGGAGCAACTGGGATAGCCAATAATGGAGTAGCAGGAGCAAATGGACTTCCTGCCGGAGTTACCGCTACCTGGGCTGCCAATACCATCACGATTTCCGGTACTCCGACCGTTTCAGGGACATTCAATTACAGCATTCCACTGACCGGGGGATGTGGGAATATCAATGCCACGG
>NZ_JAUXYL010000010.1 GCF_030694375.1 Algoriphagus sp.
GCGAAAAAAGCGAAAAATTAACCAAGCCAACCTTTAACTTCGCCTTCCAGAATTCCACTTTTCTGACCCAAAAATCCAAGTAACTCTAGGGGGTCAATTTCCAGCGGCGACAGGGGGTCAATTTAATCGGCGTATGCATTAGGAGTTCCTAATTCCCATCACGTCTTGTATGGGAAGTTGTTAAAGAAGGGAGTCCTTAATTCAATTTGTACTACCAATTTTGACCTTTTGATTGAAAAAGCCTTGGTCAGTGAAGGTTTTGAGAAGGGAGTAGATTTCGAAAAATATCATACCGAACAAGATTTCAGAAATTTTTATTGGGCGATTGAAAAGCCAAAGCTCATCAAACTGCATGGCTGCGTTACTGATAGGGAGGAAATAGGAATAACTCTGGATATCGTTGCAGGGTCTGATTCTTCCATGCATCGAAATCAATTGGTGAAGGAGTTTTTTAGCAAAAAGTTTAATGATGTGGTCATTGTAATTGGCTACAGTTGTTCTGACATATTTGATATATCGCCTCAGATTGAAGCAGTAGCCCAAGACAAGAGCGAAATTATTTTTGTTGAACATAAAAACGGAAAGCTAGATCCCATCATCAAAGAACTGAGTAAGTGCGGCGATGATTTTCCTTTTAAATTTCACCCTGGCTTCAAGGTGACTATCGATGCAAATCATTTTTGTAACCTTTTATGGAATACTGTTTTAGAGGAGGATTATCAAGTTATCCAAGGCAAAACTAACTGGGAAAAAATTGTAGAGTCCTGGATAGAAAACTCTGTTTTTGAAAATGGTCATATTGTCAAATACATATTGCCAGCAAGATTGTTCTTCGATATAAGCCAATATGAGATATCCCTTCAATATTGCGAACTTGGAAAACAAGGGGCACAAGAAACCGGAAATTTTAAAGCCTTTTACAGTGAGATGGGGAATGCAGGAATGGCTTTAAATGCATTAGGCCGATTAGATGAAGCATTGGAATATCTGAAAAACTCTATTGTAGGCTGTCGAATGGTTTCAAATCAAAAAGGAGTCATTGCTCAATCCCAAGTGCTGGGACATATCTTCAGGAACCGTTTGGAATATGATTTAGCCCTTCAAAGGTTTCAGGACGCATTATTGGCTGCTGAACAGATCAAAGATCAATTCAGTATTTGTACCTCAATTGGCAATTTATGTTCAGTGTACAACCATATAGGACACACGGCTGAGTCTGAAATGTTGATTAATAAAGGAATTAAAATTGCGAGAAGGATCGGAAACAAGCAATCGGAATGTGCGATGCTTTGTCACTTGGGAATCGCCAACTTTAAAAAGGGAAATTCCTCTGCTTCCCTGGAGTTGATAAAGGCAAGTTTGCTACTGGCTCAAACTATCGGTGATGAAAGATGTGAGGCTATGGCCCACCTTAATCTTTCGAATGTTGAAACAAACAGTGGCAATAAAATCAATGGAATAAATCATGCCCGTTTGGCGCTTGATATAGCAGTGAGGTTAAGATTATTGCAGGAGGAAAAAAAAGCAAGATTTTTATTAATGATGTACGATTTACTTGGTTAACAGTAGGATATCTGAAACTAGAAACACGAAAAGCTGGATATTAATTATCACCTAACTTTACTTTTTTTGAAAATTTTGAAAATCACTAATTTTGCTGCATTTTGTGCTTAGTTCAGGCAAGCTTTGTTGGAAAAAATCTATTACTTACGACGCTTTTTTTGAAGCCTGACACAAATTGACAGTAAAAATTCATAGTTCCGAATTCACTTCAAATGAATTTGGGTTGTTTTATATATGGAGAAAAAACCTACCTACATCGATCTTTTTGCTGGATGCGGCGGCCTTTCTTTGGGTCTGCACAAAGCCGGCTGGAAAGGTGTTTTTGCTATTGAGAAAAGTCCAGATGCTTTCGCTACGCTGGAACACAATTTAATAAAGAAGAAAAAGCACTTCGATTGGCCGGGGTGGTTAGATCCAACCAACCATGATATTAATGAAGTTCTCGAAAACAAGTCAGAGGAATTAATTGGGCTAAGAGGAAAAATTGACCTTGTGGCTGGTGGTCCTCCATGCCAGGGATTTTCTATGGCGGGTAGAAGAGTAGAAAATGATTCTAGAAATGACCTCATCAATTCCTATGTGAATTTTATAGACTATGTGAGACCAAAGCTGATATTTTTCGAGAACGTAAGGGGGTTTACTCTTGGGTTTAAAAATAATGATACGAAAGGAAGAGCATATTCTTCCTACGTGGTAGAAAAGCTTGAGAATTTGAATTATACGGTGAAGGGAAGACTTATAGACTTTTCTAATTATGGAATCCCGCAAAAAAGAACTCGATTCATCCTTGTTGGAATTCAAAACGAATTTCTTGCTGAAAACCCGACGATCAATAAGAATACGTTCTTTGAGCAAATTGATCAGAACAAAGACGAGTTTTTGAAAAGAAACAACCTGATTATCAATCCTACCCTTGAGCATGCGATCTCTGATCTTTTGCAGACTAATGGGGAAATAGCCTCAGAAACAAATAACTTCAAGCAGGGAATGTACGGAGAGGTTGAATCTGAATATCAAAAATATGCCCGAAGATACAAACATCTCAATAGCCCCGTTGACAGTCATAGATTTGCAAAGCATACTCCAGCCATTCAGGGTAGATTTGAAATAGCTTTGCAAGAGAAGCTTACTAGCGCTGAATACCGGGAGAGATTTCAATTGAAGAAGAGCAGTACAAAAATTTTGCAAGCTGCTAAACCCACTCCTACAATTACTACGCTTCCTGACGACTATGTTCATTATTGTGAGCCCAGAATAATGACCGTTCGAGAATATGCTAGAATTCAATCTTTTCCAGACAGTTATGAGTTTAAAGGGAAATATACCACAGGCGGTAAAAGAAGAACGCAGGAGGTTCCTAGGTATTCTCAGATTGGAAACGCTATTCCCCCTTTATTTGGTGAGCAAGCAGGCATTGTACTTAAAGAATTAATTTAAAATGGGGGACATAAAAGATTTAAAAGAGAATTCACGTTTGGGGGGAGATAATAAGAATAATAATGAACTGTTTTTTAAAACTAATGTACAACTCAAAAGTATTATTGGAAAAGACCTTATCAATGATGATAATATTGCCATATTAGAATTAGTTAAAAACTCTTTCGATGCAGATGCTAAACAAGTTAAAGTAAAATATTATAATCTTAAGGAAAATGATGATAAAAACACTGATTATTTCTCCATAAAAACATCAAGATTATTAATTCAGGACGATGGTGTAGGAATGGATATCAAAGATATTCGTGATAAATGGCTGAATATTGCGTATTCTGAAAAAAAGATAAATAGAACTCAACATAACCGAAGAATGGCAGGTGCCAAAGGGGTTGGGAGATTTTCATGTGATCGGCTTGGAGAATATTTAAATTTATATTCCAAAACTAAAAGTGATCCCAATTATATCAAGCTTTCTATAGATTGGAAAAAATTTGAGATTGAGGATGAAGATACAGAGATTCAATCTATACCCCTGCACCATGAAATATTAACTCCTAGAGAATTTCAAGAATTAGGTTTTATAGATTTTAAACATGGTGTTTTGCTTGAAATAATAAAATTAAGAAGTAAGTGGGCTTATACAATACTAGACAAAAAAGGGAAGCTTTTAACTTGGGATGTTTCAAAATTTGTTGAGTTAAAAAAATATTTGGAAAAGCTTATAAACCCTAATCAAGCTTTCGAAAGCAATGATTTTGGTATATGGATAGATGCTCCTGAATTTGAAAAAGAAAATGGAGAATTAGAAAAGCATGAGAAATTCATTGGAATAGTAGAAAATAGAATCTTTGAAGAACTTGATTTTAAGACAACATCCATAGAAGTACAAACCACTAAAGGTGGAAGTGAAACCCTAACAACACTTAAAGATAAGGGTGAGGTGGTTTTTTGGATAAGGGAAAAAAACAATTATTTTCCTTACGTAAAAAATGCAAAAGCAACTATTTACTATCTTAGTACATACGCTAAATCTTTCTTTACTAAACAAACTGGCATAAGGTCAGTAGATTATGGTTCCATTTTTTTATTTATAAATGGTTTTCGAATTCCTCCATATGGAGATGATGAAAATGATTGGCTAGGAATAGACCATAGAAAAGCGCAAGGACATAGCCGAAATATTGGTCTGAGAGAAATTGTTGGTCAAATAGAAATTTTGGACGAATCGAATGATTTTCAAATCATTTCAAGCAGAGAAGGAATTGTTAAAAATGATAATTTTAAGCAATTAGTTCAGTCTTCAAAAAATAATAGCTTTTTCTTCAAGGCATTTCGAAGGTTAGAAAGATATGTAGTAGAAGGTTTAAATTGGGACAGCTCAATATACGATAACAAAGATGGCGAAGAGAGCAATACTTTAAAGGAAATTGAATCAAAAATAATTTCAGGAGCAATTTCTGAAGAAGAACTAATTTTCAGGGAGGATGAAAGAACAAAAAATAATCGAATTTATACGACAATCCATTCTATAATATCTGCAAAAGCAATAGATGTAATTGAACTTTATATTAATGAAAATCTCATAACTCAAAAAATTGAAGAGGAAAGAGAAACTTCTGAAAGAGAATTTAAACAGCTTATTGAAGATTTCAGTAATAAAAAAATTGATGCTGATACACTTAATAAAATATTACAAAAAAAAGCTTCAGAGAATGAGGAGCTTGAAAGGCAATTAAAGGAGTTTTCTAAATTCACCACGAATGATGCCACCTCAAAGGCTATATTGGAACTTCAGAATTATCAAAGCACAATAGAGGAGCAGACAGAACTTATTAAAGACTTGCAATTTCAATTACAGGAATTAGTGCGGCAAAAAGAATCTGCAGAAGTAGAAAAGGAAAAAGCACAATCAGAAGTAGAGGAAGTAAGAAAAGAACTTGTAGAGACAAAATCACAAAATTTGTTTTTAAAATCTGTTAAATCTCAAGACTTTAATGATGTTGTTAATTTGATGCATCATATTGGCATATCAACAGGAACTATTCAAAATTTCATAAAAGGAGCTATTTTTAAATTGGATAATAATTTGGCATTTGAAACTGGTGAGTTGAAAAACGTATTTAGTAAATTAAATTATGAATTGAATAAAATATATTCAATATCGAAATTTGCAACAAAAGCTAATTTTAAAGTTGAGGCAAAGGATTCTGTATTGGATTTAGTGTCTTTTATAGAGCAATATTTTATTAATATTATAAAGCCTTTTTTGCCTAAAAAGATTGCATTGATAGTTTATGAACATGATGTGAGAGAATTCATAACTGTTTTTAAACCAATTGAATTGATAATTATTTTGGATAATTTGATTAATAACGCAAAAAAAAGTATTTCAGAAAGAGAGAAAACCAAATCTGAGTTTTATAATCCAAAAATAGAAATTTCGTTCTTTCAAGTCGTTGATTCGGAAATAAAGTTGTCAATTAAAGATAATGGGATAGGTATTTCTAAAAATAATGTTGACAAAATATTTGAATATGGATTTACAACTACTGAAGGATCTGGATTAGGTTTAACACATGTAAAGGAACTGATTGAGAAAATGCATGGAGATATATATGTTAATAACAATTACGCTGATGGAGCAGAATTTATTCTTACATTTTTAAAAAAATAATATGAAGCAATTTGTAATTTTAATTTATGAAGATGATGCAACTTATGTTGAATCATTAATGTACAGTTTAGACGGAAAGATCAAACTTAAAGGTAAGAAACTAGTAGTTCATCATAAAGAAAACGGTGATTCTCTTGATCAGGATCTCAATGTTTATTCTCCAAATCTTATAATGGTTGACCATGACTTGGGGGCAACTACTGGAGATGACTTAATTCAAATTATTGATTCTATGCCAGAACATAATTCTGTGTCAATATATTATTATTCAGGTGGCGAAACTTTAGATGATTTAGAGGAAAAAGCGAGAAGGCATAAATGTAATATTCGTTGTTTTACTAAAGAAGGTGATAATCTTGATATTGCAATACTTGGATTAGTTGAATGAATTTTGTAATTTCTGTTACCTACTTTTGATATCAATATTTGGTAAAAATCAGATTTTAATTTAAAAAAATAACGATGAATTAAATGGAAATATGATTAAAAAGAGAGAGTTTTAGCTAAACTTTGTCCTTTTCTCTTTTTTGGGTACTCCAGAAAAGGGTTGTAGCATTCTATTTTAAATATTGATACATAGTTTTCCAAAGTCTTTATTTTAACTTTTGTATTTCTTTCTTTAACTCATCATTTTCAATCATTAATTTTTCTATTAGTTCTTTGAATCCGTAATTGTTATTATAGGTTGTAATCGGACCACTATGAGAATTTGGTCCATGATTATAATTAGTTACAGATAATCCTTTTAAGAAGAACAATGCAGGATCAACTTTATAAAAAGATGCTAATTTTCCTGCTTGTTCAGTTGTTACCAACTGCTCGCCATTTTCCATTTTTAAATATTCCTCAACAGAGATATCCAATTCTGCAGCTAGATGTTCTGGTGCATAGTTGTGGCTAATTCTAAAAGATCCTATAACTGTTAAACTCATTTTACTTTGGTTAATTCTTGAATGATTGTAGTTAATTTTTCTATTTGATTTTCCAGATTAGAAATGGTTTGGTTCTTTTCTTGGAGCATTTTTTCATAGACTGATTTTAAGAAATCTGTTTCACTGCTGTTATTATTATAAGTTTTAAAATTTCCACCGTGACTATTTGGACCTGTATTGTAATTAATCACTGGCAACTCCTCTGATAGAAAATAATCTGGCTTTACATGGTAAAGGTCTGCCAGCTGGTTGATTCTTTCTACGGTTAGCTTTGACTTGCCTGATTCAATACTTGAGTAGGTTTTTTGGTTGATGTTTAGAACATTGGCGACGTATTCCTGAGAATATTCCTTTGATTCCCTCAAGATCCGCATGATTTTTTGTGGTTTTTCCATATAAGGCGTTTTTTGAGTGGATTACTTCTTTTTCAACTAGGATACTTCGATTTAAGGCTTTTTAGCTCTTTAAATTTTAGAATATTTGCTCGTAAGGATTCTTAGTTCAATATAGCCAAGTTTTGACTTAGTCGAATACAGAAATCCAAAATTCTGCAAGAAAATATTGACACCTAATGTCCGAAAATCTATTGTTCACAGCGCAGTTTACTACCCATGGTTTAATCGCCAATGGCTTAATAAGCTGTTTAAGAGCTGATTTTCTGGACGGCATAAGCTTTCTCAGTTCCTTGTTTTCCAAATTTATGGGAATTGTTGGATATGATCATATCTATCCGCTCAAACCCAAAAACCCGATTTAAAACTTAACACACTTTTTCTCCCAGATTGCTCCCGCACGTGCGGGACTACCACTATTGATCCGGGAGTGACGAAACGATCCCGATGTACACGGGAGTTCTCCCAGACCTATTAAGATTGCTGCCGAATGGCATGGTGGAAATGATTCATTTCTTTAATGTATCAAGGATTCGTCATTGCGAGAAGGTCATTTTATGACTAAAAGACCTAATTAAGAACAAAAACCGACGAAGCAATCTCCTATTTAAGACTGCTTTGCTTCGTACCTCCGCTCGCAGTGACGTAGCCATAGTATCAAGATGGTTTACGACCAAAATCCAATATTTCACCATCATGAAAGCACTAGTCAACATTTACATTTCCGAAGGAGTCCAGGTCTCCTTCAAGCAGATTCAAAAGAACGTGATTAAAAACCCTACCTGATTATTTCCTTTTTTTCCGATCAAGAGGATGCGCAGCCTTGAGCAGATCGGTTACCATACACTCAGGTCAGCAAGCTCTGAATAGCTGGTCGCGCTGACAATTCAATCTATTTCTTAACCTGAAGCTGACAATTCGTGATAACGAGGTCGGGTGGGAGACTTGTGCGCCGTGGCGTAGGTTTGTCTGATTAGAGGCAAGAAGCTAGAAATAGCCAATTGTTACTTGCATTGCCTCAATCTCTACCTGAATCCCGCTATGGTCCATGGTCTATTTGCTATGGATTCACAGCCGTGGACCGTCGACCGTCGACCAAAGAATCCTCCAGCTTCATTAACCACTTCAAAGCATGAACAAACTACTACTCACATGCTTCCTGGCATTGCTATGCCTTGTCGGGAGGTACCTCGTAGCACAGAGCAAAGTTGTGCGATCACCCGGGGCTGAACTTCTTCATAGGTCAGACAGCCCCAATCGGGGAGGAGCAATCCTTCCCGATACTTTCCTCAATTATTCGAGTGGGGCAGAAATCTCCAGTTCACCACTCCACAGCAGTGGACCGCGGTCGGTGAGCCTGTCGAATCCGTGGACCGTCGACGGTGGACCTGATTTTCAGACTGATTCGTCGCTCTTAGGAGCTCCTCGCAGTGACGGCCCCGGATTGCGTCATTGCGAGAAGGTTTCTTTAGGTTCAAATGACCTTCTAAGCGTCAAAAACCGCCGAAGCAATCTCTTTAAAGGGAGTGGTGTTTCTACTCTTGAGACTGCTTCGTCGCTCTTAGGAGCTCCTCGCAATGACGACAACAGAAACTTGACTGCCGTACCAGATGCGACACCACAACTTGCACTTGAGCTAAGTGGAGAAGAATCATCCGAAATCCGAAATCCCAAATCCGAAATCGAGGGATTGCTGTATCTGGAAATCACAGCTGCGGATTTGCCCGACACGCTTTGGGTTACTATCTGGGAGCACCTCCTGAGTGAAGCCTCTGCAGTGACTCCGGGAAATACCCTTCCCATGATCAGAGAAATTGGAACATACTTCGAAGGCAGTGCCGGCACAGCGGTATTTTCTGTCGAATTGCCCGATGAAATAAAAACAGGCTATATCTCCATTGCCTTAAATAAAACGACCCTTGCCGGGCAGTGGAGTTTTACTGCGGGAGATCGGGTTCGGATCAGATTTGACCTAAAAAGTGGAAAGGCGCTTTTCGGTGGCCCCAAAGCAGCATATTACAGGACGCAATACCTGCTGGACCAGGCTTTTCAGGAAGAGAAGTTTAATACAGATCCCATTCTGATTGCCAATAGGAGTGAAGGGCTCTTCGCTGATTCTGCTTCCAATACGGCATACCAAAAAGCTACAACTAAAGCAGCGGATATCCATGTCAGGATGAAGGTACTCGTTCCCAAAGAAAACGGCTGGTCTCACCTACAGGAATACCTAAGCAAACCCATTGATCTCCATCCTGCCTACATCATTCTGAAAAATGCTTCTACTGGGTTGACTGATTCGGAACGGGAAAAGCTGAATTCCCGGATCAGGGGTGAAATCCTAAGCACCGCCGCTAAAAGAGCTGAACGCATTGCCGATCAACTCGCGTCAGATAAAGAAAAAGGAAAAGCCTTTCTGGATTGGTCCAAGGAACTTCAACTAGATCAAATCAGGAGCTCCCATCCGCTCCTTGTGCAGGGAGTCAGCAGATTGGAGATTCTAAAGTCAAAGATTACCGCTGACAGTCTTTTGGTTCAGCTGACTCAATATCCCACAACTATTAGGGACGAACTCTTAGGCTACTTTCTGCTGAGTAATTACAACCGGCTAAAAGAAAATCTGGATGCCTATTTACTTGCTGGTATCGGGCTGGTAAGTACTCCCTGGATCAAGTCCAGACTGGAATACCTCCATCAGGTGCAATTGGGGCCATTTCTTTCCGAAGGCCTCTATGATATCGAAGGCCTGAAAGTTGACCTCCGCCAATACCAGGGAAAAACGCTTCTGCTCCATTTCTGGATCTCCGGCTGCAAATTCTGCAGGGATGATTACCAGTTGGCATTAAAGCCACTGCAGGAATTGTTGGAATCCAATGAAGATATCCTGCTGGTGACGGTCAATGCAGATGGAGGCGCAGAAACCTGGAAAACCAGTTTAGCCACCGGAAATTACACTTCTCCCAAAATGCTCAACCTACGGGCAGAAAAGGGGACTGGGGTTCTTGACCGCTACAAGATCCATTCCTTTCCCCAGAAAATGATCATCGATCCGGATTCTAAAATCCGGCTACAGACACTGGATAAAATGGGCCCCGTGCAGCTTCAGTTGCTCTTAAATCGGACTCAAAACAATTCAGAATTATCCTTTTCATCATCCCAACCCCAATAACTATGAGAATATATCTATTGATTTTGATTGTATTTGTCCTGCTCTCGGGACAAAGTATTGCCTTGCAAAACACTGAAGGCAAGCTCTACGGTACGGTTAAAGATACCGATGGACTGGCCCTGCCGGGAGCGCTCGTTTACCTGAATGGGACGGATTTTCGCACCATTACCAATGAAGCGGGAGGTTTTGAGCTAAATCTTCCTTTTGGAAAATACACCCTGTTGGTTTCATACATCGGGATGGAAAATTTCAGGTCCGAAGTGGAAATTCCCCTGACGGAACCATTAAACATTACAATGAAGACCAGTGAACAGGAACTCGGGATGGTAGAGGTGGTGTCAGATGGTTATCAATCCCTGCCGAAGGAAAGGGCTACGGGGTCTTTCGCCCACTTGGACAGCCAGCTTGTACAGCGAAGAGTGAG
Organism: Algoriphagus sp.; assembly: GCF_030694375.1. Lineage (GTDB taxonomy): Bacteria > Bacteroidota > Bacteroidia > Cytophagales > Cyclobacteriaceae > Algoriphagus. Next base: position 10,589 of record NZ_JAUXYL010000010.1, read on the forward strand.
CGCCAACCTGATTGACCGACTGGAGGATGTGACTCCTGGACTGGTTTTTAACCGGGGGATCTATGCGCGAAACGAACCCATCACCATCCGTGGCAGAAGTACCATTAATTCGGATACTTCACCGCTGATTATCGTGGACAATTTCCCTTATGATGGGCCTTTGGAAAACATCAATCCCAACGACGTGGAAAGTATCACCGTCCTGCGTGATGCGGCGGCTGCATCGATCTGGGGTGCCAGGGCAGGAAATGGTGTAATCGTCATTACCACGGTAAAGGGGAGAGCCGGTCAGCCGATGAAGGTTAGTCTCAATTCCAATGTGACGGTGGCCGAGCACCGGGATTTGGGTTATCTGCCCAGAATGAACAATGCCGACTTCATCGAAATCGAGAAGGACCTTTTCGGTAGGGGGTTTTACAGATCCAATGAAAATAATGTCAATAAACCCAAGCTTTCACCTGCAGTGGAAACACTCATTGCGCTGCGTGATAAAAAAATCACCCAGGCAGAAGCGGATGCCTTGCTTACGCTGTATGGAAATTCAGATTTGAGAGAGCAAATCACCGACTATTACCTCCAACCTTCACTGCATCAGCAGTATGCATTGTCTATCACAGGAGGAAGTGGAAGTCATGCCTATCAGGTTTCCCTCGGCTATGATCAGAACCGGGCGGATGTCATCGGGAACTCATCCAATCGCTGGACACTCGGCTTGGGTGACCAGTGGCGGGGACTAAAGAATAAGCTGGAGCTCGGATTTGGGATCAATTTGGCCAACCAGAATTCCCTGACACAAACGGTAATCCCTACTGGGTACGTCTATGACCGTATTGCCGATCCAAGTGGCAATCCACTTCCAATCGCAGGAAATTACAGTACCCGGTATGTTAATTCTGTTCAAAATATGGGCTTGCAGGATTGGAATTATGTACCGCTTGAGGAGATCGGAGCACTGGACAGAAGGAATCAAGCCTATGATTTACGGATCAATCCATCCATCCAATACGCAATTACACCCGAGCTCAAGGTTGGGTTTTTTTATCAGTATTGGAGAAATATGAATACGGCTAGAAACCGGGATCCCCTCTCGGTATATTCTACCCGTGATCTGATTAACCGATTTACCCAAAGAGGAACGGACGGAAGTCTATTCACACCTGTTCCTGTCGGAGATGTATTGGATGTGTCCCAATCCGATACCTACTCACATACTTTCAGGCCACAGCTCACCTACCAAAAGGAATGGAAGGCAAAGCACCGTTTGAACGGTTTGGGTGGCCTTGAAGTGAGAGATTTACAGGGTTTGGATTGGGCAAGCCGCTACTATGGGTATGATGATGATCTTGGCCTAAGTGTCCCGGTAGATTTTGGAACTATCTATCCTTTGTTTTATAATCCCGGTCAGCGATCATCCATTCCATCGGGGATTTCTCACGGAGGAAGAGTGGATCGCTTCGTCTCCTATTATGCCAACCTGGGCTATGGACTGGAAAATAGATACTTCCTTAATGTCAGTGCCAGAAAAGATCAATCAAACATATTCGGAGTTGAGGCAAATATGCGGGGCGTACCACTCTGGTCAGTAGGAGGGGCTTGGATTATTTCGGATGAAAAGTTTGCCAAAGGCACAAAAATGCCCTTTCTGAAAGTTCGGGCAACCTATGGATATGCGGGAAATGTGAATAAGAGTTTGTCTTCATTGCTTACTGCGAGATATCAGTCGATTTTGTCTTCAAATCTGCTTCCTCAAGTGAGGGAAGCAGCGATATTAAATCCCCCCAATTCAAGGCTTCGATGGGAAAAAGTCAGAACCGTTAATTTAGGACTGGATTTTGAAACCCAAAATGGATTTTTTGGGGGAAGTGTGGAGCATTACCTTAAGGATTCGAGAGATCTTATCGGGGAATTCTCATTGCCTGCTGCATCTGGACAAACCAGTTTAACTGGGAATTTTGCCTCAAGTCAAGTGAGAGGGACAGATATTACACTTTCTGCTCACTGGTTTAGAAAAGGAATCAAATGGAGTTCCCACCTGATTTACAGTTCCGTCAGAGAAAAGGTGACAGAATTTGAACAAATCCCAACAGTTGCTAACCTCCTCAGTATTGCCAATACTTCAATGCCCTATCCAATCATAGGACGGCCACTTTATGGTATATATTCTTATGCTTGGGCTGGGTTGGATGCTGATTCCGGTGATCCCATGGGGCTTTTGGACGGAGAACCAAGTAAGGACTATTTAAGGATGTTTCAAAATGCCACCATTGACAATCTCCAATACCACGGTTCTGCCCGACCCACTTCTTTTGGGGCATTAAGAAATGAAGTGAGCTATAAAGGGTTCCGACTTTCTGTTAATGTTTCCTATCGGTTTGGATATTTTTACAGAAGGCGATCAATTAATTACAATGATCTGCTTAGAGGGCTTCCAGAGCATGGAGATTATCACAATCGCTGGATGAAACCAGGAGATGAAGCGGCGACCTTTGTTCCCTCCCTTCCCGCGACAGCCAATCAACGCAGGGAGGACTTTTACACACACTCAGTGGTTTTGGTGGAGAAAGGTGACAATATCCGCTTGAATGATGTGCGGTTTTCCTATAGGCTTTCCCAAAAAAGCTTAAAAAGCCTCCCGTTGCGGTCTGTGGAATTCTATACCTATGCCAACAATCTGGGAATTTTATGGAAAGCTACCGATGATCCTTTGGATCCTGACTTTCAGTCTTCCAGAGCACTGAGATCTATTTCTTTTGGATTAAGAATGGATTTTTAAATCAAACAAAAGGGTAAAAGGAAACCGGCAATCCTCATACGGTTTTTAGTTGATAAACCCAAGACGGTTTCCCGATCACAGATTAATGTGATCACCCTTTTTATCATATCACTAAAATAAAGACCTTAAAATGAACTGTAACATCAAAAAAAATCTGACTGGATTGGTCTTTCTGATCCTGTTTTCCTGCGATGGATTCTTAGATGAAAAACCGCAAAAATCTTTACTTGTTCCCCAATCTTTGAAGGAAGTCAGGGCGATGTTGGATTATTACAATTTTCTGACCAATACCCCACTGCTCCCTTTTATGATGTCGGACGAATGGTCAACTACCAATGTGGAATGGGAAAATTTTGTACCATGGCAACAAAATTCTTATTTATGGAGAAAAAGTATTTTCGAGCCTCAGGAGCGATCCTCCGATTATCAAACACTTCACAGGCAGATGTTTTATGCAAATACTGCATTGCATTTGTTGGAAAATATGGAATCCGGTAATTCTCCTCAAAATTCGCAGATGAGAGGGGAGGCATTGACCTTAAGAGCACGGGTCTTGTTTGACTTAGCAACATTATTCCTGCCAGGGCCGCAGAGTACATTGAAAGGACAAATTAAAATCCCTGTAAATCTCAGTCAGGATATTAATGCATCTCTTATAAGGATGGGAATAGACGAATTATTGGGGATGATTAAAGAAGATTTGGAAGAGGCATTTACAATATTGCCTGATCGGGCCGAAATTAAAACCAGACCGGACAAACGAACGGCCAAGGCCATTCTTGCCAGAATTCATCTTTACGAACAGAACTGGGATAAAGCGCTGTCAGCGGCAACTTATGTAATTGAAAATGCTGATGGACTGATGGATTTCAAAAAATTAAATTCCTCCTTAAGCTATCCTTTTTCAGTTTTTAATCAGGAAACGATCTTTTTCCAACAAATGCAAACCTCAATTATTACGATAAGGCCTACTACTGAACTTTCTAAAGCGCTTTATGAATCTTACCAGAAAAATGATCTTAGAAAAGCACTTTTTTTCAGGTTGAGTCCTACTCAAGGAGCGCTTTTCAAAGGCTCTTATACCGGCGGATTCCGGCTTTTCAGTGGGATAGGAATTTCAGAAATGTACCTAACGGCGGCAGAGGCTGCGATTCGAGCTGGAAAACTGGAAGAAGGGCTGCAGAGATTGAATGAATTGGGATCAGTGAGATATTCTGATTTTAAGCCTTGGAATTCTCTTCAACAACAGGAAGCCCTGGAATTGGCCATTGCAGAAAGAAATAGAGAATTGGTATTTAGATGCCTTCGTTGGATGGATATGAAGAGATTGAAATATTTGAATCCCTCTTTTCAGGCAAGTCGGGAAATAAACGGAACCAAATTCACCTTGATGGAAGAGGATCAGTTTATTTTGGATTTACCTCCTTATGAAGTTGAATTGGGTATGCAATAAATAAAAAGAACCCGGAATCATGAATTCCGGGTTCTAAACTCACTTACTTTTTCTGATCCTCAATGGGAACAAGACTGATGTTTACAAATTTTCTTTCGATTTCGGTATCAACAGGATTTCCGTTGACTGCATCAAAAAGACAACCAGGCTGGGTATCTTGATCGCAGAGATAGGTGACCCCTTCTTGCCCTTCAATCAGATACCAATCGGTACCATCAAATCCATACATCTGATTGGCCTCTTCCTTTGGAGAAGTGAAGGCCACAGCAGCAAATGCTGCCAAGACAAATGCTATTACGGGTAATCTTTTGGTTATTGATTCCATGATTTCTTTTGTTAGTGAGGGTTGCCCCCCGGTGGAACATACCATTTGGATTTTCCCTTAGGCAGAGACCCTTTCCATGTGCTTCGTTCTGCGTAAGAATTCTGCACCGAGTTCCCTGCCTAAGAGTTGAATCATTCGGGGATTACTTCCCGATTGAGGTGTAGATTCATCACCTTTTGCCGCTGAGTGTGGACTGGCATCTTCGCTCCCGGTCCTGAAGATGAGCGGCGGTTGAACTGCCAAGGAGGAGAAGTCCTAGATGGCATATTGAACCTACGGGATTTGATTTTTATGTGCAAATCCTTGAATTTGATCTGGTTATTAAAATTTGATTTTCATAATCAATGGTATGAAAAATCAATTTAGATTTTTAATTTTCATCAAACTTATGTTTTGTTTAATGTCGGATTCTCTTGGATTTTCCTCAAGATTCCTTAACTGTGAAGTTGGATGGTCAGTGATTTTAGAATTAAATGGAATATTATCCACTATGCCCGAAAGCACGGAATATATGTTCCAAGCCTATTTAGGGAACTGTTTGATAAAGCCGGAATTGTTTCGTTCCGAAGAGGTGAGCCGATCAAGTTTAGACCGGATGATCTGTTATGCTTTATAAATTCCGGCGCGGTATTGGGTAATTTAATAATGGAAAATGGACGGAATGAGTGCCATCTTCTAATGGAGAAACAGATTTTTTACACAGGTTTGGAAATGGAGGGAAGGATAAAGCGCAAAAAGGCGATTTGGACCTCAGTGAAGAATACAGAAATCACTTTTATTTCTCTTGCCTATTTGCTGGATGCAGAAAAGGATTTTGAAGCGTATGGGAATGATCTAATTGAACATATAATTAAACAGGATCAATATTCAAGCAGCGTATTCACAGAAATACAAAATGGGGTCACGCTAGAACATAAGATCAGTACAATGCTGAAAATCTCGCCTGAATTTTTGGAAATTAAGCAGCGGCATCTTTCCGATTACCTGATGGTCAGACCACCATCATTGAGTCGGTCCCTAAAGAATTACGAGAATAAATACTTGATATAAGCCCACCTTCCTTAAGATTAATTTCTTGAAGAATTTCCGAGGTGGTATTTTTTACAATACGGACAGCGGTAGGTATCCAATCTGGAATAGTCTTCGGTTTTAATTATATGCCTATTTCGAAAATTATAGTCCATTACATACCATGCAATTTCCGGAGAAGGAAACTTGGTTTTTCCGAGGCAAACTGCACGGATGCGAAGCAGTGAAATGGACGATATGCCAGGCGAAGGCTGCATAGAGAAACTTTGAGCTCTAATTTAATGGATTTATGAATTGAGGGAAAGTCTAGTTATCGAAACAGGTTTTAGATAACTAGGCCTACTGTGCTCTTCCGGCCCACTTTTGCAAGGTCTCCAGACTTGACCTTAATCAAATGCAGTCTTCAGACAGCCGTAGTAATTAGCCCATTCTCCCTGATGTTCGACATTGACCATTCCATTGCGCTGGCTTGAGCCATCTATTCCAGATTGATATTCTGCGCCATCGCTGAATCCTACTTCCCAATTTCAATTCCCAGCTTTAAAAAGCCGGGCAATTCAAGGGATTGCCCTCAACACTTTTTCAGATACCTCAAGTCCACATTTTCCATAAAATCTACAGGTAATTTTATCTTTGACTCATCTGATTTAAGTTTATTCGCTATTGAGCTGATATAAATCAAGGTAGAGTAGATCGGGAAATGCTGGAGAAAGCATAGTCCTAAAAATTGCTTGTTTAATATCGATTTGTTGCATTTTGCTCGATTATCCAATTATCAATAGCTAAGAGGATAATGCATGAGTAGGGAAGAAGGATAGTGTGAAAAAAGCAATTCCTAGTATTACTTCACTAATTAAAAACCATCCTTTGACCAATACATAAGCAATCCTTGAATAATTATACATTGATCAAAAAATTATTTTTAAGCCTTATGTTTTTTTAAATTGATCTATTAACTTAAACTCTAGAAAATCAATTGATTATCCTATGGGCAGAGTTAAGGGTAGTTTGCTGGAAGGTATTAGAGGTAAGGTTGGTAACCTCGTTTTTTACGAATACAATGGGGAAACGTATGTCCGAAAGGCTCCGGGGAAACAGAGCAAGTCTGTCAAGGCTAAAACTTCACTCTTAAAACGGCAGAGCCAATCTGTAATCAAGCAGACGCATACTTTTTTGAAATACTTCACTCACTTGCTTCGATTTGGGTATCAAGATCTGGAGGTCGGAGGTAGAAAGCCATACCATGCTGCAGTGTCATACACCTCTAAAAATTGCTTTCGCTTTGTGGAAAAAGGCAATCCTCAGAAGGTTTTAGATATAAGTTTGGTCAAATTCAGCCAAGGATCACTCTTAGGACCACAAAACGCTGTAGCATCACGGGAAGGAGGAGGAATTCAATTTACGTGGCGGAATAACGCTTGGGAAGTCAATGCCAAACCAACAGATCAAGCATTTGTGGTATTGATTCATGAAGATCGAGAAAAGTCAAGGTGGGAATTTCTGGGATCTTTTCGAGAAAAGGAAAGTCATTTTCTGGAAGTGCCTTTCCTATCCGAAAGTGAGAAATGGCATGCCTATCTTTCATTCAGCCAAGAAAATCCTTGGACTAAAAAGCGCGCTTTCTCCGACTCGGTTTATTTGGGAGAAGTATAATTTTAAATAAGTCGATAGATTTCCTCCTTAACAGTAAGTTGGATTGATTCATTGATGTTACTAACAATCAGGATAAAATTGGTTTTGGCAGTTCTGATAATTCTTGATGCCAATTCATAAGCGTCGAAGACTTGTCCATCGAAGAAGACACCTTGTGATGGGATGGAATCTTTGTTTTCCAGGGCTTTGAAGACTTTGTCGAATTTTTGATCGGACTCTAAAATCTTTCGTTCTATTCCTTCGATTCTTTGTAGAATGCCACTTTGAAAAATAAGTGTTTTCCGAAGAGCCACAAAGGCATTCATAATTTCTAAGCTTACCATAACTGCTGTTGCGCTTCTTAAAACAGCGGAAAGCATGGCAACTCCTTGTTCTGTGAATACAAATGGGGGTCTTCTTAATCCCATTTTATCATTATTGGAGATCACATTTTGTGATTTCCAATTTTCAAATTCCTCACCATTTAATTGAAACCTGAATGATTTAGGGAAACGGTCAATGTTTCTTTTTACAGCCTGATTTAATGCTCTGGTTTCTACCACATATAACTCCGCCAAATCCCGATCAATCATTACCTGTAAACCACGAATTGTAAAAATCCGATTTTCGATCTCTTGGCTGGAAAGAGGAAGTTCTTTGCTCATGATTTTAAAAGTCAGATTGAAAAAGTAATCAAGTAGTATTTTAAAAATAGGGATTTTTTGGAAGTTTTAATCCTTAGTTTTTCAATTGATCCAAACTCTTCCGATGCAGTACCAAGGACTTCATCTGAGAGATGGCCATTTGATTGAGTTGAATCAAGCGTTCGGATTGCGTCAAGCCTTGATGGATCAAAAGTGCATTGGTACTCTCCATATTTGATAGCACGACTAGCTGCTCGAGATTGGCAAAATCTCTGATGTTCCCTTTTTTATCCGGATTAGCATCCCGCCATTGTTTTGCAGTCTTTCCAAACAAGGCCATGTTGAGCACATCGGCTTCATTGGCATAAATGATGGCAGCTTGGTTGCGTGTAATTTCTTCGGGGATGAGGTTTTCCTTGATTGCGTCGGTATGGATGTGGTAATTAACCTTAGCCAAAGTTCTTTGGAAGTTCCATTCTAAATTATGGCGGTTATTTTCGTCCTCTTTTAGGCGCTGGTATTCTTTTACCAGTAATAATTGGAATTTTGGACTAATCCACATTCCAAAATGGAAGGCAATGTCTTTATGCGCATAAGTTCCTCCATACCTTCCCGCTTTTGCAGTAATACCTATAGCATTGGTTATTTCCAGCCAATTCTTAACAGAGAGAACAAATTTGTTACTTCCTGCAGCGTTTTTAATTGTACCGAATTCGGTATAATTAAAATCCGGATTGTAGAGGGCTTCCCATTCTCCAAGATATTCAATCGTGCTTTTTAGACTTAGCCATTTAATGATGACCACCTCTTGCAATTGACCCCGAGCCATATCAGTGAAAGAGATGTAGTCATTTTTTTCTCATGAAATAATGGAAATTTCTACTCCGTCAATATTAATTTTCTTACCTATTGCCATAAAAAATCCGGTTTAATTGTTTAAAGATTGGCTTTCATGTCCTCTATTCAATTTACAAATAATGAATATCGAATGGCGAACATCGAATGATGAAGGGGCCGAATTTTGAATCTCAAATCTCTAATTACAAATCAAGCCAACTCCCTCAAATCCACCGGAACAACCCTAGAAACTCCAGCTTCGATCATCGTAATGCCATAGATGATATCCGTGCTGGCCATCGTGCGCTTGTTGTGCGTCACGATGATAAACTGGCTCTCGGCGCTGAACTTCTGGATGATGTGGTTAAACTTATCGATGTTGGCGTCGTCAAGTGGGGCATCCACTTCGTCGAAGATACAGAAAGGAGCAGGCTTCAGCAGGTAAATGGAGAAGAGTAGGGAAGTGGCGGTCAGGGTCTTTTCCCCACCAGATAGTTGATTGATAGTCAGGGGACGCTTGCCTTTGGGTTTGGCGATAATCTCAATGGCACTTTCCAGCGGATTGCTCGGATCCACCAAGGTCAGGTCACAGTCGTCCTGCTCGGTAAAGAGCGAGCGAAATACCTTGATAAAGTTTTCTTTGATCTTGCCAAAAGCATCCAAAAATGTCTCCCGTGCCACCTGATCGATTTCCGAAATGGTAGTCAAAAGGCTTTGCTTGGCATTGAAAAGATCAGCCTTCTGCGAAGTGATAAAGTCATAGCGCACTTTGATCTCGTCGTAGGCTTCCATCGCCATGGGGTTGATCGGGCCGATTTTTTCGAGTCGCTCCTTTTGCTTGCGCACGAGTTCCCGGAGTTCCTCCTCCGCAAAATCTGCGAATTCAGGATCCAAATTCGGGTTTTCCTCCATCAGCGAATCGAGGTCTAACTCAAACTCCACACTCAGGCGCTCTTTCATTCCGCTCATCTTGAGCTTGATCTCGTTGATGCTGTTTTGGAGTTCCTGCAGGAGTACGTCAAATCCTTCCTTGGTTTTCTGCAGGCTGCGAATTCGGGTATCGGTCTCATCGATCAGGCCGCGGGCACCGTAGTAGTCTTTTTCGGCTTCGGTCACGCCTCGCTCGATGCTTTCCTTTTCAGCATACAGCTCAATCAGTTCGTCGTCCTTCACTTCATTGTTGTCGAGGAGGGATTTGATCTCTGAATCCAGTTGGGCAAGTTCGGCCTGAGACTTTTCGATTCGCTCTTTGGAGCTTTCAAAGGCATTTTGCTTAAACTCAATTTCCTGCTCCAGGCTGTTCACCCGGTTGACCTGCTGGATGTAGGTGATATTTTCTTGGTTGAAGGTCTGAGATTTCTCAGCCAGTTTCTTGTTTTCGGCTTCTACTTCTTCATTGACCAAGGTGAGTCCTTCCGACAATTCGGAAAAACTTGCTTTCTGATCGGTTAGTTGAGGAAGGATCTCCCTCAGGCTTTCCTCCAGGCTGGCGATGCGATCCAAAATATCCTCCCGCTTATGCACATTGGAGGAGAGGAGTTCGGCTAGCTGTTCCTTTTTGGTACGGACGGATACGTAAGCCGAGTTGAGTTCATTAATGCGGCTTTGGCTTTCCTCCAGGGTTTTCTTGTGGCTGACTTCTTTCAGCTTCATCAGGTCGCTGAGCTTCTGATCCAGGTTGGCACGGGTGCTGCTGACTTTTTTACTCAAATCTTTAATCTCCCGGTCCAGCTTCTCCAGATTCTTGGCCCGACCGATTCGTTTTCCTTCGAAAAGTCCCACCGAACCGCCGGAAAGGGAGAATTTACGCTTGGTGTATTTGCCGTTTTCGGAAAGAAAGACACAGTCCGAATCCACGGGAAAATCCTTGTATTCTCCCTGCACGAGATAGACATTGTCCAAAATGAAATTGATCAGACGACTGTACTTGAGGTCGAATTCGATGATTTCAGTGGCTGCTATGGCATTGGCGAAAAGCTTGCTCTGTCCTGCTTTGAACCGCTCAAAATGCTCCAGCACGAAGAAATTGGCTTTGCCACGTGCCGCATCACTGAGCAGTTGAATCGCCGCAATGGCCTGATCCTCGGTATCCACTACATAGTAATTCATGTAGGATTCGAGGTAGTTTTCGATGGTCACCCGGTACTTTTCATCCGTAGTGAGCAAGTCGGAGAGCAGGGGAATGTCTTTGCCCCAGGTCGGGTTTTTTTTGAGGAACTTAATTGCCTCCGGGAAACCCTCAAGATTTTCGACCAGAGACTTGGTGAGGTTGTATTCGTTGGTTTTGGAGTCGAGTTTGCGGGACGAGGTGGTCAGTTCCTCCCGGATCATTTCGATCACACGATTGGTTTCTTCGATCTTTTGGTCCTGATCTTCCTGTTTGGCTTTGAGTTGGGAAAAAGCCGCCGTAGCCTCATCCAATTCGGACTTCAGCTCCACCATTTTGTCCTCAAAATCTACCAAACTTGCTTCCTGTGAGGAGTCATCAGATGATGTACGCTCCAATTCCTGCTTTAATGTGCTGAGTTGAATCTGCTTGATTTCAACCTCTTTGCTAAGTTGATAGACTCGCTCTTTGAGGCTTTCGAACTTCAGGCTTTGTTCCTTTTGGCTTTGTTGCTTTTCGGAAGTGATCAGTTTCTGCGCATCGTATTGCTGACGGAGCTCGGAGACGATATGTTCTTTTTCCGCAAGGATTTTCTCGGCTGATTCTTTCTCCTGATGCAGCGATCTTATAGAGAATCCGGCTCGGTCGTTTGACTTTCGATCTGTGTCGATTTGCTCGCGCAAAGTTTGGGAGCGATCCTCGAGGAAGCGCATCCGCTCGTTTTTGATTTTCTTCTCCGACTCAAAAGCCCGGATTTTATTGACGTGCTCGTTGAGTGTTTTCTGTCGGGAGGAGAGGAGTTTTTCCTTTTGGATGAGATCTGCTTTGAGTTGTGCCAAAAGGGCTTCCTGATCAGCGATCTGAGTTTGGAGTTGAAGCTTTCGATCGGATTCCGATTGGATTTTTGAATTCGCTTCAATCAGGTTGTTAGCATATTTCTCGATGGATTTCTTGGCCATATTGATGCTGGCAACCCGATAATCCGCTTTGATCTCAAAATATCTTGCAGCCTGCTTCGCCTGTTTTTCGAGGCTTTTCAGGTTTTTGTCAATCTCAAAAAGCAAATCTTCCACCCGGGCAAGATCGGCGTCTGTGTCTTCCAGTTTGCGAAGGGTCTCGCGCTTTCGGTTTTTGAACTTGGAGATTCCGGCGGCTTCTTCGAAGAGTTCGCGTCGGGAGTTGTTTTTGTCATTCAGCAACTCATCGATCATCTTGAGTTCGATGATCGCATAGGAATTGGAGTTGATCCCCGTGTCCATGAAGAGGTTGGAGATATCCTTCAGACGGCAGGATACGCCGTTGATTTGGTATTCGCTTTCACCGGTTCGGTAATAGCGGCGGGTGATGGTGACGTGTGTGTATTCGGTAGGGAGGAGGTTTTTGGTGTTTTCAAAGGTCAGGGAAACCTCCGCCATATTGGTTGGCTTGCGGTTTTTGGTTCCGTTGAAGATGACGTTTTCCATCTTGTCGGAGCGGAGCATACGGGATTTTTGCTCGCCAAGCACCCAACGGATGGCATCGACGACATTTGACTTACCGCAACCGTTTGGACCAACGACACCGGTGATTCCTTTGTCGAAGTGGATAACCATTTTATCCCCAAAACTCTTAAAGCCCTTGATCTCCAGTTTACTGAGCAGCATTCGATTTTTATCCTCCGTGTAAAGGGGACAAAATAAGTTTAAAGCGTGGAAATGGCAAATTATTGTACCAAGTACCATGTACAAAGTACCAAGTAGGGATGAGAGTGACTAGCGCAAGTCTTCCGACCTGCCTAGCCGTCGGGCAGACTTGTGCTTTGGATAATACAGTCTTCAGACTGCCCAAGACAGTTAGGGAAAATTTGAAAGCAGTCCGAAGACTGCATCATTGTAGGTCCAAGTCTGAAGACTTGAACCAAGTAGCACGTAGTTTAGCGCAAGTCTTCAGACCTGCCTCGCCGTCAGGCAGGCTTGTGCTTAAGATATTGCAGTCTTCAGACTGTCGAAAAATCAAAAATCAGTATTTTAGATACGCTGTTTTAAATCTTGATTTTTTTCAATCATGAGTAGAAAGTATAAAATCCGAGATCAAGAGAAATTGTACTTTGTCACCTTCACGATTGTCGAATGGATTGATCTATTCACTCGTCGGGATTATCGGGATATTTTTTTGGATTCCTTGAAATTCTGTCAGAAAAACAAAGGATTGGACCTATGTGCTTTTTGTATTATGTCCAGTCATGTTCATTTGATTATTGGAAGAAATGGAGATTTAATACTTGAAGATTTGATCAGAGATATCAAGAAATTTACATCTGTAAAGTTCTTGGAAGCAATAAAAATTCTACCGGATGAAAGTAGAAGGGAATTTCTTTTGAGGCATTTTGGCAATGCCGGAAGAAGAAATTTAAACAATTCAAATTTTCAGATTTGGCAGCAACATAGCCATCCCATTGAACTGAATACAGAAGATAAAATCAGGAGATGTTTGAATTATATTCACCAAAATCCGGTGGCAGCTGGGATTGTCCTTTCGCCAGAAGATTATTTGTACAGTAGCGCTTCCAATTATGCAGAATTGCCAGACAAGCTTATTGATGTGATTTTGATAGGATGATTTGGGCAGTCTGACGACTGCATCATTGTGGGTCCAAGTTTGAAGACTTGAACCAAGTAGCACGTAGTCTAACGCAAGTCTTCCGACCTGCCTCGCCGTCAGGCAGACTTGTGCTAGGGATAATGCAGTCTTAAGACTGCCCAAGACAGTTAAGAAAAGCTTGAAAGCAGTCCGAAGACTGTATCATTGTAGGTCCAAGTTTGAAGAACCTTGAACCAAACGTCCCAGATTCCCAACCTCCCTGCTTCCCACTATCAAAATTTTAAATTAACTTGAGGGCATGGATTTGGGTAACATCGTTTATATCGTGGCCATTTTGGCCTATTTCATTTATCAGGCCACTCGGAAGAAAAAGGATTTGGATATGCCGGATTCGGATGAATCTTCACCTCAGGCTCCTCAGAAGGGGATGACTTTTGAGGATTTGATGAAAGAAATCCGTCAGGCTCAAAATCCTCCTCCTGTTGAAAAACCTGTTCAGGCAAAGCCAAAGCCTGTAATCCCCGAACCTCAAAGGGCTGAACCTTATCGTTCTTACCCGGGCCCATCCCATATTCCCCAAGTCAAAACAGCCTCCCGAAAGCCTGTCATCGTAGAAGATGATGAGGAAATCGAATATTACGAAGGTTCTTTCGGTGCTTCGAAAAAAGTACCTTTTCAGGACTTTAAGTCCACCAATTCTGCGGAATTGATTCCTTCATTCAAAATGGACTATGAAGCCATTAAGGCTAAAAAATCAAATCCTTATGCCCAGCTGCTTAAAAACCCGAAAACCTTGAAGGATGCTGTAGTCCTGAGTGAAATATTGAAGCCAAAGTATTTTTGATTATTGGAGAAATTCAAAACTTTTAGCATCCGTTTGAGATTATTTATTCGTATTTGATTCTATCTACCGAATAATCAATTTAAAAAATGGATAAAGACCTTGTTACCCGTTCAGGAAGTTTGACCGAATCCAGAAGGAGATTTTTGGAAAAATCTGGTGCTTCTCTCGTGTTAGCTACCTTTGGTGCTGCTTTTTTTACCTCATGTTCCTCGACTGACGATGCTGATCCATCAGGCCCACCGACGCCTCCGGGAAATTCAAGCTCCGGAATTACCATATCAGGATCAGTCATTGTCATTAATTTGGCCGTTCAGACAGCACTCAACAACTCTGGCAATTGGCTGTTGATTGAAAATGCAAAGGCGCTGGTAGCAAATGTCAATGGCTCATTTGTCGCGCTTACTTCCGTTTGTACCCACTCTGGCTGTGATCGAAATTGGACTTTTGCAGCCAGTCGCTTTACTTGTACTTGCCATGGTTCGGTATTTGATGCCTCGGGGCGCGTGGTACAAGGGCCTGCAAATCAACCCTTGACGCAGTTTACTACGCAGGTTTCAGGGACTACACTGACAATTACCAAATAAAAGTGAATCTGCCTGATGCAGTCAGGCATGGCGAAAATGCCAATTGGAAGGACGATGTTCTAGCCGGCGAGTTGTCCATTTGACTATTAAAAATCAACTATTAAAACGATGAAGATTTTAGGCTTTCTTTTGGCCATTTCGCTGAGTTCTGCTGCATTTGGTCAGGAGTTTCTGACCAAAACAGGGCAGGTTACATTTTTGTCAAAAGCACCGCTCAATGAGTTTGAAGGGAAGTCAAGTGTATTGAATGGTTTGGTAGACTTAGATAAAAACCTCCTTGATTTCTTTGTGGATCTAAACACACTTAAGACGGGTATTGGGCTTCGGGATAGTCACATGCGGGAAAATTACCTCGAGACTGATAAATATCCATTTGCCGAGTTTACCGGCAAAATCGATGGCAGCCCCCAACTGTCGGTCGGACAAAAAGTGCCGGTTAAAGCGGTCGGGACTTTTAAAATTCACGGTGTGGAGCGGAAGATTGAAGTTTCCGGATTTTTGACCAAGCTTCAAAACGGGAAAATCGAACTTGACACAAGTTTTACAATTTTACTTTCAGACTATAATATCCCTGTTCCAAAGCTCGTATTTTATGAATTGGCGGAGGAGCAAAAAGTCACGATCAAAGCCACTTTAACTGAGAAAAAATGAAAACATCAGGACTTCTTCTAGCGCTGTTTTTTGGTATAATCTCTTATTCAAATGCTCAGTTGGAGCGAGTGCTTGAAAACACCAATCAAGCGGTAGATCTGATTTTCCATGCCCCCAGGCATATCAATCTGATGACTGTGGAGCCGCTTGAGAAGAAGACCATGCACTTTGCCATCATGCACACTTTCGGTACTCTGGATGGAGGGATTGAGAACCTTTTTGGCTTGGACAATGGGGCAAACATCCAGTTTAGCTTTGAATTTGGTTTATCTGACAAGCTTTCGCTGGGTGCAGCTCGATCCAGTCGGGATAAGTTTTACAACCTCTACGGACGGTATCATCTTCTGGAACAAACGCAAAACGGCAATGTGCCCATTTCTGTAAGTTTGGCAGGTGGTGCAGGGGTGATCAGCAATCCATATTCATTTTTACCGGCAGCTGAGCGACCGGAATTTGTCGATCGACTTGCCTATTCCGCTCAAGTGATGATTGCACGAAAGTTTTCAAATAAATTCAGTTTGCAAGTCAGCCCAATGTTGGCCTATTTCAACAATCCCCGTCAAATCTATCTGATCGAGGGCACCCAAAATCTCTACCTCGCGCTTGGGTTTAGTGGAAAATTAAAAGTTACAGATCGTTCTTCTCTCACACTCCAATGGATACCCAATCTTAATTCAGACTTGAGAAATAATGTCGGAATTGGTTGGGATGTCGAAGCGGGGGGCCATGTTTTTCAAATGTATTTTGTGACCTCACAGGCACTCAATGAGCAATACTTATTGGCGGGAGGTAATGGCGTTCCCGGTGAAGAATTTAGACTCGGATTTAACGTCAACCGGATTTTTGCCTTGGGGCAAAAAAAGAGGAAATAACTATTCTCTGGAAAAATTACGTAACCAAAGTTTGCCGTTGACTGATTCGGAATCCAAGCGGTAATTTTCATTTAACCATATTTCCAAAGCAGACACATCTACCTGTTCCTTAGGATATCCGTGTTTGTAATAGTCATAGATTAAAACCCTCAATTTCTGAGGTGGATTAGATTTAAGTGAGTCCAATTTTTCGATCGGGAAAAGTAAATCTTTTGTGGTTTGATTCTCAGGTAAAAGCACTTCCTTGCTGAAATCAAGAAAATTATTTGTGAGTATAATAGATTGATTAGTAGTTATTAAGGTTTCTTGATCTAAAGTTTGAATAAGGTGTTTGTACTCCTTTAATTTCATTTGGTAGCTAATTGCCATTAAAGCAGGAAAAGCCAAATAAACTCCAAAAGACCAAACCTGTTGTCTTTTTTGAATTGCATAAATGATAACAATAGCGAAAGCCTGAAAAGCTGCCATTTTCCAATCTTGTTGGATTAAACTGATTCCTGCTCCAAGTAGAATTAGACCAGTCATTGATCTTTTTAACTTCAGGTTTCTACTCCAATCTTCCCAACCTGAAGCTATCAAAAAGGCTAAAATCGGCACCAAAATAATCAGATGGCGAGGGTTGAGGTAAATTGGATTGTAAAATCTTAAGGTGCTACTCATTACCCAAAACAATCCAAGTAAACTCAGGAATGCCAAGCCAAATTCAATTCCCGGACTCTGTGGATTTTTTCGAATTTTCAGCAGTCCTGGGATGGCAAATACGATCCAAATCCAATAAGATCGTTCGACAAAAGTAAGAATGGGAAGTATGGTCAGGCGCTTGAGCATTACCCAGACACTCTTGTCAGCATAGGTAAATTCTGAAATGTAATGTCCATCCTGAATTGATTCAAATCGATAAAAGGGACTTCCGAATTGAATCCAAAAGTAAGCCAAATACAGACTGCCAAAGACAATCCCAAATCCGAAAAGAGCGGAATAGAAAGGGATTTTTTTGGTTCCTTTTTTCCAATCGAAAGCCCAAAGTAAAACAGGAAGTGGTGCAAGGAATATGATGGTTTCCTTGGTCAAAAAGCCAAAGAACAAACCGAAAATCAATCCTAAGGCTGCCAGAATGGGCCTCTCATTTCTGTATACTGCTGAAAACGGAACTAATACTGTCCAAAATACCAACTGAGAATCAGGATAAACCTTGGTCAAAAAGTGGAGAAAATAGACTTGAGTGGAAAACCAGATGAGCAAGACCCAAGGATTAGATTCCCGCGGTAATACCTTCAACAGCATGGCCAGGGTACCGATGTAACTGAACAGGGAAATCAAGGAAATCCGATGTGGATCAAAACCGAAAAGAAAACCTATCAAACCCGAGGGGATGTAGGCACCCCATCGGGTGGAGAAATGGTATTCGTTGAATTCCATGGTGCCAGCCCAGAAGTTTTTGCCGGCAAGTAAGTAGTAGACATCGTCAGAAAAAGTGATTCCGTCAAAGCCGAAAAGCCAATACAGGAAAAGAAAGCCTATTCCGGCCAAAAAGGCGCTTTTCTTTGGATTTGAATAACTAAAGCTTCGGATTGGCATCCTGTAAAAATAGGGGAATTGAGATGAAATCGAGGCTGCCTATCGGATGTGACAGGCACTTACTCACTACAATATAAATGAGCATTATTTAAACTTAAACTTTTCCCGAAATTCTATCGGATACTATCTCAAAAATGAAAAAAGCCCGGTACAATCCCGGGCTTCTATTCAAATTTTGATCACTGACCACCAGTCGAAAGACTAATCCAATGGATCTAATGGCCTGTGCTGGCGATGCTTAATTTTAATTAAGAACCGATTTTAGCCGCAGCTTTACCATATTCCCATCTAACTTCAAAACCATCAGGTTTTACTTCGTAGACCAAGCGCTCCTCCATGGTAGAAGTTTGCATTGAAGGTACACTTACCCTTAACGCATCTTCTTTGGAATCATAGGTATAAGCTCCCCACTGTTTTGCTACTTTGTTAAATATCAAAGTGGACTCATACTCACCAGGGATAATGAAGAAGCTGTAAGTGCCAGCTGGAAGTTTCTTTCCTTCTACCATGATATCTTTTTCGGTGGTAAAGGTAGTGGCATCATCAGCACCAGCTCTCCATACTTGACCTAGAGGAACCAAATCACCCCAAATGGTACGACCCTTTACCGCGGGAGAAGAGTAATTGATGGTGATTTTGGAGCCTGCTGCCGTTCCTTCAGCTTTTCTTGCGGGACTTGCTTTTTCTTGTGCAGTAGCTGAAAAAGCTACAAATGCCATCAGGGCAAATGCAAATAGACTTTTTTTCAAATTCATAGTTTTCATTGATTTAGATTTTTATTGAAATAAGGATTTATGGTAATTAATTCTTGTCTTCCTACTGACAAAAGCCGCAAAAGGTTTTTAGATTTTAACCCAAGCTTGCTTTTTGTCGCTTTCGACTATTCGTTCTCCGATAATCAATTCTCTCAGACCACTTGCAAAAGTCGGATAGGAGGGGTTTTCAGGTTGCTTTCCTACAGCAATTGCCGCATAGACTTCTTTAAACATTTGCTTGGAGGTGTCCGGGAAGCCCTCGTTGTGTCCTCCAGGAAAACTGATCAGGGCAGAAGCCTCAGGGTAAGCCAGGGAAGGATCTTTCATCAGCTGCTCATTGGCTTTGTCCCGTTTCCCAATCCATAGTTCATTCGGTCTTTCTGAATTGAATTCAAAATTGGATTTGGAACCTGCGATCTCAATATTCAGTCGGTTTTTGCGACCTGCACTTACTTGAGAGACAGTGATCGAACCCTTGGATCCATTGTCAAACCGAAGCAAAACCGTAGCATGATCTTCCGTATTGATCGGAACTTCCGCATAGTCTGAGGCTTGCAACTTAGTATCAGAATAGGTCTCAATAGCTTTCAGCGGCTTCAATCGTGTTTTATGTACCGTGGAGAAATCAGCCATCACTTCAGTGATTTTCAATCCAGTGACATACTCAGTGATGTCAAGCAAGTGGGAACCGATATCCGCAATCGCTCTGGAATCTCCGGATTTGTCCGGTTCCAGTCTCCAGTTGTAGTCAGTTTGGAAGAAAAGCCAATCCTGCAGGTAAGATCCCATCACAGAATAGACCTCGCCAAGATCTCCTTTTTCGCGCATGGTTTTCATCTGCCGTACCATCGGATAGTAGCGCAGATTGAAGTGGACAGCATTGACCAAGCCGGTGGCGGAAGCAATCTTCACCAACTCTTCCGCTTCGTGAATTTTGACTGCAAGAGGTTTTTCACAAATCACATGCTTTTCTGATTCCAACACAGCTTTTGCTTGCGCAAAGTGAAGGAAATTTGGTGTACAGATGTGGACTACATCGATGTCATCCTGTTTTAGCATTTCGTCAAAAGTATAGGCTCGTGGGATTCCAAGCACTTTTGCTTTTTCATTTGCAAGTTCTTGGGTGACTTCACATAGTGCTACTACCTCGACATTAGGTAATCTTCTAAGTGCCTCAAGGTGAGCAGGACCGATAAATCCGGTACCTACGATGGCAGCTTTGATGGTTTGGGACATAGGTTTAGGGTTTTGTTAAAAAACAGAAGGATCGAAGATAAATAAATAATTTTCAAGAAACAGGCTGAAAAAACAAACAATTCACCTGAAAAATATAGAACTTATCGCTTTACCAAGCTCATGAAATGCCCATGAGAAAGGCTTCTCACACAGGGGGATGCCCCGAGCTATAGGGGCAGGGCATTCCCTGTCCGACGACAGGCGGGCATGTGATCATAAAAAATCAAATTATAAACACATGAAATGAATTTTTGGAGGAAACGAACTGAAGCATTTGATTTTCAAATTACCAGAAAATGTAAGCATTGCGAGGCGTCTTTTCATGGCAAATTCTGCAATATATGCGGAGAAAAAGTGCTGGAAAAAGAGGATCAAACACTAAAAAATTACCTTCTTAATCTGCTCAATGCCTACACTTTTATTGATGGTAAATTTTTCAACAGTCTTCGAACCCTATTATTAAAACCTGGCAAGATCACCGAGGATGTTTCCGAAGGAATCACGGTACCATACATGCAGCCGATTTCTTTTTTCTTTCTAGCCAACTTTATATACTTCTTCTTCCCTGTAATTCAGACATTTAATACGAGTCTATATAATCAACTCTATAGAATGCCATATAGTGGCTTTGTGGAGAAAGAAGTGACCGAATACATAAGTGAAAATAACTTAAGCCTTTCGGATTTCTCTCAAATTTACGATATGAATTCGACAGGCAATTCGAAGCTTTTACTTTTTCTGTTTGTCATTTATTTAATCCCTTTTATTGTATTGGCAAATTATTCAAAGCAGGTCAATTTTGTAAAATACTTCCACCTTAGTCTGGAGTTCGTTACGTTTATTCTCATTGTTCCTACGGTTGGAATTTCATTGGTGACAAGAGGGATATCTCAGTTGATTCTTGGTCTTGGTGTAAATTGGAATGGGGAAATTAGAGATGAATATTACACATTTTTTCTCTCCCTCATTATCCTTGGCTTTTTCGTTCCGGCTATTCGCAGAGTGATGGGATTTTCGTGGTGGAGAAGTATTCTTGGAGGAATTCTGTTGGTCTCAGCGCTGATTGTAGTTATTACGATCTATCGACTCACACTTTTTCTAGCGACATTTTACACGCTTTGAAATGAGAAACTTAACTGAATCACCCCGATTTGAATACCTAAACATTGCTATTCTCTTAGTTCGATTTTGGGTGGGAACAGTTATGCTCAAACATAGCGGAACCTATCTTTTCCAAGGAAAAGTCCCCGAACTTGCAGCCTTTCTAGAATCATTGAATTGGCCTTTTCCATTATTGATGGCCTATGCTTCCCAAATCGCAGAGTTTGCAGCTGGGATTCTGATTTTGCTGGGAATTCGATACGGTGCTTGGATTATGGCTTTTACCTTGGGGATTGCTGTGATTTTTGCCCATTCAGGAAAAATCTATTCAGAGGCAGAGTTACCTTTTAATTACTTTTTGATGAGTATAGTACTCAGTTTGACAGGTTGTGGAAAGCCAAGTTTGGATAAGGGTTTTTTCCGGAAATCGAAATAAAAATTAGTAATTTAACTGCATTTCAGATTTCTTGATTCATTCATCCCTTGTTATTGCAACTCATCCAAAAACCAGGCAATTGAGCTGAAGTCCAATTCGATAAGCAAAATTTATTCTTTATCTTAAGATTCTGAATAAACTCAAAACTCATGGCAAATTACAATCTGAAAATCAACGGGAAGTCCCACACCGTAGATGTCGATGACGATACTCCACTCTTGTGGGTTCTTCGGGATAACTTGGGACTGGTAGGCACTAAATTTAGCTGTGGAATCGCCCAATGCGGGGCTTGCACGGTACACATCAATGGCAATGCTACTTTTTCCTGCCTGACACCGGTTTCAAGTATCGGAAATGCAGAGGTATTGACGATTGAGGGTCTTTCCGAGGACGGGGATCACCCTGTTCAAAAAGCTTGGGCAGAAGTGGATGTTGCTCAGTGTGGCTATTGCCAGGCTGGCCAAATCATGACTGCTGTGGCTTTATTAAAAAGCAATCCAAATCCCAATATGGAGGAAATTGACAATGCGATGAATCGAAATATCTGTCGCTGTGGTACCTATCATAAGATTCGCGAAGCTGTCGCCCTAGCCGCTAAAACCAAATAATCATGACAACACTTACAAAAGCAAGCAGAAGGGACTTCCTCAAAATTGCGGGATCCTCAGTCGGTGGATTAGTCATCGGATTTAGCTGGTTTAGCTGCGATTCTCCCAAGATGGAGGTGCTCAGCACAGAGGAAATTCTTTCCCAAGCCAAATCATTCAACAGTTATTTATCCATTTCACCTTCTGGAGATGTAGTGATTTATTCGCCAAATCCAGAATTAGGACAAAATATCAAAACCTCATTTCCAATGGTTGTGGCGGAAGAATTGGATGCGGACTGGGAGAAAGTTCGTGTACTCCAAGCCAATCTGGACACCGAAAAATACGACCGTCAACTGACCGGTGGATCCGGTGCAATGCCGCATAGCTGGGAAAGACTGAGAAAAGCCGGAGCAACTGCCAAATTTGTTTTGGTTGCGGCGGCTGCTAAAGCCTGGAATGTAAATGCCTCAGAGATCACGGTGGAGAAAGGGGTTATTTCTCACAAAGGATCGGGAAAAAGTGGTCATTTCGGCGAATTCGTAGCCGAAGCTGCTACAATGACAGCCCCTGAGGAGGTGACATTAAAGGATAAAAAGGATTTCAAAATCATTGGAACCGCAGTGAAAAATGTGGATGCCAAAGAAATGTACACCGGTAAGCCAATGTATGGACTGGATTTCTACCGGGAGGGAATGCTGCATGCCATGATTCAGCGAGCTCCTTTTGGAATGAAAATCAAGGCTGTAGATGATTCGGCAGCGAGAGGTGTATCAGGAGTAAAAGACGTCGTCACTTTTGGAACAAGTGTGGCTGTAGTTGGTGAATCCACCTGGCCATTGTTGAAGGCGAAGAAATTACTTCGAATAGATTATGAGCCGGATGGAGCAGTAGAAAGTACGGCAGATCATGACAGGATTTTTGCGGAATTAATGTTGAATGGAAAACCGGACGTGAAGCGGAAAGACGGGAATTTTGATGCTGCATTTAAAGGTGCTGCGCAAGTTGTGACCGCAGAATATCAATGTCCTTTCATTGCTCATTCTCCAATGGAACCAGAAAACTTTTTTGCTCATGTGAAGGGGGACAAAGTCGAACTCATCGGCCCAACCCAAACTCCGGATCGTGCCAGACAGGCAACTGCCCAACTTTTAGGCATTCCTTTAGAAAATATCACAGTGGAAATTACACGTTTGGGCGGTGGATTCGGCAGAAGACTACGAGCAGATTATGTAGAAGAAGCTGTGGAAGTTTCCCGAGCGATGAATGCACCTGTAAAAGTGACCTGGAGTCGTGAAGATGAGTTGACTGGTGGTGCTTATCGTCCGGCAGTCAGATACCGATTTGAAGCAGGTTTGGATGCATCAGGAAATATGATAGCATACAAACTGCGAGGAGTTGGGATGAATGCCGGAAACTGTACCAGAGAGAATAACTTCCCATCCGGAGCCGTAGCAAATGTCTTAATTGAAAGTATTGAACATAAGTCAAGCATTACAACCAATGCTTGGAGAGCGCCAATCACAAATTTCTTGGCTTATGCCGAGCAAAGTTTCTTGGATGAAGTAGCGCTTGCCGCCGGAAAAGATCCTGTCCAGTTCCGATTGGATTTATTACAGCAAGCCAAAACTTCACCTGTAGGGGGAGAGTTGGGATACGATGTTGATCGGATGATTGGTGTGGTGAAAGCCGCCGCTGAGAAATCCAACTGGGGAAAAGATCCGAATGTAAAGCAAGGCTTTAGTGTTTATTATTCACATAGATCATATGTAGCTCAAGTAGCTGACATTGCGATGGAGGGAGGAACGCCTGTACTCAAAAAGGTAACTGCCGTCACCGACTGCGGAATGGTGGTGAATCCAATCGGAGCTAACCACCAAGTTCGCGGCGGAATTGTGGATGGAATGGGTCATGCGATGTACGGGAATCTGACCTTCGAAAATGGGGTTCCAAAGCAGAAAAACTTCGATTCCTATCGATTGATCCGAATGAAGGAAGTTCCTGAGATTGATACGCACTTCTTGGATACAGGCTTTGATCCGACAGGATTGGGCGAACCTGCACTTCCACCTACAGGAGGAGCAATAGCCAACGCGATCTTCTCTGCTACAGGCAGAAGACTGAGAAGTCAGCCATTTATCGAGCAAAAAGAATTCTCTGATATTAAGCTGGAAATTAGAAGAGCGTAGAAATTCTAGGTTTGAAATTAGAGATTTGAAATTATTATGAGTTATGCTGCTTCTCCGGAAGCAGCATTTCCATTTAAAATTGTCCAGCTTAAGGATTAGCGGGTGATGGGATGATGAATTTTACCACATAGCCACATAGTTTTGAGTGAAAACACCTTTATGATATTTTTTTCTTATGTGACTATGTGGTTAAAAAAAGACCTACCATATTTTGAAAATAAGGTAGGCCTGATACTTCAAAGAAAATCAAGTTTTATCCCAACTTCTCAGCTTCAACTTTCAAAATTTCATTTTCATCATTCTTACAGGATTCAATAAAATCTGAAATTGCCTGATTTTTAACCTGACCGTTTTTCAACAAAACCCCCACCGAAAGAAGGACACCGATTCGGGTTCCTGTCTTCTTTGAAGCAGTACCAAAAAGCGGCTCTAATTCATCATAGGTGACATCTTCAGCAAATTCCCGAATTGAGTTCATTGCGGTTTCCAATTTTTCACCGGAGAGATTGGTCAGTTTTTTGCCGATTTGTTGAATCTCATTCAAGGCAGATCGCTGACTCTGGGCTTGTACCGAGGTTTGGGGCTTAGGCTGATTTTGGGCTGGAGTTTCCGTATTCTGTTTAGCCCAAGTATCTTTCAAACCTACCGTTTTGTTAAATACCAGTTTTCCATCCGAGGAATCCAAATCCAAAGTAAAGTATCCCAATCGTTGGAATTGATACTTTTCATCCAAGGTTGCATTGGCCAAAAAAGGCTCGAGATATGCTTCATTGATACTATTCAGAGAGTTGGGGTTCATGAATTCCATGAAATTCTTTTCCTCATGCGAATCCGGCGCTTCTTCCAAAAACAAGCGATCGTATTCCCTAACCACAGCCTTAATCGCATGTGCAATAGAAACCCAATGAAGCGTTCCTTTTACTTTTCGCTGACTGGCCTCGGATCCGCTTCCGGATCGGGATTCAGGATCATAGGTACAGTGGATCTCAAGGATAGTTCCAGCTTCATCCTTTACTACAGACTCCGCTTTGATGAAATAGGCACTTTTCAGCCGAACTTCATTTCCTAAGGAAAGGCGGAAGAAATTTTTACCTCCATCTTCTTTAAAATCTTCCCGCTCGATGTATAATTCTCTGGAAAAAGGCACCTCATGAGTTCCTGAATCAGGTTGCTCGGGATTATTTTCCATCTCAAGGAATTCAACCTTCCCTTCAGGGTAATTGGTAATGACCAATTTTACCGGATTCAATACCGCCATCACACGGGTGGCGGTTTTATTCAAATCTTCGCGGATACAAAACTCCAGCAAGGAGACATCGGTCACATTGTCACGCTTTGCAATACCTGCCAAATCACTGAATTTACGAATTGAAGTTGGGGTGTAACCTCTTCTTCTTAAGCCGGAAATGGTAGGCATTCGGGGATCATCCCAACCCGCTACCACTTTGTTCTGCACCAGTTCGAGTAGCTTTCGCTTACTCATTACAGTATAGCTCAGATTGCGTCGGGCAAACTCCCGTTGCTTCGGTCTCAGTAGCTTCGAATCATAGATCTGATCGATGTACCAATCGTAAAGTTCCCGATGAGCTTTGAACTCCAAGGTACAAAGCGAATGAGAAACCTGCTCGATATAATCTGACTCGCCATGTGCCCAATCATACATGGGATAAATGCACCATTTATTCCCGGTGCGATGGTGGTGTGCATTGATGATTCGATACAAAATCGGATCCCGCATGTGCATGTTAGGTGATGACATGTCGATTTTGGCACGTAGAACATAACTTCCAGCCGCGAATTCCCCATTTTTCATTCGCTCAAACAAATCCAAGCTCTCTGAACTAGGGCGATTACGATAAGGACTTGCAGTTCCGACTGTAGTTGGTGTACCCTTTTGGGCAGCTATTTGCTCAGAAGTTTGCTGATCTACATAGGCCTTGTCTTCTTTGATCAATTGAACAGCCCAATCGTGAAGCTGCTGAAAATAATCTGAGGCATAGCACTCATTGGCCCAGCTGAAGCCAAGCCAAGCGATATCCCGCTTAATGGCGTCCACGTATTCCTGTTCCTCTTTGGAAGGATTGGTGTCATCAAAGCGGAGGTTGACCGGAGCATTATACTTTTCGCCTAAACCAAAATTCAGACAAATAGATGCTGCATGTCCGATGTGTAGGTAGCCGTTAGGTTCGGGAGGAAATCGAAAGCGAAGTTTTTCTTTGTGAAAACCATTCGCTAAGTCTTCCTCGATGATATGTTCAATAAAATTCAGTGATTCTGTCATAGCCTAAAATTCAAGGCCAAAATTAGTCCAATTGGTAGGAATTGCAACCAAAAAACGAACGAGACAATATTAGAAAAAAGATCCAAGACACAAGACGCATGAAACAGAATAGGACAACCGATTCTAGACAAAGTCATTGCGACTTTATTATGTTTCTAATTTTTATGACACTAAAGTCTTACATCTAAAGTCTAATGTCAGGCGTCTAAATTTCGTCCATCTCACGGCTCGGCCAATAAGCTCCGATTAATTTAATTTTTTGATTTATCTGGTCGATTTCAAAAGTCATTTCCATTTCATCCCGGGCTTTTTCATGAATCGCCAAACAAGCATTGAAATGAACCAAGTCAAAATCCAAAGTCAGTTTTCCCGCCGTCGCAGAGGAAAAGTGTGGAGAGCTCTTCAGTTTCACTTTTTCAGAAACTGCTCCATCTTTTTTGAAATAGTAGGACAAAAAAATACCCAGATCTTTTTCTTTTTCTATTAAAATGGCTTTCAGTTCATTTTCAGGAAAATCAGTGTTGGGAAAATCAAAAGTCCAGGATTCTTGCATGGGTTTTAAAGATAGAAAGATGGAAGTTACATAAATCTGTAAGTGATTCGGGAGAGAATAGCTTATTTTTAAGCCATGCAATACCCCATTTATCTTGATTACAACGCCACAACGCCCTGTCTACCCGAGGTCATTGAGGCAATGCTGCCGTACTTCGAAACACACTTTGGAAACGCTGCCAGCAAAAGTCATCCTTACGGTTGGGTAGCGGAAAATGCTGTGGAAGAAGCTAGAGAAAACGTCGCCAATTTAATCGGGGCCAAATCCAAAGAAATCATTTTCACTTCCGGAGCTACTGAGGCAATAAATTTGGGAATCAAAGGAACGTTTGATGCCTACCTTGGGGAAAAGCAGCATTACATCACTTGCAAAACGGAGCACAAGGCGGTTTTGGACACCTTTGCCGAATTGCAAAAAAGAGGCGCTGACCTCACTTACCTTGAAGTGAATTCCAAAGGAGAAATCAGTCTGGACGAACTGGAAAAAGCCATTCTTCCACACACCAAACTAATCTGCCTGATATGGGCAAATAATGAGACGGGAATTATCCATCCGGTGGAAAAAATCGCTGAACTGGCCGAGAAGAGAAATGTTATTTTTTTCACAGATGCAGTTCAGGCAGCGGGTAAAATCCCTGTTTTTACTAAAGGAATTCACCTGATGGCAATATCTGCGCATAAGCTATACGGACCAAAAGGAGTAGGGGCTCTCTTCGTAAGACATAATCACGATTTGCCCAAACCACTGGCTCAAATTCATGGAGGAGGACATGAGAAAGGAATGCGGAGCGGTACGCTCAATGTTCCGGGAATTGTTGGGTTTGGAGCCGCAGCTCAATTGAGAATGAACCAAATGGAGCAGGAGGGAAGTAGATTGGGAACTCTTCGGGATAAATTGGAAAAAGGCATTCTGGAGATCTCGGGAACTTTTCTGAACGGAAGTCAGGAAATCCGATTGCCACACGTAACGAACATTGCTTTTGGTGGTGTAGAAGGAGAGGAGTTGCTCAGAAGAGTCAATCAGAAAGTTGCTGTGAGTTCGGGTTCGGCCTGTACTTCAATTTCACCCAAACCCAGCCATGTACTTCAGGCGATGGGAATAAATTCCGATTTGGGCAGAGCATCGATTCGGTTTAGTTTGGGAAAAGGAACCACTGAAAAAGATATCGAGGATGCGATTAGTTGGGTGAAAAAAGTGGTTGAAGACTTGCGGAAAAATTGAATTTTAACCAGTTATCATTGCAAAAACATAAAACCCAATTTCTATTAAATGCTTTCCTATCAGTATATTTAACCATGAAAACTGGAAAAGAACCAAATACTGTCGAAGAACCTAAGGCTGAGTATGGCCTCTATTCCTATGCTGATTATTTGACTTGGCAGTTTGAAGAAGTAGTGGAGCTGATCAAAGGAAAAATTTTCAAGAAAGCGGCGGCGGCACCAAAGCGAATTCATCAAAAAGTATCTGTAAAGTTGGTATCTAGACTTTATGTTTTCTTGGAAGGAAAGAAATGTCAAGTCTATGATGCTCCATTTGATGTCCGTTTTCCAAAAGAATCCAAAGAAGATCACAAAATTCATAATGTCGTGCAACCGGATATCTGTGTGATTTGCGATCCCGAAAAGCTGGACGATCGGGGATGCATCGGAGCGCCCGATTTAATTGTGGAGATCCTTTCTCCGGGAAACAGCAAGACCGAACTTAAGCATAAATTTAATCTCTACGAGTCACACGGTGTCCGGGAATATTGGATCATTCATCCCGAAAATCAGAATCTGTTGATCTATACGCTTATAAATGGAAAATATGTTCCCTCAGGTTTGCTGACCTCAGGTGATGTGGTCGAATCGACTGTATTAGAAGGTTTTAAACTAGACCTGGAGGAATTTTTTGGGGATATAGAATAGTTTCATGCTTTAATTTTTCAATCCGCCACGGCGGACCAGGTCTTCAAATCTTTCAATTTTTCAATTGTAGCAAATCCTCCTCCGTGTCAATATCAATTTTCCCTTTTGGAAAGGGGATACTTACCAAATCCTCCTCGTGGGCAAGTGCAATTTTCTTTGCACCTTCGTCACCTTTGAGCTCCATCAATTCCTTAAAATAGGCTTTTCCAAAAAGAATCGGTACACCAACAGTCTTTGAATACCCACAGGCTACGATCCCTTTTCCTTCTTTCGCCTGAGTAGTGATCAACTTGTTCAGAATCTTCGCATCTACAAAAGGCTGATCACACAGCATGATGATGACCTGATCCGGTTGGTCAAATTTGAGCATATACTCCAAGCCAATTTTAAGACTGGAAGACATCCCTTTTTCGTAGTGAGGATTCGGGATATTTGGGATGCTGGAACCTGGAAATGTCTTCTTGATTTCATCCCGGTTTGCACCGAGGACCAAGATACGTTTATGAGCTTCACAGCCATTTGCAGCATCTATTGCGAGCTGAAGCAAGGTTTTATCCTTGTATTTAGCGATTTGTTTTGGGTAGCCAAGCCGGCTTGATTCTCCGG
Source organism: Algoriphagus sp. (assembly GCF_030694375.1). Lineage (GTDB taxonomy): Bacteria > Bacteroidota > Bacteroidia > Cytophagales > Cyclobacteriaceae > Algoriphagus. The sequence goes on from NZ_JAUXYL010000010.1 coordinate 40,149, forward strand.
CTGCAAGTATGATTATTCCAGTTTTCATTTTAAATCTTTTCGTGGATTGGACCGGCTTTTTCCCGGAGGAAAATAGGCTGTTTTTTGTTCAATACTGCTTTGATTTCAGCCAAAATGGAAAGCGCAATTTCCTCGGATGTTTCAGCTCCGATTTCAATTCCGACAGGAGCGTATAAATTATCGGTATGAACTTGAATTCCTTTAGTTTCCAACCTTTGAATCAGCTTTTCTGTCTTGCGCTTGGGTCCTAAAATTCCGATGTAAGGAATCATGCAAGTCAGTAATTTCTCCAAGATAATCACTTCATATTCAAAATTATGAGTCATGAGGAGTGCGACTGTGTTGGGATCTGTTTCGATTTGTTCAATCACTTCTTCAGCAGGACCTTGAAGGATTTTCGTTGCAGAAGGGAATCGTGTCTGAGTTGCGAGGTTTTTTCTTCCATCAATCAATATCAACTCTAGGCCTAAAATATCAGCCATTTTGGCCAAGGGTACCGTATCATTTCCTGCACCGAAAAGTAAAACCCGAATCGGAGGCTTAATCAATTCAAAAAAAACTGAAACTTGCTGATATTTTGAATAGGACTTAATGACATTTTGCGGAGCATCGAAATCACTGATTTCTTTTTCTAGTACCTGTCTAAAATCCGCATGAACTTTGGATAAACTTCCAAAGTCATGGTTTCCTTTTTTCAAATAGATCGTTCCGATCTGCTCTGATTTGGAATTGGGGACCGAAAAAAGGGTCAGTAGAAGTGAGATTTCTCGGTCAGAAAATGCTTTTTTGATCAATTCAATGGGATTTTCCGGATTGATGAACTCAATCGGTTCAATCAGGACATGGATGATTCCATTGCATCCCAGACCCACACCGAATTTCTGATCGTCTTCATCAGTGGTGTCGTAAGTAACAAGCATGGATTTCTGCTGAAAAATCACTGCTTGGGCTTTGCGCAGCGCATCGCCTTCCAGACAACCACCACTGATTGCACCGGTAAGATTGCCTTCCTGAGTCACCAGCATTCGCGCTCCCGGTCGACGATAGGCCGAGCCATCCACTTGTACAACCGTTGCCAATGCAACCGGTTGATTTTCGGTTTTGCAGACTTCGTAGGCCTGAATGATCTGCTGAAGTTCTTTCATTTACTGCATCCGGAGTTTGTTGGTAAGCTCAAGCTTTTCTTTTCGCAAAGAAAACCAAACTGAAAAGAAAGCTGAAATAACCAGGTACCCGACAAAAATATAAACCGAACCAGGCAAAAACTTATTCAATTCAAACCAATCTCCTGAATTCACCACGAAGTACAGCGCATAAGATACCTTGAGCAATTCCCAGGCCCATGCATTCGGATTGCGATCCATCAGTTCGGTGTAGGCAAAGACAGTCAAAAAGACAAATCCGCCATAATAAAATATACCAGGCGCACCGATAGTTGCCAGATTTCCAAATAAATAACTAAGCAAAAAAAGGAGTGCAATCAATTGACCAAAACTCCAAATCAACATCCCTTTGGAAAGTTGCGGATTGTATTTTTCGAAGTGATATACATCCTCGATCTTGTTCACCGGATAGTTTTTAGCAACATCGGCAGGTCTCCAACCCAAAGGCATAAACCAGATTTTGAGTTTGTCTTTCCAGCTTTTTGCTCTCCATGCGTCTTTAATCAAAAGCCAAAGGTGCATGAAGTTAATCTTGATCGGATTCCAGGTTTGGACCGGACGTGTTACCCCATATACGGCAGGAATTTCTTCCTTTTCTTCTTGATAGGTATTGAATATTTTATCCCAAATGATGAAAATCTGTCCATAATTTTTATCTAAGTACTCGGGGTTAATCGCATGATGAACGCGATGGTGGGAGGGGGTGACGATGATTTTCTCCAAAAAACCCATCCGCTTAATATGCTGAGTATGATACCAAAACTGAGCAAAAAGATGTAGTGGAGCTACAATAGCGATAACTTGTGGGGGTACACCCAAAATTGCAGCAGGAATCAAGAAAATGCCGAAAATCTTAACTATTGAAGAAATGCTTTGTCGCAGGGCGCAGGCCAGATTAAACTCCTCGCTGCTGTGGTGGATGATGTGGTTGTTCCAAAAAATATTGTATTCATGCGATATCCGATGTGCCCAATATCCGGCAAAGTCCAAAGCGATAAATGCTATTACATAGGTGAGCCAAGTGGCTTCAAATTGAACCAATTCGAATTGATTCACCATCCACTCATAAGAGATGACAATCAGACTGAGCCCCAAGACATCCTTGGTGACATTGGTCATTCCCGAACTCAGACTGGAAATCATGTCGTTCAATGGAACAGTGTCATTTCCTTTCCAAATTCCCCAAAATTTTTCAAACAATACCAGCACAAAAAATGCAGGCATGGCAATCAGTAGAATTTGTCCGTAAGCTTCCATTGGGTTTATCGTTCGCAGGTTAAACTTAAAGATTAACCTGATTCAAATCAAAAAGATATTCCAAAACAGAAAAAATGGGCCTGTTAAAAGGAATATATTGACTTTGGTCAAAGCCAGTGACTTTTATGTGCTAGGTTAATTACTTGTGCCTGCGAATTGACATGTAGTTTTTGGTATATGTTTGCGATATGCTTACGAATTGTCAGTGTTGAAATTTCCAGTTCAACTGAAATTCTTTTTGCATCCCAGCCGTTTATTAGGTGTCGAAGGACTTCTTTTTCGCGTTCAGTGAGTAATTCTGGCAATTCAATTTTGGAAGATTTTGAGACCGTATTTGTCCTGCTAAGTAATTGGAGCGTCTTTCGGGCGATACCCGGACTCATCGGTGCCCCACCGAATTCAATGACATTCTGTACCGATTGTAAAATATTATCCGAAGGTTCATGCTTAAGCAAATAACCCGAAGCACCGGCTTGGATTGCTTCAAATATATTCTCCTCATCATCGAACACCGTTAAAACCAAGAAATGAATTTGCGGATATAGTGCTTTACCGATCCGAATAGCTTCTATGCCATTCATTATAGGCATTTTAATATCCATAAAAACCACCTGAGGTAAATTCCCATGGTGCAATGCTTCCAATTCGGAAAGGGCGGATTTTCCGTTATCAGCAATGAACATCATTTTCAAGGCATTATTCCCCTCGGTCTTCAATCGGAAACTTCTTACGTTAACAGGATTGTCTTCTACGAGTGCGATACGATAAATTTCCATGGTTCAAAATTCTGTGGAAAAAACAGGATGGGCTATAATCAATTTGCAGTAGGTTCTATCCGAACCGATGTACCTTTGTCTCCAATAATCCCTTGCCATGAAATACTCCATCCTGAAGTTTTTGCGCGTTTTTTCATGTTTTCCAGTCCATTTCCAGAAAAATTGGTTGTATCAGAGTTTATGCCTCTGCCATCATCCTTTACCTCAACTGACCAGGATTGATGACATTTGAGTGAAATCGTGATCAGCTTACAATCACTGTGCCTCAGAGCATTATTGGTCGCCTCTTGAAGAATTCGAAACAGGTTAAATGCTTCAGCCGATGGCAATGTCTTGTCTTCCATGATTTCTTCGTAAAAGTTGATCTGAATTTTCGGATAGGAAGAATTTAATCGCTGAAGGTAAAGTTTGAGTCTGTCGCTGAGGGCAGTAAGTCTAAGTGAGTCATTTTTCAATGCCCAAATAGTGTCATTCAATTCGCTGATCATTGACCGGGAATTGAGTTGAAGTTCTCGTAAGGCTGTTTTACCCAAGTCATCCAAATGATCAGATTTAATATATTCCAGGTTTGAGGTGATGGAAGCGGCAAAAGCTCCCAAATTATCATGAAGATCAGATGAGATTCGTTTTCGCTCTTGTTCTTTGGCTTCGAGAATTGACTTTTGAGCTTTGAATTTTTCGGCTTCCTGAAACTTAACCCGTTCGATTTTTTCCTTTCTTTTGGAAAAAACCAAGCCAAGTGCAGCCAAAAGGATGACAATAGCTAATGCCGCTAAAGTCCCGTAAACGACCCGCTCTCTTCGAATCAGATCCAGCTGTTGCTGTATGATCGTGTTTTCCTTCTGCTGCAACTCATATTGTGTTTGAAGTTCAGCTAGGGCCCGTTCTGAATTTATAGTATAAAAGACATCTTTTGCTTTGATGATCTGTTCGAGCGTCTCCTGATACTTTTGCAAGTTGCCGGATGCCTTGTATGCTTTAGCCAAAGCCTCAAAATAAATTAATCGTAGATTTATGGAGTTTGTGAATGTGTTGGAGTCCAAAGTATTCGGGTCAGGCATTGTTCCTTCCAAAATATTGTTGGCCAGATTTATGACCTTTTCATTTTGACCGGATTTTAAATAAAAATTGAGAAGGGCCTCCTTATCATCTGCATATAAATTTTGATCACCGGTGAGTTTCCTTGCTTCAAGAAGTTCAATCAGTGCATGTTCAGCTTCTATCAGATCACCTCTTTTCAATGCCAATTCTGATTTTCGCTGTAGGGCTGTCGAATAAATGGGCAGATTATTCACTTCTTTGCTCAATTCCACTCCCTTGTTGATGTAAAAAACGGCGGAATCCTCTTTTTCAAGTTGGATAAAAGCATTGGCCTTATTGATCAAAATAGAGGCTTTGGCAGTTTGAAAATCCAAGCCTAGACCCAAGTTGGTTTCTGCTTTTTTAATCCAAGTAAGTGCTTCCTCCGGGTAATTTCTGGCAAGTGCGATTGAGGCGATTGAATTCTGGTTTATGGATAGGTTAAGCAGATCCCCGATTGATTCTGCTTCCTTCACCAATTGGTAAAGAATATCCAAAGCTCCGAGGTAGTCCATGCGTCCCCCTTTGGAAATGGCTTTCAGTCTCATCAATTTAAAATAACCCTCGCTAGTCGCTTTGTTGTCAAACGCTAGCCTCGGAAGCACTCCGTCTATCAGAACAACCGCACTATCCAGCCAACCCCAACGGTAATAATCCTGGGCTTTTGCGAATGCTCCCAATGAGATAAGCGAGTCATTTTTTGTCTGTAGCGCAAGGCTATAAGCCTCATAGGCATATTTGTCAAGGGTATCCCGGGGAATGTTATAATGGACTTCGCACAGGGCAAGGATGGCGTTTAATCGTTCTAAATCTGTTTTTGCCTGATAGATTTTGGTTCGTAGGGAGTTCAATTCTACGGATTGACCGAAGGTCATACACGTGACAATGGTGAAAAAAAGACAGTATATCAGTCGCTTACCCATGGATTAAAAATAGCATTTTTCGCTTCTTCTACTCCAAATTGAGTATTTTTTTCGGGATTTCATGAGACCAATTTTGAATGCTTCAAAGCCTGAAGTTTTTCCAAAATTCAAACTACACAGCCATGAAAAATCTACAATCCATTTTATTGCTTTTTGGAATATTTATATTCCTTTTTTCCTGTAAAGACCCTGAAGAAATAGATCCTACGGTTCCGATTTCGGAAAATCCAATCCGTCCTCCAAAGGGAATTGTAAAAACAAATCTCATCGGAAGGGTGATCGATGAGCAAAACAATCCATTGGTAGGAGCTACTGTCCAGGCAGGCGGACGACAAACGGCGACAGACGTCAATGGGATCTACACTTTTTCGGATGTATCCATTGACGGAGACCGGGGCTACATCGAAGTCAGCAAAGCCGGATATTTTGACGGGCATCGAGTAGTGGAGCCTTATCGGGATAAGCTTTCCCAAGTTCCGACGCTCCGGTTAATTGAAAAGAAATCTATCGGCACGATAAGCGCTGCTTCCGGCGGAAAAGTCGGAATATCTGGAGGGATCCAGGTGGAGCTTCCTGCAAACGCCGTGGAGAATTATTCGGGGCAAATCAATGTGGTGGCATCCTATATCAATCCAACGTCTCACGATTTCATAGCGAGAGTGCCAGGAGACCTCATAGCTGAAAATGCTCAGGGAAAAATTGGGATTTTAGAATCCTATGGAATGGCTCACATTGAGCTATTGGACAATTCAGGAAAAGAACTCAAAATCAAAGCAGGTTCAAAGGCGATTTTAACACTTCCCATTCCTCCATCTATGGTTGCTAAAGCCCCTGCTTCGATGGAGATGTGGTTTTTTGACGAGGCGAAGGGAATATGGAAAGAAGAAGGAAAAGGAACCAAACAGGGGAGTGTTTATGTAGGGGAGGTATCCCACTTTTCACTCTGGAATTTTGACAAATGGAATCCTTTCCGCTTTATACCTACGACCATCAAGTGGCTTTTTGATTACCTGCTAGGAACGACAAGTCCGGACGGAAATCCCGATATGCTTACAGATCTGTTAAAAGAAATGGAAGGAGGGAAAAAGGGGATGTCAGTGCATGTGACACGAAAAAGTACCGGTTCCACCGTTTACCATCGGAACCTTACCTATCCATCAAAAACCTCCAAAAACCCCTTTTCCGCCGATTTTACGGAAGATATCAGACTACCTGACGGCTTGGATGGACAGGAAAAACTTGTCGTGAAGATCTATCCACTTCAGCCGGGTGGCCCTGAATATCCCGTCAATGAACGCTACACCCCCGTGCCGGGTGAAACACCAGTACCTATGCCTGAATTCGTTCAATCGGATGATTTTGAAAAAGTCGAAAAAGAATATGACGCAGATTTCACCAAAGCTCCCACATCAAAAATCGAAGTGATAATTCCTCCTGTAACTCCTGTAGATGGCAAAGGTGCTTACATCATCAATGTGAACGGAAAAACCGTCAATTGTGATAAAAATGCCCTGAGACAGGGCTATGCCTATGCGAGCCTGAGAAGTGGAAATAAAGTACTTGCCTCGGCCTATGCACCGATATTCAATGACGGCTTGTTTACGATCAATTATTTCATGAAGCAAAAAGGCCCTGATCTGGTCAATAATGTGGTATTGACGATCTATGATGTGCAATCCGGTAAAAAAAGTAAGGACATCCAAATTTTTGTAAATCCTTCATTGCCCTACCAATTCAAGGAGAATATTTCAGTCTGCAATGAGCCCAATGATCCGGGTAACCAAACTCCGACCAAAATTTTCACAGGTTCAATAACCATTTCCACTACACAGCAACTTCAGGCTTTTATCGACTCGGCTTACACTGAAGTAGGAAGCTTGAGTTTAAGTACTGCAGCTATTAAAGACCTGGGTGGAATTTCTTCTCTCAAAAAAATAGGTACACTTTTTATCGGTCAGACAAATATCGAAACGCTAGGTGGACTGGCTGAAGTTGAAGAAATCACACAAGCCATTCGGATTCAGAATAATGGTAACCTGAGAAATATTGGTTTCCCTAAACTTATTACCAAAAACATGGCAGGCGGCCTGTACATTAATACCAATCCCAGCTTACAATCTATCACTTTCCCCAATTTGGAGGAAATAGGTTCAAACGGGCAGGAATTTAGTATCTATCTAAATGCATCTCTTTCCTCGATCTCTATGCCCAAGTTCCGGTCAATTACTAATGCCAGCCAATTCACGTTATCAAACACGCTGTTGAAAAATTTGGACTTTTTGGCAAACGTCACTGGGAATCCTTCGGGCTATTTGGTACTTGATGCAAATAATGAGCTAATCAATTTGAACGGAATTCAAAAAATTATTCCACAAAGAGGGGTATGGATTAGAAACAACAAAAAACTCGAAACTCTAAATGGGACTGGTTTGAATGTTCAAGATTTGTATTATACCGTTATTCAAGACAATCCCGAGTTAAAAGATATTTCAGCAATCACTTCAAAAATTAAATCAGGGTTTCAGATTTTGATCAACCGGAATCCAAAGATCGAATCCATCACCTTCACAAACTTAGAAAGGCTTGTCGATTTTTCGGGAATCAATATATCAGTATCACCCGGCTTGAAAATCTTGGATTTACCTAAATTGAAGGAAATTCAGGGTTTTTTTATTATCGATGATGCCAAAGCACTGACTTCTGTCAATGCTCCAATATTGGAAAAAATCTCCCATCGACTTTATTTTGCAACACTTTATTCTTTGGAAGCCTTGGATTTCCCTGAACTCAAGGATGCACTTAGCTTGGAGTTTTACCATACCCAAGGTTTGAAATCGCTGAATGGCTTTAACAAACTCGAAAAATTGAGCGGAACTTTTTCTGTCAATCTTGCTGCAACTCCGGTTCCCAACCTCGCTTCGATCAATGGATTAAACAGTCTAAAAACTGCCCAAGCCATCTTGATTAATGATGATCAAAATGGTTCGAAGCTTTTGGAAATTAAAGGGTTTAAAGCACTAACGGACATTCAGTCGGTCTTCTCTCTAACTCGCTTGGGAAAATTAAGCGATGTAAGTGGATTTGCCAATCTGACCACCGTAGGTCAGGATTTTACAATTCTTCTCACTTCTTTGCCAAAAATGCATGCTTTCGCTAAGCTCAACAGGGTAGGTACCGGCGCAAGCGGAACCTTAACTCTTCATAACAACAGCGAATTAACAGACTTGGATGGATTTAATGCCCTAAAAACATGCAGTCAACTTTCGATTAACTCCAATCCCAAACTGACTCAAATTAATGGTCTTTCAGGACTAGAAAAAATTGCTTTGGGGATTAGTATCACCTCCAATAAATCACTCAATACGCTTAATGGTCTGGCTAATTGGACTGGAGCAACTGTGAATGTTTCCGTATCAAGCAATGAGAGCCTTTCGGATCTTTGCGGACTGACAAAAATTGCCAAAGAAGGCACAATCACTAATTACTCTGTTAGTTCTAATTCCTACAATCCAACCCTTGCCCAGCTAAAGGATGGAAACTGTAAAAAATAGTTGGCTTGAGTTTGAAAGTAAAAACCGTCTCCATGAGATGGTTTTTCTTTTTTATACTATTTGGGCTTGAACTGATATCTTTGAATACCCAAGTCAAAATGTATGGAAATACCCAGTCTCGCCAATCTTAAAAAGGACCTCAGCTACCTTCCCGAAAAAGAATTGATTATGCTGATCACCGATTTGGCCAAATTCAGTCGTGAAAACAAGGCCTTTCTCTATTTTAAACTCAACGAGCGTGACCAGCCCAATTTGTTTGTGGATGCGGTCAAAGAAGAGTTGGACGAGGCATTTCTGCTGGCTAACACCCGTCATTATCATGTGGCAAAAAAAGCTGCTCAGACCATTCGTCGCAAGCTCAATAAATCCCTCAAATTGAGTAAAAACAAAGCTGATCAAGCAGAATTGATTCTTTACTTCTGCGAGCAGATGAAAAAATATGACTATCAAAGGCATGGCCATCCTGTGATCAATAATTTATATCATGTTCAGATCGGAAAAGCCAAAAAGCTCATTTCCACTTTGCATGAAGATTTACAAAGTGATTATGAATACCGAATTGAAGAACTTGAATAAGCCCTAGCCTATGACTCTTAGCATTTCTCCAAACCCTATCGAATTAGGCCAAAAGGCCGGAAGCATTGGCGCCGAACTGATCCGAAAAGCCATACGAAAGCAAGGTTTTGCAAATATCATCCTTGCCACAGGAACCAGTCAGTTTGAGACTTTGAGTCAGCTTTTGACAGAAAAAGACATCGATTGGAGCAAGGTGACTGTGTTCCACTTGGACGAATACATCGGAATTCCAATTTCACATCCTGCCAGTTTCAGAAAATATCTGATGGAGCGATTTTTCACTCATGTCCCACAATTGAAAGCCTATCACCTGATTAGTGGAGAGAAAAATCCCGATGAGGAATGCGATCGGCTTTCGACTTTAATTCAAAACCATCCGATTGATGTGGCTTTTGTGGGAATCGGAGAAAACGGGCATTTGGCCTTCAATGATCCACCGGCTGATTTTGAGACTGAAAAACCTTATTTAGTCGTCGAATTGGATCAGGCTTGCCGCATGCAGCAATTGGGGGAAGGATGGTTTCCAAGTTTGGAGGAGGTTCCTACTCAAGCCATCAGCATGTCGATCAAGCAAATTATGAAATCAAGGTCTATTATTTGTTCTGTTCCGGATCGAAGAAAAGCCCAGGCAGTGAAGGACTGTCTTGAAGGCAAAGTATCCAATCTTAATCCTGCATCCATTCTTCAAAGCCATCTGGATTGTCAGATTTTCTTGGACGAACCCGCTTCATCCTTGCTTTCAAATAGTTAAATAACGTAGTTTCCTGTGAGTGGAGACACTCACAGGGGCGAAAAGATTGTCTGCCGAAGTGAGTGTCCACACTCACTTCATTAAAAGTTTTCTTTCTACTCATTTTCATCCTTACTTTTCAACCATTGATCGGAAAAATTTTGGATGGATGACATAAAATTTGGTATTTAAGGCAAAAGGAGAAATGATCTAAAATCCGTGAGTGAAGACCTGCCTGAGGCAGACAGGCACTCACAGCTTCCAGGAAATCACCATTTTTCTTAAGCTTAAACCCCAAAACCAGCCTATGTCAACCAAAACTGCTGCGGTGCGCGCCGATCAGCTTAGCCAACGGGATACTTGGATCTCTATTGGCATCATCGGGATGCTGTTTTTCATTTTCGGCTTTGTCTCTTGGGTCAATGCCATCCTGATTCCTTACTTCAAAATCGCCTTTACGCTTAGTAATTTCGATTCCTACCTCGTCGCTTTTGCCTTTTATATTTCCTATCTGGTCATGTCTGTCCCTTCTTCCTATTTGCTCAAAGCGGTCGGATTCAAGAAAGGCATGATGTTCGGATTCTTCGCAATGGCAGTTGGAGCCTTCATTTTTGTGCCTGCAGCGATGAGCCGAACCTATGAAATTTTCCTTTTGGGATTGTTCACTTTGGGAACTGGTTTAGCTGTGCTTCAGACCGCAGCCAATCCTTATGTCACCATTCTAGGTCCTAAAGAGCGGGCAGCCCAACGAATCAGTGTGATGGGCATTTTCAACAAAGGAGCGGGTATTTTGGCACCGATTCTTTTTGCCGCAGTGATCCTGAGGGTAGGAGACAATGAAATGTTCCAGCAATTGGATATTATGAGCCCAGCCGCAAAAGATGCCGCCTTGGATGAGCTGATCCGAAGGGTGATTTTGCCTTATACCGTAGTCGGTATCGTGCTCTTGGCTTTGGGGATTTTTGTGCGGTTTTCGCCCTTGCCGGAGATAGACACCGAGCATGAAACAGCCGAAGTGGCAGAAGCCAATTCCGGTAAAACCTCCATTCTTCAGTTTCCACATTTGATGTTGGGAGCTTTAGGGATTTTCCTGCATGTCGGGACTCAAGTGATTGCGATCGATACAGTGATCGCTTATGCGGATTCCTTTGGGATAGGCTTGATGGAAGCCAAAGTATTTCCATCCTATACGCTGGCTTTTACGATTTTGGGCTATCTGATCGGGATTTCACTGATCCCCAAGTTCATTTCCCAGGTGAATATTTTGCGTATCTGTACACTTTTGGGGACACTTTTTACCCTGATGATTATTTTCACTTCAGGTCAGGTGACTCTCATGGGCATCACTTCTGATGTTTCCATTTGGTTTGTTGTCCTTTTGGGTTTAGCCAATTCCCTGGTTTGGGCGGGAATTTGGCCTTTGGCATTGGATGGCTTGGGCAGATTCACCAAGCTGGGCGCTTCGATTATGATCATGGGGCTTTGCGGCAATGCCATCATGCCCTTGATTTATGGCTATCTGGCCGATCTGTACAATGTCCGATTGGCCTATTGGGTGCTTTTCCCCTGTTATCTCTACTTGGTCTATTATGCTGTTTATGGGCATAAAGTTAGAAAATGGGCCTTCTCCTCATGAAAATCCAAGGCAACTCATACCGTAACAGCTCCGGGATCGAGATTTCTTTTTCCGAAGGAATCATCGACAGCATCTCCGAAACCCAATCTTCAATTGACAAAGACCTATTCCTCGGACCGGGTTTTACAGACATTCAGGTCAATGGCTATGGAGGAATCGATTACAATGAGATTCAATCAGATCCGATGAATTTAGCCGGGATTTCCAGGCTCTTGTATCAAGAAGGCGTTACCACACATTTCCCGACGATCATTACCAACGATGCCGAGCAAATCAGCAAATTAATCCATCAGATTGTTTCTCTTCGGAAAGGGGATGAGCTGTCCCGGATGAGCATCGAAGGATTGCATATTGAGGGGCCTTTTATATCGCCAATTGATGGACCAAGAGGCGCGCATCCTAAAGAATTTGTGCGTCCACCGGACTGGAGTTTGGTGCAGAAGTGGCAAAATGAGTCCAAGGGTTTGATCAAAATGATCACCCTTTCACCGGAATGGGAAAATTCCAATTCATTCATCGAGCGATGCGTGGATTACGGTATTCTGGTTTCCATCGGCCATACGAATGCAACTCACCAACAAATCTTGGATGCTGTCAGTGCCGGGGCAAGGTTGTCTACCCATCTTGGCAATGGGATGCATCCGATACTTGCACGTCATCCCAATTACCTTTGGTCTCAGCTTTCGCAGGACCTTTTGGGAGCTTCTATAATTGCAGATGGATTTCATCTTCCGGCAGAAGTGATTCAGGTTTTTCAGAAGGTAAAAAACGAAAAGCTCCTATTGGTCAGCGACTCAGTTTCTCTGGCAGGAATGCCCGCGGGGGATTATAAGCTTCACATAGGAGGAGAAGTGACCTTGACTCGGGAAGGGAAGCTACACCTCACATCCAATCCGTCGATCCTTGCCGGATCGGCTTCCAATATCCGCAGCGGAGTTTCATTTCTGGTAAAAAACAAGCTCACCTTACTTCCCGAAGCTTGGGAAATGGCCTCAGTTCGTCCGGAAAAGCTTTTGAATCCAGGTCATAAAATTTTCGAAGAAGGAGCGATTGCCGATTTGATCCTTTGCAGAATGAGTGAAAATGGTGAGCTTCAAGTTATTAAAACCATCAAACACGGGAGGGAAGTCTATTCCGCCTGAATTTACCAGAACCCTAAAACTACTTATCTAATGAAGAAGGACGTCAATCGAAGGAATTTCATCAAAACCGTGGCAACCGGTACACTTGGTTTGGGAGTGATGAGTTCCGCCCATTCTTTCAATATTTTGTCAAAATATCCGGTTGAGAACAAGGTTCGTGTTGCTATCATGGGTGTGAATGGTCGGGGTTCCCAGCATGTTCAGGCTTTTGCAAAAGTACCGAATGCAGAAATTTCGCACATCTGTGATGTAGATTCCAGAGCTGTAAGCAATGGTTTAGCCGTCGCTGAAAAATCCGGAGTCACCAACAAACCACAGGGTATTGCTGATTTCCGAAGGGCTTTGGACGATAAAAGCGTAGATGCGATTTCCATTGCTTTGCCAGACCATTGGCATACTCCAATGGCTTTGATGGCACTGAAAGCCGGAAAACACGTTTATGTTGAGAAGCCTGGAAGCCACAATCCTGCAGAAGGGGAATTGCTTTCCAAGGCAACATCCGCCTATGGAAAAATAGTCCAAATGGGCAATCAGCGTCGTAGTTGGCCCAGAGTGCAGGAAGCGATCGCCGAACTTCACAGCGGCGTAATCGGCAAAGCTTATTATGCCCGTGCTTGGTACACCAACAACCGCCAATCAATAGGTTACGGAAAAACAGCCGCCGTTCCCGAGTGGCTGGATTTCGAACTCTGGCAGGGACCGGCCCCAAGAGCAGCATTCAAAGACAATCTGATTCATTACAATTGGCATTGGTTCTGGAACTGGGGAACCGGTGAAATCGTCAATAACGGCGTCCATTTCCTTGATTTGGCGCGCTGGGGATTGAATGTAGATTATGCAAAAAAAGCCTATTCGAGCGGTGGACGCTATCATTTCAAAGACGATTGGCAAACACCTGATACACAGACTGCCTCTTTTGATTTCGCAGAGGGAAAAAGTATTCTCTGGGAAGGCAGAAGCTGTAACCGAAGAGGAATCAACGAAATGGGTTCGGGGGTTTCTTTCCATGGGGAAAATGGAACACTTGAATTGCTCGACAATTCCTACAAAGTCTATGATAACGCAAACAAGCTTTTGAAAAGCGCCGAGCCAACAAGCAATACCGTGGTAGATGAGCGAGGCGCTGGATTTGACATGGATATTGCTCATTTTACCAATTTCACCAATGCCATTACCAAAGGGGAGAAGCTGATTTCTCCTTATCAAGAAATCGTAAAAAGTGTGATGCTGTGCCATTTGGGCAATATTTCTTACCGGACAGGCAGAGCCTTGGAACTGGACCAATCCAATGGCAGAATTCTTAATGACAAGGCAGCAATGAAGCTTTGGAGCAGGGAATATGAAAAGGGCTGGGAACCAAAAATCTGAGGAAATGGAAATCCTGCTTAAAGAACCTTCCAAACGGTTGATATCCATCGATGCACTTCGGGGTTTCGACATGCTGATGATTTGCGGGGCGGATGCATTTTTCCGAAGTTTCGAAGGCAAAACTTCTTGGGCTTGGCTGGATGGACTGGCTCTTCAGTTTGAGCATCCGGAGTGGATCGGATTTACTTTTTACGATTTCATTTTTCCGCTTTTCCTGTTTGTCGCGGGTATTTCAATTCCTTTTTCTTTGGGAAAATTGATGGATGCCAATGCCCCAAAAGGTCAGATTTATAGAAAAGCATTTTGGAGAATGATGATCCTGATTGGTCTCGGCATGCTTGACAAAAATGCGCCTTTTCCATTCTTCGATTGGGAACAAATTCGGCTTGGAAGCGTGCTCGGACGAATTGGAATTGCGGGTTTTGTGACTGTGGTGTTATTTATGAATTTCAATACTGCTAAACGTTTGATCATAGTAGGAGGAATTCTATTGCTCTATTACGCTGCTGTGTTTCTAATCCCCGTTCCGGGTTTTGGGGTAGCAGACTTGAGTTTTGAGGGAAATTTGGTAGGTTGGTTTGACCGGACTTTTCTTCCCGGAAGATTGCTTCAGGGCCAATTTGATGAACTCGGAATTTTAACCACATTTCCAGCCATCTGCCTCACCATTTTAGGATGTTTTGCAGGGGAAATTTTGAGAAAATCCGATTTAAATGATGTTCAAAAACTCAAGCAACTTTTGGGAACGGGCTTGATTTGCATAGCAATCGCGCTGGTGTGGAACCTTCATTTTCCGATATTCAAGCGGATGTGGACGAGTTCCTTTATTATGCTTACTTCAGGAATGGCTTTTCTTTCGATGGCTTTGTTTTACTGGATGATCGATATCCTGAAATTCCAAAAGTGGGCTTTCTTCTTTGTGGTGGTTGGGATGAACAGTTTGACGATTTACATGATCTACCGCTTTGTGAATTTCAGGCATACGTCAAGGCTTTTGTTTGAAGGCTTATATCGACCCTTAGGCGAAAATTGGTTTCCGGTGATGGAAAGTTTGGGAGCATTGTTGTTGGTGTGGTTGTTCTTGTATTTTCTTTATCGGAAGAAGATTTTCTTTAAGGTTTAAAGTGCTGAAAGCACGTTCTGTAAAAGCCCTGCCTACCGTCAGGCAGGCCAGAATTCAATTCTGGGATTAAAAGACGAATAGTTTTCCAAGGTGCTGAAGGCATGATCTATAATGTTCAATTTATTTATAAATGAATTTTAGATCGCACCTTCAGTGCTCAAAATTGAATCTTCAAAACATAACCCCAAATTGCATTTGGGGCTATTACACGCTGCTCCTTCAGAGCAATTAGATAGGTTAAGTTTATATCCAGTGCTGAAGGCACGTACTATAACAGCCCAGAATGAAATTCTGGGATTAAAAGACGAATAGTTTTCCAGAGTGCTGAAGGCACGATCTGTATTTTCTGGATTGTTTGGTTAATGTCCTACATATAAAAATTAAAACATTAAATAAATTGATTTAAACAGATACAATTCAATCATTTATGAAATCATCCCGCCGATCATTTATAAAGAAAACAACCGCTATTGGAGCAGTAGCTAGTTTAAGTTCTTTGCCTTTTTCTCTTTTGGCAAATGAGCAAGCCAATCCCATCAAAATCGGAATCATCGGTCTGGACACTTCCCATGCACCCGCTTTTACCAAGCTCTTTAATGCTGAAAATCCCAAGCCCGAATTGGCAGGTTTTCGGGTGGTTGCGGCTTACCCTTATGGCAGCAGGGATATCAAATCCAGCATGGACCGCATTCCGGGATATATCGATCAGGTCAAAGAATTGGGAGTAGAAATTGTGGATTCCATCGAAAACCTACTTCAAAAGGTAGATGTGGTCCTTTTGGAAACCAATGATGGAAAACCTCATTTAGAGCAGGCTAGGGCGGTTTTCAAAGCCAAAAAGCCGGTATTTATTGATAAGCCTGTGGCAGGGTCATTGGCTGATGCTGTGAAAATCTATCAAGAGGCTGAAGCTGCCGGAGTGCCCCTATTTTCCTGTTCTTCACTTCGCTACCAAAAGAATGTCCATGCCGTTCGTCACGAAAACAAAATCGGTAAAGTTTTGGCCTGCGATGCCTTCAGCCCGGCAACTTTGGAACCCAGTCATCCTGACTTGTTCTGGTATGGGATTCATGGAGTAGAAATTCTCTTCACGGCAATGGGGACGGGCTGCGAATCTGTCACCCGCTTTTCAACTCCCGATTCCGAAGTTGTAGTTGGAACCTGGAAAGATGGAAGAATCGGGACATTTCGAGGAATGCGAAGCGGAAAACACGACTATGGAGGAACCGCTTTTGGCACGGAGGGGAACCTGTTTTTTGGTCCATTTGAAGGGTATGAACCTTTAGCTATTCAGATCGCGGACTTTTTCCGAACTAAAAAATCACCAATCGATCCCCAAGAGACCCTTGAAATCTATGCTTTTATGGAAGCTGCTGATGAAAGTAAAAGGAGAGGAGGGGAACGAGTGAAATTTGCTGAAATCTTTCAAAAGAATAATCTTTAATTTTCAACTTTCACCTTGAACCAATTTTGATTTAAAATCTCCTATTCAATGAAGTTTCTTCAGACTATATATCTTCTATTATTTCTTTCAGTCACCATCGCGAAAGCCCAGCAAAAATTCACCCGTGCCGACACTTTGCGTGGAAGTATCACTCCTGAACGCGCATGGTGGGACCTGAATCATTATCATTTGGCAGTAGAGATTTTCCCAGAATCAAAATCCATAAAAGGCTCAAATACAATTCGATACCGAGTCCTATCCGAACAGCAAGTTTTACAGATTGACCTTCAAGAGCCACTTAAGATTGCCTCCATTCTTCAAGAAGGAGAGAAGCTGGATTTCAAGCGAGAAGGTGCAGTGCACTGGGTAAGGTTGAAGAAAAAGCAGGTTCCCGGAAGCTTTGAAGAGCTGATCGTCAACTACGAGGGACAGCCCAAAGAAGCTATTCGACCGCCTTGGGATGGAGGGATCACTTGGCAAAAAGACAGCAATGGGAAGCATTTTATTGCTTCATCCAATCAAGGCATCGGTTCAAGCATTTGGTGGCCACTCAAAGATCATCCGGCCGATGAAGTGGACAGCCTGATGATCAGCGTGACGGTACCGGAAGGATTGATGGACGTCTCGAATGGCAGATTGGTAGGTATCGATCTAGGTAAGGGAAAAAACACCTACCATTGGTCAGTCGTGAATCCAATCAATGACTACGGGGTAAATATCAACATTGGGGATTACGTGCATTTTGGAGAGAAGTATGCCGGAGAAAAAGGCACTTTGGACATGGATTATTTTGTGCTGCGCGAAAATCTGGAGAAAGCAAAAGTTCATTTTCAGGACGCAAGAAGAATGATGGAGGCTTTTGAACATTGGTTTGGGCCGTATCCATTCTATGAAGATGGGTTCAAACTGGTCGATGCACCCTATTTGGGTATGGAGCATCAGAGTTCGGTGACCTATGGCAACGGCTATCAAATGGGCTATCGGGGCCGGGATTTGAGTGGCACGGGTTGGGGGCTGAAATTTGACTTTATCATCATCCATGAAGCTGGACATGAGTGGTTTGCCAATAATATTACCTACAAAGATGTGGCAGATATGTGGATCCACGAGAGTTTTACCAACTATTCGGAAAGCCTCTTTTTGGATTTTCACTATGGGAAAGAAGCGGGGCAGGAATATGTCCGCGGCACCCGAATGAATATTGCCAATGACCGTCCGATCATCGGAACTTACGGCCTCAATCAGCGGGGTTCGGGCGATATGTACTACAAAGGAGGAAACCTGCTCAATATGCTTCGGGAAATCCTCAACGATGACGAAAAGTGGAGACAGATCCTACGAGGCTTAAATCAGGAGTTTTATCATCAGACCGTGACTACATTACAGGTAGAAAGCTTTATTTCACAGGCATTTGGGATGGATCTCAAACCCGTTTTTGACCAGTATTTAAGAGATGCCCGAGTTCCGATTCTGGAATATTATTACTCAGACAATCAGACCCTTTCTTACCGATGGATCTCCTGTTTACCCAATTTCACCATGCCTGTGGATGTGGAAATCGGAGGAAAAAAGCTGAGAATCCTGTCCAAAACTGCCTGGTCAGAATTGAAAGTACAGCATCAGGGTGAAGTAAAGGTGGATCCTGATTATTATGTCGGTTTGATAAGAATGCGATAAGCCATAAAAACAATTACATGGATGGGTAAAATCCCCATCTATTTTTCTTTTATTTCCAACAAAAACTGACCTCCAATGAATCATAAAACCCTCCTCGCTTTACTTGCTTTGGCAGCTTGCACTTCCAAATCTCCAACACCTGAGTCCGGAGAGCGCCTGTTTGTCGATGTTGCAGGAATTGATTCCAACATCAAGCCCGGCGACAACTTCTTCATGCACGTCAACGGCAAATGGTATGATACTGCCAGGATAGCCGACGATCAGGTAGGGGTGGGGTCTTATTCGTTCTTGAATATTCCGCAGCGGCAGCTTTTGGAAAACATACTCGAAGAAGTATCAGCACAAACTCATCCAAAAGGAAGTAACGAACAGAAAGTAGGGGACTTCTATGCCTCCGGCATGGCCACTGAAGTCATCAATGCGCGCGGATACGAGCCTGTTCAGCCGATTCTAAATGAGATCGATGGAATCAAGGATCTTACAGGAATGATGGCATTTGTCACTATGCAAATCAGCCGAGGCAATAATTCCATCATCGGAATGAACGTTTCACCCGATCAGGAAAACAGCAGCATCAATATCCTGCATTTCAGTCAGTCAGGCTTGGGCTTACCGGATCGAGATTACTATTTCAAAACTGACTCAGCCACTCTTGGAATTCAAAAAGCCTATAAAACCTACATTGCCACACTTTTTGAACTGACAGGGTCAAATCAAGCAGATGCTCAAAAAAGTGCTGAGAAGGTATATGGAATAGAAAAGTCGCTGGCAGAATCCCATAAAACACGCATCGAGCGGAGAGTAGTCAAAGAGAATTACAATAAGATGGCTGTCGCTGAACTGGATTCAAAAATGCCGAATATCGGGATTGGTAAGATGCTAAATCAACTGAATCTCAAAGCAGATTCCGTTGATGTGCGCCAACCTGCCTACTACAGCAAACTGAATTCGATGCTGAATTCTGTCAACCTGGGCGATTGGAAAACTTATTTAAAAGCAAGTTCCTTAGTGACCTATGCGAGTGTCTTGAGCGAACCGTTCGAAGCGGCTAGCTTTGAGTATGAAAAAGTCCTACTAGGCCAATCCAAGCAACTGACCCGTGCGCAGCAAATGGTCAGCAAAGTAGACCGCCAATTGGGATTTGCTTTGGGTCAATTGTATGTCAAGCGGTATTTCAATGAGGATGCCAAAAAGCGGATTTCGGAACTGGTGGACAACTTCCAAAAAGCCTTCGAAACCCGCATCAAACAGTTGGACTGGATGAGCGACAGCACCAAAATCAAGGCAATCGAGAAACTCTACGCCATCAAAAAGAAAGTGGGTTATCCCGATGTCTGGAGAACATACGAAGCGGTCACAATCAATCGGGATACCTATTTTGAAAATGTGGTCGCACTGATGGAAAACGACTATCAGTATCAAGCGGCAAAGCTCAACAAAGCGCCAAACAAAGACGAGTGGGGGACTACACCTTCTACGGTGACGGCCTATTACAATCCTTCCCTGAATGAAATTGTCTTTCCTGCGGGAATCTTACAGTATCCATACTTTGATCTTTACGCTGACGATGCGATCAATTATGGAGGCATTGGCATGGTCATCGGACACGAACTGACGCATGCCTTTGATGATCAGGGTGCGCAATACGACAAAGATGGTAATGTCAAAAATTGGTGGACAGACGCTGATTTTGCGAAGTTCAAAGCCAAAACACAACAATTGATCGAACGCTATGACACCTTCACCGTCTTGGACAGTGTTCCGGTAAAAGGCGCCATGACGATCGGTGAGAATACCGCAGACAATGGCGCGCTCTACATCGCCTATGAAGCCTTCAAACTCACCAAACAAGGACAGGATACCACCAAAATCGACGGTTACACCCCGGATCAGCGCTTTTGCATTTCGATCGCACAAATCTGGCGAGTCAAAACCAGGGATGAGTTTATGCGCAACTATGTGAATACCAATTCCCATTCACCAGCCACATGGCGAGTCAATGGCCCGCTGATGAACTTTGATTCATTTTATACCGCATTCAACGTGCGGCCTGGAGATAAAAATTACAAGGCAGAAGGGGATAGGATTAGGATTTGGTGATGTATGTTGAATGGTTGTAAAGTTGTAAGGTTGAAAGGTTCTAAGAACACTATTCTTCATATTTGATTAAGACACGAAGAATTAAATTATAAAATAAGTACAGAATTACGTACATTTATTTGTAACTTTTTTGAAAAAATTAGGTTAAATAAAGCTATGAAAACTTCGACAATTACAGATTTTAGGACGAATATGAAAGAGCGGCTTCAGGAAATTGAAGAAGCCCAAGATATCCTGATTCTTTCGGGGCCTAAAAAGCGGGATTTCGTCGTGATGTCTTTGGATCAATTTAATTCAATGGAAGAAACTGTCCATTTGCTATCCACTCAAGCCAATACTCAAAGACTTCTGGAAAGTATCGCTCAGGATAAAGCAAGTGAAGCCCAGATCCGGGAAATAAAATTGGAGGAATAAATGCAAGTCGCATTTACAGACCACGCTTGGGAAGAGTATTTGTATTGGCAAGAGCAGGATGCCGATGTCCTTGAAAAAATCAATGAGCTGATCAAGGAAATCAAACGAACTCCTTTCAAAGGAAAAGGCAAGCCCGAACCACTCAAAGGAAATTTAGCCGGATATTGGTCCAGGAGAATAACGGGGGAGCATCGATTGGTTTATCGGGTTCAAGGCGCTGGAGAAGATCAAGTTCTCAGGATTGTGCAGGCGAGGTTTCATTATTGAAAACCGGTTTGAAGGTTTTAAACTTCTGTTGGAATTTCTATAGGAGCCTCCAAATACCAGCGAGTTAGGATTTGTAAATAGTGTTTTAAAAAATGGAAATCCAATAATTTGGTTATTGTGAAGAAACCTACAAAAAGTAGAAAATATAAACCATTGATTCGACCGACTACTTTTCAAATGTCCGTGAATGAATTACGTCTAAACAAAGCAGAAATTTACAATCGGATGGAGCTTCAGGCAAATGAGCTTGAGACGATTGAATTTTACAAGAAGGCTGAAAATGACCTTTCTAAATTGGATTTAGAAATCATGGAAGGATGATACGTTGGACAAAGGCTGGGATTTAGGAATAGATCTTAATGTTGTATAATTTATATTATGTTAAATAGAAAATCCCGATCTCCATTCGGGATTCTTTTTTATCTTTCCTGCACTATTCCAGCCCTAACCTCTACTTTGCCTTAAATGACAAATTGGCTTCCCCGATTCGGCTTATATTTCGGTCCGATTTCCTTTCTGTTGATTTATTTTTTTGTACAGTCTGCAGGATTGAATCCTGCAGCGCAGGCTATGCTGGGTTTGGCCTGCTGGATGGCAATCTGGTGGATCACCGAAGCCATACCCATTGCTGCCACCGCAATTCTGCCTTTGATCCTGATGCCGCTGCTTGGAATTCTGAATATCGAATCCATCTCGGATAATTACATGCACCCTACAGTACTCCTATATATGGGAGGATTTCTGTTGGCTACAGGAATTGAAAAATGGAATCTTCATCGCCGGATTGCGCTGAACATCATCAACCTGATGGGAACAGATTTACGACGGATTGTACTTGGGTTTATTCTTGCCACAGGATTTCTATCCATGTGGATTTCCAATTCTGCCACTGCCCTCATGATGTTACCGATTGGTTTGGCTGTAGTCAATCAGTTTAAAACCCAGCTGGGACCCGAAAATGAAGGAATTGCTTCCAGTCTCGGAAAGAATATCATGCTGGGAATTGCGTATTCGGCATCGATTGGTGGAATGGCGACTTTGATCGGAACCCCTACCAATGCCATTATGGCTGCGGTAATTAAAGAACTTTACAACTATTCCATTGGGTTTAATGAATGGATGCTTTTTGGTTTTCCATTTGCAGCTTTCCTTTTAATTAATTGCTGGTTGTATTTGGTCAAAACAGCCAATCCCCTACCTAAAAAACTAAATCTTGACGACATCAAATCCGTAATTGCCAATCAACTAAAGGCCTTGGGAAAAATGAGTTTTGAAGAAAAAGTGGTCTTGATTGTCTTTGGATTGGTTTGTTTTTCCTGGATAACGCGAAGTTTTATTTTGGCCAAAATTTTCCCTCAAATCGATGATACAATCATTGTCTTGATCGGTGTGGTGTTACTTTTTATCCTTCCCTCCGCTCAGAAAAATGTTCGGATTCTGGACTGGAAAACTGCCGAGAAGATCCCCTGGGGGGTTTTGATTCTTTTTGGTGGTGGTTTGGCTTTAGCCGAAGGCTTCAAAGAAACAGGCTTGGCTGAATGGATTGGCGGAGGTTTTACCACCATTGACGGAATTGGTTTTATCGTATTGCTACTTATAGTTGTCGCCTCGGTCAATTTCCTCACTGAGGTCACTTCTAATGTCGCTACTGCTTCGATGCTGCTTCCAATATTGGCTTCTGTTGCGCTCAAGCTTGATTTGCATCCTTTTGGACTGATGGTTGGGGCCACTTTGGCTGCAAGTTGCGCATTTATGCTTCCGGTGGCCACCCCTCCCAATGCTGTGGTTTTCGGTTCGGGTTACCTTCAGATGAAGGATATGGTCAAAGCTGGATTCCGTCTCAATTTGGTGTCCATCGTGGTCATCACGCTTATGGTCTACTTTATCCTTCCGTTGTTGTGGGGAATTGACCTGGAGCACTATCCATTTTGATTTCTGATTTCGGATATGTGATTTCGGATTTTTTCTTCAAATATGGGTACTAAAATATTTTTAGTTTCCGGAGATAATAATCCTAAATATTGATTCACCTGAGCATTTCGGTGTGTCAGGTTGAGCGGAGTCGAAACCGGACTTCGACTCCGCTAAGTCTGACACAACCACCTGCCAGTTTGATCGAAGATACCTGGTACCCAAAATTTCAAATCTCAAATTTCAAATTCCCTTTCATTTCCACCCCTCAAACCTCTCCTTTCGTCCCATTTTTTTGCCTGTATTTGGCTGGGTAAGTATTCTTGTGATGTCAATTGACGAAACGAAAACTAAACCAACTTTGAAAACCCCAAAGCTAAAAGTGGAACGCAAAACTGTCTTTTATCTGCTGATCGCTGCGGGGCTTTTCTATAATCTGTTTTTGGCTTTTTCGGATCCGGAGCCTCATGAACAGCGGCAATTGACCAAACATGAAATTTCCAACTCACCCAATCTTAAATAATCTTTATTTTACCAGCTATGCAGTCCAAAAGCTTAGATTTCCGACAGGTCGAATGGTGGATCGTCACCACAGCGGTTTTGACCGCCTTTCTTTTTGTCCTCTTTGGTTACCGTCCTCAATTCTACAATGATTCCGGAATGGCTATTTTCCAATTTGCCAGCAGGCTGCTGATTTTGGCTGCACTCTATTCCGCTTTCCATTTGATTCACATGGTCCTGATTCCAAAGTATCAAACAGATTCCAACAAGTGGCCATCCGTGGTCTGGATTGCACTGACCGGACTTGTTGCATTTGGTATTTGTGCGATTTTTGGATACACGTCCAAATTGGTCAAGACACCCTTCCCCACCTACTTTCTTGGAATAGTGGTGCTTTATGTCTGCTACCTGATCGGCTCCAAACTTTTCAGTCAGGTGCTGACTCCTCCCAAAATCCGCGATTTTCAGATTTACAATATCTCCCGTCTAATTTTGGGCTATCTGTTTACATTGCTTTTTCTGATTCAGCTCGATGTCATTTCCAGCGAAGGTCCTTCCATCATCTTTGGTGTCTTCATTCCGGTGATTTTCATTGCCAGTCTTTACAATTTCTTTCTGGTGTATGGAAAAAAGAAAACAGGCCAAATCAAGCAATCCAGGTGGTATAATTGGGGTTTGATGGCCATCATTTTAATTGGTGCTCTCATTATATCGGTAGAGAGTAATCATGAGGAAATATTTGTAATTGGCGGCTTGGGAACTGTAGCTTTCATCCAATTGATCTTTTTTCCTTTGACTTCCCTCCTTTTCAAAAAGTACGACTCATACATTGGTCAAATCTCCACCCTTTCTTACCAAGTCAATCAGGGTGAAGCAGGAATGGATTTCCTCCGCTCCCAAATCAACCCTCACTTTCTCTTTAATGCACTGAACACGCTCTATGCGAGCTCTTTGATGGAAAATGCGGAGAAAACATCCGATGGCATTCAGAAACTCGGTGATATGATGCGTTTCATGCTCCATGAGAACCAACTCCCCCGCATTCCGCTCTCCAGAGAAATCAACTACCTTAGAAACTACCTCGACCTGCAGATGCTTCGCTTTGGGGCTCAGGACAATTTGGATATCGATATCCAGATCAATGAAAATCAATGTGCCGGAGACATCGCTCCGATGCTGTTGATTCCGTTTGTCGAAAATGCCTTCAAACACGGCATATCTGCCAAAGAAAAATCCTGGATCAAGCTTAACTTGAGGTGCATTGCAGGGTCTGTTCATTTGGACTTGGTCAACAGTACTCATCCCGAGAAACCGGCCTCAGAAAAATCCCGTGAAGAATCCGGAATCGGACTTGAAAATGTGAAAAGCAGGCTTCAATTGGTCTATCCAAATCGACATAACTTGAATATAATTTCCAACGATACCGACTTCTTTGTCCAC
This sequence comes from Algoriphagus sp., assembly GCF_030694375.1. GTDB lineage: Bacteria > Bacteroidota > Bacteroidia > Cytophagales > Cyclobacteriaceae > Algoriphagus. Next base: position 65,228 of record NZ_JAUXYL010000010.1, read on the forward strand.
CTTTCCATTCAATTGAATTAACACATGATATCGGCAATCGCCATCGACGATGAATCCTACGCTTTGGAAGTGATCAAATCGCACGCTTCCAAAGTGCCTTTTCTGGAGCTCAAAGCCACATTTACCAATCCGGTTCAGGGACTTGAGTATCTGAAAAACGAGTCCATTCAACTGGTATTTCTTGATATCAATATGCCGGACATCTCAGGAATTGACTTGGCGGTTCTCCTTCCAAAAGAAACCGTGGTGATTTTTACAACCGCTTATTCAGATTATGCGGTAAAAGGCTTCGAGCTTGATGCCCTGGACTATTTGTTAAAGCCTTTTAATCTCAGTCGTTTTCTGAAAGCCTGCCAAAAAGCCCAGGAATGGATCGAACTTCATCCGAAAAATGAACCCTCCTTCCTTTTTGTCAAAACCAGCGATGGTCAGATTCGAGTCGATTTTTCGGATTTACTGTATTGCGAGGCTCAGGGAAATTACGTGACCTTTCAGCTGTTAGACCAAAAGATTATGAGCCGGATGACACTTTCTGAAACGGAAAAACTTTTGCCGGTATCCTTTATCCGAACTCATAGATCGTTTTTGGCCAATAAAAATCAGATCACTAAAGTCGAAAAACATCAACTTCATCTGAATGGATTTGTGGTTCCGATAAGTTCGTCCTACATCGATCAGGTTTTGGAACTATTAAAAACCTGAATTGATCCTAGGCGATCACAAATGTTTTATAAAACTCTTTCCTGTATTGCACAGGGGTCATTTTGATCCGTTCCTTGAAGAGTTTGTTGAAATTGGACAAAGTAAAAAACCCGCATTCATAAGAGATCTCGCTGATATTCAAATCAGATTCATGCAGTAGTTTGCAGGCATGAGAAATTCGAACATCAGTCAAAAAATCGGAAAATGATTTATTTACTCTTGATTTGAAGAATCTGCTGAAAGCAGACACCGAAAGATTGGAAATTTGGGCAGCTTCTTCCAAACTGACTTTCGACTGGAAATTGTGCATGACATATTCATACACCTGACCCATTCGATCCTTTTCGGATTCCTTGTTGGTATTTACATAAGCCGCATCGGTAATCAATTTGCAATCCGGTGAATCAGCTATTGTCTGTAGGATTTTGAGCAAACTGATAAGACTATTCACTCCTTTTAAATCGAGCAGCTCGATCATCATATTTTTAACCAAATGATTCGTGTTTCCGGTAATCTCAATTCCTCTCACTGATTTTTTGAGCATATTGGATAAGCCTTCGAATTCCTCCAACTGAAAAACTGAATTGTTAAGAAAATTATCCGGAAAGTAAACCACAATGCCATGCGTGCTCAGATTATTCTCAGGAATGTGATAAGCCTTATCATTTTTCCAAAGGTGAGGGAGATCAGGTCCGGTAAGTACCATATCCCCTTCCCGAAAAGTCTGCATATGATCTCCAATAAAGCGGGTACCACTCCCCTTCAAGGCAACGAATAATTGATATTCTGAATGAAAATGCCAGTTTACGTCAAAAAATGGAGCGATCAACTCTTTAACTACAAATGCTTTACCCTCTGGGATACGGGATTTTTGGAGTGGTCTTTTCACTGATTTCTGCTCTTTTTTTTCAAATATAAAATTCAAATTGGAAAAAAACAGTCACTATTCAAGTAAAAACAGTAAGGAATTCTGAGCCAAATTGAGGAATATTAGCATCTAAATTTTAGTAAGCCCAAAGCATGACCAATTTAAAAAATTGGAGAAGCTCTTATCTTCTCCTTCTCATCGCACTCACCCTCATTATTTCCTGCGGAAAAAAGGAAAATTTCCTTTCCATGACTGATCCAAGACGGGTAGAAATCCTCGTCCTAGGCCATGAAAGTGAACATCACAACTCCGAAAAGCTGATGATGTATCTTGGAACTCCCCTTTTCCAAAAAGGAATCAACCTCACCTACACTACAGATCTTAATGATCTCAACAAGGTGACCTTAAATAATTATGACGGGCTAATGATCTATGCCAACCATGAAAAGATCAGTCCTGAACAGGAAAAAGCACTTAAAGACTATGTTCAAAGCGGTAAGGCGCTAATACCGATCCATTCGGCTTCCTTCTGTTTCCAAAACTCCGACTGGTACATCGGTGCGGTTGGAGGTCAGTTTAGTACCCATGGAACAGGAGATTTTACCGTGGGCATTATTGATAGTGCACATCCGGTGATGGCTGGCTTGGAGGAGTTTGAAACTTGGGATGAAACCTACGTTCATACCAAAGTCAATCCCGACATGCATGTCCTGATGGAACGGGTCGAAGGCGGCAAAAAAGAACCTTACACTTGGGTAAGGAATGAAGGCAAAGGGCGTGTGTTCTATACGGCTTACGGCCATAATGAGAAGACATGGGGAAAAAAGGGCTTTCAGGACTTGGTGGCAAATGGTATTCTTTGGGCTGTTGGAGATAAGGTGAATGAACTTTTGACCAAATATGAAATTCCAATACCTGAATTTCAGGATGCCGAAATACCAAATTATGAAAAGCGGGATCCCGCCCCACGCTATCAGCTTCCTTTGACACCTGAGCAAAGTATGAAACTGATTCAGGTTCCTGTCGGGTTTGAATTGCAGCTTTTCGCTGCCGAACCAATGATCATCAATCCGATGGCAATAGCATGGGACGAAAGAGGCAGACTTTATGTCATCGAAACAGTGGATTATCCTAATGAAGTCCGAAAAGAGGGTGGCAATGACAAAATCAAAATTCTGGAAGATACCAATGGAGACGGCAAGGCTGATAAAGTTACTGTCTTTGCAGATAATCTGAATATTCCGACATCCATCATGGCTGTAAATGGCGGCATTGTAATCTCCATGGCACCTGATTTTATATTCTTAAAAGATACCGATGGCGATGATGTTGCCGATGTCAGAGAAGTAGTAATGACTGGTTGGGGCAAAAGCGATACCCATGCAGGACCTTCTAATTTGAAGTATGGTTTTGACAATAAAATCTGGGGCGTCTTGGGTTATTCCGGCTTCAATGGAGAAGTAAGTGGCGTAAGACATCAATTTGGACAGGGTGTTTATCGATTTGATCCTAGCGGAAATAATCTGGAATACCTGGGAAATACTTCAAACAATACTTGGGGATTGGGTTTCACCGAAGACTTTGAAACATTTATTTCTACGGCAAACGGTCAGCACAGTGTGTATTTTTCCATGGCAAATAACTACCTAAAGCGACCAGTCTTTCAAGGATCTGCCAATACAGTTCATGGCATCGACTCGCATTATGATATGCCTCATCTCACGCCTTTCCTAAGACAGGTTGATTGGCATGGAAGCTATACCGCTGCTGCAGGACATAATTTCTACACAGCAAGGAGCTTTCCTAAAAACTATTGGAACAAAATCGCCTTCGTGGCAGAGCCAACAGGACGAGTGCTCCACAATGCGATCATGAATCCGGAAGGATCTGGATTTAAAGAAAAAAATGGATTTAATATTTTGGCGAGTTCAGACGAGTGGTTCTCCCCTGTTCATGCCGAGGTTGGACCTGACGGAGCGCTTTGGGTTGCAGACTGGTACAACTTTATCATCCAGCATAACCCTACTCCAAGAGGATTCGAAAACGGTGACGGTAATGCTTACATCAATCCCCTACGTGACAGCAAGCACGGACGTATTTATCGAATGGTATACAAAGGCGGAGATGATTCAGAGACGTTTGACCTGAAAGATGCCAGCTCCAAAAAGCTAATCTCTGCCTTGAAAAGCGAGAATATGTTTTGGAGATTGACCGCGCAGCGTTTGATTGTAGAGACAAAAAATAAAGAGGTCCTTCAAGACCTGTATAAAATTATCGGAGATCAAAGTGTTGATGCAGTGGGGCTTAACGGTCCTGCAATCAATGCCCTTTGGACCTTGCATGGTTTGGGAGAATTGAATGGGACAAACAGGGAAGCGGAGCAAATGGTAGAAAAAGCACTTCGACACCCTTCCGGTGCGGTAAGGAAAAATGCACTTCGCGTGATCCCTCGTACTGAGGCTTCGCTGAAAGCCATCATGGCTTCCAATCTCCTGAACGATTCGGATTTACATGCACGAAAATATGCTTTCCTGACTTTGTCAGAAATGCCTTTCAATGAAGGTGCTGCCAAAGAATTGATCAAGGCTGCCGATGTTGCTGATAATGGAACAGATGCGTATTTGCCTCAGGCAATATTTGCAGCGGTTTTAGCACACCCAACTGAATTTGCAAAGCGAGACAGCAAGACAGCTTTACAGTCCGGTGACAATGCCGAATTGTCCTTGGCTGACCGAATCAGCAGAAGCTTGGTTGCGGAGCAATATCCATTGGATTCCAGAAACTCTATCCTTTTTCCACCTGAAGTGGCTGGAAAGGAAATTGCAATTCGAATGATTGCATCCAAAGGCAACAATCCTCTGGATGGAATTTTGGTGGCACATGGAAATGGTACCAATGGTTACAGCTTATATATCTATGAAGACAAACTTCACTTTGCAGTAGCTCAGGATGAAAAACTCACGATAATTAGTTCTAAAAAAGGCCTCCCTGAAGAGCAATTCATCATTGATGCAACCCTTGTGGAAGATGGAAGTATGACATTGATGATCAATGGGGAGGAAATCGGAAAAGCTAAAACCAAAGGACTTTTCGCCGCAGAACTTACTCCTAGACGTGTTCGTGTTGGTCAAAATGACTCAAGAAATCAAGTTGGAAAATATGAAGGGGGCTGGATGTTCGCTGGTAGAATTAGCAACAAATCAACCCTAGCACTGAAAAAACCAGGATCTGATATTCAAATGATGGCTGACGCTGGAGGTGCTACCACCGCAGCAAATGGTACAACTCTGATCAAATTGGGAGTAATCCCCCATGAGATGAAATTCACCTTGGCCACATTCACGGTGAAGGCTGGTTCTCAGGTTACGATAGACTTCGAAAACCCGGATTTCATGCAGCATAACTTGGTCATTGGACAAAAAGGATCCATGGAGACCATCGGTGAAGCTGCGGATGCTTTGGCCCGTGATCCAAAAGGTGCCGAACAAAATTACGTCCCTAAGATTCCTCAAGTAATAGCTGCTACCCTATTGGTTGATCCAGAAGGTCGTGAATCAATCGTATTCACTGCCCCAACCGAACCGGGAGACTATCCATTTGTCTGTACAGTACCGGGCCACTGGAGAATTATGAACGGAATCATGAAAGTAGAATAGGCATGGCGTTGAATGTAACATTTGCAGTCAGCACCTGGCTATGGACTTCGCCTTTCAACAAGGAAACCGTCAAGCTTTTTCCAAAAATCAAAAGCTACGGATACGATGCGGTGGAGATTCCTGTGGAAGATCCCGCTTTAATTGACATTGATTGGGTAAAGAAAGCACTTGCGGATAATGGGCTCAGGCCTGTTCTCTGCGGCGCTTTCGGCACAAGCCGGGATTTGACCAATGAAGATCCGGCATTTCATCAAACCTGCTTCGATTACCTTGATTCCTGTTTTGAAATTGCTTCTGAATTGGGAGCAAGTTTTGTGGCCGGACCGATGTATTCGGCGGTAGGAAAAGCCCGTTTGGTCTCAGCCGAACAAAAAAAAATCGAATGGAATCGCGCTGTCACCAACCTCCGGAAAGTCTGTCATCGTGCAGGTGAATTTGGATTGGAGATCGCAATAGAAACCCTAAACCGATTTGAAACTGACCTGATCAACACCTCCGAAGAGTTAATGCAACTGATCACAGATATCAATGAACCTCAGGCCAAGGCAATCCTAGATGGATTCCACATGAATATTGAGGAACCGAGTATCGAGCATGCGATTAAAACTGTCGGAGATAAACTGATCCATGTGCAGGTTTCTGAAAACTACCGAGGAACTCCCGGAACAGGCCAAACCAACTGGGCTGCCTGGAAGCGAGGCTTGGAAGGAATCAACTACCAAGGGGTAATTTCTATCGAAAGCTTTACTCCCGATGTGAAAGAACTGGCAGGTGCGGTATGCATCTGGAAACCATTGGTTCCTTCTCAGGACGGCTTTGCCAAAGAAGGACTGGAATTTTTGAGGAAGTGGGCAGCGGAATAGGTCCAAACCGCAAGTTTTTGTCAGTCCGAGCGGAGTCGAGGACCCTTCGACTCCGCTCAGGGTGACATCCACATTGGTCTTCCCAACTTCCTTACCTCCAAACCTCCATACTCCCCAACATCTTTACACCAAAAACACTAAATACCCATGAGTCAAAAACAAATCAACATCGCCATCATCGGATTGGGATTTGGAGCCGAATTTATTCCAATTTACCAAAAGCATCCCTTGGCCAATATGTATGCAATTTGCCAGCGAAATAAAGAAAAGGCAGAAGAAATCGGAAAAGCATTTGGAATCGAAAAGGTGTATACCGACTACGATGAGTTACTTAAAGACCCCAATGTCGATGCAGTTCACATCAATACGCCAATCCAAAATCACGCTGAGCAATCCTTAAAAGCCCTTCGTGCTGGCAAGCATGTCGCCTGTACCGTACCCATGGCTACTACCGTCGAGGAGTGCCGTGCGATCGTCGAAGAAACCGAGCGTACCGGTTTGACATACATGATGATGGAAACGGTGATTTACAGTCGCGAATTCCTCTTTGTAAAAGAAATGTATGAGAAAGGCGAGCTGGGCAAAATTCAATTTCTTAGAGCCTCTCATCAGCAGGAAATGGCAGGATGGCCAGGCTATTGGGAAGGCCTCCCTCCAATGCACTATGCCACCCACTGTGTGGGTCCGGTTTTGGCCTTGCCAAAAGGACAGGCAGAATACGTTTCCTGTTTAGGGTCAGGAAGAATTGATGAAAATCTTATTCCAAAGTACGGTTCTCCTTTTGCGATCGAGACTTGTCACATCAAGCTTAAAGATTCCGATTTGGCGGCTGAGGTTACAAGATCTTTATTTAACACGGCAAGGCAGTATCGGGAAAGTTTTGATGTGTATGGCTCTAAAAAGTCATTTGAGTGGACACTGATCGAGCACGAAGATTCTGTAATCCATACCGGAGAAAGTCCGGAGAAAGTCAAAATCCCGGATTATGCACATTTGCTTCCTAAAGAGATCGCTTCTTTTACAACTCAGGGAGTATATGACGGTGACGACAATCAGCATTTGTCTTTTATTCAAGGATCCGGCCATGGAGGTTCTCATCCACATCTTGTAAATGAATTTCTCAATGCCCTGATTGAGAAAAGAGCTCCATATCCGGATGCAAGGCAATCTGCCAATATTACCTGTGTGGGTATTTTGGCTCATGAATCTGCCATGGAGGGCGGAAAAATCAAGTTCCTCCCAGACTTTACAATGAACAAATAACAAACAGAAAAGGCAGCTGCGAGGCTGCCTTTTTCATTCAACGTTTTTTTAACCGTTAAGAACACAAAGTTGCGCAAAGGTTTTTATTGCAAAGTTCTTGGCTGGTTCAAGTCTTCAGACCTGCCTTGCCGTCAGGCAGGCTTGGACCTTCTATGCTGCAGTCTTCGGACTGCTTTCCTTTCGATTTCAAGCGGCAGTCTGAAGACTGCATTTAGGTAAGCACAAGTCAAAAGACTTGCGCTAAATGTTTACTTATTTTCAAAACCTCGGGTAGTCTAAGATCAAAAAATAAAAATCTGTGAATTTCTCTGCGTGAATCTGTGGGAAATAAAAATCTGCGCGAATCAGCGATTTTTTCTGGGGAGATAATAAAATGGCCCTATAAAAACAGAGACCTTCGAGGTTCTGGAAAACCTCAAAGGTCTAGGTCTTGATACTAAAATCTAGCTACTTGATACTATCACTTCACGCGTTTTCCCTCAGCGTTAAACATATCCATCAAAGAACCTCTAGATACATCCTCATCCTTTTTTACCAAACTAAGGTAAACATCATAGCCGGTGATGTTAAAGTAGGCAACCAAATTGTCACCTGAAATTGAAACAGAGGTCATTTCCTTTTCTGTACCGGAAGCATCTTCAATGAAATACCCTTTGGTCTTGCCATCTGCGGTCTCAAAGCGCATCGGGATGGTAGCAGTGCCCTGAGGCGTGTCAAATACGGTGACTTCCCATTTTCCCTCGTAATATTCGGGAGTCACCGTAGTAAAGCTGGAAAGCGCAAATGTGGCCGATAGTGCGATCAATAGGCCAAGGGTGTTGAATAGTAATTTTCTCATATACGAAAGAAGTTAAAATGAAGAACAAAATGTAGAAAAAAATAACTAGAAGCGATACTATAAAGGAAATATTAAAGAGTAAAATATGATGTATAAAGGTAAAAATACCCCCTGTGAGTTTAGCAGACGATACCAAATCATAGGTCAATACCTCTCCATGAATTCGAGTTTACCAAGGAGTAAGATCCGCTTCATTAAATTCGTCGAAAGGATTACTTCTTGATTTTTCTGATGGTTCCAAGGGTTTATTAGGTAAAAAATGGTCGGAGTAGCCTTACTCTGAAATTGACCAAAAAGCAAAAAGGGAAACATTTCTGTTTCCCTTTTAAGAGCCCCTTGCCGGGATCGAACCAGCGACCTACTGATTACAAGTCAGTTGCTCTACCAGCTGAGCTAAAGAGGCTTACTTTTATTGTGGTGCAAATATAGGCCTTCACATGATTTGCTCCAAACTCATCTCCTAAGAATTTTCTATCTCTCAGAGTTTGAGCAGGAAAAATTTAGAATTCTTTTAGAATAGTCAATTTCTTCTTCAACTTATCTACTTCCTCTTCGGCTTTTTGAATCTTTATATCAAACTGATCTTTTAGCTTATCTGCTGTTTTTGATGCCGCAAAGTATTCCAAATTGTTTTTCCAAAGGGTGATGCTGTTTTCCAAATCGGAAATCTGCTTGCGAATTCCGTGCTCTTTTCTGTTTAACGTTTTTATTGAATTTGGATCTGTCTGAATTCGATTCAGATTTAATCTGAACAAGAAGTCATCGCGATCTGATCCGCTAGGGTCCAGCTTTTCCAAATATTTATCAACGGCATCCTTAAATTGAGCCTGAATTTCTTTGATGTTTTTCCGAGGAACGAAACCTGTCTCGTTGAATTCAGAAACCCAGGTAGAAAGGGTTTCTTCTTGCAAGTCTGTACCGGCAGCTGCATCCAGAATTTGCTTGATGATATCCTGCTTCTTTTTGAGATTCTCTTCAAATTCAGAATTCGCCTGCTTGTTGGAGTTTCTTCGATTGTCAAAGAAAGCATCACAGGCAGCTTTGAATTTTTTGTAAAGGCCATCTCTGTTTTTCTCCGGAGTCGGACCTAACTTTTTCCATTCCTGCTGCAGCTTCACCAGTTGATTTGCTGTGTTTTGCCAATCTTTATTATCCTTCAAGGCATCAGCCTGTGCTATAAGTTCTTCGGCTTTCTTCTGATTGGTAGCTCTGATTTCATCCAGTTCTTTGAAAAACAAATTCTTGTTGTGAAAGAAATGCTTGAATGCAGCCCAAAACGCTTTGTTGATTTCCTTACCGGCTTCTTTGGTAACGGGTCCGATTTTTTCCCAAGCTTTTTGAATTTCGAGAATTTCCTTGGTTTTGGTATTCCAATCCTTAATTCGGTCTGCTTTGAAATCAGCAAATGATACCAGTTTGCCAATCAGTGATTCTTTTTCGGTTTGATTTTGCTTAAAGACTTCTTTTTGTCCTTCAAAGAAGTCTTTTCTCCGATCGTAGACTGCATCAGATGCCGCTTTAAAACGTTGCCAAAGATTTTCTTGTTCTTCTCTCGGTACAGGACCAATGTGCTTAAATTCCTCGTGGAGTTCATTAAGCATACGAATGGCATCTTTAAGATCTTTTACCTCTTTGAGGGCATCAGCCTTTTCACAAAGTTCAGTTTTACTTTCAAGATTCTTCTTACGATCAAGTTCCTTCAATTCAAAATAGATGCTACGGTTGTCGTAGAATCTGTCCATCAATGCATTAAAACTTGCCCAAAGATTTCTGTTTTGAGCAGTTGGAACCGGGCCTATCGTTTTCCATTCTTCCTGAATGGATTTGATTGTCCCCATGCTGAGTGTAGTTTCTTCCCCATCGACGAGGTCACGAAGCTTATTCAGCAATTCAGTCTTGGCGCTAAGATTCTTTTCTTTTTGTCTTTCGGCTTCTTTTCTCAACGAATTCAACTGATAACGGAAGTCATTAAAGACTTTTAAAAATTCCCGCTCCTCTTCATGTTGACGGTATTCAAAGTCGTCCTCAGCCCCACCTTCGGCTTTAAACTTATTCAGCGCTTCTTCTTTGTCTTTTCCGGTTAACTCGTCAAAAGCAGACTTGATTTCGTGTGCAATTTTGTCAAGTTTGAGAATCGGAATATTCTGAATTTTATCTTTAAGTAACTTTAAAAGCTGAATCTTGGTCAATCCGGAAAGTTCAACGGGGTCATTCGAATGATCTTCCTCCTCTTCACTTTCTGAGGTTTCGGTATCGGGAGATTCTTTTTGATCTATTTCATCTGTGACTTCTACTTCCGCAGAGCTGACGACGGTTTCTTCTTCTTGTTCCTCAGAAGCAATTGAAGCTTCATTTTCCGAAGAATCATCCGTCACTGTGGTGTTTTCAGCACTATCTACAGCAATTGGCTCAGATTCAATCTCAACAGAGTCTTGAGGATTTTCTAGAACAGGCTCAACCTCGGCGGCTGGCAGTTCCTTTTCGATGTTGTCTTTCGCCTCAGCAGATGGATTTTCAACGTTAGATTCCGCTTCTATTGAAACAGTATCTTCCAGCACAATCTCTTCCTTGGCTTCAGCGGCATCCACTTCTGATTGCTCAACTTGATCTTCTTTATCGATACCCTTTGCTTCATCCAAAGAAGCTTGAGTCACCTTGTCTTTATCAGACAATTCGTTACTTTTCTCAGTCATAAAAACACTACTATTTCGAGGCAATATGGGCAAAAGTAGGCATTTTGCCTAATTTAATCTTGGATCCAGAGGATAATTTGCCATAACCTTAAACTCCCCACCCATGTTTTTTAGGACTACTCTCCATAGTTCATCGGGCGTATTTTTAAGGACATTTAAATCAATTTTATTGTCAGAAATTATCCATGTATTCTCGCTAAGTTCGTCGGAAAGTTGACCAGAGCCCCAACCACTGTATCCAATAAAAAATCGAACTGAATCAGAGGCCATGGAACCAATTTTCAAATTTTCCACCAATCCTTCAAAATCTCCTCCCCACCATAGTCCTTCTCCTATTGAAATACTTCCTTCAAGTTTCTTTTCACCGAAATAGATAAAGTGCAAGGTATTTTGCTCAACCGGTCCACCCACGAAAATTTCAGATTCCAAGAAAGATAGCTCCTCAACAAGTTCGCTTAAATGCAAAATTGATGGTTTGTTCAAAACCAATCCAAAACTTCCTTCCGAATTATGTTCACAAAGTAATACAACAGAACGTACGAAGTTTTCATCCTGTAAAAAGGGTTCTGAGATTAATAGGTTACCAGCCTGTGGAATTTTAGAAGGATCGTTTGTCATTTGTTTATCTTTCCTTTTCAGTGAAAAATATAGGCTTAAATTTTAAAAAACCAATGGCTGTGGTACTTTTAACAAGTAATTTAAAATTCTTTTCAAAAGCCAAATGAAGCTATCCGAAATACGCAAAGACTACACAATCAAATCTCTGGATTTCAATGATGTAAGTTTTGACCCCTTTAATCAGTTCAGAGTTTGGTTGGATGAGGCTATTGATGCGGAAGTTCCTGAAGTTAATGCCATGTGTCTTTCCACGCTTGGATTAAATGGATTTCCCAATGCCAGAATTGTACTCTTGAAAGAAATGGATCATGGATTTGTCTTTTTTACTAATTATAAAAGTGAAAAAGGACAAGAAATTGAAGCCAATCCAAAAGCATCAATAACATTTTTCTGGCCCGAATTGGAACGACAAGTTAGAATCATGGGATTGATAGAAAAAGTAAGTGAAAAAGAATCCGATGAATATTTTCTTTCCCGTCCTAAAGGATCACAAATCGGAGCTTGGACATCACCTCAAAGTGCTACGATTGCGGATCGGAATGAATTAAATAGCCGCCTTGAGGAAATGGAAAAGCGATTTTCCAGTGAACCGCTCACCCGACCTGATTTTTGGGGAGGATATCGCCTTTTGCCATTCAAGATTGAATTTTGGCAGGGAAGACCAAGCCGACTTCATGATAGAATCTGTTATGAAAAACAGTCAGATGGTTCTTGGAAAATTTCAAGACTAGCTCCCTAATCACTTAAGATCAAAAAGATTACTTACACCTATAAATCTTTCCACAGTAAACCCTTCTCCGTATTTGGTCAGAATCCGATGGCCTAATTCCCTTGCCCGTGATTCGATAAATGGAAGAAACTCAGGAGATGAGATAAAACTTGTAGGTTCTTGGCTACCGGGATCATAAAATTGTGATTTAAACGCCATGATACTGGCAATTTTGATTTCCCAAAATTCAGATACATCAACAATAAAATCAGGTTGGATGTAATTATTCTGAATATAGTGGTACACAAACTTAGGCCTCCAGGGGTCTTGAGGCTGCTCTTCAAGGCTTGTTTCTATCTTTCGCAAGCCACTCATAAAACAGGCATGAGTAGCCAAAGAAGCCCCTTTTCCATGGTCCGGATGGCGATCGGTCACCGCATTTGCCAAAACTATTTCCGGTTGATACTTTCGGATTATTTTGATCAGTTCATGCTGGTGTTTTGTGTCGTCTTTGAAATATATATCCTCGAAACCCAAATTTTCCCGTGCAGAAAGCCCGAGGATTTTAGCGGCTTCTTCGGCTTCCTCAATTCGAGTTTCAGGAGTTCCTCTTGTCCCCATTTCACCACGGGTGAGGTCTACAATCCCAACCTTTAAACCTTTGGCAACATGTGCAGCAATCGTACCTGCGCATCCCAATTCAGCATCATCAGGGTGTGCTGCAATAACTAAAATATCAAGTTTTGTCATGTTTCCGCAAATTATTTAACCCTTAAATTTTGGCCTACACGCAATACAGTTCTTGTGCTAATGCTATTCAATCGTGTCAATTGAGTCACTGTCACACCATATTTTCTACTGATAGAGCCGAGGGTATCCCCTCTTTTTACTTTATGGTAAGCGGCAGTTCTAGCTTGAACCGCCTGTCCAAAAAGTTCTTTTGAAACTAATAAATCCTGAACTGAAATTGTGTTGCTCCCAAAATCATAGACGCGTTCAGGGTCAAACGGGACACCTTTATACCTCAATTCGTAGTGCAAATGCGGTCCAGTACTTCGCCCTGTCGATCCACCCCTACCCAATAAATCGCCGGCTTTCATTTCGTCTCCAACTTCGGCTACATGCTTTGACAAATGTCCATAGACAGTTTCAAGACCATTTTTGTGTCGAACCACATAAAAATACCCATACCCATACCGATCATATGATTTGACACGGACAATCCCATCAAAAGCCGAATAAACCGGATCGCCTGTATCCAAATCCAAGTCTGTACCATAATGCATTCTTCTCCAGCGATAGCCATATTTGGAGTTGATGATGGTTTTTTCAAGCGGCATTTTCCAATCCAAACCATACCTTGGATCGTAAAGCCTTAGACTAAGGCTATCCGTGAAGTTCCGGATATCAAAATTATAGATATCTACTTTTTGGCTATCCCAATTTGAAAAATATTCAAAGGCTGTCACCCAGATACTGTCAATCTGAATTTGCTCGGAAACTCTGATCATTTGATTAGTTGGAGACCAGGACATCACATTTCGATCTTCACTTATTATTGACTGAATCCGAGCGAGGTTCACATCATATTGAAAAATCATAGAATCAGTCTGAGAAGATAAAGTTCGCAGGTATGAATCTTGGTCAAATTGCCTCAGTTCGATATTTCTTCGTTCCTGGGCAGTTGCTGGAGTTGTGGTAGTGTTTCTCTTAATAATCTTTGGAAAAACTTGAGCATTGGCTTCAAAAAAACCAATGCTCAATAGTATTCCAAGAATTACTTTCAGATTAAAGTTACTCATCAATTAAATTTAATGATTCTCTTGTGAAGCAAGGAAGCGCTCTGCATCCAATGCAGCCATGCAACCTGTACCTGCTGCAGTAACGGCCTGTCTGTAAACGTGATCCTGCGCATCACCACATGCAAATACACCTTCCACATTTGTCTTGGTACTTCCCGGAATTGTTTTGATATATCCTGAAGAATCCATGTGAATAAATTCCTTGAAAATTCCGGTATTGGGCTCGTGTCCAATAGCAACAAAGAAGCCAGAAATTGGTATTTCGCGCTTTTCTCCTGTTTTATTGTTCATGACTCTTACACCAGTGACCTCTTCTTCCCCCAAGATCTCATCAGTCTCTGTGTTCCAAAGAATTTCAATTTTTGGATTATTGATGACTCTCTTTTGCATGATCTGAGAGGCCCTCATTTCGTCTCTTCTCACAATCATGTATACTTTAGAACAAATGTTGGATAAATAAGACGCCTCTTCACAGGCCGTATCTCCTGCGCCAACAATTGCAACTTCCTGACCTTTAAAGAAGAACCCATCGCATACAGCACAGGCTGATACACCTTTTCCATTCAACCTGGATTCACTTTCTATCCCAAGCCACTTAGCTGAAGCACCTGTGGAAATAATGACTGTGTCTGCATGAATGGTAATTTGATCATCGACAGTAACCTCACGGGGTGTAGCGTTAAAATCGACTTTTGTCACCATTCCATAACGCACAGAAGTACCAAATCTTTCAGCCTGCTTCCTGAAATCTTCCATCATTTCCGGGCCCATTACTCCGTCAGGATAGCCAGGATAATTTTCTACATCATTGGTAATTGTAAGCTGTCCTCCCGGTTGTGGTCCAGTATACAAGATCGGTGATAATCCTGCACGGGCAGCATAAATTGCGGCTGTGTAGCCGGCGGGCCCTGATCCTATGATCATTACTTTGGCCCGTTCAATTTCTTGATTCATCTCTTGATTGCTTAAATCGTTTAAATTTTGTCATTTCTGAATATGAAACAAAACTCAGGGAAGTTAAAATTCCCAAAGTGAAAGATTGTCACTTATACTCAGTCAAATAATTTTCCTCAAAAGGAATCGAAAAAAAAAGGGGCCTAAGCCCCTTTTGATAATTTATCCCAGATAAGGTTTAAGCGTCTTACTCCTTGAAGTATGACGAAGCCTTCGAATGGCTTTTTCTTTTATCTGTCTTACTCTTTCACGAGTTAAATTAAACTTTTCACCGATTTCTTCCAGCGTCATTGCGTGTTCGCCATTGAGACCAAAGTAAAGCGTGATAACATCAGCCTCTCTTTGAGTCAGGGTGGAGAGTGCACGCTGTACTTCTTTACGAAGTGAATCAGTCATCAAACCATCATCCGGCTTCTCATCTCCATCATTTTCCAAAACGTCAAGGAGACTGTTTTCTTCCCCCTGTACAAATGGAGCATCCATCGATACATGACGTCCAGAGATCTTCATTGTATCAACAACCTCTGAAGCAGACACTTCGAGTACCTCAGCTAATTCTTCCGGAGAAGGTTCACGCTCAAACTTTTGTTCCAATTCACTAAAGGTTTTGGAAATTTTGTTTAGAGATCCCACCCTGTTCAACGGTAGACGAACGATTCTTGATTGCTCGGCCAATGCCTGCAAAATCGACTGTCTGATCCACCAAACTGCGTAGGATATGAACTTAAAACCTCTGGTTTCGTCAAATCGCTGTGCAGCTTTGATTAGACCTAGGTTGCCCTCATTGATCAAATCTCCGAGAGAAAGACCTTGATTTTGGTATTGTTTGGCAACAGACACCACAAAACGAAGGTTTGCCTTTGTCAATTTTTCGAGCGCAAGTTGATCGCCTTCACGAATTCTTTTTGCCAAAACTACCTCTTCATCTGCTGTCAACAGATCAACCTTTCCAATTTCCTGCAAGTATTTATCCAGGGATTGGGATTCTCTGTTGGTAATCTGTTTGCTAATTTTTAGCTGCCTCATTCAATATAGAATTTGAGAAATAAATTTTTAATGTTTTAAGATAGTCAATTGTTGATCAAGCATGACCTCAAGAAACAGGTTTTTCTGGCTTTGGTAAAAGAACCTTTCTTGAAAGCTTAAATTTGCCTGTCTTTTTATCTACGTCAATCAATTTGACCATAATCTCTTCACCGGGTTCAAGTACACCTTCCATACTTTCCAAACGTTCCCACTTCACCTCAGAGATATGGAGTAAACCATCTTTGCCTGGCATAAATTCCACAAAGGCACCGAAAGGTTGAATATTTTTCACTTTTCCGGTATAAGTCTCGCCAATTTCAGGTTGAGCTACTATCGCTTTAATTCTTCTGATAGCCGCATCCATATTAGACTGATTAGCAGAGAATACATTGATCTTACCTTGATTGTCGATTTCTTCAATGATGATTGTGGTAGAAGTGTCTTTTTGGATTTCTTGGATCACTTTTCCTCCAGGTCCAATAACCGCACCAATCAATTCCTTAGGAATCCACATCATAAATGAACGTGGCGTGTGCGGTTTCAAATCAGCTTTTGGAGCTGCAAGAGTTTTGGTGATTTCATCAAGTATGTGAAGACGTCCTTCTTTTGCCTGATATAAAGCTTCCTTCAATACTGAATAATCCAGTCCTTCAACCTTAAGGTCCATCTGGCATGCAGTAATTCCTTTTGCTGTGCCTGTGACTTTAAAATCCATGTCACCCAAGTGATCTTCGTCTCCTAAGATGTCAGAAAGAATGGCATACTTTCCCGTTTTTGCGTCGGAAATCATTCCCATCGCAATTCCTGTCACAGGTGCTTTGATAGGAATACCAGCATCCATCAAGGCCAAAGAGCCTGCACAAACTGTTGCCATAGAAGAAGAACCATTTGATTCCAAAATATCCGAAACGATACGGATGGTGTATGGATTCTCATTATCTGCTGGAAGAACTTTTTTCAAAGCTCTCATCGCAAGATTTCCATGTCCTACTTCCCGTCTTCCTGGGCCTCTGTTGATTTTAACTTCGCCCGTAGAGAATCCCGGGAAATTATAGTGAAGGTAAAATTTATTGTAACCAGAAATCATCGCGCCATCTACCATCTGCTCGTCCATTTTGGTACCAAGCGTACAAGTGGTAATAGACTGTGTTTCACCTCTGGTAAAAATAGCCGATCCATGTGCCGATGGAAGATAATCCACTACTGACCAAATAGGTCTGATTTCATTTAAGGCTCTACCGTCTAATCTCTTTTTGGTTTCAAGAGTTAAATTACGAGCAGCTTCCTTGTGAATTTTATGAAAATATGGCCCGATCAAGCTGGTCTCAAAACCATGATCTTCACCTAATCCATTAACAAATTCTTCTTTTATCTTTTTAACAAGATCAGAACGCTCTGACTTATTTGCGATTTGCTTAGAAACCGACTCAAAAAGTTTTCCATAGAGCTCAGACTTCATTTTGTCAAAAAGCGCAGGATCAGATTTTTCGTGGTTATATATTCGCTTCACTTCTTTACCCACTGCTTTGGTCAATTCCATTTGAACATCGCAATGTCTTTTAATTTCCTCATGAGCATACTGAAGTGCTTCCACCATCTCGTCTTCGGAGATTTCGTTTGCTTCACCTTCTACCATAAGAATGTAATCCTTCGAACCGGCAACTATAAATTCCATGGAGGATTTTTCGAGTTGCGCAGGAGTTGGATTCAGGATCAAGGCTCCATCAAGCTTTGCTACTCGAACTTCTGATATAGGTCCGTTGAATGGAATGTCCGAAACCGCCAAAGCTGCAGATGCAGCTAATCCAGCCAAGCAATCAGGCAAAACGTTTTCGTCTGCTGACATTAATGTGATGGACACATTGGTATCTGCATGATAATCATCTGGAAAAATCGGACGAATGGCGCGATCTACAATTCGGCTAATTAAAATCTCGTAATCAGAAAGTCTACCCTCTCTTTTCAAAAATCCTCCCGGGATTTTTCCCGAAGCTGCAAACTTCTCTTGGTAATCAACTGACATAGGTAAAAAGTCGACCCCTTCACCAGCTTCTTTTTTTGATACAACTGTAGCCAAAATCATGGCTTTACCCATTCTCACGACTACTGCACCATCTGCTTGTTTGGCAAGTGCTCCTGTTTCAATAGTGATTTCTCTGCCATCCTGTAAGTGGATGGTCTTTGTAATTAAATTTGGTAACATAAATGGTTGTTTGTGTAGTTTCTTCGGTTTGAAAAATTTCTGCCTCTAGCTTAAAAAAGAAAAAAGTAAGGTTTTCATTTTGAAAACCTTACTAATGGGTTATTTTCTAATTCCGAGCTCAGCAATTATAGATCTGTAACGCTCGATTTCTTTCTTATGGAGGTAATCCAGTAGGCTTCTTCTCTTACCTACCAGCTTCAACAAACCCAATCTCGTAGAGTGATCCTTTTTATTTGACTTTAAATGCTCAGTCAAATGTTGGATTCTGTGGGTGAAGAGGGCAATCTGTGATTCAGGAGATCCTGTATCGTTTGCAGATTTTAACCGTCCATGATTTTGAAACAACTCTTGTTTTTTCTCTGGTGTTAAATACATGTTTAGCTAAATTAATTAAAACAGTCACAAATGTAAGACTATTATTTCAAAAAGTAAATATTCAATTGGTCTTTGCTGGGGATTTGTACAAAAACCCTCTAACTCTTTTCCAAATTCCCGAATAAAAATCTCCTTCAAATAGTCGGGCATCTTTTCTGGCTTGCCTCAAAAAAAACAAGCCGAATGGTACTAAGCAAAGATTAGAAAATACTGTACCAAAAAGTGAATCCGTCACGCCTTCCTTTGCCCATTTTTCTCCCGTAATAGTCAGCATGTAGAACATAATAAAGAAGATAATTGAAATCAAAACCGGCAAACCTAAACCTCCTTTTTTAATAATGGATCCTAATGGAGCCCCTATTAAGAACATGACAAAGCATGCAATTGCCTGCGTATATTTTTGATACCAAGCGATTTCGTACCTTCTGAATTCTCTTTCATGGTTATCGACTTGGGACATTTTTACATTGAAAGTATTTTTAAGATTTCTGGAGTTATTGAGCGCCATTGTCAAAGCATTTGACATGTATCCTCTCCTGTATACAACCGAATCAATCAATTCCTTTTCAGTTGCGGTTAGTGGAGTCGTTCTTATAATTTTTTTGGGAGCTCCTATTCCCAGTGTATCTACGGTTGTAATCAGCGTTGATTGCTGCGATGAAGAATCATTTACTGTCAAATTTCGGCTGCGCTTTCTTTGAAAGATTGAATCCAATATTTTGTTTTCGGACGTCGTAGCCACATTGATTTTCAATTCGCGATTAGAAAGCGTGTCAATTTCTTTAAATTCTGAAGGTGAAGAGTTAATATTATCAAGAGAGTCCCTCACCTTTTTTTCCTGCTCAAGTATCACTCTTCGAGCCTCATCATCCTTGATTTTTCGTTCTTTAATAAACTCAGGAGGAGTAAGTTTTCGATTTCTTGTAAAAAAAGGATAAATACTTTCTGCAGTTTGATAGTTCTGAAATTTAAGATCATTGATCAAGGAGTAAATTGAATCCAGGCCATCTTTGATTTGCGCTATATTTTTAATGGCTCTATTTGTGGACCAAAGATCCTCTGGAGTTCTGCTTAGCTGGAATGCGTCTAAGTCAAAAACAATTACGTTTTCTTCAAATTTAGTTCTGGAAAATTCAACCGGAGCTTCATTAATGCCTCTTGTCGCCCGAGCTTCCTTGTAATTATGACCTTGGTATAAGGTCAGCTTGAGGTAACTGTCATTGAAAAAGGTTTCCATCCTGCCTGAATCTGCCAAAGTAACATTCAAGTTCCCTTGCTGATCTGCATGATTGTAGATGATAATATCTCTTAATCTGATATCATCTTTTTTTTCATTGACTTTAATACTATATCCTGGAATTCCTGAATAAAATACGCCTTCCTTAATATCCAAAGCGGGCGATTTCATCCGGATATCATATAGCAAACTGAAGGTCTTCAGGTTGACTTTCGGCACCAAATAATTGTTTGATAAATAAGCAGCAATTGTCAATAAAATAGCAAAGATACCTATAGGTCTCATCGCTCTAATTAGGGAGATTCCGCTGCTTTTGATTGCCGTGAGCTCAAAATGTTCCCCGAGGTTTCCAAATGTCATCAAACTGGAAAGTAGGACGGCCAAAGGCAAAGCCATAGGCGAAATACTGATCACAAAATATCCAATCAGTTCTACATAAATCCAAAATCCCAATCCCTTGCCAAAAATCTCATCGAAATATTTGAGCATGTTGACAATGAGTAAGATAAAGTCAACGACCAAAAAAGTGAGTAGAAATGGGCCCAAAAAGGACCCGAGAATTAGCTTATCGAGTTTTTTCATCCGTAAAGTTCACCTCTGGCAAAGAAACGACATATCGGTACCAGAGTTCAAAGTTGGGAATTAGTATGGAATTTATCCACCTATAATCTCTTTTAACTTCGAAATTAATCCGTCCCAGATCGCTTCTAATTCGTCTTCTTCATAATCATTAGAATAATCAATCACTTTCAAAAAGAGTGACTGTGTTAATTCATTTTCCTCTAATTTGAATTCAATGAATGAATGATCGGTTTCATTTGGGCTTTTTGGATCAAAAAAATCGAATTTGACATGTAGGTTTGATCTCAGCGAAGTCAATTTTGCGTGATGGTCTTCATTATCAAAATTGAAGATGAAATTTCTGTCTTCATCAATTCGCACATCATCTGCAAACCACTCCTCTAATCCACTGGCAGTACTTAAATATTGAAAGACAATTTTCTTGGAAGCATTTATTTGATAATCAGCTACAAACTTATTTTTAACCATGATTAGTTATTTTAAAGGTGACTTTTTCACACTTTTTCTCAAAACTGAACTTGCATTTCAGAGCGCAAGACCTCATATTTGCATTCCCTTTGACAAGGGGAGCAAAATGGCTTAATTCAAAAGGAAAAAGCCCTGTTTTTTTGAAATTTGATGATGGTTTAATTTAACGATTAATTTCAGAAATCAATATTTAAAAAAAATTAAATAAAATATTTGGCGAGGTATCCCGATGACTATCGGGAGCAGGATATTATAAATAAAAAATAAGGCGAGGTAGCTCAGTTGGTTAGAGCGCAGGATTCATAACCCTGAGGTCGGGAGTTCAAATCTCCCTCTCGCTACAAAGGCTTTCAGAAATGGAAGCCTTTTTTCATTTTTGGCTATATTTCAAAGAGATGATGCCGAATCACACCCAAAATCCACCTGAGTCTTTTATTAAAAAACTTGGCTTTTTAGGGCCAGGATTCATTCTTTCAGCTTCTATCGTGGGTTCAGGTGAATTGATAGCGACCACTATTTTAGGAGCTAAGGGTGGCTTCATTACTTTTTGGGTAATCCTTGTCAGTTGCTTGATCAAAGTTTCGGTGCAACTCGAATTTGGAAAAAATGCTATCGTCTCAGGAAAACCCCTGATGCAGGAGTTCGGGGATTTGTCAGGACTAGGATTAACAAAAAGTAACTGGGCCGTTTGGTCCACTTTTGTCCTTACATTATTCAAGATCCTTCAACTTGGTGGAATGCTGGGAGGTGCGGCAATCGTTCTAAACTTGATTGTTCCTCAGGTTTCCATGGTTGTTTGGATTGTTTTTTTGGGATTAAGTTTGGGTCTTTTGATCTTCAAAAACTACTATCATTTAATTGAAAAGGCTTCCATGCTGATGGTTTTTGGGTTTACACTTTTTACAATTGCTTCATTGATTGGTCTTTTCTTTACTCCTTTTGCATTTTCTACTGCTGATGTCCTGTCAGGTCTAACCTTTGATCTTCCTCAAGAAGTCCTTTTTGTAGCTATCGGAGCATTTGGTATTACTGGGGTGGCCAGCGATGAAATCATTGCATATACCTATTGGTGTCAGGAAAAAGGATACGCAACCTTTACAGGATCAAATGACGGGTCTGAGGAATGGAAAAAGCGCGCTCAGGGTTGGATCAAAATCATGTATATGGATGCATTCTTGGCCATGACCATCTACACATTGGTGACCGCAGCTTTCTATTTACTCGGAGCTGCAATACTGCATGGTCAGGATTCTCTACCTGACGGCATGGATCTTATCAATTCTTTGGCGGCTATTTATACTGAATCGCTCGGTGCAGGTGCTAAATATGGCTACCTCATCGGTGCATTTTTCGCACTTTATTCCAGTGTATTTGCAACGCTTGCTTATTGGTCTCGACTTTTTCCGGACATCTTTTCTCAGCTAGGCTGGATAACTTCTAATGACGGGAAAGGTCGAGAAAAATGGGTCAAAATCCTGGCTTGGGCACTTCCCATAATTTGGATCCTGACATTTCTTTTTGTGCAATTACCGGGTTTTATGATTCTGTCCGGAGGCGTTGTTGGCTCGGTACTTTTGCTTGTGGTGGTATTTGCAGGGATCAAATTCAGAGCTAAAAACCGAAAGTTGCAATTAGTATCAGGATGGTGGTCTGAGCTTATTTTTTGGCTGAGTGTTGCTTCTATTTTGACGGTTTCCGGCTACGGTATTTTCAAGTTATTTTAAACAAAAAAAGCCTTCCCTAGGGAAGGCTTCTGCAAAATAAGGATGTGCCGACCTTATTTTACTCTTTCAACTACAGCTTTGAATGCTTCTGGATGGTTCATTGCCAAATCTGCCAAAACCTTTCTGTTAAGATCGATTTCTGCTTTCTTCAACAAACCCATCAATTGAGAATAAGATACACCGTGCATTCTTGCACCGGCGTTGATACGCTGGATCCATAAACCTCGGAATTCTCTCTTCTTCGCTTTACGGTCTCTGTATGCGTACTGAAGACCTTTCTCGTACTTGTTTTTAGCTACTGTCCACACATTTTTACCTCTTCCGAAGTAACCTCTTGTGGCCTTAAGTATCTTTTTTCTTCTTGCTCTGGACGCTACCGCGTTTACTGATCTAGGCATAGTGTTTGTTTTTTGACGCTTGGTGTCCTGATTTATTCGGGATCTTTTTTACCAAAGCATCTGGTGAATTAATAAACCTTAATTTTAAAGAGAGTTCAATTGAAGATCAGATCCTCAACATATCTCTTACTCTACCCTCGTCGGCAACGTTGACAAAACCAGTCTTGGTTAGGTTACGCTTACGTTTGGTAGACTTTTTTGTCAGGATGTGGCTTTTGAAAGCGTGTTTCCTTTTGATTTTACCGGTGCCTGTTAGGGCAAACCGCTTTTTTGCACTTGATTTGGTTTTTACTTTTGGCATTTTGCTGTATTTTATTAGTTGAAATTATTTTTTACCCGGTTTAGGTGCGATGAATATATTCATACGCTTACCCTCCAATTTCGGCATCTGCTCCACTATCCCATGATCTTCAAGAGCCTGAGCAAATTTCAACAAGAGCATTTCGCCCCTTTCCTTGAACACAATCGATCTACCTACGAAATGCACATAAGCTTTCACTTTTGCACCCTCTTTCAGAAAGCTAATTGCATGCTTCAATTTGAAATTGTAATCATGGTCATCGGTATTAGGCCCGAAACGGATTTCTTTCAAAACAACTTTAGCCGCATTGGCCTTGATTTCCTTCTGCTTTTTCTTCTGCTCGTATTTGAATTTGGCATAGTCCAAAATCTTACAAACAGGTGGATTGGTAGTCGGTGAAATTTCAACCAGGTCCAGCTCATTGTCCTGAGCCAGTTTAATTGCCTTTTCAAGAAGCAATACTTCGTTCCCTCCTTCGACGAAATCTCCTACTACTCTTACTTCGCGAGCTCTGATTTTTTGATTTACCTTATATGGTTCTTCTTGTCGACCTCTAGGTGGTTGTCTTTCTCTCAAGTGTTTTCTATTGTTTTTATTGAAATTGACTGCAAATATCGGAATTATTTCTAATTCTAAAAAGCAGAATAAAATATTAGCTAATTACTACTTACTCAATGATTCTGAAATAATCTTCTGGAAGTAAGCAATAAACTCAGCTGGCGTGAAGCTACCCAAGTCCCCCTGACCATGCTTTCGGACGGATACTTTTCCTTCTTCTTGTTCCTTTTCCCCTACTATCAGCATGAAAGGCACTTTTTTCACTTCCGAATCACGAATCTTTCGACCGATCTTTTCATCACGGTTATCTATACTTCCCGCGATATCCGCATCATCCAAGATACTTTTGAGTTCTTCGGCGTATGCAATATATTTTTCGGAAATGGGTAGAATATTGATCTGCTCTGGAGATAACCAAAGCGGAAAATCACCTGCACAGTGCTCAATTAGCACGGCAACGAATCTTTCCAAAGAACCAAATGGAGCCCTGTGGATCATCACCGGTCTGTGCTTTTGATTATCCGAACCGATATACTCCAATTGGAATCGATCAGGTAATTGATAATCTACTTGAATAGTTCCTAGCTGCCACTTTCTGCCCAAAGCATCCTTCACCATGAAGTCCAACTTAGGACCATAGAAAGCTGCTTCGCCTAGTTCAGTTACCGTATCCAGTCCTTTCTCTGCCGCAGCTTCGATGATTGCTGATTCAGCCTTTTCCCAAGCCTCATCCGTGCCGATATATTTCTCTTTTTTCTCAGGATCTCTTAGAGAAATCTGAGCAGTGTAATCTTCAAAACCCAATGCCTTGAAAACATAAAGCACCAAATCGATCACTTTGATAAACTCTTCTTTTACCTGATCAGGACGGCAGAAAATGTGCGCATCATCCTGAGTAAATCCTCGAACGCGGGTCAATCCGTGCAATTCACCACTCTGCTCGTAACGATAAACTGTTCCAAACTCTGCATATCTAATAGGTAAATCCTTATATGATCTTGGCTTGTGCTTGTAAATCTCGCAGTGATGCGGACAGTTCATCGGCTTTAGCAGGAAAGTCTCACCTTCATGCGGAGTGGTAATCGGCTGAAACGAATCCTTCCCATACTTTTCATAGTGCCCGGAAGTCTCATACAATGCTTTGCTACCGATATGTGGGGTTGTCACCTGCTGATAGCCTGACTTATCCTGCGCTTTTTTCATGAAGCTGATGAGTCGCTCACGCAAAAGGGTTCCTTTAGGAAGCCAAAGCGGCAAGCCCATTCCTACTTTTTCGGAGAATGTAAAAAGCTCCAATTCACGACCGATCTTTCGATGATCACGTTTTTTTGCTTCTTCAAGCAAAGTCAAGTATTCCTGAAGTTCTTTGGCTTTTGGGAAAGTGACGCCATAGATACGGGTCAGCATTTTGCGCTTCTCATCCCCTCTCCAATACGCTCCGGCGATATTGGTCAGCTTGACAGCTTTGATAAATCCGGTATTGGGAATGTGCGGTCCTCGGCAAAGATCAGTGAAATTGCCTTGCTCATAGAATGTGATCGAACCATCTTCCAATCCTTCCAAAAGGTCGAGCTTATACTCGTCTCCTTTCTCCTTGAAAAATGCGATAGCATCCGCTTTACCAACTTCTTTCCGAATGAAATCAGCTTTTTCACGGGCAAGTTCGATCATTTTCTGCTCGATCTTTTCCAGCTCCTCTCCTTCCAACTTGTGATCGCCGAAGTCCACATCGTAATAGAAACCGGTTTCAATCGGAGGACCGATACCGAATTTGATTCCAGGATAAAGCGCTTCCAAGGCTTCAGCCATCAAGTGGGCGGAGGAATGCCAAAAGGTATTTTTACCTTCTCCGTCATTCCAAGTAAGCAATTGCAAGCTTGAATCTTCTTGGATTGCTCGAGTAGCGTCCCAAATCTGACCATTGACTTTGGCAGCAAGGACATTTCGAGCCAAACCCTCGCTGATACTTGCAGCAATCTGTAGCCCGGAAGTTCCTTTTTCATACTCCTTCACAGAGCCATCCGGAAGGGTGATTTTAATTTGTTGTGACATGTATCGTAGTTTTTCTGCCCATACAAACAGGCAAATGGTTTAAGCTGCAAATATGCATAACCATCCTGCAAAGGAAAAATTTAGGCAAAGGGAATCTTGAAATGATCTTCTATTTCTTCTCCTTTAGCTGAAAAGGATTGGGATTAACCAAATGTTAGATGTGTATACGGATGACTGCACGTAGACTATTCCTAAAAACATTTGAGGATCAATTTAGGCAACTCCCTCCGCCGCGGCGGAGGGCAAGGAGCCAATCCCTGCGAAAGACGGGAGGATTTTCTGAATCTCGAAAACGGTCTAAATTCTGTAACCTACAGATATGAGGATACACATAAAATGATAATTTTTTTTCCTGATGGATTCAAAAAGATTTTTTCAAACTCAAAAACTCTTTCCAAAACTTATCCCTGCCCAGTAAGGAAAGAAGTACCAGCCATCCCCTCCTCCAATTGGAGTGTTAATTAAAGGAGTGTAGGCAATTCGAAAAAAGAATCCACCTTCAGGTTTTTGGTATCTGTAGCCTAATCTAGTCGACATACCAGCAGAAAATCCAACTTTATCAGTTACTTCAAATGATCCTGATTTAATCACTGGAACTCTTTCCAAATAAGTAAAAAGTCCTAAACCTACCTCAAGATGATGATTTGATTTTCCCCAAAAACCAGAAAACTCTAAGGGAATTGCAGGAAGCCAAGTTGTTTTAGAATTTATTCTGTGATGCCACATAGTAAAACCTGCACTTGCATTCAGCTTTAGTTTACCTTTTTGATGAAATATCTTGCTGTAGTTAACTGCATATCTTCCAGAACTTCCGCCTAATTCAAGATAAATGGCATTTTTAGCGGTGAATGTCTCGGGTTCGGTCTGTGCAAAAGTGAATTGAGATAGTGTCAGGAAAACTAGAAAAAATCCTATAGGAAATGTTTTGAATTGGATATTCATGTCAATATGGGTTTAGAATTTATTTCGGTTTTTATCTTGCCTGGTTGATTCAAAAAAGGTTTATTCCAACTCAAAAGCTCTTTCCAAAACTTATTCCTGCATGATATGGATTGAAAGACCAATTTCCTCCTGTTCTTGGCGGGAAGTCAATAATTGGCGTATATCCAACCCTAAAAAAGAATCCACCTTCAGGTTTTTGGTACCGATATCCGACTCTTAGAGGAATAAAGGCATCATAAACCACTATTTCTCTAAATTCAAATGTTCCCGAAATTCTTTCTAAAGTTCTACCTAGGTAAGAAGTGACTCCAAACCCCATTTCCAAATGATGATTTGACTTTCCGTAAAAGGCTGTTACCTCCAATGGAATTACAGGAAGCCAAGTTGTTTTAGAATTTAATTTGTCACGCCACATTGAAAACCCTGCACTCCCATTCAGCTTTAGTTTCCCTTTTTGATGAAATATCTTGCTGTAGTTAACTGCATATCTTCCGGAACTTCCTCCCACTTCTAGATAAATGGCATTTTTTGCGGTGAAAGTTTCGGGTTCCGTTTGAGCAAAAGTTGATTGAGATAAAGTAAGGAAAACCAGAAAAAATCCTGTAAGCAAAGATTTGGAAGAGAAGTTCATGGCAAAATGGATTTGAATTAGATCTGATTTCTTTGATCTTAAGCAATTGATAACCTATGTTTAATCCTAAGTCAACGAAACCTTAATTAGATTATTTTCCCATTAAATTAAAGTTTTTTTTTTTTTAGCAAAAATATTTAGTGAAACTAAATGAAGTTTTCTTCGCTAATCACAAAATAAACTGAGCACTAACCTTTACATGAAACGGCTTTGCTCCCGGATTATCCAAATAAGTCATCCGATGAAAAAAGTCTACCCGAAAGAATTTAAAAATATTTTCCACGCCGTACCCCAATTCCAAGTAAGGCGTCCCAAAATCCAATTGTCCAAACGTTTTGCGAGGATTTCCTTCAGGATCTACCATAGGCACATTGGCCACATTGTAATTTTCTACGGATCCCCAAAGCACATTGGCATTGCCGACAAATCGCCACTTCAATTTTTTAATCAGCGGAAGTGAATTCAACAAAAAGCCTTCAAAAGACTGCCGGTAGCGGATACTGAAATATTTATCCGAAGTGAATTCCGTGAAATTCATCGTATTAAATGCTGCCGTGGTGTAAAACAAGGTCTCATTCCCCAAATGATTTTTCAGAATTGGATAAGGAACTTCCCCAAAGATTTTCCCCGCATCCAATTCATACCTTCCTACCCCAAAACGCCCCAAATTAATCCGATGATAGACATATAAACTTAGCTTTTGATAATCTAAATCTCCCCCAAACCCATTTATTCCCTGGGTATAATTGATTTCAAAAATCGGCCATTTCACCGATCCAAGTGAGGCTCGCTCGTTGTCATTGATAATGATGATTTCATCTCTACCGTAGCGGATTCCTGCACGGATTTCGGTAGTTGAAAAGTTAGATTTGAATTCCCTGGTATTCTTATCCAAGTAGTAAAAGTCAAAAAGCGGATCAAATTGACCCAAGTTCACTCCCCCTTTTACCAAAAATCCTTTAAAAAATTCCCGTTGAATATTAAGTCCGTGATTCGTACTGAAGTAAGGGCTTCGTAAAGTGCCAAATCGGCTTGCAGCCAGAAATATGCTGTTGCCTTGAAGGTTTGAAATTTCAAGGCCTACTTGATCGATTTCTCTTGAAGAATAAGCCTGCAGGGATGTCCAGTGGTTTCTGTCTAATATATGGGTGATCGAACTTGCATATTTCCATTCCTCATCTCTAAATCCTCTGGCTAAATACCCTTTCAATTCCCACTTTTTACTGAATTTATAATTGGTACGAAAGCCCATACCCAAGCGCACTCCTTCCACATTATTGTAATTGAAAAATTCAGGCCAAGGCCCGACATCGATTTTTCCAAAAGATTTATATCCTGTGGCGAAGAACTTCAAGCCTTCAGAGTAAAACCTAATAATCGGAATATTCTTCAGGGTATCCACCATTTGAAGTACTGCCAACTCTTCCACGCTCAGGGGATCAGGTCTGTTTTTCTCCCAAAAATCTGCGCCAACAAGCCCAAAATCAGGCTTTAACTCAACTGCCTGGTTGAAAAATTTAGTGTCCTTTGGCTCATTAACCAATATGCTGTCAATGGCGGTGTAAAACTTAGCCAAAACTCCCGCTGTATTATCGCTAAGCTGCGAGATCTTAATTAGAACCCGTGTCTTGGAGGGGATTAAAGGGCCAGCCGAACTGGCTACCAATTCCTGTTGAATTTTTATCCGGTCTACGAAATTCAGATTCGCGGCTTTCGGAATTGTCAAATCGACCTGCCTGAGGGCGTAATTGTCTTTCTGGATCCAAATCGTCCCTGAAAACGCCAAATCCTGTTCTCTGCGTGGATAAACTTGGAGTTTGTAGCAAGTATCCCGACCAACCAAAACAGAATCAAGCAGGTCATAATCATAGGATGTTCGCCAGCCATCAGCTATCGGTGAAATAAAGTCTTTATTTAGAATGGAAAGCCAGTTTTTATAAAAATTATATTCCTGAAACACTGACCCCGTAATCTGCGAGGTAGTAGATCCATCGGTGATGCCGACCCCGGTGACTTTCGATTTTTCGATTACCTCTTTTTTGAGTTCAGGATTATTTCGGTAATAAAATTTTGAAACCGTCTCTGAAAAAAATACGGGAAGGATTTTTTCACCCTCATCATCGGTCAGCTGCTTGATGCTGTCGAGCACTGCCGTGACCTTCTTTACAGACCTACGTTGCCTAAAATCTTCCGAAAGGTTATCAATGTCAATCTCAATTTTGGTATAGCTCCTTGTTTCATAAGCCGATAGAGTCCTTTTATCAAAGTCTTTTCTTCGCTCTACGGCACGTCTTATGATCTCGAAAGCTGGATTTTCCCCAGCTGTAAAGACAAAAGTCTCTAAATCAAACGAGGCAGATCGAAGTTGAAAATTGATCGTTTGGTCTGCTGATTTACTTAATGCTTTTGACTGTTTGATATATCCCAAATAGCTGACGTCAAGGCTATCTGCCAAAGTTTTTGACTGTAGGAAATAATTCCCTTCAAAATCTGTGGTGATACCGACTGTCGTCCCTCTCAAAATCACATTTGCAAAGGGAATAGGGTCACCCGTTTCGGCATCAGTAACTTTCCCTTTTATGGAAAACTGCGCCAAAACTGAACTTGAAATCAAGAAAAAGCCAGCAAAAAGAAGGTTTCGAAGCATGGGGTGAACGCACTGAATTTTAAAAGTCTCGAAAGATAAAGTCAAACCGCCTTTTTAAGGTTCGATTTGAACGCAAAAATTTACAAATCACTGTTTTTTTTCAGAATGGCAAACCTACTTGGATTCAAATTTCGACATGTATATTTGGGGCCAAATAGATTCAGTGATGACATACGATGTAGTAATAGTGGGCGGCGGAATTGTGGGCTTGGCAACAGGATTGAAAATCCAAAAAGGCCGTCCAGACCTTAAAATAGCAATTCTGGAGAAAGAAGATCAGCTTGCCAAACATCAAACAGCCAATAATTCAGGCGTAATCCATTCAGGACTTTATTATAAACCCGGTTCACTGAAGGCCACCAACTGCATTAACGGGTATCATGAGTTGATACAATTTTGCACGGAAGAAAAAATTCCTTTTGAAATCACCGGAAAAGTAGTGGTGGCTACGAAGGAGGAACAGAAACCATTGCTCAAAACACTTTGGGAACGTGGTCTTCAAAATGGACTTGAGGGAACGCGCTACATCACTTTGGAAGAACTGAAAGAATTTGAACCGTATTGCGCGGGAGTAGCGGCCATTCATGTTCCTCAAACAGGAATTGTTGATTATTACAAGGTCGCACTAGCCTATGGCAGAAAAATAATACAAGCTGGAGGTGAAATTTTTTTAAACCATAAAGCCCTTAAAATCAACCAACAGAATGGAATTAATTTTATTGAAACGGCAAATAAAACTTTTGAAGCAAAACTGGTAATCAATTGCGCAGGACTTTATTCTGACAAAGTCGCCCAGATGAATGATCCCTCTTTTAACGATGTGAAAATCATTCCTTTTCGGGGTGAATACTTTAAGCTTAAAAAAGAAAAGGAATACTTGGTCAAAAATCTGATTTATCCTGTTCCGGATCCCAATTTTCCTTTCCTTGGTGTCCACTTTACCCGAATGATGAAAGGTGGAGTGGAAGCAGGTCCCAATGCGGTTTTGGCTTTTAAAAGAGAAGGATACAAGAAATCACAGATCAATTTGGGAGAATTAGCCGAAACCTTAGCCTGGCCGGGATTCCAAAAAGTGGCAGCAAAGTATTGGAAAACCGGATTTGGAGAGATTTACCGGTCCTTTTCAAAAGCCGCATTCACTAAAGCACTTCAAGAATTGATTCCTGAAATACAGGAAAGTGATCTGGTCGAGGGCGGAGCCGGAGTCCGTGCACAGGCTTGTGACAGAACAGGAGGATTGTTGGATGATTTTGCAATCAGAGAATCAGCCCATGCAATTAACGTCTTAAATGCACCCTCTCCTGCGGCGACAAGTTCACTTTCTATTGGCGGAACTGTCGCTGAGATGGCATTGAAGCGGTTTGGTTAAGTCTGGAATTTAGCTTTTCCAAAAGTTTCAAAACTTTGTAAAAGCTCATCATTCCTCTTTTGTCAGAAAATACAGAAATCGGTATTCTGCCCAAGTGAATTCTTGCCCTGAGACCATAAAACCAGTATGTCCTCCCCTTTTTGGCATTTCAAGAATGATTTCTGACTTTGATTCAGCCAACTTTACAGGATAGCATTCCGATCCAAGCAGGGGATCATTGAGTGCATTGATAATAAGGGTTGGAATACCAATATGTGCCATCCAATTATCTGCGCTGACAGCTTGGTAGAAGTCTGCTGAATCTTTAAATCCATGTAATTTGGCGGTGAAATGAGTGTCAAACGAATCAAAATCCTTCACTTTGTGCAACAAGTCCAGATCAATCAAATCAGGAAACTGCATAGCTTTTGCCTCAATTTTTTTCTTGAGTTTGCCCAAAAACCGATTTCTGTAAAACAGATTCCTAAGAAGCTTGAGGGTAGCAGCACTCGATGGAAGGTTACAGGGTGTTGAATACACGGCTGCTCTTTGGATGACTTTAGGCAAATCGTCTCCTTTTTCACCTAAATATTTGAGCGTTTGTGCTCCACCCATGCTTATTCCGACAAGGAAAATTTCAACGTAGGAATGAGTTGAAATGACATGCTCAATGACTGTATTCAGATCATAGCTGGCACCATGATGATAAAGAATCGGCCTGAGGTTCATTTCTCCCCCACAGCTTCGATTGTTCCAAACCAATACATCGATCTTATTTTGATTGAAAAGCTTCACCAAGCCCATAGCGTAATGCCTCCTTGAATCTCCTTCCAATCCGTGGGAAATAATCAGGAGTTTACTTCCGCCTACTTTTGACCAATCCAAATTCAAAAAGTCATTATCCGGCGTGTTGATTTTCTCTCGCACATAGTTGACTCCCAATATTTTTCGAAGCAAACTTGG
This sequence comes from Algoriphagus sp., assembly GCF_030694375.1. Taxonomy (GTDB): domain Bacteria; phylum Bacteroidota; class Bacteroidia; order Cytophagales; family Cyclobacteriaceae; genus Algoriphagus. Next base: position 97,649 of record NZ_JAUXYL010000010.1, read on the forward strand.
TACAATGGTTTCCAAATGCCCATTAAACAAATGCCTTGGGGGATTAGGATAAGTACTTGGTATAATTGGCATTAATTCAAAAATTTAAATCTTCACATGAAGTTTACTTACCGGAAAGTCATCATCCTCAAACAAACTTTACCTTTGACTAATAAAATTTAATCATCGGGTCTAAAGCAAAATCGGAGCTGCATGTGCAAGCTCCTATTTTATTATTTCAGGCGATCCACTTCTGATATAGCCAATTCAACTTGGTGTAAAAATTTCTGAAAATGCTGTTCAAATTGAAATCCAAAACCCTGTGATTCTAAAATAACTTTTCCCTCATTTAATGCTTCTGCTAAGCCCGAAAACTCAAACATCATTAGTGTAGGTTTAATTTTGTGACGAATTTGCTGGATAATTACCTCATCTTTCTCTTTAAGACCTTCTGCATATTTGGATTGTAATTCAATCAGTCCATTGTATATCGCAGAAGTCAGTTCCATTCTAAATTCCTCGTCTCCTTCAGCCATTTCCAGAATTCGCTGATTTAATTCCGGGTAGTAACTATTCATAAATCTGTTATTTAATAGACTTTCCGGCTAAATATCCTGTAGACCAAGCGGCTTGAAAATTAAAGCCCCCTGTAATACCGTCAATGTTTAAGACTTCGCCGGAAAAGTATAGGTTTGGGTGGTAAAGACTTTGTAAACTTTCCGGATCGACCTCACTCAATTGGATTCCACCTGCGGTGACAAATTCCTCTTTGAATGTTGTTTTTCCATTTACTTCCAAAATATAGCAAAAAAGGTTCTGTACCATTCTGTTTAATTGCTTTTTCGGCAAATTTCCATAAAGTTGGGTTGAGTCGATCTCAGCTTTGAAGCAAAAATGCTCCCAGAGCCGTGACGGGATGTCAAATAAGGGATGTGTAATTACTTTTCGATTAGGATGATCTTTGCCATAGTTAAGTAGCTGTATTTGGTAATCATTTTCACCAAAACTCGCATTCCAATTGATAATCGCCCGAGCTTGGTACTGATGATCATGAAGCCATGCTGCACCGAAAGCGGAAAGTTTCAGCACGGCAGGCCCGCTGACACCCCAATGTGTAATCAATACCGGACCCCGATAATTCAACTTGGTCCCTTCTATTTTGACCAAACCATCTGGTACAGCCACTCCCATCAACTCTCGAATGGGTTCCCCCGGAGTATTGAAAGTAAATAATGAAGGAATTGGGCTATTTATCCTGTGATTTAATGATTTAAGAAAATTGTAACCTTCGGTTTTTGGATGTCCTCCGCTTGCAATTACTACTGCATCAGCACGGAATACACCCTTCTCGGTGATCAGCTCATAGCCTTTCTCAGTAGGGTTAAGTTCTTTAATCCCTGTGGAAACCAGGATTTTGACTTTGCACTTTTTAGCCTCAGCCATGAGCACATCAATAATAGACTGAGAAGAATTCGAAACAGGAAACATACGTCCATCTGACTCGACTTTCAGTTCAACCCCCCTTGACTCAAACCATTTGATAGTATCCGGAATGGAAAAGTGCCGGAAGACACGCTTTAGAAATTTCTCTCCCCTCGGATAGTTTTTTATCAATTTAGAAATCTCCATAGGCCGATGGGTGACATTGCATCTACCACCACCGGAGACCTTTACCTTGGATAAAAGCTTGGGGCTTTTCTCGAAAATAGTCACTTCCCTCCCCATTCCACTGGCATGGATTGCAGCAAAGAAACCAGCCGCACCCCCTCCTATTACTGCGATTTTCAATTGGTTTATCTAATTAAATAACAATAAGTTATGACTATCTTCTTTTACCGGTAAATGATCCCAAAATTCCTCTGGCTAATTCACGAAACAGGGTTCTCCCCATTTGCCTCACCATCGTGTTTTTACTAAGCTCACCGAGCAAAGATTCATCTTGCTTAGTCCTGGATCCGCTTCTTGGAGGAGGACCGGGAAGTGTAGCTTTATCCTGATCTCGTTGAACTTGTTCCATTTTTCGCTCCAAAATCTCGAATGCACTGTCGTGATCTATCTCCTGATTGTACTTGGAGGCCAACTGGGAATTTGATACCAAACCGCGGATTTCTGAATCCTCTAAAATATCCATGCGGGTAATCGGAGCCCGTACCAAGGTGTGTGCCAGTGGTGTTGGTATCCCTTTCTCATTCAGTGCTGTAACCAAAGCCTCCCCAATTCCCATGGAAGTCAAGACTTCCGAAGTCTTATAAAAAGGAGAATCGGGATAATTCTCGGCCGTTTTAGTGATGGCCCTGCGGTCTTTGGCTGTAAAAGCCCGAAGGGCATGCTGGACTTTCAATCCCAACTGTCCCAAGACGTTATCGGGGACGTCAGTTGGAGTCTGGGTACAGAAAAAGACGCCAACACCTTTAGACCGGATTAATTTTATGATGGTTTCGATTTTGTCCAAAAGATCCTTGGATGCACTGGAAAACACCAAATGAGCTTCATCAATGAACAAGCACAACTTTGGTTGATCAGCGTCTCCCTGTTCCGGAAAAGTCTCATAGATTTCAGAAAGCAAGCTCAGCATAAAGGTCGAAAACAGCTTTGGCCTGCTTTGAATGTCAGTTAAGCGAATGATCGAAATGACACCTTTGCCATCTTTTGTTCTCACAAAATCATTTACCTCAAAAGAGCGCTCACCAAAAAACCGATCTGCACCCTGCTGTTCCAATTCGATGATTTTTCGCATAATCGTGTTGACCGAAGCTGCAGAAACCTGTCCGAATTCTTTGGTAATCGCTTCTTTTCCTTCATTGGAAACAAACTGAAGCACGCGCTTGAAGTCCTTCAAGTCCAACAGAGGCAAATGATGCAGATCACAATACCTAAAAACCAAAGCGACAACTCCTCGCTGTGTATCATTCAATTCCATAATCTGGGAAATTAAAACAGGCCCAAATTCTGATACTGTTGCGCGCAAGCGAACCCCTTTTTCGTTGGAAATAGTCATCAGCTCCACAGGCAATCCCTGTGGGGTATAGTCCACTCCGATCGTGGCTGATCTTTTCAAAATAAAATCATTCGATTCTCCCGGCATAGCGAGACCAGAAAGGTCTCCCTTTAGATCCATCAATACGGAAGGAATTCCTTTCAAAGAAAGTTGTTCGGCTATTACCTGAAGGGTTTTGGTTTTTCCCGTTCCGGTGGCCCCAGCGATGAGTCCATGCCTGTTTAGAGTCTTCAGGGGTATTTTTATGTGTGTGTTGGTTATCGCTTCTCCATCCAAGATCCCTGTGCCGAGGACGATAAAATCTTTTTTGTAAATCTGACCCTCAGTCAGGAGTGTTTTAAACTGATCAATTTTGCTCATGGGAAAAATTTTGAATTCCAAACTACAAAAAAACCATGAGTCGCCTCAAGGTTTCCTGAATGAAAGATTCCGTCAGACTCAATGTGTGATAATAGGATCAAGTGATTCTGCCTAGCTGATAAAGTCTTTCCATTTGGAAGATGCCGAAATTCCTCTAAAAGGTCTCAAAACCTACAGTAATTTTTCTTATTGATCCGCTTGCAATTTTTAACTTTGGCTTAATAGAAAGTGTTCTTTACTTGCAAAACATTACAAATCTGAAATCTTGAAATTATATACGTTGATTTCCCGAATCTTTCTCGTCACATTATTGACAATGTCTTCCCTAGACGTCATTGCCCAAGCCGGACCGAATCTTGGTCAAACTGACCGCTGGATGAAAGGTGCTTTGGCCGCAATAGAGAGAAACGATTACCAAACTGCCAATTCTATTTTTAGAAACTTGATTGATTCGGGACTTCCACTTCCGGATGAGATGCCTTATTATTTTTCAGAGACACTTTATAATCTTGGCCAATTTGACAACAGTTCCAACTTCCTGAAAAAATATTTTGAATTAACGGGATTCAAAGGTGAAAACTACCAAGGGGCAAAAGAGCTTCAGGAAAAGCTTAAAATACATATCTCGGCAATTGAGGCATGCAATCTCTGTGATCGGAGAGGGTACCGATATGACACCTGTTTCACTTGCGATGGATCAAAGCAAATCGAGCAAACCTGCACTTATTGCAAATCAAAAGGAATCGTCGGCTGCAGCCGTTGCGCTGCCTCAGGTTTGATCAAAAAAGTAAATGTTTTCAACATCGTGGAGTTTTTTGAATGTGAGCGCTGCTCCGGCAAAGGTCGCTTGACCTGTCCTGAATGTGAAGGCTCCGGAAAAGAAGTGAGTGATTGTAAAACCTGCTCAGGTGCCGGAAAAATAACTTCCGATCATATTTGCGATCACAAGGACCATGATCATCAAACGGATCCAAAAAAGTAAAAATCATTTGCAATACTTATTGAATAAATCATCAGCACCTGGATATTCTAAAACTGATGCAAGCTTAAAATCTTCACATGCTTGTTTTTTTCTGTCTAAAGCTATTTTTAATAATCCCCTGTTAAGATAGGCCTGACCAAAATCCTTATCAATCTGAATGGCATTTCCATAAGCCTTCAAAGCATCTTCAGGTAATCCCAATTGATGCAATGCTCTGCCCTTTAAAAATGAGGCCATGGCCGGAGCCCCGGGAATAGCCTCCGCCTTTGTTGCATAGAGTAATGCACTGGCATATTTCTTTTCTTCCAACTGAACAGCTGATAAGCTTAGAAGAACCTGAAAGTTATTTGGATCATAAGCCAGAGCTGACTCAAAGTCAATTCTGGCTTTATTATAATCTCCCATTTCCTGATAGGCCCTCCCTCTGTTATACAACATGGTCACATCGGTAGGCTTTAACTTAAGATTATCCGTGTAAGTCTGAACCGCACGTTCATACTGCCCTTTTTCAAAATAACTGTCGGCTGGATTCTTTTTAGAATCGGAACAAGCCCAAACTGTCACAGCGAAAACCGAAACAATCAGGGCTTTGGGAAATAAATTCATCTTTTTTCTTTTATACTGCTACGTTATTTTCTCTCAGCGCATCATTGAGGGATGTTTTGAGGTCGGTAGAAGCCTTACGTTGACCAATGATCAGTGCACAGGGAACCTGATAGGTACCTGCTGGGAAATTTTTGGCAAGCGAACCCGGAATTACCACTGAGCGCGGAGGAACATATCCTTTGTACTCTACGGGCTCAGATCCTGTCACGTCTATGATTTTGGAACTTGCGGTCAGTGTTACCCCCGCTCCTATAACGGCTTCTTTACCGATTCTGACACCTTCTACGATGATGGCCCTTGAACCGATAAAAGCACCTTCTTCTACAATAACCGGTGCAGCTTGCACTGGCTCTAACACCCCACCAATCCCAACTCCTCCACTCAAATGAACGTTTTTGCCGATCTGCGCACAGGAACCGACCGTTGCCCAGGTATCAACCATCGTGCCACTGTCCACATAGGCTCCGATATTAACATAACTTGGCATCATCACCACCCCGGACGCCAAAAAGGCTCCGTAACGTGCAACAGCATGCGGAACTACCCGAACTCCCTGCTTTGCATAATTGGTTTTAAGCGCCATTTTATCATGGAATTCAAATGGTCCCACTTCGATAGTCTGCATCTTTTGGATCGGAAAATAAAGGATTACAGCCTTTTTTACCCAGTCGTTTACTTTCCAGTTTCCATCAGCAGTAGGCTCGGCCACTCTCAGTCTGCCCGCATCCAAATCAGCGATAATAGTTTTTATAGCTATTTCAGTTTCTTTCTCTTTCAGTAATTCCCTGTTTTCCCAGGCGGCTTCAATGATTGTCTTGAGTTCCATTATTTTAGTTAGTTTCGTTTATGAGTCAGTTTCCGGCCAAAAAGGTTTCCGTTCTGATCGCTTCCACGCTGAAGCCGATCTTGGATGTTCGAGCTTTTGGAAAGCTCGCCCTTTCGCTTGGCGAAACAAATAAATACAGGCTATTTATCATAGGTTTTTCTCCGAAAAGGCCGACATCCATCCACGAATTCCGATTTTATTCTTCTATGAGCCATTTCGATTCCCGCGTGGATCGCCTGTTGGCACAGGGAAGATTTATGTTTAGACTGCTCAAAATCAGACCAAAAATCCTGATTTGCTGCACTTATGAACTATTACCGATCGCTTCATTCCTGAAATCAATAGTGGGATACAAAATCATTTATGATGTCCAGGAAAACTATCGTGCAAATCTGGATCTCAATCCAAGCCTTTCAATTAACCAAAAAACAAAAGCTTCAAACCTGATTCGGAAAGCTGAATCTGTTCATGGCATCGATCTCTTTCTTTTGGCCGAAAAGTGCTACACAGATGAAATGCCCGAAAAACAACCTTACTTAATTCTTGAAAACAAATACCAAGGGCAAATCAAAAAAACGGGGCCTAAAAGCTTCGAAGGGAAAAACAAAATCCGGTTTTGCATCACCGGTACTATTACTCCGGCTTTTGGCACTTGGGATGCCATTCGTTGGTTTGAAGCAATCCTAAAGAGTTATCCCGAAGCTGAATTGGAAATAGTAGGGCACTGCCCTGTTGATTCTTTTCAAAAGCAACTGTTGGATATAGCCCGAGGAATCCCAAATCTGATACTTCGAATAGATCGAAATCCAATCGGACATTCCGAACTTATTGCAGTGATCGCAAAATCAGATTTTGCATTACTCCCTTACCAAAATCATACAGGTATTCGTGACAAAATGCCAACAAAACTTTTTGAATGCGCCGCTTTGGGAGTACCTGTTTTGATCAGTCCCAATGTAAAATGGGAGGATTTTTTGGCTGAGTTCGGCGGAGGATATTGCCTTGACTTTTTAGACCTCCCTCAGGCTGGGGACAATTTGAATGCCGCTTTAAGCCTTACTTTTTTTACAGGAATGCCCACAGACAACATCCTGTGGAAAACTGAAAAGTCTGATTTTCAGCAGGCTGTCCAAAATCTCCTCTCTTAATCTGTATTATTTTTCGTGGCAGAGTGGATAAATGTGGGTATTTATCCACTTACACCCCTTCTTTTACACTCATTTCCTCTAAATGGAAACTGATAAAATTCACTTTACAAATCGCATTTTGCATCATTCTTATAATTGCAACCAATTGTATTTCAATACAATAATTCATTTTTTAGAAACATATAATCTTATTTTTAGACTAATCTAAAAAGGAAAACACATTAATGAGACGGTTTTCCACAGACGATTTAGCATTTCTTAAAAATATATTTAGCCATATCTAAATTAATTTTTACATTTGACTTATTATACAATTTGGATTACCATGGATTTGACCAGCACAGAAGAGAATTACCTGAAGGCCATCTATCACCTCTCCGATGGAGGAAAGAAAAGTGTCTCGACGAATGATATCGCAGCGGAGATGAAAACCAAGGCAGCTTCAGTGAGCGACATGCTCAGAAAACTTGGAGAAAAAGAAGTCATCGAATACCGCAAATATTACGGCCTACAGATCACTGAATCGGGGAAACGATTCGCCCTACAGACCATTCGTAAGCATCGACTTTGGGAAGTGTTTTTGGTGGAGAAATTAAATTTTGCTTGGGACGAGGTCCATGAAGTGGCAGAGCAACTGGAACACATCCACTCCCCTCTTCTGATTCAGCGTCTGGACTCCTACCTCAATTACCCCAAATTTGATCCGCATGGAGATCCGATCCCTGATGAATTTGGAGATGTAAGAGCGAGACCCCGAGTACAGCTCAACGAAATGGAAGTGGATCAAACTGGTCAGATCGTGGCAGTCAAAGACAGTTCTGCGGCATTTCTACGCTACCTGGATAAAGTGGGTGCCTACATCGGTGCTCGGATCAAAGTACTCGACAAAGTAGAATTTGACGGCTCACTGGAAATCCTGGTAGATCAGAAAAAGACCCTATTCATGTCCAAGGATGTGTCCTGTAACATTTTGGTTTTGCAGTCATGAGAAATTTCTTCCTGTTTGTATTTGTGTTATTGATTTCTTTCTCCTGCAAAACGGACTCAAAGGAAAGCAGGGAAAAACCGTTGATTGTAGCGACCACCAGTATATTGGCCGATGGGATCAAAAATCTCGTGGGCGATCAGGCTGATGTCATCGCCTTGATGCCGGCAGGAGTAGATCCTCACTTATATAAGGCATCTGTCCGGGATCTGGATTTACTGACCAATGCAGATTTGGTCGTCTACCATGGTTTGTATCTGGAAGGAAAAATGACAGAGATTTTTGAAAAATTGGCCCTGAGTCAATCACTTATTGACATCTCTCAAGGACTCCCAAAATCAGAACTGATCCGATCCGGCCCCGAGGCGCATAGCGTAGATCCACACATTTGGTTTGATGTTAACCTCTGGTCAAAAGCGATGGCGTATGTATCTCAGGAAATGATTGAATGGAAACCTGAATGGCAGTCAATACTTGAATCCAATTCAGCAGCTTACCTTGACCAACTTCAGGAACTTGATGCAGAAGTTCGACTTAAAGTCAATGAACTGCGGTCAGCCGGGCAGATTCTGGTCACTGCACACGATGCCTTTGCCTATTTTGGAAAAGCCTATCTACTCGAAGTCAAATCGCTTCAGGGACTTTCCACCTTGAGCGAACCCGGGCTTCGGGACTTGACCGAGTTGATTCAACTGGTGCAAGTGAATAAAGTCAAAGCCATTTTTGCAGAACAGACCATTTCACCAAAGGCAATCCGGGCAGTGGCTGCAGGTGCAGCTGAAAACAACCATCAGGTCAAACTCGCAGGCCCACTGTATACCGATAGCCTGGATGCTGTCGGAACACCCGCCGGAACTTATATCGGAATGGTGAAAACCAATCTCAAAATAATCTACGAAAACCTATTGCTATGATCACACAAGTAGAAAATCCCATACTTGAAATCCATGACCTTACGGTCAGTTACGATCAAAATCCAGTGCTTTGGAATGTAGACCTCAGTTTACCCGGAGGAAAATTGGTGGGAATACTTGGTCCCAACGGGGCTGGAAAATCCACACTGATCAAAGCAATTATGGGTCTGATTGCGCCTACATCCGGCTATGTCAAAGTGTTCGACAAACCACTGAATGAGGTCAGGTCAAGAATCAGTTATGTTCCTCAGCGGGAATCTGTGGATTGGAATTTTCCGGCATCGGTACTGGATGTGGTGATGATGGGGACGTATGGTAAACTTGGGCTTTTTCGCCGTCCCGGAAAAAAGGAAAAAGACATTGCGCTAAAAAGTTTGGAACAGGTCGGAATGAGTGGTTTTGTGAAAAGACAGATTTCTGAACTTTCAGGTGGACAGCAACAGCGTGTATTTATTGCCCGGGCATTGGCACAAGAGGCCGATTTGTATCTGATGGATGAACCCTTTGCCGGGGTGGATATGTCAACAGAAACGGCGATTTTTCAGCTGCTTCAGGAAATGACCGCAGCCGGGAAAACCGTCATTGTAGTTCATCATGATATCCACTCGGCTATGAATTTCTTTGATTGGTTGATCATGCTCAACTTACACTTGGTCGCATCGGGGCCAAAAGAGCTGGTAATGAACGAAGAATTGCTCCGAAAAACCTATGGAGGAAAGCTGAATCTACTCACCCGAGTCACTGACATGATTCGCCAAAAAGACTTCAACCCATTGAAAAGCTGACATGGAAGATTTTATTTACTTCTTCACGTTTCAGGATCCATCCATAGTTTGGGTGGTTTTGGGAATCACTTTGCTGGGAATCGGATCGGCTTATGTTGGCACTTTCTCATTTTTAGACAAAAAGGCGCTTTTGGGCGATGCGATTTCTCATGCAGTTCTCCCGGGAATCTGCTTGGGTTTTATGCTGGCAGGTGAAAAAAATCCGGTTTACATCGTCACAGGAGCATTTCTTTCGGGAGGAGTGGCCACATTCCTGAGTTCATGGTTGAAGCGCAACACCAAACTCAGCGAGGACACCATTATAGCGACTATCCTTTCAGTATTTTTTGGATTTGGTATCGTGCTCTTGACCTCACTTCAGAAAAGCGGCAATCCCGAGATTGCCGGTTTGAATTCCTTCATTTTCGGAAATGCCATCGGGATATCCGAGTCTGATCTAATGCTTTATGGCGGGCTTTCCTTGGTGATCATTGTAGTGTTGACCTTGATGCTGAAAGAATTTCGTTTGATGGTCTTTGATCCGGAGTATGGAAAAGCAATAGGATTCCCCATGAAAGCCATTTCATTTCTGTTTAATGTGCTGATGATTTTGGCAGTGGTGATCGGGATTCAGGCAATTGGCGTAGTATTGATGGCAGCGCTCTTAATCACTCCCGGTGCGGCAGCCCGATTCTGGACAGATCGATTGAATCCGCTTTTGATTTTGGCCGCAGTTTTTTCGGTCCTATCCGGGATCCTTGGAACCTATGTTTCATTCGTCTTGCCGCAGATGCCGACCGGGCCTTGGGTTGTTGTTTTCCTTTCGATGTTTGCCTTGATCTCTTTTTTGATTTCTCCCAAAAGTGGTATTATTTCCAGATATTTTTCCAGAAAGAAATACCTCCGAAAAACACATCGCGATCACCTGATGAAGGCACTGTATAAAGCCAAAGAAGGAGGCAAGAATGGTTTGCCTGTAGAGGAAATCTATGAGCTCTACCCCTACCAAAAAGCGGAAACAAGTAAATCAATCAAATATTTAGATAGATCTCAATTTATTGTTAAAAATCAATATGTTATATCTTTAACAGAGAAGGGGATTTCTGATGCGATGCGCATTGTTCGATTGCATAGATTATGGGAATTGTACCTCAATGAATCTATGAATATTGCCCCCGACCATGTGCACGATTCAGCCGAACAACTGGAGCATTTGATTACACCAGAGCTTGAAGCTTTGCTTGAAAAGAGACTCAACTACCCTACCCTCGATCCTCACCAAGAAACTATCCCCAGAGAAAACCATGACCTTCGATAGCAACGCATTTCTGATCATTTTCACAGGCTCGCTGATTGCGATTTCCTGTGGATTTTTGGGGGTCTTTATGATGCTCCGCAAAATGTCCATGACAGGTGACGCCATTTCACACGCAGTGCTACCCGGTATTGTTATCGGATACTTTGTTTCAGGAAGTCAGCGGAGTTTGGAAGTAATTATTGGAGCAGGCTTCTTGGGGATTTTGGCCACCTTGATGATTGATTGGTTGCGCAAAAAAGCCCGTGTTCAGCTCGATGCCTCGATCGGAATCACCTTTACCTTGCTTTTTGCCATCGGTATTATCCTGATCAATCTCCTTGCCTATAAGGTCGATTTGGATCAGGAATGCGTACTCTACGGAGAGATCGCCTACTTGCCGATCGACAGCTGGATCACCAAAAGCGGCTTAAACCTCGGCCCAAGAATCACCTGGTTGGCAGGGTTAAACTTCTTCTTTGTTATTGGATTTATATACCTATTATTTAAGGAGTTAGTACTCACTAGCTTCGATGAAAACTTTAGCTCCGTAATGGGAATCCCATCCAAAGGCGTGAACTTGGCATTGATGAGTATTGTGTCTTATACTACAGTTAGCAGTTTTGAGTCTGTTGGCGCGATATTGGTAGTTGCCTTGCTCGTAGTCCCTCCTGCCACAGCTTTCCTTTGGACCAAGAGCCTGATGCCGCTTCTCAAACTCACCGCTGCTATGGGAATTTCAATTTCGGTTTTGGGGTATTACCTTGCTTACTGGATCGACAGTTCGATTGCTGGAATGATGGTGACTGTTGCCGGAGTCTTCTTTGGAATCAGTGTATTGATACATGGCAAAAAGCCGGCATGGTTTCGAGGAACTTCTCCCGCCAATCAACCGTTTGGAGTTTGATTGGAAAAAGACGAAAGATGTAAGATATGAGATGCAAGACATTCGCCTCTTTTACCTTTAATTAAAAAATATCAATGAAATATATAGTCCTTTTAATTTTCGGTGTCTTGTTGAGTTTTTCTACGAAAGCTCAGGAGCAGATCAAATGGTTAAAGTTTGAGGAGGCAATCGCTGCCAATGCTCAAAAACCAAAAATGCTGCTTGTGGATGTTTATACCGACTGGTGTGGCTGGTGTAAGAAGATGGACAAGGAAACTTTCACAGATCCCAAAGTCATCGCATACATCAATAGCAACTTTTACGCTGTCAAAATGAACGCAGAAGACACCAAGAGGACTTTTGACTTTATGGGAAAAGAATACACGGAAGCCCAAATGGCAGCGGCCATGCGGGTTCGCTCTTATCCTAACTTTGTGGTCATCGAGCCAAAACTTCAAAATATTGCCCAACTTCCCGGCTACAGGGCCCCTGAAGCATTTTTGAGCGGGCTTTCTGAATTGATCGAAAAAGCATTTAAAGCCAAACCATGAGTTTTTCCCTCGCAGAGCGCGAAGATACGATCATCGCACTTGCCACTCCTCAAGGTGTCGGTGCCATTGCAGTGATTAGACTTTCCGGAAAAGACGCCATCAGTGTCACCAACGAAGTCTTTTTCGGAAAAAACCTGGAGGAAGTTCCTTCCCATACCATTCATTTCGGAACAATCCGGGATGGGGATAAAATTATCGATGAGGTATTGGTGTCAGTTTTCAAGGCTCCCAAATCCTTCACCAAGGAAAATGTCGTGGAAATCTCCACGCATGGTTCCTCCTATATCATCAATCAGGTTCTCAAACTTTTCGTCAGAAAGGGCGTCCGCCCGGCCAAACCCGGAGAATTTACCCAGCGGGCCTTTCTTCATGGTCAATTTGACTTGGCACAAGCCGAGGCCGTAGCGGATTTGATTCATGCCGATTCCGAAACAAGCCATCAAGCCGCATTGAATCAAATGCGCGGTGGGTTCAGTTCTGAGATCCAGGAGTTGCGTAACCAACTGATCCATTTTGCTTCCATGATCGAGTTGGAACTTGATTTCACAGAGGAAGACGTGGAATTTGCCAGCAGAGCAGATTTACGTGTTTTGGTTGAGCGGATCCTCCGGATTGTGGAAGAATTGATCCTGAGTTTTGATTTGGGAAATGTGATCAAAAATGGAGTCCCCACGGTGATTGCCGGGAAACCGAATGCCGGGAAATCTACCTTGCTCAATGCCTTACTAAACGAGGAAAAGGCGATTGTATCCGAAATCGCCGGAACCACCCGGGACTTTATCGAAGATGAAATCAGCATCGGAGGCGTGATTTTCCGATTCATCGATACCGCAGGTTTGCGGGAAACCACCGACGTAATCGAAGCAATTGGAGTCAGCCGAACACAGGAGAAAATGAAGACCGCTTCCCTGATTTTATACCTCTTCGATCTCAGTGACACCGACCTCATCGAGATCAATCGAGATATCAACAAATTGGAAAATCTAGGTGTCCCCTTCCTGAAAGTTGCGAATAAGACAGACAAGGCTAAGGAAAATATTATCAATGAGTTAAAGACACAGCATCCGGACACTATTTTTATTTCTGCAGGCAAAAAAGAAAACCTCGAAGGCCTTAAATCTCGCGTATTGGAACTGGTCAATCTGGACAAATTCCGCACCGGAAACACCATCGTTACCAATGTCCGGCACTACGACTCCCTCACCAAAACAAGGGAATCCTTACTCGATATTTTGACAGGATTGGACAATGAAGTGACCAATGATTTCGTGGCGATGGACATCCGCCGATCTCTGCATTATCTGGGCGAGATCACCGGGGAAGTGACGACCGATGATTTACTGGCGAATATTTTCAGTAAGTTCTGTATCGGAAAATAACTCACCGTTTTCCCCCGAAAAAAATACCCCGAAAATATCCCGGGGCATTTCTAATTAAATCAAACCTATTGTATTATCTGCCTTCAGTAGGACTGTTTTTGAGATCTTGATTTTTTGACAAATCAAGTGTGATATCCAAACCCCTAACCCAAGTAATTGCTTTTGAAGTAAGTGGGATCAAAATCAAAAGGAACCCAAACGTTCCAATTTGAAAGGCTGAGGTGAAATACTCCCCCGCACTGAAAATCCCTAAAATAAGCAAAGTGCTAAAAGGCAGGGAAACTGCCAGAATATTTATCCCAAGCTCCAAATCAAATGTTTTGTTTGCTGCTAAATTCTCTGAATTCAGTTCAAGTTGCCGCACCGCTGACATGTGGGCGAAAGGCCAAAAAGAACAGCTGGACAGCGGGAACACCACCGTCAGCAAAATAGCTGCTGTGCTTGGGAAGGGAAAAAGGCTAACCACTAACCCACTCAGAAGCAAACTGATTCCCGCACGTAGCATCAGCACCGAAAATATGGCTTGAATCTGCTTCCATTTCAAAACCACAGACATCCCGATAAAAAGCAAAATCAATGGTGTCATGATTTCCTTCAACATCAGCACCGATTTTCCAAAGTACTTTGGGAGAGTTTGCATGCTCATTCCAAGACTCAGCAGGATCATTGCCAAGATCAATACTAGGTTGATCGGCTCCTTCAACATCGCCAAAAGCAATTGTTTTACTTTTTCTCCATTGGATCTCCTACCCATTCGATGAACCCGATAGTACCATGCCATGGCAAGTAGATAAGCGAAAATCAACACATAAATCTTATTGCCTATATCTGCCAAAGCACCCCAAGCTAAGGCCTCTTCACCCAAATATTCAATCAAAAATGGAAAGCAGGATAGTCCGGGTGCCAGCGAAGGCAAGAGCATCAACCAAGTTCGGTGAGCGGCACTATGCCGCTCTACTCCCATCCATGGCAATCCAAAATAGCCTGCTCCAAGCATTGCACCGTTCCAAGCCAATACTAATGCTGGTAAAATTACCAGCTCGGCCTCCATTTTAATGCCCAACAAGGCGACAAAAATCATCGCCGGCAAAGCCAAATCCAGAATTACTACTTTCAGTCCTTTCCGATGCTCTTCTTTATCCAGCTTACTCCTGAGGAAGTAGCCGAGCAATATCATCAACAAAAGTGAAAGGGAAGTTTGAAGCGCTACAGGCATCGTATCTTTTTAATCAGGCTTTGGTGACTTTTTTGAATGTTTCGACGAAGTACTCCAACTCCTCATGGGTACCCATGCTTACCCGGCACCAGGATTTCCCATACATCTCATAGGCTCTGATTCCCACACCCTCTTCGTACATCGATTTCATAAAGGATTTACCTTCCATAGCAATCGGGAAAATCAAAAAACTGGTGTATGACGGAATAGGATTGTAACCCAAATTGGTGATTTCCGAGGTCACATAATCGCGGCATTCGGTATTTTGCGCTTTGCATTGGCCCAGAAACTCTGTTTCTTTCATACTTGCTATTGCACCTTTTAACGAAGTCACACAGAGTCCCATCGTGCTTCTTACTTTACTGGTAATACTTTCAATCCGTTCAGGGGTTGCAACGATGTAGCCGATTCTCAATCCCGCCATGCCATGGATTTTACTGAAAGTTCGGGCTACAATTACATCTTTACCTTCCGCCACCAATCCAACCATGGTTTGGGTTTCAGGTTTTTCCAAAAATTCCAGGTACGCTTCATCCACAAAAATTGGAGCCTTGGCAGAAGCTTCAATGCAGAATTTCTTAAGGGATTCAGCATTGGTGATCGAACCGGTCGGATTATTCGGATTGCAGACATAAACCAATCGAGTAGCTGAATCGATCGCTGCATTCATTCCGTCCAAATCGTGGGAATAATCGACTGTCAAAGGAACTGGCTTCCAGGTACCTCCCATTGCCTGGGCTGTACTCATAACGTAAAGAGTTTTAAACGCAATCTGGCCAAAAAAGAGGGACCTTGGTAAGACGGTATCCCAGATTGCGTTTAAAACTGTGTTGAACGAAGCCGTGGTTTGCTATGGGTATTTCTTTGTTGATTTTTGAGTGTTTCCAAGGATCAAAACCCAGTTGAAAGGCTAATTTGAACGTTTTGTG
>NZ_JAUXYL010000006.1 GCF_030694375.1 Algoriphagus sp.
CCAAATATCATCACAAATAAATCGGATGACAGTTGTGCCTGAAATAGCACCATCGTCAATGATTTCGATACAGTCAAATTTATTGGCATCAGGACAGGAATAGGAAATATTAACTGTACCATTAGGTCCTGCACCTCCTCCTCCTAAGGCATAAACCAAGCTTGAGGTAGAGGGGCTTGGAGAGGAAGAATCTCGGGTTACGTAAGTGTCCCGGGCAGCCCCTGTTCCTGTACTTAGACCTCTAAAAACTCCTATGGGTTCACCTGGGACGACAGGAATGGTGACCACAACCGTTTGCCCGGTTGCACCTGCCCCAGTAGCCTGAATGGTAATCTCATAAATTCCTGCCGGAACAGTAAATGTTCCATTGGTGGTGAAAGCCGCCCCACAAACACTGAAGAAGGTTGCATTTTTTGGATCTGTGACATTTAGATTAACCACACAAGCATCAGTGACTTTTTTAATATTTTTTATTGTCAGCTTAAATACGTCAACATTTATATTAGTCAAAGGTACTGTTGAAAATGATCCTCTACCCCCAGAAACCCCAAAGCTACTTGAGGTATGCTCTATGGATGTTGAACCGTCATCCAGGATATAGGTGACTTCATAATTTCCATTGGAAAGGATAGCCGGATCCCCATTTACCGTGATTGTGGCCGAACCTCCAGCGGAGGTGGCAGAAACTGAAGAAACGGAAGTCAAAACATAGTTTGGTGTGACATCAATAGTTCCTACGGCAGCCAAACCATTGATGCAATTGCCCGTCAGCGGGATACTATAGGTGAAAAGCCCGGTAGTGGTGGCTGTACCGGAGAAGGTAATTACACCTGTAGCCGGATTAAAGTTTGCCGAAATACCCGGTGGCAACCCATTGGCACCGGCGACTCCGTTATTTGCAATTCCGGTTACTCCGGTGGTAGATCGTGTAAATGGGGTCAAGGTAGGGCTGCTTATACACACGCTCGGGAAGGCCACAGAAGGTAGCCCCACAGTGGCAAACGGTTCCACTGTCGTGGTCGAAGAAGCTGTAGTCGAAGCGATACAGCCTGAGCTTGGCTCAGTGTAGCGTACGGTCACTGTTTTAGCCCCTGTACTTTGCCATTGGATACTCACCGTTTCATTGGCTGTTCCAATTCCGCCCGAGGTGATGATATAATCCACTCCTGCTGTGCCGGAAACAGTCCAAATGTAGTCGGATTTACCGGCCTGAGTGGTGTAAGTGCTGGAGCCTTGCTCGCAAACAGTTGCTCCGGGTGACGCGGTAAAAGTCGGGACGGGCTCAGGATTTACCAAAAATGCACCCGACACTGGACTGGCCACACTCGGTCCACAGTCACTTCCTGCCACCACATAGTAATAGGTAGTTCCGGCTGTGGATGAAGGCGGTGTATAGGATGAGGAAGTTGCACCAGAAATGGCAACACCACCAGAATTGGAACTGGATGTGTTGCTGTACCACTGATAAGTGAGTGTTCCGGTTCCTGATGCTGCTACCGTAATCGGATTAAAAGGGAAACCGATACAGAAGGTTTGAGCTGCGGTATTTTGTGAATCAATCTGCGTGTTTTGAGTTACAATAAAGGCCCCTGAGGCATTGGAAGTGACTGACTCGCAGGTACTGGTAACTACGACATAATAATAGGAGGTTCCTGTAGTAGAAGATGCCGGTGTAAAGCTCGATGATTCTGCACCCGGGATTAACGTGCCGCCAGTAGTTGAACTGGAAGTATTACTGTACCATTGATAGCTTAGTGTGCCCGGCCCTGTAGCGGATACAGAAATCGGTGTGAATGGTGCACCCGGGCAAACGGTTTGACTACTCAAAGAAGGCTGAGTCTGAACAGTAGTCACAGGATTTACGGAAAATGCACCGGATACAGTTGAAGTTACATTTGGCCCACAATCACTTCCGACAATTACATAATAGTACCGGGTTGTTCCGGGAGCTGTGGCTGGAGGAGTGAAACTTGAATTGGTAGCCCCTGTAATTAAAGTTCCCCCCGAGGTGCTAGCTGTAGTATTACTGTACCATTGATAGGTGAGGGTGCCTGTTCCGATGGCGTTTACAGAAATCGGGACAAAAGCATCCCCATCACAAATGGTTTGGGCGGCAAGACTTTCACTTTGAATTTCTGAAAGAGGAGTTACGGTAAATGCACCAGAAACATCAGTAGGAACGGTTCCGCAATCACTGGAACCGGTAGCATAATAATATAATGTTCCAACTGTCGTAGAAGGAGGCGTAAAGGCCGGATTAGTTTCTCCTGGAATTAAAGTTCCTCCGGTATTCGAGGGGCTGGTATTGCTGTACCATTGATAAGAAACGGTGCCCTCACCGATGGCCTGTACAGAAATTGAACTGAATGCAGCTCCCCGACATACTGTTTGTGAGGCAGTCGATGGGTTTTGGACAATGGTTGTAATCGGTGGAGTGACTAGATATTCTCCTGATACGTCTGAAGTTTCAGAACTGCAATATCCTGAGACGACTACATAATAGTAGAAAGGAACAAGTATTGCAACGTTGGAAGGTGGAGTAAAACTACTGGAAGTTGCACCGGGAATAGCAGTTCCACCGGTGTTTACCTGGGTGCCGACGGAATACCACTGATAGGTCAAATCCGCTCCTTGGGCGACTACAGTCAAAGGATCAAATCCATCGCCAAAGCATTCCACGTCATCTGAGTCATCAGGTTGAGTTGTAATGACAGTGATAGGCTCAACTATAGCCGGGAAAAAGCTTGAGGTGGCGACACCGCAACCACCGCTTACTTCAACATAGTAGTGTCTGATGCCGATCACGTTTGAAGGCGGGGTGTATGAATTGGAATTAGTCCCAACAGGCACAGCGCCTAATTTTGTGGGTTTGTCATTGCTAAACCACTGATAAGATAATGTTCCGGTTCCCGTAGCGGTGATGGATAGTGCGGCAAAATTTTGTCCATCGCAAATCCGCTGTTCAGCCAGATTTTCTGAAGTGATGATGGTAGCTGGATTGACCGTTATTGTTCCTACAGCAAATAAGGCAAAACAGCCACCGGTCAGAGGAATTGAGTAATTATAAGTACCTGCCAGTGTGGGCGTTCCCGAAATGGTAATTACGCCACCGGCCCAGGCAGCACTCAATCCTGCCGGAAGACCATTTGCTCCCGATACTCCGGCATTGGAAATTCCCGTGGCACCTGTAGTGGTATGGGTGATAGTGGTTAATGGTGTATTCACACACAGGACAGGATTAATGGAAGAAGGCCCTGAAACAGTATTATTGGCGTTGACAGTTATAGTTCCGGTAGCATTTACTGCTCCGCATCCTCCGGTCAATGGAATGGTGTAGTTGAATGTTCCTGATACGGACGGAGTACCGGAAATGGTAATAATATTTCCAGTCCAGCTAGCTGTCACTCCCGCAGGAAGTCCGGAAGCCGCACCAATTCCTGTAGCACCAACTGTTGTATGGGTAATTGATGGAATGGATGTATTGATACAAACCGTGGGAGTTGAAGATGGCGTAGATGCGGTATTATTTGGAGCTACTGTGATGGTCCCCGTGGCATTTACAGCCCCGCATCCCCCGGTCAAAGGAATGGAATAGCTAAAAGTCCCCGAAGCCGTGGGGGTTCCCGAGATAGTAATGGTGTTTCCCGCCCAAGCTGCCGTCACGCCTGCGGGGAGTCCGACAGCAGCACCAATTCCTGTCGCACCTGTGGTGTTATGGGTAATGTTGGTTAATGCTGTGTTGATACAAAGAGTCGGTGTTGAAGAAGGCGCAGTAACTGTATTATTTGGGTTAACGGTTATAGTACCCGTGGCATTGATATTCCCACATCCCCCGGTCAGTGGAATGCTGTAATTGAATGTCCCTGAAACGGTCGGAGTACCGGAAATCGTGATGGTATTGGCAGCCCAGGTAGCGGTAACTCCGGCAGGAAGTCCATTTGCTCCTG
>NZ_JAUXYL010000011.1 GCF_030694375.1 Algoriphagus sp.
CGTAAAGAGTTTTAAACGCAATCTGGCCAAAAAAGAGAGACCTTGGGAAGTCGGTATCCCAGATTGCGGTTAAAACTGTGTTGAACGAAGCCGTAGTTTACTATGGGCATTTCTTTGTTGATTTCTGAGGATTTCCAAGGATCGAAATTCGCTTTGAAGCCAAATTTTGACGTGTTGAGTTCCTTATTTTTTAGTGTTTGCATGCAATTGGACGTAATTTCCCCCGGATACTTTATTTACCCAAGATAAGCGGTTTTCAGGTTTCAAAGAACTTAGTTTTTGTGTTTTTATTCCGGGGCTCTTATTTTTTTCAGAGTTGGATCATGTACCATCCGTCCTTTTTGACAGCAAGGACAGGTGAATGCCTGAGGCCCTAGGATTTTTTCGAGGATCTGGTAAGTAGTAAGTCCCTCCAAAGGAGATCGGATCAGAGGCTTACCCAGCAGTTCCAGGCAGAGATCCATTTTGGAGGTTCCACCACAGGAAGCCATAATTCCGTAGTATCGGATTTTGTAGAAGTTGTCCGGAAGGATATGTCGGAGGAACCGTGCTGCGAATTCCCGTACTGGAAGGACCATTGTTTTTTGTTTGTTGTCACGGTAGTCTTTCCATCGGAAGCTGACACGGTCGTCATGGCAAGACAAAATCCGACTGTTGCTGATGGCTACCCGGTGGGTATATCGACCCAGGTAACTGATGACCTGATTGGCCCCTCTGAACGTTTTTTTGATGTATACGTGCCAGTTTTTGGCATAGAGCATCTTCTTGAGTTGATCCGGATGAGTATAGCTGTCAGTTTGACTATCAGGAATACGAAGGCTGTTTTGACTCAGAAGTTTGGTCAAACCCGAGATAAAGACGCCTCTATAGATGGAGGCCAGTGCTTTTACCGGGACAAAGAACTTGCGATGGGCAGGGATCCACTGGGTATGGTCCGGGTCTAATCCCCCTGCCGGGACAAGCATGTGAATGTGGGGATGGTAGGTCAATGCCTGCCCCCAGGTGTGGAGTATCGAAAGACTTCCTGTTTCTACTCCCAGAAAGTCGGGATTGAGAGCGGCTTTCTTTACAGCAAGTGCACTGGAGGCAAAGAGCAGATCATAGCAGATTTTCTGATTGAGGTAGAACAAGGGCCGGAGTGACTCGGGTATGGTAAAAACCAGATGGAAGTACCGAACGGGAAGGAGCCTTGCTTTGAGTTTTTCTACCCAGATCAGCTGACGGGCATACTGGCATTTGGGGCAGTGCCTGTTTCTGCAGGAGTTGTAGCAGATCTTGTGATGTTCACACTGGTCGCAGAGCAGGGTGTGACTGCCCATGGCCGAAGTCCTGCAGGCGAGCACGGAGGCAAAGGCCTTTTGCTGGCAGGCTGAAAGGTGAAGAGCGGAAGCGAACTCCTTTCCGCAGGCCCTGAAGACATCGGCCAGTTCGGTGCCGGAGGACCGTTGGTTGACCGTTTCCATCAGAGGGTGTCCAATGGACTTTTAATCTGTGCGGGTTCAAACTTGCAGACATGAAGATAAACCGAGGTAGTCTTGAGGGAGCGGTGCCCAAGGAGGTCCTGGATGATCCGAACATTGGTCCCCTGCTCCATGAGGTGTGTAGCGAAGGAGTGTCGGAGCGTATGAAAGGAGGCATCTTTGGAGATCCCAGTAGATTTTAAGGCTTTTTTCAGAACGACCTGTGCGCTTTTGTGACTGTAAGGCTGGCCTGGAGTCATTCCTTCGAACAGGTAAGTTTTGGGTCTGTAGGATCGATAATAAGCTCGGAGTTGATCCAGAAGTCCTGCGGGAAGCAACGTATAACGGTCTTTGTTGCCTTTACCTGAGCTAACGCGGATCTGCATGCGCGAGCTGTCCAGATCAGCGGGTTTGAGATTCACCACTTCGTTTAGCCGGAGTCCTGCCGCATAGGTTAGGGCCACCAGGCAGTAGTGTTTCCTGTTTTTAAGACTGGCCAAGATTGCTGTGATCTCTTCTTTGGAAAAAACCACCGGAAGTGTTTTGGGAGTTTTTGGCCTTTTGACTTTGATCGGATCCCAATCGTTGCCCAACACATCCTTTTGCAGGATTCTGAATGCGCTGATAATCTGATTAATGGCAGAAGGGGAAAGTCGGTCTTGGGCTACCTTCTTAAAAAGATAATCCTTGAGTTCGTCCGAACTGATGAGATCCGGAGACTTGCTAAAGTGTCTGGCCAATGCAGCCACCAAGCTGATGTAGGTGGTGATGGTTCTGGGGGAGTAATTTCTGACCCGCATCTCTTGGAGCATACGCTGTCTGAGGCTTTTTTTTCCATGATTGATTAAGATTTAGAATGAAACATGGAATAAAAATAAGCTTTATGCCTCAAAATGAGAACAATACGTCCTGCTTTGAAATGGACTGCCGACGCAGTCGGTTTAGTTCAAC
>NZ_JAUXYL010000019.1 GCF_030694375.1 Algoriphagus sp.
AACGGAGATGGCAAGAATGACAGGTTTGAGATTCAGGGTCTGAGCAAGTATGCGAGCAACAGACTTGTAATCTTCAACAGGTACGGAGACCACGTCCTTGAGCGTGACAACTACGGCAACGACTGGGATGCTCCCGGTCAGGTAGCGGGTACGTATTACTATGTGTTGGTTGTGACTGATGCGCAGGGTACTACTTCGGAGTTCAAGGGATGGATTCAGGTAATCAAAGAATAATCATAAAGCGCTATGAAATCGAGCATGACCAAAATGTTAGACCCAGAGGTGATTAACAACCCTGCGAGATTCCATGTGGCCGTTGGACAAGCAAAACACAAGCACATGAAAACGACTTTTAAAATCATAGGAATGACCTTTCTGGTGGCGTTGCTCGCCACCGGAGGGACTTTTGGGCAGCAGCTCCCGCAGTTCAGTCAGTATATCTTCAACGGGTTGCACGTCAATCCGGGATATGCGGGCTACAAGGGAGAGCCCTACATCCAGTCTACGTACCGGAGTCAGTGGTTGGATTTTCCCGGAGCGCCCAAGACGTTCACGGTGACTGCGGATCTGAGTGCCAACGAGGGGACGATGGGCTTCGGGTTTTCGCTGTTGTCAGACCAGCAGGGACCGGCTAGTACGACCAGCGGTTTGGTGACATATGCGTATCGCATCCAGACGGGGAGCAAGAGTTTTCTGGGGATGGGAGCGAGTGTCGGGGTATCGGAATACGTGATGGACGGGGACCGTCTGGATCCGAATGATCCGAACGATCAGTTGATTCCCGGGGGCAGGGTGAACATGTTCACGCCGAACCTGAACACGGGTCTGTTTTTCAACACGGACAAGTTCTATGCGGGCTTCAGTGTGTACAACATGATCGGCAGGAAGGCGCTGGAGAAAGAAGACATGGCACTGGCTTACCATGACTTCCACTATTACCTGACAGCGGGGGCGATGCTGACCCTGTCGGACAATGTGGGCTTTAAGCCGAGTTTTTTGATCAAGCAGGTACAGGGAGCTCGGACCAACTACGACATCAACGGGATGTTTTTGTTTTTCGAGCGGCTGTGGGTTGGAGCATCTTACCGTTCGAATGTGAACGTGTGGGCCGATCAGCTGGATTCGAACCTGTCCAAGCGGAATGCGGTGGCGGGGATCATCGAGATTTTTGCCACGGACAGGCTGCGTTTGGGCTATGCGTATGATCAGAGTCTGAACGTGCTTCAGGATTACAGACACAACTCGCACGAGTTTTCGGTAGGCTTCTACATGATACCTCGAACTGCAACTATGAAAAACCAAAGATGGTTCTGATTATGAAAAAGACATTGACGATACTTGGAATTACGGCGGTCCTGTTTTTGGGAGCGGTTTACGGGTCAGAAGCACAGCAGTCGAAGGTTCGCTATGCGGACGATCAGATGGGTCTGATGAACTACCAGCATGCGCTGGACATGTATAAGGAGGCGTATGCAAAGAAGCCCAACTATGAGACGGCCCGAAAGACGGCTTTGGCTCAGGAGAAGGTACGTGATTACGGACAGAGTTATGCGTGGTGGAAGACTGCGGTGGGCTATGAAGAAGCCACGGAAGAGGCCTACACCGCCTTGCTTCGGATGGGGATTTTGACGGACAACTTTGAGGAGGCCAAGTCGATCATCGAAGCGAAGGGTTTGAGTGCCGACAGTCTGGGCGTGTCCCCGACGCGTATTCCGGTGAGTGCAAGGAAGCTGAAGGTGGAGCCGATGGAAGGGGTAAACTCTTCGGAGGCGGATTTTTCCTACGTGGAAGATGCGAACGGGATGAAGTATTTTGTATCCGACCGTGGGGGGAGTTTTCCGACCCGTATGCCGGGTATCCGGATAGACGGTCGAAACAAGCTGTTCAGTGAGGAGAAGAGTGATGCCTCTGACAGGAATTATTTTTCGGTGTACCAGCAGGACAGGGACGGGAAGGTGAGCAAGGTGGTATCGAATGTGCCCAATACGATGCATTTTTCGGATCCGAGCTATGCTGCAAGCCAAAACCTGCTGTTTTATTCGGTGACCCGTTCGATCGGCAAGGTGAAGAAGCGTCGGAACATTGTTGTACAGCCGGAGATCTACTACAGCAAGGTAGGTCCTGACGGAAACCTGGAAGGGTTTACGGCTTTCCCGTACAACGATTCGATCGGGTATGCAATGATGCATCCGTTTGTGGACGAGGGGGCAAAGCGCCTGTACTTCAGTTCGGATATGCCTGGAGGTATGGGCGGCTTCGACCTGTATTATTCGGAATATGATGAAAACATGGTGTTCGGCACCCCGGTGAATCTGGGTCCGGAGGTGAATACGGGAGGCAATGAGACGCATCCGTTCCGGAAGGACAACCGGTTTTATTTTTCATCCACAGGCCACAAAGGGCTGGGAGGGATGGACATTTTTGAGGCGAATTATACGCCCACAGCGATCAGCGGAGTCCGAAACATGGGCACGCCGGTAAACTCGCTGGGAGATGATTTTGCCTACAGAGAAGGAAAAGACAG